>NZ_QWEG01000005.1 GCF_003515685.1 Neobacillus notoginsengisoli | reverse complement strand
CTCCAGGCTCGACTTCTCTTTGTCCTCTTAATGAGGTCTCTTTTGACGAGGCGGCAGGATTCACTTTATGTTACAACCTGTCAGTTTGCTTGCACCCCCGAAGGGGTTACGTTGTCACAGGGCTTCATACCTTAGGATTTCTCCACCAGTTGCCTGTCAGCTAATGAGCGTCTTGGTACTTACTC
Organism: Neobacillus notoginsengisoli; assembly: GCF_003515685.1. Lineage (GTDB taxonomy): Bacteria > Bacillota > Bacilli > Bacillales > Cytobacillaceae > Bacillus_D > Bacillus_D notoginsengisoli. The sequence goes on along the minus strand of NZ_QWEG01000005.1, from coordinate 342,994 downwards.
AGATTGGACTTTCACCAATTAGCAATTAACGGCTTGCCTGGGCACGCAACAATGAAAAAGAGACTGGCACAGATAGCAATCTGTCCAGTCTCTTTCGTTTTGCTCTTCTCTCTTTTGAATAAAAAGGATGCAATGAATCAACAACCTCTTGCCAAACAGGTTTAACATTCTGTCCTGCAGCCTGAAATGGAAAGAGCCTGTTTCCAGTTCCTGTCCGCTTCTTTTAGCAAAAGCTGTGCCTTTTCTTTTAAATTCGATTCCTGGTAGAGTAATTTCTCCGTCGCTTCAATCGCCTTGGCAATTTTTGCGAAATCAACCGGTTGATACATTGGATTCCTTCCTCCTAAAAATGGTCATATGCCATCATTTTATTCAGGAAGAAGGGGTGTTATTCAAAAAAACATTTTCGTGCTGCATTAAACTCTCGGCGGCCTCGGCCCCCAATATTGGTAATAATCCGTTTTAATGAATCCATTAAACAGTTTGCGTTTTTTCGTTGCCGGCTTGCCGTAGAACTTTTCAAAGCCTTCGTGGGCGGTGAGGATGTACTTGCTCCATGTTTCCAGCTTATCAAAAGCTGCCCCCATTTCCTTGTACATGTTTTCAACCGCCGGCCTGTCACCAAGGCGCTCACCATAAGGCGGGTTGGCAACAACGACGCCGTATTGCTTATCTGACGTTAAATCCCTTACCTGCATTTGCTTAAACGAAATCAAATCGCCAAGGCCTGCCTCAAAGGCGTTCCCCTCGGCAATCTTAATCATTCTGTGGTCAATATCGGAGCCAAGGATCTCAAGTGGCTGATCATAGTTTGCAAGGTCTTCCGCTTCCATACGCGCTTCATTCCACACTTTTTCAGGGATCCAGCCCCATTGCTCAGAAACGAACTCCCTGTTGAAGCCTGGGGCAATGTTTTGCCCGATAAGCGCTGCCTCAATCGGAATAGTGCCTGACCCACAAAAAGGGTCGATAAACGGCTTTTCAGCTGTCCAGTTCGTCAGAAGAATTAAGGATGCCGCCAGAGTTTCCTTTAATGGCGCTTCCCCCTGCCCCGCTCTGTAGCCGCGCTTGTGAAGGCCTGCACCGCTCGTATCGATTGTTAAGGTAGCCACGTCCTTCAGCAAGGAAACTTCTATTTTGACAAGCGGTCCGGTCTCTTCGAATCTGGAAGTTCTTCGGTACGCCGTTTTGAGCCTTTCGACAATGGCCTTCTTCACAATCGCCTGGCAATCAGAGACACTGAAAAGCTTCGATTTTACAGACTTCCCGCTGACAGGAAATTCACTATCCTCAGGCAAAAAATTCTCCCATGGCAAGGCTTTTGTTTTTTCAAAAAGCTCATCAAATGAATAGGCCTTAAATTCACCGGCCTTAATTTTTATTCGGTCAGCAGTTCGGAGCCATAAATTTGCCTTGGCGATCGCTTTTTCATCGCCTTTAAATGTCACACGGCCATTTTCGGTCATGCCTTCATAGCCGAGTTCCTTTACTTCCCTCGCCACGAGAGCCTCAAGGCCCATCGCAGCAGTTGCTATTAATTCGTACTTGCTCATTATCTCACCCAATCTTGATATGTATGCTTTATCTGTTAACAGGATTACATAAATAAAACGAAAAGTCCAATATGACAGAAATGAAAAAAGCTCCCCGTAAGGAGAGCTCTGCTGTTTATGATTTCATTCCATCCATGTGTTCTGTAAGCCATGTTCTGTTCCATTGTACTGCAAGCGACAAAGTCTCGTACTCCGGTGGTAATCATCTATCTACAGGCAAAAACCTGTCCTTCTCCTCCGTTGAATTCCGTGGAGAAAGCGCCCCTACCATAATTTGGGTTTCTCGCTCGCGGGGTTTACCTCGTTCCACCCTTCGCATTTCTTTGAAGGCTCCGTCACTGTGGCACTTTTACAGGTATTCATGCCATATCCAAAGGACTTAGGCATTTTCCCGGCCGTCAGCCGCGAATGCGGCTGCCCTGGCTTATTGTTTCACCAGGCGCGATCACTACAGGCATCTCAGCCTGTGCGAGCATGGACTTTCCTCTGCAGCGAAAACTGCAGCGATTACCCGAACACATAAAATGGACAATCTCTATTATATGTAGTTTCCTGTTCAAAAGCAATAGAAATCCCAGGAAGAACTGTCATTTCCTGAGATTAGTCGTAAAGTTTGTTTCCGAATACATGCTTCTCAAGGTTGGAAAGACGCTTCAGAATGTCAAAATTTGTTGTGCCAGCAGGCTGGACAGGCTGCTGGGGAGCTCTTCTCGACGTTTCCTCAAGCTGCTTCTTCAACCGAAGATTTTCCTGCTGAAGTTCTTCAATTTCCTGGTGAAACGTTTCATAATCCTTAATAATCAAATCAAGGAACTTATCCACGTCTTCTTGTTTATAGCCGCGCACGGACGATTTGAATTCCTGTTCCAAAATGTCCTTTGCCGTAAGATTAATTTTATCCGCTAACATTTTCTTCACCTCAGGCTTCGCCAATCATTACTTAATATTTTTTCAAAAATTAACCGTTTTGTCAATTTTTCTTTCCATTATTCTTTAGTCCTTATTTAACACGCTAACATTCATCCAAGGGACCGACTAATAATCAAAGCGTTTCATCTCTTCTTCCTCGACAATTTGCTGTAAATCATAAAAAGTAATCAGGCGGACCGGATATTGTTCCAGCCCTTTTGCAAAGTCATAAATGAACTTTGGGCTTCCTTCCTTTTCTGTATCATATAAAAGAAGGAGAACATCACTTTTCTGTATGAAGAATTGGTTTTTTAGCCTGAATTGCATCGGGCTTTCATACTTTTTCTTTGTAACGGAATCAATAAAGTCCGCACCTGCCAGAATGGATTCATACCATTCCCTGTTCTTTTCATTCCACTTTTCTTCCTGATCGAGAAAAGGCGTAATAACCGCAAGCTTCAATTCGGGATACTCCTCCTGAAGCTCGAACACTGCTTCGGCAGCCCACAGCTCCGCGCCTAGCTGGCCGCTGATTAGGACCCATTCCAGCCCCGATTCAGCCATTACACTGATTTCTTTTTTAAACGCTGCTTTTATATACAATGCAGAAGGGTGATCCTTTTGGAAAATGCCAAGCTCGAATGGCTTGTACCCCGAGACAGCAAGTACTTTTGGCAAAAACTTCCCTCCTTCCATTAGAGCTAATCAAAAAGGGCGAAAAATCCGCCCAATTTGTAGAACATACTATATGTCTCAAAAACAGTGCGTCATGCCTAATTCCTAGGAGGCAGATGATGATGATAAACAATATTTCCCACAGAAGAATGTTGATGGGGGAAATAATGCTCATGGATAATCCGTTGATGGTGAACGGTTATCCCATGGACAGGATGAAGATGAGGAATAATGACTGTGGAATATTCATGGTTCACTTGCATTGGCATTCCGGGCATAAACATGCCCCTGTTGCCTGGACGCATAAACATGGCACCCACTCCTTTTCGCATAAGCTCTTAATAGCCTATGCCGTCAAGGCTCAGGTGCCTGGGAATTAACCCTATTTTATCACAAAAATGCATAAAAACTTTCTTTTAAGTTCGTAAAAACAAATGCTGTCAGGCAAACAACCAAAAAGAATAAAAATAAAATTGCTTTATACATCCGCACCAGCCCCGTAAAATTGTTGGTTTTTGTCGAAATCAATTCTCCCAAATACATATTGTACCTTTTTTGAAAATTAAAAACAATATAGGGTCAGAGGAAATTCGAGAGTAATTATGACAAATATGTGACAGTTTTTTTAAAAAAAGGCCCTTAAGCGGCCTCTTTTCAACTATTTTCGGTTTGGCGAAGATTTTGTCCAAGCTTTTTCTGAAGGCGCTCAAGCCTGTGTTCCAGTTCTTCAGCTGTAAATTTCCCCTTTTTAGTCGCTGGCTGTTCCATTTTGTACACGTCAAGAGCCCTTTTGCAATAGGTTAAAGCCTTCGTGTAATCTTTTGTTTTATGTTCCAAAATCTTGGCAGCCTCAATGCAGGCTTCAATCGTTAGGTTGTCTACTCCTTCTTCTGCCGCGGAGCAAAACAACTCAAGTGCCTGATCCCATTTCTTTTTCTTTTTATACGTATAGGCAAGTGCGAGCATTGGGCGGGCCGCATCATCACCTTTCCGCTCCACCAGCCCTTCAAAAGCCTTCGCTGCCTCATGATGGTTTCCAACAGCAGCAAACCATCTCCCGACTTCATATGTTTCCTCATGTGAACGTCCTTCATCCCTTCCGCAAATTTGGAAGGTAAGATGCGTATAGAGTGTGACAAGGGATAGGATATCAAGCTCATTATGCTTCATGATGCCCAGCATTCCCTCAATCCGGCCGCTCTCAATAAAATCAAAATAAATCATCGGTGCGAGGAATCCGGGAATATCATCGACACGCTCTACCCCAAGCACTTCCTTTTCAACAACTGAGAGTTTCATTCGATCGAGTTTATGTTTCCATAGCCTCCGCGCGGCGTGATACAAGTCAAAGTGCCCGAATTGCGGAAGCTTTGGAACATGATTCCTGACAAGAGTATGCCTTGTTTTTACTTGTGGCCAATCGAATGACTTACCGTTATACGTAACGAGTGTGCGATAGTCGATGTTTTCTAGAAAGCTTTGATATAAAGGGACTTCCGCACCTGGATGAGGCAGGATATGCTGCCTCAGAACAAGATGATCTCCTTTGATGCTAGCGTGACCAAGCAGAAAGATGGTATTGCCAACTCCTCCGCCAAGCCCAGTCGTTTCGGTATCAAAAAAGAATAAATCCCCAGGAGAGTGGCCCGCTGACGAAAGTGGGTGGTCAATTCCGCTCATTTCCCAAATAGCAGCTGCCTCAAGGAAATCAGAGAATCGATACTTTCCATGCTTATGGGACAGCGGGTAGCTAACTTCCCGAACAAAGCAATACTGTCCATCAAAATAAAACGGTTTTACCCCTTCACTCGACCACTCTTTCAAAAAAGGAATATCCATATCCACTGCATTTGGCTTATCGACCGGGTGGCTAGTGGATTTTCCGGTTGTAAGATGCGGTTTTAGCCTGTTTAATTTGTTTTTTAAAGACATGGCTACATCCGCGCCCTCCTAGCTGAATTAAGATAAAGATGAACAATTCTTAGGGCATCCCGTTTGGCAGTTTCTGTTGAAGTGTCCATTCCGATGCAGGAAGGGCACCCGCTTTCACAGAGGCAATTTTCAATCATGGAACCGGCCTGTTCTAGGACTGTCTCCATTCCTGAAAATAGTTTCTCACTAAGGCCAATCCCGCCTGGATATCGGTCATAGAAGAAAATAGTCGGCTTTTCATTATGGTCTGCTTTCACCTGAGGCACTACATGGATATCCTGGGGATCTGCCATCACAAATAAAGGCGCGATATGCGACAAAGCGTGAGCTGCCCCAATCAACCCCTGTTCAAGCCGGTCTTGTCCCATATCCCCGACTGATTCATTAAGGGAGATCCACGCGGAATTTGTATGAAGCTCTGCTTCAGGGAGAAAAATAGGGCCAGATCCGATATTGTCATGTGTTTCAAATTTTATTTTTTTGAAAATCGTCGCCATTGCCCTGACACTTACGTCCCCGTAGCCAATTTCTGATCCTTCCCGCGTTGAAAGCTTGTCTACTTCTAGCACTTTCAGTTGGACAGCGAGATTCGCGTCCGTAAAATAATCAACATCGACTTCCCTGACGAACGCCTTTTTCTCATCCCAATCGAGCTTTTCCACCTGATATTGAATTCCCTGATGCAAATAGATGGCCTCATCATGAAGAAGGGTCATGGCAGAAAAAGTATCCATTTCACCAATAACTTTTATGTTCGCCACATCGGATTGGTCAATAATAATCACATTTTCTTGTGAAGCCGAACGGAGGCTGATGTTATGGGCTGGGAAAGAATCATTCATCCAGTACCATTTATCCCCGTTCCGGTAAAGGACCCGCTCCTCCGCCAGATACTCCAGGAGCTCCTCTGTGTCATAAGAACCGAATGTTTCTCCGTTCTTAAAGGGAAGTTCATAAGCGGCACACTTCAGGTGGTCAATTAAGATAATGAGGTTATCTGGGTTTATCCTCGCTGTTTCAGGGCTTTTCTTAAAGAAATAATCAGGGTGCTGGATCACATATTGATCAAGCGGGCTTGAGCTTGCAACCATCATGACGAGGGACTCGCCGTGCCGCCTTCCCGCCCTGCCTGCCTGCTGCCAGGCACTCGAAATCGTACCAGGGTATCCGGTCATAATACATACTTGCAGCTGGCCAATATCAACGCCCAGTTCGAGTGCATTTGTACTGACAACACCATAAATTTCACCGGAACGGAGCCCTTTTTCAATCCGGCGCCTTTCGCTTGGCAAATACCCGCCCCGATAGCCCATGATTGATTTTGCTCCAAGCTGATTTTTAACAAGTTCCTGAAGATAAGTAAGAATAATTTCAACTCTCACCCTGCTTCTTGCAAAAACAATTGTCTGGATTTTGTTTTTCAAAAGCTCGCCTGCTATTCTCCTCACTTCAAGTGTTGCGCTTCTTCTTAAGTTTAACGGCTTGTTCACTACCGGCGGGTTGTAAAAGACAAAGTGCTTTCTCCCAGTTGGGGCTCCGTTGTTATCAACGAGTTCCATTTTTGTCTCAGTCAATGACTCTGCCAGTTCGACGGGATTCGCGATTGTCGCTGAAGTGCAAATGAACACCGGATTGCTACCGTAATAATGACAGATTCTCTTTAGCCTTCGGATGACATTCGCGACATGGCTGCCGAAAACGCCCCTGTACGTATGCAGTTCATCAATGACTACAAACTTTAAATTCTCAAACAAGGAAACCCATTTTGTATGATGGGGCAAAATGGCGCTATGGAGCATATCTGGATTTGTAATGACAACATGGCCCGCCTTTCTGACTCTTTGCCTAATGTTTGCAGGCGTATCCCCGTCGTATGTATAGCTGTTTATATCGAGTCCAGCTTCCTGGATTAATTCGTTGATTTCGCTTTTCTGGTCCTGTGCCAACGCTTTTGTTGGAAACATGTAAAGCGCCCGTGCATTGCTGTCTTTGATGATCGATTGAAGGACGGGCAAATTGTAGCAGAGTGTTTTGCCAGATGCTGTAGGAGTGACTGCTACAAAGCTTTGAGCGGCCATCGTTTTTTTAAAGGCGGAGGTTTGGTGCGTATAAAGCTCCTTAATCCCCCTTTTACAAAGCGCGTCCTTTAACAGAGGATGAAGACTTTCAGGGAGCGGCTCGAACCTCGCTGGTTTTTCATCAATCGTGTGCCAATGGACAATATTTTCTTTATAGCTGTTATCCAATTTTAACGTTTCAAGTATTTCTTGAAGATTTTTTCGAAGTTTCATCATAATCACCCCATTCTTCTATTCTAGCGAATAGACGTTCGTTTCTAAAGGAAAATCTTCTCTCAAAAGTGGAATTCTCAAAGGAAAAATTAACCACAGGGGGTTGCAGGCCTGATTAACTGGCCGGATGCTCAATCTCTGGTAATCTGCTAAAATGGAAAGTAGATAGAATGAATTTGGGGTGAAGGATTTGAAAGCTGCTGCAATCAGAGATTTATTATCCCGTTTTACAATTTTCAAGGAATTGGATGAATATGAACTAGAGAAAATATCCGATATCTCCCTTACACGGGAATTTAAAAAAGGCGCACATGTTTTTATGCAAGGTGAGCCCTTAAAAAACGTTTATTTTGTATACCGGGGAAAAATTAAAATTTATAAAAGCGATTCTAGTGGGAAGGAGCAAATCGTCTCGATCCAGAAAAAAGGAGATATGTTCCCGCATGTTGGTTTTTTCAGGAGAGGCGATTATCCCGCGTTTGCCGAAGTGCTTGACCCAGCAACTCTCGTGATCGTTCCAATCGCAAATTTTGAAAAGGTCTTAATCGACAATCCGGAACTTTCGATTAAACTTTTCAAGGTACTTGGAGAGCGAATCGTCGATTTGCAAAACAGGTTAGAGGAACAGATTCTCAATAACACAAACGAACAAATCATAAAATTGCTCGTAAGGCTTGGAAAAACACACGGTACGGAGCAGCCCGACGGCCGAATTTTGCTAAAAGCCGAGTTTACTAACAGGGATTTGGCGAATATGATTGGAACGACAAGGGAAACCGTCAGCCGGACTCTGACAAGAATGAAAAAGGAGCAATTAATTGAAGTCGATGAAAAAGGAAATATACTCTTTGACCCAGAGGACATGTTAGAGGAAATCTTCTAGAGAAATGTTTAAATAAAAAACCGCAGGCGGGAAGTCTGCGGTTCGTTTTGCTTATTTTATATCTGAAAGCTGAAGCATTTCGTTCATATCTTCTTGTGCGGTTCCGATTAGTTTTAAGTTAAAAGCGTTCTGGAGAACTTCTAGGACGCCCTCTGAAATGAATTCAGGCGGTTTAGGCCCTATCCGGATGTCCTGAATGCCCAGGCTAAAGAGTCCAAGCAAAATTGCAACCGCTTTTTGCTCAAACCAGGAAAGGACAATGCTGATAGGCAATTCATTAATTTCACATTCAAATGCATCAGCAAGAGCCTTGGCAATTTTTACAGTGGATCCGGAATTGTTGCACTGGCCCAAATCAATATAACGCGGAATTTCGGTTCCAGGCACAACTCCATAATCAACATCATTAAACCTGAATTTCCCGCAGGAAGTTGTCAGGATGACTGTTTCCGGCGGAAGGGATGTCGCAAGCTCCCGGTAGTACCCCCCGCCTTTTCCAGGAGCATCACAACCGGCAATGACGAAAAATCGCTTAATTTTTCCTGCCTTCACGGCTTCAATGACTTCTGGTGCAAGCCCTAGCACAGTTTCGTGGTGAAAACCTGTGACAAGTGTTTCCTCGGATTCAATATTGGCCGCAGGCAGTTCAAGCGCTCGGTCAATTAATGGCGTAAAGTCATCTCCGACAATTTTTTGGACGTTTTCAAGGCCCGTAACCTCATATGTAAACATCCTGTCAGCGTAACTTCCTTTGATTGGCATTACGCAGTTTGTCGTTGCAAGAATGGCCCCCGGGAATTTTTCGAAAAGACGTCTTTGGTCATACCATGCTTTTCCGATATTCCCTTTCAAATGTGAATATTTTTTCAGTGCCGGGTAACCATGGGCCGGCAGCATTTCAGAATGCGTATAAATGTTGATTCCTTTTCCTTCTGTTTGCCTGAGCAGCTCTTCGAGGGCAAACAAGTTATGCCCAGTAACGACAATCGATTTGCCTTCAATTTTATTCTGGCTGACGCGGATTGGCTCTGGAATGCCAAGGCGCCCCGTATGTGCTTCATCAAGTATTTCCATGACCCGGACAGCAGACTGGCCTACCTTCATTGCCATATCAATATGCTCCTGGACATTGAAATTCGAGTTCGTTAATGTCATATAAAGCGCTTCATGGGTAACAGTGTCCACAAACGAATCAGTTACCCCAAGCTGATTGGCATGTGTCCGGTAAGCCGCTATCCCTTTCAGGGCAAAAATAATCGTGTCCTGAACGCTTGCAATCGTTTCATCTTTCCCGCATACGCCGACGATTGTGCAGCCGCCGGAGGGAGTTTGTTCACATTGGTAACAAAACATCATTCATTCCTCGCTTTCTTTCGTACTACAGTTTAAGCATAATATACATTTCAAGTAACAGAATGTGATGTTTATCACAAATAAACAAGTGTCGAAAATCGTTCAAACTCCTTCCGGTTTTCACTCTTCCATTCGTCCCGTCATAGGATAAGATAACTAAATTGTTTTAAAGAGAGGGAATGGAAATGCCGGAGGAGAGAAAAAAAAGAAGAAAAGATGAAGAATCCAGAAGCCTACAGCCAGAACCTTTACAACATGTTATGCGCTCAGTAAATGATTTATTTCATTTTCCCCCAGTTCGGGGTTTCCTGCAGACAATGGATGAATTTTTCAACCATCCTTTTCCGAGAGTCGCCTTCCAGCTGGATTTTAAGGAAACTGAAGATGAATATATCATATCAGCAGAGCTTCCCGGGGTGAACAAGGAACAAATACAAATTGGCATTTTCAGCAACCGGGTCGTCATTTCTGTTGAAAACAGGGAGGAACTGACTGAAACAGATGAAGCCGCGGGAAATTTCCGAAGAAGAATGACCAAAAAGCTTGATTCGCGCTCTGTTTCGTTTCCGAAACCAATCATCGAACATAAAGCAAAAGCAACATGCAAAGATGGACTGCTAATAATCCGCCTGCCAATTGACAAAGGAAAACAGTTGAGGATTGATTAATAAATAAAAAGCGCAAGCGCCTTCGTGACAGGCAAAAACCGCCTGTCCCTGCGATGATTATTCCCGGAAGCTTTCCTTTGTGATCAGCCCCGACAAGCTTAAGACGAGGCCCGCAGGATGGGCCTGCCCTCCGGAGGGACTCGGCTTAAGACCTCGAGGGGCTAGGCGCTGGAGCTGGATTTATAAAACAAACGAGCAAAAGAGGTGCAGGCCGTCAGTCTGCACCTCTTTTTTGTCAACTTACCTCCGTACCAAGCCAGTCATTAAAATACGCGCGTGGAACGTTAAAATACTCCATTGAATATTTGATGAATGCAGCTGTATTTACTTCTTTGTACTTAAAGCGATTGTAATAGCCGGACAAAAAATCCATTGCTGCAGTTTTCACGTCGCTATGGCCGCTTGCGGGATAGTTCTCTTGCGCGAGTTTGTACAGATTGATGGCTGGCTGGCCATAAACAAATCCCGAGTGTGTCAATTGGTCAACAGGAGTGTTTGAGTATTGCCGGTTGATTTGTTCCTGCTCGATGCTTTTCATCCTGTTGATTGATAATTCCTGGGCCAGGCCGAGCGGCTCATCTTCTTTTATATAAAAATACATATTTGTTGCAAACTCGGTAATTCCTTCATCGATCCAAGGTTCATTGAAGGAATCATTAGCAACGACCCCGTAAAAGTATTGATGGGCAATTTCATGGACAATGGCTATTTTAAAAAATTTATCATTCTCGTGATAAGGGTTTACAGTCACCGCACCCGGATATTCCATATTCTGTCCGAGGTCAAGAATGAGATCGAGCTGGCTGTGCGGATAATCGCCTATTTTTTTCTGGTAAAAAGACAACGCATTTTTAGCGAGCTGCAAGGCCAACTCGGGATCCTTGTTATGATCCGTTTTTGTGAACAGCCTGATGGCTACCCCGTTGGATTCGGTCTCATAAACATGAACATCCTTCACAATTGCTATAAAAAAATCTCTTACCTTATTTGATTTTACCTGGCCGCTATGAATTCCAGGCTTCGGGTCGGCATCGGAGGTGGAAATAAAGGAATACCCCTTCGGAAGCTCATATGTAATATGATAATCGGAGAATCCTGTATGGAATGTTTCCAGGCCATTCGTAAACGCTTCTTTATTCCATTTCCCATCCTGGAATGTAGCAAGCATCGGATACCATTGTGCTAAGTAATATCGATCTCCTACCCGGGATAGCCTGCTCCCTTCCTCAGGAAGCTCCATCGTGTAGGAAAAGGATATTTTTGCTTTGTCCCTCTTTTTAATTTTCTTTGGCAGGTTAACCTTTAGCGTATCATTTTCCAGTGTGTGCGAAGTCTTCTTGCCTTCAACTTTAATAGTTTGAAACTCAACTGCCGAATGGCCTTTAACAGTTTTATACGGATGCCCTTCACTAAAAGAATTGGGGATGAAATAAAAGACTGCCTCTTTCCATTCTTTATTGGATAAATTTTTGACATCAATGTTGGCGTCGACAGTAAATTTTCCTGCCTCATCCATTTTTAAGTGAATATCATAATCCGCCCTGCTGTAGTTTTTTACGCCAATATCGCTATTCCTAGTTGCATAGACGAAAGTACCAGACACTAATAGAAATAGAATCAATAGAAATAGAGCAAGCCGTTCTCCCCGCGGCGGCCAGTTTTTTTTAGCTTCGCCATACTCTTTACGCTTCGGCTGCAAAACTGGTTCAAATCCGGTTTTGATCCAAGGCATGCGCTGGTAATTGGACTGAAAGCGATTCTTTAATCCATTTGCGAGCAGGCTGAAGGACAGTGTCGTAACCAACAGCACAGTCAGAGGCACAGTAAGGACATGATACGTTCCGTATATATTTCCCCTTGCCTGGCCAACAAGGCCCGCCAACTCATTCGTCATTGAATAATAAAGCAGAGGATCATAAGTAACCTTTGTTCCTCCTACGAAAATGTTCACGAGAGCCAGCTGTCCCATAATCGTAATGACATAAACAATTTCAAGAATGAACATGACCGTCAGTGACTCTTTTAGCTGCGGGAAAATATGATGCCAGATCAATCTGTTCCTGCCTGCTCCGAGCGTCCTCGCAGCCTCGATAAAAACGGATTTATTTATTTCTGCTGTTTTTTTGCGTACGGACGAAACGATGCTCGGGGTACTGATTGCCGCTGTGATGACAATAAAGTAGATAATTAGTTTCATTGGCGTTACAACAGGATTAAAGCTGATTGGCAAAAGAAAAAAATACAAAATGATGAATAACGGCACATAACTCCATGCCTTTTCAAAAGCCTCCACCCAGCCAGGAACCCTTTTCATCATCCCAGCATAAAGTCCAATCAGCGTTCCAGCAGCCATTTTTAATACAGTTACAACGATTGAGACAAAAACAGTGTATTTCAATCCATGGAGAATATAGGTTAGCAAATCATAGCCCCACCGGTTTGTCCCTAGCAGATATTCTTTCATTTCGAATGGTTCAATTGGTGGTGCAATGATTGTCCCACCCTCATACTTAGCCTCCAGCTGATCGGTTAAGCTGTACGGGGCGAGGATGCTGCCGAAAATCGCCACAAACACAAGCAAGGACACCATAAAAACACCAATATACAATGCATAATTAATTTTAAGTAATTTATTCATAAATGAATCCCCGCTTAAACAGAAAAATCGCCACTCTTACTGTTATGTAAGTGATGAAAGAAATAAGCAGCATGGAGAACAGGCCAATCGCAACCGGCTGCATATCCCCATTTTGAAAAATGAATTTGGTGATGCCGGAAACATTCATCAAGTACTCGACAATAAACAAATTGCTGATTGCAAGTGAAATTACCTTAGTCAATTCAGCATTGATAAACGGTTCGATATTTTTAAAAACATGCTGGAAGTTTATAAAATTTGGAGCAAGCCCCTTGGCAACAGCTGTCCTCACAAAGTCCTCCCCGCTCGTTTGATAATACTTAACCGCAACGATTTTAAATAAATATAAAGTCGGGGCAATGCCAGTCAGCAACATTGGAAACCAAATATTTAACGATCCGGCATCGGGTCTTAATGAGACCACTCTGATACCAGTCGCTTTATAAAATTTTATGGCCAAAATTAAAGAAATAATAATTAATATAAAATCCGGTATTGCTGCGAGGATATTCAAAAAGGCATTAAAGAGTTTCGTCAGCCTGAAGCGGCTGATAAAAATTCCAAACACTAAGCTGAATAAGACGCCGCCGCCTACACCAGCAAGAATGATCGATAGACTAGTTTTAAAGTTATCGCCAATATCCTCCGCAATCAGCCTCTGCTTACCTGCCAATTCATAAGTACCAAGCCCTCCATCTTTCAGGTTGCTGAAAAACGTTCCGAAAAGCGCCGGAACATGCTCGAATTTCCACTCCACTGCCTGCATTGCGTGATTCATCATAACAATCGATGGCAACGCAGCCAAAAATAAAATCAGCCCTATGATGATAAGAGCCTGTTGAAAAACACGTATCATGCATCTCTCCCCCCTAAAATATGACCTGTCATCACTCTAAGTGTTGCAAAAATCGTACAATTTTAATAATTGGCACTTTTCAACGTAACATATTTGTAATGAAAATAAAAGTTTGAAATAGAAAAAGAAACGGCGAATTTGCCGTTTCCCTGTTAGGCTTTGAACACGCCTCCCAGCCCTTTCAGAAGGGCTGAAGCCTGGCTGACTGCATTAATCGCCTGCCCTGCCGTATTGACCATTTTATTAATATCGATTGTTCCGTCCTGTGACTTAAAAGAATTAATGACAGAATTCATGCCGCTTTTCTGCTTCGGCTGCAGGAAGTTCTTTGGATAGGGATTCATTGGCATCTGAGGCATTCCAGCCTGCCAGGGCGGATAACCTTGCGGGTGCCCTCCTGCTGTTTCAAGCGGATTTTTAAAAAGAAAATGGTCTTCCTGTTCTCCGGCACCCATTGGCGGTGGCTGCCATGGGACTGTTCCTGGAGGTTGTGGATAAGGCTGAAATGGCATGCCGCCCCCTAATTGCTGTTGATAAGGGGGAAAGGCAGCAGGCATTATTTGCGAGGGATACAAATTATGAACATAAGGCTGTTCAACCATATGATTTGGATGCCCAGTGTAAAAAGGATTTCCTCCATTAGTAACCATTCGCATCTTTCCCTCACCTCAACATTTCATCCTAAACTATTGTATGTATCAAAAAAGCAGGCGTGAATATTATCCTTAAATAACAATGTCGAATCAAAGAAAGATTTGTCGGAAGTTAAAATTTTTAAAAACCTTTCATTTCCAACTGTGCATGTTACGATGAAAGAAACGTGGAAAGGGGCGCAAAAAAATGGATATGTCTATGTTGAAGAAGCAATTTTTGCAGTGCAAAAAACAAGATGCCGAATTTTTAAATGAGCTAAGGGATTATGCACGAAATCTTTATATCCAAAATGAAATTACCGCCGCAGTATTCCGGAAGCTGATCCAGGAACTGGAGGCAGAAGGGGCGACTGTTCCTGAAAACGTTGAAGAAGAGCAGTTAACTTAAGTGGTTGCCCGCCTAATATGGCGGGTTAATCACTCTTTTCCTCCCTGATCTTTTCTAACAGCAAGCGCAAAGTATAATCAACAGTTCTGCTTGAATTCATGAAAATATACCGGCTTGTTTTAACAAAGAATGCCTGGACGGCAAGCTGGTCAATATGTTCATGGGCTGTCTCAATCTGCTTTTGGCTTATGCCTGCCCCATTGAGGAGCCTATCACCTTCCAATGCAGCTTTTTTCCACTCATCATTTATTTTTTTCACTTCTTCAAAAAAAGGCTTTACCCGACCATAAAAATCCCCGTCCTCATTTTTTTCCCGAGTCTTTTCAAAAGTTGTGACAAACTGCCTGTTATACTCGATCAATTTTTCCGTCAATTCTTTTAAATAATTCATAAAAGCTGCCTCCTTGCAAAACAAAAATAGCCATGGGGTACATGGCCGGCAAATCCTATTCCTAGTTTAACTTTTCTTAGTACCCAAATCCAACTTTACGAATGGGCGGTGCGGACTGCCTGCTGTCATTCTGATCGTCATGTAGATCCATTTCCGTAAGTTTCTCTGCATGGAGAAGCTTTGCCTCAATTTCTTCTATACTTATTAACTGTTCCTCAATTAATCCTGTTGATATGCCAGAAAACGCAGCATCAATGGCTGCTTCAAGTTTCTCAAGTTGCTCTTGGATGCCTGTAAGTTTAAATAATAGCTCTTCCTTTTGATTATGGATCATAGTCACTTGGGAGCTCCCCTTTTCACTTTAATATTAACTATTTCTTGTCTTTCTGTCTGTTTCCTTCACCGGCGACAAAACTAGAAGCAAACCGGCAAAGAAAGTGCATAACTGACTCTTTCTGTATAATTTCCCAGCCCATTTCCGACAGAAATTCCGGAAGAAATCATTGATTTCGGACAATATATAAATGGAGGTGTTTTATGAAATGAAGAAAAAGAGCAGCGAGAAAAAAAATCAGCCAAACCAGGAGCCAAAGAAAACCGGATATGGGGATAAAAAACTAGTTGGCGAAAACAGACCAGCCGAGTAAGAGCTGATGCTGACCAGTTTTCCCGACTGCAGTAAAATATTTTTTACTCATTTAACCTAGCATCAGCAAAAAAAGCAAGGTGTTCCTTGCTTTTTTCATTTTTCAGCTATTTGGCTTTAATGCTTTTTGTATTGCGACCAGCGACTGAAGCTGATCCCGCTTCCTTATATACCAATCAGTCAAGTGGATTGGTTCTTGTTGCTTTACAGGAAGAAATAATTTAGTATAAGGCAGCAGTTTCTCTTTACTCCAATCGGTGTACTCATGCCTGTTATGCTCAATAATAGGAAAAACGGTTCTTAAAAACGGCGTCTGCCGGCTGATTCCAGGCCTGAAATATTGTTCATAATCATAACGGGAGCCAGTGTGGACAGTTTTATTTGCAAACTCGAGAAAATATGGAAAGAGTCGTCTATGAAATAATATTTTTGCTAGCCGTTTCCCCAAATCTATCCGATTGGACACCTTTCTAAAACCTTTCACACTCGCCCCGTAGACCTCCCCTCCGCAGGTCGGAAAAAGGACACAACTAAAATGAAGCCAATCCTGCAGCATGAATTCCGCGGAATAGAATACCTTTTGCTTATAAAACGGATGCTCGATAATCGGCTTTTGGATAACATTTTGCTCATTAATTATTAGTGCAGTCGTGAGCCTTTGCTTATCGTGTCCTTTCCAAAAAACAGGCCATTCCTTTTGCATAAATGATGAAACGTTGAAATGTTTCAAAAGATGAAACAACGGGCGGTTGTATTTCGTCGAATAGTGATAGAGGAGGAGCTGTGGAAAAACATCATGAAAAATAAGCCAGTTTGCACGTTCATATGTCAAAAACAACTGTTTCCTTGTAGGGGCAGAAAGTAAATGTGGAAACATATTTCCCTCAAGGTCGCACATGTTCCAGCCGCCGTTGCGGGAGACCATGCTGGCTAAAAAAGACCAAATAATATCAGGATTTCTTTTAAAAAAGTTGAAATATGCTTCTGTCCGGGTAATGTTATCTAAGTTCCTTTTTGCTGTTTCTTTTATTATTTCGTCTACAATGAGGGATTCTGAAATCATCTTGTTTTCTTCCTCTACTAAAAAGGGATATGATACTCAAGTAGGAAATGAGAAATTCAACCTATACCTAGATTGGCACCGCAACCAATTTTTATTCAGCAATAACCTCAAGTTTTTGATATGATAAGATGTACATTGTGAGGTGCCTTTCATGATAAACTATCCAAATGGGAAGAGATATTCGGCCGGAATCGCTGGCCGGGAGAAATGGTTAAAGCCTAACTTTTCGAGCTCACATGGCAACAGGGGGATGACTCTCGAAGAAGACTTAAATAATACAAATCTATATTATTTGAGCAGGGGCATTGCGGTCATTCATAAAAAACCTACCCCTGTCCAAATTGTCCAGGTCGATTATCCGAAAAGAAGTGCCGCCGTTATAAAGGAAGCCTATTTCAAGCAAGCTTCCACAACCGACTACAATGGGGTGTATAAAGGTAAGTATTTAGATTTCGAGGCGAAGGAAACCCGAAACCGAACTTCTTTCCCCCTGCAGAATTTTCATGAACATCAAATTCGCCATATGGAGGCTGTTTTATTACAAGGAGGAATTTCGTTTGTTATCCTGCGATTTGCTAGTACAGAAGAAGTTTTCCTGCTTGATGCCGCCGTTCTCCTCCGCTTCTGGTCTAGAATGGAACAAGGCGGAAGAAAATCTATTACAAAACAAGAGATTATTGAAACAGGCAGACTGATTCCGACTGGATATCAGCCTAGGATCGATTATATTAAAGTAATTGACGATCTCTATCTATGATTTATCAGATTTGTTTATGTTGGAAAGGAAGGAATACGAATGTCAAATCAATATAAATCCAGGGAGGAACGCAGAAGGCAATTAAAGCAGAATCAAAAAAAGAAAGCCGCCCCTTCAAAGGCCGGATTATTTAAAAAAATCTTTCTGATTCTGATTGCCATTGGTATTGTCGGAATGTTAACCGGCGTGGCCACTTTTGCATTTCTCGTCCAGGACGCACCAAAGCTTGACCGTAAGCTATTAAAGGATCCCATCCCCTCAAAAATTCTAGATAAAGATGAAAATCTGATCAGAGAAGTAGGAGCGATAAAAAGGGATTATGTCGATTATAAGGATATCCCAAAGCTAGTTGAAAAGGCATTCCTTGCCACTGAAGACGTTCGTTTCTATAAGCACCACGGCATTGATGTCATACGGCTTGGCGGCGCCATCATTGCCAACGTCACAGACGGATTCGGCTCCGAGGGCGCGTCCACGATAACGCAGCAGGTTGTCAAAAACTCATTTTTATCAAACGAAAAAACGTTAAAACGAAAGGTCCAAGAAGCATGGCTTTCCTACCAGCTCGAGCAGAAATACACGAAGCAGGAAATATTCGAAATGTACGTCAACAAAATATATATGTCACGGAACATGCATGGCGTTGCAACAGCATCCAAAGAATACTTCGGCAAGAACCTTGATGAGCTTGAACTGCATGAAGCGGCCCTGCTTGCCGGAATGCCGCAAAGCCCAAACAATTACAATCCTTTTGAGCATCCGGATAAAGCTGAAAGACGGAGAAATATAGTTCTGTCCCTTATGAACCAGCATGGGTTCATATCAAAAGAAGAGATGAAAAAAGCGCAGAGCATTCCTGTCGCATCTAGCCTTATTCCAGAGGATAAAAGGACTAAAGATGAAAAGCCTTACGATTCTTTTGTTGATGCTGTCATTGATGAGGTAAAAAAGGCTGGGGAGTTCGATATCTTTTCAGATGGCTTGACCATTCATACGACGCTCGATCAAAATGCCCAGCAGTATGTAGAAAAAATGATGTATACCGATGAAATTATCCAATTTCCTGACGAAAAGTTCCAAGCTGGGATCGTTATGCTTGATACGAAGACAGGAGAAATCAGGGCGATTGGAGGCGGCCGGAACAAGGATGTCCAACGCGGTTTCAATTTTGCAACCGACATAAAGAGACAGCCAGGCTCGACTATTAAGCCAATATTGGATTATGGCCCAGCGATCGAGCATCTTCAATGGGGAACATACCACATGCTCGAGGATAAGAAAATCAAGTTTACGAACGGGAAAGAGTTCGGAAACTGGAATGATCGATACGATGGCTGGATGACCATTCGACAGGCCCTTGCAAAATCGAAAAACACGATTGCAGTCCAAAGCCTTCAGCAGGTTGGATTAGAAAAAGCACAAGATTTTGCTATAAAACTCGGCATTCCGCTTAAGGAAATATTCGAGTCTTATGCAATTGGAGGCCTTGGCGGCAAAACTGTCGGAGTCTCGCCTCTTGAAATGGCAGGAGCATACAGTGCCTTTGGCAACAATGGCTTTTATACTGAACCATATACGATTAAAAAAATAACACTGCGGGACGGCACAGAAATAGACACGGCACCTGAAACAAAGGTAGTCATGAAGGATTATACCGCCTTCATGGTCACTGATATGCTAAAAAGTGTACTCCAACCAGGCGGGACAGGGATTAACGCCCAGATTCCGGGACTCCCGGCTGCAGGAAAAACTGGTACAACGAACTATACTGACGATGAACTAAGAAGACATAATATCCGCAAGTCGGCTGTTCCAGATGCCTGGTTTGCCGGCTACACAACAAACTTCACGATTGCCGTATGGACCGGTTATGAAAGCCGTACGACACCGATTCAGCCGGGGCCCGATCAAAAAATAGCCCAGGCGATGTATAAAAATTTAATGCAATATGTGTCTAAGGACGTAAAAACTTCAGATTTTTCAATGCCTAAGAGCGTTGAACGCGTAAAAATTGAAAAAGGAACCGTACCTGCCAAGCTTGCAGGGCCATTTACACCAGACAGTCAGGTGCTTTATGAATATGCTGTTAAAGGCAAAAGGCCTACTCAGGTTTCGGAAAAATATGAAAAGCTTGATGCACCTTCAAACTTAAACGCCCGCTACAACAAGGAATCGAATTCAATTTCAGTCGAATGGAAACAAGCTGAAAGCGGATTAGCTTATTCTATCAATGTTTCCAAGAATGGAAGTCCGCTCCTTTCGGACAACACTTCAGGCACTTCATTCGAAATTTCAAATGCTGAGCCTGGGGCAACTTACACAATTGTTGTTGTTGCAAGCAAAGATAATATGAAGAGCGATCCAGCATCCATAAGCATTAAGGTTCCAGATAAGAGCACCGATGAAGAAAATAGCGGAGGCAATGGTAACGGAAATGGAAATGGTAATGGAAATGGCAACGGAAATGGCAACGAAAATGGCAACGGAAATGGCAACGGAAATGGCAACGGAAATGGCAACGGAAATGGTAACGGGAATGGCGATGATGATGGTGAAGATGAAGGAAATGACGATGGTACAGGTGGAACTGGGGATACCGGAGGAACTGGTGGAACCGGGGGAACTGGTGGAACTGGGGATACCGGAGGAACTGGTGGAACCGGAGGAACCGGAGGAACCGGAGGAACTGGAGGAACCGGAGGAACTGGAGGAACTGGAGGAACTGGAGGAACCGGAAACTCTGGCAGACCGGGGAATTAATTAAATACAGGAAAGGCGCGTTGCCAATATGGCAACGCGCCTTTTTTAACCATCAAGTTCTCTAAATATGAAAAAACAAACTCGATTCAACCACTCAAATTAATTAAATTTTTGCGATACTCGTATTAAAACGCTTTTTCTGCTCTTCAATCAATTCTCCAAGTTGGATGAATGAGTGGAACCCATCAGGCCGCTTAAGCAAAAATCCAAGTCTTTCCTGGCAATTGATTGGTTGGAGCGATAATTCACTAACGTCTGGAAGACCGGCGAGTACGACCGGGCGGCCATTACTCCAATACAACAATTGAAGAAACAGGCCAATCCCTTTTTTCATAAGGATAAGAATTTCTTCTTTGTTCCGAGTATTAAAAAGAGAACTTATATCAACCTTTAAAGCTTCCCATTCCTTCAGAAGCGGTGGTACAGAATCCTCTGCGACAGCCCAGGGCCCTCCATCAGTCATTTGTTGAAAATATAAGATTTCATGGGTAAATAGACCTTCCTGATTGTCGTTTGCCTGAATGGGTAGGTTTCGCCGGATGAGTTCATGGAAAAGTGGGTGTTCAAGTTCGCTGGGGATAGAATCCCGCTTTCCTAACTCACCCATTTGCCGCCTTTCCCTTCATCCGTTTCTTGCCTTCTCTGCATAGTTCGAGTAGAGGGCATGTTGGACATTGAGGATTTTGGGCTTTGCAGTGATAGCGCCCAAAAAATATTAGCCTATGGTGGGTAATCGACCATTCTTCTTCCGGAATCTTTTTCATCAGTGTTTTCTCAACTTCAAGAACTGAATCCTTCCATCTACAAATCCCAAGGCGCTTACTTACCCTCTCAACGTGTGTATCAACGGCGATAGCCGGGATTCCAAAGGCTACGGAGACAACCACATTCGCTGTTTTTCGTCCGACTCCAGGTAACTTCGTTAATTCGTCCCGATCCCGGGGAACTTCGCCTCCATATGATTCGAGCAGCATGGCACAAAGTTTTTGGATGTTTTTCGCTTTGTTTCTGAACAGTCCGATGGACCGGATATCATTTTGAAGTTCTTCTAAAGGAACACTTAAATAGTCTTCTGGGGTTTTGTATTTTTGAAAAAGTGATGATGTTACTTTATTAACAAGAACATCCGTGCATTGTGCGGACAAGGCAACAGCGATCACGAGTTCAAATGGGTTTGTATGACTGAGTTCACAGTGGGCGTCTGGGAACATCTTCCCCATTTCATCCAGGCAAAAACGGATTTGTTGTTTATTTAGCAAAATTCTTCACCTGCTTTAAAAAAATCGGTTGAAATATATTATTACGAACTAAATTTTTGAACATGGTAGTTGATTTGCGCTCCACAAAGGAAAGCTCCCGAGAATAATCATCGCAGAGACAGGCGATCTTTGCCTGTCCGAGGCACTTCGCTTTCCGCGGGGCGTCAGTGGAGCCTCCTCGGCGCTATGGCGCCTTTAGGGTCCCCACTTGCCGCTTCATTCAGCAGGACAAATAGCTTCATTGAATAGGCTTTGCACGAAGGAAATGCGATAGCACAAGGAAAGTTTCCGTGAATTGGCCTCCCATGAATTATGCGATAGCACAAGGAAGGCTACCCCGAAATAACATCGCACGAAATTATGCGTTAGCATAATTGAGGATAATTCACGATTTTCGAGGAGTTTTCGTGCCTTCCACTCCAATCAACTATGTACAAGTCTTTAGTTCGGCGGCCATATAGTTATTTAAACTCTAGGACAAAGCAAAAACGAGAGAAGTTTCTCTCGCCTGACTTTCTGCATTTACTGTTCGAGCCAATTATAGAATGGTACGGCAGCCACAGGCTGTTTCTGCCTTTCAATAGGGCTTGGTTTTGACTGTTGACGCTGTCGGAACCTTTGGCTTTGGGACCTCGCCTGCTCAATTGTCTTGATTCCATTCTTTTTCCATTCGAAGAGAATTCTATCAATGTACCTGAAATTAATTTTTCCAGACATAACTGCCTCTCTAAGAGCCGCCTTGATGATTTGCGGGCTGTGTTTATCGTCGTCCACCCACATTGCAAGAGTTTCGCATTCAAACGGGGATAGCGGCCTGCCGAATTCTTTTTCGAATACTGTATACAAATCGACCTCTTCGGATTTCCTGCTCATTTCTTTTTCATTTTGCTGTTTAAGTAGGAATTGCTCAATCAATTTTTCCCAAAGTGGTTCCACTGAATATTTCTCATAACGAATTCCATCAGGGGAGTTTTCTTCAATGATTTCTATGTAGCCTCTTTGGATCAGTTTTCTCAATAAATCCGTACATTCATTAATTGAGATTGTCATGCGGGATGAAAGCTCTTCAGGGGTAGGAAAATTATTTCCTTTGTGGGCATATTCCAATATGTTTAGGATGATGGCTAAATCATATTCATTCAGTTTTAAACTCCTGTATTCAGAGATCAGCAAGGAAGGGATAGTTACACTTCCTTCTTGCATCCAAGCAAGGATACTAGTCTTCATTTTTCGACACCTCCCTTTCAGTATAGCATGAATGGCCATCTTCTAGTAAGGTATTCACCCAGATATCTTTCATTGAGTAAAGGGAAAACCTGCCAAATCGGCGTGCTTGGCAGGTTTTGTTTTTTCCTCTTTTCAATTTATGGATAGAGCCTGTTCAGAAGGCGTGGGAATGGGATGGTCTCCCTCACGTGCTCAACACCGCTGATCCAAGCAACTGTCCTTTCTAGTCCAAGTCCGAAGCCTGAATGTGGAACGGAGCCATATTTACGCAGCTCAAGGTACCAGTTATAGGCTTCTTCAGGCAGGTTATGCTCTTCAATCCGCTTTTTAAGAAGCTCATAATCATAGATACGCTCCGAACCTCCGATAATTTCACCATATCCTTCAGGGGCTATCATATCGGCACAAAGGACAACGTCATCGCGTTCTGGATGAGGCTGCATATAGAAAGGCTTTAACTCAGTCGGGTAGTGAATGATGAAAACGGGTTTGTCATAACTTTCGGCAATCGCTGTCTCATGCGGCGCACCGAAATCATCCCCCCATTCGACATCATTAAATCCTTTTTCATGTAATAATTTAAGGGCATCATCATACGTAATTCTTGGGAAAGGAGCTGTAATTTTCTCAAGCTTTGCTGTATCGCGGCCAAGTGTTTTCAGCTCTAACTGACAGTTTTTCAAAACAGATTGGACAATGTGCGAGACATATTCTTCCTGAACAACTAGGCTTTCTTCATGATTAGCAAACGCCATTTCAGGTTCAATCATCCAGAATTCAATTAAGTGGCGCCTAGTTTTTGATTTTTCGGCACGGAAAGTCGGACCAAATGAAAATACTTTCCCGAGCGCCATTGCCGCAGCTTCCAAATAAAGTTGGCCGCTTTGTGACAAGTAAGCTTCCTCATCAAAATACTGTGTATGAAAAAGTTCAGTTGTCCCTTCAGGGGCACTTCCTGTCAAAATAGGCGGATCAACTTTAACAAATCCGGCATTGTTGAAAAACTCATAAGTGGAACGGATAATCTCATTCCTAATTTTCATGACAGCATGCTGACGCTTCGAACGGAGCCATAAATGGCGGTTATCCATTAGAAACTCAGTGCCATGCTCTTTAGGTGTAATTGGGTAATCAGATGCAAGCTGAATGATTTCGATTCCCTTTACAGTTAGTTCGTAGCCCAAAGGGGAACGTTCATCTTTTTGAACCACTCCGGTAACATAAAGCGAGGATTCCTGGGTAACGGATTTTGCAGCCTGGAACACCTCTTCCGCTACTTCATTTTTAACGACCACCCCTTGGATGAAACCCGTTCCATCCCTCAACTGCAAAAAGGCAATTTTTCCGCTAGAACGCTTATTAGCGAGCCACGCACCAATTTTAACCTCTTCACCAACGTGCTTATAAACTTCTGCGATTGTTGATTTAATCACTATTATTCCCTCCAAAAACCTGCAAAACAATTAGTATGTATCCACCCTATTATACAGGTCTGAAAATTTGCTAGCAAGGGAGCAGAAGGATTTGCCTTATCAAGATGCCTTCGCTCAACTTTACATTTTTTCTTCGACAAACTTACCGATGCGCCTAATAGCTTCCTCCAATTGATCAAGCGAAGTTGCATAAGAAAGCCTGATATTATCTGGCGCTCCAAATCCTGAACCTGGAACAACCGCAACCTGCACATCTGTCAGCAACGCTTCCGAAAACTCATCGGCATCTTTGAAACCGCACTTTTCAACCGCGTCTTTTATATTTGGAAAAAGATAAAACGCCCCTTGTGGTTTGACACAGCTGAAACCAGGGATAGCCGTCAGCTTCGAATAAATGGTTTCCAGCCTGGATTCGAATGCTCTCCGCATCACTTCAACAGGCTCCTGTGTACCATTATACGCTGCAATTGCAGCATACTGGGCAGTTGTAGTAGGATTCGAAGTACTGTGGCTAGCCAGATTTGTCATTGCCTCAATGACTTCTTTTTTGCCTGCGGCATATCCTATTCTCCATCCTGTCATGGAATGGGATTTCGATACCCCATTTACTATGATTGTTTGCTCTTTTAATTCGGATGAAAGTTCAGCAATAGATACATGAGTTTGGTTTCCATAAATCAATTTTTCATAGATCTCATCCGACACAATGAGGATATTGTGCTTTAGGCAAATCTCTCCAATTGCTTTAAGTTCCTCTCGTGAGTAAACCATCCCGGTTGGATTTCCCGGTGAATTTATAATAACTGCTTTCGTCTTTTCATTTATGGACGCCTTCAATTGTTCAGGGGTAATTTTATACTCATTTTCTTCTGTACATTCAACAATTGCCGGGAGACCGCCAGCAAGCTTCACCTGCTCCGGATAGCTGACCCAGTATGGAGCAGGAATGATTACTTCATCTCCTTCATCCAGCAGGACTTGAAAAAGCGTATATAAAATATGCTTCGCGCCGTTGCCTACGATCACCTCGTTCATTCTATAAGAAATGCCTTGATCCCTTGAGAACTTTTCAATAATCGCTTTTTTCAAGGCGGGCAGGCCGGCCGAAGGAGTATATTTCGTCAGTCCCTCATCCATTGATTTTTTTGCCGCATGAAGAATATGTTCAGGAGTGTTAAAATCGGGTTCTCCAGCCCCCAAGCCGATAATGCCAAGTCCCTGATCCTGTAATTCCTTTGCTTTCGCTGTGATCGCCAGTGTTGGGGATGGCGATAGTGCAAGAACCCTTTTCGCTAGTTTTATTTCCATGCAGTTAAAACCTCCTGAAAGATTAAAGATTCTCTATTAGTTTAAACAGTTTTCCAGTATCAAAATTGATGCAATAATAATTCATTAACTTATCTTCTCCAGTATAATACACTTCCCAAAAAGGGATCCCATCCTCCATTCCAAGCCGTGTAGAAATTACTTTTTTTGGTTTTTTTTCAGCTTGGACCATGCGGATTGCTTCATTTTTAGTTACACCATTACTTGCCAGCCTCACAATGGCCTTTTTCTCGTTATTCGTCTTTTCTTTTTCAGGAATCCAAACGATTATTTCATCGCCCTTTTTATTTTTCCCTTCCACTACAAAGACCGTCTCTTTCCCGTAATAGACATGAAAACGATGCGGGTCGGTCAGTTCCGCTTCCTGCATTGCGATTTCAGTCGCTTTTTTTTCAGCCGCCCTTATTGGACTGGTGGCATTGGAATAAATCCAGCCTGCGATACCGGCCGCAATAGCGAGAAAAACGGCAAGGCCTATAAAAAACTTTTTCACATTCTCTCCCCTTACGTTTTATAAATCGTAAAGATTGCTTTTGATTGATCCTCACTATCCAGTGCCAGACCGAACATTAAGTCCCGATCTTTAAGATTCCTGTTTAAGGAATCAACTACTTTATATAAATCAGGGCTATATTCAATCTTAATCGTTGATATGATTTCGATTTTGCTTTCCATGCATGATCCCCCATTTTGCTGCTTTGCGGACTTCTATATCCGATGTATTTTCCTCATTATATCAAGGATGGATGGCAATAGTAAAAAACTATATAGGTTTAACTGCAACTCAAAGCCAATTGTCTATTTCGTCGACAAGCTGATTGATGTCGACTTTTTTTATGGGCACTTCCGGTATGGATTGCAGGAAGACTTTTCCGTAAGATGATTCTCCAATCCGCTTATCAAAAATGACGATGACCCCTCTGTCACTTGAAGTTCTGATCAGTCTCCCAAAGCCCTGTTTAAATCGTAAAACTGCTTCAGGAAGCGAGTATTCTAAGAAAGCCCTTCCCCCACTTTTTTCAATCCGTCTACATTTTGCCTTTGTGAACGGTTCATCAGGAGAACTGAATGGGAGACGTACTACGATGAGGCATGACAGGCCTTCACCTGGGATATCAATCCCCTCCCAAAAACTGTTCGTTCCAAACAGGACAGCTTTATCATATTTTTGGAAATTTCGAGTCAACCTTGACCTGCTGCCGCCTGAAATCCCTTGGGCAATCAGAGCATATTCAGGAAGAAGCCCACTCTCTTTTACTAGCTCAAACGTTTTTTTCAGCATTTCATGCGATGTAAAAAGAACAAGCAGTCTCCCTTTTGCAGCCTCGCAAACTGAAATGATTTTTGCCGCAATCTCTGCTATATATTCGTCTTGTGTTACTGAATTGATTTCCGGCAAATCACTGGATATAAACAGCTTAACATTTTCATTGTAATTGAACGGCGACGGAATAGAAATTGTATTACAATACTTCGGTTCCAGGCCAAGCTCCTTAATGGCATAATCAAAAGACTGATTGACTGTCAAGGTTGCTGATGTTAATACAACTGATTTCTTACATAAGAAGAATTTTTTTGATAAGGTTTCTGATACAGAAACCGGCATAGCCACAATTTCCGTTGCATTTTGCGGTACTCTCGTATCAGTTTCAACCCATTTAACAAAATCACTTCCTATCGTAAATAAACCGGTCATCTTCTTTTGGAGCATCTCCAGTTCCAACTGGAAAGCGGCGAGTTCCATTTCAATTGCACTAGCTTGTTTACCGGGGAGAACAATTGCCATTTCCCGTATCGTTTGAACAATTTCTGTGAGATCCCTTAAACGAAATAAAAACCTTTCAGATGCATGTTTCATTGCATTCCATTCCCGGCTGTGGGAATCTTCATTGATTGCTGCTTTCAATCGCTTTGAAGGATTCCTTTTCCCTTCCTTTGATGCAAAAGCAATCGCAAGTTTAAAAAACTCGTCCATTTCATAAAGGGTGTCCGCATATAAATCATTTATTTGCAGTTTTGTATTCATTTTTTCACGGTTAGGGTTCGAAGCAATGATTTTTTCAGCTTTATAAAATAACTGGCGTTGTTCATATAGGCCGAATTGGCTCAAAGTCAGCCTAACACTCAAATAATCAAGCCTGATCCCCAAATGGCTCGCTGAGGCTTTTTCAAAATGGTGGCCTTCATCTAAAACAACATAGCTATAGGCGGGAAGAGTCTTTCCTCCTGAATCGAGATCCGAAAGCAGCAAAGAATGGTTTGTAATCAACAAATCCGCTTCCCTTGCATTCTTCTTGGCTCTATTGTAAAAATCAACCTGATGCCACGGACTTTTTTCACGGTGGGAATCCTTCTCATTTCTGATTGTATTCCAGTATAGGTGCCCTCCGCTTGAGAGATTTAGTTCATCTCTATCGCCATGGTCTGTTGTCATAAGCCAAATTAATATTTGCATTTTTGCCAAGGCAACATCGTAGTTGTCATTCTCTTCTTCAAGGCTTTTAGCAAATCTGCTTAATGATATGTAATTGTTTCTCCCTTTTAACAAAGCCGCTTTAAATTCAAATGGGAGTATCCCAGTTAGGAGAGGGATTTCCCTGGACAATAACTGCTCCTGCAGTTGAATTGTATATGTGCTAATGATTACCCGGACGTTTTCTCTTCTAGAAAAATAGGCTGCGGGAAGCAGATAGCCAAGTGTTTTTCCGATACCCGTTCCCGCCTCAATCAAGGCGTGGGTGCCATTTTGGAATGAATGGTATACCTCATCCATCATTTCAAATTGCCCTTCCCTGCTTTCAAGCAAAAAAGCTGCAGATTGAAACAACTTTTCTTTTTCAGCATGGCTCCACGGATATTCTTCCGAAATAATCAAATTTGCCTGGTCTTTTTCGCGTATACCAGGGTCTTTTAGAGCAATTCCATTTACGAAAATGATTGATTCAGGAATACTGTCAATTCCTTCGTCCTTTTCCAATTCAATCGAATTAAGTAGAAGATGGATATCACTTTTCAAACCTTCCGACAACCGGGCAAGCTGTCTGATTGTCTTTATAGGCAAGTTTTTTAGTTTTTTCAGAAACAATATGAAAAGTTCAGCTGTGGCTTCTGCATCACTGTCAGCTTGATGGGGACGGTCATGGGAAAGCCCCTCTCCCGCGGCAAGATCGGCCAGCTTATAGCTGTCTGAAGATGGCTCAAGGAACCGTGCCATTTCCACCGTATCAAGGACAGGGCCAGTAAAGGCTTTTTCACCTGAAAGGATAAATTCTTCCTGAAGAAAACCCATATCAAAAGACACATTATGGGCGACAAAATATGCATCTTTTAATAGTGAAGATACCTTTGGGGCTATCTCGGAAAACAGGGGTGCCTCCTTTACATCATCATCCGACAGGCCGGTCAGTTCCTCAATAAAAATTGGGATAGGCTGAAGCGGATTGATTAAGGTTGTATACATTTCGGCAATTTTTCCGTCTTCAATAACGACGGCAGCAAATTGAATAATTCTGTCGCCTTTTTTTGGTGAATTGCCAGTTGTTTCAAGATCAACTACTACAAATTTTTCAGCCATTCTTTTAACACCCCAACTATTCTTACAAACAAACGGTACCATAAAAGGTGAAAAATAAAAAGCAGACAGATCATTTTTGAGAAGTCTTCGCGCCTTCCGCATCAATTAACTATATAGGTTGAACTAGAGATTTTCTATTCTAGGTGAATCTTGTTGATTTGCGCTTCACAAAGGAAAGCTTCTGAGAATAATCATCGCAGAGACAGGCGGTTTTTGCCTGTCACGAGGCACACAGCGCCGCGCGGGGCGTCAGTGGAGCCTCCTCGGCGCTTTGACGCCTGCGGGGTCTCCACCTTGCCGCCGCATCCCGCAGGACAAACAGCTTCTTCGAATAGACTTTGCACGAAGAAAATGCGATAGCACAAGGAAAGCCTCTGTGAATTGGCCCCGCAGGAATTATGCGATAGCACAAGGAAGTCTTCCCCGAAATCACATCGCACGAAATTATGCGTTAGCATAATTGAGGATAATTCACGATTTTCGAGGAGTCTTCGTGCCTTCAGCTTCAATAAGCCTACTTCCTTGACAAATTTGTGAAAAAATTAAGTTCAACCTTTTAAAGATTAATTTCTTTTGCCTGAATGGTCTGCTTGTTTAGTATTCCCTTTTACAAGGGAGTGTGATGAAAAAGAAAACTCCCTTTGTTCCGGGAGTTTTCTACGACTACATGATAGTATTCGCCGGTTCGGCATGAATGAGTTCGACAATGTGGTTGTTTTCATCCATAATGGCTACTTTCGGCTGGTGGGTTGGCACTTTTTCTTCCGGAATGAGTACGTAGGAAATGATAATGACAACGTCTCCTTCTTGGACAAGCCTCGCAGCAGCTCCATTAAGGCAGACAATCCCGCTCCCCCGATCTCCCGGAATAATATAAGTTTCCAGTCTTGCGCCGTTATTATTGTTGACAATTTGCACTTTTTCATTAGCTGTCATCCCAACCGCATCGAGAAGATCTTCGTCGATTGTTATGCTTCCGACATAGTTCAGATTCGCTTCTGTTACACGGGCGCGGTGGATTTTTCCGTTCATCATGGTGCGGAACATTGTTTACTCCTCCAAATCCCCTTCTTCCTTTGGGGTTAAAGATTAAAAATCATGTTGTCGATGAGTCTAGCTTTTGAGAACCGAACGGCCAAGGCAATGATGAATCTGCCTTTTAATTCTTCAATTGGCTCCAATTCCGGATAGCTATATATTTCGATATAGTCAATGATCCCACTCGTTTGATTTTCTATCATCGTAGTAATCAGTTCACGAATTGTCTCTGGGTTTTTCTTGCCGCTTTCAATCGCTGCACGTGCTGCTTCAAGGCTCAAATGGAGGCAGGCTGCTTCCTTTCGCTCATCTGGCGTAAGAAAAACATTCCGGGAGCTCTTGGCGAGGCCGTCCTCCTCCCTCACTGTTTCACCGGGGACGAGTTCTACTGGAAAATTAAAGTCGCTTATCAACCCCTCCACTACGGCTACCTGCTGAGCATCCTTCTGACCAAAATAAGCTCTGTCTGGAAGGACGATATGAAAGAGTTTTGTTAAAACAGTCGCAACGCCATCAAAATGGCCAGGCCTGGACTTCCCGCAAAGAACACTTGTCCTTTTTTGGACAACCACGCCGACAGACGGCTCATTCGGATACATTTCTGCTACGGAAGGTGAAAATAGATAATCGACCCCTTCAGCTTCAGCCAATTTGCTGTCCTGTGCCATATCTCTCGGGTATGCCTCATAGTCCTCGTTAGGGCCGAACTGTAGCGGGTTTACAAAGATGCTGACCACAACGATATCATTTTCAGCTCTAGCTTTACGGATAAGAGACATGTGGCCTTCATGGAGAAATCCCATCGTTGGGACGAAACCAATTGACATTCCTTCTCTTTTCCTCGCTAGTATTTCATTTTGCATTTCCTTGATGTTTTCAATTGTTTTCATTCTTCCCTCCGTAAAGTGCCTGGAGCTCTTCTTCCTTCATAGTGAATGTATGAATCTTTTCAGGGAAAAGGCTGTTTTTAACATCGGATACATAATTCTCAATCATCCCGATAATTTCCTGGCTAACTTGGCCATACTGCTTAACAAACTTCGGCACCCGTCCGGATCCATAGCCAACTACGTCATGATAGACGAGTACTTGTCCATCGACTTCGGAACCTGCTCCAATGCCAATGACCGGAATAGAAATCTTGCTTGAAACCTGGGCTGCGAGTTGTTTTGGAACACACTCAAGGACGAGGGCGAAAGCTCCCGCCTCTTCACATAGCCGGGCATCTTCAATTAATTTCATTGCCGCCGCTGCGTCTTTCCCCTGTACCTTATATCCACCAAGGACGGCGACAGATTGCGGTGTCAGACCGAGGTGCGCAACTACAGGAACCCCTGCTGTCGTCAGCGCCTTGATTTTGCCGAGGACTTCCTCCGCTCCTTCAAGTTTAACGGCATGCGCGCCTGTTTCCTGAATAATTCTCGAAGCATTCAAAAGTGTATCTGCGGTTGAAACATGATAGCTCATAAACGGCATGTCAACAACAACGAATGTATTTGGCGCTCCCCTGCGGACAGCTTTTGCATGGTGGACCATGTCAGCGACGGTTACAGGGATCGTTGTTTCGTATCCCAATACAACCATACCGAGAGAGTCCCCCACAAGAATCATGTCAATTCCTGCCTGTTCGGCTGTCTTTGCGGAAGGATAGTCGTATGCGGTTAGCATCGTTATCTTTTCACCGGCTTCTTTCATTTTCAAAAAATCTGTCGTTTGCTTCATCCAATAATCCTCCTTCTTTTCGGAAGAGGGGACATAACGGGTTTGCTTTGCCGGCAGCATAGAAAAAGATCCAGCTGAAGGCAGAGGATCCCATTTTTTTAGTCGTGTTTAATCCCTCTGTCCCGGTCCTTTACGGATCTAGGCAGAAACCATTTTGAATTGTCCTAGCAATGGTGCAGCTCACTTGGATACCGCCCAATCGAATTATAGCAAAAAAACCCTTTCATTTACCACCGTTAATAACTATGAAAGGGGAAATTCTATATCAGCCGAGTAAATCTTATGAATTGTTCCGTCGGAAGACTCTATTTTGAGAACGCCATCCTCCGTAATCCCCAATGCCACCCCTTCAATAACGCCGTTGTAGGTCCTGGCACGCATGAATGAGCCAATCCCTCTAGCATAACTTTCCCAAAGCAATTTTATCGGATAAAAACCTTTTTCCAAATATAATAAATACAATTTCTCAAATTGAGCGCAGAATTCCTGGATAATTCTTGAGCGCGGCAGGCCGTTTCCTGTTTCAATTGCTAAAGATGTTGCCGTTCCTAGGAGTTCCTTAGGAAAATCTGTTCTATCTTGGTTTACGTTTATTCCTATACCAATAATGACAGAATGGATCCGGTCTGCTTCAGCCTGCATCTCGGTTAATATTCCGGCAATTTTTTTGCTATTCACCATAATATCATTCGGCCATTTTATTACTGGGGTGAGTCCGGCCGCTTCTTCAATCGCCCTAACAGCGGCGACTGCCGTAAGTAGGGTGAGCTGTGGAGCTTGCTGCGGGGGGATTTCCGGACGGACAAGCAAACTCATCCATATGCCTTCGCCTTTTGGTGAATGCCATTTCCGTTCCATCCTCCCCCTGCCTGATGTTTGTTCATCAGCAATGACAAGGGTCCCTTCCGGAGCATTTTCCGTGGAAAGGTCGTTGGCAATTTTTTGGGTTGAGTCCACTGACTCATAATAAAAAACCTTTTGCCCGATAAAATCTGTTTTCAGGCCAAGCCTGATTTCATCTGAAGATAATTTTTGAGGAGTATCAACGATTCGGTAACCTTTCCTTCTTACTGCCTCAATTGTAAAACCTTCTTCTCGAAGCCCTTCGATGTGCTTCCAGACTGCCGTACGTGAGCAGCCGATCAATTCTGCTATAGATTGCCCCGAAAGAAATTCACCGCTAGCATCTGTAAATGCGTCGATCAGCCTTTTCCTTATTTCTGACTGCACCTCAAAAGCCACTCCCTTATCGTTTCCTTATCATTTTTTACTTTCCCCGAGAGAACAGCTTTTTCGGTATGTTCAAGCATTTCTTTTACCCATGGGCCCCCACTTTTACCGTACCAGCGGATAAGGTCCCCGCCCGAAATCGCTAATTCATCCCTCTCCTTGATAGGAAGATCGTCAAACAGCGAAATGAAGTAATCCGGCGTTCTTCTACAGGATTCTCCCTGTGTGGCTAGAATGAGTTTTTCAACAGAAGCGATTACAGCTTTTCCCGCTTTAAATAATGACAGATTATCCCACTCGTTTTCCAGCCTAAGGTGATAAAAGTGAAGCAACTTCACAATATCCTTCATTTGCTTGACAGACAGCTTCCACCCTCTTAAAAAAGCTTCAGCTTTATTCCCCTCAATCTCCATGCAGTGTAACAAAAGAGCCCACATTTCATTTACATAAAGAGATTCTATTTCGTATGAAATAAGCCTCCTAACGACATGTGCTTTTTCGGCCAATCCCGGAAGGTAATGGAGCATTCCAGTTTTGCAAAGAATTTCAAGTCCTATTTTTCTCGCTGCGCCTATAAGAAGTTTTTCAAACTCCGACTTTTTTCGCTCGACGGCAATGTGTTTGAGAAGAGATGCAGAATGAATTAAAGAAGAGTATGTATGGAGTTCAATCGAAAAACCGAGCTGGCTTGCAAACCTTGCTGCCCGTAATAAACGAAGGGCATCTTCCCCAAATCTCTCTGAAGGACTTCCAACTGTCCTGATCTGTCTTTTTTCTATATCATCTCTGCCGCCAAACGGATCAAGAAGTTTTCCATTTCTGTCCATTGCCATGGCATTCATCGTAAAATCTCGGCGCTTTAAGTCTTCATGTAAATTGGAGACAAACTCAACTTGGTCGGGCCTGCGAAAATCCTTATAGCCTGATTCCGTTCTAAAAGTGGTCACTTCATAAGAATTCCCTTTGAAAAGGACAAGGATCGTTCCATGGCTTATTCCTACATCGACGGTTTTATGAAAAATAATTTTTATTTGCTCGGGTCGCGCGGAGGTAGCGATATCGATATCATCTACAGGTCTGGAAAGTACTTTGTCCCTGACCGACCCGCCAACAAAATAAGCCTCGAAACCGGCATTTTTTAGTGCATCAATGACCGGCAATGCATCGGAAAATGGTTTCTCCATCATTTTCACCCTATTTCAGCAGTTTATAATAAATGTCTTCATATTGGCTGACGATTTTATTCGCATTGAACCGCTCTTTCACACTAATGGAGGCTGCGTTAGAAAATTCAGTGTGGAGAGCCGGATTGCCGAGAAGGAAAAGAGCTCTTTCCGCCATCTGGCTAATATCGCCAAGCCGGCAAATAAAGCCATTCACTCCGTCCTCTATGACTTCGGGGATCCCGCCAATATTTGTTCCTATACAAGGAACACCGCAAGCCATCGCTTCTAACGCAACAAGCCCAAAGCTCTCTTTTTCGGAAAGAAGAAGCATTAAGTCGCTAATCGAGTATAACTCATCCACATTGTCCTGTTTTCCAAGGAACAGGACTTTTTCTTTCAGGCCAAGCTCTGAAACCAGCCTGGAAACTTTCCTCATCTCCGGGCCATCCCCGACTAGAAGGAGTTTGGATGAAAGTGATTGGCTAATCTGTGCGAACACCTTTACAACATCCTTCACTCTCTTTACCGGCCGGAAATTTGAAACATGGATGATTACTTTTTCATCGGCTGAAATCCCAAGCCTCGCCTTTAAGTCTGTTTCAGCATTTCGTTTGTAAATTCTTTCATCAATAAAATTATAAACTGTTTCTATGTCTTTATCGGGATTAATCATCTCGGCAGTCTGAGCTGATAGTGAGTCGGACACTGCCGTAACGACATCAGACTTTTCAATCCCGAATTTAATCGCATCTGACAACGAAGGGTCATTGCCGAGTACAGTTATATCCGTTCCGTGCAGGGTTGTTACGATTTTAAGGTCCCTGCCGCTCATTTCCCGCGCCAATATCGCACAAACGGCATGCGGGATTGCATAATGCACATGAAGCACATCCAGTTTTTCCTGATTTGCAACCTCCGCCATTTTACTTGCTAAAGCAATATCATATGGGGGGTATTGAAAAACAGAATACTGATTCACCTCAACTTGGTGATAAAAAATGTTATGGTACATTTTTTGAAGCCTGAAGGGCATGCTCGATGTAATAAAGTGAATGGAATGCCCCTTCTCAGCCAGTAGTTTTCCTAATTCTGTCGCAATGACCCCAGACCCGCCGACAGACGGATAACAGGTTATGCCTATTTTCAATTTCCTCATACTATTTTTCTCCTACTAAATCTAAATCAAGCAGCAAGGGCGAATCAGCCATAAATCCTTCCGCATAGTCCGTGCCAGCCAGTCTGCCAAAAAGTGATTCCCTCGCTTCTAGAGACTCAATATATCCATTTACAAGAGGCGTGTCGATGCTTAAAGAGTTTTTGGCAAATTGGCTTTTATAAGCATTTAACGCTTCTTTTTTTTGGTCCATATAATGCGATATATCAATTAGGAAATCCGGTGTATGGAAACCATTTATCATATAATAATGAAGTTTTTCCGCTTTATGGGGCGGAACACTAGTACCCGAATCATACTTCCTAATCCCCGCTGAAAACAGCGCCTCTTTAACTAGGCGGGCACAATTACCGTGATCGGGATGCCGATCCTCTTTATATGGGGCAAAAATAACCTTAGGGCGATATTTTCTGATGATGTTTACGATCTTTTTAATATTTTCTTGTTGCAAAAACAATCCCCTGTCCGGTAAATCAAGCGCCACCCGTTCAGCTCCAAGCAGCTGTGCTGCGGAAAAAGCTTCTCTTTGCCTTGTTGCAACATCCCCATTCGAGGATAATTCTGCAAGCGTCAAATCGCAAATCACTATTTTTTTGCCCCGGGCAGCAAATTTTGCAATTGTGCCTCCCATGCCGATTTCGACATCATCTGCATGGGCGCCAAAAGCAAGAATATGTACGTTGTCAGTCGATTCTCTCATTTGTCTTTTCCTTTGCAATCTTTCTCCAGTCCAAATGGCCTTCTTCCATTCCTTTTATCAAAACCTCGGCTGTCCCCATGTTAGTAGCGAGAGGAATGGAATACACATCACACAACCTTAGCAATGCACTGACATCCGGCTCATGGGGCTGGGCTGTAAGCGGGTCACGGAAGAAGAATATCGCGTCCATCTGGTTTTTGGCAATCATAGCACCAATTTCCTGATCCCCTCCCAGAGGTCCTGACTGAAACCGATGGATGTCAAGGCCTGTCGCCTCTGAAATTCTCTTCCCGGTTGTCCCGGTGGCAAATAATGAATGTCCTGCGAAAATATCCTTGTATGCCACAGCAAATTGGACAAGATCATCTTTCTTTTTATCATGGGCAATTAATGCAATATTCACAGCTTTTTCCACCTATTCCATAATATTTTCAAGGCCATATACAAAGGTGTCAATCTTCATTACGGTTTCCACAGCCGTCTTGACCCCCGACATAAAAGATGTTCTCGTGTAAGAATCGTGGCGGAGCGTAAGGGTTTGACCAACTGATCCAAATAGCACCTCCTGATGTGCGATCAATCCAGGAAGACGTACTGAGTGGATGCGCATTCCTTCGTAGTCTGCACCTCTTGCCCCCTTCAATGTTTCCTTTTCTTCAGGATGGCCTTGTTTTTGCTTTCTCCGTTCTTCAGAAATCATTTGCGCTGTTTTTAGTGCGGTCCCGGATGGCGCATCAAGCTTCCTGTCATGGTGCATTTCAATGATTTCAACATCCTGAAAATATTTGGCGGCCATTTTTGCGAATTTCATCATCAAAATTGCGCCAATCGCAAAATTCGGGGCAATAATACAGCCAATTCCCTTTTCCCGGACAAGCTCTTTTAGCTCATCTAGCTCCTCTTGGCTGAATCCTGTTGTTCCGACAACTGGCCGGACATTGTACGATAAAGCAATCCTGGCATGGTGCATGCCTGCTTCTGGAACGGTCAGGTCAATTAGTACATCCGCCTTTACAGATTGAAGGCAGTCTTCAATATCCGCGAATACAGGCACATCGCTTTCTTGAAATGGCCCTATTTCATTCAGTTTGCGCCCGTTATTTTTCCTGTCCAGGACAGCTGCAAGTTCGAAGCCCGGGGTTTCTTCAACCATCCTGACTGCTTCGCTTCCCATCCTACCACGCGGGCCTGCAATGACAATTCTGATTTTTTCCATTCCCACCACTCCATTTACCTTTATTTTCTTGTCCAGCGGTCTTTGTCTCTCGTCCTGAACTTTTCCATCACCATATCATGCGAATCTTGCAGGTCTATATTCAGTGAATTCGCAAGGCAAATCAAGACAAACAGTACATCCCCTATTTCCTCATCAACTGTTTTTTCTTTTTCTGTTTGTTTTTTTGGTTTTTCACCATAATAATGATTAATTTCCCTCGCAAGTTCACCCAGCTCTTCAGTGAGTCTTGCCATCATGGCCAATGGGCTGAAATAGCCTTCTTTAAACTGGCCGATATGATCACCTACCTCTTGCTGGAGCTGTCTTACCGTTTTTGCGCTATCCATCATTACCACCCCATATTGTCAGATGTATGTTTAAGATTTTTTTAGGAAGCTATAGCTTTCATGTTAGCTAAATGTTTTTCTATTTACAAATATTTTTGACGGAACGATTATTGCGGAAATTGCCCTTATTGTTATTATCCGCTATAATTAAAGCCGCTTTGGCAATTGGAAAATCTAGCTAGGAGGCAACTTATAATGATCAAGGGCCTAAAAGTAAAAAACATTTTACTCATTTTACTCGGTACAGCGATTATGTCGTTTGGAATCGTTAATTTTAATATCCAAAACAAACTAGCTGAAGGCGGAGTGACTGGAATTACCCTCCTCCTCTATTTCATGTTCAAATTTAATCCGGCCTATACAAACCTTATTATAAACATTCCGCTCTTTTTCCTGGGCTGGAAGCTTCTTGGCCGCAAATCATTTATTTATACAATCATCGGTACAGTAGGAGTATCGATTTTCTTGTGGATTTTTCAGAGGTTCCCTCTTGACATGCCTCTAACAAATGATTTGCTTCTTGCAGCGCTATTTGCCGGTGTCTGTATCGGAATCGGGCTCGGTATTATTTTCCGGTTTGGCGGGACATCTGGAGGCGTGGATATTATCGCGAGAGTTTTCCAAAAATATTGGGGGGTAAGCATGGGCAGGACGATGTTTCTGTTCGACGCACTCGTCATTTTGGCTTCATTCCTCACCTATTTAGATTACCGAGAAGCTATGTATACTTTAGTTGCTGTCTTTGTTGGCGCCAGGGTCATCGATGTGATGGCAGAGGGTGCCTATTCCGCAAGGGGCGCCATGATTATTTCAGAACAGAACAATAAAATTGCCGAAAAGATCCTGATTGAGTTAGACCGTGGTGTAACCGTCCTGAAGGGCTACGGCTATTTTACAAAAAATGAAAGGGAAGTTCTGTATTGTGTGGTTCCAAAAAATGAAATTATTAGGTTGAAAAACGTTATTACTTCAGTAGATCCCCATGCATTTGTTTCGGTAACAGAAGTCCATGATGTTCTTGGAGAGGGCTTTACTCTTGATGCAAATAAAGATCCATTCGAAATTTAATCGGTTGGTTTTTATAACGAAAAGAGCGGTGCCGAGATGGCCCGCTCTTTTCGTTTCTATTAATCACTTCTATTCATACCTGTGAAAATGAGGATAAGCCTTAGCAGCTCCAGTACCGCGACTGCTGCAGCCGCGACGTAGGTTAAAGCTGCCGCATCAAGAACCCTCTTTGTATTCCTTTCTTCCTCGTTCCGGATGATGCCAAGTGAAACTACCTGATCCATAGCCCTTGATGAAGCATTGAATTCAACAGGCAAGGTGACGATTTGGAAAAGGACAGCCGCAGCCATAAATGCGATTCCGACAAGCAGCATGCCGCTCATTTGCGCCAAAAGGCCAATCATAATCAGGACCCAAGCGAAGTTACTGCCGATATTTGCGACAGGAACAAGCGCATGCCTGAATCTTAGGAAAGCATAATCCTGCTGGTCCTGGATGGCATGTCCAACCTCATGGGCGGCAACCGCAGTCGCTGCCAAGGAATGGCCATGATAGATTTCCGGTGAAAGGCGGATAGCTTTCGCCCGCGGGTCATAATGGTCACTGAGAAACCCTCTGCCTTCTTCAATTCTAACATCATAAATGCCGTTTGCCTGAAGAATTTCCCTCGCGACTTCAGCACCCGGCTTTCTTGATGATGAAGGAACTTTTGAATATTTATTAAAAGCCCCCTTTACCCTCATTTGAGCCCAAAGGGGTATTAGGATAATCAGTGCAATATACAAGATGAACATAAATGAACCTCCTAGAGACAATCCTTGTTGTATAAAATTCTATTTGTGAAAGGAAGTGAAGTCAATCTTTTAGCTCATTAGAGCGTTTTCGTGATTCTTTCTTGTCAGCTTTAAATTTTTTCCAGCCTACATAAGATAATGTCATAATGATGATGCTTCCGGTTGAACTAATGACCCACCATAATGAAGGGTCAGCCTCATCCTCTTCGATTCCATCGAATATCGTCTGAAGGCTTGCTTCAAGCGCTTCAAACTCTTCTATATCGGCCTGGCTGGGAGAGGCGGTCGGCCTGAATTCTTCCAGGAACCCTACCTGCACGTCAAGCCTCTGGATATTTTCTGCTGAAAGATCTATTTTCATGCTCGGATAGATAAGGTTGTAAAGTGATAAAAAGGAGTTAACATTCGCATGAAATCCTTCTTGATCCCCTTCTAAAGCGGATTTTTTTGCCAGAGTGAAGGAACTCATAATTTGGTCTTCCATTTCCAGCCACAAAGGCTCACTCGAAGTTGCCAACGCATCCATAACCAGCCGGAACCTCGTTACCTTATTCAGCCTTTCCAGGTGAGCGAGTGCCGGACTGGCTAACGCTTCCATTGCTTCATCATGAGAGACTGTAATGATTCTGGCTTCATCCATGGAAAATTGGAAACGGTCCTTGCTTACCCCGTTAAATTGCTCAGAAAAGTAGTTTAATAATTTCCGAGCCTCTGCATATCGTTGATTCTTCGCCATCTGGAACGCATCATCCGAGATGGAGTCAAGTCTTTCTATTGCAGCCGGCTGGCCATCAGCCACGGCGGTTACGGGAGATAAAAAAATTATTAAGATGATCAGCAAGCATTTTAGCTTCATTCATAGCCACCCCTCTCATACTAGTATGAATGTATGAAAAGGGGGACAAGTCTAGAACTTGTCCAAGTGGATAATCCTCAGATTATTTTCGGTGTTTTTAAGAGATGGCTCTGTTATAGGCTGTTGTTGATTTTTAATTACGTTGATTGAAACGGAGGGCACCGACTCCTCGAAAATCGTGAATTATCCTCAATTATGCTAACGCATAATTTCGTGCGATGTGATTTCGGGGAAGACTTCCTTGTGCTATCGCATAATTCCTGCGAGGCCGATTCACGGAAGCTTTCCTTGTGCTACCGCATTTTTTTCGTGCAGAGCATATTCGAGGAAGCTGTTTGTCCTGCGGGATTTAGCGGTAAGGTGGAGACCCCACAGGCGCTTTAAGCGCCGAGGAGGCTTCACTGACGCCCCGCGGAAAGCGTGTGCCTCGTGACAGGCAAAGATCGCCTGTCTCTGCGATGCAAATTCCTTGGAGCTTTCCTTTGTGTCCCTGCGATGATTACTCTCAGAAGCTCTCCTTTGCGCAGTGGAAATCAACACCTAAGTTTGACAGAGGCAAAAATATTAAAGATCAAGTTTAAACCGATTTGGCCTTATGCATAAATACCAGGCGAGCAATACGGAGGCGATTGACAGCCAAAATGTGAAATAACCGATTCTTTGTGTGTAGAGATGGAGAACTTCATACCTTGGCATCATAAAGAACACATAATCTATGACATCATTATGTAATGTCCATATCGCTGTGACAGCAAGGTGCCAACCTTTTATTTTGTAAAAAGGGGCATACAGGATGCCTTGGACGGCCATCGCGAAATGGGATAGCACTAGCATCCAGCCAATCCAGCTCAAATTCCCTGTCACGGCATAGACCAGCAGGTTCATAACGACGGCCCAAAGGCCATACTTGAACAAAGTAACAAGAGCGAGCGCTTCCATCAATGGCCAATTCCTTTTTAAGAGGAAGGCAATTAGGACAAAAACAAAAAATAAGCTGCTTGTCGGGCTGTCGGGCACAAATGCGAGAAACTTTGCCGGTGTTTCTTTCAGCTGCCAGCCGTACCACACATAGCCATAAATGGTCCCGGCAATATTCACGATGACCAATAGCCATAAAAATGGCCGGTAAGCCAAGAGAGGATAAATCAACTTTGCCACGAGAATTTCCGCCTTTACAATTCATCTATGTACTAATGTTACCACATACAGACTAGTTAAAAAAAGTAAGAAAAAGCTGGTGAACCATTATCACCAGCTTTTGGTATTTACTCGCTTTTCAATGTAGAAATATATTCGGCAAGTACCTTTAGTTCTTCGTCAGTACCAGTAAATAGTCCTGATGGCATTTTGCCAAAACCATTTTTTGCAACATCGGCAACATGATCGGCAGGGAAGCCTTTATCGATCAATGTGGCGCCGCCTGCACTTCCCTGCAGTTCGCCGCCATGGCAGGAAATACATCCTTGCGCTTCATAAATTTTATATCCTTCGGCATCCTTATCAATACCTTCGACAATCATACCTTGCTTTTTCGCAGCTTCCCAGTCATGGGTTGCGACTGACTGCCATGTCAGGAAGAAAATTGCGGCAATCGCAAGGAGCATGAAAGCCGTCGCGGCAGGCCGCTTCGAGGCGCGTCGTTCAGGTCCGCGGTCGATGAATGGCGCAAGAAGAAGCGCGCCAAAAGCCAGGCCGGGAATGACCATTGCACCGACAACGGTGTATTGGCTTGATGCGTAAGAATACTTAAGAAGCTGATAAAGAAATAAGAAATACCAGTCAGGCAGCGGGAGATAACCCGCGTCTGTTGGGTCCGCGATTCTTTCAAGCGGTGGTTCGTGCGCCACCGTCAAACTTAAAAAACCGACCAGGAAAACAGCGCCGACAAGCCATTCCTTCAAAAGGAAGTTCGGCCAGAAAGCTTCAGTTTTTCCGGGGTATTCAGAATAATCTTTAGGATACATAGGCTTTCGTTCGGATGGTGCCAAAACTCGGGAGTCACCAACGAACTTCATACCTTTACCGCGCTGCATCGAACAATCCCCTCCTCTTTCGTAGCGTGGAACGGGACAGTCAGCCCCATTCTATATTCAGGCAATTTTATAGCGGTCCGGAAATGCCCTGCTTGCGGATCATAATGAAGTGGGCTCCCATCAGTCCCAGCAATGCACCAGGCAGGAAAAACACGTGAATGGCAAAGAAACGTGAAATTGTCTGCGCACCGACGATTTCATGGTGCCCCGCCATTAGCGCTTTCAGCTGAGGTCCTATTAATGGCGTTGCTTCGACAATCTGCAAGGTTACCTTTGTTGCGAACAGCGCTTTCATATCCCAAGGGAGAAGATAGCCTGTTAAACCAAGGCCAAGCATCACAAAGAAAATCAGGACACCAACAATCCAGTTGAGCTCCCGCGGTTTTTTGTATGCTCCCTGGAAGAATACCCGGAGCGTATGTAGAAACATCATGACAATGACAAGACTCGCACCCCAGTGGTGCATTCCGCGGACAATTTTCCCGAAAGCAACCTCGTTTTGCAAGTAATAAACAGACTGCCAGGCATTTTTAATATCCGGGACATAATACATGGTCAGGAACATTCCTGACAGAATTTGAATAACTGTAATAAAGAATGTCAATCCGCCAAAACAGTAAACAAATGCGGAAAAATGGTGGGCAGGGTTAACGTGCTCTGGTACTTCATGGTCTGCGATATCGCGCCACAGGGGCGTAATATCAAGACGTTCATCTACCCAATCGTAAACTTTGTTTAACATCGATTACGCCTCCTTTCTAGGCTTTTTTCGGCTTCGCCTTACCTAAATAAAGGTAGCCGTCTACTTCCTTATATGGATATACATCTAGCGGCGCCATTGGCGGAGTATTCGGAACGTTTACACCGCTTTTGTAATAACGCCCATTATGGCATGGACAGAAGAATTCATTTGGATACTTTTCACTGTTATTCCAGCCAACTGTGCAGCCAAGGTGCTTACATACAGGTGACAGGGCGACAATTTTGCCATCGTCATCCTTGTACACCCATGCAGTGTTCGTTACCTCAGATTCATACCAGGCATCTTTTTGCTTAAAAGTGAAATCAACCCGCACAGGTTCGCTCGTAATATCCGCCATTTTTTGCGATGTCGGAATGAAATCGCCTGCCTCGTCGGCCCTTAGGACAGGGTCAATGGCAAATCGGACCATCGGCATTAGCATACCCGCGGCCATGAAACCACCTACGCCCGTCAATGTATAACTAAGGAACTGTCTTCTTGAAACTCGATGCTTACTCATGGTTCTCCCCCCTCTGTTCACAAGTTAAGTCCATAGGACAATTAACATAGATTAACTAGGACATTATCATGATATATCAATCTTATTGCAAGGTCAATATTATACTATTTTGTGAACATTTAATCTGAAAAAGTATTTTTAAAGGTTTCAATCTGCATTCCATTTTGCTGTAAATAGTTTCATTAGCTGTTTAATCTGTCCGTTTACAAGGGTAATTCTTTGCTGCTCTTCGATACTTGACAAAGGCAATACTGGAAGCCAGATGAGGGATCCCTTTAGCTTGTTTTCCTCAAACCGCCAATTTTCGTCACAGGTGAGAAGGAAAATATGTTTGATTCCTTCAGCGGTAAGGCCTTCTTCCCAATTATTAAGCCTGCGTACAGCCTCTTCAATTTTCTCAGTTTGTATGTATGTAAATGCGGGCAATAAAATGAGACGGCCCGTGAACTGCCTTTCAAGCTGGCTGGCCAGCAATCCTGTGTACTCCGACATTGAGGCTGATTGTCCCATTTCCTCACCGAAGGCAACAGGTACAAGAGGCAGCAAGGCAGTATCGACATATTCCTTTGCACTCTTGTAAACATCAAGATCCTGCGCGGTCCATTTCATGGATTTTCCTCTCCTTATACTTCCAATTACTATATGGCTTCATCATACCACTTTTGCTCTCTACGATTATCCTTTTTTGCTCAGGCAAAAGAAAAACCCGCTTAGAGCAGGCCTTCATTTTTCTGCAGTTCTTTCAAGCTGTTCAGTTGTTCCGTAAAGGTTAGAAATGCTTCCTTATCCTGTTTATCCAGTGCTTCATCAATCAGTTGTAAAAGTTTTTCTTCGTTGAAGCGCTGGATGCTGTAGCTAAGGAATTGCTCCGCGACTTCCCGATCTTTTTCATTAAATTGCAAATGGCGTGGGATATAAGGATTATCCTCCAAAACCGCTGCATATTGATGAACCTTATTTGACGCGTTGAAATTCAGCTGAATATAAATTTCTTCATCCCTGTTCAGGCGGATATCATGGAAAGACTTTTCTGCATCGGTTGTCATAATGTTTTCCTTATAAAACCTGAACGGCACCTTATCAACACAATGGGCGGACATAATCAAGCCTCTTGGGCAATACTGAGCCTGATCAACAAAATGTACCTTTTCCATCAACTGGTCATGGCTCATAAGATAATTCAGGATCCACACAC
This sequence comes from Neobacillus notoginsengisoli, assembly GCF_003515685.1. Classification (GTDB taxonomy): domain Bacteria; phylum Bacillota; class Bacilli; order Bacillales; family Cytobacillaceae; genus Bacillus_D; species Bacillus_D notoginsengisoli. The sequence goes on along the minus strand of NZ_QWEG01000005.1, from coordinate 298,018 downwards.
ATTCTCGTCTCTTTAATTGGTAATGGTTCAAAAACCATCTGATAAAGTCCTTTTTCTCGTTGACAGATACAGGGGTTGCCATAATCTTTTCCCTCCTCTGCGAGTTTAAACTTTACATCTCTTCCGTTAGCCGGTCAACCAAATCAGCATATTCCTCATTAACGGGATTTCTTTTTGCCAGTTGTTTAAAAACTTCGGCAGCCAAGGCTGTTTTTCCTTCTTCAATTAAGAAATATCCATAATCTTTTAGAAAATCTTCATTATTTTTGTAATAAATATATGCGGCTTCATAATGTTCTAATGCCTTTGGATATTCCTCGAGACCATGGTAAGCAATAGCAGCATCCCAGAAAAACTGTGGATCGGCATGTTCATCTACATCGATTGCTTCGAGTAAGTCAATCACATCAGAAAACCGTTCTTGATGGATAAAAAGTTTATTCAATGTTAGGGCGGCTTCCGAAAAACCGGGATCTAGAGCGATTGCTTCACGGAAATACTGTTCCGCCTCTTCTTCCCTACCCAGTTTCAAGGCAATTTTTCCACCGTAGAACATTAGGTCCTTATTAAATTCGTCTTGCCTGATCCCTTCTTGTACTGCTTCAAACGCCTTTTCAAGGTTTTCCTCCAACTCGTAGGCTTTTGCAAGATGAAGATAAAGGGAATGGTATTCAGGGTCAAGGTTTTTCAGCTCCTCGAACCTCTCGATGGCGGTCCGGCTGTACCCCGCCTGAAGTGCGGTAAACGCAAAGCCGAATAAGGTGTTGATTTCAATATTGTTTTGCAGCGCTTTTTCAAAATAAGGCAAGGACTCCTCAAATGCGCCAACAGCACTCAAATTTTCAGCAAGTCTCTGATGGATGCTAATCCCCGCAATTTCATCCTGTACTTTTAAAACTTCGTTATAGTAGTCAATTGCTTTTCCAACTTCCCCCATTGAGCTGTATAGCTCAGCAAGCGCGAATGTTACAACCGGCTCATTCGGCAATTGGTCCTTGGCAAGGAGCAGTTTCCTCTCACTGACTTCGATTAATCCTTGCATCTGATATAAATCTGCCAGAAGAAGCAGTGCTTCCCCATAAGAAGGTTCATCTGTGTCAATTTCCTCAAGAAGGAGGATCGCCTTCTCTTCTTCGTCATGGTCAATATATGCTTCGGCGAGTAGGACAATAATTTCCCCTTCACCAGGATAAAAAAGCAGAAGGTTCTCCAGCAGGGAGATTGCCTCCTTCAAGAAGCCAAAGCTTAGGAACTCTTCGGCTAAAACGAATTTTTCCTCTGAGGTTCCGCTTTTTAATACTTCATTATATTCATTCATAGCTTCCTTATGTTGGCCGCTTTCAAGCATTCCAATGATTTTCTTAACAATTTCCATCTATTCAGCCCCACATTTCTAATGGTTAAAGGAGTAAAAAGCGTGGGTTTTTACTTTTATATATTCCCCGCTCCCCTTTTTAAAATCTATTCTCTTTCCCGAACGGATCACTTTTCCTTTATGGACAGTAATGACCGGTTCATCCGTTTGGCAGATAAGCAATTCTTTGTCATTGTTCTTGCTAAAAACTCTCTTATATAAATTATAGCTTAATTCCGACCTATGCTGAAGGCTGGACCTCCAAGGATAAATGCCAATTTTATTCAGGACACTGGCCGACAATGGCGTGCCCTCGATCAGTTCATGGTTTACGGAGGGTATTTTCCAATGATGCATGAGTTTTTCCCATTTACCCAAAGACTGTTTCTTTAATACGTCTTCCACACCGGAGAAGACAGGGATAAGCGGACAGTTATAAGGAAATATTGCCCCTCTAATCCACCCCCACGGAACGGAATCCATGCTTTCTAACGAATCTACATCCACAAAAACAGCAGGCAATTTCATTTTTTTGCACCCCACCAAAAGAGACGGAGTTAAGCTCCTGACTGGTACCTTTATTCCAATTGCATAATCAGCGGACGATTGGCTAAAGGCTTCTTCAATTTCCTGCAAACGGCCATGCAGAGCTTTCTCATATTCAACTTCGACATAAGTCAAGACAGTGGTACAACCCTTCTTTAAATACCTGTCTTCAATGATTCCGGCTACTTCCCTACTCTTCTTGTCTCGGAATGTGCTGTCAAGAATAGTATGGGTGGGGGTCATGATAAAAGGTTCAACATTCATTCTTATTAATGAATAGTTCGCTAAATCAGCTCGAATGGCTGTTACTTCTTTGCCGTCTGTAAGGATGGAGCAGAAGTCAAGGCGGCCTTCTTTCAACATAGCGGCATTTTCAATAATGTACGGCATATTATCACCCTTAAGCAAGTCTTAAGACAAGCTATGCCGAATTCAGAAAATTATGTCCGTTAATCATTGTCACAAAATCATGACATAAAAGGCGCCATGCATTGACTGGCGCCTTCAGGGTGTTTTCTTCTGCCTTTAAGACAGGTTTATCTTAATTTTGCTAAATGCGTGAAGAAGTTGGGGTATGAAATTGCAATGGAGGCTGGATCCTCAAGTGTGACTTCTTTTTTGCAAATTAATGAGGCGATGGCGAGCATCATGCCTATCCTGTGGTCACCATGGCTTGATACGGTTCCTCCATGAAGGTTTGTTCCCCCGGTGATGACCATTCCATCATCCGTCGTTTCAATCTGTGCGCCGAGCTTCCGCAATTCCGCCGCTACTGTCTCGATTCTGTCCGTTTCTTTCACTCTTAATTCAGCCGCATCCCGGATGATCGTTTCCCCTTCGGCCTGTGTTCCTAGAAGAGCAATAATCGGCAGTTCGTCAATTAGCCTAGGAATCAGACCACCCTCGATAGTCGTTCCTTTTAGCTTTGAATAGTTTATTCGAATATCCCCAACAGGTTCAAAGCTCTCTTCTTTTCTGTCGATGGAAAGATTGGCTCCCATTTTCTCCATCACATCGAAAATTCCGCTTCTTGTCCAATTAAGACCAACATTTCGGAGTAAAATCTCACTGCCAGGTACGATTGAACCTGCTGCAAGGAAAAACGCAGCCGAAGAGATATCCCCCGGAACTTCAATGTCAGCCGCCTTTAGCTGCTGCCCCCCCTTTATGGAAATGTTTTTACCTGAGGTAGTTACATTCCCGCCAAACAGTCGGATCATTCTTTCTGTATGGTCTCTCGTTGGGGCGAGTTCTTTAATAACGGTTTCTCCTTCAGCTTGAAGCCCTGCAAGGAGAACCGCCGACTTAACCTGTGCGCTGGCAACAGGCATGGAATACGTTAGGGCATTTAGCCTGCCGCCTGAAATTGTTATGGGAGCATATTTGCCGTTCTCCCGGCCTTCAATTTTCGCCCCCATTTCAAGTAACGGTGATGTTACCCTGTTCATTGGCCGTTTTGCGATAGATTCGTCTCCTGTAATGTGCGAAGTAAAAGGCCTTCCTGACAATAATCCCATCATGAGCCGAATGGTAGTGCCGGAATTTCCCACATCAAGCAGGCCTTCGAATTCTTTTAGCCCGTCCAGCCCTTTCCCGTTAATTCGAACTTCAGTACCGGATGTTTCAATATCAACACCAAGTTTTCGGAAGCATGAAACAGTATTCAGGCAGTCTTCCCCAGGCAGGAAATTTTTCGCTGTTGTGATACCCGAAGAAATAGCGCCAAACATAACCGCCCGATGCGATATAGACTTATCACCCGGGACTTTAAGTTCACCATAAAGGCCTTTGGCTGCCGGCTCTAACAAAATTGGTTCCATCCTGACACCTCCGGAAAATTAAATTTCGTAAGACATGGGGTATGGGGTGCAGGATCTAATGCATTTCTCAGCCCTGTCTCTGTCCCCGCTCGTTTGGAAGCTGATGGCCAATACGCCATATATTTCTTCCCTGCTCTCTATTATTCTAATATTCGTTATACTAATGTTTTCATTTGCAAGGTAGCCTGTGATCTCCGATATGACCCCTGGATAATCAGGGATATCGACAAAAAGATCGTAGAATGCGGGTATAGCACCTTTTTTATTCGCAGGAAGACCATCCCGGAATGTTTTCGCTTTGAAAAAGTAAGTGGCCACAGCCTCTTCATCCGTGTGCTCCAGCAATTCCTTCACATAGTCCATTTCCTTTTGCCACATTGTAAGCAAATCCAGCAGCACATTTTTATTATGAAGCAGAATGTCACGCCACATTTCAGGGCTGCTCGAAGCAATACGGGTTATATCCCGGAACCCCCCAGCGGCAAGCCTTGGCAAAAGTTCATACTTTCCAGACAACTTTTCGGTTTGATGGACAATGGATGCGGCAATGATATGCGGGAAATGGCTAATCACTCCAGCCAAATAATCATGCTCATCAGGCGGAAGCTCTAAAAACCGGGCGTTCGTCCCAAGCAGCCAGTCCTTTAGCACGGCGATATTTTGCGCCTTCTCCGCTTTACCAGGAGTTAATATGTAAAATGCATTTTCGAACAAGCGCTCCTTTGCCGCGGTAATTCCGCTTTTATGGGAGCCGGCCATCGGATGGCCTCCGATAAAACAGATACCTTTATTGGTTAAAGGTGCAGCGAGGCGGGCAATTTCGTTTTTTGTACTGCCTGTATCAGTAATAATGACGGATTCTTTTAACGAACAAGATTCAAGTTCTTTAAGGATTCGGGCTGTTTCCCTTACCGGAGCTGAGATAATAATTAAATCCGCCTCGACAACGCCCTCTTCAATTGTTTCGGAAATTTCATCAATGACGCCAAGCAATTTTGCCAGTTCAGCTTGGCGGTGCTTAATATCAAAGCCAGTTACTTTGGCTTCGGGATGTGCTTTTTTTACGGAAAGAGCAAGGGAACCCCCTATCAACCCTAACCCAATTACTAATACATTCCCTTTCATTCGAACACTTCCCTACACGATTGCTTTGCATTCATTTACGAGGAATGCTTCGAATTCATTAATAATAGCCGCAACTTGTTCTTCAGTACCAACTGTTACCCGAATGCTGTCCGGGAATCCGAGTAAAGCCCCAGATCTGACAATAAATCCCCGTTCTAGCATAGATTGGAACACCTTGTTTGCTTCTTGTTTGAAATTAATTAAGATGAAATTTCCCTGAGAAGGATAAAAAGGCAGATTCCACTTCCTGCAGAATTCATAGAACATTTCCATGCCTTTCCTGTTCAACCGCTTTGCACGTTCAACAAATTCCAGGTCGGCAAGTGCGGCTTTTGCAGCTATATGGGCGATCGTATTCGTATTGAAAGGCTCCCTCGCCGGTTCAAGCATCCGGATAATGGCAGGATTGGCGATTCCATAGCCTACACGCAGGCTCGCAAGCCCATAAATTTTCGAGAATGTTCTAAGCGCAATGACGTTAGAGAACTGGTTGACAAGGGCCAGTGAATCATGAAAGTCGGCAGCTGTAACGTACTCACAGTATGCTTCATCAATCACAACGAGCACATCCTCAGGCACCTTTTGCAAAAATGCCGTCAAAAAGCCGTCCGGTATATGGACGCCAGTTGGGTTATTCGGGCTGCAAATCCAAACAACATTTGTCTGTCCATCAATTGCTTTTAGCATGGCATCCAAATCATGTCCGCCATTGACCAAGGGAATCTCACGAACATCCGCGCCTTCGAGGACCGCGTTGTGCCGGTATTGGGGAAAGGTCGGGGATGCCATGACTGTATTTGCCCCCGGATACAATAAAGCCCTTGATATGATGCGAATGATTTCATCAGAACCATTTCCGAAAATCAATTGGTCCGGTGCGACCTCCAGCATTTGAGAAAGTGTTGACCGGAGTTCACCTGCATGGCCATCGGGATAATAGTTAAAATCAATGCTGGCCTTTTTTATTGCTGCCTCCACATTTTGTGAGCAACCGAATGGATTTTCATTAGAGGCCAGTTTCACGATTGTCTTTAAACCGTATTCCTTTTTTACTGACTCAATTGACCTGCCTGGCTGATATGGCGCAAGTGAATGTAATTGCTTTTTCCAGCGCATAAGAAACACCTCGTTGTTACACTCCGCCGCTTTAACGCTTTAAAGTGCAGATTTTTTTAAAGTTAATTCTAACACAGCCAATCAGATAAGTCAGCATTTTTTTAATTTATAAAAAACTCCCCAGCTTCTTTTTTAAAAAGGAGTCCGGAAGCTCGACAAGTTCAGGGACGCCTATTTTATTTAACAGAACGAATCGGACTGTTCCCCCTATTGCCTTCTTGTCTTTTTTCATCCGTTTCAACAATCCTTCTTTCGAAATCTCAGACGACAGAGAGGTCCTGTACCCTATGCTTTCTATCCATGTTTTGAACCCGTCCAGTTCAAAATCAAGCCCGCTTTTTTCTTTACTGATTTCAAGTGCAAAGACCATCCCAATCATAACCGCTTCTCCATGAGTGATATTCCCATACCCCATCTCAGCCTCAATGGCATGGCCCAATGTATGCCCAAAATTAAGGTAAGCTCTGATTCCTTTTTCGTGCACATCTTGTCTAACAATTTTTGCTTTTACCGATATACCTTTTGCGAGCATTTCTTCATATTGCATTGGCGTGACTCCTTCAAGACTTGAAACATTCATCCTAAGCCAATCAAACAAGTCAGGATCACCAATTAGAGCATGTTTCACCACTTCCGCAAATCCGGATCGAACCTCATGGGGAGGAAGACTATTAATAAATGAGAGGTCGTAAAACACTGCTTCAGGCTGGTGGAAAGCCCCAATCATATTTTTTCCAAGATGATGGTTGATTCCCGTTTTTCCGCCTACAGAACTGTCATGGGCCAAAATGGTGGTAGGAACCTGGATAAATCGTATCCCTCTCATGAAAGTCGCAGCCACAAAGCCTGCTAGATCGCCAATTGCCCCCCCGCCAAAAGCAATGATGAAAGATTTTCTGTCCAGCCCATTTTCAAGGGAAAAAGTTATCGCTTCCTCATATATTTCTAATGATTTTGCTTTTTCACCAGCAGGTGCACTGAAAACAGCTGGCCTGAATTCGTCCAGCTGTTTCAGGAGGTTCTCTAGGTGAAGTTTTCCCACATTCTGATCGGTCATGATCATCAGTCTGGAAAATCCGTTTAGGTCATTCTGTAAAAAGGGGGCGATCGACGAGACAGCATTTTCTCCTATAACAATTGGATACTTTTTCTCTGCTGTACTCAGTTCCAGTTTTTGCATTAGAACAACCTCGCCCGTTCACGGTGATTTTTTAAATCCTCCAGGAAGACATCAAAGCGGTCCGCATTGAATTGCTCTACAAGACCGGCAGCCAGTTCCCAAGCCACAACATTTTCTGCAACAACCGCCGCGGCGGGAACCGCACAACTGTCAGACCGTTCAATACTCGCAGCGAAGGGTTCTTTTGTTTCAATATCGACGCTAAGCAATGGCTTATAAAGCGTAGGAATCGGCTTCATAACACCTCTAACGATGATTGGCATACCGTTTGTCATGCCGCCCTCAAAGCCGCCTAAGCGATTCGTCTTGCGGCTGTAGCCATCCGACTCACTCCAGACAATTTCGTCATGGACAAGGGAACCTGGTATTTCTGCGGCCTTGAACCCGATTCCGAATTCAACTCCCTTGAAGGCATTAATGCTAACAATCGCACCCGCTATTTTCGAATCCAGTTTCCTGTCATATTGGACATAGCTGCCAATTCCAGGAGGCATACCCTCAGCAGTGACTTCGACTATTCCGCCAATTGAATCCCCATTTTCTTTGGCCGAGTCAATTGCCTGCATCATTTTTGTTTCGGCATTTCCATCGAGACAGCGGACAGGCGACGCTTCACTCCGCATTTTCTTTTCCTGGATTGAAATATCCTGAAATTCCGCTTTTACTCCGCCAATTTCAGTTACATATGATACAAGTTCAATTCCGGCGTGAATGAGCAAAACTTTGGCTACAGCTCCTGCGGCAACCCTCGCTGCTGTTTCCCTTGCTGAAGAACGTTCAAGGACATTCCTCATATCCCGATGGCCATATTTTATAGCTCCATTCAGATCCGCGTGTCCTGGGCGCGGCCTTGATATCCGTCTTTTTACTTCAGACTCCGCGTCTTCATCAATGGATTCTGGCCCCATAATGTGTGTCCAGTGTTTCCAGTCATCATTTTTAATGACAAGTGCAATTGGGGAGCCGAGGGTTTTTCCATGGCGGATTCCGCCCGCGATTTCTACGGTATCCTTTTCAATTTGCATCCGCCTGCCGCGGCCATAGCCTTTCTGCCTTCGGGCAAGCTCCTCATTGATCTGTTTAGCCTCGATTGGCATCCCGGCCGGCACTCCTTCAATAATGACGGTTAACTGCGGCCCGTGTGATTCACCTGCTGTTAAATATCTCATTTTTCTTTGCCCCCTTATATAAAATTACTTTTATCCCCAAATTAAGAAAACGTATACAAAAAAGGCACTCGTTTTGACAAGTGCCTTTTTTCTTTTAATATACCCAGCCGTCTATTAACTTGGTGTATTCGGCAAGTTCTTCTTCCTTGAAGAAAATACCGATTTCACGCTCTGCGCTTGCTGGAGAGTCAGATCCGTGAATAATATTCTTTCCAACTGTCAGGCCAAAGTCACCACGGATAGTTCCAGGTGCGGCATCCTTTGGATTGGTTGTCCCCATCATTTGACGTGCGGTTGCAATCACGTTCTCCCCCTGCCATACCATCGCAAAAACCGGGCCGGAAGTAATAAAGTCAACAAGTTCTCCGAAAAACGGACGTTCTTTGTGCTCGCCGTAATGTTCTTCGGCAAGTTCACGCGGGATACTCATCAATTTTGCGCCAACAAGCTGGAATCCCTTCTTCTCAAAACGGGCGACTATTTCACCAACTACATTTCTTTGGACTCCGTCTGGCTTAACCATTAAAAATGTTTTTTCCATAATTCCACTCCTAAACAAATATGTAACCTGACTGCGTGTAGAAGCAATCCACGAAAATAGTAACACTATTTAGAAAGATAGGCAAGAAGGAAAAAACGCGACTTTCACCGCACGTAATCAAAATTTCCGCTTGCCTATATATTTCGCTATATCCCTTAACGTTTTTCTGGCCCTGTTAGCTGGCAAATCGTCCAAGATATCCAACGCTTTATGTAAATATCGGTCACTGAGTTCAATGGACTTTTCAATTGCCCCTGTACTCTTAATTGCCAGTATTGCATCCTCAAGTTCATCCCTGCTTGTGTGCTCCCTAATTTTCTCTATTTTCCTCCTGGCATGCGGATCAGCCATCGCATACAGGACTGGAGCAGTAATATTACCTTGAATCAAATCGCTTCCGGCAGGTTTACCCAATTCTTTCTCTGAAGATGTAAAATCAAGAACATCATCAATGATTTGATAGGACATACCGACATAGTAGCCAAATAAAAATAATTTCTTGCTGATTTCCTCGCTTGCATCCGCTGCAATGGCACCCAGTTGGCAGCTAACAGCAATTAGTAGAGCCGTTTTCCGTTTAATGCGTCTGAAGTAATCCCTAATCGATTGATTATACCGATACTTGTCACTGATTTGCTGAATTTCGCCAACACAAACCTCTACAATGGTGTTTGCAAGTATTTTATGAGCTTTTTGTTTTTCAATGCTGGTCATCAATTCCAGGGAAAGCGCAAAAATATAATCACCTGTATACATGGCGATCCTGTTATCCCATTTGGATTTTATTGTCGGTTTGCCTCTTCGAAGTTCTGCATCATCAATGACATCATCATGGACAAGCGATGCCATATGGATAAGTTCTAGGGACACTGCTACATTTTTAATGATATGAATGTCATATTCACCGAATTTTGCTGCCAATAAAACAAAAACAGGGCGAATCCGCTTTCCGCCGGCCTGCAGGGTATGCAATGATGCCTGCCTCAGCAGCGAGGATTCCGCCTGTATTGTTTCTTCAAGTGTATTCTCGATTAATGTTAAATCCGAATTTAAAAATGAAGTCATCATTTTTAATTTCATCGGCACTCACCCTGCTCTTCTTCAAGTACTTCTAAACCTCAGTCTTTATAGCCGATGTGGACTGCCGCAGCGCCTCCACTATATGGTTTATAGACCACCTTATAAAAGCCAGCATCCTCAAACATTCTAGCAAGTTCCTTTGCACCGGGAAAATCCCGGGCAGACTCCTGCAGCCATGAATACTCCTCATAGCTTTTTGCGAACAACTTCCCGAAGACAGGCATAATATAGCGGAAATAAAAGAAATAAAGCTGTCTGTACACTGGCATGGTCGGCTGCGATGTTTCCAGGCAGATCGCAATTCCGCCAGGTTTAACAACCCTGTGCATTTCTTTTAATACTTGCATGTAATCAGGCACATTGCGAAGTCCGAATCCAATCGTTACATAATCGAAATGATTGTCCGGAAAAGGAAGTTCCATGGCGTTACCATGAATGAGCGAAGCGTTCTTCAGCTGCAGGGAGTCTATTTTCTGCTGGCCGATTTTAAGCATGTTCTTACTGAAATCGAGCCCGATTACCTCGCCGTCCTCTCCAACAGCATCCGACAAGGCAATTGTCCAGTCGGCAGTACCACAGCAAACATCAAGTGCCTTTGACCCGGAGCGGACATTCATCCTTTTCATCGTGTCCTTCCGCCAGGCAATATGCTGCTTAAAACTGATAACGGAATTCATTTTGTCATAATTATCAGAGATGCTCTCAAACACTGAATGAACCCGTTCTTCCTTGGACCGTTGCATGCCTTTACCCTTCTTCCACTAATATTTTTATTTGACTGAAAAGCTCTTCAAGTCTTTCTTTGAAAGAGTCGTTCATATCAATTAAAGAATCCAGCTTTTTTTTCATTTCCTGCTCAAGGAGGAAAAGCTGCTGATCAAGTTTTTGTAAAAGAATTTGTTTTAAATCGGATTCCCCTCTGCAAACACTCTTATCAGAGAGTGCAAATAACGCGTCGAAAAATGGAGATTTACCATATTCAATATATTCTGACCTCTCTTTAAGAAGCCGTTTCAGCAATAAGAAATTTCCAGAAAATGTCGTCCAGGCACTTCGTCCAAAGTAATCAGACAGTTTGGAGAATAGAGCTGCTTCAACCATTTTCAAACTATTCAAGAGAGCGCCTATTGAATCAAACTCTTGTTGATACAAAAAAGTCTTGTGCTCATTTACTTCTTTAATGCCTTTCGACAAAGAGCGGATCATTAAAATATCATCGGACTCGGCTAAATGTTTATAGTAAAGCCCGCTATAATAGTCACCAGCAAGGACAGTCAGCTGGCGTGCTTTTAATCCGGAGTGGGTCTGTTTATTGGAAACATGTTCATGGATATCAAGGGCAATTTGGACAAGCATGACGGTAAGTGCATAATTTTTCATCTCTTTATCTGTCAGTCCAAGGCCTTCCATTGTCGATACAAGGAGAAGGAGCTTGTCTTCATCAATATGAGGTTTTTCTATATATTGGAGCAGATAGGGATGAAGCACCTTATTTTCAATTAAAGCCCTGATTTCTGCTATCTTATTCTTCATTTCTTGCACAATAATCACCCCGGACCATACCAAAGCTGTGTCATTCTATGTAATAGCCTGTTGAATAAATACAACAATGATTAAAATAAAAACCTTAAACATAGCAGTCATCATTATAACATAAAACATTTTTCTATGGGCAGTGTTTCACAAAATAATAATTAAGAACACTGTAAGCAAAAAACCAGAACAGCTGTCCTGCATGCCATTCTGGTCCAATGTAAAACTATTTCCCTGAATCGCTTTCTATCTGACCGACACTCGTCATGATTGTTGCCGTTCCCCTGATTTTTATTGCGGAAGTATGTTCTGTAAACTGGGCGATCATCACTTCCCCTTTATCAAGCTTCTCTGAATGGTGAAACCTTGTATCTGTTCCCCTCGTTAGCCCAATGACATTCACGCCATCTTCATTGGCTTTAATAACGATAAAATCCGATGTTTGCTGTTCTCGCTTTTCCATTGGATACCCCTGCCTTATAAAAAAGTTGGTCAGTTATTAATAAATGACAAGACCTCGGATCTGGCAATGGCGTTTTCGACAAAAATACCACGGACAGCGGATGTAACCGTTTTGGATCCCGGCTTTTTAACCCCCCGCATTGTCATGCACATATGCTCAGCTTCGACCACAACCATTACACCATGAGGCTGTAGCCTATCCATAATGCTGTTCGCAATCTCAGAAGTGATTCGTTCCTGCAGCTGCGGACGTTTCGCAACTGCTTCAACTGCCCTTGCAAGCTTACTAAGACCTGTCACCTTTCCATTACGAGGCAAATAGGCGACATGAGCCTTGCCAAAAAACGGAACGAGATGATGTTCACACATTGAATAAAACGGAATATCCTTCACGAGAACGAGTTCCTCGTGGTCTTCTCCAAAAATTGTTTCAAAGTATTCACCCGGGTCCTGATTCAATCCACTGAATACTTCTTCATACATTTTTGCAACACGCTTTGGTGTATCTAGAAGCCCTTCTCTTTCCGGGTCCTCCCCGATTGCCTGAAGAATCATGCGTACTGCCTCTTCAATTTGGGCTTTATTTACGGTTGGCATTTCCTTACCCCCTACAGATTTCATGCAAGTCTATACCATATTAGCATAACCATTTTAGCGCAAGCAAAGTGTTAGGCTTTTCTCATGTTGTAGAAATCTATAAAATACTACCTTGTGAATAACTCGAAATAAATTTTAGTAATCCAGCTCCACAAAGGAAAGCTTCGGGAGCATAAGCATCGCACGAAGGAAAAGCGTTAGCACAAGGAAAGCTTCTCAGAAGTTACATCGCACGAAATTATGCGATAGCATAATAAGGACTTTCGAGGAGCGCCTAGCCCCTCGAGGTCTTAAGCCAATCCGTCAAGAAGGCAAAGACCGCCTTCTGGACGTCTCGTGTTAAGCTTGGCTACGCTTCGCTCGCATTAAGGGCGACTAAGGAAAGCTCCAAGGAATTTGCATCGCAGAGACAGGCGATCTTTGCCTGTCGCGAGGCGGTTTTTTCCTGTCGCGAAGGCGCTTGCGCATTTTGTTCTGAAGGTAGAAAAAAAGCCATGGAGTCATCCATGGCTTTTTTGCGCCCAAAGCACGTTCTATGTAATTATTTCACTGCGTCTTTGAGTTGTTTACCTGGTTTGAAAGCTGGAACCTTGCTTGCAGCGATTTCGATTTCTTCGCCGGTTTGCGGGTTGCGTCCTTTACGTGCGGAGCGCTCGCGAACTTCAAAGTTTCCAAATCCGATCAATGAAACTTTCTCGCCATTTTTAAGTGCTTCTAAAATGGAATCAAAAACAGCATCAACCGCTTTGGTAGCGTCCTTCCTTGAAAGTTCGCTAGCCTCTGCAACTGCATTGATAAGTTCTGTCTTGTTCATGCCATTCACCTCCTCCCAAATAATTTGCCCAGTTAGTAGATAAGATTACTTATCTACATTTCTAAACAAATTTCATCAATTTTATACGTGGTAGTTACGTATTTTATTGACAAGGCTTATCATATAGCAAGCCTTGCTGGATTTCAATCGTTTTGATTAAAAACTAAAAGAAAACCCAATGAAATTAAGGCTTTAAGCTTTGTGAGGCTAATTCTGTTAAAAGATTATCACAATCATTTGCCCATGGCAAGAATATTCCTTCAAAACATGGGAATCTTTTAAGTTTTTATTCCGTTGTGCAAAAATTGTCGTAAAAAAGAGGCTCCGCTCGGGAACCTCAACAAAGTTATATGAAAGGCTGGAAGGGGTAATTCTGGCACAGAAGACTAGGTGTTATAATATAATGGCGATTAGACCGCCAGAACCTTCATTAATAATCCGCTCCAGTGTTTCTTTCAGTTTATATCGGGCATTTTCAGGCATCAGTGAAATCTTTGCCTGAATGCCTTCACGGACAATAGAACTAAGGCTTCGGCCAAAAATATCCGAATTCCAGATGGACAGAGGGTCATCTTCAAAGTCCTGCATCAGATAACGAACAAGCTCTTCGCTTTGTTTCTCAGTCCCAATAATTGGAGCGAATTCGGATTCTACATCGACTTTAATCATATGGATGGATGGTGCGACTGCTTTTAACCTCACTCCAAAGCGGGCCCCTTGCCTGATAATCTCAGGTTCTTCAAGACTCATGTCCGACAAGGTAGGGGAGGCAATGCCATAACCAGTCTGCTTCACCATTTTCAATGCATCCGATATATGATCGTATTCCGCCTTTGCGTGGGCAAATTCCTGCATAAGCTCTAGAAGGTGATCCTTGCCCCGTATTTCGACGCCAACTATTTCTTTTAGAATATCATCATACAATTCATCAGGGGCATATAAATCAATCTCTGCGACCCCCTGCCCCATATCAATTCCCGCCAGGCCAGCTCTTTCAATGAATTCAAAATCACTGAACTGGTGAACGACTCTATCCACGTCTCTGAGTCTTTTAATATCCTTGACTGTTTCCTTGACAGCTTCCTGATAACTTTCACGGAGCCAATGATTCTCCCTTAATACCATTACCCAGCTAGGAAGATTCACATTCACCTCGAGAACCGGGAACTCGTAAAGTGCTTCACGGAGGACATTCAAGACATCTGATTCCCTCATCCCTTCAACACTCATGGCAATTACCGGAATATCATATTTTTCCGATAGGCCAGCCCTCAGTGTCTCTGTATTAGGATGATGTGGCTGAGCGCTGTTTACAACCATTATAAAAGGCTTCCCTACTTCCTTTAACTCATTAATGACCCTTTCCTCTGCTTCAAGATAGGAGCTGCGAGGAATTTCTCCAATACTTCCGTCAGTTGTGATAACAACTCCTATGGTGGAGTGCTCCTGTATGACTTTCCGCGTACCTATTTCCGCAGCTTCATGGAACGGAATCGGCTCTTCATACCACGGAGTTGTAATCATTCTTGGCCCGTTTTCATCTTCATAGCCCTTTGCCCCCGGCACAGTGTATCCGACACAATCGACAAGCCTGATATTTACTTCAAGCCCCTCATCGACAAATACCGTTGCAGCCTGATTTGGGACAAATTTAGGCTCTGTTGTCATAATCGTCTTTCCCGCAGCACTCTGCGGCAATTCATCCTGCGTCCTTGCCCTGTCCGCCTCATTGCTCATATTCGGCAGTACAACCAATTCCATAAACTTTTTGATAAAAGTGGATTTGCCGGTGCGCACCGCCCCAACAACTCCAAGATAAATATCGCCGCCAGTCCGTTCAGCAATATCTTTGAAAATATCTACCTTTTCCAAGTGATCCCCTCCCGATCCTAGAGTAAGTGGGATAATAGTATCCATTTAGATAATTTTGGACAGTATATGTTTATGATGTTGTCCTATCTGATTATGCTTATATTTGAGATATTTATTTTTACCTCCTGTTCAGTAAAAACAGTTAATGAGAATCAGCGGAATAAAAACAAAAACCCTTCTCCTGTAAGTATATTTTTCAGGAAAAGGGTTATGCCTTTGTTATATAATAATTTCGGGTTTGTTTCTCTTTATTGCTTTTTAAGAAAGACCGGTTCCCCATTATTGTCAATTGTATACGGAAGGGAATACCCGGGAACAAACATAGATTCGTCCATCAGAACTAAGCGGATATCTTCTCCTTCCTTAAATTTTCTCGTTGACTTTTTTAACACCTGATATAAATCACTCCGATAATCCACATAGACTTCAGCGTTTCCTGACACAACAAAAGATAAGTTTTGCTGGGTATAGGGGCTTACCACATGTGGCGGTTCTTTATATCCGAGGCTGGAAAAATTAATCGTGTAAACGTTATCGGCTAGTTTCTCCTTGTAGGGTGGATACCCATTCGCCCTTATTCTCATTTTTATGTCACGGATTTGATCGGCCACTCTTAAATCAAGAAGTTTAACAGTCGGCTTTGTTTCCACATCAATCAAGACATACTGAAAAACCCCGCCATTCTCAAAAGCATTTCCTGGCGGTTCTTGCAAATAGCGAGGCGATATCCTACTGAAATCAATCACATATTTTTCATAAATGGGCGTCTCCGCTTCCTTTGTTTTGATAGGAAGGATGCCGCCATTATCTTTTTGGAAGCTTTCTACGGCAGCCTGAACAGACTTTAGCTGCTCTTCATAAGGAATCTGGTTTTTTGCCAGTTCACCGCTCGGATACATACATCCATTCAGCAGCAATAATGCAAAAAACAGCCAGGCAACCTTCAAGGTTTTTCGCATACAATCAACCCTCTAATTATCTATTTTTTCTAGTCTGCTGTCGGGCCGCTCATAACAACAATGAAAATAATGATGCCTGCCAGAATCATCAGGGCATATGCAAAAATAGCCGTAATCATTCTGAAAGCTCCTTTTAGTTTATAGCGGCTGAAATAAATGCTGACAATTGAAATAAACATAAACCCCATTGCTGCCAGCGATACCCACATTTTCATTAATGCCGGTGACAAAATAATCTCCCCCTCTTCAAAAAGTAATTATATCACAGCCGGCCAAAGAGATGGAATAGAACGTTATTTACCGTAGTAATATTGATAAATGTCTACGTTGATTGAAACGAAAGGCACCGACTCCGTCGGGATGCTCAGCGTAGCCAGGCGCTGGATGGCCTGAAGGAGAAGGCATTCTTCGACTTCACCTGAAAGACCGAAGCGACCTCGAGGGGCTAGGCGCTGGAGCTAGCCAAACAGCGAGGAGGCTCCACAAAGGATGCTCCTGCGCCATAGAATATTCGAGAATTCGAACCTTCAGCCGCAAAGCAGCACGAGTTAATTCAAGTAGCAGCTTCGCCCCGCGGAAAGCGTGTGCCCGTAGTGTAAATCAACATCCAAAATTAAAAAACAAAAAAAAGAGCAGGAAATCCCCTGCTCATCCACATGACTAATATACCCATGCAACGCTTCACTTGCCATTTGATTCGTTGCATTGTATGCAGATAGAATCATGATTGCATCGCCAAAAAGCCCACGCATATGAATTTGTGCGAATGCCCGTTAATTCCCATTCAGTATATTTGTCAAATCTTCCATTTCATGTGTTTTATCACGCGCCATCAGAAGTTCTGCTCCTTCTTTCGCTGGTAGATCTTCGAAAAGCACCTTGTACAAGGTCTCCGTTATAGGCATTTCCACTTCATATTTGGCTGCTAGCTGGTATGCCGCCTTAGTTGTCCTTACCCCTTCAACTACCATGCCCATACTGTCGAGTACTTCATCAAGAGATTGGCCTTTGCCAAGCATGTTTCCCGCCCGCCAATTTCGTGAATGAACACTTGTACATGTCACGATTAAATCGCCAATTCCGGCTAGGCCAGCAAAGGTTAAAGGGTTCGCGCCCATTTTTGTACCGATTCTTGAGATTTCCGCCAATCCCCTTGTCATGAGTGCAGCTTTGGCGTTATCTCCAAAACCGAGGCCATCTGTAATGCCTGCAGCAAGCGCGATAATATTTTTCAACGCCCCGCCAATTTCAACACCGACGATATCCGGATTCGTGTAAACTCTGAAATTTTGATTAATAAAAAGGTCTTGAATCCTTTCTGCTTCGTCCATATTTTCCGAGGAAACCGCGACCGTCGTTGGATGCCTCAAGCTAACCTCTTCAGCATGGCTAGGCCCTGAAAGAACAACAATGGCTTTTAACGATTCAGGAGACATTTCCTCCTTAATCATTTCAGAAATTCTTAGGTGCGTATCCGGTTCTATTCCTTTACTAACATGGACAATGGTTAGGGGAGCGTTAGATATTTCACTTATTTTCCCAGACACTTCCCTGATTGCCTTTGTAGGAACGGCAAGTATAACAGTATCTGTTCCTTTAAGTGCCTCGCCAAGTGAGGAAGTAGCAATAATCAATTCCGGTATTTCAATACCTGGCAAATATCTTTTATTTGTACGGGATTCATTTATTTCTCTAACTTGATCTGGATTGTGGCTCCATAAGGAGACTTTTTTCCCGTTATCAGCAAGTACAAGTGCAAGCGCTGTTCCCCAGCTCCCGGCTCCAAGTACGACTGTTTTAGTTGTCCCCATTCAACTCACGCCCCTCACATTATTTTCTTTCTCTGGAATAAATCCGGATTGGGGTTCCTTCAAAACCAAATGAATCCCTGATTCGATTTTCCAAAAACCGCTCGTACGAAAAGTGCATTAACTCAGGATCATTAACAAAAACAACAAACGTTGGAGGCTTGACTGCAACTTGGGTTGCATAATAAATTTTCAGTCTGCGCCCTTTGTCTGTTGGAGTAGGATTCATTGCAATTGCATCCATGAGAATGTCATTTAGGATATTTGTCTGCACGCGCATGGCATGGTTTTCACTAGCCATTTGAATGGCTGGCAGTAATGTATGAACCCTTTTCTTCGTTTTTGCAGACAGGAATACAATTGGGGCATAGTCAAGAAACTGAAAATGCTCCCTGATTTTCTGTTCGAACTCTTTCATTGTTTTTTCATCTTTCTCAACGGCGTCCCATTTATTCACAACGATAATAACGCCTCTGCCGGCCTGGTGCGCATAGCCTGCTATTTTCTTATCCTGCTCAATAATTCCTTCTTCGCCGTCTAATACAACGAGAACGACATCTGATCTTTCAATCGCCCTTAAAGCGCGAAGAACACTGTACTTCTCAGTGCTTTCATAAACCTTCCCTTTTTTCCTCATACCGGCTGTATCAATAATGACATACTCCTGACCTTCATATTCATACAGCGAGTCAATTGCATCGCGGGTAGTTCCGGCAATGTTACTGACGATGACCCTATCCTCACCAAGAAGCGCATTTACGAGTGAAGACTTTCCAACATTCGGCCTTCCAATCAAGGAAAACTTAATAATATCTTCCGGATAGTCTTCTGTGTCTGTTTTTGGAAAATGCTTAGCTGCCTCATCAAGAAGATCGCCAAGTCCCAGGCCGTGCGCGCCGGAAATTGGGAAAGGATCACCAAAGCCAAGGGCGTAAAAATCGAATATATCCGCCCTCATATCTGGGTTATCAATTTTATTTACAGCCAGGACAACTGGTTTTTTCGTCTTATAAAGAATCTTTGCAACTTCTTCATCCGCGGCTGTAACACCTTCCCTGCCGTTTACAAGAAAGATTATGACATCAGCTTCGTCTATTGCAATTTCAGCCTGCTGGCGTATTTGTTCCAGAAAAGGCTCGTCACCAAGGTCGATTCCACCGGTGTCAATAATATTAAAATCATGTGTCAGCCATTCCGCAGAACTGTATATCCTGTCCCTTGTCACCCCAGGAATATCTTCAACTATTGAAATTCTTTCTCCGACGATTCTATTGAAAATCGTTGATTTACCAACGTTCGGACGGCCGACTATTGCAACTGTTGGTTTTGCCATTATGCTCACCCTTACTATCTCATAATAAACTCACTTCATAAGCTTCATTCAATACAGGCTGAACTGCCATTCCTGTATTCTATAAAAGAAACCCTTCTATCTCTTTGAAGGGCTTAACTTAATTATAGTATCAATCTTATACCTTCTGCGCAATGAAAAGCTATTTACTAACTAACCCTTTTCTCAAAACGTTATCGAATTTATTTTATGAAGAAGACTTCTTATTCCTTTCAAAAACAACGATTGACGAATTCAACCATGTCTTCGCTGCCTCAAGAAAGCTCCAAAATAGAACGAAAGCCGCAGTCATAGATAATGCATCCAAATAAGCGTACCCGCCTATATCAAGGGAAAATGTATCTCTTAGTACCATCGAAACTAACACTTCACCTTGAAAAGTGCCTATCGCAACCAACATGAGCCTCCATTTTACTGACCTTTGAAGAATAATTGCGACGATTGCCAAGATGATTGATACGATCCATTCCCTATTTATGATAAAAATGACCGGATCAAACAGTTCAAAAAACTTTAGGGAACTGTAAATAGCCGATAGGACCACGGAGCATATGGTTAAAAAGATAATTTTTCTCAGTTTAGCTTTGTATAAAAAGGAAACTGAGCAGAAGAATAAACATAAGCCTCCACCATAAATTTTTATTCCTCCCACTTCAACATACAGAGGGGACAAAATAATTGACAGTAAGAGGACACCCCCCGCTATTTTACTTTTTCCAGCTTTTCCTTGGGCAAAAAATATTAAATAAATCCAAATTATCCAGGCATTTAGAAAAAATATTAATCCATCCATCCTTGTCTCCTCCTATCTTTACCATTATGGGTAAAGCCTATGTATTTTCATACCAGGATGAAAGAAGAATGGATGTGGAATTATTTGAATAGGGGAGGTGAAAAAGAATGGGAAAAGACAGGCAGGAGAAAAAATTGCGCGAAAGCAGGAGAGTACAATCAGACCGGGATCAATCGCTTCATTACCCTGGAGCAACCGGCCTTCAAACTCCTGAAGAAGCGAGAAAGCTTAATGACAATAAACAGTCCTAGACAAGAACAAAAGCGTAAGCGCCTTGGTCATCGCCGTACAAACTGGAAGGGCTTCGACTGAGATAAAGGAATCACGAAGAGCGCTAGCGAATCGATGATGACTTATCGTAGGGAGGAGACCTGAAGTTTGCGCACGCGTAGGCGCTGAAGCTAGATGTAGCCACGCCTGATAAGTAAGTTATCCACAGTAGCGAAATCTATAGTTTCCTAAAAATTGAAAAAGGCTTCCGCTGTAAGAGCGGAAGCCTCTTAATATTTTATTTGTTCCTAATGTTCTTAAGCTTATCACCGAGTAGTTCGCCTAGCTGGAAGCCTTTTGACTCTTCAGGGAGCTCATAGTCGACGTTCTCTTCAACATCTCTTTCAAGAAGGTCCTTGATACTCAGCGACAGGCGCTGCTCCTTTTCATTGACATCAAGTACTTTAACCTCTACTTCCTGCCCTTCTTGCAGGACCTCATGAGGAGTTCCGATGTGTTTATGGGCAATCTGAGAAATATGCACTAAACCTTCAACACCCGGGAATACTTCTACAAATGCTCCATAGGAAACAAGCCTGCGGACAGTTCCGTTCAAAACAGTTCCCCTTGGTGCTCTTTCAGCTATATTCTCCCAAGGTCCTGGTAAGGTTTCCTTAATGGACAAGGAAATCCTTTCGTTATCGCGGTCAACATTCAAAACTTTAACATTCACTTTTTGACCCTCTTCAACCACATCTCCTGGCTTTTCCACATGTTCGTGGGAGAGTTGGGAAATATGGACAAGACCATCAATTCCTCCAATGTCAACAAAAGCCCCAAAGTCTGTAATCCTTTGAACAGTTCCTTCGATGACCTCACCGGCCTGGATTGTCTCAAGCAAGTCTTGTTTCTTTCTGCCTTTTTCCTCTTCGACAACTGCTCTATGGGATAGAATCAGCCTGTTCTTTTCCTTATCGAGTTCAACGATTTTAAAGGAAAGTTCTTTCCCTTTGTAATCGGAAAAATCTTCTACAAAATATGCTTCTACCAGAGATGCGGGTACAAAACCGCGTACGCCGAGATCGACGACAAGGCCGCCCTTTACAACATCTTTGACTTCCGCATTGAACACTTCCCCGCCTTGGAATTTCTGTTCAAGTTCATCCCATGCCTTCTCCGCATCAACTTTGCGTTTGGAAAGGATTAGGGCCTCTTCCTCTACTTTCAATACCTCAAGATCGAGGCTGTCGCCCTCGGCAACTGCATCTGAGGCCTTCTCAATATGGATGCTCGACAATTCGCTGATTGGAATGATTCCATCGAGTTTGCTGTTTTGGATATCGACAAGAACTTGCTTTTCTTCCACTTTGGTAACTTGTCCTGTCACTCTGTCTCCAACTTCAAAATTTCCTACTTCAATCTGATTCATATCTTCCGACATATGTACTCCTCCTTAACCATTGGCTGCCCTTATAAAATATATAGATGCGGCACATGCGTGGCATGCGGCGCCCATCATAGCGGCTGCGATTCTAAGAATATTCAAAATAATATCCTTTTTACTAACTTCTTATAAAAGGACATTTTTGTCAAGCGGAAACCCCTTTATGCTTCTCAATAAGTTTGCGTATTTCCGACATGATTAATTCTGTCACCACTTCGGGAGAAGCTTTTTCTTTTCGTAGGCTATCCATATCAATCGGCTCCCCATAAATGACCGTCAATTTCCGAAACGCTTTGTAAGGACCAATAATGGCGCACGGCACAACATGCGCTTCAGACCGGAGGGCAAAAAAACCTGCACCAGCGAGGCCTTTTCCTATCTCCCCTGTTTTACTCCTTGTTCCCTCTGGGAACAGTCCTAAAACCTCGCCCGCTTTTAATACCCCGAGTCCTTTCCTTAATGCTTCTCGGTCACTCATCCCACGTTTTACCGGAAATGCATTGCACGCCCTGATAATGCTCTTGAGAACCGGTACCGTGAAAAGTTCCTCTTTTGCCATGAAATGGACTGGACGCGGCGAGGTGATGCCCACAACGGGTGGATCAAGATTATTTATATGGTTGGAGCACAAAAGGACTCCACCCTCTTTAGGGAAGTTTTCGAGGCCATATACCTTGTAACGGTATAACGGTTTTAAAGCTGCATTAGCGACAAATCTAGCAAAAGAATAAAAAGTCATAACTGTTCCACTCTTTCCTTAACAAGTGTCATGATGCGATCTACAACTTCTTCGATTGAAAGGGAAGTTGTATCAATTTCCGTCGCCCCCTCAGCCTTTGTCAATGGAGCGACTTCCCTCTCAGAATCATACTTGTCCCGCGCAGCAATTTCCTTTTTCAGCGTTTCATAGTCGGATTCATACCCTTTATCAATATTTTCCGCATGCCTTCTGGCTGCCCTTTCCTCAACACTGGCAAGCAGAAAAATCTTCACTTCAGCATTCGGGAGGACATGGGTGCCAATGTCCCGGCCATCCATGACGACTCCGCCGCTTAATGCAAGCTTTTGCTGTCTTTTAACCATTTCCTCTCTAACTTTCCGATGTTTCGCCACAATTGAAACAGAGTTCGTAACATTTGCTGTGCGTATCGCATTTGTTACATCTTTTTCGTCCAGAACCACCAACTGACCCTTTTCAGAAGGGAATAGTTCTATTTTACTAGACAGAAGAATGTCCATTAGTTCCCTTTCCTGCTCAATGTCTGCCCCCATTTCGAGTGCTTTATATGTAAGTGCCCGGTACATTGCTCCAGTATCGATATAAATATAAGACAGACTTTCTGCGACTATTTTTGCTACGGTGCTCTTACCTGCCGCAGCGGGTCCGTCAATTGCAATTGATATTTTCTTCTCCATAGTTCCTCCTGTTACATGGCCATATATAGTCTTAGCAAAAACGAATGTATTTTCTTTTTGCCTTCAATAAACCATTTTACCATAGATTGAAAAATAGCTCTCGCCCTATTTCATATAGAATGGATAGAATAGGAAGAGGGCAGGAATATTCCTGCCCTTATTTCCCCTGGAAGGTTTCCAGAATTTCAGTATACGTTTTACTTTCTGTCCCTTCATACTTGCTGATTGTCTTAAGTTCAGGATGAAAATCGAATCTGTGGATGAAAATCTGGGCAATTAACAGGAAGAGGAACTGTATAACAGCTATTTTTAATACGATTCGTTCTATATTGGCCATATTGCACCACCCTGTTTTTTATCAAGTTTTGCCCGGGTTGGGAAATTTTAATACGCTCTTCACCCTTTTAGAGAGTATCCTCGAACATCTCTTCCGCATCCTTTAATTTATCGACTTTTTCCTCTTCCCCACTATCGGCATTGATGAATATTCGGTAGGAGTCCTCACCCATCGTTCCCAAAAATTCATAGCAATGCACTTCCTGGCTGGAGTCATTTAAGATAACCGCTTCCCGTTCCTCCATTATTTTCACTTGCGGGTTTATCTTTTGCCTGGCTTGCTGGCTGCTTAACGAAGCACCTTTAATATCTCTTTTCCTATAATTCTTTAAGTAATCATCAGCTGAAAGGCCTACTGGCAAGCCGTTATCAAGAGCGATTTTCATCTTTATTGATTGAGGATAAATCCTTACGTTCCCTGTTTTCGTCACAAAAGTGAAAACGCCTATATTGTCGTATTGTGCGCTTTCGAAAAGTTCCATTGATTTGTATCCATTATCCCCCAGGAATTTCAAAGCGCGATTACTTGCTTCGTTTAAAGACAATTTTTGTTTTTTCACCGGCCGATTGTTCAAAAACCAGATTGGATACCCGCCTTTTTTGGTGATATCCATACTTGCCTCTAAATTAGCTTTTTTGTTGGAAATGGATACTGAATAAAATCCATAATCAGAGCCTTTGCCATTTTCAGTGACCTTGACTTCCGAATTTCCATCGAAGCCAATATAATTCTTAGCTGTGGCAATCGCTTCGTTTTTGGTAATTTTTTTGCCAGTCAGTTTACTGATATTCTTGTCATTCACCTTCAGATCAGTGAAGCCAGGACCGAAATCAGTTTTATCATACCCTGATACTGTTTTCTCGACTGTCTTAAAGCCGTCGATGAGGGTATTATCGGCATTCTCTTTACCGGCTGCGAGCGCCAACTCTACATCCATCCAGCGCAGGTTATTTTTTAGAGCCAAATGTTGTACTTGCCTTAAATCTTTTTGTACATCTGCTGCTTGCTGATATAAATTTTGCAATGCTTTGTATTCTTTCTTGCTTAAAGGCTCCTTCTCAAGATCCCTGACTGCCGTTTTGTAGCTAAAGTTCCCTACATTGCTAAGAAATTCTTCCGTTTTATTAATCGGGAGCAGGGAGAGAGGCAGCCTTCCTACATCCTGCCTGGCATCAGAAGTGATTCTCCACACGTCAGCAAGCGACGGAGAGAGAGATTTTCGCGAGTTCATGGCAAGTGTTGTACCAAGCTTGTCATGGAGCAAATCGACTTGGAAAGTCAAATCATGGAAAGCTTGTTGGTAGTTATTTTCAGCGTTCAAAAGAACAGCGGTTTTCTCTTTCTTTTCTTGATATCCCCAATATGCTGTACCGGCAATACCAAGTACTAAAACACCAATAATAATGTTTCTAATCATCTTTTCACCCGCTTATTTGCAAAATATATGTTTACCAATCCGCTTAATTTGTGGCCGGGACCAGATCCATTTGCTCGTTGCTGTTTCGGGATTAAAATAATAAAGGGCATTGCCTGTCGGATCCCATCCGTTTATCGCGTCCATCACAGCTTTTTTGGCAGTATCATTTGGCGTCAGCCATATTTGCCCGTCTGCGACAGCAGTGAAAGCAAGCGGTTCAAAGATAACTCCTGAAATTGTATTGGGAAAAGTTGAGCTTTCCAGCCTGTTCAAAATAACAGAAGCTACAGCTACTTGACCAATATAAGGCTCCCCTCTTGCTTCGCCATAAACCGCGTTTGACATTAACTTTATATCATTTTGCGAAAATCCATTTGGCACGTTTGTTGCTTTCGGCTTTGCAGGAGCCTTTTTCCCTCCTGCCGCACTCCCCTTATTGTACTTTGTCGCTTTCACAAGCTTGGCCTTCGTTGCACTGCCGGCGAGCCCATCAATTGGCAGGCCAAATTCATATTGAAAATTCCTTAGTGCCCAGTACGTGCTCCATCCAAAAACCCCATCGATTTTTTTACTGTAAAAGCCAATATATTTCAGCCTTGATTGAAGCTCGATTACGTCTTCTCCAACAGATCCGTACTGTATGACCTGGTTGGTGAAGGCATGGGACTTCTCTCCTCCCCCCATTAAAATCGAGAAGAATAAAAGAATTGAAACAAATTTCAAGGCCGCAGTCTTTTGAATAACATACATGGATAGTACCTCCAAATCCATTTCTTTTTTCCATTAAAGCTATTTTTTGTGGAAAGGAGTTTTTTATACACAAAGGTTAGAGTCAATGGAAAAGAAAAAACCTCTTCGCTAAGTTTGAAGAGGTTTTTGATGCTGATATTGATTTTTGAGATAGGCTGCGCTTAGAGCCCTGGCCTTTTTGACTTTTCTTAAACCAAACCACCAAAGGAAAACCATAAAAGGCATGATGTAATAAAGCCAATGTTCCTGTGTAATCAAAATATAATCATAACTTCCGTGAAGGATGACCGGCACAAAGAGAGATAGCAAGATCCATTTCTTACCGCCAGCCTTGCTGAATTTGCTTTTGCCCATATAATAGCCCATAATGACGCCAAAAAGTGCATGGCTTGGCACAGGAAGGAGTGCCCTTCCAATGGCGTGCTCCAGACCATTGCCAACTAGGTAAAAAATATTTTCAGCTGTTGCAAATCCAAGGGAAACAGCAGCCCCATAAACGATTCCATCAAAGGGCTCATCGAAAGCAACATGCTGATAAACGGCGTAGAATAGAATAAACCACTTAAAAAACTCCTCAAAAAGCCCTGAAGAAAAGAATGCTTCCATCCAGCCCGAAGTGATAATATTCTCCGTTTCCAAAACATGCTGCATAAACATGATTGGGAAAACTAGTAAAGCGCCATATAGAAAAGTCCTGAAAACAACCGGAATTGGCTCAGTTTCAACTTCATCTTTTAAATAAAAATAGCTTAGTAACGCGAGGCCGGGTGCAATCCCGGCAGAAAAAATCCCCAGCATGCACTGCCCTCATTTCTTTCCAAAGTGGGAAAACTGTAATTATTTCTTCTATCGTATCATGGCTTAACCGGAAAGAAAATGGAATATAGAAGAAATTAAAATTCAGCCTCGCTCAGGCCACTCGCCAAAACTACAGCCAGCTTCATTCTTGCCTTTTTCGGATCATTATCGCTGCCAAGGACCGCTCCTTTTGTTACAAGCTCATAGGCACTTCCCCTATAATCATAAGTTGGATAAACTGCGCCTTCTTCGGCACTTGTTGTGATGACCACGATGATGCCTTCTGCAATTGCCCGTTCAATTTCATCCATCATCAATGGTGCAACTTGACCTCTGCCTACCCCTTCCAATACAATCCCTTTAGCGCCATTTTCCCTTGCAGCTTTAATGAAGGTACCATCAGCGCCGATATAGCATTTGATTAATTCGATTTTTGGGATGCTTGTTTTCAGTTTATAAACTTCCCTCCTAATCGGCTTTTGGTAGATGAACACTTCGTCA
Source organism: Neobacillus notoginsengisoli (assembly GCF_003515685.1). Classification (GTDB taxonomy): domain Bacteria; phylum Bacillota; class Bacilli; order Bacillales; family Cytobacillaceae; genus Bacillus_D; species Bacillus_D notoginsengisoli. The sequence continues at coordinate 271,025 of NZ_QWEG01000005.1, read as the reverse complement.
TTGTCGATAATGCCCAAGTAACCAAAGCCAAAGGAGTTAAAACCTTGGATATTGGATGCGTGCTCCTTTTTTACATACTTGGCAGCAAATATCCGCTCATTGAATACTACCACAGTGCCAGCTCCCTTTAGGTCTGGGGAACAGGCACTGTATATCGCATGGCGAAGGTTAATATATACATCGCTCCCCATATCCTCCGGCGAGCGCTGTGAGCCTGTTACGACAACGGGACGTTCGTCATTCACAGTCAGATCCAAAAAATAAGCTGTTTCTTCAAGTGAATCGGTTCCATGTGTGACAACTGCTCCGGAAACCGTTTCATCCTCAAAATATTCTTCTATTTTGTTCTTTAAATGAACTAGATCTTCAAAGGTAATATGCATGCTTGCTTTTTGAAATACCGATTCAACAATGACTTCAATGTTATCCGGCAAGTTGCACATTCCTGCCAGTTCTTCGCCTGTCAGTTCCCCGGAGGCAAGTTTTCCTGAGGCTTTATTTGGTTTACTGGCTATTGTGCCGCCTGTTGTCAATAAGATTACCTTTTTCATTCGGATCACCTGCGATTTATTTTTTGGCCTATCATAAAACACTTTCATATATATTTCAAAAGTTTTTTCATTCTTTTAAACCTTGCGGTTAATTTCCACTCCACAAAGGAAAGCTTCATTGAATCAACATCGCAGGGACAGGCGGTTTTTGCCTGTCACGAGGCGCTTCGCTTTCCGCGGGGCGTCAGTGGAGCCGCATCCCGCAGGACAAACAGCATCCTCGAATAGGCTTTGCACGAAGAAAATGCGATAGCATTTTCGAGGAGTCTACGGGCCTTCTGTACCAATCAACTAGCTTTGTAGACCTTGCCTTGAATAAAAACGAAGTTGAATCTTTGTATAATTATCTGCTTCTGCCCGAAATTGCTGTGGCGATTTGGCCGCCATGGAATCTGCCATTTTCGATGAAGATTTCGTTAGCGTTATTCCCGGCGGCTATTACTCCCGCGATAAATATTCCAGGTAAATTCGTCTCCATTGTTTCTGGATGAAATAAAGGTCTGCCTGAGTCCTCATCAATTTGGACCCCGATCTTCCTTAAAAATCCATGGTCGGGCCGGTAGCCAGTCATAGCAAACACAAAATCATTTTTAAGCGTGATTTGCTCATTCCCTTTTCGGAAGACAACTGAGTTTTTCGTAATTTCTTCAACATGCGCTTCAAATTCAAGTCGAATTGCACCATTACGGACGAGGGAATCAAATTCAGGTAAAATCCATGGTTTAATACTCTGGGAATATGAACTTCCGCGATATAAAACTGTTACCCTTGCACCCGCTTTATGAAGCTCGATGGCAGCATCGACACTGGAATTTTTACCTCCAATGACACAAACATCTTTATCAAAGTAAGGGTGTCCTTCCTTGAAATAATGGAAAACCTTATCCAGGCTCTCACCGGGCACCCCCAATAAATTTGGGTTATCGTAATAGCCAGTTGCAATAATGACATATGGAGCCTCATAGACCTGCTTGTTGGTCTCAACGAGGTAGGAACTGCCTGCCGGTGTAATATCAATCACTTTTTCGAACGAGTTGATTCTTAATTCCTTTCTTTTTACTACTTCCCGATAGTATACGAGTGCCTGAAGGCGGACTGGTTTATAGTTTTCAGTAATAAAAGGAACTTCGCCGATTTCCAGCTTTTCACTTGTACTGAAAAATGTCTGGTGTGTCGGGTAGTTATAGATTGAATTCACAATGTTTCCTTTTTCAATAATCAATGGGTTTTTTCCTATATCTTTTAAATCAATGGCTGCAGCCAATCCGCACGGGCCGGCGCCAATGATAATCACATCTTCCTTTTGCAAAATGCTCACTCCAATTCACTAAACTGCTTAACCAATAAAAAATCTCCCATCAATTAATGATAGGAGATTTCCTTGGAAGTTTCAATGGTCACGGCTGTCCTTGGGGGGAAAAGCAGCTTTGGATTAAATCCAGCCCCTGAAACGGCTGGCCTCAGCCATTTTTCGGACCCCAACCATATATGCGGCGAGCCGCATGTCGACCCGTCTATTTTGCGCTGTCTCAAAAATATTAGCAAATGATTTAACCATTACTTTTTCGAGTTTCTCTTCGATTTCATCCTCTGCCCAGTAATATCCTTGGTTGTTTTGAACCCATTCAAAATAGGAAACGGTGACCCCACCTGCGGAAGCCAGTACGTCAGGCACTAGTAGGATCCCTCTTTCGGTAAGAATTTGTGTGGCTTCAAGTGTAGTAGGGCCATTGGCTGCTTCTACTACGATGGACGCGCGGATATTATGCGCATTTTCTTCGGTAATCTGGTTTTCTATCGCAGCTGGTACAAGGATATCACAATCCAACTCCAGCAATTCTTTATTCGTAATTGTATCATTGAACAGCTTTGTGACAGTCCCAAAGCTATCGCGGCGGTCTAGAAGATAATCAATATCCAGGCCGTCTGGATCGTACAGGGCTCCGTATGCATCTGAAATGCCGATGACTTTTGCTCCTGCATCATGCAAGAATTTTGATAAATAACTTCCGGCATTTCCAAATCCCTGAACGACTACCCTTGCTCCAACAAGTTCAATCCCTTTTTTCTTTGCAGCCTCTCGAATGCAAATGGTAACGCCCTTTGCAGTTGCAGACTCACGGCCATGGGATCCGCCAAGTACAAGCGGCTTACCCGTAATAAATCCTGGTGAGTTGAATTCATCAATTTTACTATATTCGTCCATCATCCATGCCATGATTTGTGAATTTGTAAATACGTCAGGAGCCGGTATATCCTTTGTTGGTCCAACAATTTGGCTGACTGCTCGAACATAGCCGCGGCTTAGCCTCTCAAGCTCCCTGAACGACATTACGCGGGGATCACAGATAATTCCGCCTTTAGCTCCCCCATAAGGAAGATCGACAATCCCGCATTTTAGGCTCATCCAAATGGAAAGGGCTTTTACTTCCTTCTCCGTTACATTGGGGTGAAAACGGATTCCCCCTTTTGTTGGGCCGACTGCATCATTATGCTGGGCTCTGTACCCAGTAAAAATTTTTGTGGAACCATCATCCATTCGGACTGGAATCTTTACGACCATCATCCGAATTGGTTCCTTCAGTAGCTCAAACACTTCTTCGGGGTATCCCAGTTTCTCCAACGCTTTATGAATAACCGTCTGCGTGGATTTTAGAACATCATGTTTCTCAAGATTCTGACTTTCATTAGCTTTCCCCGCTGCCATTTATAAACCTCCTATGATATCACTGCTCTAAAGTCCTTGGCTTTCATGACATAGTATACACTTTTGGATAATTAATGCAAGGATAAAAAATGGCAATTCTGTCTATTTTGGCGGTATTTTTGTAAGCGTTCTCAGTCCCCTTCTTTATGTCTCGAGAAGAAAAAAACAAAAAAAGCGGACCCATTTTTCCCAGGGTTGCCGCTTAGTTAAAATGCTGAAGAATTATTTCAACCGCTTTGTTTTGAATGATCAGGTTTCCGTATTCTTCAAGCATATATGGACTAAGTATGGAAGCATGCCCGTATTCTGCCATGATTGCCGCATTTCTCTCGGACTTTTCGTTATGTGCATCAAATACCATATAATATAAGCCATTCATAAAATAAAGGCTCCCCCCACCAGTGGAGATTTGTGAAAGCCGTTTTGCCAGCTGAATGACATTTTCAATCGTCTCAAACTGAAATAAGAGCTTATCATAACCTTCAACCGTTACCTGCATTTCAATAAAACCATCGTAAAGGTGATCCTCTTCATCTGAAACAGCATTGACTGTAATGATTAAAACCATTCCTTGGGCCTGGAGCGAAAATACTTCAACGGCTACGGAACCTTGAATCTCAACTTCAAGTTCCTCACTTGCTTCCTGAAGCATATCTTGAAAAAGCTGCCGCCATTTGAGCGAGTCCTTCATGATGTCTTCCTTCGACAATCCCCTTTCAAATAGATCATCAGAGGTAATAAAAATTTTGATTTTATTTGCTGTTAAACGTTCCAGACGCATGCTCCCGCCCCCTGCCAAGACTTTACTCTTGGTTACAGTTTATGACGGGGCACGGGGTTGGTGAATCATTCGTTCAAAGCGTTTTTATTCACAAGCCACCTCTCCCATTCTTCAGGAGAAGCGCCAATTAGCTTGTCTTTCACCTTTTCACTTTGGCTCATATTTGACAGGAGAAAACCCGAACCGGCCAGTCCAATCTTTAACCAAGGAAACGACTTGCCGAATTGAGCTGCGCTGGAAAGGAAAGTGTCAATATTTTCGCCAGGAGACATCGAAAGGAAAAGATAGTGCGGCTTAAATTTTTTGATCGCAAAGCTTAAATCCTTTTCGTCAACCGAGCAGCCTAGAAAAATTGCTTGAAAGCCTTTCAGTTTCAAGTAACATAAAAGACACAGAAGCTCCAGTTCATTGCTTTGACCTGGTACACAAATAGCCAATGCTTTAGGCTGCCTTTTATTGTTGCCGGTACAAAAAAGGGGACTGTCAATTCTTGTACGAAGTAGAGCCAATCCAAAATAATAGCTTGATTCAGCTATTTGTCCTGTTTCTCTTAAGGCATCCAATTCTTTTATGACAGGAAGAATTAAATCCGCTAATACGGTCTCTATCGTGAATAATTTGAAACAATTGTCCAAAACGAAATGGCTACTTTCTTCATCAAAATGATGAAAGGCTTCAATCAAGTTCTGAATATATTGGTCAATTTGTGTTTGTGAGGTTTTCATTGCTCGGGGACGATTATCTCGTTCTTCCAGCATGACGGCTGCCTGGCTAATTGTGAATCCTTGTTCAAGCTTTTCGAGTACTTTATTCAATTGTGAAATTTGATCTTCGGAATAAAGCCGGTGTCCCGATTCATTCCGATCTGGTGACACTATTTTATAACGATTTTCCCAGGCTCTTAATGTTCCTGGTTTGATTCCCAATATTGCGGATGCTGCTTTAATATTGTATTTTCCTTTCCCGTGTTTCACAAAGATTCTTGACCTCCAATTCGTTTAATCGAATTCTTTTCTTGATTCCGTATAGACAGAAGATGGCTTTCAGCCCGAGCACCGAGCCTAAACGGGATTCCGGTCGTCCCATAACCGTTGCTAGTCAGAAGGATGGTGCCACCCCTTTCTTCAATTCCGCCTTTTTTATATGGGCCAAAACCGAAAATCCTAATCTGCCCGCCATGGGTATGGCCGCTCAATACGAGGGAGATGTTGTCTTCAGGGGTGATTTTTTCAATGATTTTTGGGTTGTGGCTTGCCAGGATCGTAAACCATCCCCGCTCTGCATCACTCAATGCAAAGTCCAGGCGGTCTTTTTCTAATCCTACGTCATCTACTCCCAATAAAGTCAGCTTATCTCCCGTTTTGGATTCGAATAAAGCTGCAGTATTATCAAGAATTTTGACTTTCAAATCAAGCAATAGCGCATCTAATTCCCTATAGTCCCCTTCGTAATCATTGTTGCCCCACACAAAATAAACCGGGCCAATTGTATTAAGCATTTCAACGTTTTCCTTAACTCTTTTTATGGGAACACCTTTCTCTTTTAAATCCCCGCCTATAATAACGATATCCGCTTTTCCTTTTGCCTTGGAAATAAATTGTTCCGAAAGCTTCCTCTTGTGAATGTCCGAAATAAAAAATATTTTTAATGTTCCAAAAGATTTCGGGAAATTTGAAAACCGCAATTCCTGTTCAAGTATGTTTTCTTCAAACGCCAGAAAACCCATATAAATGAGGAGCGCTAATCCTGCAAAAACTATAGCAGTTAAAATAAACGTCTGCATCCTAATTGCCCCTCTCACACTAAAAGTATATGGAAAGAATACCATAAATCAGGCTGAATCCGAAGTAAAGAAGAGCGTGTATGGGGGAGAACGCATAAAGTGCCGTAAATACTAAAGCAAGACAAGACCCCGTTACCATAAAAGCATGCCGGGTGGAATATTCCCCTTCGCTTTTTCGCCAATTTATGATTCTCCTGATAAGACGAGCATTGATCGCGATTCCTGTGAAACCTGCAATAGTGGATGCAAGATATTTAACAGGATGTAAGATGAGCTCTTATAATATAGCATCAATCGTGAAAGCACCCTCAAGGGCAGCCCATTCAATGAATAAATAACCACATATATACGAAAGAACCAAACCCCACATGGAATAAATCATAAAAAAACCCCATACACAAATGTATGAGGGATGCCGGACAAATTTACCTTTTAAAAGTCTTCATGTATATTCAGAATCCGAAAACCGTGTTCCTCCAGCTTTTTAATAAACCGATCAATATTGTCTTTCTTCTCAACCTTCATGACAATTCTTCTCACCAGTTTGTCTGTTTCATCAAACGTAACAAGTGAAATAATATGTTCATGGAATTGATGGGCAATCTCGGCCAGGCGGGCAATTCTTCCTTCCGTTTCCACGGACGTGAAAGCGATTCTAACACCGGGGCGATTCATACCAAATGCGCTTTCGAATTGTTTAAGAACTTCGTACCTAGTAACAGCCCCAAGAAATCTCCGCTCTTGGTCCACAACCGCCAACAAGGGGAACTTCCTTAGGGTCATCAATGTGTTCTCTAACATCTCACTGCCTTCAAGAAAAACATCCCTATGCGTCGCGATATCCGCAACAGACGTTTCTTTCAGAAACTCTTCTTTCGGCTTTCCAGACAGGAAAAACTCTTCATAAATTCCAGCGCGGGTAATAATTCCATCATAATTTTCACCATCAAGAATAGGCAAGCCATCAATTTGATGCTCTTCCAGGCATTCCAGTGCTTTCTTTACATTTTCACTACTCTGGACAGTATGGGTATCGTGTTTAGGAATCATAATGCTTTTAACAAACATTTCATCACCTCTTTTTAAAGTCCTTTATCTAATATTCAACAATCGTAAGGCAAATCCTTTTTTAAAAAAGAATCTTATCATCTCCGCTAACAGAAACAGCCCTTAGGATTAACCCCCGGGCTGATGTTATTTTTTCTCATGATATAGATTAATATCATATTCTCTTTTCATCATCTCGAAAACTAGATGCCTTGATTTCCACTCATCTTCTTTTTTCCAGAGATCTTTACTTCTGTCAACAATTTCGCACCTTAATTCGTGATATTCCTTTTCCTTTTTATCCCTTTGTTCCTTGAAGATGATCATCATCCCATAAAGTGAAAATGTCGTAATAAGTAAATAAAAATTCGTCCCTTTTTGAACAAAAGCTGAAAACATCGAATAAAAAGAATAAGAATAATTCAGGACTACCGTATAGTAGGTATATGCGAGAAATACGCCGGCCACCATAAGTGCCGCTGCAATCGATACATGATGCTTCAATTTTGCCTTTTCGAACTTTTTCTTTCGCTTGACTACGTTATCGAGCATTTGTTTCGTTGCGTAGTCTGTTCGCTCATCAAGCTTTCTAATGGGTTCTTCCATACTCTCCCCCCAATCACCTCGATTGGCCGGCATAGGACAATCTATTATCGGCCTTCTAGTTACACTATATGGACATGTCCAGCTGATTATGAAGGAGAACGGAAGGCATTTTGCAGTATTTATCATTACAGCCGAGAAGACCCCCTCCTCAAGGAGCTGGAAGGGCTTAGCCCAGGGAATAGGTGGGGGATGATTCGGCTTCGCTTTTCAAAAGGTGTTTTGTAAAAAAATTACTCGTTTTGTTAGGTGTCACCCTTCTTCTCCTGCTATAATAATATCAACGAACAAATGTTCCTGAAGGGAGGAGAAAGGATGCAGAAAACCTTTTTTTCAAGACGAATCCGTAAAACCGAAATGGAACCGTCTTTCCTTGTTCAAATCGAACACAATATGCACCTTTTCAACCAGGCGAAACACTTCGTGTTTCAAACACTAGTCCGTGAGAAACGCTTAAAAAAGAAGTTGCATAAAAAAAGCATTCACCTCGTTGTAAAACAAAAATTTGGCCTGAATGATTATTATGCAAACAGTGCTGTCCGAGAAGCAAGAGCTCTTTTCTCCTCCCAGGAAGAATTACAAAAACTCTACATAAAGCAAGATGAAACGAAGATAACCAAATTAAAGAAGAAACTCCAGAACGAAAGAAGAATCCCGACTCAGTTCCTTTCCATTAAAGATAGTCTTATCAATGTAAACCTGCGGTTTCCCAAGAACCTCAAATACAAGCTTCATCCAAGTGGGGTCTCTAACTAAAAAGAAAGAAACCCTTATTTGGCTAAACTCGTATCTATTCGAACATCAGTATTTGGAAATCAGAATAAAACAATTGAAAGCAAAAATCGGGCGTTTGGAACATCGCCTTTTTCGTTTAGAACAAAAACGTTTCAATCGTGGCAAACATATCCCAAGCGTTGTGTTCGGTGGGAAAAAGCTATTTAAATCCCAATTCACGAAGAAAGATTCCTATTCTTCCCACGAAGAATGGAAATCCCTATATATACAAAAGCGGAACAAACGGATCCTGATCTCCGGCCGGAAAGATGCCGGCAGTGGGAATTTTGTATTTAGCTATAATCTCGAGAAGAAAGAACTGAGTATGCGTTCAACCAGAGGGAACATTGTCACGTTCCCAAATGTCGTATTCCCATACGGCCAGGAACGTGTTGATAAGGCCATCCTGAACCAAACTTCCTGCAAAAACAAAAAAGAGTTCGGCAAACCCATCTCCTGGTCCATTGAAGGCTATGGCGGTTATTTCATCATCAAGTGCTTGGTCGATGTAGAAAATAAGGAGTATATCAATTTTTCTACTTCGGATGGCGTCATTGGAGTGGATCTTAACGTAGACCACTTCGCTATTGCAAACGTGAAAAAGGATGGAAATTTACTAGGCACAGAAAAAGCTTCCTTTTCTTTAAAAGGTAAATCCAGCGGACAGTCTGTCAAAATTATTGAACAGGAAGCGATTGCCTTGGTGGATTATGCAGTACAGAACAACAAACCCATTGTCATCGAAGATATCGACACCAGCCTATCTAAAACTGGCGATGCATATGGCAACAAAAATGCCATTCGCTCAAAGAGTGTATTCGCCTATCGCAAAATGTCCAATGCGATTTTAAACCGTGCCGAAAAGATGGGGGTCGAAGTCATCATCGTCCATCCGGCTTTCACGTCCATTTCAGGGAAAATGAAGTATATGCGTAAATTGGGCATTTCCATCCACCAGTCGGCAGCCTTCACCATCGGCCGGCGTGGATTGGGATATAAAGAAAAAGCACCAAAGGTGCTTAAAGACTATGTTGGAAAGAAAGATGCACACCATTGGAAGAAATGGTCCACTTTAAACAAACGGATAAAAATAAGCACAAATGCGTTCTATGAGCTTTACAACGTGAACAAGCCTTTTAAGGGGATCAACACGAAGCTGCCCTCTCTCCGAGAGAACGAACGGAAATTGTTGTCCAAGTTAGCATAATGCATAATGGAACCTGTCGCACCGGTTCTTTACTCCCAACACCAGTGCAGATGTTGAGATTGTCCTGGGTAACAATCGCCGGTCTAGGGAATCGGGTGCATTGCGATAGGTTCCTCTTACCCATATGTCTGTCCGACGAACGGATGGTGTACCGATGTTTGTTTGAAAACCCCTATGGGTTGTAGGGCTTGCAAAGGTCGTAGAGTGGTAACATTCTGCATGTCCGGTAATCGTTCAGAACACTTAACCCGTTGAACGGTTAAGGTTTTAACCGCCGTAAGGTGGTTAGAATCCCCTTCCTCAACCAGCGTTAGCTGGTAGGTGGGTAGTTCAATGAATGGGAACCTTAAGCGTTTCGCCTACTTGAATTTCGTTGCCGTTAATTCCGTTTGCAGCACGTATTTTTTCGATCCCATCCTGGGACTTATAATAGGTCATTGCAATTCTGAACAATGTTTCACCCGGTTTAACAGTATGAAAAATGGTCTTTTCACCACTTTTATTCGACTGTTCATCAGAACTCCCTTGTCCGGCCTCGGCTTTGTTCGATGAGCTTGGTTTTACAGCAGGTTTTTCGGGCTGTTCTCCATCTTTCCCATCGGAACCTGATAAGGAATCCTTGGCTGGCGGTGCTGGAGTGACCTCTTCCATACCAGGCTTGTTTCTTTCCGGCTGTTCAGGCCCAACTCCCGGATTCTCTTCATCGATTGATCCTTGGTCATTTTCGCCATTCCCAGACGTTTTCACGCTTTGCTTCTCCCCATCATCCAAGCTTACCGTATCATACCCTCCAACTACATTTGTTGGCTTTGCTCTGTTTTCACTCATATAAGAGATAATGGAAAATACAGTAAGAGGCAGGAGGATAAAGAACAGAACAAGCAGCCGGATGACTGGATATTTTAGTTTCACAGCTGTTTTCTTTTTTTTATGGCGATGGGCTCTTTCCCTTGGAGGGAGCGCTGAGGATATTGGGTCCGGCGTCTTTACCTTTTCAATCCTCTGCCGATGTTTTTCGATTTGTTCACGATAGGATTCGTCATGATTCATTTCCCAAACCCCCTTTTCCATTTTTCACTTTCAATATCATCCCCAGGAAGCAATCTATAACAAAATGCATAGTAACTGTAACAGCAAGGTTCCCTGTCCAGTAATAAATGGCTCCGATAAAAAAGCTGAGCACCACAATATTCAAAAATAAAAACCAATTAAACAAATAACGGTAATGAATGACGGCAAAAATGATACTTGCGATAAACAAACCGGTTTTTTCCTGAATAATTCCCCTAAAAAGAATTTCTTCACTAACAGCAACAACCCCGGCTATAAAAACAATATGGGGAAGGCTTCTTCCGGAAAAAATTTTATCATTTAATCCACCATCATCAAAATAGGAAGGCGGAAGTATTTTCATTAATATAAGATCAAGGATAACGATAGCCAACCCCGCAGGAATCCCAATTGTAATAACGGCTTTGTCTCCCCAGTCAAACAACCCAAGAATCCTTGTTTTCCCGGGTAGGACCATACTCAATACTAATGAAATTGCAAGGAGAAACAATTGGGTTGCATACAAGTGGAAAAGCAGTTCCTTGTCTGTTAATTGCCCTATTAATTCCTTGTGTTTATTCTTCATGTAATTCACCTATCAGCAGTACCGTCAGCCTTTCTTTCCAATTCGTGTTTTCCTGCCTACGTGGCAACCCTGTCACACTTCCTTTATAGAAATGAAGATCGAGTCCGCAAAAATCACAGCAATGAGTCCCCAACTCAGGCAGTTCACTTTCATAAAAATATCTCAATAAATAATTCCGAAGGCATCCATCCGTGTTAATCCATTGTTTCATTCGTTTGATGTTTTCCATCTTCGCTGAGTTTCTCGCTATCACATAGCTTTTTGCCTTATCTGCGATCTCCTCATAAGTAGTAGCAGTTTCATCATTAAGATATGCCGCCAACCACCTCCATTGGGTTTCTGTTAGCCCGTTCGCTGTTGCGGCCTCCTCAAAGATGCGCTCATCCTCTTTTTCCATGCTATTCAATTGCATGTATGAAAAGAAATCATCCAACTGGCGAATGGAAGGTAACTCCCCTTCCGCTAAAAAGAACTGAAGCTGCTCGTCCCCTTCGGCATATAGCAATATGGCGACAGAAGGCTCCCCATCCCTTCCTGCCCTTCCCACTTCCTGAAGGTATGATTCAATTTGCATTGGCATATGGTAGTGGATAATATAACGGATATCCACTTTGTTTATCCCCATCCCGAAAGCGCTTGTGGCGCAAATAATATCAAGCTGGCCATTAATGAACTGCTCTTGGATAAGAATTCTCTGCTCCTGATCGAGGCCTCCATGATAGGCCATGGTACGCGTCAATCCGTTTTCCCTTAATAATTGTGCCAGTTGCTCAGCGGCCTTTTTACTTGAAAAGTAAATGATACCTGGTTGTTTTAAACTTTTTGCCAAGTCTATTGCTCTCTGTTTTTTTTCGTGTTCATGTTCCATCTTTTCAATATGGAATGCTATGTTCGGCCGGTTCACACTCGCCTCTATCCTAGTGGCATCCCTAACACACAATTTCTTTAAAATGTCATCTCTAACTTCAGGGGTTGCGGTAGCAGTCAGAGCTAGCGTAAGTGGGGAACCAATCCTTTCCCTGAACGTTCCTAGCTTTAAATAGTCAGGCCTGAAATCATATCCCCATTGGGAAATGCAGTGTGCTTCATCTATTACAAGCAACGAAAGCTTCAGATTCTTTAGCTTTTCTATTACGTTTCCAAAGCCGAGCATCTCGGGTGAGAGGAAAATAAACTTATAGCTTTGAAGATTAGCCAAGACACGTCTCTTCTCAATCGGGCTCAAGAAGGAATTCAGGGCCACCACTCTTTTTTCTCCTCTTTTCATCATCTGCTCAACCTGATCCTGCATTAACGACAACAGCGGTGAAATGATCAGCACAATTCCTTCCATCATATAACCGGCAAGCTCAAAGCAAATGGACTTTCCAGTACCCGTTGGAAGCATAGCAAGCGTATTGTGGCCATCCAATAATGATTGGATGGTTTCCCTTTGCCCAGTTCTGAAGGATGTATATCCATAGTATTTATATAACATTTGATCTAGCATGATTGGTCACCAAGCTTTGCAAGAACCAGGCGGATTTTGAAATAGGAGGTTTCTCCTGCCTGCTCTTTTAAAATCCGAAGCTGCTTTGTAGCGGTACGAGATGCCAAGTCAATAATTTTTTTCTGTTCTTCAATTGAAACAAAAGGGTCGATTGAAAAGTTTTTTATGTTCAAAGCAATTTCAACAATATGGTCCTCAACTGTATTGACCTTCAGATCTCTTACTGCTGCAATAGAAGCAACATTTAATCCTTCTTTTAAAAATTTAAAAGTTTGCTTTGCAGAATGAGTCAGCGAACGGCCCTCACCTGTCTCTTCGTCCAAAAGGCTTAATAGAGGGTATTTATCTCTTTGCTTTGAGGAAATTTTGCATAAGTAATGAAGAGTACCCATAAATTCAAGATGATAATGAAATACATCCATATCCAGTTCAATCGCAGCCTGATGTGGTGTCATACCTGCTGACCGGTATCCGGAAAGTCGCAGCACCAGCACTTCGGGGATTACATTTCTTTCCTCCTCCAATAGGCTTATTAGTTCATTAAGCAGCCTGCCGGGCAGATTTGCACGTTCTTGTTGGTCCATGTTGCGAATGAAAGATTTCAGCCACTTCTGGGTGTCACGGTTCTTTTGAATAGGTACATAACTCGAGTCTTCCCTGGAAAAATATGAACAAACTTGAACAAGCAAGGAAAGCCTCTCCCAAACTTTTTGTCCAGATTGATGATATTTTAAGCCATTTAAATGTAGTGGCAGAGGAGTGGATTCAAGTGCCAATCTGAGACAGCCTGTCCCTTTATCTGTAAGGAAGTACCGCTGGCCGAAATTTTCTTTTATAAGATTTTCATTCAGCAATTTGCCGATTGTGATTTCAAGCTGCCGTCTATCCAGTGTACTATACGTGTGAAACAGCTCTGTTAATGAAAAAAGATGGGCATCCTGGATGGTTTGAGCAGATTTTTTTCCTTTAAGCAAATGGAATATTGAGTACATCGTCCGCTCACCTTGTAATCGGGCAAGGCAGTATAAAGTGATTACCTCAAAATATTGTAACCGTGATTTCCTATCATTTTTTTGCATCTCATCACCAAGCCACTCTGTATTAGCTTTATTTTACCATGAAACTCTGTCGTATATTGGCTGATTTTCATGATTATTATCGAAACCTTATTGCAATGATAAGTATTATCAGTGCAATATCTATTGAAAAGTTTCCATTTCTTTTTTACAATAGAGTTGCAGTACACGTTTCCATTTTTTTAATCTGTAAAATATTGTTTAAACCAACGGGAGGGTTTTTTCATGGCAAAGTATACGATTGTAGACAAAGAAACTTGCATTGCCTGCGGAGCTTGTGGCGCTGCAGCACCGGACATTTACGATTATGACGATGAAGGCATTGCATACGTAACATTGGATGACAATGAAGGCATTGTTGAAATTCCAGATGTACTGATCGATGATATGATGGATGCGTTTGAGGGCTGTCCAACTGATTCCATCAAAGTAGCGGATGGACCGTTTGATGGAGACCCATTGAAGTTCGAATAATCGTCACAGGATGTACATAAAATCCCCGGCCTGTTGCCGGGGGTTTTTTAATGGAGATTGGATTGTTTTTTCAAAACAGGCTATAAGTATACTAAAACGAAAAGCAGCGGCCGAAGCCGCTGCATTGTTTGAATTTCATTTATAGGGAAGCATGCTGGCGATTAATCCAATACCTCATCCGAATGTACAGCGGGATGAATAATATGGAAACAATAAACCCTTTTAGAATATTAAACGGCAAGATTGCCGCAACAACCAGTTTGCGGGCTTCTGAATCCGCCATGGCTGGCGCGTTTAAAAACAGAGTATACGCTGGAAGGAATATATAATAGTTTAATACACTCATAATAACGCCCATAAAGATTGTGCCTGCAATGAGTGCTATAGACAATCCCTTTTTCGTTTTTATTCTGTTATAAACATAATACGTTGGCAGGATAAAAAGCACACCTGCAATGAAGTTGGCCATATGTCCAACCGGAACCCCAGTCTGGCTGCCAGTCATAAAATAGTCCAGCAGATTTTTAAAGAGTTCCACCAATATGCCAGCAAGCGGCCCAAAGGCCAATGCTGCAACTAATGCCGGGATGTCGCTAAAATCAATTAATAAAAAGTTTGGAAAAACCGGTAGTGGAAAATTCAGCAGCATAAGGATATACGAGATGCTGCTCAACATTCCAATGACCACCATAGCCTTCAAATTTAACTTCTTCATACTTTCCTCTCTCCTTTTGTGTCCATCACCAAAGAAGAAAGGTTCGGCATAAGCAGCCATAGCAAATAAAATCCCCCAAGCCCGGCAGCTTGAGGGAGAAATAACAAAGGCATGCTTAATAAACGTTCAATTCAACAAAACTTGAACGCCTGCAGAACCTCCATCTTCTCCCATCCAGACTATACTGTCGGCTTTGGAATCTCACCAAATCCTGCCAAACTACGGCTCGCGGGCTTAGAGTTTAAACTCATCACCGCCGGTCGGGAATTTCACCCAGCCCCGAAGATAGACAATATTTATCTTACTATTTCATTATACTGAAAAACAAACCATTTGAAAAGGAGTTTAGCTTATAACAATTGTGATGGTTTGGTGAAATCTTTTTATTCGTGTCATTTTTAATCTTCAATTCATTATTTTTATTTTGAGATGTGCTGTTTCCAACCCTTGCCCGCTAATGGAAAGTTCTTGGCCAGGATAGATTTTGCTCCCTTTTATAGAGTTCTTTTTTTGAATTTCGCCAATGCTGACATTATATTTTATGGATATTGCCCAGAGAGTATCTCCATCTTTCACAGTATGGATCAGGATGTCACCCGCTGCACCCGTCATTTTCACCCCTGTTCCCTCGTCTACTTCAGCTGCGACTCTATTTTTCAAACCATTAAATGCAATCGAATCGCCTGTCCCAATTGTGCCTAATAAGGAAGAGGGGTTAAATGCATTTTTCTTATCTGTTGTCCACTCCGCATTATGTAATTCAAAATGAAGGTGTACTCCTGTTGAGTACCCAGTGTTGCCCATTGTGCCGATTTGTTCACCTTTTGAAACGATCATTCCTTCATCAGCGAGCCTTTTATCAAGGTGGGCATAAACAGAAACATACCCATTTGGATGATTGATTAATATAACATTTCCATATGTAGAGGAATAATAAGATTTTTCTATTTTCCCTTCGTTGGCTGCCCTTACGACCGCGCCTTGATTCCCGGCAATATCTATCCCCTTGTGCCGGCCCCCTCTTGTGCCAAAGGTATCGGAAATGATACCCTCTGCCGGCCAGATCCACTCTGGTTCTGTATTTAATGCTTCAGCGTTTGCCTGCCTTCCTCCCAAAAACAACAACGTAATACAAACAGCCATTATCCCGACAATCAAAAACCTAACTAAATATTCCTTCACTTTTATCCTCCTCATTCACAAGCGTCCTCAATACAATATGCAAATCGGGTTTAAGGAAGAACCCCCATTTGCATATTTGTTATAATTTGGAGCAGCAACGAGTCTTATTCGTTTTTCAAGAATTTTGCATAAAAAAACCTGCCGGGATGGCAGGTTTTGTTAATTTTCAATATTTTTTTTATTTGGGCCATCTGGAACTTTATTTTCAGTTTCCAAGTTAAAAGGACCAAGTTTTTCAATTGGCGGATTCTCAAGTTTTACTGCTTTATAGCCAAATTCCTTGGCAGTGAGAAGGACTGCCTCGTATGAATACAACGATTTTAAATCATTATGAATGCCGGCATCCTTTGCCAGATAGATAGTAAGTACTTCACCCTCAGATGCGACTTTCACTAACCGGAATTCAGGCTGCAGGGAAGGTTTAAGCAGGTTTTCATTCTCGATTCCGCTCTTCATGGCATTCAGGGCATCATCGATTTTTTTAAATTCTTTATTAGAAGGAACCATATAAGGGGTTTCTTGTCCATTTTGATAGACGAACATATAAGCTCTGTTTTTCGGCTTTTTAACGGCTTCCTCTTTCAGTTCGCCAGTATTTCCGAGCACTATACCCGGCTGTCCATCTGTTGCAAATTTAATTTTCCTTATTTCGCTGTTGGAACTGACACTTCCTTTTAAAGAATCAAGAAAAATCTTTTCCTGCGTACTGCCATTTCCGTAGGTATGTCCGGCAGGAACATTAACAACAAGCGTGTCATTTCCTTCCAAGGCAAGTTCGGCATCACTAGGAAATCCCTCTAACAAATCAGGTTCATTTTTTTGCAAACCCGCTATCGCAACACTGAGAAAATCTAGCCAGTTCTTACCTTCCTCTTTTGGAACGACTACACTGACTGGGATGACAAAATTCGCATTCTGCTCTGGCACCCACAGCGTTACCGCTTCATGATCTCCAAGTTCTTCTTCATATACGGCTGTAGCAGATTTTTCAAAGAGATCCGCATCTCCTTCATTATTTAAAGCAATTTTCACTTCATCTGCTTTATCATGATCCGCCTGCTGTTTCTTTTGCTCCTGCTCCGCATCACCGGAACCGGCACCATTTGAAGATTTGATATTTTCCCGGTCTTCAATAGCTATTTCCTTTTCAGGATTTGAATTGAATAGCCCAGGAGAAACGAGTATCAGGGCTAGCATCACAGCAGCGGCGGCAGCAAAACTAGGAATCATCCACGTTCTTTTACGTTGTTTCTTCAATTTAAGGGAAACATTCTGATAAATTTCCCGCGGGTTGCGATTGTCGGTCACCTGTGGCAGTACCTTTATGAAATCTTCAACCTCTTTATCGCTCCACCCTCGCTTTTTCATCCTTAAATCCCTCCGTTTCAAAAAGCAACTCCATTTGAGCCTTTAGAACTTTAATAGCCCTGTGCTGTGTCGTTTTTACCTTACTCTCAGACCATCCAAGAACTTTGGCTGTCTCAGCAATTGATAAGTCATGCAGGAATCTCATAATGATGACCGCGCGCTGGTCAACTGTACACAAATCAAGGCTTTTAAACATCCCTTGTACTTCTTCTCTTTGAATGGCTATTTCATCAGGCAAAGGCTGGTGATCCTTTACTTGAGCTGTGCTCCAGTCGAATTTTTCCAGCAACTTCTGTTTCCAGCCTTTTTGTTTACGAAAATGGTCAATGGCTACATTTCTAGCAATTGAGAATAGCCAGGTTTTTTCACTGCTCTTCCCTTCAAAACGGGAGTAGGATTTCAATACCCTTATATAAACCTCCTGTACCAAGTCTTCTGCCTGTTCCTTACTGCGAACCATGTAAAAAAGGAATTGAAACACATCCTGGTGGTAGTTTTCGTAAAGTTCAGTAAAAACGGAGTCCATACCCTTTTTTCCTCCCCGTTCAATATTTTAGACGCACGATATCCTCAAAAGTTACACTATTAAATATAGTCCGTTTTGTTACAAAAATAAAGGAAAATATTACAAAACGATTTCATTTCTATTTTTCGGGTTGACAATACTAGAGGAATGCCAATAAAAAAGCCGCTCTTTTACAAGAGGGCGGAAAAATGTTTCGCATGTAACAAGATTTTTAGTCACCAATCATGGCTATTTTCTTATTTTCGAGGAATAAAGAAGGAAAATGTCGTACCTTGGCCTTCTTTGCTCTGGGCTGAAATATGCCCCTTATGGGCTTCAATAATGTTCTTGGCGATGGCGAGCCCAAGGCCTGTCCCAGCTCTTCCGCGTGTACGCGCTTTATCAGCTTTATAAAATCTTTCAAAAATAAATGGCAAATCCTCTTCAGGAATTCCTGAGCCTGAGTCTGCAACCTGGACTAGGAGGCCTTTCTCATCCCCTGTGGCAACTACCTTGACGGTCCCGTCTTTTGGAGTATGCCTCATTGCGTTATCAATCAAATTGGTTAACACTTGTTCAATCCGATCGGCATCAAGGGAAATTCTATACTCTGAAGGATTTGTTTCAGCCGACAGATAGACCTCATTGTCCTTTGCCATCCCTTGAAACTTCCGGATAATCCTCGAAATGTATGAAGGTAAATTTACTTCATCGACATTCAAATGTATATGGCCAGCTTCCAATCTTGATAGATCCAGCAACTCATTTACGAGCCTCCCCATCCTAAGGGATTCATCATAGATGACTTTAGCCATTTCCTTTTTTTCTTCATCAGTTCCTGCAATGTCATCAATTATTGCTTCACTATATCCCTGGAGCATAGAAATTGGCGTCCTCAATTCATGCGAAACGTTTGCGATGAAATCTTTACGAAGTTTATCGAGTTTCCGTTCCTCTGTCATATCTCTAAGAACCGCGACCGCACCGCGTATAAACTTTGAACTGTACAGAGGAGAAACGAGGATGACCCAGTGCCTGCCCAGCAAGGACAGTTCACCAACTTGTTCCTTCTCAGTATCAACAGCCAGTTTAAACAATTCCATGACCTTAGAAGGAATCTCCTCCGACTTGACAGATTGGTTTCCATTTTCATAATACCAATACTGTAAAAATCGATCGGCAGGTGGATTGGTAATCAGGATCGTTCCATCCCGGTTAAAGGTAATGACACCATCTGCCATTGAACTAAGAATACTCGCAAGCTGTTCTTTTTCCTGGTTTAGCGCATTCATATTAAATTTTAGCTGTCTGCCCATCTGGTTGAATGCAGTGGCAAGCTCACCTATTTCATCAGTGGTGAGAATTGGCACTTTTGTATCAAACTTTCCCCTTGCCACTTCAAAAGCCGCTTCCCTCATTTTTCTGAGCGGAGCAGTGATTCGTGTAGAAAGAAAAAAGGCGAATATCGTGGTGAGAACAATAGCGACTCCCGCCACCAGAAGAATGAACTTAGTAGCAGAACGGGTCGTTTTTTGTACGACTTCAATAGATTGGTAAATAAAAACAGCTCCATTATCGTGGCCTGTAATTTTCAAAGGAACACCGATAATGGAATAGTTTACGCCCTCCTGACCCGTCCTAGGGGAGAGATTGGAAACTTTCTCAACAGTCTCTCCTTTTCTCAATACGATCGACAGATCGGGGTCATTGTATATATCAGTAAGCTTTAGAGTTTCTTGATCATTCGAATTGGGAGAGTAGTAAACCTCGGTAGGGCTTTTGACGATAACCGCCCTTGTGGAATTATCAAGTATCTCGAATGAGATTTCTATTCCAAGCGAGGTGTCCTCATGCTCATGCTGTTCAAGCACATAAGCAATTTTCTCCGCTGTATGTGTTAAATTATCTCTTGTTTCCTTCATGCTGTAATTCTCAAAAAACTCAAGCAGCATGACAGTAAGAATAAACAGCACAAAGGAAACTAGCAAGAGGATGGTAAACCAAAGTTTACCTACTACGCTTCGTAACAGAATCATTCATTCACGACCTCAAACTTGTAACCCACTCCCCATACAGTGACAATCATACGGGCAGCCTGTTCGGATACTTTATTTAGTTTTTCACGAAGGCGCTTTACATGTGTATCAACCGTCCTAAGGTCACCGAAGAATTCATAATGCCAAACTTCCTTTAGCAACTGCTCCCTGTCAAACACTTTATCAGGGGATTTGGCCAGGAAATAAAGCAGTTCATATTCTTTCGGGGTAAGACTGACTTCTTTGCCATCGGCAGTGACCCGATGAGCGTCGTTATCAATCGTCAAATGAGGAAAGACAATTACATCCTTCGTCGTTGTGTCCGTTTGCAAATAGCTCGTTTGGGACGAGCGTCTGAGAAGTGCTTTCACCCTGAGTACAACTTCTCTTGGACTGAAAGGCTTTACTATATAATCATCAGTTCCTACTTCAAAGCCCTGGACACGGTTGACTTCTTCACCTTTGGCTGTCAGCATGATGACTGGGGTTGCTTTCTTTTCCCTCAGCTCACGGCAGACTTCAATGCCATCCTTTCCAGGCATCATCAAATCCAGCAAAATAACATCATAGTCATTGTCCATCGCTTTGGCAAGTGCTTCATTTCCATCCTCAGCCTCATCAATCAGGAACTCTTCTCTCTCAAGATACATTTTCAAAAGCCTGCGGATACGCTCCTCATCATCAACTACAAGAATTTTAACGTCTTTTTCCATTAATAATTCCCCCCATGCAAATAGTTTATAAAATCAATTAATTATTGACCAACTTAATCAGCCTCTGCATTTGCATGCGGGGCTCTTGTAGATAAGTTGTTTGAAAGCCGATACCCACTAAGCACTTTTTTAAGATCCGGCGTATGAATGGAGTCCAGCTATTACGAGATTGACAGCAATTAGGTTAAACATAATGATAACAAATCCGACGACTGCAAGCCACGCTGATTTTTCGCCGTGCCATCCTTTTGAAAGCCTTAAATGAAGGAAAGCAGCGTAAAACAGCCATGTAATGAGTGCCCAAACTTCCTTCGGATCCCATCCCCAAAACCTTGTCCATGCAATTTGGGCCCATATCATAGCGAATATCAGGCCTCCAAGTGTGAAAACCGGAAAGCCGATCAGAACAGATCTGTAACTGATTTCATCGACCAAGTCCAAGTTAATATTGCGGACGAGCGGTTGAAGCAATGCTGAAATCCGTTTGCGCGTCACTAGCCGGATTAGCCCGTACAATAAACTTCCGCCAATTAGCGCCCAAATAACTGTGTTCAATTTTTTCGCATTGATGATCGCCGGCATTTCAACCAATGGTTTGATTTTGCCTTCTGTAATCATTTCACCATCATGAGGGCCGGTTATTGCCGGCAAATGGTATTCAGCCACCGCGCTTTCTCCTGCTTTGTCCACCCAGTTAAATTTCGCCTCATATCCGGCGGCAGAGAACCCGACAGAAACGGCAATAAATCCAAGGACACACACGATGGAGAACATAACTGTCTCAAGCCAAAATGTCCTTTTAGTAGATTTTGATTGATCGATAACTCTTAGCAGGTAAATCAGCGCAGCTGCAAAACTTACCGCAAGTATCGCTTCACCCAGTGCTACGGTAATGACATGGATATGGAGCCAGTCGCTTCTTAGAGCCGGAATTAACGGGCTGATGTCACGAGGAAACATACTCGCATAGGCAATAATCAACAATGCTACAGGCATTGTGAATAATCCAAGTAAAGGGGTTTTATAAATAAAATAGATTAAAATAAATGCGCCTACAAGAGCCATACCAAAAAAAGTGGTAAATTCAAACAAGTTACTAACTGGCGCGTGGCCCGCTGCAATCCACCGTGTAATAAAATACCCGAGTTGGGCCAGAAAACCTGCAATTGAAGTTCCAATTGCAAGTATTCTCCACTTACTTTTTTCTCCTGTTTTAATCGATCCGCCAAATAATAGCGTAGCAATCAAATATAAAATGAACGCTATATAAAGCAAATTACTGCTCAGTTCCGCCAAGGTCTGCCTCTCCTTCCGTTTTATCGCCCTGAAGCTGGTCATCAGGAAGAGAAATTCTAGTATTCTCTAAAATATGGCCTATTTCACGTTTAAGGCCGTGCCAATTTTTATTTGTATGAGCCGCGACCCATACATCCCCATCTCTCACCTGAAGCCAGATTCTCCGGTGATTCCAATAGGAACCCTGGATAACACCTATCATGAAAATGAGGCCGCCGAGACTAATCAGCCACAGCGTCCTGTCCTTTCTGACAGTCAGCGCGGTTACATTTCTCGTTTCCGCCGCTTTAAATTCCATTTTATATTTATTAGTTCCTTCTGGCTCAATGGTTTGTCTTATGGCGGCAAAGCTGACCTCACCATCCGGTTTATCAGGGGTTTTCATTTTAAAGACAAATGCCGGATTATTTGGGATACGTGATTTCGTAATCGGCTCCCCGTTTTCCCCAAACTCAAAATCGGGGTAATATCCGAGAATCTGGACAGAGTAACCTTTGCCAAGATCATATTTTTTTTCAGGCTCATATAAATTTACTTTTATATCGCCATATGACTGTTTTGTTTGTTTATCGGTTAATGAAAAGGACATGCTGCTAAGTTCGTCAAGTTTGTAACTAGACTGATACAAGGCAAAGCCCTCGAATTTCAAAGGTTCGTTCACTTTAATCTCATAATCTTTTACTTTTTCCAATTTCGCTTCTTCTCCCGGAAGCGAGTCAGACGATTTTTTATATAATATTACATTTGATTGGAAGTTTTTAGCGACAGTCCCTGCCCGTTCCAGAGCCTGCTTAAATACTTCGTCATCTTTGTCCTTATCATATAGTTCAAGGATGAACTGTTTGTTTTCCAGGTAATATTGACTGTCTGTACCCGGAATTTCCGCCGTTTCCCCCTCCCGAACCCATAGGATCTTGTCTAGATACATCCCCGGAACGAAGCGGAGCATGCCTCCGATTAAGAAGATGATTAGCCCAACGTGGTTCACATATGGACCCCATCTTGAGAACCTGCCCTTTTCAGCAAGCAGGTTTCCATTTTCTTCGCGGACATGATATTTTTTTGAAAGTAGCCTCTTTCTCACTTCATCTGTTACTTCAGGTTTAGCAACATCCTCGGTAATCCCAAAAACCCTTTGTCTTTTCAGGAATCCGTCATTCCTAATCACTCGTTGCGCTTTCAGGGCTCTATATAATGGAATCACCCGGTCAAGACTGCAGATAACAAGGGAAATCCCGATCATTGCAATGAGGATCAAGTACCACCAGGAGCTGTACAGGTTATGAAAACCAAGCTGGTAATACATTTCCCCAAGCCAGCCATACTGGTCTGCATAATATTCTTCAGCAGGCATCACCGGGGGGATATACATTTCCTGTGGAAAAATTGTCCCGACAGCAGATGCAACTAACGTAATAATAATAAGCCAAATCCCGACTTTGACCGAAGAGAAAAAGTTCCATATTTTATCAACGATTGTTTTGTTGTAAGTTTGCGAGCGGCGGGAGCTTCCTTCATACCGCATATCATGAAGCTTTTCAGAAGCAGCCGACTCTTCAAGTGCTTTTCCGCACGCTTCACAAAGTACAGTGCCATGTGGATTTACATGACCGCACTCACACTTTACATCCTTCATTATAAAAACTCCCTAATTTCATTTAAGGTTCTATACTCTCCATAAATTGCTTTACCGCTTGTTCCGTAAGTTGGCCTGTATGGTACCTGACAATTTTCCCCTCTTTGTTTACAAGGAAAGTTGCCGGCAGCTGGCCGACACCGTAAGCATTCATCACTTGCCTGTCCTTATCAAGAACAATTGGAAAGCTGAGTTGATACTTGTCGGAAAAAGCCTGGACTGCAAGGTTTGATTCACCAATATTAACTGCGAGAACTTGGACGCCTCTATCTTTAAATTGTTTATATTGATTATTCATATAAGGCATTTCCTTTTCACATGGTTTGCACCACGTTCCCCAGAAGTTAAGAAAAACGCCTTGCCCCTTGTAATCGGAGAGCCTGTGTTTCGTTCCGTCCAAATCCATCAGAACAAAATCAGGCGCGATTTCACCTACTCCGGCACGGGATCGCTTTTCTTTTGTAAGACTCGCATACAATGTATAAGCAACCGCTGCAGCCAGAAGAACTAAAATAACTGTTCTAATTGCCAATCGCTTTTTCTTCATTTCCTTTCCCCCAAATTCAACGCAATGTTCTGCTAAATTATAACACTTTTCAACATAGTCACATTGTAAACGCCATAGTAATTGTGACGTTTTTATGACTTTTTACTGTTCGACTGCATGGCCAGCGCCCTTAGCTGCTTGACTTCGTGGGGAGTCAGTTCCCGCATTTCACCTGGTCTCAAGTTTCCAAGTGTCAGGAATGCATATCGTTCGCGCTTTAATTTGCTGACCGGATAGCCAATAGCATCGAACATTCTCCTTACCTGCCTATTCCTTCCTTCATGTATGGACATCTCAATAATGGCTGTTTGCTTTTTTCTCTCGCTTGAAAGCAGCTTTACTCTCGCAGGAGCCGTTTTCCCGTCTTCGAGCTTGATTCCACGTTCGAGTTTCCTCAAATCTTCCCGTTGAGGTATGCCTTCTGTTTTGGCAACATATACTTTTTCTATTTCACTCCTTGGATGCATGAGTAAATTTGCGAAATCACCGTCGTTTGTCAGCAACAGCAGGCCTGATGTATCGTAGTCCAGCCTTCCAACTGGAAAGATTCTTTCTTTGATCTCAGGAAAAAAATCAGTAACGGCCTTCCTGCCTTTTTCATCCTTCACTGTTGAAATGACACCTCTGGGCTTATAAAAAAGCAGGTATACCGGTTCTTCGCGCTCTATCTGAATTTCATTTACCTCTACTCTATCATTGGGTGAAACTTTCGTCCCAAGTTCCGTCACGACCTTGCCGTTAACTTTAACCTTTCCTTCTCTAATCAGGTCTTCCGCTTTTCTTCTTGACGCGATACCGGCCTGGGCAATTACCTTTTGCAGTCTTTCCATTTCTGCCACCTCAGTTAATTGGTTCATAATTATGTTGAAATTGTTTTCTAATGAATTATGACACAATTATGCCTAATTTCAAAGTATCAGAGCCTTTTTGCATAAACCACCCAGCCTTCCCGGTGTTTTCCTGTCAAGAAAAAAAATCCGCCCTTGATGGATGAGGGCGGATTTTCTATTCTATATAAAACCAACTTAATTTTCGTACATTGCCGTTGATCTGCGCTTCACAATGGAAAGCTTCTGAGAATTATCATCGCAGGGACAGGCGGCTTTTGCCTGTCACGAGGCACTTCGCTTTCCGCGGGGCGTCAGTGGAGCCTCCTCGGCGCTATGGCGCCTGTGGGGTCTCCACCTTGCCGCTTCATCCCGCAGGACAAATAGCTTCCTCGAATGGGCTTTGCACGAAGGAAATGCGATAGCACAAGGAAAGCTTCCGTGAATTGGCCTCGCAGGAATTATGCGATAGCATAATTCACGATTTTCGAGGAGTCTTCGTGCCTTCAGCTCCAATCAACTAATGTTCTATTCTTTAATTTAGCCTATATAGATATTTTTAAAAAATAAGGATGGCGGCGACGATGGCGACGATGATGCCAAATACATCTGCCAGAAGCCCTACCTTGAGGGCGTCTCCCATTTTCCTGATGCCGACTGATCCGAAATAAACAGTCAGCACGTAGAAGGTTGTGTCTGTGCTTCCTTGCAAAATGGAAGCAAGCCTTCCGGCGAACGAGTCGGGACCATAAACAGCGATAATATCACTTGTCATTCCAAGAGCCGCGGTTCCGGAAATCGGCCGAATCAGGGCGAGCGGAACAATCTCTGGCGGAATGCCGGCTTCAGCCAGCCACGGTCTGATCCAGCCTGTAAGAGCATCCAATGCACCTGAAGCCCGAAAGATGGAGACCGAAACGAGCATGCCTACAAGGAAGGGGATAATCGAAACAGCTATTTTAATTCCCTCTTTGCCGCCATCTACGAAACTCTCATAAGTAGGTACCTTTTTAAAGGTACCCACTAAAAGAATGGCTGCTATAGTCAAAGGGATAAACCAAAGTGAAATGTCAGCAATGATTCCCATGCATTCACCCCTTGCGGCTTCTCCGCCAGAAATAGTACCTATCTATTGCGACCGCGCCGATTGCCGAGAGGAGTGTCACGATGAGCGTTGGAACGACGATTTCTGCCGGTGACACCGAATGATAATTCATCCGAATCGCAATGACAGTGGTCGGCAAAATGGTTACACTCGCCGTATTAATAGCGAGAAAGGTAACCATTGAGCGGCTTGCCATGTCTTTTTTTTTATTTAAATGCTGCAATTGTTCCATGGCTTTGAGCCCAAGCGGTGTAGCGGCATTCCCTAGACCGAACATATTGGCAATTATGTTCGAGAGGATGTACCCCATGGCAGGATGATTTTCTGGCACCTCAGGGAAAAGAGGTTTTACGATCGGTTTAAATAATTTAGCCAGCCCTTTAAGGATGCCCGCTTCTTCTGCAATTCTCATCATGCCCAGCCAGAAAACAAGGATGCTGATGAGGCCGATGCATAATGTTACAGCGTCCTTCGCTCCTTGGAAAATGGCCTGGTTTACTTCGTGCATCGTACCATTAAACATCGCAAAAACAATCCCGATTACGGTAAGAAAAACCCAAATATAATTAACCATTGCCTTTTATGCCAATCGCAAGTGTTATGAAATGCTTAAATTCATCTAGATAACCTGTTTTTCTATTTTTTTTTGGGTTGAAATAAACCGGCACCGTTTTAATAGCACGTCCATCCAATAAGATAATCGCTTTTCCTGCCAATGCACCTTGCTTTTTTGAGCCTCCTGGAAATTTGTTTTCTGTTGGTTCTAAAAGCTTATAATCTATTGTCAGCTTACTTTCTTCTCCGCTCGTCACAGGATATAAAACTGGGCTGTCAATATATAACTCCCCATCTTTATAGGGCTGTTTTTGAAAATCCAGTTTTCCCTTTGGAAGAATTTCAGCCATCCTGAAGCTAGCAAATCCTGATTCGAACAGTTGAATATGGTCATTCCAGTCATCCGGCGCATTAAGGGTCACTGCAATTAATTCCATGTCCCCTTTTTTTGCAGTCGTAACTAAGGTTCGTTTTGCCCGTTTTGTATAGCCGGTTTTTCCACCTGTACAAAAACGATACATAGAGAGCAGCCTGTTTTTATTTCTCCATTCCCTGTCCCAGTTTTCTTCAGGATCGGGGAAATGGTGAACCTTTGTTCCTGCAATTTTTTTATACTCATCATTTCCCATCGCGTATCTAGTCAACAGTGCCATATCATATGCTGTTGAAAAATGTTTTTCTTTATTGTCCAGCCCATGAGGATTCGAAAAATACGTATTCAGCATGCCAATTTCAGCTGCTTTTTGGTTCATCAAAAAAGCAAATCCTTCTTCGCTTCCTCCCACATACTCTGCAATTGCAGCTGCTGCATCATTTCCTGAACGAAGCATTAACCCATATACGAGATCTTTTAGTTTAATTTTTTCCCCCGGCTTTAGATAGATTGAAGATCCTTCCGTTCTTACTGCCCGTTCAGTGACCAGTACTTCTTTTTCCATTTTTCCTGATTCAATCGCTAGAATAGCAGTCATTATTTTAGTAATGCTGGCAATCCTCATTGGCGTGTGGGCCTGCTTTTCAAATAAAACTCGGCCCGTTTTTTGTTCCATTAAAACAGCCGCCCTTCCGCTTACCGAAAGGTTTGAAGACGCTTTGGCAGGGACAGCGCCCATGATTAAGGCCAGACTGAGAAGCCAAAGAATAGAATGAAGTAACTTTTTCATCGAGGGCTCGGTCTCCTTCTTTTATTTGTACAAGTTTATGCTTTTTCGCTTTCAATATGACCGAAACCCTGACATGTAAACACTTCTCATCCAAAAAAAATCACGGAAGCCAGGCCTCCGCGATGTTAATCTATCGTCATCATATTATTTCTGTTCTGACAGCTTTACTTGTGCTGCAGCACAAACTCAAGCGGGGACTGCATATCATAACTTCCTTTTGTCTCAAGTGATTGGAAGATTTCCGGGATTTTCGCAAAATCGATACCGTTAAAAAAGGCAGCGAATTCTTTTTGCGTATGTACATAAAGGCGCTTTCTGCTCCGGAGGCCCGGATTTTTTATCATGCAGACAAGCGCGACAATATCCTTAAAATAAATGTCTTTGCCATCGGCCTGAAAAAGCGGGTCTTTTTCAAAAGGGACG
The DNA here is from genome assembly GCF_003515685.1 of Neobacillus notoginsengisoli. Lineage (GTDB taxonomy): Bacteria > Bacillota > Bacilli > Bacillales > Cytobacillaceae > Bacillus_D > Bacillus_D notoginsengisoli. The sequence continues at coordinate 242,826 of NZ_QWEG01000005.1, read as the reverse complement.
AACTGAGAAAAGTTCTCATCAAAATAGCGCAAGTATAAAACATGCAGTGTTTTTTCAACACCCTCGTCGATAAAGGTTAACTCGCTTCTGTTAAAGAAATCCTCCGACGTGTTGGATTTTTCTTTTTCAAGCTCATATCCGGTGCATTTTTTGATAATCATAGCAAACTCCCCTCTCTTTAGTTTGAATATAAAGTCATTTTGGAATAGGCCCTATAAAAACATCCAATTATAATTCCTGGAATTTCCCAAAAAACAGGTCTGCTTCTTCCTGAATGAATTCATCTTCATTTTTTTCCGGCAATGGCGGCAGCTCTTTAAGGCTCTTCAACCCAAAGTAATCAAGGAATTCTTTCGTCGTGCCATATAGATAAGCCCTGCCTGACCCTTCCGCCCTGCTTGCTTCTTTAATTAAAGCTCTTCCCATTAGTGTTTGTAGGGCCCTCTCGGTTTTCACGCCGCGGATCTCCTCAATTTCAGCCCTCGTTATTGGCTGCCTATAGGCAATGATGGCCAATGTTTCCAAAGCTGCCTGAGACAGATTGGAGGATTCAGGTGATTCTACAAGCTTCCTTAAAAAAGGCGCATTACCCTTTTTTGTAGCAAGCTGAACTGTTCCCGCCAGCAAAATAACCATAAGCCCCCTGTTTTCATCTTGGTCAAACCTTGATTTAAGTTCTTCAATTAGTGATGAAGCCTTCTGTTCGTCAACCTCCAAAGCACCGGCAATCTGCTTGATGGAAAGCCCTTCATCCCCAGCAGCAAATAATAAGCTCTCCAAGATGCTGAAATAATTAATAGTATCCAACCGCTGCTGCTCCTCTCTGTACCGGAATGACCTGGATTCCCCCGAAATTCTCGGTCTGCTGTGCAATGATTTCGTTCCGCTTCATTAGCTCAAGTACAGCCAGGAACGTTACGACAATGTACTCCTTTTCCGGATAAGGAAAGAGTTCATTAAAATCAACAACATCCGTTCGATTTTTCAATAGATCAATAATTTCTTCCATTCTCTTTTCAATAGAAATTTCCTGGCGGGCAATTTTAGTGGCAAGAGGCTTTTTCAGTCTCTTCCTTCTCATCAATTTTTGAAAAGCACCAAGCATATCATATAGTGATGCAGATGGTCCGGCAGTTTTCGGACCCGCCTTTCCCTTGGATAATTCGGATAAATCACTCGGGGCCTTCGTATAAATAAGGCTGCGCTCTTCCTCCAGACTTTTTAAATCAATTGCGGCTTCTTTATACTTTCTGTATTCAATCAGCCTTTCAACAAGTTCGGAACGCGGATCGGCTTCATAGTCGCTTTCAAACCCCTCATCAAACAATTCCTCTTCCTGTTTAGGAAGGAGCATGTTACTTTTTATCGCCAAAAGAGTTGCCGCCATGACTAAATATTCGCTGGCCAGGTCAAGCTTAAGTTCTTTCATCGTATGGATATAGAGAAGATACTGCTCAGTTATTTGCGCTACCGGGATATCGTAAATGTCGATTTCAAGTGTGTTGATTAGATGGAGCAGCAAATCCAAAGGACCTTCAAATGTATCAATTTTCACATTATATTGCATATCTTATTCACCAAAGTTCTGCTTTTTTTCGTAGGCTACTCTTAGTATAGAGGATTGAATCAGGTTATTCCAACAAGAAATTAACGGGTTCAGGTTGAAAAACGCTTGTTTTTGCTGCCTTGTGCCCTTCTTTCAATCGATATCGAGCTAACTAGGTCATCCGCCCAGACATTTAGGTCCCTTCCTTCATACCATGTATGGAAAATAGATACGAAACGAATTGGAGGTTTTATAAATGAGTGGTGGACGTTTTGGATTTGGAGGGGGCTTTGCTTTAATCGTCGTCTTGTTTATTCTGTTGGTCATTGTTGGTGCATCCTGGTATTAGGAACCGATAATTTAGACTGTTGTAGCCCGCAATTAGACTTGCGGGCTTCCAGCTGTTTCCTATGGTAAACTTATTAATGAAATAATCTATTTTACCGGAGGAATACATGTACCCTAAAAGCTATGTAGACTATCTGGTCCATTTCCATGGTGACCGGGATTATTTTGAATGCCACGAAATTCTCGAAGATTACTGGAAGGACCATGAGCCTGGCAATAAGAACTCCATCTGGGCCGCATTCATTCAACTTGCTGTCGGCTGTTATCATTACCGGAGGGGTAACGCTCCGGGGGCTCAAAGGACGCTTCATAAAGCATTGGCCATTTTTCATGGGCAAAAAAAGAAGCTGGACAGCTTGGGCATCCATACAGATGAACTGCTGTCAGAACTAGAGGAATTCATATCCTCTTTGTCGGCAGGCCGGGCTTATAAAAGTTTTATCATTCCCATCAAAGACCCTAAACTGAAAGAACTGTGCTTAGATGCCTGTGTTGAAAAAGGTTTTAACTGGTGTAGAAGTGACTATTTCCCCACAGAAGCCATAATAGACCGCCATAAAACACGGGATCGTACCTCAGTGATCGAGGAAAGGGAAATGGCATTAAAGAGGAAAAATCAGATACAGGAACTGGGGAATAAACAAAAAGAAAGTGCGGGGAATGATTAACATTCACTTCCTGCACTTTCTTCTTCTGCGCACTTTTCAAAAAATGGAGCGGTGACTTCATTCGCATCAATCGTCTTTTCAGGGAACATTTCACGGATTGACAGCACCATATTCCGCCCAACTCCTTGCCTGCGATGCGAAGGATTCACCGAAATATGCTGAATCTCGGCCACGTTTTCGCTCGTATGAACAATCCCGATGAGGCCAATGATATCCTCTTCCTTCCAGAGAAAAAGCTGCCATGCTTCATCGGTTTCATATTGCTTCATGGATTGTTGCAATTTCTTAATATCTTTTTCGCCGGGCATGAATGACATTAGGCCCATAGCAATTTTCTCAAACTGTTTTTTATAGCGAATTAACATTTTGATCCCTCATTATTGTAATAAGCCCATCCATATAAAGAATGGCTACATGACTATTATATGTTAACCTTACATAGAAGTTACGCTATCAACCATCATACAGAATTTAAAACGACGGGGCAAGAGCTTAGTTATTCATATCGCACGTGTATGTATTCAACAATCCAGGGGAATTGGTTTTAAACAATGAATAACCAGTAAATGATCCCCCATCCTAACGCTATAGCGACTAAGATGGCGAGCAGTAGCAAATTGCTTTTGTCCTGCAAAGGAGACTGCACCTCCAGGTGATAATGGATGCCAATGCAGAACATTCTACACTATATCGGTTAAATTATCTACACTATTGCCAACTCGCGCTAACTTGATACAATGAAAACAGGTAAAACTTCATGTTATATAGAAAAATCAGTTTTTACATGGGAGGAACTATGAAAAAAATATTAAGCCTATTCCTTGCTGCAAGCATGGTCTTTATTCCTGGCCGCGCTTTCGCCGATTTGGCCGAGGGAGATATGATTGTTACTTTAGGGGAAAACCTAACCGAAGCTCAAAAAGCCGAGTTATTGAAGGAAATGGAGGCACCTGGCGATGTGCAGGTAATCACAGTCAGCAATAAAGAAGAACATCAATACTTAGGAAAATATGTCCCGAAAGCCATGATTGGTACAAGGGCGATTTCCTCCTCGGCGACAACAGTGAGCAAGAAGGATACAGGCCTGACTGTCAAAACAAAAAATATTACTTGGGTAACAGACGAAATGTATTTAAATGCCCTGATGACGGCCGGTGTAAAGGATGCAAATATCTATATTACTGCTCCTATCCCTGTTTCCGGAACAGCGGCCCTGACCGGGATTATCAAGGCATATGAAATTTCAGCAGATGAAACCATTCCAGAGGAAATTAAGCAGGCTGCAAATGAAGAAATGGTCGAAACGGCCAAGCTAGGAGACTCCATCGGCAAAGAAAATGCAGCCGCCCTAATTGCAAAGGTAAAACAGGAAATTGCAAAAGACAAACCAAAGAATGAAGCCGAAATGAAATCTGTCATCGAACAAGCTGCAAAAGACTTAAAAGTAGACCTGACAAATGAAGAACTTCAATCACTGACAGCTCTATTCAATAAGCTTAAGGATTTAAATATTGACTGGAACCAGGTAGGCGACCAATTAAACAAGGCAAAAGACAAGTTTTCCAAATTTCTCGAGTCCGAGGAAGGAAAAGGAATTTTGGCCAGTCTAAAAAAATTCTTCACAAGTATAGCCGACGCAATCCGCAGCTTCTTCGAGTAGGCCTGTTTAAATAGGTTGAACTAAAGAGTTATGCTTAGTGATTGGAGCGGAAGGCACGAAGACTCCTCGAAAATGCTACGCATTTCCTTCGTGTAATGCCTATTCGAGGAAGCTGTTTGTCCTGCGGGATGTAGCGGCAAGGTGGAGACCCCGCAGGCGCTAAAGCGCCGAGGAGGCTTCACTGACGCCCCGCGGAAAGCGAAGTGCCTGGAGCGCAAATCAACAACGTTTTTGCAAAAACTTATAAAAAACGAAGCTGCCCTATTTACGGGCAGCTTCTCTGTTATTTGTTGTAACATACGGCAAATCATATTGAAGTAAATCTTCATAGGTTTCTCTTTTAACAACAAGGGTTGCCTGTCCATTTTCTACAAATACGACGGCTGGTCTTGGAAGCCGGTTATAATTGTTGGCCATTGAATATCCATAGGCACCTGTACAAAATACAGCCAGCACTTCATCGTGGCCGGACTCCGGCAGCGGCAAATCCCAAATGAGCATATCCCCTGATTCGCAGCATTTGCCTGCAATTGAAACTGTTTCCTGCGGCTCAGCCAAAGGACGGCTTGCTAAAACAGCCTCATATTTAGCCTGGTAAAGCGCGGGCCTGATATTATCAGTCATTCCTCCATCTACAGCCAGATACTTCCTGACCCCAGGCACGTCCTTACGGGAGCCGGTTTTGTATAAGGTAATCCCCGCGTCCCCGACAAGTGAGCGGCCTGGCTCAATCCATATTTCAGGCATATCAAGAGCATACATGGCGGTGAGGATCTTCACTTCGCTTATTATCTCATTTACATAATGGGCTGGAGGAAGAGGTTTATCCTCATCCGTATATCTAATTCCAAAACCACCGCCCAAATTTAGAACTTTCGTTTTATAGGCAAGTTTATCTTTCCATTCCGCCAGTTTTCCAACAATTTTCCTGGCTGCCAGGAGGAACCCTGTTGTTTCAAATATTTGGGAACCGATATGGCAATGGACGCCCAGCACATTTAAGAAAGGGCACTCCAGTGATGAGCTTAATGCTTGCTCAGCCTGGCCGTTTTGCAAGTCAAAGCCGAACTTTGAATCTTCTTGTCCGGTCAGGATATAGTCGTGTGTATGGGCTTCAATTCCTGGAGTTACCCTTAAAAGAATGCCCACAGTTCTCCTTTTGCTTCCGCAAATTTCTTTCAGCATTTCAAGCTCGTGAAAGTTGTCCACAACGATACAGCCAATACCATAACTTACAGCCATTTCAAGCTCTTCTCTGCTTTTGTTATTCCCATGGAAGTGGATTTTTTCCATCGGAAAGCCAGCAGCTTTAGCTGTATACAGCTCTCCTCCTGACACAACGTCAAGGGAAAGGCCTTCCTCAGCCGCAAGCTGAATCATTGCAATGGTAGAGAAGGCTTTGCTCGCATAGGCGACCTGGGCTTTAACTCCTTGCTCATCGAACTCACGTTTAAATCCTCTTGCCCTTTCCCTGATCAATGCAACATCATACACATAGAGCGGAGTTCCATATTCCTCCGCAAGTTCTATTGCGTCCAATCCGCCTATTTCCAGGTTTCCCGCCTGGTTGACCCCGATTGTTCCATAAAAGTGCATATAATCCCTCTCCCTGTTAAGAATCGCATCAAGTAAAGTGTCATATGGATATTCGGGATAAAGAAAAAAGACAGGCCCCAGGATGGTTCTGTCTGATAAAGATTCCCGTCCCTTTTAATTAAAAATACTTTACCATAGCATGTGCCAATCCGCAATAATCGTTATTTGGCAGACTGGCGGGTGCGGTTGTCCGCCTTCATAATTTTTGGTCGGAGAATGGATCCCGGGACAGCCCTTCTAATTAAGATCTGCATACAAGCCTTTGGTTCAAACGGGACAAAAGGCCAAAAGTAAGGCGTACCAAACGTTTTTATTTGGATAAGAAACAATAAATAAATTGTCGTGGCTATGACAAAGCCAGGGGTATGAAAAATAGCAACGACTATTAACAGCATGAATCTGACTATTTTATTCGCGACACTCAGCTCATAGCTAGGCGTTGTAAAAGTTCCTATCCCAGAAACGGCAACATAAAGGATGACCTCTGGAACGAACAGACCAACATCTATAGCAATTTGGCCAATCAGTATCGCAGCAATTAAACCCATGGCGGTTGATAAAGGGGTTGGCGTATGGATTGCAGCGATTCTCAAAAATTCAATGCCCAAGTCCGCAAGCAAAAGCTGTACAAAGATCGGAATGCTGCTTTTTTCATTTGGGCCGATATAGGATAGGTGTTCAGGCAGCATCCCCGGTTCAACAACAAATAAGTACCATAACGGCAGCAGGACAATGGAAGATAGTATTCCCAGAAACCTGCACCAGCGGACAAATGTTCCGACGGCTGGTGACTGCCTGTATTCCTCAGCATGCTGTACGTGATGGAAATAGGTTGCAGGCGTAATAATAACGCTCGGTGAAGTGTCTACGTAAATCAAAACATGTCCCTCCAAAAGATGAACAGATGCAACATCCGCGCGTTCTGTATACCTTACAAGGGGATATGGATTGAAACCTTGCCTTACAATAAATTCTTCAATCGTTTTATCCGCCATCGGTAAGCCATCCACTTTTATGCCTTCCAGCTCTTTGCGAATGCTTGAAACAAGCAGTGGATTTGCGACGTTTTCAATATAGCCGATGGCGATATCTGTTTTGGATCTTTTCCCTACATGAATTAATTCAAAGCGGAGACGCTCATCCCGAATCCGCCTTCTTGTCAGCGCAGTATTAAGAATAATATTTTCAACAAAACCATCCCTTGATCCTCTGACCACTTTCTCAGTATCGGGTTCTTGGGGTTGCCTCCCAGGATATCCCCTCGTGTCGACCGAGAGCCCAATTCCTTCTCCCTCCATCACGAAAACAATCAGGCCGGATAGAACAGACAGAACAAGTTTTTCCATCGTATAGAGTTTTTCCACTGATTGATGGGCCAAATTTTGTTCAAGATAGCCCATTATTCCTGTCGCTAGCTTCCCGTTTGAATGTGATTCATTTAGTTCCTCTAGGATCTCTATAATAAAAGCGGTTTCACATAGGCCGTTCACATAGTAAAAATGGACATCTTTTCGAAGGATTTTGAGCTTTCTTACCCCTAGGTCGAAGCTTTTCCCGAGCCCCGCGCGTTCCTTCATATAGTTTTCAATTTCTGTTAAAGACTTTGGAAGCAGCTTTTTATTTTCCTCATTTCCTATCATAATAACCGCTCCTTTCAAGAATAAGCTTGGCCGCTTTTTTTGTAATAGGGGCACCGTACTCGTAATGGTCCTTCCGAGCCATTTTTCCTATATCCCCAATTCCCACAATAATCGGCACTTTCAGGCTGTCCAGACAGTAGACCGTATCGCCATTAATTCTTCCGGTTTCAAACTCTTGTATCCCGAATTTATCCACTCCCCTTGAGGTCAATTCTCCCTCCCTATCAATACACACATCCACCTTGGTCCATTCCAAGTGGTGTGCGTTAGAGGCAACGGCTATTACGCCCAGTACCTCTATATCAGGATGGCCGGCTACATATTTCAAGGCTGTTTCTCCGGGCCCTTCCCCGGCCTGGCCGCTATCGTCAAACATGACAAAGACAGGATCGTTTTTCGCCATTTTAATTAATCGGACTATTTCTGGCCCACTAAGCACGGATGGATTCCCCGCAGAAAGGGAAATGGCCCGCCCTCCGATTTCTTCAGCCACACATTCCACAGCCCGTTTTGCATAGTCATCGCCATCGGTAACGAGAATAACCCGCCTAGTCATGAAGCAAGATCACTCCTTCCATGGGTTTTTACTGTCTAATAAAGTAAAGCCATTGAAAAAGAGAACCAAATATTTTGCCAAAAACAACTGCCATTAAAAGGACAATAATTTTCCCATCAATATTCAGCCTTTTTGCCAATATAGGAATTACATTTAGAACCTCCGCTAGCGCTCCCGCAATCAATCCAACAAAAATTCCGCCTGCCAGCCCCATAATTAGGAGGAAATAGGGGGATATCCCTAAAACCGGGTCTCTAAGCCCTCCGTATATGCCAGCCATCGTTCCTAAAATGATCGCCGCTTCATACCAGACAATTTTGTCTGCTGTCTTTGAAATTTGTGCCAGACGCGGGAGAATGCCAAGCACTGTAAGGAATGCTACATAGCCCGAACCTACCGCCAAGCCGCCGCTAAAAGCGATAAATAACGTGAAAACGACCTCAATCGTTGTCAAGCCGTTTCATGCTCTCCTTATTTTCGTGGAGGATGACATACGAATCGAGCGCCTGCTGATAATTAAACATCTCGACTTCAAGTGGGCTGGGCTCTTCATTTATCCTCTTTTTGAAAATATGGTTGAAAAATAAAACCATCCCCACCCCTAGACCTAAGGAGTAAGGAATTTGAAATAATAGCGGCTTTTCGGACTTTTCACCAGTAATGATGGTATAGAGCTTAGATTGGACACTTTTCATGCTTACATCATCATGAAAGTTCATAATCGCCATGGCCGAGCCGAAAAATAATAAAAGCCAAATCAAAATAAAGAAAGAGAAGGAAAGCCTTTTTCTATTTTTCACCACAACTTCTATCAATGTTTGTGCCGGGCCTACTGCTTGTATATCGGCATCCGGGAAGGCTCCTGTTATCTTTTTAATTACCTTCATGGCATCAATAACGACAAAATTGCTATCTTTTTGAGTAACTTGATAAATGTCCATTTTTTTTATTGCTGCCACAAGACTTTCGGGCGCAAGGACTTGCGCGATATCGCCAATGGATAAGTCCTGGCCAGGCTGGACGAGAATTCTGTTTCTCATGCGAATGTAGACCGTTTTTTCCAAAACACTCACTTCCAGACATTGTTTTCCTTGTATTGCTAGTATGGTACTAATGGCACCCACTCATGATAGCCAATAATTACCGATTAAAAAGCACAAGCGCCTTGTTCAGCCCCGATATAGAAAGACTTGGTTTTGCCCTAGCAAAACCTTAGTCGCCCTTAATGCGAGCGAAGCGTAGCCAAGCTTAAGACGAGTCCCGCAGGACACTGAATGGCATCCCAGAATTCACCCACGCACGAAGGAAATGCGAGCATTTCCGAGGACGGGCCTGCCCTCCGGAGGGAATCGGCTTAAGACCTCGAGGGGCTAGGCGCTGGAGCTAGATTACAAACTTTTCGAGATATACAAAATTTATTATGTCTCAAAAAATAAAGCCATATGGATTCATTGATCCATATGGCTCTTCATTTGCTGCAATATTTTCTTTTCCAGCCTTGAAACCTGTACCTGGGAAATCCCCAGCCGCTGGGCTACTTCAGACTGTGTTTGGTCTTTGTAATACCTTAAATAAACGATCAATTTTTCCCGCTCATCGAGTTCGGCAATCGCTTCCTTGAGGGCAATTTTATCAAACCATTTACCTTCATTGCCGTCATCAATCTGGTCGAGCAGAGTAATAGGATCACCGTCATTTTCATAAACTGTTTCGTGGATGGATGCAGGAGTTCTCGCGGCTTCCTGCGCAAGAACAATTTCCTCCGGCGTAAGACCAAGATGGGCTGACAGTTCATTTACAGTCGGTGTTCTGCCAAGGTCTTTCGATAATTCTTCCCTGGCACGGCGGATCTTATTGCCAGTTTCCTTTAAGGAGCGGCTTACTTTAACCGTTCCATCATCTCTGATAAAGCGCTGAATTTCTCCAATAATCATCGGAACAGCATAGGTAGAAAACTTAACATCGAAGGACAAATCGAATTTATCAACTGATTTCAACAAGCCGATACAGCCAATTTGAAAAAGATCATCGGGGTCATATCCCCGATTGATAAATCGCTGAACGACAGACCAGACAAGCCTCATGTTTTTTTCGACAATCATATCCCGTGCGCCCTGGTCTCCCTCATGGCTCCTCTTAATTAAGTCTTTTACCTCATGGTCCTTAAGAAACGGTTGGCTACGATCTTTTTTGACCTCAACATCCATAGGCGGGTCTCCTTAATTGCAAAGCATCTTGCTTCGGGATAAGTTCTTGCGCATGCGGACGGTTGTTCCTTTGCCCTCTTCAGATTGAATTTCTACCTCATCCATAAAATTTTCCATAATCGTAAAACCCATACCCGACCTTTCCAATTCAGGCTTGGTTGTAAAAAGAGGCTGGCGGGCTTCTTCCACATCGCCGATACCTTTTCCTTTATCCCAAATAGTAATTTCGGCCCATTCACCTTCAATAGCGACATCAATATGGACGATACCGTCGGGATGATTGTCATATCCATGAATGATTGCATTTGTCACTGCTTCTGAAACAACTGTTTTCAGTTCAGTTAACTGATCCATGGTAGGATCCAGCTGGGCAATGAAAGCAGCGACGGTGACCCTTGCGAACGACTCGTTCTGGCTTAACGCACGGAACTGCAGGCTCATTTCATTTCTCATTAGGCAACCCCCAGTCTCAGAAGTGCATACTCTTCTGTTGGTTCCATTCTGATAATTTTAAAGAGTCCCGACATTTCAAGCAGCCTTTCAACAGAAGGGGTAACTGCGCATACGACCAATTCCCCGTGAAGCTGCTTCAACTGTTTGTACCGGCCCAATATAACCCCTAGCCCTGAACTGTCCATAAATGACAGCCCTTCAAGGTTCAATACAATATGACGAATGCCATGCGCCTCGATTGCTTCGGTTGCGTTTGTGCGCAGCCCCTCCGCAGTATGGTGATCAAGCTCCCCGCTTAACCGGATGCATAGTACTTCGCCTTTCACTTCCATTTCAATGTTCAGACTCACTGTCCCGGCCTCCTATCATAAACTATGCCTATTTGCCTGTTTACCCAGGCCAATGTAGCCCGCTTAATTCCGGGCTGGCTGCCTTACAGTGAGTCAATTCGATATCACTACGCCTAAATCCTTCACCACGGACAAAACTAGTGGCTATTCGCTAAAGAAAGTGGAATATATTTTTAATTCGACAGACGCCTATTGGCCGGCTCTCGTAAACATTCCCATCGTCCTTTTATAGAGCGTCCACCAGTCCGCCTTTTTAACAGTTTGGTTCGATACTAACGCACGTTCCTGGAGTACCTTTCCATCTTTTATTATTTTGATCGTACCCACCTTGTCACCTTTGTTTAGAGGGGCATTCAAGTTTTTCTTAATCGATATAACTTTTTGTATATCCGCTGTTTTTTCCCCTTTTTTTGTCAAAATTGAAATTGGCTCACTTGTGACAGCCTCAATCTTTTTCATGCTGCCTTTACTAATTTGAGCCTGGCCTACTGCTACATTCCTTTGAAATAAAGGATGTGTCTCATAATGGCCGAAAGCATAATCGAACATTTTTGAAATTTGCGCGTTGCGCGCTTTTGAAGTTGGCGCCCCAAACACAACAGCTATTACCCTCATACCATTCTTTTGTGCTGAAGCGGTAAGGCAATATTTCGCTTCAGCAGTAAAACCCGTTTTTAATCCATCCACCCCGGGATAAAAGCGGACGAGCTTATTTGTGTTCACAAGCCAGAACTTTTTATCTGTATTTTCGCGCAAATACGCTTCATACATTCCGGTATATTTGGTGATATCCTCATATTTTAAAAGTTCTTTTGCCATTACAGCCATATCGGCGGCTGTGCTGACATGGCCTTCAGCTGGCAGCCCTGTCGTGTTCTTGAAAACCGTATTTTTTAGCCCGAGCTCCTTACTCTTTTTATTCATCATATCGACAAATGCTTCTTCCGATCCGGCAATTCTTTCAGCCATGGCTACGGAAGCATCATTCCCCGAACCAATCGCGATCCCTTTTAGCAATTCCCTTGTCGTCATCTCTTCGCCGGCCTCAAGGAAAATCTGTGAACCTCCCATCGAAGCTGCATATTCGCTTGCCCTGATTTTTTCATTAATATCAAGCTTGCCCCGATCCATTGCCTCCATAATGAGGAGCATCGTCATAACCTTTGTCATGCTAGCGGGGGGAAGCGCCTCCTGGCTGTTTTTCTCATAAAGGACAGTACCGGTATCCCTTTCTATCAGAATGGCCGACCTGACATCCTTGGCAAGGTCCGTATTTTTTGTTTCCTGCGCGGACACCCCCGGCAAAACAATTGTAAGTGAAAGGATTCCTGCCAGCATTATTGAACTTAATCGTTTCATGTACATAACCCTCCATTCTTTATACGCTCCATTTTTTCCAAAAATGGTTGTTTTATACAATGAGGAAACACAAAAAAGCAGAAGCAAGCGACCGAAAACGGCAGTTTGCTTCTGCTTTGAAAGTGAACTATCGGAGTCTTGGTGTTTATTCTGTAATTTCTTCGTGGATGAGAGTTGGTGTTTCTGGTTTGGTTTCGGACAGTTTAATGCTTTGGGTGAGCTTTTGTTTCACTTGTGCGATATCTTCGAAGTTACTATGGATGGTTGCGAGCGATTCTCCTTTTTTAACTTGGTCGCCAATCTTTTTCCTTAAGAGAATCCCAACAGCAAGGTCGATTTCCGACTCCTTTGTCGCACGGCCCGCTCCGAGAAGCATCGCGGCTGTTCCAACTTGATCGGCTATGATTTCTGAAACATAGCCATCTTCTTCAGCTTCCAATTCAAAAATATATTTCGCTTGCGGGAGCTTTGATAAATCATCGACAATCGAACCGTCCCCGCCTTGTGAGGAAAGAAATTGTTTCATCTTTTCAAGGGCCGAACCATCTTTAATTGCATTTTCAAGCATCGCTCTTGCCTCGGCAAGAGAAGAAGCTTTCCCGGAGACATAAACCATATGACTGCCAAGGGTCAGGCAGAGTTCGGTAAGGTCTTTAGGCCCTTCCCCTCTTAATGTATCAATCGCTTCTTTTACTTCAAGTGCATTGCCAATCGCAAACCCGAGCGGCTGGCTCATGTCAGAAATCACCGCCATTGTTTTGCGGCCTACATTATTGCCGATTCGCACCATTGCTTTTGCCAGTTCCCTCGAATCATCAAGCGTTTTCATAAATGCGCCCGCGCCTGTTTTTACATCCAGGACAATTGCATCGGCGCCGGCGGCAATTTTTTTACTCATAATTGAGCTTGCAATGAGTGGGATGCTGTTAACTGTAGCAGTCACGTCACGAAGGGCGTAAAGTTTTTTATCTGCTGGTGTTAGATTTCCACTCTGGCCGATGACTGCAATTTTATTTTTGTTTACTAAGTCAATAAATTCGGCATTCTCAATTTCCACATGAAAACCGGAAACTGATTCCAATTTATCAATGGTGCCCCCTGTATGACCGAGGCCGCGCCCGGACATTTTTGCTACAGGAACGTCAACTGCCGCAACAAGCGGGCCAAGGACGAGTGTTGTCGTATCGCCGACTCCTCCTGTAGAGTGTTTATCGACTTTCACACCCTCAATCTCTGACAGATCGATTTGATCACCAGACTCGACCATAGCCATTGTTAAATCGGCCCGTTCTCTTTCTGTCATTCCGTTAAAGTAGATCGCCATCATGATTGCGCTTACTTGATAGTCAGGTATGGAACCTTCCGTGTATCCTTTAATAAAATAATTGACCTCTTCTGTTGATAGCTCCAATCCGTCCCGCTTTTTTTCAATTAAATCTACCATTCTCATATGATTCACCCACAATTCATGTATTTTTACTGCAAATTTAAACAGAAAGGGAAAGCTTCAACTCGACTGTGAATTTCCATTTCAGAAAGCCTTATTAAAGTTCCCTTTTCTGTTTTTCCCTTTTTCCCGCCTGCTAAATCATCGGTTCTTTGTTCTATTTTACTTGATTTCCTGCAAGAAGCTTTTGCCGAATTCAGGCAATTTTGTGTTGAAGTTTTCTGCAACGGTTGCCCCTATGTCAGCGAATGTGTCGCGGATTGGAAGTTCTTTTCCGCCATTCATTTTCTTTGAATAAACGAGAAGCGGTACGTATTCCCTTGTGTGATCTGTTCCAGGGTGTACTGGATCGTTCCCGTGGTCCGCTGTGATAATTAATAAATCATCGTCTTGGAGCTTATCAAACACTTCCGTTAGGCGGGCGTCATATTCCTCGAGCGCTTTTCCATATCCGATTGGGTCGCGGCGGTGCCCGTAAAGTGCATCAAAGTCAACCAAATTTAGGAAGCTGAGCCCCGTAAAGTCCATATCCAATGTTTGGATGAGTTTATCCATGCCATCCATATTGGAAACAGTCCGAAGTGATTGTGTCACACCCTCGCCATCATAAATATCCGAAATTTTGCCTATTGCAATGACGTCTAAGCCAGCATCCTTCAGTTCATTCATGACCGTGCGCCCAAATGGCTTCAAGGCATAGTCATGCCTGTTTGCCGTCCTTTTAAAGTTACCAGGTTCGCCAACAAAAGGCCTCGCAATAATTCGTCCGACCATGTATTTTTCATCCAGTGTCAGTTCCCTGGCGATTTCACAAATTTTGTACAATTCATCAATAGGAACGACCTCCTCATGCGCGGCAATTTGGAGGACTGAATCGGCAGAGGTATAAACGATCAGCGCACCGGTTTTCATATGTTCCTCGCCAAGCTCATCAAGGATGGCTGTGCCACTTGCAGGCTTGTTACCAATGATTTTTCTGCCTGTACGGGATTCAAGGTCGGATAGTAACTCATCCGGGAATCCTTCCGGAAATACTCGGAAAGGTGTCTGGATGTTCAAGCCCATGATTTCCCAATGACCTGTCATTGTGTCCTTTCCATTCGATGCTTCCTGCATCTTCGTATAGAAAGCCAACGGCTTTTCTTGCTTATTTATGCCCTTGATTTCCTTGATGTTGCTTAAACCAAGCTTTTCCATGTTCGGCATATTCAGTCCATTCATTGCTTCAGCAATATGGCCGAAAGTGTCAGACCCTTTATCACCGAATTTTTCGGCATCAGGAGCTTCACCAATCCCGACCGAATCCATTACAACCAAAAAAATGCGTTTAAATGCATTAGCTTTACTCAATTCTTCCTTCCTCCTTTATGATGGAGACAACAATAATAAAGATAGTATACCCTCTTATGAAATTCCATTAACCATAGTGTAAACGTCAGAAGTCTGACATCTTTATTTTACTAAATCAACATAAAAATACAAGCAATTCAGAGAAAAAATAAGATGTTTAATTATTATAATAATGCTTTAAGAAAGGCATTAAATATAAATAAGCCAGACGTTTTGTCTGGCTCTGGTAAACAATGAATTTATTAAGCTCTTGGATGAAATTTGCTGTAAACATCCCTTAGTCGTACCTTCGTCACATGGGTATAAATCTGTGTCGTGGAGATATCGGAATGCCCGAGCATTTCCTGGACAGCCCTGAGGTCCGCGCCATTTTCAAGCAAATGGGTGGCAAAAGAATGTCGAAGTGTATGTGGAGTCAATTCTTTTTCAATTCCCGCTTCTGTGGCGAGTTTTTTCAGAATTTTCCAAAAACCTTGTCTTGTCAATCGTTTTCCCTGATGATTCAGGAACAATGCATCTTCTCTAACTTTTTTGCTGATAAAATGCGGCCTTCCTTTCGCTAAATACAACTCCAGTGCCTCGGCCGCGGTTCTTCCCACCGGAATGATTCTTTCTTTATTTCCTTTTCCTATGCAGCGTAAAAATCCCATGCTTAAATGCAGATCATCCATATTCAAGCCGATTAGTTCACTAACCCTGATGCCCGTGGCATAAAGGGTTTCAATCATCGCTTTATCCCTTAATCCAAAATGGTCCTGTTTTGCCGGTGCTTCCAGCAGGGTTTCTACCTCCTGCATACTCAAAACCTTTGGCAGAGTCCTCTCCAGTTGGGGCGACTCAATGTGGACCGTCGGGTCATGGGTTGCCGCTCTGTCCCTCAGCAGAAACTGGTGGAACGATCGGATTGAAGCCACATGCCTGGCAAGCGTCCTTGCTGATTTCCCTTCAGCCTTCAGGGCGCCCAGAAATTGCAAAATATGGGTTCTTTGAACTTCATCTATTGCTGAAACTTCATTTGAAGACTTCAAGTGCCGCAAATAGTTTTTTAGATCCCTCTCATAAGCGATTAGCGTATTTTGCGAGAGACCTTTTTCCACCATTAAAAAGTGGATAAAATCCTTTAAATGATCTTCTATCATTGTGCATTACTCCCCGCTCATATAGAACAATAACAGCCGGTCCAGCCATTCGGGGTTGCCTGTTTCCTCTGAATTGAAAACTTTTACAGCTGCCCCCTTCGGCTTATCGTACCGGTGGTAGCTCTGATACTCCTCATGTATCCACATCATACCATAATAAAAGAGCAGCGTGGAGGCAATAAAAAGGATTAATACTTTCAGCGTATGATAGACGGCTTTGCAAAATGAAACCATATTAACCTCCCAAAAAAGCAGATGTTAGTACAAGGTATGCCAATTTTGCTGTATTTTATACCTCTTTAGCTTAGTGAGAACTTAAAAAGACCCTTTCAATTTTTGAAAGGGCCGTTACTTACGGTTTAATTTTGTTTGTGTCAGGATTCTGCCGCTTCAACTTTGTCCTGGCAGCGGTGGCAGATTCCGTGGAATGTCAGGCGGTGGTCTTTGATTTTGAAGTTCCAGCGCCTTTCAACAATTTCTTCGACATCCTCGAGGAGGTCTTCTTGTATTTCATCGACCGCTCCGCATTCAATGCAAACGAGATGGTGATGGAAATGGGCCGCGCCTTCCTGGCGAAGGTCGTATCTCGAAACCCCGTCTCCGAAATTGATTTTATCGACTATTTTAAGTTCAGTAAGCAGTTCAAGTGTCCGATAAACAGTTGCCAATCCTATTTCAGGTGACTTTTCCTTTACGAGCAGGTAGACATCTTCAGCGCTTAAATGATCCTCTTCATTCTCAAGTAGTACTCGAACGGTAGCTTCACGTTGCGGAGTAAGCTTATAGCTCGATGAATGCAATTGTTTTTTTATTCTCTCGATTCTCGTTTCCATGCGGTCGTCCTCCCTCGCAACTGTCATTTCTCATTATAACAGATAGAAAGAAGGATGAAAACTAAAATCATTATAAATAAGAGTTAATAATGATTATTAAGTGGAATTGATTATCATTTAAAACCTTCCGCTACCGATTTCATAAAGCCTGGAGACAAGTAAGCCTCAATGGCTGATGCTGCTGAAAGAAGTAAAATCGCCGCGGCCAAAAAGAGAAAATATCGTCCAAAGAGCGGCAGGACAGGCTGTCCATATTTTTTGAAGAACTGCCTTCTAATCATTTTTAAAGAAAAAACAACCGAAACAGCAGCCATCATGATAAACACAGGGATAATGAAGACATTTTGCGGAAAAATCGACACAAAGGCAAACACAAATCCGTCCCAGCCCATTTGACTCACCAGGAAACCGACGGTAAAGCCTACGACCATTCCTTTAATAAACAAAAGTACGAGGATCACAGGCAAACCGATGATTGAGATGCCTAGCACCCACATCAACCCGATGAATTTGCTGTTATGGAGAAGGCTTTGGACAAAAATGTCCCTTGAACCCTCAGTTTTTCCAATGGCGATTTGGCCGAAGAACTGGGACAAATAATAAAATAAATCTTCCTTTTGCGTAAAGCTCATACTGTTTACGATGACCGCCCCGAATATGACTCCCATCATAAACAAAATCGATACAAATAAAAAAATTGAGGAGTGCTCACCTAAATATGCAGCTGCGATGGACTGGTTCAAACGTTTTTTCATGGCATTTCCCCCTATGGTAGTTTGTACCATTGTATGCCTGTCCACTTTCAATATGACTGAAAAACCGGTTTGACATTGTATTATATGTCTACTTTCCCGTATTTCCCGCCTCCACCGGCTTTTAGGTTCAGGCGCCCTTCCCTTGCCTTGATAATGAGTCCGGCTAATTTGGGCGGAATCACCTTTTCCATCGCCTCCTCGGGGACATGATGAAGGATGTCCATTTCCGTCCCAAAGTGGGAAAGCAGTTTCTCAAGCATCTTCGGCCCAAGGCCTGGAATAAACTCAAGCGGAACCTGGTGGACGTAAGGCGGCCTGTCCTCCGGTCTTTCTTTTGAAGAAGAGAGCTCGGCAATCCGGTCCGCTACTCCTTTGACCGTTTTCACTGAACCACAATGAGTGCATGGCAGACCAGCTGTAACTAAGGGGGTTAGGCACTCAGCGCATACGGTCCCATGGTATTTCCCTAGCAACGGATCAAGTCCATAATTCGCGAGTATTTCTCTGCCCCCTTCCCCTTTTAATGCAAGTGCCAGTTCCGTGAATGACGGTTCACTAAGTTTGAGCGCCTGATATTCGCGGGCGATTTTAGCCAGGGAATGGGCATCAGAGTTCGTCAAAAAAGGATAACGGTGCAATTCCTCCAGTCCATCCGCCATCCTTGTATTTGAGCTTAATCCAAGCTCAATTGCGTCAATCATGTCCGGGTTGAACACTTCTGTCAGTGATTGATTGACCCCTTTACCAAAAAGGCTTTTGAAAGGAGTGAAAACATGGGCCGGGATAAACAGACCGCCAAGTCGTTTCACGATTTTCTGAAGTTCCTTCCCAGACGCATAAATTCGCTGGGAACTAAGGGTTATATTCTTCATTCGGCTTGACAGCCACATGGAGAATTCTTTCATTCTTTCAAGCGTCGGCAAAAAACATAACACGTGGATCGGCCCGCGGCATTGTTCATCATAAATTTCCAGTTCCGAGCCCGGTATGACCGCCATTTCTCCGTAGAGGAGGCCGCCTTCCGGGTGTTCAGCCATGTCGCCTGAAGCAATCAGGCTCTCCATCTCGGCGATGACTTCGGGTGAATGGCAATCGATAATCCCGATGATGTTGAGGCCCTTTTCATCTCTCGCATGTTCAATTATATTCGTAAATGTCAGCGTTTTTGCTCCGGTTATTTTAACTGGCTTTCCGGTCCGGGTCCGCCCGATGTGGATATGCAAGTCGGCAAAATAACGTTCCATTATTTAGACAGCGCCTCCTGGAGTTGAAGATATTGAATGGCATAAGCTGTTTTGGCATCGTAAATTTTCTTCTCTTTTACATATTCGAGTGCCTGTTCGAGTGTCACTTCCTCCAGGTTTACGAACTCATCCTCATCGAGGCTAGCCGCATTTTCCTTTTTCGAAAGCCCTTTTGCGATATAAAGATGGATGATTTCATCCGCAAAGCCCGGAGAGGTATAGAATGAAGTGAGCCATTCCAGCTCCTTGCATTCATACCCCGTTTCTTCTTCAAGCTCCCGGTGCGCGCATTCTTTAGGATCTTCCCCTTTTTCAAGCTTTCCGGCGGGAATTTCAACCATTGTTCTTTCCATTGCCTTTCGATATTGCTCAACCAAAATAATTTTGTTGTCGTCGGTCACTGCGATAACTGCTACCGCACCAGGGTGTTTAACGATTTCCCGTTTCGACGTTTTTCCGTTCGGGAGCTCAACATCGTCCACCCTGACGGAAATGATTTTGCCATTAAAAATTTCTTTACTGCTAATCGTTTTTTCCTCGAGTCGTTCCATCTATGCCACTCCTGTTCTATTCCCAATTATTTGCTCATACATTTTATCATACTTTTTATTGGGGGCGCTTGGACATGAAGGCATATATGCATGATAAAGGGTTTGTTTTAACTGGGAAGGCTTCGGAAATCCTTTATTTATTAAAAGAATGCAGCACAGTTCATCTAACTGTCGCTGAATTAATTAAAACAGAAACCAAAAAGCATGCGAGTTGCCGCTAATTCCTCCGTACGGGTAGAATAGGACCCAGAAGGAGTGGATGACGGTGAGAAAAAATAAGCTTGGCAATTCAAGCCTGGAGGTAAGCGCGCTTGGATTGGGCTGCATGTCACTTGGCACAGATTTGGACAAGGCCCGCTTAATCATTGACGCTGCGCTTGATGAGGGGATCACTTATTTTGACACAGCGGATCTCTATGATTTCGGTGAAAATGAAAGAATTGTCGGTGAGTGCCTGAAGGGGCGGCGCGACAAAGTCATTATTGCCACGAAGGCCGGTAATCGTTGGAGTGCTGATCAGAGTGGCTGGAACTGGGATCCTTCAAAAGAACATATTAAACAGGCTGTGAAGGATAGTCTGAAACGGCTGCAAACAGATTATATTGATTTGTATCAGCTTCATGGCGGGACGATAAACGATCCAATCGACGAGACGATTGAAGCGTTCGAGGAATTGAAAGCCGAAGGCTTGATTCGTTATTACGGCATTTCTTCCATCCGGCCAAACGTCGTCAGAGAATATGTCGACAGAAGTGGAATGGTTTCTGTCATGGTCCAGTACAGCATGCTCGATAGGCGGCCTGAAGAAGAAATTCTACCATTGCTGGAGCGGAGCGGAATGAGCGCGGTGACGAGAGGAACTGTCGCGAAAGGGCTTTTGAGCGGCCGGATGCTTGAAAAGGCTTCTGAAAAAGGCTTTCTCGACTATCAGTATGAGGAGCTTAGAGAATTGCTGCCGGCACTTAAGGAGAAACTCGCTGCCCGTCCATTGGAAGAGGCTGCCATTCAATACAATTTGGCGCATCCGGCCGTTGCCGCGGTTGTAGCTGGCGCGAGCAGTGTGGAACAGGTAAAGAAAAATGCCAGCGCGGTAAGGGCTGAGCCGCTTTCTTATGAAGAAATTAGCCTGATTCGCGAGCTGACGAAAGCGAATGTTTATGCGGAGCATCGATAGAATTGGAAAAAGCCTGCCCTTTTGAAGTGACCCCATAAAGTTAGACACGGGTATTTCATCAGGCAGCTAACTGGGCATGAACTCGGTATTGCACCGGGCTCATGCCCTTTAATTTTGCCTTAATCCGTTTATGGTTATAGTATTCTATATATTTTTCCAGTTCCTGTTTAAAGTGCTCGACACTATCAAATTCTTTGAAGTAGAGAAACTCAGATTTCATAATTCCGAAGAAATTTTCAATCACGGCATTATCGTAGCAGTTTCCCTTACGGGACATGCTTTGCGTGATTTTTCGTTCGCTTAGAGAAAGCTGGTATTTCTTCATCTGGTAATGCCAGCCTTGATCTGAGTGAATGAGAAGAGTTTCCTCCCCTGTCAATTTCTCAAAAGCTTGATCCAACATAGTGGAAACAAGGGAATATGTTGGTCTTGAACCTAATGTATAGGTGATGATTTCACCGTTATATAAATCGAGAATCGGTGATAGGTAAAGCTTCTCGCCAAACAGTTTAAATTCAGTGATATCGGTTACCCATTTCGCATTTGGTTTATCAGCCTTGAAGTTGCGGTCTAGGATGTTGGGGGCAATCTTACCTACAGTTCCCTTATATGAACGGTATTTCTTCATACGTACCAGGCATTTTAGGCCTAATTCCTTCATGATGCGCTGTACCTTTTTGTGGTTTACCTTGAGCTCCCGATTCCTTAATTCATCCCGAATACGGCGATAGCCAAAACGGCCTTCATGTTCATCATAAATCGATTGGATCATTTTCTTCAATTCTGCATCTGGATCGGGCTTTCCCATGTTTTTCACCCAATAATAATACGTGCTTCTAGGGATTTTTGCGAACTTCAAAAGTGCTTTCACCGGAAATTCATGCCTTAATTCATAGACTACTTGCGCTTTGTCTTCTTTGGTGATTTTTCCTTATTTTGAACTAAGGCATTCAACTTTTTTAAATACGCATTCTCCATACGTAAACGTTCTAATTCAGCTTGGAGTGCTTCTACAGATCCTTCTGCAGGTGTTGATTTCTTTGAATCTTTATTCATGCCTGGACGCCCCTTTTTCAATGGTTTAAGGGCATCCAGTCCTCCTGTATCAAAGGCAAGCTTCCATTTCCGGAGTGTTTCATGAGAGGAAATATTAAAAATGGCAGCTGTTTCCCTAAAGGATGTCCCTTGGTCGTTCATATAATTGAGTACGTCCAGTTTATACTCTAGGGAGTAGGTTGTATAGGGTTTTTCAAAAGCAGCTTCGCCAGTGAATTCATATTGTTTGATCCAATTGGAAAGAACACTATGATGAACCCCAATGGATTTAGCCACTGTTTTGTGCCCCTCATTGCCATTTAGATATCTTTTAACTGCATTTAACTTTTCTTTTGAAGTAAACTTAGCCATAAAAAAACTGCACCTCCAATTGTTAGGTGTGTCTAACAATTGGGGTGCAGTTCATTTGGGGACAGGCTTTTTTATGTTGAACGGGAGGAATTCTTATTTGAATTCCTTCCAATTCATGCCACTCTCATTCAGAAGCTCCTCGAAGCTCTTATTTTTCTCCTTCAGCCGGCGCTCCTCGCGTTTGCGCTTTTCTTCTTCTTCCGCTTTGCGTGCTTCTTCCGCCTTTAATTCCTGCTGGCGGTTTTTCAGCTGGTTGAACAAATCCTGGTTAATCATGTCCCCGAGGGTCAGCGGTTTATCTTCTCTCGTTTGTCTTGCCTTTTGCGGCTGTCTTTTCTTCGCCATATATAACCTCTCCTCTAAACAGATATCCCTATTATACATCATTTTTACCGGACAAAAAGACGGAAGCACCACTGCTTCCGCCCTTTCATTAAAAAGCATTCAACTGAACATCCCCGCTTGTATCAAGGCGTGCTTCCGTTGCGTTAACTACATCTTCAACACTGAAACCCTCGGCTACCTCAACAAGCTTCAGGCCGGAATCGGTCACGTCCATGACAGCCCGCTCGGTAATGATGCGGGTGACGACCCCTTTGCCTGTCAGCGGCAGGGTGCATTCCTTTAGCACTTTGGATTCACCTTTTTTGTTTGTATGCTCCATGATGACGATGATTTTTCTGGCACCGTGGACAAGGTCCATTGCACCGCCCATCCCTTTGATCATTTTACCGGGAATCATCCAGTTGGCCAGATCGCCATTCTCGGAAACTTCCATTCCACCTAGGATGGCAATATCGACATGGCTCCCGCGAATCATCGCGAATGATTCAGCACTGTCAAAATAAGCCGCGCCCGGAATCGCCGTGACCGTTTCCTTCCCGGCGTTGATCAGATCCGCATCTGCCTCTTCTTCCACTGGATACGGGCCAATTCCCAACAGACCATTTTCCGATTGGAGCACAACCTGTTTATTGTCAGAAATATAGTTTGCTACAAGCGTAGGCATGCCGATTCCGAGATTCACATAGTATCCGTCCTGAATCTCACGCTCTGCCCTTCTCGCAATTTTTTCACGCACATTTGCTTTATCGTTGGACATCTTTGTCTCTCCTTTCCCCTATTTCCTCACTGTCAGCCGTTCAATCCGCTTTTCCTGGTCACCCTGGATGATGGCCTGGACATAAATGCTCGGTGTGTGGATCGTATTCGGATCAAGCTCCCCGGTCTCCACAAGATTTTCCACTTCAGCAATCGTCACCTTACCGGCTGCGGCAATCATTGGATTGAAGTTTCGGGCCGTTTTCCGATAGACAAGGTTCCCCATCTTGTCTCCCTTCCACGCCCGCACTAGGCTGAAGTCAGCAACAAGCGCTTCTTCAAGCAAATATTCCTTGCCGTTGAATACCCGAGTTTCCTTGCCATCTGCAATGGGTGTCCCGACCCCCGCAGGTGTATAAAACGCCGGAATTCCCGCTCCGCCCGCGCGGATTTTTTCAGCAAGTGTTCCTTGTGGCAGCAATTCCACTTCAAGCTCGCCGGCCAGCACCTGGCGCTCGAATTCTTTGTTCTCGCCAACATACGAACCGACCATCTTTTTAATCTGCCTGTTGTGCAAAAGCAGGCCCAATCCCCACTCATCAATCCCGCAGTTATTGGAAATCACCGTTAAGTCCTTCACGCCTTTATCAACGAGGGCGAGAATGAGGTTTTCCGGAATTCCACACAGGCCGAAACCGCCAACCATCAAGGTGGCTCCGTCCTGAATATCCGCTACTGCCTCCTGGAAAGACGTACTAATCATCTTCATTGAACTTCTCCTCTCTCTGGCTAAATTAAACTAACTCCACAACAGTCGCGACACCCTGCCCGCCGCCAATGCACAGCGTTGCCAAACCTTTTTTCGCTTCCCGGCGTTTCATTTCATGGATGAGCGTAACAAGGATCCTTGCCCCGCTGGCGCCAATTGGGTGGCCAAGCGCAATCGCTCCGCCGTTCACATTTACCTTTTCCTGATCGAACTGCAGATCGCGGCTGACTGCCAGCGACTGTGCGGCAAATGCTTCGTTGGCCTCGATCAAGTCGATTTCCTCCATCGATGTGCCTGCTTTTTTCAACGCTTTCCTTACCGCCTCGACCGGGCCAATCCCCATCACACTCGGGTCGACTCCCGCGCTGCCATTTCCTCTAATTGCAACGAGCGGCTTAATGCCAAGTTCATCAGCTCTTGCCCTGCTCATCACAATAACAACTGCTGCCCCATCATTGATTCCTGACGCATTTCCGGCTGTCACGCTCCCGTCCTTTTTAAAGGCGGCCCGAAGCCCGGCAAGCTTTTCGGTTGTTGTTCCTTTTTTCGGATATTCATCCGTATCAAAAACGATTGGCTCGCCTCTCCGCTGCGGAATATGTATCGGAACGATTTCATCCTTGAACCTTCCTTCCTCAATAGCCCGGGCCGCTTTTTCCTGGCTTGCCGCGGCAAATGCATCCTGCTCCTCGCGGGTCAACTCATAACGCTCACACAGATTTTCAGCCGTGACGCCCATATGATAATCATTGAACGCACACCAAAGGCCATCGCTAATCATACTGTCGATCAGCTTCTGATCGCCCATTTTGAACCCTTCCCGGCCATTTTTCAAAAGATAGGGTGACTGGCTCATATTTTCCATTCCGCCAGCCACGACGACTTCGGCATCTCCGGCGATAATTGCCTGGGCTGCAAGCTGGACCGCTTTCAATCCCGAGCCACATACTTTATTGATCGTCATAGAGGAAGCGCTTTCAGGAACGCCCGCTCGAATAGCAGCCTGCCTTGCTGGATTCTGCCCAAGCCCTGCTTGCAGCACATTCCCTAAAATCACTTCATCCACCTGCTCCGGTTTAAGCCCCGCCTGGCTCAGCGCTCCCTTAATCGCTTCAGCCCCAAGTTGTGGAGCCGCGATTCCCTTCAGGCTTCCATTAAAACTGCCGATGGCCGTCCTGGCGGCTGCAACAATCACTACTTCCATTTTATTGCCCCTTTCTTTATTGCTTTCCTTAACTTATTTCTCGATTTAATGCGAAAATCCTTTAAAATTGTCAAAATCGAACCATTACTTGCATTTTTTAAAAAATTCCACTTAAAATGAGTATGAATGGAGGGGGAGTTTTATGGCAATAAACTTGCCTGGAAACGTTACAATTATTGAAGTTGGCCCAAGGGATGGGCTGCAAAATGAAAAAGGGTTCATACCGACTGAGGTAAAAAAACAGTTTATCGGGGCACTGCGGGATGCCGGCATCTGGGAGATGGAGCTTACTTCGTTTGTTTCGCCGAAATGGGTGCCGCAAATGGCAGATGCAGCGGAAATTGTAAGCGGTTCCCCGGAAGGGCTTTTGCGTTCAATTGTTTTGGCACCAAATAAAAAAGGAATTGAGCGAGTTCAGGAAACCTCATGTAAAGCTGTGGCCGTTTTCGTTGGCGTCAGCAACACATTTAATAAAAAGAACATCAATAAGACAACTGCCGAAAGTATGGATGAGCTCCGGCCGCTGATCGGTGAGTTGAAGGCAAAGGGCTATTTTGTCAGGGCTTGTATCTCGACAGCGTGGCATTGCCCGTACGAAGGTAAAATTTCCGAGGAAGATACTTTAAGGCTTTGCAGCGATTTTGCAGAATCTGGAGTTGACGAACTGAGTGTCGCCGATACAATTGGCATGGCTGTACCGACGGAAGCCTATTCCCTTTTTGCAAAATTAAAAGCCTGCCTCCCGGAAATCCTGCTGACCGCGCATTTCCACGACACAAGGAAGCTGGCGCTTGCCAATATCCTTGCCTCGATGCAGGCGGGGATTGACAGGTTCGATAGTTCCGCCGGAGGGCTTGGCGGATGTCCGTTTGCCCCAGGTGCAACCGGCAATGTCGCCACCGAGGATGTTGTATACATGCTTGAACGGATGGGGATTGAAACAGGGATTTCGCTTGAAAAGTTAATGGGTGCGGTTGAGCTTGTCCGCCCGCACGTCAGCAGGTCAATTGAGAGCATGTATTACAAGATGCATATTGGTGCCGGTGCATAAGCCTCCCTGGTAACGCTCATCTTATACTTAATGAGCTGAAGGGAGATACGGACAATGAGCCAGAAACGCGACAAAGGATACAGCCAAAAGGGGCAGCCGTCTGCCAAGGACGGACGCGGGATGATTGCAAAAGAAGAGTTGGAAAAAGAGATTCATCCAACGAACAGGCAGAACTCCAAACAGTGAAGGATATTAACCGTCCAGATTGGGCGGTTTTTTTCTGCCATTCGTGTTTTAAAACAGTCCGTTTGGTAAAATAATGAAAGGGATGCAAATAGAGCGGAGGGATTTTTTTGCGAAAAGCAGTAAGGGTTTTCGTTTCTATTCTCGCGATTGTTTCGGCAATCGGGGTTTACTTTACAAATCGCCTTATGTATATGAAGAAAAAAGAAGATGAATTCATCCTGAAGCGGGAACGTGAGGCTGGAAGGATTATTGATGAAGAGTATGAATCATTGAAAAAAAGGGATGTCCTCATTCCTTCGCCTTTCGGTTATGACCTAAAGGGTGTTTTGGCCGAACCCCATGAAACAAACCGATACATTATCATCAGCCATGGCGTGACAGAAAGCAAATATAGTTCAATCAAATATATGAATCTGTTTCTTGAGCGGGGCTTCAATGTCCTTATATTCGACCATCGCCGCCACGGTGAATCGGGAGGCAAAACAACGAGCTATGGACATTATGAAAAATTCGATCTGAAAGCCGTTGTCGACTGGCTGAAAAACGAGATTCGGCCGGAACTTTTACTTGGGATCCACGGTGAATCAATGGGTGCGGCGACAATGATCCTTTATGCCGGCATGCTTGAAGACGGTGCGGACTTTTATATCGCCGACTGTCCTTTTTCGGATTTTAGGGAGCAGCTTGCCTACCACCTCAAGGAAGAGATGAACTTGCCGGCTGGAATTGTATTGCCTTTAGGAGATGTTTTTCTCCGTTTCCGGGACAAATATTCGATCAGGGAGGTTTCCCCTATTTCAGTTATCGATAATATTCGAAATCCGATCTTGTTCATCCATAGCGCCAAAGATGATTTCATCCTCCCTTACATGACGGAAGCGCTATACGAAAAGAAAAAAGGGCCGAAGATGCTTTTCATGGCCGACAAAGGCCTTCACGCCCAGTCGTTTAATGAAAACCAGAAGGAATATGAAAAAGCGGTAGACGAGTTTTTGGAAAATCTCGTTGTCCGGCCGCGGATGGATAATCCGGATCCAGTTCTGGAAAATGACTGAAAAGGCTTAATCAATTTTGCTTGGGGAATCCGCACAACTAACAAGCAGACGGGCCTAAAAGAAGATTTAGCGACCGAATAGCATCGCGCTTACGGTCTTTCGGGCTCTATGCCGGGCCTTTATCGTTTCCTAAATAGTTGCGTTTTCCATCTTAACGCTCTACCATTTAGGTTAGAAAGTTCCAAAGGGGGATTTATAATGTCAAAGGTAACAATAAAAGTAAATGACAACGGCTCAATCCGGATTACCGGAGATGTGGAATTGCTCGATGGCGAGGGGAATGCTTACCCAACAAAGCCGGCTTTTTCGCTCTGCCGCTGCGGCCTGTCTTCAAACAAGCCGTTCTGCGATGGAACGCATAAAGGCAAATTCGACTCCCCGGTCCGTGTTCCTAAGGAAGTTTAGGGACAATAACGAACAAAACTAAAAGGCACCTGCCGAGATCCATTCGGCGGGTGCCTTCTGTTTTGCCTGCCGTTAGCAGATATTAACACGTTTTAATCGCCGTTTTTGAGGAATTAGCCCTATGTACGGATATGTGAGGTGAAAGTATGTTTTCTTGGAATGACTTAGTTACCTTTTGCTGGGCTTTTTTTATTGTCCTGCCTTTAACATCTTTCGTCCATGCTACGGGTCATACCTTCTTCGTTGTCCTTTTTGGCGGCAAGCCCGTAATGACCATGGGCCGGGGGCGAAAGCTCTTTTCTCTTGGGACTTTCCATGTTCATAGTCTTTACTTTATCGATGCCTCCTGCCAGTACGATAAAATCAAAAAAGAAGCGCGTTGGAAATATGCGCTTATTTATGCCGGAGGCGTCATCTTTAATGCCCTTTCCATTTTAGTTGTGAACTCACTGATCCATATGGGCATCTGGCCGAAACACTTGTTTTTTTACCAGTTTGTCTATTTTTCGGTTTACTTTATCTTTTTTGCCCTGCTGCCAATCGAATACGGAAAAGACAACCCGAGTGATGGGAAAGCCTTATATACGCTATTAAAAAGTGGCAAGAAGATAAAAGAGTACGAGTGATTTTTTTGAAAATTACCCATTTTTTAGTTGACAGATGCTCGTGAAAAGATTTATAGTAAATTTAGCTACTTTGTAATACAAGGTAGCTGAGTTTATCGTCACTATCTTGTTATACAATGTAGCGGTTTGGAGGTGTTGCTATGTCGATACGTTCCCAGCTTTTAAAGGGAATCCTGGATGGTTGTGTACTCTCTGTCATAGCTGTGAAGTCTGTTTACGGGTATGAGCTGTCTGCCAAGCTCCAGGAAGCGGGGCTCATGGACGTAAGCGAGGGTACGATATACCCTGTTCTCCTTCGCCTGCAAAAAAACGGTTTAATCCGCGGTGAAATGCAGCCGTCACCTGCCGGTCCGAACCGCAAGTATTATTATTTAACGGACGCTGGAATTGAAGCATTGGCGCTCATTAAAGAGGAATGGGATCAAATTGCGGGTCCGGTCAGCAATCTTTTAAAAAAGGGGGGCTTTAATCATGGAAGCTAAACAATTAATCGAGCTTAACAATCAAAAACGCGGGGAGCTTACAAAGGAAAACGAAAAAATCTATTCTGACTTTATGGTTTATATTAGGCTTCAGCTTACTCTTTCGGAACAACAGTCCGAGGAATTGCTAATGGAGATCCTTGACCATTTAATTGAAGCGCAAACCGAAGGAAAGCCCGCCAATGTCCTGTTCGGCAATGATCCGAAGAAATTCACGGATGAGCTGATTGCCGATATTCCGAAAGAAAACAGGAAAAATGCAGTGTCGTTTATTTCCGGACTCGTTTTCCAGCTGCTGAGTTACTTTTTGTTGGCTAACGGAATCATTTCCCTGATTGTCTCCTTCTTTGGCAAAAAAGAAAACGTCCTCTATCTACTAAAGAGCGGGCTGACTTTTCTGATGATTGCTCTTGGGACGTTTTTTGTTACCTGGCTTATTTTTAAAATCGCCAGGAATACTCTTTTTACTGAAGAACAAAACCATAGGAAAAATATGATTGTAGTAGGAACAGCCGGTGCAGCTGTAATGGCGATTATTATGGCCGCCATTATTCTTTTGCCGGATTCAGGCCCTGCTATCGAGTTCCCATGGTATATGTCTGTGAGTGCAGGCCTGCTTGCATGGGGAGTTTCCCATTTGCTTAAAAACAGCCGTTTCGCAGCGAAAGCCACCGTTTGATGCGTGGCTTTTGCTTTTAACCTCTCTTCCACTTCTCGAAGCGAGTAATGTCAATTTGTTTTATATCCATGTGTGCCACCTTTTATAATGCTTTGTCTTCTTCTTTCTTTTGCAAAAGAACAAATTCTTCTTTGAGGATTGAGTATGTCTTCAGGTCGCGGTGCTTACCTTTAATGTACATGGCCTTCCGGTTGATCCCCTCAAATGACATCCTCGCCTTTTCCATAACTCGGGCCGATCCGAAGTTTTCGACAAAGCACTTCGCCTGGATCCGAACAAGTTCCATCTTTTCAAAGCCAAGTTTTATGATCGCCGAGGCTGCTTCGGTCATGAGCCCCTGCCCCCAATACTCCGGGGCAATGACATACCCGATTTCGGCGCTATGGTGCCTTGGCTGCCACCAGACAAAGTCGATTGTGCCGATCATCCGGCCGTTTTCTTTGAACTCGATTGCCCATGGGGCGACTTTTTTGTTTTCGTATTGATTTAAAACAAAGTCGATAAAGGCGCGTGTATCTTCAATGGTTTTGTGTGCTTCCCATCTGACGCTCTCCCATCCTTAAATGGAGGGGGTTCCACCTTTAAACAACCTCGGCTTTTCCCACTCCTGGAAAACATCCAGAAGCAGAACTTCACTTTGGTCTAAAAGGCTTCGACAGCCGAAATCGTTCTAATGCAAATAATCGAAACAGGACTATTTACACGGGCTTGGATTCCCTTGCCGCTCACAACTTATTGACTGTTTCGGGGTACGTCTGCACCGAAAGAGTTAACCTGTTCTCAAAGGTTATAATCCAAATGTAGAGATGTACTTCTTTTCTGGCTTTATTTTTTTCATTTTAGTTATACACTCTTTCAAAACCGTGGAGAATCGATCCCATTCCCTTTTCGCCTGTTTGATCCCCAGACTATTAGTTGTGGTAACATACCTGGCTAGAAACGCACTGTACAAATCGCGTTGTGCTTCAACACCGCATGCACAATTATGCCAACGTTCTCTTAGTCCTTTTTTCTTCACTGCACCGCAATGGCATGACTGGGACAACTTTGTTGAGTAGGTAGGGAATTCTCTGAAACTTCCACCTTGCAATTGTACTTTTCTCTTTAACATGCTCAAAAACATACTTGGTGCTTTCCTGCCAATACTTTTGCCGAACATCTTCTGAAATGCTTTATAAGAGAGTTTTTCTGTGTGGATGGAGGAGGCTAGTTGAAGGATTTGATTGGTATCCCGTCCATGGAGCTGTTTTCTCACTTCTTTTATCTTGCGTTCCAATTCCCTGTATGCTGAACGGGTCCTGATGTAACGATGGGAGTTGGTCCATTTCTTTTTTCCTTTTTTCACAACGCCATTACTTTGGTAATTGTTTGGGTTGTTTGCCCGGCGCTGGCGGTCCAACTTACGATGGAGTTTTCTATTTTCTTTATCAAGGTAAACCACTTCCTCACAAAATTCCTTTAATTCTGCTTTGGTTTCCCCAACAATCGCGATTGTGGATGGACCGATATCCAGCCCGACTTTTTCTTTTCCCAATTGATATTTCCGGTAGGGGTGTCCTTCAAGGATTAATTGGACATAAAACCGATTTTTCCCCTTTACTTCCTTTTTAATCAGTCGACAATACTTTATTCTTTGCTTTAAGGCGTGCTGCATCCATTGGTCTTTGGGGTCGATTAAGCACTTGAATGAAAGGATCTTACCGATGAAGAGATAACCATTGGCGTACGTAAGAAAGGTTTTGTTGTTTTTGCCCTCTAAAGAGACAAACTCTCCTTTTCGTTTAAACCATACCTTTTTCGCTTTCTTAAAGGCCAATTTTTGCACCGCTTTAAAAGCTCTGGTCGAGATTTTTTGGCAGATGTGCGTCCCTAAATGCTCGGCAATAAACTTTGAATCATTTTTCGTTTTTGTCCCGAAGGATTGAATCGAATAATCGGTAAAACCAAATGTTTCATTAAGATATTTAAAATTTGCCCGGCGTTTTTCAATCTCTTCCTCCGCAGTTTTTGATAATTGAACCGTCTCTTTATACAATTCAGTGGATTGGATCGCTTTCAGTCTCTTCAAACTTTCCCCGAGACAGGCATTATAAAGTTGTCGGGCGCATTCTGACAACACCAAAAGCTGCTTTTCTGCTTTTTTATCCGTTTTTAGCCGGATCGTGGCAATAAAAGAGGGAGTCCGGTCTTTTGGTGCACCCATGGCCTTACACTCCTTTTTAATTTTCAAGAGTATACTACGTTATAATTGCCTTTATAATTATTAGACTTTTCATACTTCTATAATAACAAATGGATAAATCGAATACAATTATTTTAGGAACGTTTGTTCTAAAAAAGAAAATAACAACCTAACCCCATGCATGAATACAGGGGCTTGCGGTTGTTTTGTTTTGGTCACATATTTTGCAACTTCCTCTTTTGAGCCATAGGAAAACATATCCTCGGCATCTTCCATCGTCATTTTTCTCAAAATTAGCCTGTCTGTTTCCAGGACTGGCAAATCGCCATAAATTTTCTCAATCTCCATCGGGCGCCCCCCACATCTTTTTGTTAAAATTATCCTATCAAAGTTTTATTAAAATACAAGATATTTTTGAAAGAGGTATACGCCATGAACCAATCTCCTGCTATCCAAGGAAAGAGAGTTTTGTTAAGAAAACCGATTGAAACAGATGCGCTCGATTTTTTTAAATGCGGGCGAAATGCAGAGCTTGTAAGAATGTATGGTGGGGATACACGGAACCTTCAGCCACTGACAATGGAGGATGCCAGAAACTTCATCGATAATATTTTAAGAAATAATCTTGAGTGGTGCGTGGAATATGACGGTCGCTGTATTGGCCAGGCGCGGCTGACTGTAAGTGAAGCGGATTGCCGGGCCCGCTATGCAGTCGGGCTATTTGATTCTTCTGTTTGGGGAATAGGGCTTGGAACCGAAATAACCCAGCTTGTTCTACAGTATGCATTTGAAGAGCTGAATCTCCACCGAGTGGATTTACGGGTTTTAGAATATAACCACCGTGCCATTGCCTGCTATCAGAAATGCGGGTTTGTTATTGAAGGGAAAGAGCGGGAAGGCGCCCTTATCGAAGGGCGCTTTGAAACAGATGTCATCATGAGCATTTTGGACAGGGAATACGAGGCACTTAAAACCGCATTTTAACAGCATTAATAGCGACTATCTGTTTTCCAAAGACTGTAGGCACTCTTCCTCGCTATGCATTGTTCTTTCGGTCGATATGTTCATTGTTCCATCTGATAATTGAACATCTTTTTCACAAAACTGGACGACCTTTTTCCCCCGTTTCGTCACTCCGTAATAATAAGTGGTCGTGGGTTCATCTTTAAAAATGACCATGTAATGGCCATGGTACACGTCCTGATTGATTAAATGTTTTGGTTCGACAAAGTGGCTGTCCAGAATATCTTTTTCTGTATAGCCCTTTTCTTCCAAATACGATGGTACATAATGCGAAGTGATGAGTTTTGTGTACGGATTGCCGTTATTGAGGACATACAGGAAGCCTGCCGGAATGCTTATTATGATTAATACGGTTATGACGATGATTGTGAATGTCACTTTTCGGTTCATCTGAAGCACCTCCAAGTATTCATGGTTCCTGACCGATTACTTTGCCGTTTTTGACATCAAGGTTTACCCTTTGCCCATCCTCGAATTTCACATGGATGACATAGGTTCCCTCGCCCGGATAATAGCCTACTTTCTCTATTTCATAGGTTTGGTCTCGATACGTATTCTTGAGGTATTGTTCTGCTGCCTGTTTGCTCTTAACGCGTGTGATAGGATTTCCAAGCATAAATAACCCTGCCGCCAGCAAAGCAATTGCGGTAATTGAAAAAATTGTTTTCCGCTTCATTTTTTCACCTCTCACCATATTTTAGTGTAATTTTACACTAAAAGTTCCTTTTTGGTTACATTTGTTTTCGACAATTTTTTTGGCGATTGGATTGAAGGTAGGTTATAATTCGTGGTTTTAGCTTAGGAATCATTTAAACAGCAGGTTCACATGCGAACCTGCTTGTCTTTTGCCTATAGCCGGCGGGTTATTTCTCCGCCAGCCGGATGTCGGCGATGGTGTTAATTGGGATCAGATGGGCGTTGCCCGAGGAGTCGATCATGTGGAGCTTGTGTGCGAGTTCGTCCCAGTAGTGGACGTTTCCAGTGCAACGTTCGTAGTTGCGGCCGCGGTAGTAGGTGATTGCCACTGCCTGGTTAAATTCCATTGCTTCCATAAGGGTTTCGTTCATCATTTCGAGCTGCTGCTCATCAAGTTCCTTCTTTTGTTCATAGGAATCCTCCTTCACCCAGTCCCGGAGCATCTTCACGTGCTCAGGGAGCATCATGGAGGTCCATTTTATTCTGCCGCGGTCTCGAATCACGTTTTCTCCCTCTCTTCCGGTTACTTTTTATGTCCGCCGAGCAGTGATGCGCGGTGCTTGGCGGTTCCTGCTGCAGTATAGGAAACAGCGCGGAGCAGCGCCCCTGACCCAAACCGGCTGCGGATGCGGTCCACCACATAACCGAGCTCCCTTCTTTTTCCCGCTCCCATATCAAAAAGGCTCATCTGCAGTTCGACATCATCGACAATATTCCCGAGCGAGATGGAAATCTGCCGGACTGTTTTGCCAGAATAATGCTGTTGGAACAAATCAAGGCAGACACGATAAAGATCCATCGTCACATTGGTCGGTTCGAAAATGGTTTTCGCCCGGTGGAATCCTCCGCCGAATTCATCCTGGCTGTAGCCGATGCCAAGCGTGATGGTCCTCCCCGCCTTCCGGTGCGTCCGCGCCCTCCGCGCCACCTCCTCGCACATCTCAAGAATAACGTGTTTAATTTCTTCTTCATCCTTATAATCCCTTAGAAGAATCTGGCTTTTGCCAAAACTGATCTGGCCCTCGATGATTGGCGCGCCCATTTCCGAAAGGTCAACACCCCAGGCATGGTAATAAAGCTGGTTGCCCATGATGCCGAATTTCTTCTCAAGCTTTTCAAGGTCATAGCGGGCAAGCTGGCCAACCGTAAAAATCCCCATTCCGTTCAGCGTCCGCTCGACCCTGCGGCCGATTCCCCACATTTCCCGGAGCGGCGAAACCTTCCAAAGCTTTTTCTGGACATCCTCGTACGTCCATTCGGCAATTCCGTGTTTCTTTGCCTCAAGATCCAGGCAGAGCTTGGACAGGAGCATGTTCGGGCCAATACCGATCGCGCATGGAAGCTGAAATTCACGTTCAATATCATCCCTAATTTTTTTAGCAATCGTCTGGGCATCCCCCCACAAATTGACCGCGCCGTCGACTTTAATGAAGCTTTCATCGACGCTGTATGTATGAATGGCCTCTTTCGGGACGTAGCGGTGGAAAACGCGGCTGATTTCGGTGGAAATCCTGAGAAACATGCCCATCTTGGGCTCGACAACAAGGATTTTTGGATCTTTCGGAATTTCAAATTTACGCGAACCCGTCTTGATGCCAAATTCTCTTTTTAAAAGCGGTGAAGCGGCAAGGACAACACTTCCTTCCCGGTTCGTGTCGCCGACTACAGCCAGATAGCAGCCGAGTGGATCAAGCCCCTCCATGACTGCCGCACAGCTGGCGTAAAAGCTTTTCATATCCACGCACAGAATTTTGTGCTGCGGCAATGTGCTGTAATCGACCATGAGAATCACCACCCTCCCAAAATAAGAACGTTTGTTCCGTATCATTATACCCATATCTTAAGCGAATATGCGTTCGTATTCAATGGAAATTTTACGAAGGTTTCATAGAAAAAGGGGCTGTTTCCAGTTCAGGCTGCAAGAAAAAGAGATATAATAGGGCTTGAGGTGCTTTTCATGGAAGAAAAATTGGTAAGAAAAATGGTCAATAACTGCCTGAAGCAATATTACGGAGAAGAGAGTCAGCCGCTCAGTGAAAGTGACTTGAAGGAAATTTGCGAGCGGGTATATAGGCTGAAAGAACTAGAACCTGAAGCACGTCTATTTGAACTTGTTAATGATGTTGTGTATGAGTTCTTAACAGCATGAAAATAATGCAAGGAACAAAAAATGAATTTACTTTAAACAAGGGGGAGACGGATTTTGAACAAGGAAGAAGGGTTTGTGGATGTAACGTGGGGCAAAGTTTGGTACCGAAGAGTAAAAGGCGCGGCTGAAACTGCTCCTTTATTGGTTTTGCATGGCGGGCCGGGCGGCTCATGCTATCCTTTGCAGCGTCTGGACAAGCTTGCAAACGGGCCGGACGGGCGGATGGTTGTCTATTATGATCAGCTCGGTGCGGGCCGTTCGAAGGGTCCGACAGATCAAGCGCTATGGAATTTGGACCGCTATGTGGAAGAGCTTGGACAGGTACGCGAGCGGTTGGGGCTTGATGAAGTACATATCCTTGGTCATTCCTGGGGAACCACCTTGCTTGCTTCCTATTTGCTGACAAAGCCGGCTGGCGTAAAAAGCGCGATTTTCTCAAGCCCCTGCCTGAGTGCGCCCCGCTGGGCAAAAGACCAGGAGCGCCTCTTAAAACAGCTGCCAGAAGAAACACAGGAGACAATCGCGCGCTGCGAAGCGGACGGTACAACTAATTCCGAGGAATACAAACAGGCGATGCAGGTATTTGCCAAAAATTTCGTCTGCCGGATTGAGATAAGCGCTGAGGAAAGAGAAGCAACGTCGAAACTTGGCAACCTGGAAGTATACAACACGATGTGGGGTCCGTCCGAATTTTGCGTAACCGGCAACCTGAAAGAGTTCGACTGCACGCCAAAACTCCACGAAATCGAGGTCCCATCCCTGTTCCTGTGCGGCCGCTATGACGAGGCGACCCCGGAATCGACCAGTTATTTCAGCAGCATTGTGCCAGGCTCAAAGCTGCATATTTTTGAGAAAAGCGCGCATTCGCCTTACCGCGAGCAGCCGGAAGAGTACAGGGAAGTCGTGGCCGGATTTCTTGATGAGGCCGAGCTGGCAGTGAAATAGAACGAGGGTACCGGAATGGCCGGTACTCTTTTTTATGCTCCAAAAAGCGGTATTACCACAACTTCATCATTACGTTGATCGAGCTTATTCCAAGGTCAAAATTGAGTGAAAAAGAAGTAATTATTTGTTAAATATTTGGTAATCATCAATATAGAAAGCTACATTACCGCAATTTGGACATACAGCTGCTTTAGTCTTTGCGGAAACATTTTTGAAAAGTCCTTTACGCTTTTGACTAATCGTAATTCCAGACAAGTCATATTCAACATTTACTTTACAATCATTTATCATTTCAGTTTGGCATTGATTGCAAATCCTTTTCATTATTAAACCCCCTTTTCAATCAATTTAAAGCTAAACTACTTCGTTTCAACTCTTCAAAATCTATATACTTATTTTAACATATAAGTAGAATTTCCCTTTTACCCTTTCAAGTTGAAAGTCAATTAACAATCAATTTAACAACCTAAATAACAGTGTGATATTTTCTATAAAATGCAAAAGCCGATTGTGGTCTATCATACCCATGTCGTCAATCAACTGCCGTTCGAAACAAAGCTGAAGCTGCGCGAAACGATTGAAGCGATTGCTGAATCAGGATATTTTTTATCTAAAGAATAATATGGAGGATCGGGATCTTCATGGAGAT
Organism: Neobacillus notoginsengisoli; assembly: GCF_003515685.1. Taxonomy (GTDB): domain Bacteria; phylum Bacillota; class Bacilli; order Bacillales; family Cytobacillaceae; genus Bacillus_D; species Bacillus_D notoginsengisoli. The sequence goes on along the minus strand of NZ_QWEG01000005.1, from coordinate 205,401 downwards.
TCTTTTATGGATGGACAAAGAAGCCGCCAGCTCGTTGCCCCAACGGACGGCCGTGGCAGATGGTTTAAGTGGAAGCTTGAAGCCGGGAGGGAAACAAACGGGTATCAAGGCGAGGAATGAATTTTGCATCAAACTAACAAATGAGCCTATTAGAACAAAATATGAAACGCCCATTCCGAAACTTACGAATGGGCATTGTTTTTTGCGCTTATAACGACTATTTCTGATTAAAAGCCTTTTTGCCAAGCCTTTCAAACATCCGTGGGAACAGTGCATAAAAAATGCTCCCCGCGTTCATCCAGCCAGGCAGGTTGACTTCGCGCACCGGCTTCAGCATGCTGCCAACAACCTTTTCGGCGACATATTCAGGCTTCAACATCCAGCGCTTGACATTTTTCACATATGACCCGCTTTCATCGGCGATGTTGAAAAAGTTCGTGGCAATCGGCCCGGGATTGACGGAAGTTACATAAACATTGTAATCGGACAGCTCCATCCGAAGGCTGTTCGTATAGCCGAGGACGGCATGCTTTGTTGCCGAATAGACGCTCGATTTCGGAGTGGCGATTTTCCCTGCCTGGGAAGCGATGTTGATAATATGGCCAGACCGGCGGGCCCGCATTTTTGGCAATACCGCACTCGTGCAGGCGATCAGGCCAATGACATTGACATCGAACATTGCCTTGATTTCCTCAATATCCGCCTCATGCGCATGGCGGAATATGCCAAACCCAGCATTATTGACAAGAAGGTCGATTTCCCCGAGTTCGTGATAGACCCGGGCAAATGTGGCGCTCACGTTATCTGTTTCAGAAACATCAAGTTTGTATATCAGTATTTTGCTGCTGTAAGAGGACTCCAGCTTTGCTTTTAGCTTTTCAAGCTTATCCCGGCTTCTCGCAAGCAGTGCAAGGTTCGCCCCTCTGGCTGCCGCCAGTTTCGCGATTTCGGCACCAATGCCGCCAGATGCGCCCGTGATGACAACATTTTTGCCAGATAAATTCTCCATTGTTTCACCTCACCTAACCCGATAATATTTCGTTTTGCTTTCGAAGGAAAATTCGATTTCCCCTAATGACTGCAAATAATCAAGCTGGCCAGCAGTTTCAGATAAAGTCAGGCCCAGTTCCCGTTCAAAAGCGGCCGGGAACAGCTGTCGGCATAAGTCAAATACCGTCTTTGGTCCGTCTTTTAGCATTTCCTTTACACTCATCGCTCTTTCATGCTGGCGTGTAAGCCGCCGCTCAATCAGCTCCGGCAGCTTGGATACTTCTGTTCCATGCCCGGTATAAACAAGGCCGATTGGATAGTCGCGGAGTTTTGCAAGAGAGTGGTTGTACTGGAGCTGCGGCATTGGCCTTTCCTCCCCCTCGTTAATAGGAGGCTCAAGCAAAGGATTCGGCGAGATATGGGCCAGGACATGATCACCTGCTAGCAGCACCCCATCCTTTTCCCGGTATAGGGAAACATGGCTCTGCGCATGGCCAGGAGTTTCAATGACCCGCCAGTCCTCGAGCCCAGGGAGTGTGTCTCCTTCGGAAAGTTCCCCAGTGAGTGAACGATTACATGAAAATTTAAGTGATTTTTTCAGCTGTCCAGCGAGCCGGTGAAAGCTCTCCGGAATTCCAAACTCGTCGAACAGGCCTAAATAAAACCGGTCGTGCATTGTCAGGAACTCGTCTGTCCGATTGATCCATCGCTCATTCAGCCGGTGCCCGTGCACATCAAGTGTTTGCGGAAAATAATCAAGCAGTCCCGCATGGTCTGGATGGTCATGGGTAAGGACGGCCATTTCAATATCATCTGGCGCATAACCGAGATCGGCCAGTTGTTTATTTAACGCAGCCCACGCTTCGTCCGTTTTGGGGCCCGTGTCGACAAGTGCGAGTCTGTCCCCTTTAATTAAATATGCATTTACATCCCCTACCGCAAATGGAGTTGGGATGGTGATTTTTGCTATATTATTTTTCCATTCAGGCATACCTTTTCCCCCGCAAAATTATTTTCCGATAAAGATGCAGCTTTTTTCATTTGCTGCCTAGGTTTAAGTTTACTGTTTTAGGAACTTATTGTCATTATTTCCGCATAGCTAGGGGATTATCAAAATGAAGCAGTAGAACCGTCCCCTGCATCACCCGAATGGTACAATGAAAGAAAAAAGCGATGGGGATTTTTGTATGCTTATATTTTTATTGTCGTTGAGTTTGTTGATTTGGATTGTGTTTTTAATTGATGCTTTGATTGGGTTTAGATCGCTTGATCGGTTGGAGGATGAGGTGCCTCTTGGGGAGGGGCCGCTGCTTTCGGTTGTGGTGGCGGCGAGGAATGAGGAGGCCCATATTAAGAAAAGTGTTTTGAGCCAGTTGAACCAGACATACCGGAATGTGGAGTGGCTGCTTGTGAATGACAGGTCCACGGACCAGACTGGTAAAGTGATGGAAGAGCTAAAATTGATGGATGACCGGGTACAGGTTATCCACATTGAAGAGTTGCCCGAAGGCTGGCTTGGCAAAAATCATGCTCTGTATCAAGGGTATCTCGCTTCTAAAGGTGACCGGATTCTGTTTACCGATGCAGATGTTGAGTCTAACAAGTATGCGTTTGCAAAAGCGCTTGGCTATTTCGAACGAAACGGGCTCGACCACCTGACTGCAGCTCCGAATATGAGAGCAGACGGCTTCTGGCTAAAGTCATTTGTAGCGTTTTTTCTGTTCGGCTTTTCTTACTATAAGCGTCCGTGGGCGGCAAATAACCCAAAATCGAAAATTGGGATTGGTATCGGAGCCTTTAACCTCGTTTCGAAAGCTGGTTACGAATCATTCGGAACCCACGAAGCAATTAAAATGAGGCCGGACGACGACTTGCAGCTCGGCCTGAAAATGAAACAAGCAGGATTGAAGCAGCGGATTGCCAGCGCCCTTACGCTTATTGAAGTGGAATGGTACGGGACACTTAGGGAAGCACTTGCCGGGCTTGAAAAGAATACGTTTGCCGGACTCCATTACCGACTTTCCATGGTTGTGTTCGCTGTTTTCGGTACGTTTGTTTCACAGGTACTGCCGTTTTTTACCCTCTTTATACCCGACCGGACTATTGTTTTACTGAGCCTTGGGAATATCATTGGAATTGCCGTACTTTACATGCTTGTATTGCGGAAGATGACCCGTTTTTCCCCTGTTTTGTTTGCTGCCTTCCCGCTGACAGCCTCGATTTTCATTTACAGTATCATCCGTGCGAGCTACCTGACGCTCAAACGCGGCGGTATCATCTGGCGGGGCACGAAATACAGCCTGAAGGAATTGCGCAAGCCGTAATTTAGATAAAAAAGACCGGGCTTTGCTATACTAAATTTGTTGATTCTACACATAAGGGGGACGAGTAAGGCAGTGGAACCGTCCCCTGCTTCAGAAAGGGAGGCTGCAAAATGGCAAAGTTATTTACTCCGTTTTCGGTTAAGGGGGTAACGTTTAAGAACAGGATTGTGATGTCGCCGATGTGTATGTATTCTTGCCATCGTGAGGATGGGATGGTTGAGGATTGGCATCGGACTCATTATACGAGCCGGGCGGTTGGGCAGGCTGGGCTTATTATTGTCGAGGCGACTGCCGTCACTCCACAAGGAAGGATTTCTCCGCAGGATCTTGGAATTTGGAGTGACGATCACGTTGCGGGATTGAAAGAGTTGACCGGCCTTGTGAAGGAACACGGTACTGCAATTGGCATCCAGCTTGCGCATGCGGGCAGGAAGGCTGTGCTTGAAGGTGAAATCCTTGCCCCTTCCGCGTTGGCCTTTAATGAAAAATCAAAGACGCCAAAGGAAATGACGAAGGCGGATATTGAGGAAACGATCGAGGCGTTCAAAAAAGGAGCCCAGCGCGCCAAAGAAGCCGGCTTTGATGTAATCGAATTACACGGAGCCCATGGCTATCTGATTAATGAGTTCCTCTCCCCTCTTTCAAATCAGCGGACAGATGAATACGGAGGTTCGGCCGAAAACCGCTATCGCTTCCTCCGCGAGATTATTGATGCAGTGAAAACGGTTTGGGACGGGCCGCTGTTTGTGAGGGTTTCAGCCAATGATTACACAGAGGGCGGATTGACGGTTGAAGATTATATCCCTCTTGCAAAATGGATGAAGGATCAGGGTGTCGATTTGATTGATGTCAGCTCCGGCGCTGTTGTCCCTGCAAGGATAAATGTTTACCCTGGCTATCAGGTTAAATTTGCGGAAACGATCCGGGAAGGAGCCGGAATAGCGACCAGCGCTGTCGGGCTGATTACTTCAGGCATCCAGGCAGAGGAAATTCTCCAAAACGAGCGCGCGGACCTTGTGCTGATTGGCCGTGAATTCCTCCGCGATCCATACTGGCCGAGGACCGCTGCAAAAGAGCTTGGCGTTGAAATCGAAGCACCAAAGCAATACGAACGCGGGTGGAGATAAGGAAGCTAGGCAAGACTGGTTTGCCGCTGTCCGCTAAGCCGGGCGCTTTGCGTGACAACTAGACCGGATTTTGGCCGTTTGTTGTCACGCATCCGGGCTTTGAGTGACAACTAAACCGGATTTTTGGCCGTTTGCTGCCACGCATCCCGGACATTTATACGCAAAGCCCTGATTGATCATCCACCAATCAAAAAACGGCGCCTTTCATAATGAAAGGCGCCACTTTTTTAACTCAGCAAACTCTCCGGTTCAATATCCGTTTTTGCTTTCAAGTATAAACCGTATTTTGCGAGGCCAATCGCAATCGATGACAGAATAATATTCACTACTACCGCAACGACGGTGAATCCGCCGAATCCGTAAAACATTCCAACCGCGGCGCCGACTGTAGCGCTGCCGGCCAATATGTACAGAAAATGGACTTTTGAAAAAAAGAACGTAATAAGGCCGCTAACTAATAACACGAGCGATCCCATGATGAAAAGTAATATGCCTGTAAGAATCAAAAATTCCATGCTCGTCTCCCCCTGGAAAATATGTATTTTTATTTGTTCCTTTACCCTATTTTCCAGTTTTAAACCGGGTATACATTTTTTCCTTACACTAACCACGGGTGTGAGCCATGCAGGACTGTCTAGTCGGTTGACCTGAGGAGAATTGGCAACACTAAATAAAAAGACCTTTCTCTGGAGGGTAGCCATGTTGGAGTTTCCTGTTATTCATACAAATATCTGGGATGTAATAATTGCGGTTCCGGCGATAATCGGCATTACCCAACTGCTGAAACTGTATTTTAAAATCTCTAAACCCATTGTCCCAACAATAGCGCTGGCAGCAGGACTTTTATTATCCGTCCTGGTCAGCCACCAATACAGCGTCCTTTCAGGACTGTTTATGGGCTGGTTCTACGGCTATGCGGCCATTGGCAGTTACGCAGCCATGAAAACCTCTTGGAAAGCGTATAGAAAAGAAAAATAAAAAACCGGCCCCAAAATGGACCGGCTCAATCCTTTGAATTTGGCAAGGGAATCTCAATCTCCTTAAAATCCTCGGCTATTTCCGTCTCTGCAAAAAATCCTTGCGCTTCTTTAAGAAGTTCCTTTGCAGCCTGACGGTCATAGCGCGAACTAATATGGGTGAGGCAAAGCTTTTTTACATTCGCCAATTTTGCCACCTCGACGGCCTGGGCGGTTGTTGAGTGAAAATATTCATAAGCCATCGCTTCTTCACCAGCGGCAAAGGTTGCTTCGTGAACGAGAAGGTCGGCTTTCTTGGCGAGGTTGACAGCATTTTCACAATAGCGTGTATCACCTAATATGGTGACTACCCTGCCCTTTTGCCGTGGACCGAGAAACTCCTCGGGATTGATGACCGTCCCATTTTCAAGAATGACCGGCTCTCCGTTTTTAATTTTTTTGTAAATCGGGCCTGGCCGCACCCCTGCCTCCGCCAATTTATCCGCAAGCAGTGTCCCTGGCCGGTCGGCTTCGGTAATTCTATATCCATATGACGGAATTCCATGGTCAAGGAGGAGAGCCTCCACCCGGAATTCGCCGTCGTCAAAAACAACCCCTTCCTCCAATTCAGTGATCGTAATCGGATATTTTAAGTACGTTCCACTGATGGACAGGCTTGTTTTAATATATTGGCCAATTCCTTTAGGGCCGATGACTTCAACCTCCGACTCCCCGCCCTGGAAGGAACGGCTCGATAAAAGCCCAGGAAGCCCATATATATGGTCACCATGAAGATGCGTGATAAAAATTTTTTCAATCCGCCGCGGCTTAAGCGATGTATGAAGAATTTGATGCTGGGTCGCTTCTCCGCAGTCGAAAAGCCAAATGGCGCCGCGCTCGTCAAGAAGCTTCAATGCCATCGATGTGACATTGCGGAGTTTGGCCGGCACGCCTGCTCCTGTTCCAAGGAATAATAGTTCCAACGTGAAAACCTCTTTCTTTTGCAAAAGTAAGCCTAAATCGTTATCCTGCCTATCCCGGCTGGATCATTGTCTGTTTTTTCTACTATACCATAATTACCTGCAGCCGCCTTCATAGGATGGAGAAAAAGACCAGATACAATGAACGAACCGTTTTCCAGCATCTTACATTAATTGCATAACATTTGCGAAAGCTAAGAATAACCGCTACAATTTTGTATTTGACAGGTAAATTTTTCACATCAGATACTATCTATACGTAAAGGAGTCTTTATCCTTGGCAAAATATAAGGAACAAACCTCGCTAATTATGATTTTTGGGGCGACCGGCGACCTTGCAAACCGGAAGCTGTACCCGTCTTTATACAGGCTGTTTAGAAAAGGTCTACTATCGGAACGTTTTGCCGTCATTGGTGTTGCCAGAAGGCCGCTGACGAATGAACAATTTCAGGAAAACGTAAAAAACTCGGTTCTTGAAGCGAAAGAAACCGGAAACAATATCGAGGAGTTCGCCTCCCATTTTTATTACCACTCCCATGATGTCACTGACTCGGGTTCTTATACAGTGTTAAAAAGAATGGCAGAGGATCTCGACAATCAATACGGACTTGGGGGCAACAGAATCTTTTACCTAGCCATGGCGCCTGAATTTTTCGGTACCATTGCCCTGCACCTGAAATCGGATGGGCTTACTGATGTTCCAGGCTTTAAGAGGCTCGTCATTGAAAAACCATTCGGCCATGATCTTGCATCTGCGGTAGAACTAAACGAGAAAATCCGAAAAGCCTTCAGCGAAGATGAAATTTACCGGATTGACCATTACCTTGGCAAGCAGATGGTCCAAAATATCGAGGTTATCCGTTTTGCCAACGCTCTCTTTGAACCACTCTGGAACAATCGCTATATTTCCAATATTCAAGTGACATCGAGTGAAACGCTCGGGGTCGAGGAGCGCGGCCGCTATTACGAAAATAGCGGCGCACTCAGAGATATGGTCCAAAACCATATGCTCCAGATGGTCGCGCTTTTGGCAATGGAACCGCCTATTAAGCTCACCACCGATGAAATCCGCTCGGAAAAGATCCGCGTTTTCCGTTCTCTCAGGGAAATCGAAGGGGATGAAGTAGCGAAATACTTCGTCCGCGGCCAATACGGTGCCGGAGAAATGAACGGTCTGCCGGTTCCTGCCTACAGGGATGAACCGATGGTCGATCCTCATTCCAACACGGAAACGTATGTGGCAGGGAAGCTGATGATTGACAACGCCCGGTGGGCAGGCGTTCCCTTCTATATCAGGACAGGAAAGAGGCTTGGCGCAAAATCGACGAAAATCGTTGTCCAGTTCAAGGATATTCCGATGAACCTTTATTATCAGCCGAATAAGCCGCTGAATCCGAATTTGCTAGTCATTCATATTCAGCCTGAGGAAGGGATTACCCTTCATCTGAACGCAAAGAAAGCTGGCCAAGGCATGGATGCGACTGAGGTAAAATTAAGTTTTGCCAATACGAGCGTAAATGAAATGAACACGCCCGAAGCGTATGAATTGCTCCTTTATGACTGCATGCGCGGTGACGCAACAAACTTTGCGCACTGGGATGAAGTGGCTCTGTCATGGAGCTTCGTGGATAAGATTTCCGATTACTGGGAAAGCACGAAGGAAGAAAGCTTCCCGAATTACGCGCCAGGTTCCAGAGGCCCGGAAGCAGCAGAGCAGCTTCTCGAAAAGGACGGCTTCTTCTGGTGGCGTGTAAGGGATTTAAACGTAGAGAACTGTTAAAAGCGGAGGGAATGTAGTGAAGATTTATGACATTACTGCACCAATTTTTGATGGGATGCCCGTTTACAAAAACAAGCCCGAGAAACAGCCGAAGCTTGAAACGGTAACGAACGCTCATGTGACTGAATCAAGACTCAGCCTCGATGTTCACACAGGCACTCATATTGATGCGCCACTCCACATGATCAATGATGGAAAAACATTTGAAACGATTGCAATTGAAGAGCTTGTCAGGTCAACTAAAGTGTTTGACATGACAGGGGTTTCAGATAAGATTACAGCAGCGGAACTCGAAGGTCTCGATCTTGTGAAAGGCGACTTTGTCCTTTTCAAAACAAAAAACTCTTATGATGAGGAGTTTAATTTTGAATTTGTTTATGTTGCCCAGGATGCCGCAGAGCGGCTTGCCGAAATTGGCGTCGCCGGGGTTGGTATTGACTCGCTTGGCATTGAACGTGCCCAGGAAGGCCATCCGACCCATAAGACGTTGATGACCCGCGATATTATTATTATCGAAGGCCTCCGCCTGAAAGATGTTGAAGCAGGCGAGTATTTCATGGTTGCCGCACCGCTGAAACTGCAAGGAACCGACGCTTCACCTGCTAGGATCCTGCTGCTTGAAGGACTAAAATAATAGATAAAAATGCCGTCCCGGCCGGGGCGGCATTTGTTTTTCTAATCCACTTCCGTAGAATTAACCTTGCCACCAGGCCTAAATCCACGCAGGAAATCTTTATTGAAGCTCGTTTGGGTCCCTTTATTTGCGTCAAGCACTTTTTTGGAAGCGGCATTGGAGATAATATTTTTTCCGTATTTCTCCTTTAACGCAGCCTGACTGGATTTCCATTCCAGTTACTGACAAGGAACTGCTTAGCCAATTCGGCTATTTCCTCTTTCCCACCGACCGGATTTCTTAGCTTTCTCCCCCGATTGACGGTTTTCCTGTCCTTATAGCGAATTGTGATTCCAAGCGAGTGGGCAACGACGTTTTTGCGCTTCAGCCTGGTCGCCACTTTATCTGCCAGGCCGTCTAGCACTTTAAATAACTCCCGCTGATTGGAAATATCCCTTGGCAACGTTGTGGAGTTGCCAACACTCTTGAAATCGGAAATCGAGTCTGGGTCAACTTGCCGCGAATCGATTCCATTCGCTCGGTCCTTCAGCCTTTGGCCGTTTATGCCAAGCACCATTTTAAGCTGTACTTCATTTCCCGCAGCCAAATCCCCAATCGTTTCAATTCCAATCCCTTTTAGCTTTTCCGCAGTTTTCGACCCGACTCCATGCATTTCGCCTACAGGCCTTGGCCAGAGAATTGACGGTATATCCCGCTTTCTTAAGACCGTGATCCCCATCGGCTTTTTCATGTCCGACGCTGTTTTTGCCAAAAATTTATTCGGTGCAATGCCAATGCTGCATGGAAGGTCAAGTTGATTCAGAATCCGTTTCTGAATCGTCCGGGCTATATCGAGCGGGCTTCCCAACTCATAGCTGTCTGTAATGTCCAAATATCCTTCATCAATTGAAACAGGCTCAACAAGCTCGGTAAACTGGGCCAAAATTTCAAACATGGCCGTTGAAGCTGCCCGATACCGGTCAAAATTCGGCTTCATGACAATCAGTTCGGGACAAAGCTTTTTTGCCTCCCATAAAGGCATGGTCGTCTTCACGCCCCGCTTCCTCGCTTCATAGCTGCACGTCACAATGATTCCGCGCCGCTCTTCCGGATTTCCGGCGATGGCCAGCGGCTTCCCTTTAAGGGAGGGATCATACGCTGTTTCAACAGATGCATAAAAACTATTCATATCCACATGCAAAATAACCCTTCCCTTTTTTGGATACATTTCTTTCATGGCCATCACCCCCTCATTCTTTCAGTTTAGCAAAATTAGAGGCTGGAAGCACCCTCCTCCCCTAATTTTTTGTCAGCTTGGATAGGGATAAGAAAAATCGAATATCATAATAAGAAGGATAAACAGGTAACTCTTTTTTGGGGACAGGGATCATTTGCTGATAAAAATTGTTAAATTCACTAACAATATTTTAACAAGAAAGGCCGATGTCAATGATGAAGGTACTAACGGCTTGTCTCACAGTATTCATTCTTTTAGCTGGCTGCGGTGGCGGTGATGGCGGAAAGCAAGAGTCAAAAAACGGTTCGAATTCCGCCTCAGGGGCTGAAACCTCCATTCAGACCACCACGTATTTCCCTAAAGCGCAGCAAATAAAGACTTACAAGGGATCAGGAAATGAGTTTGCTAGCGAGGTGGAAACGGCCTTTACCCGGGAAGGAAATTATCTTGCAACAGTAAGTGATAACGGCGGCACGAGAATCCTTAGAATCTTCCAGTTGGATAACAAAGGAATCTCAATTGTTTATGAAGAGCCGGAATATTATGATGAGGACGCGCCGGATATTGGCTCGTTGAAGCAAGCTTTCAGACCGAAAGTCATTCTTCCAAATCCGGTCACACTCAATCAACGATTTGATGATTGGATCGTGAAGATGGTTGATGCGGCCGTTGCCGTCCCATATGGCAAAATAAACAAGGTAATTGTTCTGGAGAAAACCGGGGAAGATGGCAGTACCATTCAAAATTACTGGGCCCCCGGCCTTGGAATTGTTAAAAAGTCCTTTTACCTGAAAGACGATTCCGGAAATGAAACGGTGGTCACGACAGAGCTTGAAAAAGTGGAAGCAGCTGATTAAGTTTATATTTTAAGACAAAAGGGAACCCACTGGGCTCCCTTTGCTGTTTTTAGGTAAAACTCTTATAAAGTTGCGACTTCCTCAACAATTGCAATCGCCATTTCGGCAAGCTTATTCAGTTCTTCTACCGGAATTCGCTCGTTCGTTGTATGGATTTCTTCATAGCCTACCGCTAAGTTGACGGTCGGGATACCGAAGCCAGCAATCACATTCGCGTCGCTTCCTCCACCGCTTTGCTGGAGTTCGCAGCTGCGCCCGATTCTTGCAGCGGCTTTCCTGGCCACCTCGACCACATGGTCGCCTTCGCCAAATTTAAAGCCAGGGTACATCACCTCGACGTCAACCTCTGCCCTGCCGCCCATCTGTTCGGCAACGGTTTCAAACGCATCCTTCATTTTTGCAACCTGGGCTTCCATTTTTTCCGGAATGAGTGATCTTGCCTCAGCCAGAATGTCCACACGGTCAGCAACGATATTGGTTGCCTGTCCGCCTGCAAACCTCCCAATATTTGCGGTCGTCTCACTATCAATCCTGCCTAAAGGCATTTTTGCAATGGCCTTAGCTGCAATCGTAATAGCGGAGACGCCCTTTTCAGGCGCGACACCCGCATGAGCTGTTTTTCCATAAATCACAGCGCTAATCCGGGCTTGGGTTGGCGCCGCAACGACAACGTTCCCTACCTTTCCATCGCTATCAAGTGCATAGCCAAATTTGGCTGTGATTTTAGATGGATCGAGTGCTTTGGCGCCCATCAGCCCCGATTCCTCGCCCACAGTGATAATAAACTGGATTTCTCCGTGTGGAAACGACTTTTCCTTTAGAATCCGAATCATTTCGAACATTGCGGCTAATCCCGCTTTGTCATCCGCGCCAAGAATGGTGGTACCGTCCGAAACGACGTACCCATCCTGAACGGAAGGCTTTATGCCCTTGCCAGGGGTCACGGTATCCATATGGCTTGTGAAATAAATCGGGTCCACCTCGTCCTTTGTCGCTGGCAACGTACAAATCAGGTTGCCCGCCCCGTGGCCGGTAATGGAAGTCGTATCATCTTCAAAAACATCAAGGCCAAGTTGGCTGAACTTCTCCTTCAATACTTTGGCAATTTCAGCTTCGAATTTTGTTTCGGAATCGATTTGCACAAGCTCAAGAAATTCATTTAACAATCTTTCGCTATTAATCATTTTTTCGAACCTCCGTCGGAAATAGATGTACTCGCTATTTTAGTATACCTTTCCATTTCTCCATCTTCAATATAGCGAATTAGAGTGGAATATTACCGTGCTTTTTCGGAGGGCGGGTTTCATGCTTATTCCTTAGCATTTCCAGTGCCTGGAGAAGCTTAATCCTCGTTTCGCGCGGGTCAATGACATCGTCGACCATGCCGCGCGCTGCCGCGACATACGGGTTTGCGAACTTTTCGCGGTATTCTTCAATTTTTTGTTGGCGTACCTTGTCAGGATCCGGACTATTCGCAATCTCTTTTGCAAAAATAATGTTCGCCGCGCCTTGTGGTCCCATGACAGCGATTTCAGCATTCGGCCACGCAAAAACGAGGTCGGCGCCAATTGATTTGCTGTTCAGGGCAACGTACGCGCCCCCGTAGGCCTTTCGGGTAATGACCGTCATTTTCGGGACGGTCGCCTCCGAATAGGCGAACAGAATTTTCGCGCCATGGCGGATGATTCCCCCGTGTTCCTGCTTGACTCCCGGGAAGAACCCGGTCACATCTTCAAATGTAATAATCGGGATATTAAAGGAGTCACAGAAGCGGATAAACCTTGCTGCCTTATCGGAAGAGTCAATATCAAGGCCGCCAGCCAAGAATTTCGGCTGATTGCAGACAAGGCCTACAGTATCGCCTTTCATTCTAGCGAGCCCAACAACGATATTTTTGGCAAAATCGCGGTGGATTTCCATGAAGCTGTCTTTATCCACAACTTGGTCAATGACCACTCTTACGTCGTAAGGCCTGATTGGGTCAAATGGAATGCAGTCGACAAGATTAGGACGGTAGTCATCCCCAGTCTCTTCATTCTCCACATGAGGCGGCCTTTCCCTCGAACTCTGCGGCAGGTAGCTTAATAGTTTTCTGACGGACTGCAACACTTCTTCCTCTGTCTCCCCCATAAAATGGGCATTTCCTGAAATCGAGTTATGTACTTTTGCTCCTCCAAGGTCTTCAGCGGATATCTTCTCACCTGTCACCGTTTCAATTACTTTCGGGCCGGTGATAAACATTTGGCTCGTTCCTTCCACCATGAACACGAAATCCGTAATCGCCGGTGAATAAACCGCTCCGCCAGCACATGGCCCCATGATGACAGAAATTTGCGGGACAACGCCAGAATAAATCGCATTCCGGTAAAAAATCTGGCCATACCCGTCCAATGAAACGACGCCTTCCTGAATTCTTGCCCCGCCTGAATCATTGAGCCCAATCACAGGCGCCCCGCTGTTGGCTGCCAAATCCATCAGATGGGCGATCTTTTTCGCATGCATTTCCCCAAGCGCGCCGCCAAACACGGTAAAATCCTGTGAGAAAACATAAACCGGACGGCCATTTATCTTTCCATAACCGGTTACGACCCCATCACCGGGTCCTTTTTGGCGGTCCATGCCGAAATCGGTGCTTCGATGCTCAATAAACGGATTGAGTTCAATAAACGAATCCTCATCTACGAGGAGGCTGATACGTTCCCTCGCCGTCAGCTTCCCTTTTGCATGCTGGCGGGCTATTTTTTCATCGCCGCCGCCCAGCTCAATTTCACGGCGCTTGTCATACAATTCATTTATTTTTTCAAAAATGTCAGCCATTACTTGCCCATCCCCTTTTTCTCACAAAACTCGAACAATACTCCCCCAGTCGATTTAGGATGCATGAACGCCACCTGTGCACCGCCCGCACCCGGTTTTGGCTCATCCTGCAGCATTCGAATGCCGCTTTCCTTCATCTCATTAATCCTGTCCTGGATGGAAGTCACCCCGAATGCGACATGGTGGATTCCTTCGCCGCGCTTTTCAATAAATTTCGCAATCGCACTTTCTGGCGAAGCGGGTTCCAGTAGTTCAAGCTTTGTACCCCCAGCATCTAGGAAGGCAACGATCACTTTTTCACTTTCGACTTCTTCAATGCCAACTAGGGGAAGTTTAAGAATGTCTGTGTAGAAAGGAAGCGCTTTCCCAAGGGATTGTACAGCAATCCCGATATGGTCCACCTTCTTAATCATCTCTTTCAACCCCCTATTTTCGTTTTTGAATGGGCACAGCCCCTTTTCTTTGCCCATTTCCATTTTGTCTCGGAAAAATTTCGACAATTATTGTATTCTCTAAAAGTGTCATAAATCCTTCCTAATTTGAGAGGTTGTCCACTGCGCCTTTTCCCGGTACAATAATAGTATCCCATAACTCTTACAGGGAGGAGACTATTTAGCCATGAAAAAACGTAATACTCGAAAAATTATCGTTTATTTGATGCTCTTTGCCATGCTCGCCTCAACACTTCTAATGGGGCTTGCAACTTTCCTATAAATGATTCCACGAAAAGGACTGCCTGTTGCCGGGCAGTCCTTTTCCTAATTACCGGATGGCTCCGTATTCATTCGCCAATTCCGTAAACGGTCTGTCTGATGAGGTAATCAGCAATTTTGTCCCAAGCGGGATAAACGGGTACAGTGACTCAATCCCTTCATTTTGCAGCCGGATGCAGCCATTGGAAACATATTTTCCGATTGAGGAAGGATCGTTCGTTCCGTGGAGACCGTATATCCTTCCGTCTGTATTGAGCGCATCAAAGCCAATCCATCTCGTCCCAAGCGGGTTAGTTGGATGCGAGCCCGGAATATTCCCTTTTCGGTAATATGGATGTTCCGCTTTCACTGTGACCGTGAACAGCCCCTCCGGAGTCAGTTCATTACTTTTCCCTGTCCCAACGGAAAGGACAGTCTGCACCCTATTTTCATCAATGAAAGCCATTTCATTCGTCTTTTTATTGACGATGAGAAACGTATCCCCGGGAAGCGGGTTTGGACCTAGCGGCCAGATTGGCGAGACAAACAGCACTGCTAGCAGGAAATTGAGTACATTTGCCATTCAAATCACCCTTGTTTTTTTCCTAGTTTGTGCCAATCTTCGCCTTTCGATTCTTCTCTTCGGGCTTATGTAATCCTCTGAACGGGCTTTTAATTACGAGATATTGTTCTAATTCATTCGTCAATTGGACGAGTGCCGCTCTTGCTTCAAATTCCTCCCTCGTTTTTGGGAGATCCATCTCTTCAAATTCCATTTTCATTTGTCTAAGTTTATGCAGATGAATGAACGCGGGATTGCCCTCATGAATATTTTTGGATAACTCTTCAATAAAGTCAGCGACCATTTTCCCCTGTTCAAAAGAGCGGCCCAGTGAAGCGGAAATAGGCAAGATGCGTTTGATAATGTCAAATTGTTTTTCCCTGATTGTGAAATAGTGGTAATACAGGTTTTCCTCCCTGACCAAATGGTTTTCTACATCGCGGTAGGCAAGTGATTTTGCCTCATTCAAAAGCCTGGCCGTTTCGGATATTTCCCTGCCGTCCCACTCACCTTCATTCGTCCGTAAATAGTTCGCCATTTCCATAAAAATCTTCTGAAAGTTTTCCTCGATTTTAGCGCTGTATTCAAACAGCTTTTTGTCCAGGCTCGGCATATACAAATTCATCAACAGAGCCACGCCGATCCCGACCGAAATAACCAGGAATTCGTTCAGAAAAAGATCCTTCGAAACATGGCCAGCTGAATATATATGCAAAATAATGACTGAACTTGTAACTATGCCATCATTGGCCTTCAGCATAACAAGGGTTGGAATAAAGAAAAATAACATCAGTCCAATGATGGTAGGATGGTAGCCCAATATCTCAAAAAAGGCGGCGGAAAAAGGCATTGCAAGCATGCAGGCAAGGAAACGGTCCCAGGCCGTCCTCAATGATTTTCTTTGAGTGGGTTTAATACATAGAATTGTCAGAATACCAGCCGCAGCAAAATTAGTGGCGCCGAGCTGCTGGGCAATGATGATGGCGGCAGCTGTTCCAATCGCTGTTTTCGTTGTCCTGTATCCTATCCTGTATTTCATAAAAGCTCTCCTCCTGAAAAAAATGGCAAAAGAAAAAGATGATCACCCGACCATCTTTTCTAGCATATCCCTATTAGAGCATTTTTTGCAAGAAATCCCGCGCCCTGCTGCTTTGTGGATTGGTGAAGAATTGTTCTGGCGGCGCATCCTCAACAAGGACGCCCCCATCCAAAAACAGGACCCTGTCAGCGACTTCTTTTGCAAAGCCCATCTCATGTGTCACGATTGCCATTGTCATCCCTGTTTGCGCAAGGTCTTTCATGACATCCAGTACTTCCTTGACCATTTCCGGGTCAAGAGCCGATGTCGGTTCATCAAACAGCATGACGTCCGGCTTCATTGCCAGTGCCCTTGCAATCGCTACACGCTGTTTCTGGCCCCCTGATAGTCGCCCAGGATACTCGGATGCCTTATCAGATAAACCAACCCGTTCCAGCAGCTTCATGCCGCTTTCTTCTGCTTCGGCCTTTGAAAGCCCTTTAACCTTCATTGGGGCATATGTTAAGTTCTGGAGGACCGTTTTGTGTGGAAATAAGTGAAAATGCTGAAACACCATCCCGACATTTTCACGGACCTTCATGATATTTGTTTTCTTATTCGTTATTTCACTCGAACCAATCCAAATCCGTCCGCTAGTCGGCACTTCGAGTAAATTCATGCAGCGGAGGAAAGTTGATTTTCCCGAACCGGAAGGACCGATAATGGCGACAACCTCCCCTTCTCTAATCGAGGTGGTGATGCCTTTTAGAACCTCAAGCTTGCCAAAATTTTTCCGCAAATCTTCCACTTTAATCACTGCGCCTCATCCTCCTTTCAAGCAGCTTGCCGAGGAAGGTCAATGTAATAACCATCAAGTAATAGATCAAGCCGGCAAAAAGGAGCGGCTCAAAATATGAATAATACTCTGCTCCTACCTGGTAAGAGCGGCGCATGATATCCATAACCCCGATGGTCGTAACAATGGCTGACTCTTTTGTAAGAGTGATAAATTCGTTCATGAGTGCGGGCAGGATATTCTTTAATGCCTGAGGAAGAATGATATCCCACATCATTTGCCAATAGGAAACACCAAGCGCCTCCGCTGCTTCCCTTTGCCCCTTATCAACCGCAAGAATCCCAGCCCTGATAATTTCAGAAATATAGGCGGCCGAGTTAAGGCCAAATGAAATAATCGCCGCTGCATATGGCTCAATTTGAAACCCTAATATTTGCGGTGAGCCGAAGTAGATAATCATTAGCTGAAGCACGAGCGGCGTTCCTCTGAACACACTCGTATAGGCGTCAGCAAGCCACCCTAAAGGCTTAACCGAACTAATTTTAAATAAAGAAAGAATGATGCCAAGCGCAAAACCAATGACACCCGCAAAAAACACAATCCGCAGTGTAACCCATATTCCCTCTAATATATAAGGAATTGAAGGGACAATTTGACTAAAATCCAATCCCATTCTAACGACCCTTCCTCTCTACTTGAACTATAAAACGTTCAGAAAGGCAAGCTTCCTGAACGTTTAGTTGCTTTCCCCTTACTCTTTCCCGCCAAACCATTTTACAATCAGTTTGTCGAGTTCGCCATTTTCCTTCATTTTCTTCAACTCATCGTTGAACTTTTTCGTCAGCTCACTGTTCTTTTTAAACGCAATCGCTGATCCTGCTTCTTCAGGTTGTTCGGAAATGGTGAATCCTCCAAGATTGGTTTCCTTCTCAAGGAATCCTTTTGCAACAGTATCTTCAA
Source organism: Neobacillus notoginsengisoli (assembly GCF_003515685.1). Lineage (GTDB taxonomy): Bacteria > Bacillota > Bacilli > Bacillales > Cytobacillaceae > Bacillus_D > Bacillus_D notoginsengisoli. The sequence continues at coordinate 187,692 of NZ_QWEG01000005.1, read as the reverse complement.
TGATAACAGCATCAAATCTGCCTGATTTAAGCTCCTGGATCAAATCAGGGATTCGGTTGCGGTCCTCAATTTTGATTTTCACTTCTTTTTGAATATCCTTTGCCTTGTCGTTTTGGATCGAGCCAAGCTGGACGCCAACCGTTTTGCCCTCAAGGTCTTCGAGTGCTTTAATGCCGCTGTCCTTTTTAGTAATAATCATGTGCGAGGCGGTGTAATAAATATCAGAAAAATCCACATTCTTCTTGCGTTTCTCATTTGGTGTCATGCCGGCAAGAACAAGGTCGGCCTGGCCGGATTTAAGCGCCTGGACAAGGCCATTAAAGTCCATATCCTTAACCTTAATTTCATAACCTAGCTTTTCACCAAGAGCTTTTGCCAAATCAACGTCAAAACCAATAATTTCATTGCTTTTTTCAGTTTCGATATACTCAAAAGGCGGGTAATCGGCAGAAGTAGCCATCGTTAAAGTTTTCTTATCTCCTTCTTTGCCGCCTTTGGCATTGTCGTCCTTTGATCCGCAAGCAGAGAGAATGCCCGCCAGTAAAACTGTTGTTAAAAATAAAACAATCCCCTTTTTCATTGAAGCTTTCCTCCTATAATTTACAGAATATTTCATATCTACTGGATACCTACCCTATTTACCTAGGGATAATCCCTCTTTATCAGCATGCTGCCTTGCTAATAAATATTCATATTTATGAATTTTAACACGTATGAATAATTTTGCAATACTATTTTTGAAAGTTTTTAATAAAAACTGAGCATCAAAATTCTTTACATATGCTTACTGGCAAAACAAAAGAGTCTATGAACCTCAGTATATCCAGAAATGAAAAAAGCCACTCACGCATAGCATGAATGGCATGTAAAACCGATTAAAGTTCTTCGCAGTGCTTGTCAAAAGTTTGTTGCAGCTTTTGGACTACAGACATCGGGTCAAATCCCTCAATGTCATGGCGTTCAACCATTGTGCAAATTTCGCCGTCTTTCAAAAGGGCAAATGATGGAGAAGATGGCGGAAAACCTTTAAAGTAGCTCCGCGCCCTTTCAGTTGCTTCCTTATCCTGGCCGGCAAAGACTGTAACGAGGTGATCCGGCCGCTTATCATAGTGAATGGCATGTGCAGCAGCGGGCCTGGCAACCCCGCCTGCGCAGCCGCAAACTGAATTGATCATCACAAGCGTTGTTCCTTCTTTCTTGAACGCCTCATCCACTTCCTCAGGTGTTGTCAACTCAGTGTAGCCTGAAGAAGCTATTTCCTGGCGGGCTTGGCGGACAACATCATTCATAAATAAATTAAAATCCATATTCAATGGAATCACTCCCTAGTTTGCTAGAATAAAAATTCTAACTCTATCATACAGGGCAGGAGCCATGTTTTCAATCAAAGAGAAATTTATCCCAAATAGGTTTACTTCTTTTTCATATGGGGAAAGGTAGAATTACAGCTAGATCCATACCCCTAAACTCCCTAATTTTTTGGATAGCACATCAAGTGCTATCCGCTTTTTTTTTGCTCGGGGATCTTTTAGGGTGATTGCTTGAGTTTTGGTCCTTTATACGGATCTATCCTATGCTTATAATTCTGAACAGGTGGTGATTCGGACTTCCGATGCCTCAGAATCCCGGGTAGTGTCCGAATACAGGGGTGATTCGGACTCCCGCAGCCCCAGAATCCTGGGTAGTGTCCGAATACAGGGGTGATTCGGACTCCCGGAGCCTCAGAATCCCGGGTAGTGTCCGAATACGGGGGTGATTCGGACTCCCGCAGCATCAGAATCCCGGGTAGTGTCCGAATACAGGGGTGATTCGGACTCCCGCAGCCCCAGAATCCCAGGTAGTGTCCGAATACGGGGTGATTCGGACTCCCGCAGCCCCAGAATCCCGGGTAGTGTCCGAATACGGGGGTGATTCGGACTCCCGGAGCCTCAGAATCCCGGGTAGTGTCCGAATACTCCTCAAAAAACAAATGCTCGGTCCCGCCCTTCCACTACTTCCTCAAAACACATAAGAAATTACTCATAATAAGTATCTTTTGTACTCCCCAACGCCTTATAATGCTTTTTTAAATTTCTGGTGAATGTGCGTTTTGTTAAATTTGTTTGACACCAATCCTGAATGCTAGCTGACGTGACTAATCGTTCAGGAAACAAAAGCTTAAACTCCTCAGTATGCCGTATTATAACGGATTGAATTGTTTCCCGCTCACCACAATTACCGCAAATAAAATCATAATAGTTTTTGACTAGTTGAAAAGAATTGCATGTCTTACAACATAGTCCTTTTTTTGTCTTTTCGAAGTTGTAATTAGGAAGTACAGCGAAAGGGTTAGTGGATTGTTGAAGTGATAGAATGGTTTGCGCAAGTTTGCGATGGGCTTCGTTTAGCTGAGATGGGGTTTTATTCAAGTCTCTCATAAAACTGTTTATCTGGGTTGGTAAAATAATGGGGTCATCGATAGATGCCTGATATAAGGTGAATTCGGGGTTAACAAAAACAACAAAGCCTTCCACAAGATAATCCAGGTTGTAATTATGTAGCAGTTGGTTAAGAAGGAGGATACATCTCTTTAACTGGTCAATCGGATTTTTGTATTCCTGGCCGGACCGTACGCAAATAAATTGGTCTCCTTTCATTATAAAATCATTTTGATAATTCTTCGCATCCAATAAATAAATCACTCCCCGAGAAATAATCATGGAATCAATTTGAAAATAGGAATTATTTACTTGAAACAGCAAGTCATTAATAATGTACCGTTCCCCTTCAATGTTTTTACATTTTTCATCAAGTATAAGCTCTCCCTCATACCCCCTTTCCAAGTTCGATAGATGGTTCTTTTCACTCTGCGAAAGCACGGTGCGATTGTTTAAAGCTCTCAAAATTAACAATTCTTTTGATTCACATCTGTTTTTTAAAATCATATGCCACATCACATCCTTTCCCAATCTATCTTGATTTTATAAAATATTCGGCTTAAAAGATGTGGAATTTTTGTTAACAACAGCCCAAAAAAGAAAAGGAAGGACGGACTGCTAAAAAACGCCCCTCCTTAAAAACAGGCCTACCGTTTATAAAACACCTCAAATAACTCATCCGCAGCACCCGCTGCCGTTTTCTCTCCATTCAGGACATCTTTTTCAAGCTTTGGCAGCAGGCTTTTCACTCCCACGTTCTGATAGAAACTGAAATGAAGATGGTCAGAGATAACAGTGTGTAACCAGTCTCGAATCTGTTCCTTGCGCCGTTCGCCAAAAACTCCGGATTCTTCAACAGCATCCCGAAAGTTCCTCACAACCGTCCAGATTTCCGGAATTCCCTTGCCGGTTAGAGCGGAACAGGAGAGAGCTTTCGTATCCCACCCTGGAGTCGACCGTTGCAGGAAATGGATGATTCGCTTATACTCAAGCCGAGTTTTTTCCGCAACAGGCTCATTCGCCCCATCCGCTTTATTCACGACAATGGCATCAGCCAGTTCCATAATCCCCTTTTTCATTCCCTGCAGCTCATCTCCTGCGCCAGTTAGGACAAGAAGCATGAAAAAGTCGACCATTTCCCTGACAGCCACTTCACTTTGGCCAACCCCGACAGTTTCAATGAGAATGACATCGAAGCCAGCAGCTTCACATAATAGCATCGATTCCCTTGTCTTTCTGTGGACACCGCCAAGTTTTCCTCCAGACGGAGACGGCCGGATGAAGGCATTCGGCTGGCGGGAGAGCCTTTCCATCCTCGTTTTATCGCCGAGGATGCTGCCCCCGCTTACCGTTGAGCTAGGGTCGATCGCCAGGACCGCTACCTTATGCCCAAGCCCGCATAAAAAGACGCCAAATGCTTCAATGAACGTACTTTTTCCCGCTCCAGGGACACCGGTAATGCCAATCCGGATTGATTTGCCGCTGGAAGGCAGCAATTTTTGCAAAAGGGACTGTGCCTCCCGAAAATGATGGGCGGCATTGCTTTCAACAAGAGTGATCCCCTTTGCAAGCGCACTTCTATTTCCCTGCAAAATTTCATCCGTCAATGCATCGACTTGCAAAACAGAACCAGGCTTTTTCTTGAACCGCTTTTTCTTTTCCATCGATCCATCAAATTCCATCACAGGTCAACTTCCTCATAGCCAAGCGCTTCATAAATGGACTCGATGACTTTTTGGGCCGCAACTGGAATAACAGTGCCAGGACCGAAAATAGCAGCAGCTCCCTGTTCATACAAATATGAATAATCCTGGGCGGGAATGACACCTCCGACGATGACGAGGATATCTGGCCGCCCAAGTTTTTGTAACTCCGCCACGAGCTCTGGAAGCAAGGTTTTATGCCCTGCCGCAAGGGAACTGAATCCGACAACATGGACATCATTTTCGACAGCCTGCATAGCCGTCTCTGCCGGTGTCTGGAAAAGCGGACCGATATCGACATCAAAGCCCAAATCGGCAAAAGCGGTCGAAATGACTTTTGCGCCGCGGTCATGGCCGTCCTGCCCCATCTTCGCAATCAGGATTCTTGGTCTTCTACCTTCGTTTTCTAGGAATTCATCAGTCATTTCTTTAACCTTCGTGATTTCCTCTTCATTTGAGAAGGAGGAGCTATATACCCCACTTACTGAACGGACCTGCGCGCGGTGGCGTCCAGCAGCTTTTTCGACCGCGTCCGATATTTCACCGAGTGTTGCCCTGGCCCTGGCCGCTTCAACGGCAAATTCAAGAAGATTCCCTTCACCGGTCCGCGCTGCATCTTCCAGCCTCGCCAAAGCCTCTTCCACAGCCTGGGCATTCCGGCCGGCCTTCAATTCATTTAGTCTTTCAATCTGTTTTTTCCGAACCGCTGTGTTATCGATATCAAGAATTTCAAGGGGTTCTTCTTCCTCAACTTTATATTTGTTTACTCCTACGATGACTTCCTTGCCCGAGTCGATTTGGGCTTGCCTTTTAGCGGCTGCTTCTTCTATTTTCATCTTCGGCAAGCCGGTTTCAATTGCCTTGGCCATGCCGCCAAGACTTTCTATTTCACTAATATGGACGGTTGCCCTCTTAATAAGCTCGCCTGTAAGAGCCTCAACATAATAAGAGCCGGCCCACGGGTCGATTGTTTTCGTAATCCCAGTTTCCTCCTGGAGATAAAGCTGTGTGTTCCGGGCTATCCGTGCAGAGAAATCTGTTGGCAATGCAATGGCTTCATCCAGTGCATTTGTATGGAGAGATTGTGTATGACCCATTGCGGCAGCATGTGCTTCCAGCAAGGTTCGGGTTACATTGTTGAACGGATCCTGTTCCGTCAGGCTCCATCCTGACGTTTGCGAATGGGTCCTAAGAGCCAATGACTTTTCATTTTTAGGGTTAAAGCTTTTGATCATTTTTGCCCAAATGAACCTGGCAGCCCGCATTTTGGCGACTTCCATAAAGTAATTCATGCCGATGCCCCAGAAAAAGCTCAGCCTAGGCGCAAAAGAATCAATATCAATACCTGCCTTCAATCCTGTCCTTACATACTCCAAACCGTCCGCTAACGTGTAGGCAAGCTCGATATCCGCAGGGGCGCCAGCTTCCTGCATATGATAGCCGGAAATGGAAATGGAATTGTATTTCGGCATGTATTTTGACGTATAAGCAAAAATATCCGTGATGATTTTCATCGACATCTCCGGCGGATAAATATACGTATTGCGAACCATGTATTCTTTCAAAATATCGTTTTGAATCGTTCCGGCTAACTGTTCCTTCCTGACGCCCTGTTCCTCGGCAGTGACAATGAAGAAGGCAAGAATAGGAAGAACAGCCCCGTTCATTGTCATGGAAACAGACATCTGGTCAAGCGGAATCCCGTCAAAAAGGATTTTCATATCCGCAATTGAATCAATGGCCACTCCTGCTTTCCCTACATCCCCAATTACACGCGGATGATCTGAGTCATAGCCCCGGTGCGTTGCCAGATCAAAAGCGACAGACAACCCTTTTTGCCCCATCGCCAGATTTCTTCTATAAAAAGCATTGCTTTCCTCGGCAGTTGAAAAGCCGGCATATTGGCGGACCGTCCATGGCCTATTGACATACATCGTTGGATAAGGCCCGCGTGTAAATGGCGGAAGGCCTGGTTTATCGTCAAGATGCTCAAGGCCTTCTAAATCCTTTTCGGTATAGACAGGCTTCAGGCTGATTCCTTCATTCGTTTCAAAAAGAAGGTCTTCAATTTTTTCCTCATCTAGCTTTCCTATTTGCGCCTTCGATTCTTCGCTCATCGATGGTCCGGTATCGCCAAAAAGAGCCGAATTCTGAAAGTCAGGCTTTTGCGTCATGTCCCCTAGCCTCCATTTCCCCAATCAAACGATCAAGAAATTCAAAACAATTGCTTTTCAGATAAATAAACTCCTCTATACCAGCAGCGAGCCATTCTTCTTTTTTCTCCGGCAGCCCGGCCAAATAAAAAGAAAAACCCGGAAAACGCTTTTTCAATTCTTGCAAAATCTCAAAACCTACTTCCTTGTACTGCTCATCGCTAGAGCATAGGCAAAAACGGGTAAGGCCCGTTTCCGTTACAAATTTCTCTGCTTCAGACTTGGAATGGATCTCGCCACTTCTTTTTGAATGGATGCCGCCAGGTACAAGGAAGCCTTCAATGAAGTCGGCGGGAGGCTTGCTTTCCTTCAGGCTGCCCAAGCAGATTAGCCCTACCCCGGTTTGTTTGCCGGCATTCTCCAAGGCAACTGTCCGCAAGCGGAGTTCCTCAAATGTGACGGAAAGTCTTGTTTGGGGAATTTCATTCCCCTCAACCTGATAGGAGTCTGGGACTTTTTCAATTTTCTCAGACCATTTTGCATAGTGATTCGTCCCAACAATAGTTTGTTTTCCGGATTTAACATCCGAAACCCTCTGGTTCATTGTCTCGTTTATTTCTTTTTGAAGCCACCCTGATTCGAGGACACTGAGTATTCCGCCAAGGGAGTCAATTTTGCCAAAAAGCGCCCATGTTTTTTCGGCCAATTGTTCAGTAAGATTCTCTATAAACCAGGAACCGCCGGCAGGATCGGCTACTTTGTCAAGAAGAGCTTCCTCCCTAAGGATCAACTGGACATTCCTCGCTATCCTTTCAGAAAAAGGCGTGGCTCCCCCGAGGGCGTTGAATGGCTCGACATGTAAGTAATGGATGCCGCCGAGCACAGCGGCGAACGCTTCATTTCCGGCCCTCAGAAGATTTACGTGCGGATCGGCCTGTGTGACTGTAAACTTCGATGTTTCGGCTGCTATGATCATGCCGCGGCTACTTTCATCGACGCCGTACAGTTCACCAATCCTATTCCAAATGATCCTAGCAGCCCGCAACTTGGCGATTTCCATAAAGAAATTTGCGCCAATTGAAAATTTGAACACAATGTTTCGGAAAATTTCATTGAGCTGCATTCCGGCTTCGAGAAGCTGTTCAATATAATAGACACCAGATGCTGCAGCTGCAGCAAGTTCCTGCGTGGCGCTGGCACCTCCATGATGGAAAACGCTTGTATCGACCATTACGGTCCGCAGTGCAGGATGCTTTTTGGCGAATGCCGAAATGGTTTTCCCCCATTCCGTTAAATCGGCTTCTCCGTTCCCAGTTTTCGCAAGGCTGGAGATGGGATCAGAAGTAATATAACCGGTTAATTCGACCGCTTCAGCCGTCGCATCAAGTGTGTGAATGAATTCGCTCTGCAAGCTTTCCGCATGGATCGCGAATGGCCATTCCGGAGCAAAGCGAGACGCAATGCGGGCTGCATCGGCTGCTGGTTGATTCTTTAGTTCAAACGAAATCGCTGTTTGCCCTTTTTCAAAACTGTCTGCCAATTTTTCGGCAAGTTTCGCTCCCGTTGTCCAGGAAATCTCTTGAGCGACTCGCCAAGCTTTTCCCTGATAGCCAAGTGGGTTTGAACCTCTCCGAAAATCCGGGCTTCCAGGGATGCATGCATGTTTGCCATCCTCTAATGTGTAAAGCGGTTTCAATTTTATCGTTTCGTATGTAGTGCTTTTGAGGGTTTCGACTGATTTGCCTTTCAGTGATTGCCCGGCTTTTTCTTTCCAGTCTTCAAATGTTTTTGCCGGAAAGCGGTAAGCCATTATTTCGTCTATTCCCATTGATTCTGTCTCCCTCGAGAGACAGCTCCCCCCTTTCGCTTTTAAACTAGGCGGTTGATTGCCACTCAATTAACTTGACAAGTTTAATATAGAAAATTCAATCAACTCACTGCTATTATTGTAGTATAGCCCCCCGCTTTGGCGCAATGTGAAAGCAAAGCGAACAATGCCCGCCTCCATCCGGAAGCGGGCTTGATTTTATTTAATAAACAGATGTAGTTGACTTGGATGTGTGTTCGATGATTTCCTTGACGCGCTGCAGGAAGCGGCCGCAAATTAGGCCGTCAAGGACGCGGTGGTCGAGCGACAGGCACAGGTTGACCATGTCACGGACCGCGATCATCCCATTATCCATGACCACAGGCCTTTTCACAATTGACTCAACTTGAAGAATGGCAGCTTGCGGATAATTGATGATGCCCATCGACTGGACTGAGCCGAATGAGCCGGTGTTATTGACTGTAAAAGTGCCACCCTGCATTTCATCCATTGTCAGCTTTCCCGCGCGCGCCTTGGCAGCGAGCTCGGTAATTTCACGTGCAATCCCTTTAATCGTCTTTTCATCGGCATGCTTGATGACCGGGACAAAGAGGGCATCCTCTGTTGCCACAGCGATGGAAATGTTCACATCTTTTTTCTGGATGATTTTGTCGCCTGCCCACATCGAATTGATTTGCGGGAACTCCTTCAAGGCCTGGGCAACTGCCTTAACGAAGAATGCAAAGAATGTAAGGTTAAAACCTTCCTTGTTTTTAAATTCATCTTTAATGGCATTCCTGTATTCGACAAGGCCTGTGGCATCAACCTCAACCATTGTCCAGGCGTGCGGTGCTTCATGCTTGCTTCGCAGCATATTGGCCGCAATTGCTTTCCTGACCCCAGTAACAGGAATTTCTATATCGCCGGGCATTGAAGGAATTGAAACTGGTGCGGAAGGCTTGGCGGCAGAAACGGCTGCTGGTTCAGAAGCTGCTTGTGCTGCCTGCTCACGCTGAGCCTTTTCTTCCTTCCCTGCAACCGGGATATTGCCGGATTCAATCAGTTTTAATAAATCCTTGCGGGTAATGCGCCCGCCAGCTCCTGTACCTGATACTTGGGCAAGGTCAATGCCGTGTTCCTGTGAGAGCTTGAGAACCGCGGGTGAATAACGGAGTTTACTCCCTTTTTCCGCTGGCGCACTCTCTTGGCTTGGCGCTTCGGATGCTTGCGCTTCTTCCTTTGGTACATCTGCTTGAACCGGTTCTGGGCTTTCAGCCGCTTCTCCGTCGCCTCCAGCGTCAATCGTACAAATAACTTCGCCGACTGCCAGTGTATCTCCCTCACCGGCCACAAGCTCCTTGATGGTGCCGGTGAACGAAGACGGAATTTCAGCATTTACTTTATCTGTCATGACCTCTGCGAGTGGATCATATTTATTTACTTTGTCACCAGGGGAAACAAGCCATTTGCTGATTGTGCCTTCTGTCACGCTCTCTCCCAGCTGCGGCATTTTAATTTGTTCAACTGCCAAATGAGGTCACTCCTTCATTCTTATTTCAGGGGGAACGGCCATTAAAATTCAGCCAGCTCCCGCATCGCTTTTTCAACTTTTTCAGGATTCAGCATAAAGAACTTTTCCATTGTAGGTGCATACGGCATCGACGGCACATCTGGACCCGCAAGCCGCTTGATCGGTGCATCAAGCTCAAACAGGCAATGCTCGGCAATGATTGCCGAAACTTCGCTCATGATGCTGCCTTCTTTATTGTCTTCGGTTACTAGCAGAACTTTCCCTGTTTTCGAAGCAGCTTCAATGATTGCTTCCTTATCTAGCGGGTAAACCGTTCTCAAATCAAGAATATGGGTGGAAATCCCATCTTTAGCAAGCTTTTCGGCCGCCTGGAGCGCAAAGTGGACGCAAAGGCCGTAAGTGATAACGGTAATATCCTCGCCTTCCCTCTTCACATCCGCCTTTCCAATCGGAAGAGTATAATCATCTTCGGGAACTTCGCCTTTAATGAGACGGTATGCGCGTTTATGTTCAAAGAATAGCACCGGGTCTTCATCCCGAATAGCCGCCTTTAGCAGGCCTTTTACATCATATGGAGTGGACGGCATGACAATTTTCAGCCCCGGCTGGTTTGCAAAAATGGCCTCCACCGACTGGGAATGGTATAAAGCGCCGTGGACGCCGCCGCCGTAAGGAGCTCTGATGACCATCGGGCAACTCCAGTCATTGTTCGAACGGTATCTGATCTTGGCAGCTTCTGAAATAATCTGGTTCACAGCCGGCATGATGAAATCGGCAAACTGCATTTCCGCAATCGGCCGCATTCCATACATGGCCGCGCCAATCCCTACACCCGCAATCGCAGATTCGGCAAGGGGCGCGTCAATGACGCGTTCTTCCCCGAACTGATTATATAATCCTTGCGTTGCTTTAAAAACCCCGCCTTTAAGACCGACGTCCTCTCCTAGGACAAATACCCTTGGATCCCTTTCCATCTCTTCACGAATCGCCATTGTCACTGCATCAATATAAGAAATTACTGCCATTTATGCATCCCCCTGACTTTCCGCGTAAACATATTTTAACGCATGCTCCGGATCGGCATAAGGCGCTTTCTCGGCATAATCAGTCGCTTCATTGACTTGCTTCATAATCCGGTCGTTGATCTCTTTCTCTAATTCATCGTCCATGACACCCGTTTCCTTCAAGTAAGCGCCGAACGTAATAATCGGATCCTTTGTTTTTGCTTCCGCCACTTCATCTGGTGCCCGGTAAGCCCGATCATCATCATCCGAAGAGTGGGCAGTCAGACGGTATGTTATCGTCTCGACGAGTGTAGGGCCTTCGCCGCGCCGCGCTCGGTCGGCTGCTTCTTTCACTACGCGGTAAACTTCAATTGGATCATTTCCATCCACAGTAACACCAGGCATTCCATAGCCAATCGCCCGGTCGGAAACTTTTTCACAGGCAAGCTGTTTTTCAATTGGCACCGAAATGGCATATTTATTGTTTTCACACATAAAGATGACAGGAAGCTTATGGACTCCTGCAAAATTGGCGCCTTCATGAAAGTCTCCCTGGTTGGAGGAACCTTCGCCAAAAGTGACGAATGTAAGAAAGTCCTTTTTTTCCATTTTGCCGGCGAGTGCAATTCCGACAGCGTGTGGAACTTGGGTTGTAACGGGAGAAGATCCGGTGACAATCCGGTTTTTCTTTTGCCCGAAATGGCCAGGCATCTGGCGCCCGCCGGAGTTCGGGTCTTCGGCTTTCGCGAAACCCGATAGCATCAGTTCAGTTGGCGTCATCCCAAAAGTCAGGACAACCCCCATATCCCTGTAATATGGAAGGACATAGTCCATGTCCCTGTCAAGGGCGAATGCTGCACCTACTTGAGCGGCCTCCTGCCCTTGGCAAGAAATTACAAACGGAATTTTTCCGGAACGGTTCAAAAGCCACATCCGCTCATCAAGGCGGCGTGACAATAACATGGTTTCGTACATCTCTAGAACAGTTTTGTCACTTAACCCTAAAGATTGGTGGCGATTTTCTGCCATGAAACAAATACCTCCTATGTTCGTATTCAACATTCAGTTTAGGTTCGCTTTTAACCCTCTGCCGATCAGGAGTGGAGCGCCCGGCCATCGACAGCCAGCGCGGCTTCCCCTATAGCCTCCGACAGTGTTGGGTGAGGGTGGATCGTATGGGCAATTTCCCATGGTGTTGCATCCAATACTTTGGCCAGACCTGCTTCGGAAATCATATCCGTCACATGCGGCCCAATCATGTGGACGCCTAGAAGGTCATTAGTTTCTTCATCGGCGACAATTTTCACAAATCCATCCGATTCTCCGAAAACAAGCGCCTTACCGATAGCCCTGAAGGAGAATTTTCCAGTCTTCACCTTATGGCCAAGGGCCTTCGCTTCTTCCTCGGTCAAGCCGACGCTCGCTGCTTCCGGACTGCTGTAGATGCATTTGGAAACGAGTGTATAGTCAATCGGCTGCGGATTTTTACCCGCGATATGCTCGACCGCTATGATACCTTCATGTGATGCAACATGGGCAAGCTGCAGTCCGCCAATCACATCCCCAATCGCATAAATATGTGACTCCTTCGTTTGGAAGAATTCATTTACAGCAATAAAGCCCTTTTCGATTTCGATTTCTGTATTTTCAATACCGAATCCTTCAACATTCGCCTGACGGCCGACAGAAACAAGTATTTTATCTGCTTTATATTCCTTGTCAGTCCCTTTTACCTCAGCCGAAATGGCAGCTCCCTCATCTTTGGAAAGTGTTTCAGGAAGCACCTTCGCACCGGTCACAACCTTCACGCCGCGCTTCTTCATTAAACGCTGCATTTCCCTTGAAACCTCGTGGTCCTCTGTTGGAATAATCCTCGGCGCGTATTCAAGGACCGTCACCTCAACGCCAAAATCCGCAAGCAAGGACGCCCATTCCATTCCGATTACCCCTCCGCCCACAATAATGATTGAAGAAGGAAGAGACTGAAGCCTCAGTGCTTCATCCGATGAAAGAACCATTTCTCCATCTATTTCAAGACCGGGCAGGGAACGTGGCCTTGATCCGGTGGCAACGATGACATTTTTCGGAATCAACATCTCATTATCATCACCATTATTCATTTCAACAGAGATGGTTCCAGGCATTGGAGAAAAAATCGAAGGCCCAAGAATCCGGCCAGTACCTTCATAAACATCGATTTTCCCTTGTTTCATCAGATGCTGGACTCCTTTATGGAGCTGGGAAACGATTGCTTCTTTCCGTTCCTGGACTTTCCCAAAATCAAAAGTCACATCGGAAGCGAAAATGCCAAACTTCTCACTCTTCTTCGTGGTCGCATATACTTCCGCGCTCCGAAGAAGAGCCTTGGAAGGGATGCAGCCATTATGGAGACATGTACCTCCAAGTTTCCCCTTTTCTACAATCGCTGTTTTTAGGCCTAACTGTGAAGCGCGGATGGCCGCCACATATCCCCCGGTTCCCCCGCCTAAAATGACCAAATCGTATTCCTGAGCCATGATTTTTTCCCCCTGTTATGTAGTTGCTGTTTTTATTTTATTTGGATATTGCCTGGCGTCTTCTTCGCCCCGCAGGACCCTCAGAGCGCCTTCGGCAAGGGCCTGAAGTTCATTTTCGCCGGGATGGACGATGACATCTGATATCCAATTGACTCGTTCAGTAATCATATTCACAAAGGACTTCCCATAAGCAAGCCCTCCGGTCAGGATAATGGCATCCACTCTTCCCGCTAGAATAGCGCCTGCTGATCCAATTTCCTTGGCAACCTGGTAAGCCATCGCCTCGTAAACTAGTTTCGCATTTTTATCCCCTTTATTAATCATCTTTTCGACCTTTACGGCGTCATTTGTCCCGAGATAGCCGAAGAGACCGCCTCTTCCAACCAACTTTTTCATGATTTCATCCCGGTAATACTCACCCGAATAGCAAAGGCTGACAAGGTCGCCAGCAGGAACTGTTCCCGCGCGTTCCGGGCTGAACGGGCCATCCCCGTGCAGTCCATTATTTACATCAACGACCCTGCCGCCTTTATGGGCGCCTACCGTAATTCCGCCTCCCATATGCACAACAATCAAATTGAGCTCGCGATAGTGCTTGCCAAGCTCCTTTGCCACCCTTCTTGCAACGGCTTTTTGATTTAGGGCATGAAAGATGCTTTTTCTTTCTATGAGGGCGAATCCTGAAATTCTTGCGACCTCATCCAGTTCATCTACGACAACTGGATCGACAATAAAGGACGGGATATTAAGGCCTGACGCGATTTCATAGGCAATGATTCCGCCCAAATTTGAAGCATGCTGTCCGGAAAAGCCTGATTTTAAATCCTCCAGCATCCTTTCGTTGACAGCATACGTTCCGCCTTCGATTGGCCTGAGCAGGCCGCCACGTCCGCAAACGGCACTTAATTTTGAAATATTGATTCCTTCATTATCAAGCGTTTCCAGAATGGTATCTTTACGGAATGCGTATTGATCAATGATGCTGTCAAAGGAATTTATCTTTTCAGAGTCGTGGCGGATCGTTTTTTTCAGTATCGGCTGCTCGTTGTCATAGATGCCAATCTTGGTTGAAGTAGAGCCCGGATTGATGACCAGGATCCGATAATCTTTGTTCTGCACCATTCGGACCTCCAAGTATATATAAAACAAACTTAGTTTACGAACGTGTTGATTTACACTCCACAAAGGGAAGCTTCCTTGAATAGACATCGCAGGGACAGGCAGCTTTTTGCCTGTCACGAGGCGCTTCGCTTTCCGCGGGGCGTCAGTGGAGCCTCCTCGGCGCTTAGGCGCCTGTGGGGTCTCCACCTTGCCGCTGCATCCCGCAGGACAAACAGCTTCCTCGAATAGGCATTTTCGAGGAGTCTTCGCGCCTTCCGTTCCAATCAACTATGTACCATTCTTTCGTTCGGTTTGTATAGCAATAATTCGGAAACCCCAGTTTCCTACGTATTTGGCGAGAAGCAAGGCCGCCTAATATGGGTTCATAAAATCGGCCTTGTTCCCCCATTAGCGCCTGCTTAAAATATGGTGGCCATTTTGCAAAAACTGGCTCCTGGAATTGCGCATTCTTTCAATCCGCTCTTCCGCCAACCTATCTGCGGCTTTGTAAGTAGGAATTTCATCCCGTTTTGCGATTTCAATGACTTTTTCAATGTTTGTATAAATCGTTTCAATCTTTTTCATAGCCCGTTCATGGTTATAGCCATATAGTTCATCTGCAACATTAATGACCCCGCCTGCATTGATCACATAATCGGGAGCATAAACAATACCGAGTTCATGAATCATGTCCCCATGACGTGTATCCTTCAACTGGTTATTTGCTGAACCCGCAATGACTTTTGCTTTCAATTGCGGAATGGTCTCGTCATTGATGACAGCTCCCAGAGCACACGGGGCGTAAATGTCACAGTCAACACCATAAATTTCATCCGGTTCAACAGCCTTGGCACCAAATTCCTCAACCGCTCTTTGGACGGCCTCTTTATTGATATCCGTTACAATTAAAGTTGCTCCTTCCTCATGAAGGTGGCGGCAAAGATTGTAGGCTACATTCCCGACTCCCTGGATTGCGACTGTTTTTCCTTCAAGAGAATCTGAGCCGTAGGCTTCTTTGGCAGCAGCTTTCATTCCCCTGTATACCCCATAAGCAGTAGCAGGAGACGGATTGCCGGAAGAGCCGAATGCTGGTGATATACCGGTGACATAATCTGTTTCTTCATGGATTAAATCCATATCCGCGACTGTTGTACCCACATCTTCGGCAGTTATGTAGCGGCCGTTCAACCCTTGGATATATCGGCCAAAGGCACGGAACATTTCTTCATTTTTATCTTTTCTAGGATCTCCGATGATGACTGTTTTTCCGCCGCCAAGGTTAAGTCCGGCTGCTGCGTTCTTATAGGTCATCCCGCGTGCAAGGCGCAATGCATCTTCAATTGCCGCTTCTTCAGACTCATATGTCCACATCCTGGTTCCGCCCAAAGCAGGTCCCAATGTTGTATCGTGAATGGCAATGATGGCTTTTAAACCTGATTGCTTGTCCTGGCAGAATACTACTTGCTCGTAATCATATTGTTCCAAATATTTAAAGATTTCCATGTTTGTTCCTCCTTAGTCTCGTATATGTGTTGATGAGCAAAGTGCGACGGCTAGTGAATAAAGCTTGCTTTCCGAAGAATCGGACCTTGATGTTAAGATGATTGGTGCCTTTGCTCCGCAAATAACGGCCCCGACTTTCGCCCTTGCAAAATAAACAAGTGATTTGTATAGAATATTCCCTGCTTCAACGGTAGGGACAAGCAGGATATCCGCTTTACCAGCGACATCACTAGTTATGCCTTTATGTTCAGCAGCGAGGGATGATACTGCATTATCAAGTGCCAGAGGCCCATCAATAATGCATCCGCTAATCTGGCCTCTCTGATTCATTGCAGCAAGTGATGCCGCGTCAAGTGTTGCTTGCATCTTCGAATTTACGGTTTCTACTGCGCAAATCGGCGCCACTTTCGGAACGGAAATCCCGATTGATTGAGCCAATAGGGACGCATTTTTAACAATGGCGGCTTTTTCTGCCAAGTCAGGTGCAATGTTCATGGCTGCATCGGTGACTAAAATCGGTCTGTTATAGCCAGGTACTTCAAACACAGCAGTATGTGAAAGGATGCTTTCTGAACGAAGCCCAAAATCTCTGTCGAGTACCGCTTTTAAAATGACGGAAGTTTGGACATGGCCCTTCATTAAAACATTGGCTTTTTTTTCACTTACTGACTTGACTGCTTCTCGCGCAGCTTCATTTGCTAGCGGATAATGATAAATGGTGATTGCCTCATCCTCCAATAACTCTGGATGATGCTGTTTAAGCACGGCCATGATTTTTTCTTTATTTCCATACAAGAGAAAGTTGGCGAGTCCGAGCTGGACTGCTTGTGCTACCGCTTCTAGAACTCCTTGATCCCCTGCTTGGGCAACCGCAACCGTTTTTTTACTGTGTTCCGCTGCTTTACGGATTAAACCTTCAAGAAACATTATGTGCAATCATCCCCTTCGATGGGCAAAGAAACCCTGTCTTACTAAAATGCAATTTTCATGCCAAAACGAAAAAACAATTCGTTTTTTCAAAAAAAAAGCATAGCTTGCACATTTCTTCATGAAAAACTCTCTTATTTCCTGACTTCTTGCAATATTTTGCAAGAAGGTTCAACATCTGCAAAATATTGCATGCACTTCTATTCAAGTTGGTACTTTTCAAGTTTATAATAAAGATTCCTGATTGATAATCCAAGCAATTTAGCCGCCTTTGTTTTATTGCCATTCGTCTGTGCCATCGCCTGGCTGATGATTGCAGCTTCATACCTTTCAAGCATCTCGGCAAGCGGTAAGGGAGGGTGATCAAAATTTTGAGGGCCTGCAGAGTTACTTTGATTCATTGCCCGTTTTTTTAATTCCGGCAAATGCCTGACATCGATGACGGTTTCATTATACCCCATAAAAATGATCGCCCTGCCAAGAATGTTCTCTAGCTCCCTGACATTTCCCGGCCAATGATATTGCTGCAAATGGAGAAGTGCCGCTTTGGTTACTCCTTCCACATTCCTTCCATAGTCCCGGTTGATTTTTTGGATTAGCCGGTCGCACAGTAAAGGAATTTCCTCTTTTCTGTTACGGAGCGGTGGAATATGGATGGGAAGACGGTTGATTCTGTAATAGAGGTCTTCCCGGAAGGTGGAACTAGCGATGCCTTTCTCCAAATTTACATTAGTTGCCGCAATAATCCTCACATTTATTGGAATTGACTTAGTCCCGCCAACCCGGATAATTTCTCTTTCCTGAAGAACCCTTAATAACTTCGCCTGTGTGCTAGCTGATAATTCACCAATTTCATCAAGGAATATGCTGCCATTGTTTGCCTCCTCAAAAAGGCCTCTCTTTCCGCCTCGTCTCGCTCCGGAAAAAGCTCCTTCTTCATAGCCGAAAAGTTCACTCTCAAGCAGTGATTCTGATAATGCAGCACAATTTACCCTGACAAATTTATTGAATTTCCTGTCACTGGCATTATGTATTGCATGGGCGAATAATTCTTTTCCTGTTCCCGATTCCCCGCGCAGCAGGACCGTCGCGGGAGTCTTTGCTGCCAATTTTGCCTGTTCAATCGCAAGCACCATTTCTTCTGACTTTCCGATAATATCTTCAAATGTATATTTCGCTTCAAGTGTCCGGATAATTTGCCTAGCCCTTGTTAATTCCCTGTTCAATGATTGAATTTCTGACATATCATGGATGACGCCAACGCTTCCCTTCAGCTTTCCTTCGACGATGATTGGCGCAACGTTTACAACTACCTCTTTTTTATTTGGCCCCACCCTCATCGGAACTCCCCGGACTGGCCTCCTAGTTTGGAGGACCTTCATATGCATGCTTTCACCCTCGGAAATATCTGCGGTGGCAGGCTGACCTATGACCTGCTCCCTGCTTAGTCCTGTGATACGATTATAGGCGGGATTTACGAGAATGCCCCGACCTTCTTCATCAACTACAGAAATCGCATCATCACTTGATTGGATGATGGCTTCAAGCATGGTCTGAATTTCCTTTAGGTTTGTAATTTCTTCAGCGAGCCTGACCACTTCCGTAATATCTTTAAAAACTGCAAATGCTCCAATGGCATGTTCATTTTCATCAATAATTGGAATTCTAGTAGTAATAATTTTTGTCCCATTGCCAAGGACCATTTCTTGATTGGCCTCAATCCTCTTTGTACCCAAGACAAGTGGCAGCCTGCTGGAAGGAATAACTTCTAAAACATGTTTCCCAATCGCCTGCCCACGGTCAACGTGGATCATCTCCGCCGCCCGCCGGTTCAGTAAGGTGATCATTCCTTTGTTATCTATGACAACCATTCCATCATCCGTCGAATTGAAAATTAAATCCTGTTTGTTCGTTTCATTTTTTAGGCGTTCAATTAACTCTTCTTTTTCCTCCATAAGTGTGGAATTCAGAAAAGCTACACTTCCGGGAATCAGAATTGCGTCACTTCCAGTTGCCTTCCTTAAAGCAGGAAACACTTCAGGGTTTCCAGTTACATCAATGATGATATCAATTTCCTTGCTTACGAATGGTCTCCAGTCTGTGCCTGTCGGAATGCCTTTTCCCTTCGCTAACCTTACTCCCGGCGCGTCGAGATTTCTATCCACAACAGCTTTAACATTGAGTGACTCAGTTTCCTTTAGCATTTTTAATATTGCGGTTCCGCCCTTCCCCGCCCCGATAATCATGATGCCCTGCAATTCCCTGCCCCCCTTTTCACGGTGCGCTTGGATTCAGCAAACAATTTCATGTTTCCTCAAACAAAACCTGCAACCTTTTTCATGCTTATTGTAACTTTTCTCATCCTTCTTGACAAATTTGAATCTTGGACTATGATTTTTCTGAAGAGGAATATCCCGGCTAACAGTGGTCGGGGTCGGAAGGAATGTTCATATGAATCGCATAGCAGCCCTTATCGTCATGCTTATTCCCGGCTTTTTGGCAGCCTTCGGAATCAAGCTGATGCGTGATATGGTATTCGGAAGATTACAACAGCCATTTTCCCATCTTTGGCTCCAATTTTTGGCCGGTCTGATTTTATTTTTTGCTGGCCTGGGCTTTGTAGCAGGCTTTATCCTTCACCGCGACCGGAAAAGAAACAAAGTACAGGATCGATTCAAACAAAAATAGGAAAGAGCCGCTCATGGCTTCTTTCCTGTTTTTAACTTTACAATTTACATCAATCCCAAAAATGAACGTTAAGATGCCCTATGTTCAAGTCTCAGTTTATCAGCGACCATTGCGATGAACTCACTGTTCGTCGGCTTTGCCTTTGTCATACTGACTGTATAGCCAAACAGGGACGAAATCGAATCGATATTCCCCCTGCTCCAGGCCACCTCGATTGCATGCCTGATTGCACGCTCTACCCGGCTGGCAGTTGTGTTATACTTTTTCGCTATGTCTGGATAAAGGACTTTGGTAATAGATCCGAGGAGTTCAATGTCATTGTAAACCATGGAAATGGCTTCCCGTAAATACAAATATCCTTTTATATGTGCTGGAACTCCGATTTCGTGGATGATGGTTGTAATGCTTGCATCAAGGTTTTTCGGTTTTTGTTCACCCTGGGAACGGAAAGAGGATGAGTGGCCTTTTCGAGACAATGTGCCGGTTTGTCCGTTAACTGTTCGAATATGGTTCCCCAGCATCTCCATATCAAACGGTTTCAAAATAAAGTAAGACGCCCCCAGTTCTACTGCTTTCTTCGTCACATCTTCCTGCCCAAACGCTGTCAGCATAATGACATGTGGGAGGGGCCCATTTTTTGTTTCCCTCATTCTCTCGAGCACAGCAAGCCCGTCGAGATGGGGCATAATAATATCAAGAATCAGGACATCCGGCCTCACTTCTTCAAGTAGTTCAAGGCACTCTTGGCCGTTATGGGCGATTCCTGCAACTTCCATATCTTCCTGGGACGATATGTAATCCTCTAATAAACCTACTAATTCCCTATTATCGTCCACAACGCATACTTTAATTTTCTTCACTCCCAGTTACCTCCTCGGATTCCATTAAATAGTCGTAAAAGCATTGCCTAATTTCTATTCTAATGGACATATTCGACAATGCAACATAAAATCCTTTGTACTGTTTAAATTTTCTCAAAAAAACCACAAAAAAAGGGTTTTTCTTTGTTTTTCTTTATTTTTCTTTTATTTTCGACGCATTTCACTTTTCTTTGCATTTTTGTCGAATAATCTTTATTTCACTCCTTCTTTCCCTCTTTTTTTTACAAGAAAACAATAATTTTCTCATTCACAAGAAAGTACCACAGTCTACCCACTGTGGCACTTTACCGCTATTCAACCCTTAACTTGCTTTTAACTTTGGTTTTTCGTATATATCAATTCCCGCTTCCGATAGCATCCATTCAATATGGACGCCATATCCCGAAGTTGGATCGTTGACAAAAACGTGGGTGACCGCGCCAATTACTTTACCTGATTGGATAATCGGGCTTCCGCTCATCCCCTGAACAATTCCTCCGGTCTTTGCCAACAGTTTCGGATCCGTTACTTTGATGACCATTCCCTTTGTTGCCGGGAACTTCTGCGGGATTGTGCTGACAATTTCAATGTTAAACATTTCCACTTTATCATTATCCACTACAGTCAATATTTTCGCCGGCCCTTCCTTTACCTGATGGGATAGGGCGATTGGCATTGGTGTATCCAATATTCCGTTTTCAATATCCTTGCTTAATTTTCCGAATATCCCAAACGGGCTGTTTCTGTTTATATTTCCGATAATCTCTCTGTCATCAGAAAATCTCGCCAGTTTTTCTCCTGGATTTCCGTTGCTGCCTTTTTCAATTGACGTTACAGTTGACCTTACGATTTGGCCGTCCTCTACAACGATTGGCTTTTTCGTATCCATATCAGAAATAACGTGTCCAAGAGCCCCGTATTTTTTTGATAAAGGGTGATAAAAAGT
This sequence comes from Neobacillus notoginsengisoli, assembly GCF_003515685.1. Lineage (GTDB taxonomy): Bacteria > Bacillota > Bacilli > Bacillales > Cytobacillaceae > Bacillus_D > Bacillus_D notoginsengisoli. The sequence goes on along the minus strand of NZ_QWEG01000005.1, from coordinate 166,536 downwards.
CATCGTTCCTATTCCTGCTGCTGAATCACGAATATATAACCCAAGCTTGTAACTGGATGTTCCCTTTTCCTTTAATGGCAATAAGCTGGCCTTAAACTGGCCTTTCTCCCTAGAAATCTGGATTTTAAGCGGTTTACCGCTTTTCCCTGCCTCCTGGACAAATGGCGCCACATCCGACATTTTTTCTATCTTCTGGCCGTTTATTTGCGTTATGATATCTCCCACCTTGATACCGGATAACTCCCCAGGTGATTTTTTTCCGGCTGCCGTTTCTACTTGGTGGTGTCCAACGACAAGTACGCCTACTGTATTTAACTTGACCCCTATTGATTGCCCCCCCGGATAAACTTTAAATCCCTTCAGGACATTCACATCGACCTTTTTAATTGGGATTCCGGCGAGATCCAAAATAACCTCACTCTTACCTGACTCCTTGGCAGATACGGACACAAGGTGTTCGGTTTGATTTAGGATGATTTTTTCCGGACTTTGCGCTACTGTTGCTGAGACAGGTGATGCTTTTCCAAAAGAAACCTCTTGCCCCTGAAATACAGTAATTTGGTTAGGAATTTGGAGATATGTCTGGAATGGCTTCCAGTTCACCAAGACAATAATTGAAACAAGGAGAATTCCACCGATTATTTTTCTGAGCAATCCTAATTTCAAATTCATCACTCTCCTCGCTTCTAATGCTTTCTCTTTGCAAAATGGCTACAGTTATAATTTTGCCGGGTTAGCGGGCATTTATAACCTTGGCCAAATAAAAAAGCTACCCTTAATAGGATAGCTTTTCATGTGTTTTTTATCTTTTCCGCAAGGAGGAGCAATTCCTTCGCATGTTCTTTTGTCAAATCAGTAATTTCCACGCCGGAAATCATTCTCCCGATTTCAGCTACTTTCTCGTTCTCGCTAAGCGGAACGACGGCTGTCTTCGTCCTTCCGCCTTTCATTACTTTGGAAATCAACAAGTGTGTATCTGCCATTGCAGCAACCTGGGGCAAGTGTGAAATACACAATACCTGGGAACCGGAAGCTACACGGGAAATCTTTTCTGCAATTGCCTGGGCAACACGGCCGCTGACGCCCGTGTCAACTTCATCAAAAATGATTGACGTTACACCTTGATGCTTTGAGAAAATACTCTTCAACGCAAGCATGATTCTTGATAACTCCCCGCCAGAAGCAACTTTCGAAAGCGGTTTTAGTGGTTCGCCGGGATTCGTTGAAATAAAAAACTCAACCTTATCCATACCCATTTTAGAATAGCTTTGCCCGCCCTTTAAAAAACGGATTTCAAATATCGTTTTGGCCATATATAGGTCTTTTAGTTCCTTATGAATAAGCTTTGTTAGTTTCTCCGCCCATTTTTTCCGCACCTTGGTCAGTTCGGAGGCTTTAACAGTTAACTCTTTTTTAAGGATACTCAGTTCTTTTTCCAAGTTTCCGATATGTGTTTCCTTATTTTGCAGAGCATCGATTTCAACCTTGATTTTTTCCCCATATTCGAGGATTTCCGGGATTGTCTTTCCATACTTCCGTTTCAGCTGATTGATTTCATTTAGTCTATCTTCAATTTCATTCAGTCTCTGCGGATCATATTCCAAGTTATCCAGGTTATTGCGTAGGGTTACAGCAGCATCCTCCAAGGCATAATAACTGTTGGATACCGTTTCAAATAATTCCTTGTAAGCCGGGTCGAGCGCTGCCGCATTTTCCAGCTGATTCATAGCTTCTCCGGCCCAGTCAAGCGCGTGGGAATCCCCTTTTAAAGCCAAGTAACCCGTCTGCGCCGACTCGAATATTTTTTCAAAATTGACGAGTTTTTGTTTTTCGTCTCCAAGCTCCTCGTCTTCGTTTGGTTTTAAGCAGGCGTTACTGATCTCTTCAACCTGGAATTGAATCAAGTCAAGTCTGTGAGCCATTTTCTGTTCATTTTCGTTTAACTTCCTGAGTTTCCCGATGGTTTCTTCGTATTGTTGATAAACATTCCGGTACGAATCCAGGTATGGCGTAATTTCCTGCTGGCCAAATTGGTCTAGCAAAGGAAGATGCAGTGCCTCATTCATTAATTCCTGGTGTTCATGTTGGCCATGGATATCAACAAGCGTCCCGCCAATTTCGCGGAGAATGGAGATGGTCACCAGTTTTCCGTTAATTCGGCAAACACTTTTTCCAGTTTGGGAAATATCCCGCCGCAGGACAACCATGGAGTCTTCTATCTCGATTCCATATTCGGATGCCTTTTCTATACAAGGATGCTTGCTGTCATCGAGCAGGAACAATCCTTCAATTTCAGCTTTTTCTTCTCCGTGGCGGACAAATTCCGATGAACCTCTTCCGCCAACGAGCAGATGGATCGCGTCAATAATAATCGACTTTCCCGCTCCGGTCTCACCGGTCAAGACAGTCAGGCCCTTTTTGAAAGAAACAGAAAGGGCCTCAATTATTGCAAAATTCTTAATCGACAGTTCCGTTAACAAGTAACATTCCCCCGTTTAAAGCATTTCAAGGAATTTGTTTGTGATTGTTTCCGTATCTTCGGGCGTTCTGCAAATAATTAATAATGTATCGTCGCCGCAGATGGTTCCTAGGATTTCTTCCCAATCCAAATTGTCAATTAAAGCCCCAATTGCCATTGCGTTTCCGGGAAGTGTCTTCATCACCAAAAGATGCCCGGCGGAATCGACCCTCACAAACGCATCAATAAGAGAACGTTTGAGTTTTTGCATAGGATTGAAACGCTGGTCCGATGGAAGGCTGTATTTGTACCTTCCGTCAAGCAAAGGAACTTTCAGGAGATGAAGTTCCTTGATATCCCTGGAAACAGTCGCCTGTGTTACATTATAGCCCTGTCTCTTTAATTCATCGACTAATTCATCCTGGGTTTCGATTTCATTATTCGCGATAATTTCTCTAATTTTAATATGGCGCTGGCCTTTGTTCATTTATATCACTCCATTAGGCATTCAAAACATTTGCACGGTTTGCGAATTATGTCGTTTATACATCATATGTTAGCCCATTTCCCGTTTCTTGTACATTGTTTCTTTCGGAGAAAAAAGGAAAAACGCCAAAGAAAAAGGATAAGCGGTGCTTACCCTTCTTCGGTGTGTTTTGTTTTTAATGTTTTGTGTGCTTCTTTTACGATTTGGTCAGGCCCGCTTTGCAGCAGGTTTTCTCCGCCTTTTTCATTCCCTTCCCAACGAAGATGCAGGAGGAATTCAATATTCCCGTCCCCGCCGGTTATAGGCGAGTAGGATAGACCGGAAACGTTAAACTTCAGTTGCAGAGCCAGGGCAATCGTTTTCTCCAATACAGCCAAATGGACTTTCTCATCCCTGACAATTCCTTTTTTTCCGACCTGTTCCCTGCCTGCCTCAAACTGTGGTTTGACAAGGGCGATAACATCGCTGTTTGGGACTAACAAGCCTGCCAAAACAGGAAGAATCAATGACAAGGAAATGAACGAGACATCAATTGTTGCAAAATCGGGAAGCCCTCTTTGAAGATCGGCGGGCGTCACATAACGGAAATTGGTCCGTTCCATTACCACGACCCGCTCATCTTGCCGAAGCTTCCAGGCTAGCTGGTTATAACCAACATCAAGCGCATAGGACATTTTTGCTCCGTTTTGCAGTGCGCAGTCCGTAAAACCACCAGTAGATGATCCGATATCAAGCATCGTTTTGCCGGAAACGTCAACATTAAATACTTGAAGGGCTTTTTCAAGCTTAAGGCCACCCCGGCTAACATACGGAATCGCATTTCCTTTGACTGTCAAAGGAAGATCCGCATTTATTTTTTCTCCCGGCTTATCAAGCCGCTGTTCATTTGAATACACAAGCCCGGCCATAACGGCCCGCTTCGCTTTTTCTCGCGTCTCCGAAAGTCCTCTTTCCACGAGCAGGACATCCAGTCGCTCTTTTCTAACTTTCATGCCTACGCCCTCTGTTGTTTTTTGGCTGCAAGAATGCTTAGCCGTCTGACGGCATCCTCTACCGTAAAGTCTATTTCTTCAAGAAGTTGATCGACGCTGCCATGCTCAATGAACTCATCTGGTATACCCATTCTGTCAATAACATTATGGAAATAGCCGTGGTCATGTGCATATTCAAGGACGCTGCTTCCAAACCCGCCCTGCAAGACTGCTTCTTCAATCGTCAGAATCGGCATGCCGTCTTCAAGGATTCCCGAAAGCATGTCGCCATCCAACGGCTTGATGAAGCGCGCATTTACGACCTTTACGGAAAGCCCCCGGCTCTCCATTTCAGACGCAGCTTCCAAAGCCATTTGGATGGTCGTTCCAAAGGTCAGAATTGCTGCATCACGGCCATCTTTTAATATTTCCCAAGTGCCTATCTGGATTTGTTTGAAGGTTTCATCCATCGGGACCCCAAGTCCGTTACCGCGAGGGAATCGCATTGCAATGGGGCCCTCATCATATTTTAAGGCCGTGTAGACCATATGTTGCCCTTCATTTTCATCCTTTGGCATCATCAGCACAAGATTAGGCACATGCCTGAGGAACGCAATATCAAAAACACCCTGATGGGTTTCGCCATCCGCCCCGACAAGGCCCGCCCTGTCAATGCCGATAAAAACGTTAAGGTTTTGCCTGCATATGTCATGGACAACCTGGTCATATGCCCGTTGTAGGAACGTGGAGTATATCGCCAAAAACGGTTTCATGTTCTGCGTGGCAAGACCTGCGGCCAGTGTTGCAGCATGCTGCTCCGCAATCCCGACATCAAACATCCTGTCTGGAAATTCCGATGCGAACCCTTCAAGCTTCGAACCGACAGGCATTGCAGGTGTAATTGCGACAACCCGCTCATCCTTGCGAGCAATTTTTCGTACTGTTTCACTGACAAGTCCGCTCCAGGATGGAGGGGCAAATGACGGTTTTACAAAATCACCCGTATTCATTTTATAAGGGCCCGTTCCATGCCAAGTTCCGATTTTATCCGATTCTGCAGGATGGTAGCCCTTTCCCTTTTTGGTAATCACGTGAAGGATGACCGGCCCTTCAATCTTCTTAGCATAAGCAAGATTTTCAAAAAGGTCTTCAAAATTATGTCCATCTACTGGACCTAAATAAGTAAAACCCATCTCTTCAAAGAACATTCCAGAAACTAGCATGTATTTAAGACTATCTTTTACCCTCTCCGCCGTTGCTGCAAGGACGCCCCCAACTGCCGGGATTTTTTTAATCAGCCATTCAATGTCATCTTTAACCCCATTGTATTTGCCAGATGTCCTTAGTCTGCCTAGTACGTTATGAAGAGCACCGACGTTTGGAGCAATTGACATTTCATTGTCATTCAGGATTACAATCATGTTTGTTTTTTCATGTCCGATATGATTCAATGCCTCAAGCGCCATTCCACCGGTAAGGGCTCCGTCACCGATGACAGGCAGGATATAGCTCTTTTCCTTTTTCAAATCCCTTGCAATTGCCATTCCCATGGCAGCAGAAAGAGAAGTCGAGCTGTGGCCTGTTTCCCAAACATCATGAGCGCTTTCGGAGCGTTTCGGGAAACCGCAAAGCCCCTTGAATTGCCTGAGGGTATCAAATTCACACGCCCTGCCTGTAAGGATTTTATGAACATATGATTGGTGGCCGACGTCCCAAATAATCTTATCCTTCGGGCTATCAAAACACTTATGGAGCGCCAGGGTCAATTCAACAACACCCAAATTCGGTCCGATATGGCCTCCTGTCAAGGAAAGCTTTTCAATTAGAAAACTGCGTATTTCCTCGCCTAATTGTTCCAGTTGTGCATTTGACATCCCTTTTAAAAAGGACGGATCTTTAATCGATGTTAGATCCAAAGAGGATCACTCACTTTCATTGCATAGTATGCCAAAATTAATTTAATCTCTATTTATTATAAAGGAATAAGCAGATACCTCAAGGAAATATGAACATTTAGCCTATTATTTCCTTAAAATGATATAAAATAAGCCGCTAGCACCCTAGTGTTAACGGCAACAATCAATCCAATGTTCATTTAGCAAGTTTATTGTAACACAATCCTGTCTGTCCCTCAAACGCACTTATGAGTTTCTCGTCGCCACCATTTCGGTGATTTCTAGTAAAAAGGATGTATTTAGACCTGTCAGCCCCAATTGTTCCCTGGCCATTGTAATGTGATGATCGAGAGCCTGTTTCGCTCCTTCAAGAGTCAACAGCCTCGGATAAGTGCTTTTATGATTTGCCGTATCACTGCCAACACGTTTACCGAGTGCCAGTTCATCTCCTTCAACGTCAAGGATGTCATCCCGAATTTGAAATGCCAAGCCAAGATGATAGGCAAACCTAGAAAGGATCGTAAGCTTTTCCTGGTCAGCACCGGAAAGAATGGAGCCCGCCAGGACGCTGAATTCAAGAAGGCGGCCAGTTTTATTAAGATGAATGGATTCTAACTCGGCAAGTGTCAGCTCCTTGTCTTCCCCTTCCATGTCTGCAGCCTGCCCACCGACCATCCCGCTCGCACCGGCCGCTTTTGCAAGCCCTGTGACAAGTTTTATTTTCTTATCGGCTCCTGCATGTTCATCTGGAATCGTCCCAATCAGCTCGAAGCTGTGGGTTAAAAGTGCATCACCCGCCAAGATGGCCATTGCCTCCCCGAAAACCTTATGGTTGGTGGGCTTTCCTCTCCTTAAATCGTCATTATCCATACTAGGCAAATCATCATGAATCAAGGAGTAAGTATGGACCATTTCAATGGCGGCCGCCGTCGTTACACCATGTGCCGGATTTTTGCCGAAAGCATCCATCGCCGCGAACACGAGCATCGGCCTAATACGTTTACCACCTGCTTCAAGAGAATAGGCCATCGCCTCTTTCAGTGATGAAGGCGCATCAAGGTTTTGGACCGATGAACGGAGTGTGTTCTCAAGTAGCTGTTTGTATTCTTTTATTTTTTCGTTCAAAAGTCCACCCTCCATTTCCTATTCCTCCCCATCTACGGAGAAAGGCACATTTCGGCCATCCTCGGTAATAATCTGTGTTAACTGTTCCTCTACATTTTTTAGTTTATCATGGCATAGTTTCGATAATTCCATGCCTTCTTTATAAAATCCAATTGCCTCCTCGAGGGGAACATCCCCTTCCTCAAGCCGTTCTACAATCCGTTCCAAATGTTCCATCGCCTGTTCAAACGTAAGTTTTTTTTCCTCTTCCATTTTATTATTCCTCCAGTTTATCTTCTATTGTACATAGCAGACCGCCATCCGCTACTCTAATTGTCACCTTGTCGCCTATTGCCACCTGCTCAGTCGTTTTAATTAGTTGCTGCTCTTCTGTATAGGCAAGACTGTAACCCCGCTCCATAATCTTGAGCGGATTAAGCGCCTCCAAAGAGGCTACAGTTTTTCCGAATTCAGCTTTTTTTGCCAAAAGAATTTGATTCATTGCCCGTATTAGCTCCCGTTTCCTTCGTTCATGCTCGGAAACAGCCTCACCAAGAAGCTGAAGTGGATTATTTCTCCTAAGCCTTCTATCGGCAAGGGTATGGCTTTCTCTTTTTGAAGAAACCATCCTGCTTGTTCCCTTGGTTAGACTTTCGGTCAGCCTGTCCAGCTGCTCAAGCTTCTGCTCATAAAGACGTCGGGGATAACGGAAAGCGTAGGATCGCTGGATTCTCTCCAGGCGTTCTTTTTGGAAACTGAACTTCTCCTTCATCGCGCGGATCAACCTGCCCTGGCGCTGAAGAACTCGTTCCAAAAGCTCGTCAATATGGGGTACAGCCAGTTCGGCCGCGGCTGTTGGAGTTGGCGCACGTAGATCAGCTACATAATCGGCAATTGTAAAGTCTGTTTCATGTCCGACTGCTGAAATAACAGGAATGGTCGATTCAAAGATAGCCCTGGCAACTTGTTCCTCGTTAAAAGCCCACAGTTCCTCGATTGAGCCGCCGCCCCGTCCCACAATCAAGACATCAATATCTCCAGCCACGTTTGCTTTTCTAATTGCCTCTGCAACCGATTTACCGGCATTTTCACCCTGGACGAGTGCGGGAAACACAATCATTTTGGCAATCGGGTAGCGGCGCTTAATCGTTGTTATGATATCCCTGATGGCCGCACCAGTCGGGGAAGTGATGATTCCAATTGATTTTGGAAAGGCAGGAAGCTCTTTTTTTAGTTCGCGCCTGAAAAGGCCTTCCGCTTCCAGCTTTTTTTTCAACTGCTCATACGCAAGGAATAACTCCCCAATCCCGTCCGGCTTCATTTCCTTAATATAAATTTGATACTGCCCGCTCGCTTCATAAACCGAAATCTCGCCCCTTACAATGACTTTCATTCCATTTTCGGGTACGAATTTCATTCCTCGAGCATTTCCCGCGAACATGACTGCAAGAATTCTCGAACGATCGTCTTTTAATGTCAGGTACATATGGCCACTGGAATGTTGCTTGAGATTGGATATTTCTCCTTTTAGGAAAATATCCTGCAGATGCGGGTCCGCATCGAATTTTCTTTTTATGTATTTTGTCAGTGCAGTTACGGTTAAATAACGATTTGCTTCCTGCATGAATAAAAACTCCCTGCTTTACGGTCATAAATGCTTTTAAAAATAAAACTGCCCTCTTCCATTATAAGTTTAGATTCCCTATCCGTCACGGGGAAGAAATCGAACTTAATGGAAAAGGGCTTTTGCTTTTATAGCCGGCGCTAACGGTTAGGTTGCACAACGGCTAAAACATATCGATATATCAGGCGTTGTGTAGCACTGACTTTGACTGTCTGGCTGCTTTCAGTGTGTTAAAGAGAAGCATGGTAATGGTCATCGGGCCTACTCCACCAGGAACGGGCGTAATATATGAGGCTTTATCGGCAACTTCCGGATGGACGTCTCCGCAAAGCTTTTCATGCTCGTCACGATTAATACCAACATCAATCACAATAGCGCCTTCTTTGATATGGCTTGAACGGATAAAGTTTGGCTTCCCGATTGCGGCAACAATAATATCCGCCTGGGATGTGTGGTAGCCAAGATCCCTGGTCCTTGAATGGCAATATGTAACCGTAGCATTTTCATTCAGGAATAGCTGTCCCGCCGGCTTTCCGACAATGTTGCTCCTGCCCACAATCACCACATGTTTACCGGAAATCTCTATGCCTGTTTCCTCTAGCATAATCATAACTCCATAAGGCGTACACGGAAGAAACGAATCCTGGCCAGTCATCATCCTTCCAATGTTAAGTGGATGGAATCCATCAACATCTTTTTCTGGTGAAATCGCCTCAATGACGCTCTTTTCCTGGATATGATCCGGAAGCGGAAGCTGAACGAGAATGCCATGGACATCTTCGCGTTTATTCAATTCCTCAATCTTCTTTAAAAGTTCTTGCTGACTGACATCTTCCGGTAATGAAATCAGAAATGACTCCATCCCTACTTCAGCACAAGCTTTCTCTTTGTTATTCACATATGTTTTCGAAGCGTGATTATTCCCGACAAGGATCACAGCGAGCCCAGGCATGATATTTTCTTCCCTCAATGCCCGTACTTCATCCGCTATTTCCCGCCTTTTTTTCTTTGCAATTTCTTTTCCACTGATTACTTTTGCTCCCATCCTGATTCCTCCTTAGTCCCGAAGAAGACCATCATGCACCAAAAGTTAACCCAATTGCTGTTTCACCTTTGAAAGGACACCGTTAATGAATTTGCTTGATTGATCATCTCCATAAAGCTTGGCTATTTCAATAGCCTCATCCAATACAACATTGGCAGGCACTTCATCAGAGCAGTACTTTAATTCGTACGTTCCCAGCCTAAGTAAGTTCCTATCAACCGCAGCAAGCCTTTCCATTGACCACTTTTCAAGATTTTCACTGATTAAACTGTCAATGTCGTGTCTATGTTCAACTGCGCCATTTACAAGCTTGGTTAAGTATGAATCAGGGGATTCCCCTTCAAGCACATGCTCAATGGCTGAAGCCGGTTCAGCTTCACTAACATCAATCTGGAAAAGCGCCTGAAGTGCCTTTTCTCTTGCTGTCCTTCTTTTCATTATACAATTAGCTCCTTTTGAAAAAATATCTAATTTGGACAATTTTCGTACATTTCTTGTGTCTGAATGACTAGAATCCCCCAAGCAAATAATAGCATAAAGCATTCTCCAATGCAGTGTTAAAAACAGAAAGGAACCGGAAGCAGGCTTGCTTCCAGTTCCCCCATTTCGTTGTTTCTGTTTCTCTGCTTATATTTCCTCTTCGATTTCCGGCTGATCCTGCTTTGGGCTCTCAAATTGGATGCCGACAATATGGATGTTGACTTCCTCTGTTTCAAGCGCCGTCATATTCAGCAGGGCCTGACGGATGTTATCTTGTACTTTTTGGGCCACGGATGGAATCGATACACCGAACTTCATCATGCAAAAGACGTCAACCTTTATACCTGAATCCGTCAGTTCCACTTTTATTCCTTTGCCATGGTTTTTCTTGCCGAGTTTTTCTACGACCCCGGTGGCAAAGTTTCCTCTCATCGACGCAACGCCTTCAACTTCGGATGCAGCAATACCGGCAATTACTTCAATGACTTCAGGGGCGATTTCAACTTTCCCATGGCCGCTCATTCCTTCGTTCATTTCCAAAATACCATTTTCGTACATTCCGTACACCTCCAGGTATATCTAGGATTTCATCACTTCATACAATTCTAGAAACTTCGTATTGAACTCCCCGCCCACAAATTTTTCATGCTCCAATAATCTTAAGTGGAAAGGGATTGTAGTATGGATTCCCTCAATAACAAATTCCGAAAGCGCCCTTTTCATTCGCGCAATCGCTTCGTCCCTGGTGCTTCCATACGTGATGACTTTCGCTATCATTGAATCATAATAAGGTGGAATTGTATAGCCCGGATACGCGGCTGAATCGACCCTGACACCGATTCCCCCCGGAGGAAGATACATTTTGATCCTTCCGGCAGACGGCATAAAATTCTTTTCGGGATTTTCGGCATTGATCCGGCACTCAATTGACCAACCGTTGAACGTAACGCTTTCCTGGTCAAGGCTGAGTTTTTCTCCTGAAGCAACCATAATCTGCTCCTTAATGAGATCTACTCCTGTAACCATTTCAGTAACTGGGTGTTCCACCTGTATCCGTGTATTCATTTCCATGAAGTAGAACTTCCTGTTGCGGTAGTCATATATAAATTCTACCGTACCAGCGCCTGTATAATCAACCGCTTTCGCCGCTTTTACAGCCGCATCCCCCATTTCCTCCCTCATTTCAGAGTCAAGGGCGGGGGAAGGCGTCTCTTCAAGCAATTTTTGGAGACGGCGCTGAATTGAACAATCCCGCTCCCCAAGATGGATTGTATTGCCGTAAGTGTCGGCGAGGACCTGAATTTCAACATGGCGGAAATCTTCAATGAATTTCTCGATGTACACTCCAGGGTTACCAAAAGCTGTCGCGGCTTCCTGCTGCGTTATGTTTATACCCTTTATTAGCTCCTGTTCATCCCTGGCAATCCGGATTCCTTTTCCTCCACCTCCGGCTGTCGCCTTAATGATGACCGGATAGTGGATTTCTTTCGCCAGCTCAATCGCTTGATCAATGTCTTTAATAATTCCCCTGGATCCCGGAACGATTGGAACTCCAGCTTCCCTCATCGTTTCGCGGGCGATGTCCTTCGTTCCCATCCTCGTAATCGCTTCGGGGCTCGGCCCGACAAAAATGATATTGACCTCACGGCATAGTTCGGCAAACGCGGCATTCTCAGCCAAAAAACCGTAGCCGGGATGAATGGCATCACAGCCTGTAAGCTTTGCAACACTGATAATATTGGTGAAGTTCAAATAACTGTCTTTTGATGATGTTGGTCCGATACAGTATGCTTCATCTGCAAGCTGTACATGAAGGGATTCACGGTCAGCCTCCGAATGGACGGCAACCGATTCAATGCCTAGGTCGCGGCAGGCGCGGATGATCCTGACGGCAATTTCCCCCCTGTTTGCAATCAATAGTTTTTTAATCATTCTGTTTAACGCTCCCCGGTTGCTTTTACTAGGAATAGCGGCTGGCCATACTCCACCAACTGGCCGTCTTTCACAAGAACTTCTACAATTTCACCGTTTACTTCCGCTTCGATTTCATTAAAAAGCTTCATTGCTTCCACAATGCAGACGACAGAATCAGAGCTTATTTTTGAGCCAGGCTTCACATATGGATCGGCTTCAGGTGATGGGGATTGATAAAAGGTACCAACCATCGGGGAAACGATTTTATGTAACTCTTCCTGATCATTCCCTGCCGCAGCAGCCTCAGGTTGTTGAACAGGAGCCAGTGAAGCTGGCGCTGGTTGGGCCACAGGCGCTGGTTGGGCCGCCGGTACTGCCTGGACAACTTGAAGCGGTTGCTGTGAGACAACAACACCCTTGTCTTGGGCGTGTTTTTTCATCTTAATTTTAGAGCCTTCACTTTCATAAACAAACTCATCAATACTTGATTGGTCTATAAGTTTAATTATTTCACGAATTTCCTGTACTTTTAACACAATTGCAGCACTCCTTCAAATTTATGACTAGATAATAATACTATACGATAACAGCTAGTACAAATTCAATATCGAAACAAAGCAACCATCTCTTCTTCATTTTACATGTTGAGCAGGCAAAAATAAATTTTTGGAGTGGAAATTATTTATTCCTCTATAATAGAATGCACTTAACTTTTTAACTTGGTTGTTGATTTTCGCTCCACAAAGGAAGGCTCCCGTGAACAATCTTCGCAGAGACAGGCGTTCTTTGCCTGTCTCGAGGCGCTTCGCTTTCCGCGGGGCGTCAGTGGAGCCTCCTCGGCGCTATGGCGCCTGTGGGTTCTCCACCTTCGCTACATCCCGCAGGACAAATAGCTTCCTCGAATAGTCTTTGCACGAAGGAAATGCGATAGCAAAAGGAAAGCTTCCGTGAATTGCCTCGCAGGAATTATGCGATAGCATAATTCACGATTTTCGAGGAGTCTTCGCGCCTTCCGCTTCAATCAACGATGTACAACTCTTTAGTCCAGCCTATAATTCAGCAAAAAACGAAAAACCGGACCTGTGACGGCCCGGCTATGTCATTATTTTGCTGGCTTGAATTCAACAGCGGTAATTTTCATCGATCCAATTTCGCTTCTGACCAGCTGGATAATCTCATTGGCAGCTTTGGCAGAATGTTTTTCCTTCGTTTTTACAGTCACTCTTACATGGTCCCCGTCAGCCCGAACTAATGCATCTTCATAACCCATCGTCTGTTTCAGCAAGGCCTCCAGGATTTCTTCCTTGCGGCCAATTTCAGTCAGTTCGGCAATTTTATCTAGTGCTTCACTCTTTTTTATCGCGGGTAGATCAGCAGACCCTGCCTGGATTTCGTACTCCTCTATTTGCTGATTGCGCGTATCAGTCAATTTGAGCCTTAGTGATTCGAATCCCTCTCCACTGGCCGTTTCAGTCACAGTTGTTTTGCCATCTTCTGAAGTAGCAGTCGGATTCTCCTTGGATCCGGCCTTTTCTTTCGCCTTTTCAGTTGTTGAGGCAAAATCATTTTTCGTTTGCGATTGAGGCTCAGATGTAATGTAGTAAACGGACAAAACAATAACAAGGCTCAGCATCGTTAACAGCCAGACAGTTTGTTTTTTTAACAGCATTCTTAGGAATCCCCCTTCGTTTTTTTAGCCATTACGGCAACCCGGTGGCTCGGCACCCCTAGTGACCGGGTAACTGCTTCAATAATCCATTTTTTCACTTCTATGTTATCCGCCCCGCGGGCTACGACAAGGACTCCGCGAATTTCGGGTTTTTTAGTTTCTATGACAATCGGCTCTTCTTTTTCTCCATTCCGGATGATCACGAGCTGCTCATCGACGGAGGCGTCCTCTACATCCCTTGTTCCGCCTTCCCGGTCCTTCTCAGTGGTTGTCTGCCTTTTTGTCACTCTGTTCTTCTCAAGAACCTTCAATTCAGTCGAATCGACGTTTACCAAGACTGTAACGTCATCCACTCCCAGCATATCCTCCAGAGCTTCCTTCAACTGACTCTCATAGGCCCGTTCAAAATCCGAAGCCGTTATTTTTTTCGAAGATTTTTTTTGCCCAAATGCCGGAACCTCTTGGCCCTCTCCCTCTAGTTGAGAGGCAACAGGCACATCGAGCCCCTGTTTCTCAGGCAAAAGAATATTCCCCACAAGCATAAATACCGCACCTATGCAGAGGACAAGAGCCATATACTGATATTTGTGCTTCTTCTTATCCGAATCCGCACCTCCGAAGAACTTGCTTTTCATCCATGCCAACAGGCCAGTCTTTTCGTTCACAATTCCCAGTCATCTCCCTTCAACGGTTACCTCTATTGCCTTCAGCCGTATATTCCATTTTTCCGCTAAACATTCTGCTGCCAATTTTTCCAGTTCTGAGCGGCTTTGAGCCGGCCGTGCTGCAACAGCTTGGATATTCACTACTTCGACAGGTTGAATTGGATTACTGTTTTTATCAGGCCATTTTAAAAGGACCGCGACTTTTCTTACCTGATCAGGGAGATTCTGCCCATCCTCCAATTCCGCGTCAATTGATATAGTTGCTATCTGAAGCCCGAATCGTTTCATCAACTCCTCTTGTGCGTCCTCTTTTAATTGGACAGCCATTTGTTCTAAAATATATGCTTGCTGTGATGCTTGTATTTCTTTTTTCTTTATTTCTATTAAAGTTTTACTATTTTTATTAGTTTCAGAGCTTTCAAACGCGGGAATGGAAGCCATTGCTTTATTAAAATCACTTGAAATAAGCTTTAGGACCGGCCCAAGAATAATGGCAATAAGCAATAGCCCAGTTACTATTTTCGTGTATTTTTGCATAGCTGAATTGGGTAAAAGCATGTCAATGACTGTGGCGAGAAGAATGAACAAAATGATATTCGTTACCCACTCTATTAAAAAATCCATTGTCCCACGCTCCTACCTCATCATCATCGTAATATTTCCAGCTGCTACGATCACAGTGATACAAAGAAAAAACATCAAGGAAACAATGCCAAGTGCGGCAAAAACATAGATGATACTTTTGCCGATCGTATCAAGGCAGGAAATGATCGGCCCCCCGCCAAGCGGCTGAAGTATGGCTGCGGCAAATTTATAAATAAATGCAATCATCAGGATTTTTATGGCCGGGAAAGCCACAATAAACAAAAGAATGGCCACACCTGCAATTCCGACAGTATTTTTCAGCAAAACCGAGGCGCTGATAACTGTATCTGCCGCATCGGTGAAAGCTCTGCCAATGACAGGCACAAAATTTCCTGTGATAAATTTGGCGGTTCGGATGGCGACTCCATCCGAGACAGCAGATGAAGCCCCCTGAACCGATAAGACCCCCAGAAATACGG
The DNA here is from genome assembly GCF_003515685.1 of Neobacillus notoginsengisoli. Classification (GTDB taxonomy): domain Bacteria; phylum Bacillota; class Bacilli; order Bacillales; family Cytobacillaceae; genus Bacillus_D; species Bacillus_D notoginsengisoli. Next base: position 151,160 of record NZ_QWEG01000005.1, on the reverse strand, counting down.
TCAAGAAAATGCCTAGGAGGCCAATACTCCAATTCCTCAGCATTCCCGCAAGCTGGCTGACCTTGTAGTGCTCGGACATTGTACTGACGATACTGAGTAATGTTGATAGAAACAGAAGCGGAAGCACGACATGCTCAATCAAGAGCCCGCTCGTATTCATTAAAAAGAGGACAACAGGGTGAAAAAATGCAGCCGATACGACACCTCCCGAGGCAGCAATCAACCCCAGTAATAGAGGGACCAGCGCTAGGATAAAAGACATCATCGTCTGGATTGTTTCATTTGTAAATTGGATGACAACATGGAAACTGTTCAGCGCAAGGATGACGAGCACCATAAACACAATTGAATAAGCGACCTTACTGATCGTGCTTTTTTCAAATGCGTTTTGCAGCGATTGCAGAAACATGCTGAATACAGTCAAAAGAATCAGAGAACCGAGCAGTTTTCCATTTGAAATAAATTCATGGAAGGCAAATTTCATAAAACCTTTTCCCCATTCACTAAGGGAGAACTGTTTGTCCCCTTTCAGGAAATCATAAAGGCTTCCTTTTTGGCTTTCCGGTAAAAATCCCCCATATTCAGTGGTGATGTTTTCCCAGAAGCCCATCAATTCGGATATATCCATTGCCTTAAGCTGGGATTCGACAAGCTTTTTAGCGGGCTGTGGAGGAGTTTCGGGTGAAGCCAGGGCCCCCGGCAGAAAGGCAAAAAAGAATAGGTAAATGACAATAAAAATTGAGCGGGTAACTTGCTTCATATTTTCACCTCGGCTATAGGGGTGCATGAAAGCTAACTTGGTATCAGTTTAATAATTGTTTCAATCAGCACTGTCAGGATTGGAATTGCCATCGTAAGGATCAAGATTTTCCCGCCGAGTTCAATCTTTGAAGCGATCGCCCCCTGGCCTGCATCCTTCGTCACCTGGGAAGCGAACTCGGCGATATAGGCAATTCCAATGATTTTCAGGATCGTTTCCACATAGACGAGATTAACCTTTGCATTGGTGGCAATCCGCTCGATCATCGAGATAATTTCATAAATTTTATCAATCAGAAACAGAAAAATCGCACAACCGGTAAATAAGACGAGTAAAAACGCAAAATTTGGTTTTTGTTCTTTGATGATCATGGCGAGGAAGGTCGCTGTTAGGGAGATGCCAACAATTTTTAAAATTTCGATTGGATAACCCTCCCCTCTACTGGAACAAAAAGACCGTTTTGATTTTTTGGAAAAGGCCGTCCACAATCGCGGCTACCTGGAACAGAATATAAATAAACCCAAATAATGTTACCCACTGAGCGTATTCTTTCTTTCCCACCTGATCTAGCACCGTGTGCAAAAAGGCAACCACGATTCCGACACCTGCGATTTTAAAAATAATATCGACTTCCAGCCCCATCAAAATCCCCCCTATATCAATACAATGATGACTAGCAGGCCTGAAAGGAAGCCCAGGCTTTTAAGCATTTTTTCATACCTAGCCTGCCTATCCCGCGCCTCGAATTCTTCCCTTTCAAGATGGCTTAACGTGAGCTGAATTTGTTTTTGCTGAGAAATACGGTCATGCCTGCCCAGTGTTTCTCCAAACTGGCGCATAATCTCCAACTCTTCCTTTTTCATCGCTGTCAGCTTCCACGTTTCTTCAAGGCTCTCTTCCCATGCATCCTTTACGGTCGTTTCAGTCATGGCAAGCCTTGCTCCGAACTTTTCAAATAGGCCAGATAAGGGATTCGGGAGTTGGGCAGCTAACCTTCTCGACGCTTCGTGCAAAGGGGTATGTCCATACATAATTTCTGCTTCAAGCGATTGAAGGGCGGCTTTAAGCTGGCGAAGCTGTTTAGGGCGCTCACTAAGATTCTTTGCAAGCTCAAAGCCCGTCCATGTTGTCGCCGCCAAGATAAAAAGGGCACCTAATACCTTTATCATTTAGACCACCTTCACTTTTCGGCTTACCGGCACCCCATCGCGATCAAGTATTCCGGTGATTGTTCCGGGGCCTTCCGATCGCCCAAGGATAATGTAGCGCTCGAATAAACGCATACTGATTATTTTCCTTAGGCTCGGCCTGTTCCTGACTTCCTCTATAGAACCCCCATGAACAGTCGTAATAATTTTTATACCGGCGTGGACGGCCTCCATAATTGCTTCTGAATCCTCTATCCTGCCGACCTCATCCGCAATAATCACATCTGGGCTCATCGAACGGATCAACATCATGATCCCTTCCGCCTTCGGACAGGCATCGAGAACATCCACTCTTGGCCCGAAAGTCAATTGGGGTACTCCAGTGACGCAACCAGCAATTTCAGACCGTTCATCAACTATTCCTGCCTTTTTTGGACTGACCCCGCTTTGTTCTACCCCGCTCGAGACCAGTCTTGCAATATCCCTTAACAGGGTCGTTTTGCCTGTCTGGGGCGGGCCAATAATTAAGGTATGAAGCCAATTTTTTTGATAAATGAATGAAACTAAAGGAAGGGCTATCCCAATTTTTTCTCTGGCAATTCGGATATTGAATGAAGATACATCCCTGATTGCCCTGACTCGGCCTCCTTCGAGAATGACCTTTCCCGCAAGGCCGACCCTGTGCCCTCCAGAAACCGTGATGTAGCCTCTCATCAATTCTTCATCCATTGCATAAATGGAATACTGGCTAATCTTTTGCAAAAAAAGAACGGCGTCCTCGGGCTTCGGGCTGTAAGAGAGAAATATGGGAGCCCCCCGTACCGTCACTTCAAGAGGCCTATTTACTCGAATCCTTATTTCTTCTACATGCTCTTTTAAATGGGAAGGAATGCCTTCGAATGCATGTGTCATTGTTTTAGGCAAAAAGGATAAGATCTTATCCATTGGCAACCTCCTCTTTAAAGCTTTCTCCATTGTTAAAATGTATGCCTGTACAGGCCCAATATGACTGGTTTCCTGCCAATCAGGTAGAATAGAGGCAGGTAGTTATTTTTTCATGATGTTAAAAGTACATTTTTAGTAGGAGTTAAACTCATATAGTGAAAGGATTGAAAGGGTATGGCATTTGGGAGGGATGGCACACAGGAAGTAAACGTGATTAGTGTAAAAGGAGAAGGGACTGTCGCGGCAAAACCGGATACTGCAACAGTCATCGTCGGGGTGACAACAGAACAAAAGGATTTGGTAAGTGCCCAGCAGCAGAATGCAAGGGATGCTGAGAGGCTGGTTCAGGCAATGCTAGGGACAGGCATAACCCCGGAGAATATAAGAACATCCGATTACCGGGTAGAATCAGTGTATGACTTTAAGGAGGGAGCCCAACTCTTTCGCGGTTATAAAGTCACTCATTTATTCCAAACAAAGATTACAGATCTGCAGAAGGTGGGCACGAAAATCGACACAGCGGTCCAAAACGGAGCAAACTTTGTATCGGATATCCATTTTACCTCAAGTAACAGGGATGCCCTTTACAATCAGGCTTTAACCCTTGCCGTGAAAAACGCATACCAAAAAGCTTCAACCATTAGCACAGCAATAGGAGTAAAACTAAACCCAGTGCCGCTCACCATCATTGAAGGACCCGAACAGCCACAGCCATTCCATGAATTCCACACACCCATGGTAAAAGGAATCTCAACCACCCCCATCCAACCCGGCCAACTCTTCATCGAAGCCACCATCACCGCCAAGTACGGGGTATTGAAGCACGGGGACGGTTCCAGTGCCTCACTAAAAAGACTAGACTGAAATACAAAAAAGGATTAAGCCCCGGGGAGCTTAATCCTTTTTAATCATACTTACTGACGAAATTATACAATTCCATTTTTGTTACTGGGCCCTGAATGTATTCCCGAATGACACCTTCTTTGTCAATAACGAACGATTCAGGCTGTTTAAGGACGCCGTACATCTTTGAAACTTTTGAATTGTAATCAAACAAGTAAGTTGAAGAACCCACGTCATGTTTCTCAGTAAACTTTTTCACCCGCTCCCGGGTTTCCCCCCTGTCAATGATCAGCAGTTTATACTGATCGCCATATTCCTTCTCGAAAGCTTCAAGCTCTGGGGCCTCATCAACACAAGGGACACACCAAGTGGCAAAATAGTTCAAGAAAATAACCTGCCCCTTATAGTCCGAAAGCCTTTCCATTTCTCCATCCAGATTTTCAAGTTCGAAATCCGGAGCCGGATCACCCACCCTTGGTATATCAGCCTTGTTGGCCATATTGAAATAAAAATAACCAAACATCCCGACAACCAATAGAAGCACTGTCAGCTTCATAATCTTATTATTCATTGAAGAAGGTTTTGCTTTTTCTTCCACCTGAGGTTCTTCCATTATTGCCTTTAAGTCTTCCTGCTTCATGGCTTTTCCTCCTGTTACAAAATGCTGGCGCAATCGGGCGAAGAACGCATTCTTACACCAACTGGTGCAGGGCCCGGGTTTTAGCGGACCCTGCCGGTCAATCTATTTATCATGAAGCTTCAAAAATTCAATTTCTTTTTTCAATGTGCTCTGCCGTTTTCCTAAAACCACTAGATATCCAAAGATAATGATCCAAGCAACTGAATATGCAGCATACATGTATGTCATGTTAGTGTCCTCCTAATTTTCGATAGATTCTCTTAATTTCTCTTTATACTTGGCAACTTTAATTTTCATATTTTGCAAAGTGACGCCCTTGTTCAGCAAATAAGCATAGAAGAAAGTGAGTGCTACAATAGTCGCTAGAAGAGCTACCAGCATTGTTCCGTCAATTCCTCCGCCTTTTTGAGACGGGCCTTCACCAAAAACGATGGGATGAAACTTCGAATTCCACCAGCGAATTGCGAACCAAACAATTGGGACATCCGCAAAGCCGATAATTCCGAATACAGCCGCAAGCCGTGCTTTTTTCTCCCAGACACCATCCATTTGGTGAATCATAATGTAAGCCATATACACAAACCAAAGAATCAGAGTCGTTGTCAGGCGAGGTTCCCATGCCCACCATGTATTCCAGGAAGATTTTGCCCAAATGGGACCGGTGGTCAAAACGATCGTGGTAAAGACAACGCCGATTTCAGCTGATACAAAGGCAACCGTATCAAAAATGCGCTTCCGTTTGATTAAGAACAGCACACTGAAAACAAATGTTACAAAAAATGCGAGGAATCCTGTCCAGGCTGAGGCAACATGAATATAGAAAATCTTCTGTACTGCTCCCATCGTTATTTCAACCTTGGCATAAATAAAAATCAGATAAATTGCAGCTAGTACAGACACAACCGTGGCACCGAACAAAAGCTTGTGTATAACAGGCTTTCCAAAAGCTTTCGGGCTGGCCTCGCTGAGTGCTGCATGTTGTTTCTCGAGATTTACACTCATCTCCTATACCTCCAACACATATTCTATTAGCAAAAAGCAAAGGACGAAGAAGATCACATCGTAAGCAGCGATCAGCTGCATCCAGGCAATGGCAGTTGGCAGTTTCTCTATATTCGTCAAGATAATCTTAGTAGCCTGGACTCCTCCGATTAATATGGGGCTCGTAATCGGAAACAGAAGAAGCGGCAACAGCATTTCACTGCTCCTTGAGTTTGCTGCCAGTGCTGCCAGGAAGGTTCCTGTAGCGATAAACCCAAAGCTCCCAATAAATAGGACTAGAACGAAGTACGGAAAGCTGCCCATATACTTGAAATCAAATAACAGGAATAAAAACGGCAGGGCAATGATTTCAACGATCAGCATCATTGCCAAATTTGCCATCAGTTTGCCAAGGTAAATGCTTGATGCGTCCATTGGTGCGATCAAAAGCCCCTGAATGGCGTCATTTCTCTGTTCCGAAATGAACGAGCGGTTCAGGCCAAGGATCCCTGAAAAGACGATGATGACCCAAATAACTCCTGGTACAACCGCCTTGGTCAGATTGTTTTGAGGGTCAAAGGCAATACTGAAAATCAGAATGACTAGTCCAGCGAAGATGAGCATGGTCGCCAGGACTTGCTTTGTCTTTAACTCGGACTTCAAATCTTTTGATGCAAGCAGGAGGGCAGGTTTTAAAATATTCATGAAACTCCCTCCACCTGATAAAGATATTTTTTATTTAACGTACTGACTTTTTTATCCACTAACACAAAATCATCGGCTATTTTTCCATTCTTTACGATGATGATTCTGTCGCAAATCTCTGCAGCCTGTTGAAAATCATGGGTAACCATGAGGGTGGTTACCCCCTTCTCCTTCATTCTGAGGATGACGGTGTTTAAGATCGTGATGGCGCCCTGATCCAGCCCTGTGTGTGGCTCGTCAAGGAGGAGAAGTTCCGGCTCATGGACAATCGCTCTCGCGATGGCAATCCTTTGTACCATCCCACGCGAAAAATTTTTTACCGGTTCATTTAAGAAAAAGGACAGTCCTACTTCTTTCACAAGTTCAATCGCCCGCGCCCTTGCGTTTTTTACCCCGTAAAGATTTCCGAAGAAAACAAGGTTTTCAAGGGGAGAATAGTGGTCATAGAGCAAGCTTGAGTGGGGGAGATAACCAAACAGCTTCTTGATTTCAGCTTGATCTTTTTTCAAATCATATCCGCCTATCGTTACCTGCCCGCCAGAGGGCTTAATCAAGGTTGCAATCACTTTTAAAAGTGTGCTTTTCCCGGCTCCATTCGGGCCAAGTATGCCGACTGTTTCCCCTTTTTTAATGGAGAGGTCGATCCCCCTTAGGATCCTTTTGTCGTCTGCCTGTTTTGTCAGCTTTTTTATGTCAATCACTTAGAGACCCTCCCACTCGGCTGTTACTCTACAAATCTCTTAAGTCCCAGCTTAACTTTAACTAAATGCTGCTTATAGGCTTCAATTTTGGCATTATATTCATCCTCGGAAAGCAACCCATTTCCATACGTTTCTTCCAATTCAATAATTTTGTCCATAATGGTATTTTGTTTTGCCATAAGAAGCTTAAATGCTTTTTCTTCCGAATCATTTTCAAGTTTTTCAGCTTCTGCCCTATTTTTTATCCTGAAATAGGAGAAATAGGAGATTCCCGCGATCAAAATAGCACCAAGTACAATCATCAGGATATGGGGATCAAAGCTTTTAAGCGGTGACTGATACCACATACGCAAGTGGCCGGGATTGTGAAAAGCCGGCGATTGCCGCGTAACTGTGCTTTCTCCGCCTGGTGAACCAGCGCCCGCCTGCTGCATTTCTCCTGAACTAGGCTGGATATCCTTGTTATAAACCATGGTGATCGGTTCATTGGCGGGAATGCCTTCGAGACTGTAGCCTACATACTTTTGGTCTTCAAAATTGAAAAGCCCCTGGTTGGTGGCATTTGCACCTTTAAATTCAATGCTGCCCATCCCTTCCGGAACAAGAACCTGCATCATTTGGACTGGATAATCAAACGAAAGATTGATATCCTTTCCAGCCGGCATCCGGTAGCTGTATGGAAGGACGATCGTTTGGTTGGCTGGAATCGGATCGGTTGTCATAAAACCCTTATCTGTCTGCTTGGAAGCAATCTTCCCGTCAAGAAAATTAAGTCCAGTGCTTCCTTCAGGCAATGTGACGGTAAGGACAGCCTCGCCGGCTCCTTCCCCTTTAAATTCAGCGGAGTCCAGATTCGTGTAATTCACCATGTTCATCATATTGGTGGAACCATCTTCTGCGGGGCTGACGACTAAATAGTGCATATCTATTGTGATTTTCGGTTCTGCTGCTAAGACCCCTCCGGATGGGGCCAGCAGCAGAAGTCCGAAGAGAAAAACGGTGACTTTTTTAATCACTGTCCTTCCCCCTTTTTCCTCTTTTGTTTTAAAGAGGCTTCAATTTCGCGTTCCACTTCAGCCATTAGCTCATCATCAATTTTCTTGCTTCCGGCTTCTTCCTCGTCGCGCATAATTTTCGCGACTTGTGTCTCGTATTGCTTCTTCAATTGCCTAAAGTCGCTTTCGGACATCTTATCCATCTTATATTCAAATTCAATTTCATTCAGGGTGGTCAACAAAGCCTCTTTTGTGCCTGCATTGGTCTGGCTTTTCTTTGTATGGTCAAGGAAGGATTCTTCCTTGAACAATGGCATAAGCACCAGGTAAAGACAGCCAAGGACCAGCACAGCAGTCAGCAGTATTGAGATGATTGAAATGCCTTCCATTATGTTCACATCCTAAAGATACTTTTTTCGTTCCTCATCAATGATTGAAGAAAGGATTTCATTCTCCACTTCATCCTGCCCTGTTAACTCATCTAGAGGCACAGCCTCTGTCCCTTTCTTTTTCACCCATTTCCGGATGACGAAGAAAAGTGCTGTTCCAGCTCCTCCAAGTGCGACAAATGGAAGGATCCAGGCTGTCAGGCTAAAGCCTTCTTTTTCAGGGGCTGTAAGAATTTCCTCTCCGTAAATGCCAATGTAGTATTTACGGATTTCGTCTTTATCCATGCCTTTATTCATCATATCAACAAGGTCTTTTTTAAATTCCACCGTCAGGTTGCATGTGTTCGGGTCGCATTCATAATGGTCCTGTCCACATCCGCATGTACAGGAAAACTGTGAAGCAACCGCTTTGAATTCCTTTGATTTATAATCAAATTGCTTTGCCTGCACTTGAGCCAGCGATCCTTGGAACACAACCAGGAAAATCAGCAGACCCGCATAGATTTTTTTCCACATGCTACACAACCTCCCTGGACGCGCCAGTGTATCTTGGGGTAACATTTTGGAATCTTCCATTCCAGACGGCGAAAATGGAACCGACAACGATTAGGAATGAGCCGAACCACATCCATGAAATCATTGGGATGACTTTAACAATAAAGGTTGCCCGCCCGTCATCCTCCCAGGCGCTCAGGACGATATAGAGATCTTCCTTGACACTCGAAACGAGGGCGACTTCAGATGAAGGCTGATCCCAGTTTCCGTAGAAAACTTTTTCTACTTCATAATTGCCCAGCCTTTTCCCATTTTTAAAAACGGTTAAATCAGCATAAACGATGTCATTGACTCCTTCTGATTTTTGGTCAAGTTTGTCATAGTTAATGCGATAATCGTCAATCTCAATGGAGCTGCCTATTTCCACTGTCTTCATTGTTTCGTGGTCATAGTTTTGTGAACCGATAATGCCGAGCGCGATAAAAGCGATTCCAAGGTGGACGATATAGCCCCCATAGCGCCTGCGGTTTTTCGTCGTCAATCTGTAAAGGGCAACAAAAACATTTTCACGGGTCATCTTCCTTCTAGCTTTTACTCCCCGATAAAACTCAAGATAGTGGGTGATGAGAAGGAGGATGATCACGCCGTTTCCAATAACCGCCCATGCCTTCTGAATTCCGAGGATTACCATAAGAACCATTGCGGCTACAGAAAGAATTGCCGGAATAAGGAAGTTTTTCTTCAGGTTTTTAATTGTTGACCTTTGCCATGCGAGCAGCGGGCAAACAGCCATCACAAACATCATTGATAAAAGGATTGGCGCCTGTACCGCATTAAAAAATGGAATTCCGACTGTTACCTTCGTTCCTCTTACCGCTTCGGATACTAACGGGAAGATTGTTCCCCAGAATACTGCAAAAGCTGAACCTACGAGGAGAAGGTTATTGATTAAAAAGCTGCTTTCTTTTGAAACATACGAGTTGAATTCCCCCGCACTGCGTTTAATCAGGTTGTAGCGGCTCATCAAGATATACATTGCGCCGATGACAGCCACTCCCATGAAAATCAGGAAGTATAATCCAAGATTTGAATTAGAAAAGGCATGGACTGAAGTCAACACTCCGCTTCTGACAAGGAATGTACCGAATAAAGTCAGAGCATAAGAGATAATGATTAAGCTAACATTCCAGACTTTCAGCATGTTCTTTCGCTCCTGGATCATAACCGAATGCAGGAACGCTGTTGCAGTCAGCCAAGGCATAAACGATGCGTTTTCAACAGGATCCCATGCCCAGTAGCCGCCCCAGCCGAGCTCCACATAAGCCCACTGGCCTCCAAAAATATTTCCAAGACTCAAAAACAGCCAGGCGATAATGGTCCATCTTCTTGTCATCTTGATCCAGAAATCATCCATATTTTTGAGAATTAACGCAGCCATGGCATATGCAAAAGGCACTGCAAGGCCGACATAGCCAAGATAAAGTGTGACCGGGTGAATAATCATTCCCGGGTTCTGCAACATCGGGTTAAGCCCTTTCCCCTCAAGAGGGATATTTGGCAGCAAGGTGAATGGCTTTGCTACGAATCCCAGTATGAGATAGAAAAAGACTGCATTGGCCATCAGGATGGACAGAATATAAGGAATCATTGGATTCCCCTTCATTTTCCTGGTGAACACGACCATTACAATGTATAAAGTCAGGAAAAATGTCCACAAGAGAAGTGACCCCGCATTTCCCGCCCAGAGGGCAGTAAGCTTATAAATGACCGGAAGTTCACTGCTTGTATAATCATTGACATATTCATATTGAAATTGGGAAGTTGCCAGTAAATAGAGTAAGGATAGCATGGCCAAGCTCGTACTGATAAACAGCCCGATCGCGGCCCCTTTTCCGCTGTTTATTAATCTCTGGTTTTTTACGACAATCCCGTAAGTTGTGGCAAGCAAACAATAAACTGCGAGCGCCAGACCTACATAGATTGTTGCGTTTGCGAATAAATACATTTTGTCACCTTCTTTAGTGTTTGGCCTTTATTCTTCAGTGGAGGTTTTTTTATCTAGTTTCTCTTTATGTGCCTCTGGATCGTAGTTCTCCATATCCTCGCCCTCGTACTTGGATGGGCAGCGCGTCTTGACAGTTTCAGCGGTAAAATGATTATTACCTGTTGGTGAACCTTGAAGGATTGTTATAACACCTTCGGAAAAATTATCAGGCCTGACTCCGTTATGGACAACATGCATAATATTTCCTTCATTGTCCTTTACATCAAACTTCAGCTCAATTTTATCGGCATCCCACTTAATGGATTCCTCAATAAGCAATCCTTCGACTGTAACGAAATCCTCTTTATGCTTTTCCTGGTTGGCTAAAAGATCCTTCAACTTCAATTCAACGCCGCTTGAGCCTGGCGTGGCCGCCATCAGAAGGAAAACAATCGCACCAGCAATAATAAAACCGCCCAGCATAACAATTGTGTTCTTTTTCATGTTCTGCTCCCCCTAAATTAATTTTTTCACCTGTTCATCATAAGCTTCCTGATCAATCTTGCCGCTTAGCAGCTTTTTTCTAAGTTCCTTAATTTCTTCTGCGTTCGAACCCGTTTTCTTTTGCTTTTTATCTGCCTGCTTTCCTGATGCCGCCTTTTTGCCCGGAGCAGGATTTTTCCTCTTATCCGCTTTGTTTCTTAAACCGAAGAACACAAACATTCCCGCTATGATGATGGATACGCCGATAATGACTCCCCCAGCCGCGCCAATGATTGGCCTATCGCTGGTCCCGCTGGTATTTCCTTCATCGCCGCCAGTTACCTGATCGGTTGCAGTTGTTCCATTATGGTTTTCGTCATTTGGCTTTTTAGTTGTATCAATCATTGACAGTGTTGAAGCATTTCCCTCTTTCTTATAAGAAACATTGTATTTGAAGGAATCTCCTATTTTGGCTGTCTTCTGCTGATAGAAAGCAATTTGTTCCCCATATTCACTTTTCTGTGTGCTTGAAGGTTTTGGATCCATTGCAATTTCAGTTGACTTTAGAGGTGCATAGATAATGACATCCAGTGTGTCAATCTCGGCTGCTGCTATATATTCGTAGGTGAATTCTTTCTTAGTCTTTTCACTTACTTCAATCGGATTGGAGTAATATTCGACAACAAAACTGTAGGTTGCATCCTTTTTTATCGGTTTTTCAGGAGTAAAGCTTACTGTTCCCTGCTCCTTATTTACTTCAAATGGCCTCTGCACCTCAGGTTTGTCGGCTGCAGGGAATTCCGCAACGAGGTAAATTTGAAAGTTTTTTTCGTCTGTGGGTACCGGGATTTCAACTTTTCCTGAATAATCCTCGCCGGTTTTGTTTGTAATCGTTCCATATAGCCCTACCAACAAGGATGGTTCTTCCTTTGGCCAATTTTCAGGGTAATCAAACTCAGGCATAACCTGGATCTGCATTTCCTTATACGGGAATTGTTCTGCCATAAATTTTTCTTCAGCACTCGCGCCGGAGGCGTTCAAGGAAAACCCGAACGAGGCAATGAGTAAAAACGACAGTAGTTTTTTCAACATATTAATCCTCCTTGACCTCTTGGAAAGTAAATGACTAGGAAGTACTATTTTCCAATATAGTCCTCTTTGAAATAAATATAATCGACTGGCCATCCTAATTGTTGAGGCACTCTTGAACATTTTGTTAAAGGCGAAAAAACGTTGCGGTTTGGACAAGAAAACAACATAATTTGTTCACAAATAAGTAAATTGCTGGTTTTTGGTAAAAATCACATGAAAAATTCCATAAAAACAGTAGTAAAGTACTAGTTTCATTGCTATAATAGATAAGTTTGTGAAGTTTTTAACAAATAGATTTGCCCTTACGCACTTTTCTTTCATTGGAGAGAATTCCTCATTTTTAAATTTTTCTCCCTCGTTGCTGCCTACTGATTACTATAAGACCTATCTTTTTTACCGGTTATTTTCTTTATGAACATTTTGTTACACTTGGTTTACCTTTTCCTGTTTTTCACAATTGGCCGGTTCAGAAAATATGTCCTGTCGTTTATAATCATGGCAAGGGCGGTGATGTTTTTTGAAAAGAATGTTGATTGTTTTAGTTTTTCTTCTTGTTTCGGGCTGTTCGTCTGCCAGCTATAAAACTGTTTCCGTAGATGAAGCGATGAAAATGATTGAGAATGGCAGTGTGAAGGTTCTTGATGTAAGGACTCCTGAGGAATATAACAGCGGACATATACCAGGATCTAAATTAATTCCACTTCAGGTAATCGATGGTTTATCGGAACAACTCGATAAAAACCAGCAGTATCTTATCGTCTGCAGAAGTGGAAACCGGTCACAGCAGGCTAGTGAACTGCTAACTGCTAAAGGTTATGAGGTGTTGAATATGGCCGGCGGAATGAATGAATGGAGCGGGGAAGTCGAGCAATAACAGAACAAAAAAATCCTTCCTGCACGAAAAAGGCAGAAAGGATTTTTTTATTCTTTATTTTCCAGAGAGCGGATATAAGAGACGACATCCGAAATTTGTTTTTCACTAAGTTGTCTGACACCTTCAAGTCCCTTCAGTGAAGGGGCCATCCGAGTATTTTCACGTCCATAAGCGGTCCCGATCCAGATTTGCTTGTCGGTTGTATATTTTAAATAAAGAGGATGAGAAAGAGCCGTTCCCATTTTTGGTTTACCCGCTCCGGCTTCTCCGTGGCATTGAATACAAGAAAGATTATAAACTTTCTCGCCTTCCGCCACACTTCCGGTAATTTTCTCCGGTACATCAAACTTCACTTTCTCTTTTTGCCAATTCCTCATATATGCAACAACGTTTTTCAGCTGTTCTTCACTGATTCTTGGCCCATATGCAGGCATTGCAGCTTCCGGCCGGCCGTATTTCACATAGTTATATAGATCTTTATCTGAAACTGAACTCAGGAAGACTTGGCTGCTGATGGCCGTTCCCACTTGCTTGCCTTCTCCTTTTCCCGTGTCACCGTGGCATATGGCGCATTCCTGTTTATAAAACTTTTCGCCTGCCTGTACAGCTTCATAGTTTTTCCCCTTGAAACCGTCCGTTGAGATAAAAACGGTAATTCCCAGGATGACAATAAGGACATAGCTTCCGATTAATAGTTTCTTTTTCATGACTGCACCCTTGCTTGGCATAGTTTAGTAGAATCGCCTTTGCATATTTGTTATACCTGCTGTAGCCAACCCTCGTTCATCGCATAGGAGGCTGCCTGGACCCGGTTATTTATTTGGAGCTTTTCCATGATATTTCGAATGTGATTCTTCACGGTGTTTTCAGAAATAAACAAGGCACTTGCGATTTGCCGGTTTGTCATTCCCTTTGTAACTTCAACCAGAATTTCTTTTTCACGCTTGGTCAGCATATTCCCTTTTTTCCCAGCCTCATGGCTGCATTCTTCAATTAGGGCAACACGATTGATTATTTGTTTTGCAAGCGGCCCTGAGAAAATATATTCTCCCCGGCAAACCATTTGAATGAAGGAAAAGAGCTCATTCGGTTGAAGATTTTTTTGCAATAAGCCCCTTGCTCCAAACTTAATCGCGTCGAAAAGATTTTTTTCATCCTCATCCGAGGCTAGCATTATGATTCGGCTATCCGGCATTTCCTCCATAATTAATTTTAACGTTTCTAAACCGCCCTCGGGCGCCAGATTTACATCCATTAAAATAACATCCGGATTTAATGACCTAACCATCGTCATTGCTTCATCGCCAGTTCGCGCTTCCCCTGCCACTTCAAGAGAATTTTCTCCTTCAATGATGCTTTCGAGCCCTTTCAAAAACAAATAGTGGTCATCGACAAGTAAAACTTTTATTTTTTCCATCAGGCAGCGAGCCTCCCTATTCTCCATGTGGCGGAAATTCCGCTTCTGGCTTTACTCATGCTTTGAAACCGTCCATATGCTAAGTGCTTACTAGTGATTAGCTTCATTTTAGTACTCGTGTAGCCATTATGACTAGTTATTTAGAGACAGTTTTATAAATTGTTCACAAATAGGGAGAGGAATCTTCACAATATCTTCATAAGTTTATGCTTTGGTTTCTCAAAAATAAAACCCGGCATGCAGTGCATGTCGGGTTTAGAGTGATATTTTTCATATAGCTTAAGCGCGGGATACGTAGCTGCCATCATCAGTGCTGATGATGAGGCGGTCACCCTGGTTCACAAAGAAAGGAACATGGACAACCAAGCCAGTCTCAAGAGTAGCCGGCTTGGAGCCGCCGGATGCTGTATCACCTTTGATTCCAGGCTCTGTAGCCGTAACTTCAAGTTCAACCGTATTCGGAAGGTCAATGCCAAGTGTTTCTCCGTGGTACATCATAATAGAAACTTCCATATTTTCTTTTAAGAATTTTAATTCGTATTCAATCGCGTTTGCAGGCAACTCAATCTGCTCATATGATTCGTTATCCATGAATACATGCTGGTCTCCGCTAGCATACAGATACTGCATCCGGCGGTTGTCAATTTGGGCCCTCCCAACTTTTTCTCCGGCACGGAATGTTTTTTCATTTATATTCCCGGTACGGAGATTACGAAGTTTGGAGCGGACAAAAGCAGCGCCTTTCCCTGGCTTTACATGCTGGAAATCCATTACGCGCCAGATTCCGCCGTCCACCTCAATTGTTAATCCTGTACGAAAGTCGTTTACTGAAATCATGTGTGTTCCTCCTAGTTCCTTAAAGAATAATCAATTCCTTGGTTGAATGGGTCAGAGCTTCATTATGGTCAAGTGTGATGACCGTATCGTCCTCAATTCTTACCCCGCCAAGTCCCGGGATGTAAATACCCGGTTCAACAGTGACGACCATGCCCGGTTCAAGAACCGTGTCGGATTTCTTGGATAACGAAGGCCCTTCATGTACCTCAAGCCCTATCCCATGTCCTGTTGAATGCCCAAAATACTCGCCGTATCCTCTTTCTGTAATCAGGTTCCGGGTAAGCGCGTCCGCTTCCTTGCCGGTCATTCCGGGTTTTATTCCAGCCATGCCACGAAGCTGGGCTTCAAGAACGATATCATATATTTCCCGAAGCTTCACATCAGGTGTACCTACCGAAACAGTCCTGGTTATATCTGAAACATACCCCTTATAATAGGCTCCGAAATCCAGAGTAACAAAATCCCCTGCCGCGATCACCTTTTCGCTTGCAACCCCATGAGGGAGAGCGGAGCGATAGCCAGAGGCAACAATAATATCAAATGATGAAGAAGTGGCGCCGGCCTTGCGCATGAAAAATTCAAGTTCATTTGAAATATCCAGTTCAGTGATGCCAGGGCGGATATAGTTCAAGATATGAGTAAATGCAGCATCAGCAATCCCCGCTGCTTCCTTTAATATCTTAATCTCTGCATCTGTCTTTATCAAGCGCAACTTTTCTATGGCTCCGCCGACTGGGACAAGCTCCCCTTCAAACTCTTTTTCATATGCCTCGTAAAGACTGTATGTTACATGGTCCTTTTCGAATCCAAGCTTTTTAATGCCAAGCTGCTTAGCCTGCGCGGCTACTTCTTCCTCCATAAATCCATTATGGTTGATTACTTCAAACCCTTCGCACTGTTTGGCCGCCTGCTCCATGTATCGGAAATCCGTTATAAAAAGTGCTTTATCGGCACTAATTAGTACCGAACCCGCAGATCCTGTAAAGTTGGATAGATAGCGGCGGTTAAATCCGCTCGTCACAAGTATGGCGTCAACACCTAACTTTTCAAACTCTTTTCTTAATTTCTCTAATTTTGACATGATCGATTCCTCTCCTTTTCAATATCCAACAGGGCCAAAAAAGCAAGCTCATATCCCTTTGTGCCGAATCCGCTTATTTGGCCTTTACACACCGCGGCGGTGACTGAAACATGTCTAAAGCTCTCTCGCGCATAAATATTTGATATATGTACTTCAATAACAGGAACGGTTATTCCAGCAATCGCATCCCGTATGGCGTAACTATAGTGCGTGAATGCTCCCGGGTTAAAAATAACGCCTGAATATCCCTCCTCCTGTGCTTCCTGAAGCCAGTCAATCAGGGTGCCTTCATGGTTGGATTGCCTGCAGGACACCTCTAATCCATGCTCGGCACCAAGTACTGAAATGGAAGTTTCAATGTCCGCCAATGTTTCTATCCCATAAACGCCTGGCTCACGCTTCCCAAGCATATTTAAATTAGGGCCGTTCAGCAGCAATATTTTTTTCATTTCTCCTATCCCCAAATCGTAGAAATTCTATGTACGCATCCTTTATTTTACCAGACTATTCTAACATACTCCCCCATTATTCTCCTACTCGGAAACTTCCCTTGCAGAATGTTCGTTTTGGTATTCCCATGAAATTGAATAACCAACAAAGACCCCATATAATATAAACAGGCAAACGGACGTCACCATTGTATTTCGATCCAAGTCCTTGTATGGAGAAATTCCGGGAAACATAGGATTCAGCAATAAAAAGACGAGAAGAAAAAGTAAAACGCCGTAAGCAACTCCAGAGAGAAGACCTCCTGCTTTTTTTAAAACAGCCGCATAAATAAATGCCACCCCTATTGAAATAATCCCGATCAATATAATCGAAACAAGCGTTCCCGACCATTCATGTTTCCAATGGCCTAAAGCCCATGGTTCGAGAATAACTCTTGGCGGAATTTTTGTGAAATGAAAATAATAGCCTATTTGTCCTATAAAGCTCCAAAACAGGCCTCCCCACAATCCTGTTAAAAGTACTTGTTTCCCAAAACTTTGCTCAGTTTTTTTTTGCTCTTTCCCGTTTTTGAACAGATCCTCTTCCATTCGTTTCACCTTGCCTTGTCAGTAAGTTTAATCGCTTCATGTTTAGTATGTACGGTTTCCCTTATTTCCCTCCATCGCCCTGAAGTTAATTATTGTTGTATAAATTTCTTCAAACCTAGAGGTTTTTGCATTTTTTTAGTAGAATAAGGATAAGTACATGCAGCCTATTCAGCTGAGTGTGCAACTTCGAGATTAGGTTGGTGTAATAAAAAATGGCAAATGAGCAAAAACCCGTTTATGGAGGCCAGGCAGTTGTCGAAGGCGTCATGTTTGGCGGAAAACACAATTATGTTACCGCTGTCAGAAGGAAAGACAATTCCGTTGAATATTTTCACCTGCCCCGAAAGACCCGTCCATTCGTCGCCTCCTTAAAGAAGATTCCGTTTGTTCGAGGAATCGCGGCAATTATCGAGGCAAGCGCAAATGGTTCAAAGCATCTCAATTTCTCCACAGAGCGCTATGATATAGATCCAAAGGATGATGCGCCCATTGAAGAACAGGAAACGTCAAAACTTTCGATGGTTCTGGGAGTTGCCGCTGTGGGCGTTATCTCATTTTTATTCGGTAAATTCCTATTTACGTTAATTCCCGCTTTCTTGGCCCATTTGACATCGCCTGTTTTTCCCGGGCGAACATCCCAGGTTTTGATTGAGGGTCTAATCAAACTGATCCTGCTTCTTGCATATATATATATTGTATCGCTTACCCCTATAGTAAAAAGGGTATTCCAATACCACGGTGCTGAGCATAAAGTGATCAACTGTTTCGAAAGCGGACTCGAACTTACTGTGGAAAATGTACAAAAAAGCTCCCGCCTTCATTATCGGTGCGGATCAAGCTTCATCTTATTTACTGTCATTGTCGGCGTATTTGTTTACATGCTCGTTCCGACCGATCCTCTATGGGTACGGCTTTTGAACCGGCTCGCGTTGATTCCTGTTGTCCTCGGAATTTCATTTGAAGTTTTACAGTTCACGAATAAATTGCGTGACGTCCCTGTCCTCAAATGGCTCGGCCTTCCGGGATTATGGCTTCAGCTGTTGACAACAAAAGAACCTGATGACAGCCAAGCAGAAATTGCCATTCTCTCGTTTAAAGAGCTCTTAAAAATGGAAAAGAATAGTGAAGAGCAACAAGAGGCAGAAGAAATTGTATAAAACCTTTTCAGCGGCGTTTAAAAGTGGGGAAAATTGCTAAAGATGCTCTTAGGGAGGTGGCTATCTTGAAAATTCGGAAATCCGTTCTTTTAATAGGCGCTCTTATACTTCTTGCGGGAATCGGCATAATAGGACAATTGGTTAAAAACCCTGCTGGATTTTTCCAACAAATTGCACTAATGGTCTTGTTCGGGCTCGTGATTTTCTTTCTCTTCCGCCGGTTTACTGGATCCAGCCCTAATAAAAAAGAGCAAAGGCTTTTCCTCAAAGCTGCCAGAGAATCGAAAAAACGTAACGCACATAAAAATGAACCCCCAGGACGGAACGTTATTCAAGGTTCACTCGCTTCATGGAGAAAGCCGAAAAAAAAGGCAAATGTCCATCTTACCGTAATCGAAGGCAAAAAAGGCAAAAAGAAAAACCGGGCTTCCTTATAGGTGGGCCCGGTTTTTTGACGGCCATTTAATTAATAGCTCCATTTTCTAAAAAATTGTTCGGCGCATTCCCGCCCATGATGAATCAGTTTCGTTTTTCGTTCCTCCGTTAAACCAAATTCTGTCGACCCGACCCCGGCCGTAGGAATAAAAATAATGTTTTTTGCATGCTTTCGTGAAATATATCTCGCATCATGGGCTTCCTTCATCGTCTCGAAAAGAGCATCAAATAATTGGATAGCATTTTTCACCTTGTGCGGGGGGTGATTCTCGGGATCATGGCTTAACTGAATTCCAAGGACCGGCCGCATTTTTTTAACATTTTCGCTGTCGAACAGCCACATAGGAAAGTTGCTCAGCACCCCGCCGTCTACTACGATATTCATTCCTTCCGGGCTCTGAAGCCTGACGGGCTCAAAAAAATATGGAATGCTGCAGCTCATCCGAACGGCTTTCGCAACTGGGAAGGTGTCCGGTGAAACTCCATATTTAGGCAAATCATCCGGCAAAACAACCATTTTTCCGTTGGTAAGATCGGAGGCCACGACTCTTAGTGCTCCTTCCGGCAAATCACCGAATGTCCTCACTCCCCGTAAGGCGAGCTTTTCCGCAATCCATTGTTCGAGCGCTTCCCCTTTATATAAACCCATTTTCCAATATACCAAGAGCCATTTTGCCACAGGAGAAGGGATCAGAAGTTTACGGGCATCAAGCAATTTATCGAGTTTCAACTCATCTAGGAGGCTCTGCATTTCTTTGCTTGTATAACCTGCGGAAATCAGGCTCGCCACAATAGAACCCGCACTTGTTCCAGCCACCCGGCAGAACTTGAACCCCCGCCTTTCAACGGCCTCGCAAGCCCCTATCAGTGCAAATCCCTTAATGCCCCCTCCGGAAAAAACACCATCTATCAGCATGGATGCCACTCCCATCGATGTATTCCTCCTACATCTTTAAGCGGCTTCCTGCAAATTTAGTACACTGGACAAATTGTTATTTTGTTTTACATCTTAATATTTAGGTAAAGTACTGGACTTCGGAATCCGGGAAGTATTCGTGGATGTATCCTTTAATCGTTCTTTCAAGCTCGGCAGCTTCCTCTGTTGGATACACATACTTGCCGATGCCGTAGCGTCCCCATTTGTACTTGCGCTTTTCTTCATCCATTTCAAGCTTAGTCTTCGGATAACGCTTGAGAATGACATTTTTGGCAGGCTTTGTAAAGCGATGCTGAATCATTTCAAAGGTAAGCCCGTTGAGCGGGACCCCTTCAAGTGATACCTTCAGCCTTTCAAAAAGCTCCTGGTAGCCTTCCTCCCAGCCTTCATGCCTGTAAATGGGAGCGACAATGAATCCGAGCGGATATCCTGCAGTGGCGACCTTTCTCGCCGCTTCAAGCCGGTCATCAAATGACGAAGTTCCAGGCTCAAAATTTTTGATTACATACCGGGAATTGACACTGAAACGAAACCTTGTTTTTCCGTTGTGTTTCGCATCCAGGAGATGGTCAACGTGCTGGTATTTGGTCACAAAACGTAAGCGGCCAAACTCAGTCTGGCCGATGAATTCGATTGTTTTCTTTAACGAGTGTGTCAGATGGTCAATTCCGACAATATCCGATGTACAGGCTGCTTCAAATCGGGTTATTTCCGGGGCGCGTTCGTCAATATATTTTTGCGCCTGTTCGAAAATTTCGTCCAGGTTTACATACGTTCTGATATACGGCTTGCTTCCGAGCGTTGTCTGCAGGTAGCAGTAGTGGCAGTGTCCCATGCAGCCTGTTGCGAGCGGAATGGCATACTCCGCGGAGGGCTTGGACGTATCAAACTTCAATGTCCTCCTGATTCCTACAACAAGTGTCGATTTCGCATTTCGATATTTTTGAAGTTCATTTTGTCCAGGAATGTTCCTGACTTGGTTATGGGAAGTTGTTTCCCGTATTTCGATGCCCATCCCTTCAAATTTGTCTTTCAGTTCACGGGCGAGCGGGTATTCTAGTGCCTGTGGTTCAATATAAACGAGCTGCGGCATAAATGGTTTCATCGTGTTCCCTCTCTTCTTTGCAATACTAATTTGTTTTAGTATTGGCAAAAGGGATACACGCAATATAAAAAAGAGGACGGAAAAATTTTCCGTGATGCTTTAAAATAATGTTTCATTAAAAATACCTCATAAACCCATATCATCCGTTAAATGAAAAGAACCCGTTTTGAAAAATCAAAACGGATTCTTTATTTGTGGAAGCATCGTATAATTCTTATAAAAAAGTTTCAACTATACGTACCCATTGTTAACCTGTAATAACTCTCTCTTTTGGATAACGATAATTAACGTCCTTATTGCCTTCTCCCCCGATAATAAGAAAGACAGAAGTTAAACCAATTCTTCCAATAAACATTAAAACCATTAGAATACATTTAGCAAAAACACTAAGTTCCGGGGTAATCCCCATGGATAAGCCTACTGTACCGAAGGCAGAGCAAACTTCCAAGAAAATAGCAATAAGCTGCTGCTGGCTATCGGAAAAACTTATTGCAATAACCGATACTGCGCACATAACTATAGCTAATAAAGTAATCGCCAAAGACTTCATAATATCATACTGATGAAGTTCACGGTTAAAGACCTTGACTTCACGCTTTCCTTTCGCAAAATTATAAATAAATAATAAGTTTAATGCAAGCGTCGTTGTCCTGATTCCACCGCCCATAGAATTGGGAGATCCGCCTATAAACATTAAAATACTCATAACTAGAAGCGTAGGAGTTGAAAAGTCTGTAATATCCATTGTAGTAAAACCAGTACTTCTTGTTGTAGCTGATTGGAAAAAAGCATAAAAAAATGTTTTATGCCATGGAACATCCTTAAAATAATGCTGGAATTCAAGCAGGAAAATAAGGATTGTTCCGATAACAAGAAGAATCCCGTATGTAGCTGTCGTTACCTTTGTAAATAAAGAAAATCGGAAACGGTATTCACCTTTTATCTTTTTCCTGGATAAATACTCCTTCACTTCAATCAATACAGGAAACCCAATGGCTCCAATGATAATTTGTATTATCGTTATGAGTTGCACAAAATAATCATTTGCAAAAGGAACATAAGATTCTCCGGTTATATCCATCCCAGCATTAGTCGTCGCACAAACCGATGAAAATAAGCCTTGAAGAAACGCTTCCTTCCAGTCAGGATAATAATTCAAGAAATGAAATCCTAAAATGATACCACCGAAAAGCTCAATAAATATAATCATTTTCAAAATATCTCGAACTAATCGAACGAGTCCTGATAACGCAAACTGATTATTGTCAATCATGATGAGACGCCGTTGTTTTAATCCAATTTTATGGCCTAAAAGCAACCAAAAAAACGTGCTCATGGCCATTATGCCAATGCCCCCGAATTGTAACACGAGCATAATGATAAAATACCCAAATACGCTATAAGTTTCCGATATATTAAATATCGTCATACCTGTGTCAGTCACTACACTGACAGCCATGAAAACTTTATCAAAAAAAGACAATTCTACCTTAGGTTTATAAACTTGAGGCAGGCTAAATAATAGAATTGATATCATAACCGCTAGTAAATAATAGCCTGTAATAATTTGGGCAGGAGATCGTTTTTCTAGCCACATTCGTACCTTACTCACTTTGCACCCCATTTTTTGTATCCTTATTAACAAGTGGATAGTTAGTTTTATGCTAGCTCGCCTTCAACTTTGTTCCTCATGATAAAGCTTATTCTAGCTTAATGTCGGGCAACTTTTAACACATCATCTCCTATAAAAAACACCCCTATGGATTATCATATCCAAAGGGGTGTTTCTCCGCAATTTTTTTAAAAACATCGCAGCTTTGTTTCAAAGCCACATGGTTTTATAGTCCACACTTCAGTTGTGCGTTGCAGTTTGTACAAGTGTTACAGCCGCCGATTTCTTTTACTTGTCCTTTTCGGCAAACTGGGCAAGTGTTTCCGACTTCAGAACCGATCGTGACATTTGTTGATCTGAGGTCACTGATGGTGTCTACAAGGACAACACGCTGCTTAGGTTTTGACTGAAGCTCGAGAGAATCTTCAACAGTATTCTCTTCCGCCTTAAGTGTAAGTACCTGTGAATCACGGGAGCCGTCAACATAAACGGTTCCGCCCTTGGCACCGCCCTTGTAAAGGCGCTCGTACACTTTTTCAACCTGTTCTACACTGTAGCCTTTTGGCGCGTTAACCGTCTTACTGATGGAGCTGTCAATCCAGCGCTGGATGACGCACTGTACATCAGCATGCGCTTCAGGTGCAAGTTCCATGGCAGTGACAAACCATTGTGGAAGGTTATTTGGATCTGCCTCAGGGTTACTTTCCAGATATTCGCTTACAATATCTGCTTTCACTTCGATGAACTTGCCAAGCCTTCCGCTTCTAAAATAAGAGAAGGAGAAGTATGGCTCAAGTCCTGTTGAAACTCCGACCATTGTCCCAGTAGATCCCGTGGGCGCAACGGTCAATAAATGTGAGTTGCGAATTCCATTTTCCAGTATAGCTCCCCTTACTTCTTCAGGCATTTTTTGCATAAAGCCTGTTTCTGTGAAAGCCTTCCTCAAGCGGTTTGTTTCTTCTTCATTCTCACCTGCTAGGAATGGGAAGCTCCCTTTTTCTTTAGCCAGTTCGACAGATGTCTTATAGGCTGTGACCGCAATTGTTTCGAAAACCTTATCAACCAGTTTATTTCCTTCTTCCGAGCCATACTCTGTTTCACAGTAGATCAGAAGATCGTGAAGTCCCATGACTCCTAGACCAACGCGGCGCTCTCCTAGTGCCTGTACCTTGTTCTCCTCAAGGAAATAAGGAGTTGCATCAATGACGTTATCCTGCATCCTGACGCCAGTTGCAACGGTTTGCTTCAGCTTTTCAAAATCAACAGTTTTCGTTTCTTTGGCTGCCATTGCCGCAAGGTTTACCGCAGCTAAGTTGCAGACAGAATATGGTGCGAGAGGCTGTTCCAATTTAAATAATAAAAATTATTGTTATCCCAAAGGCTTTTTATCCTCTGGTTCTAACGGTTCATTTCCCGTTAGTTCAGCATATCTTTTCATTACACATTCAACAATTTGAGACATCAGATAGAATGTGTAATGTTGCGGCCTCGTGGATGGATTATATTCTGCCTAAGCAGGTTCACCATCTATGCGTTGCCCCTGACCAAAGTTTTACCTTTTAGCCTTCGGTTCGGATTCCCAATCTCAGGGTTCCCGCTTAATTCCGCAATTTTTAACGTGAGGCAAACTAAGCTACTCTACCACACGGGTTGGTTGCAACCACCTTTTGCCCATATGCTTGGGCATTTGTCATGTCATTGGCATTGTCGATAAAGAAAATGCCTGGTTCAGCCGAATAAGTGGCACATATGTTGATCAAATTCCAAAGCTCTTTTGCTTTAATTGTCTTATAAGTACGGACTTTGTACCCCATTTTCTCCCACTCGCGTACGTCGCCCACTTTATGCCATTCTTCGTTGTAAATTTTCATCATTTCTTCATCGTAGGTCTCTACTGCAGGGAAACGAAGTTCATAATCAGCATCGTTTTCGACTGCGTCCATGAACTCTTTTGTCAGAGTCACAGAAATGTTGGCTCCTGTCAGGAATTCAAGATTATGGACGGAATAGTTGCCGCCTTCTTCTAGCTTTTCTTCAGCTTCAGCAATGATTCGTTCGCTGAATCCGCCGTAACCAGGAATATGCTTGTAATTGATGATTCCCTGGTACATCGCTTTTTCCTGTTCCGTAAGCGGTGTGAACTTCAGCTTGTTCTTTGCCTGCTTTTGAATCCACTCATCAGTCGTATTCTCAATAAGGAAACGCAGGATTTTAGGGTTTTGCATTTTAGAAATAATGAATTCAATAATATCTGGATGCCACGTACATACCGTTCCTTTCGGAATATTTCGCTGCTTTTGCAACCGGACTAGACTATATCATCACCCTCAGCTTGATCTGTTAGGGGCCGGGCGCTAATGAGAGTTTATTGTTGGGACTCACTCTCTAGTCGTTGGACCTTCGCCATCACCTATGCCCGATGACGCTTGGCTGCAGATTGTCCAATGCATGGCAATTTTTATAGCATTCACGCTCACCGTTTCCAGTCACGTTGTAGCTTGCCAGCCTCTAAGGATTTCCCCGCAATTCACCCGATTTTCTTGTCGTTCATTGTCTGAACGACGCGGACTAGTGCATCTGTTAATCCGCCAACATTATCATTTGTGCTCCACGCTTATTGTTACTCGCTTACTAGCGGGCCTGGTCATTTCTGCCAGGCTCTCATACTTTCATATGAGATCAGACTATCTTATCAAAGAGAGAATTTTATCATATTTACGCTGAAGTTTAATTGTTCCACTTTTATAGAGCTTGTTATAAATTAGTCGGACATCAGCCATGCTTGAAATGTAAAGGTCATAACAGCCTTGTTTTGCAGTAATAGATTTTACATTTTTCCCTATTCCATTTTCCTTAAAAAACCCTAGGATGGATTGCATCATACATTTAGTTCCGGTAAAACCCAGTCTAGTTTTAAGATAGCCGTTCCTGTAATAAACTCGAATATGCCCGTCTGCATCAAAGAATCCTCTAAGAAAAGCCCATTGGAGTACTTCACTACCAAATTCAATCCACTCTTCTTTGCCTGTCTTTTGAGGTTTAATGCCTAATTGAATCAAATCATTACACATTTTTGTAGAGTTAATAGGTAATGAATATTTATTTTGTTCCTTTGTACTCCTCGTCTTTCGGAACTTAACAGCAGAAGGCATATTTAATTCCTTCGCAATGTCGTACAGAAGTTGTTTATCAGTTTCGGCTAAGGTTAAAACTAACCTTTTAGACTTTCCTCTATCCACGATAGTTCCATCTCCCAAAATATACCCAACAAGATACGTATTATTAGGAGTATTGATTGTGGAAAAGTAATTTTCATTGTATGGATAGATTTTGGTTTTTATTTTTCCTGCTTCCCCGGGTTTTCTCGGAACAAAAAACTTTAATTCTTTATTCCATCTTAGAATAGTACCTCTGCTTACATTCAAGGCTTTTGAAATTTCAACTTGGCTTAACCCTTTATTATGAAGCTCTTTTATAGTGTTAATTAATCTCTCTTTGTCTCGCGCCCCGTATGCCCGTCTCCGTGGCATATGGTTTACTCTCACCTTGGAATCCACATCTAACATCCTTTCTTATTTCTCTATGCAGAATCTTTAGGTGATTTTAATAGTCGTTGAACGTTCTTCTCCGTTTCCAAAGAAGCTTCGCTGCTGATTGCCCAATCCTTATCATTTTCAAACCTTCACGCCCGCCGTTGCCGGCCACGTTGTGGTTGATAAGGCTCTAAGGGTGTTCCAGCAATTCGCGAGATTTTAATCCCGCCATGGTGTTAACGGGATCCACCTTGCTCAACAAGATGTGTAAGCTTGGCGATATCGTCCAGCCAGGAGACTGAACCTGAAGACTTTCCGTTTACCCCTCTTGCCAGTGTTGCTCGCGGCCTTAAGGTCGATCCATTCGTTCCAACCCCGCCTCCACGGCTCATGATTTCCATCACCTGTTTACGGTGGTCAGAAATCCCTTCGCGTGAATCCTGGACAAAAGGCATCACATAACAGTTGAAGAACGTCACGTCCGTTTCTGCTCCAGCTCCGTACAATACTCGGCCCGCAGGAATGAAGTTCAAGTTGACGAGTTCTTCGTAAAACTTGTTGAACCACTCGATTTTCTTTTCTTCTGTCTTTTCAACGGATGCAAGGCCTGTGGCGTTCCGCTTGGCAATTTGCTCGTAGAAAATTTCCAGTGGCTTCTCGATTACATCAAGTGACCTTACAATGACGCCAGTTTCGATTTCCTCTGGGGTATCAAGCACGCCCCTAAACTCATCATCAACCATGACAGTGGCCACTTTCTTTTCCCAATCGATATCCAGGATATATCCCAATCCTCTTGCAGGGAATTTAGGATCCTCCTTCACAGTCAGGACGACGAAATCACCTTTTGTCAAAGTGATTTTCTCTGTGTCTTTAAATGTGTATCGGTCCAGCATGACCAGGCGGGAAACTCCCTTATGAGTGATGTACATATCCGGAGTAACAGGATGAACCTGGGGGAATAAACGGATATCTTCGTTTAACCTTTCAAAATCAATATTTAGTTTTTTTCTTAGCGCTACAGACATGATCACATCTCCTCTGCCAATATTCTCTCTAACCACATTTGTCGAACTCTTGGATGTCTAGTTAAATCTAGTTGTTTTTCGAGATACCCTTAAACTATCATACCGAAACCATAAAAATCAATATATAGTACCTGAAATATTTTCAACACTACTATATATTGGGTGTGAGGCAAAATAATAAATTTTTGTCAAGAAAGGATTTGATTAAAAAACGGAGGAAAAAGGAGATTTCGCAGGAATTTCTACAGGAATTAATTAATTTTGACATAATTCGAAGGTTGCTACTCAAAAAGAACATCCAATAAAGAACAGGTAAACATTCCCACGAAAACACGAAAAGAGCGGTGCTCCGCTCCCTTATCTCTTAAAATTCCATTCGTCGTTCTCATAAACGTCCCGAGCAATCTTTTCCACCTGGCTGATTTGTTCCTTTGTTAAACAATAAGGAATTAATTCAATACCAAGTCCCTCTTCAAAACCTTTTTTGAAAGCTGATTTTGCTTCCTCAAGGCTTATCCGCCTCCGGCTAATTTCATTGATTGCAACTGCCTTGTTTTTGAAAGTCTTTCTCATCCGTTCCTTGACCCTCTCATTCGGATAGTGAAACAACGAGAATAGTTTATCTTCATCAAGGTCTAGAAGAATGGAGCCGTGCTGCAGAATGACCCCCTTCTGGCGTGTTTGGGCACTGCCAGCTACCTTTCGCCCCTCCACAACAAGCTCATACCAGCTTGGTGCATCAAAGCAGACAGATGACCTTGGGTTTTTTAGAGAGTTTTTTTCTTCCTCGGTTTTAGGAACGGCAAAGTCGGCGTCCATGCCAAGATTTCTAAATCCGTGCAAGATCCCTTCTGAAATAACCCGATATGCTTCGGTAACGGATACAGGCATATTAGGATGCTCTTCAGAGACAATGACACTGTATGTAAGTTCATGTTCATGGAGAACCCCTCTGCCGCCGGTCGGCCTTCTGACAAAACCAAGCCCATGCCGTTTAACAGCTTCCATATTAATCTCTTTTTCTGCCTTTTGAAAATAACCAATCGACAGTGTGGCAGGATTCCAGCCGTAGAAGCGGATAGCCGGAGGAATTTTCCCTTCACTGTGCCACTCGAGCAATGCTTCATCAAGTGCCATGTTAAACGATGGTGACCCATCCCCCGAATCAATGTAAAACCATTTCTCCTTCATCTAAGTCCCTCTTTTACTGGTTAACTAGTGATAGCCGCGAATTTTAGTCTATCAGAACAAACATTAAAATCATAGCAGGATGATTTGCCACCCATCCCATTAAAAAGAATTTTAGGGAATCCCTTTACTGCACCCATCTTAAGCTATACAATTATACTTGTTGTCGTAGCAAAGCTTGAAAGGAGTACTGGAAACGTGAGTCCACTTTATTTTATGCTGGTTGCCATAGCTGGTTTTCTCATCTACTCAATCATTATGTGGTTTTACCAGCGCAGAATTGTTAAAACCCTGTCTGAAGAGGAGTTCCGCGCGGGCTATCGTAAGGCGCAACTGATTGATGTCCGGGAAGCCAACGAATTTAACGCCGGCCATATCCTTGGCTCGAGAAACATCCCGTTATCCCAAATGAAAACACGCATGAAGGAAATCCGTCCCGACTTGCCTGTTTATCTATATTGCCAAAGCGGAATGCGTAGCGGCCGCGCAGCGCAATTCCTGTATAGAAGAGGGTATAAAAACCTGAGCCAGCTTGAAGGCGGCTTTAAGAAATGGTCCGGGAAAGTAAAAGCGAAGAAATAATATTCAAGCCCACTGCATTAAATGCGGTGGGCTATTACTTTTGCAAAAAACTTTCTTAAAGAGGGACGTTGATTACCGTTCCTTCAACACAAACTTGAAAAAAATGCGTTATGACTTTATCCAATTCAACATCTTTTACCACCTAATAATGAGTAAAAGCCCGCACGGATTGAGTGCGGGCTTTCTGTTATTCCGGACGGTACCGTAGGACTGGCTTCCTTGCTGCCATCGTTTCATCCAGGCGGCCGACGACGGTTGTATGCGGCGCTTCCTGGACAATTTCCGGGTTCTCCTCTGCTTCTTTGGCAATCTGGATCATTGTGTCAATGAATCCATCGAGTGTTTCCTTCGACTCTGTTTCTGTCGGTTCAATCATGATACATTCCTCAACATTCAGAGGGAAATAGATGGTTGGCGGATGATAATTGAAATCAAGCAGCCTCTTGGCGATATCCAATGTACGCACGCCAAGCTTCTTTTGCCTCCGTCCGCTTAAGACGAACTCGTGCTTGCAGTGGCGGTCGAATGGAAGGTCAAAATGCGGCTGCAGCCTTCTCATCATATAGTTTGCATTCAACACAGCATACTCTGTCACAGCCTTCAGTCCATCCGGACCCATGGAGCGAATGTATGTGTAGGCACGGACGTTAATTCCAAAGTTACCGTAGAACGGCTTGACGCGTCCGATTGACTGCGGCCTGTCGTAATCGAATACGTATTCGTCGCCGCGTTTTGTCACGATCGGTTTTGGCAGGTACGGGATAAGGTCAGCTTTGACGCCTACCGGGCCGGAACCTGGTCCGCCTCCACCGTGCGGGCCGGTAAATGTTTTGTGGAGATTCAAGTGGACAACATCAAAGCCCATATCTCCAGGGCGGGCCTTTGACATAACGGCGTTCAGATTGGCGCCATCATAATAAAGTTTTCCGCCTGCTCCGTGGACGATTTCCGCCATCTCGAGAATGTCTTCCTCAAACAGCCCTAGTGTATTCGGGTTTGTGAGCATGAGTGCTGCCGTATCCTCCCCGACAACCCTGCGAAGGTCTTCGAGGTCGACAAGGCCATGCTCATTTGACTTTACCGTTACGGTTTCAAAACCAGCAACCGTTGCGGAAGCCGGATTTGTTCCATGAGCTGAGTCAGGTACAATGACCTTGGTACGCTTAAAATCATTATTTGTTTCATGGAAGGCGCGGATCATCATCAATCCGGTCCACTCTCCGTGCGCGCCAGCTGCAGGCTGCAGCGTGACTTCATCCATTCCAGTAATCTCAATCAGGTGCTCCTGCAGGTCGTACATCAGAGCAAGCGCCCCTTGTACGGAACTTTCATCCTGGAGCGGGTGGATATGGGCAAAGCCGCTGTACCTGGCGACATTCTCATTGATCTTTGGATTATATTTCATCGTGCAGGAACCAAGCGGATAAAAGCCTGAGTCCACACCATGGTTCCGGGTCGAAAGTGCTGTATAGTGGCGCATAATATCGAGTTCCGAAACTTCCGGAAGGTTCGGCTCCTCCTCGCGTACATAGCCGACCGGGAGAAGGCCGTTCAAATCCAGCTCGGGCACATCCATTTCTGGCAGGCTGTAGCCAATGCGTCCTTGTTTGCTTACTTCGAAAATTAGCGGCTGGTCCTGGTTATGCATGTAGATCCCCCAATTCTTTTGCAAATGTATCAATTTCCTCTTTCGTCCTAAGCTCCGTTACTGCTACAAGCATATGGCCTTCCAATCCGCTATAGTCACGGCTGAGATCGTAGCCTCCAATCATGCCTTTTTGCAAAAGGGCCTGGTTGATTTCCTTAACAGGCTTGCCAAGCTTAATGACGAATTCATTGAAGGACGGTCCGTCCATGACAATTTCAATGCCGTTTTCCTTCAATACTTTCTTTGCATAATGCGCCTTCTGAATATTAGCTGCGGCCATCTCACGGACGCCTTTTTTGCCAAGCGCAGTCATCGCGACAGAAGCCGCCAGGGCATTCAGCGCCTGATTGGAACAGATATTAGATGTTGCCTTATCACGGCGGATATGCTGTTCGCGGGCCTGAAGTGTCAATACGAAGCCGCGGCGCCCTTGATCGTCCTGTGTCTGGCCGACTAGCCTGCCCGGCACCTTCCTCATCAGCTTTTCAGTCACGGCAAAGTATCCGCAGTGCGGGCCGCCGAACGCTGCGGGAATACCAAACGGCTGTGCATCGCCCACGACAATGTCCGCACCGAATTTCCCAGGCGGGGTCAAGACGCCCAGTGCAAGCGGGTTGCTTGATACAACAAACATTGATTTGTTCGCATGAGCGATTTCCTCGATTTCCTTCAACTGCTCAATTCGTCCGAAAAAGTTCGGATATTGGACGATAACTGCCGCAATATCTCCGCCAGCAAGATCTTTCATGGCTTCGAGGTCAGTCAGACCGTCCTTCACAGGGATTTCAACTACTTCAATGTACTGTCCCTTCGCATACGTTTCTACAACGGCCCGAGATTCAGGATGGACAGCCTCGGAAATCAGGATTTTTTTCCTTCTGGTCTGAGCGGCACTTAGCATCGCGGCTTCAGCCAGAGCTGTCCCTCCGTCGTACATGGAGGAGTTGGCAACATCCATACCGGTAAGCTCGCAAATCATCGTCTGGAACTCGAAGATAGCCTGAAGCTCACCTTGCGAAATTTCCGGCTGGTATGGTGTATAAGCAGTATAAAATTCGGAACGGGATAGAACATGGTCCACGATGACCGGCATATAGTGGTCATAAACACCAGCACCAAGGAAAGATGCGTGGCTCTTAAAGTCGGCATTCTCTGCAGCAAGTGCAGCCAGTTCCTTCATCAGTTCCGTTTCTGATTTTGCCGGTTTAATATTGTATTCGCCCTGGAATCGCACTTTCTCAGGAATATCACTAAAAAGCTCATCAACGGATTTAACCCCAATGGTTTCAAGCATGGCTGATTTGTCTTGTTCAGTCATCGGTAAATAGCGGTGTTTCATCAGGTTTTCCCCCTAATTATTTCTTATCACGTTTATAAAACGGTAGTGGTACAATTTTCGCTTTCAGCTTTTTGCCGCGGATTTCAACTTCCAATTCGTTGTCCAAACCGGCAAATTCGGAGTTAATCAGCACATTGCCGACATTTTTCTTCAATGTTGGTGATTGGGTGCCGGTGGTAACTACGCCGATTTGTTCCCCACTTGAATAGACAGGATAGCCATAGCGCGGAATTCCCCGGTCAATCATTTCAATACCGGCAATCTTTCTTGGAAGGCCATTCTCCTTTTGCTGCTTCAAAACTTCCTTGCCAATAAAGTTTTCTTCTTTGTTTACCTTAACAGCAAAGCCGACTCCTCCCTCCAACGGGGAGATTTCAGGTGAAATTTCATGCCCGTATAAGACAAGGTTGGCTTCAAAGCGGAGGGTGTCCCGCGCTCCTAGGCCACATGGAAGCACGCCTTCTTCCTTGCCTGCTTCAAGGACTTCCTTCCAGAGCATGGCTACATCAGCCGGGTCGCAGTAAATTTCAAAGCCATCTTCCCCTGTGTAACCGGTTCTTGAGACAAGCGCTTTTGCGCCTTTCAAATCAACTTCGTCCTTGAACTTGAAAAAGCCGATTTCGGAAAGATTATCCTCGGAGGCAAGTTTCTGAAGGACTTGCTCTGCCAAGGGCCCTTGGATGGCAATTTGGGCGGTTTGATCAGAAAGGTTCTCCATCGTTACATCGCCTTCAAGATGGTCTTTCAGCCACTCATAATCTTTATCGGTATTGGAGGCGTTTACGACTAACAGATAATGGTCGGCACCCATTCTATATATAAGAAGGTCATCCACAGTTCCGCCGTTTTCATAACACATTGCCGTATATTGTACCGCGCCATCCCGCAATTTCGATACATCATTTGTCATCATTTTCTGCAAAAACTTCAGGCTGTCCGCACCCTTGACTTCAATTTCGCCCATGTGGGAAACATCAAAGAGGCCCGCTTTCGTCCTTACTGCTTCATGTTCTTCTTTGATACCAGAAAATTGTACCGGCAGTTCCCAGCCGCCAAAATCAATTGTTTTACCACCGTACTCCTTGTAAGCCTCAAAGAGCGGAGTGCGTTTCAATTCCGGCATTTAAAATCCCCCTTGTCTCATTTGTCCAACCACTTTACTTCTCTTCCGATTTTCACAGTTTTGCAGCCTTCATGTTTTCCCATGTTGGTCTGTTATGTTAGGACAATAAACAAACCCATTCTATTTAAAAACCGTGCTGCAAAAAAGGACAGAGACCTCCCTTGTTGCAAGAGAGGTCTCTGTCCTTTCACCTGAAAGTTTGCCTGTAACCAGGTTTTCCCCTTTGGTGGCTTTATCCCACTCTTAACGGATAGTCAAGACCCCCACCTCGAATTTCAGAGGAAACAAAGTTAGGCCGGGGTAAACTGCCCGTAAAAGTCCGATTGGTTCATCTAACCATCAGTAGGGATGAGCCCTCTGATGGAAGATTCACTTTCTCCTATGTAAAGCGCTCTCCAGAGCCGCGTCCAGCAAGAGTTCTTTTGCCTGAGAGATTCACATACCATGCTTGCTCCTTCGGCGCTACAAAACGTAGTCTCTCCCCTTGCCTTCATCCGCTATTATAATATTTTATAAACAGGTCATACTAAGAGATACCATCTCTCACTGTATACCTGCCAGAAGGAACACTTTTTATGAGTAATTCCATAAAAAAGAATCCCCGCCAACATGCCCTTCCCAGGCCACTTACTGGTTCGGGAAAGCTTGAAACAAATGAAAACGGAAGATTGTTGCAATTTTTAAAACTCTTAAGTCTACCTTCATCCTACCATTAAACGGGTTTGCGGGGCAATGCTTTTAAACCCTTGTATTGAGTTTACCATAAAAAAGTAAGCGTTTGCATCTTTTCTTTAAAGAAAGAATTATTTTGAAAGGGGGCACTTGGATGCCTGTTGAAATAAAGTTCGATTCCGACTGGCAGAAGGATTTTTTGCACAAGATTGACCATGACGGCCCCTGGGGGAATTGGGAATTGTTCAAACTAGCAATAAGTGCTGAACGCCAGCTTGCTATTCCTGAATTTGAAGGACTGCAGGCCCCTAATTATTTGCCGGAATTAACTCCCCTTCCGCACCAGCTTGAAGCGGCACGCCAGGTCGTTGAAAATATGAATGGAAAAGCCATTCTTGCAGATGAAGTCGGTCTAGGCAAAACAATTGAGGCCGGTCTCATCTTAAAAGAATATATGATCAGGGGCCTGGCTAGAAAAGTGTTGATCCTTGTCCCGGCTTCCCTTGTTACCCAATGGGCAATGGAACTGAATTCTAAGTTCCACATTCCGGCAGTCTCGCAAAAAAAAGCCTATGTATGGGAACAGTGCGACGTTGTCGTTTCCTCTATCGACACGGCGAAAAGAAGCCCTCATAGGGAGCTTGTTTATAAGCAGGATTATGACATGGTGATTATTGATGAAGCCCATAAACTGAAAAATAACAAAACGAAAAACTACGAATTTGTACAAAACCTGAAAAAGAAATTCTGCCTCTTACTAACTGCAACACCAATCCAAAATAAAATTGGGGAAATATTCAATCTGGTCTCACTGTTAAAACCCGGGCATCTCGGCAATGAATCGGCGTTTTATGAGAAATACAAGAAAGACTCTCGCTCTCTAAATGAAAATGCCAATTTAAAGGAGCTTGTAAATAAAGTAATGATTAGAAATCGCCGCGGCGATACTGGCATTGAATGGACAAAGAGGCATGTCGAAACGATCCCGATTGAATTTTCCGAGACCGAAAGAAATCTTTATGAGGCCATCTCTGAAATGCGTCAGTCGGAGGATTGGGCTGGAGCAAGTGCTTTCTCAGTTATGACTCTGCAAAGGGAAGCTTGCAGCAGCAGGGAAGCAGTCTATTATACATTGAAAAATATGCTGCAAAAAAGGGAGGCTTCCCCCGGCCTCGACAGTGTCATCATTAGGCTCATTGAGAAAGTCAATCAGGTTGAACGCAATTCAAAAGCAGAAAAGGCACTGGATCTCATCCAAAGGATCGACAGCAAGGTCATCATCTTTACAGAATACCGGGCAACCCAACTGTACCTCCAATGGTTTCTCAAACAGC
Source organism: Neobacillus notoginsengisoli (assembly GCF_003515685.1). Classification (GTDB taxonomy): domain Bacteria; phylum Bacillota; class Bacilli; order Bacillales; family Cytobacillaceae; genus Bacillus_D; species Bacillus_D notoginsengisoli. Next base: position 116,060 of record NZ_QWEG01000005.1, on the reverse strand, counting down.
ATGGCATCAGTTCTGTCCCTTTTCGCGGGGGCTTTAAAAGGGGGAAGAAAGATTGGATGAGGGAGCTCTTCGAAAAGCATGCCCAGGTGCTGATTGCGACCGAGGCAGGAGGAGAAGGAATCAATCTCCAGTTTTGCAGCCATATCATCAACTTCGACCTGCCTTGGAATCCGATGAGACTAGAACAAAGAATTGGCCGCGTTCACCGCCTCGGCCAGAAACAGGATGTGAAGATTTATAATTTTGCTGTAAAGAACACAATGGAAGAACATGTATTAAAGCTTTTATACGAAAAAATCAACCTTTTTGAAAAAGTAGTTGGCGAATTGGATGATATTCTCGTCAAGTTGGAGCTTGGCAATATTGAAGACCATCTGGCTGATATTTTTGGGCACTCTGCAACTGAAGGGGAAATGAAAATAAAAATGGAGAACTTATCATCAATGATTGAATTCGCTAATGGAATTCGGGGGGATAGCCAGCATGCTGCAGCAGGACATTCATGATTTTCTTATCCGCTATTTCGAAGCGAATAACTGCGAAATTACGGACCGATCTAACAGCCATCTTTCTGTCCAGCTAACTGCAGAAATCGACAAAGAACTGATGAACCGGCCTTTCTACTGGCATTATCTTGAAAGAACCGGCGGAATTCCAAATCCGTTGACGATTACATTGATAACAAATTCAGGAAAAGAACCTGAAGGGGTAAAAGGGGAAAAGATTCATTTTGGCTCCCCAAGGCTTCACCAAATATTTGAGTCGGCAAAATCATTGGCGCGCTATACACGGCTCTACCAATCGCATGTAAGCACTCGGCAGACCGCTCTCCTTCCCTGGCTATGTCTCAATGTGAAAGTGTCGTATCAATGCGACCGGAAAAGGGATGTCTTTAAATCAATTGGCCTTCATTTAATAAACGGGCGAATGATCGAGGAATTTCATGACAGAATGCTCGAAATTTCTTTGACACCTAAAATTCCCGATTACTCCTATACAATCTCTCCGCTAATCAAACCTGGAAGCGGATTGATGCGAATTGAAAACTTTCTTCGGTCAGGAATTGAAGCAGAAAAGCATGACTGGGCAAATGCGGCAGTGGAAAGATGGAAAAAGGATTTGCGGCTCTTGGAACATTTTTACGAGGACTCAGAAGAAGAACAGAATGAAAGCTATAGAATAGAAAAAATGGCTTTGCAGGAACAATATGAGCCGAAGATAATCATTTCCCTTATAAATGGCGGCCTTTTTTACCTAAAGGAAGATGCTGTATGAACAAAAGCGCAAGCGCCTTCGTGACAGGCAAAAAACGCCTGTCCCTGCGATGATTATTCTGAGGAGCTTTCCTTTTTGGTCATCGCTGTACAAACTGGAGGGGCTTCGACTGAGATAAAGTGAAACTTCCATCAGCGATTTTTGCTGATGGTTAGTCGCGCAGAGCCCGATTGATTTTTCTAAGGGCTGAAGCCCTAAGAAAAATCTTATTTCACGAATCGGACCTTTAAGGTCAGTTGCCGACGGAGGAGGCTTGACTTCCCCTTAAGAGTGGGATAAAGGAATCACGAAGAGCGAAGTTACTACCTGCATTACTTCATGAATTAACATCTTCGAGAAGCTGCGTGGGCTTTGCGACGAGCTGAAGATATGCTCCCCGAATATGCTATGGCGCAGGAGCACCTTAGCGCATTCGTGCATGACTTATCGTAGGGAGGAGACCTGAAGTTTGCGCACGCGTAGGCGCTGAAGCTAGATGTAGCCACGCTAAATAAGTGAATTATCCAAATTCGCAAAATCTAGAGTTTCCTAAGCTAGAACTAAAAACGAGAAGCGGCCGGTAAGCCGCTTCTCATTTTTTTCTGTTCTTCACTTCTAGATAAATATAATAAGGCAATATACCAAACCACCGATACCAAAAAGAAGCTCTCTCCTGCTTTCTCTCTATCCGCATCCTTTTGCGTTCATCCCTCGGCTGGTCAATGTATTTAACAATCGTTTTCGTCATATAGTCCACATAGTCATTCGTTTTCACAATCCACACCTGCTTTCACTTTCTCTTAACAAGTATGTCCGTATTCTATTCCTTTCAAACGATCAATCAACACGCTAACAATCTGTTCGGGTGTTCCTCCATCCGTCTTGATTTGTATATCCGCCGTCTCGGTATAAAGGGGAAGCCGCTGGCTTAGGCGTTTCCTGATTTCCACTTCCTTCTTACCAGCTAAAAGTGGGCGGCTCTCATCCCCTTTGAGTCTTGTTAAAATTTCTGTTTCAGTAGCTTCAAGGTAAATGATAATTCCAGTTTCCTTCATTAACTTTCTGTTTTTCTCCCTGAGAACAACACCGCCCCCTGTGGCGATGACCCCGCCTTGTGATGGAATACTCTCTAACAGTCCTGTTTCCAGGTTTCGAAAATATTCTTCACCATGGTCCTTAAAGATTTGATTAATGCTCTTCCCATTAACCCCGACAATTTCATCATCCATATCCATGAAAGGCAAGTCCAGCACTTTTCCCAGCAGCCGGCCAACTGTGGATTTTCCCGAACCCATAAACCCTATTAAATAAAGTGTTTTCATTTGATACATCTCCGTTTAATTCTTTTCCATCCATTTTATCATTTTTTTCATCGCCGTATCATAATAGCCATATCCTTCAACCGTGTGGGCATTACCTATTGTTACGATTAAAGTAACTTTTAGCAGTCCTGGCGCATCCGAAGCTATTGTATATCTTACAGTTCCCCGTTCATAGGAAAAACTCCCTTTACTCAGCGATGCATCCTTTTGTAATGCACTTTCCGTTTTTTTTAGAGAAGAAAGTAAGTAATATTCTTCTAGCAGAATGGCCTCTGATTCTTTTGACATCTTCTCTTCTATCAGCAATAGTTCAGACGCCATTGCCAGGAAAACAGAAATCGCAAGCAGAAAGGCAAGAGTCAACGGATACGTAAATCCTCTATCGTTCATATTCATCAGCTTCTTTCCCAGGACACAAATGAGTGGATGCTCCCTTCATACTCCTTCCCCTTCAAGTCAATAATTCGAATAATGACTGTTTGGTTCTCAACGAAAAAGAATACACTTGAGATATTCTGGATAATAATTTCATGTCCAGTCAGGTTTACCCTCCTCCTAAGACTCGACCCATACTTCTCATAAATAATGACATCCTTTCCGTTTTTAAGGAGCAACTTTCCCGATTGCACTTCAACGGAACTGCTCATCCGCAGCTCTTTTTTTGACTGGCTTAAAAAGACTTCCCATTCCATATCCTGAAGAACACGCTCCGCCCTGTTTGTGCTGTTCCCCATTATGAAAATGGCAGGCACTAAAAGATTGGCGATGATACAAAATGCGCTGAGGGAAAGAAGCATTTCGGCCATGGAAAAACCTGATTCACTCCCTTTTCGCGCATAACGCTTTTTTTTCTGATAAATGAACATATTCCACACAAACCTCCCCTCCGCCATCAGACCTTTCCATATAGCGAATGGAGTAAGAGGTGCCGTCAATGTTTTTTTTGTCATTCCTTGGGAGGATGCCATCAGCTTCTGAGGCCAGTAGTTCAGCATACAATAGCTTTCTGGCATTCTTCTCCCTTTTAATCTGGTCACTTTTGTCATATACAAACATCAGGGCTGGAACAAGGAAGAGTGCGGCAACACATAATGCAGAAAGGGAAAGCAACATCTCGGCAAGGAAGAACCCTCTATTCTTCCGCAATATAAAACTTCCCCCTTCCAATTAGAATGGTCAATCTGTATCTTCGGCCCTCCGTCAAAATGAAGAATGAGCCAAAACGGTTCACGTTACCGTTTGCAACGAATTTGACAGTCAAGGGCATGGAACCCGGAACAGCCTTAATCTCCTTGGGATAGTTCCGAGCGATGAGAGTCGAACCATTAAACCCGTCATACGCATAGTAAGCGTTGTCTGTCTCTTTAAAAATGATTGTACTTTCTCTTTGATGGGAAAGGGCGTACATTTGTGCATAATAAAAATCCGCTTTGAGGATATTTAAAAATGCTTCTCTTTTTGCCGTTTGATAAACAGGCCTTGCGAGCGAAAGGCAGACGGTGGAAATGACGAGGAATCCTGCCAGAGCAATGAGTGCCTCCACCATCGTAAAGCCTTTTTCACTCCTCATCATGGCCCAGAAATTGCCTCCTCGGTTACAGTACCGCCCGGACCTATGACAATTTTGGTATTTCCTCCTGGGCACCCACCTGCATTTTTTGGAAGGTACTCAGCCTGAACAAGTTCAGTTATTGAGGTTGGGTATTTTCCTAAATCCATTTCATATGCCTGAACCTGTGCCTCTACCATTTTCTTATAAGCTCCGCAGCCTTTTTTATTGATATTTTCATTATGCTTCGTGACATTGGGGATTGTAATCACTAACAGCACGGATATAACCAACATCACAACCATCATTTCGATGAGGGTGAACCCTTTTTCATTTCTTTTCATGATCTTAAACATTCTCATTTCCTCCTAAATTAGATTCCGTCAAGCATATGAAACATTGGCAATAATATGGCCATATAAATGGACACCACAAGGAGTGCGATCACCAAAAACATAGTTGGTTGGACCGCTCTCGTGAATTTTTCCACTCTTGTTTCCAAACTGCTCAGGCAATGTTTGCTATAAAAGTACAATTCCTCGCCTAGCCGGCCATTGTCCTGTCCATGGCGGACAATAAAGGATAGTTCAGGTTCAAAAAATGGAGAGCCGCTCAAGATAGATTCAAATGCTTCCCCCCCGGCAAGCTGCTCCTTCATAAACCGGCCTGTCCTGCTGAAAAAAGCTTGTTTTGTATTTTCTTCAAAAAAAGACAATGCTTCAAAAACCGATAAGCCGCCGTTGAGTAGGTAACTTAGTTGAATTGAAAAATAATGAGTGTGGATTAACCTGAGGAGCCTTCCGGCAAACGGGATTTTTAAAAGAAGTTTTCTTTGGGAAAGAATAGGAAGTTTTTTGAACCATAGGTGGTAAACACCTGTACAAAGGAAGAGAGCTGCTCCAGCTCCCCAGCCAATAAACGGAAGAGCTTTTCCAAATGCCGCTATGACGATTGTGAAGAAATTGGCTTCGAGGCCCATCGTATTAAAAAGCATTGTAAAACGGGGAAGCAGTGACTTTTGGACAAAAATCATTAACAAAGCCGTAAAAGCCAGGAGGATGAAAGGGTAATACATTAGTTTCAAAAGCTTTTTGGAATCCTTGTCCCTTTTTAAAATGGCGGAGCTTCCTTCTAATACAGCTTCTGCGAAATTGCCGTGTTTTTCAGCAAAATAGACATATCCAGCCAGCTCCCGATTAAATCCCATTTCTTCCAAAACTTTATGGAATGGAAGCCCATTTTTTAACGATTCCAGGCAACTGGATAAATCATTTTTTCTGTGTCCTGGCATCTGCCAGGACAGCGACTCAATTGCCTCGGCTATATGGTAGCCCCTTTGTAGCAATTCACCGGCTTTTTTCAGGAAATCAGCCTGATCCCTGAGGGGCCATTTCTTCTTCCTCATTTGAAAATACCAGCCTTTCATATTCGAACTCCTTAATATACCCTAGGGCGATACCTTTTCTGATTGTTTCCCTTAAAGTTGAATAGCGGGAACCGTTTTCCACCCCTCTTGAAGACCTGATTGCGGATTGAAGTTTTTTGCCTGACAGGAGTTCAAATACACTCGCCCTTTTCCTCACCCCGCTTGAGTGGCAATAGGGAGAGCAAGTTCCTCCGCAATACGGGCAATTTAATTCCACGATTCGCTGAGCTGTGACTGCCAATAAAGTTTGTTCAACCTCCAGCCAATTCACTCCGAATTCATGAAGCCGGTGAATCGCTCCGGGCGCATCCCTTGTATGCATGGTTGTCAGGACCAAGTGGCCAGTAAGCGAGGCCCTCACAGCGGTTCTTGCAGTTTCGGCATCGCGAATTTCCCCGACCATTATAATGTCTGGATCGTGCCTTAAAATTGCTTTAAGTCCGGCAGCATAAGTTACTCCCGCCTTTTCATTTACCTGTACCTGCAGAACAGTACCGCATTCCTTTTCAATTGGATCTTCAAGGGTAATGATGCTGCGATGATGTTTGCTTGCAGTTTCATGTAATAAGGAATAAAGTGTTGTCGTTTTCCCGCTACCAGTCGGTCCCGTCAGAATGATCATTCCATGGGCATGCTTGAGGAGGTTCAGCAATTTTTTAGACATGTCGGGAAAAAGGGAGAGTTGCTCAAAGGTGAACTTTTCCTGTTGGGGAAGGAGCCTGATGACCAGGCTTTCTCGCTGATTGGACGGGAGTGTTGAAAGTCTCAATCCATATCTTAAGCCGTCTACTTCAGTAATAATTGCCCCGCTCTGCGGCCGGCGCCTTTCACCAATATCCATATGGGCAGTAAATTTAAAATGGGAAATGAGCCTTTCACACTCTTCTTTTGGCAGGACCATCTGCGGGGTAAGCCTGTTTGTAATGCGAAGCTGGATGAGTGTGTCTTCTTTGCGGGGAAGGATGTGGATATCAGTGGCATGCTGTTTGACAGCATCTGAAATAATCCGGTCAGCGAGGGCTTCTATAACGCTTGCAATTAGAACCACCACCTTTCGATTTTATTATACAGAAAAGCCGACAGAATTCTACTTTCTTCTATAGGTAAATTGTGAATATTTTGCAAACAAATTTAATGAACTGTAACAATGCGAACGGTTTGAATAAATATAGCCGGAAATTCTCTTAACTTTAATAACGGAATGTAAAAAATGTTCAGAATCCAGGTATTGACAGAAATCACGTTTAATGTTTGTTTAACCTTTGTGTAATCTTTACCGAAGAGCAAGGGTGCAATTGTGAACACTTTCTAAACATATAGTGTTAACATTGTTAACCTCATTCCAATGATGATTTGGCTGTATTATAATAGAGTAAATTGAAGGGTCCGAGGTGAACCAAAATGGAGCAAACGTTAAAAATTACAAATGTGCTTTCCGATCCAACCAGGTATTATATCTATCAATACATTACAAAGCGCCATCAAGAAGTAACGGTCCAGGAGGTTGCAGATAATTTTAATATCCATCCTAACGTTGCCCGCCTGCATCTTTCCAAGCTTGAAGATGTAAATATGCTTTCTTCTGAAACGAAGAAGACCGGGAAGGGTGGCAGGCCAAGCAGGCTTTACCGTTTATCCGAAGGTTTGATTCAGCTTCACTTCCCTTACCGGGATTATATGCTTTTATCCAGAGTCGCTATTCAGACCATGCTGTCACTTGGCGAGGAAGGGAAGAATGCACTCTACCTGACCGGAAAACGGTTCGGGGTTGAAGTCATCGAACAGGAATTGGTTAAAAAACAGCAAGCCGGCGTGGAGCTGGATTTCGAACAGAAATTGAGCATTCTTAAAAGTGCCGCGACACTCGCTGGTTTCGATCCTGAATTTGAGATCAATGAGAAACAGACAAAAATTTACTTCCAAATCTTCAATTGCCCGTTCAAAGAAGTTGCTGCCGATCATTCCGAGGCCGTCTGCAGCATGCACCATGAGTTTTTAAAAGGGATGTTCGAAGCACTTTTCGAGTCAGCCGAATTAATTGAGCACGGAAATATTGCGAATGGCTGCGATACTTGTTCCTACCAGGCACTTGTAACAAATTAACTTAAGAGACGATAGTTTACTTTTCCATCTCTTTTATCTTATAATATTCTACGATGGGTATTGCGGGTAAAAGGGAGGGTTACATATGGAGCGGATGTATAGAGGACTCGGCTTCTGGACAGGAATTTTCACAGTCATGTTTTATATTGGGCATATGCCAAAAACAGCTTTGCTGTTCCTGGCCCAGACCGGATTCTTTGTTCTCTTAAGTTATCTTAAATTATCCGAACGCATGTATATGTATGTATTTGGGGCATATTTGACAGTATTCTTTGCTGGTTTCACCTACTGGACTACTTTTATGATGCCGCTTGGAGGAAACTGATTCTATATTTGCCCACAAAACAGCCGGCGGCTATAGCCCCGGCTGTTTTTCATTGTTGAAACAAGTTTTCAGCATTCATTTGCAAACCTTTTTCCTGAATCAATACACGAAAAGCCGTACTCATCCCCGTAGGAAGGACAAGGCTTCTGATCGCCCTGTTTCTTCTGCTCGTTTCAGAAAATGGATTGGGGTCGTAATTTTCCTCAAGCTCCTTTAAAATTCCCGCGGATATTAGGAACTCATCCTGCCTCAACAGGGCAAGCGAGTTAAGCCCTAAATCTTTTCCGGCCTTCTCTAAGGCATCGAAATGTATATGGGAAGTAATATCCATTCGCCCTGGATTTTCCAATACACTGTGATGCATTTGGTGATTCATATAACCACGCAGGCTGCCTTTTTTCCTTGAAGGCCATCCCCACTCCTCTGCTGTATAGCCATAATCGATCGTCACAACAAGACCACTGGTGAGCAAGTTTGCGACTTCCTGAACCATCGTTCCCATCGCCAGCGGGATTTCAATTCTCTGACCCTCTGTGATCCTTAAACTGTTCTCATCAATAAACGAAGCTATGGCTCTATTTGTTAATGGAACTAGCTGTTCGACTAACTGATCCTCTTGATAACCTACCATTGCTTCCATTAGATTTCCTTCTTTTCGTTCAACTACATGAACAGGAAGCGCATCAAACAACTCATTTGAAAAAACCAAGCCATTAAAGTTATCAATATCTTTAATAGATTCATATTGAGTGAAGCCCGGGAAACTGCCAAGAGCTTCCTTTTGCAGCTTCCTATGGAAAGGGCTAGTCTCCACAATAAGATAAGATAATGGCTTTTCCTCATTCTTAACCCATTCATCCATAAACGCTTTTGCAAAACGGCCGTTGCCCCCGCCGATTTCACATACAGACGGTTCAATTCCATGCTTCCCTACAAGCCATGAGAACCATTTTGAAACAATTCGGCCAAAAATATCTGATACATTGCTTGTTGTAATGAAATCGCCGGCACGTCCGATTTTTTCCGTTTCGCGCATATAATAGCCATAATCGGGGTGATAGAGAGCGAGTTCTATAAATTCCGCATATGATATATGGCCTCCTTCAGCCTCGTCTATGATTTTTTTCAAGTGGTCAAGCACTTGGATCCTCTCCAAACTGTCTTAATTTCTGAATCCATGTAAAAAAGGATTTGCCGCCATTTCATCTCCAATTGTCGTCACCGGCCCATGACCAGGTAAAACAATTGTCTCCTCTGGAAGCTCAAGCAGCTTTGTATGAATACTCTTCATTAATTCCTTTTCATTTCCTCCTGGAAGATCCGTCCTGCCGACACTTCCCATAAACAGGGTGTCTCCAGAAACGACGATACCTTTTTCTGCAAAATAAAACGTTACACTTCCTGGAGAATGGCCAGGCGTTTCAAAAACTTCAAAGGAAAACCCACCTAACTCCATTTCCCCTTCGTGTTTCAGCAAATGTTCTGCATCCCTGACCCTTACTTCACCACCAAGAAAATAGGCTGAGCCATTCCGGGCAGGGTCTGCAAGCCACTTCTTTTCGTTTTCATGGAGATAAACGGGAATATTGTAATGATCCCTAATTGGATCGACTGCGCCAATATGGTCGAAATGGGCGTGTGTAAGCAGAATTGCCACTGGGCGCAACTTCTTTTCAGCTAAAATTGCTTTAAGTTTATCCGCTTCTTCCCCAGGATCAAAAATAAGGCATTGACGATGTTCGTCATGCAACACATAGCAATTCGTCTGCAGTGGGCCTAAGGGAATCGGAAACCAATTCATGAATAAAAACCTCCAGTTGTACACATTGATAGCCTTATTGTACACTAATACTCGACAAAACAAATAAAAAAATATAGAATGAAAACGGATGGAAATGATTGTTTCTTACATAGAAACTGTGTAATTGACCGGGCTGCACAGCCCGCGACTATATGGTAAAGGGGGCTTTATAATGGGGCTAGTGATCATTTTCGCGCTTGTAACATTGTTGGCAGGGTATAGTTCATTTACTGCATTGAAAAACAAAAACTTTTTGGGCTTATTTTTTGCCGCAGCTACTTTCCTCGTATTTGGCTGGTTCACTTTTATGACCGTATGGAAAGATGGCTATCCAATCTAATATCCGAACAAGACTGCCGGCTTCCGCCGGCAGTCTTTATTTTATTTTTAGGAAACTATAGAATTCGCAACTGTGGATAACTAATTTACCAAGCATGGCTACATCTAGCTTCAGCGCCTACGCGTGCGCAAACTTCAGGTCTCCTCCCTACGATAAGTCATCATCGAATCGCTCAGTGCTCCTGCGCCATAGCATATTCGGGAAGCTTACCTTCAGCTCGTCGCAAAGCCCAGGAAGCTTTTCACGAATGCTAATTCATGAAGTACTGCAGGTAGTAGCTTCGCTCTTTGTGATTCCTTTATCTCAGTCGAAGCCCTTCCAGTTTGTACGGCGATGACCACAAAGGAAAGCTTCTGGGCATAATCATCGCAGGGACAGGCGGTTTTTGCCTGTCACGAAGGCGCTTGCGCTTTTGTTCTTGGATTTGTTAATTTTTCTTACTCCTGAATAAGATTGAAGATCTTTTTGGATTCAATATTAAGAATCCTTTCAAATCGAAAACCATAAAGGTAAGCCCTGCCGCTTGGCGACGATAAAATAGGCTGATTATCGATTCCTTCCATTATGACGTCCCGGCCCGTCTCATTGCCGACCTGATATACAGCTAAGGTAAAGCCTTCCGTATACGTATCAGCTTCACCGCTTTTCAAAGGCTCAAAGACTGTAAACCTCTGTTTGTCTTCTATAAAGTCCATATAAGGGACAAGCCAGCCGGAAAAGCTGGACAGATGCGGTAATTCGAGTGAATTAACTTCATTGAATTTTTTATCATAAAAAGTAAAAACCGCTTTTTCCAAATCCGTTCCACTAGCCTGAACGGTTAACAGATAATCTTTATACGACTCGATCCGATAAATATGATCCAGCTTAACTGTCTCTTTGCTGCCCCCGATTTCTTGAATAGCAAGGGGAGCAAAGAATGAAGGAGATTCATCGTTCCAATCAAGGTATGCTAGTTTATTTTCACCAATCCATTCAACGAACGGTTCTGATATAAGAACTTCCTCAACTGTTTTATCGGATGTGTCCATCTGATAAGCACGAAAGGACCAATCATCCTGAAAAGCGACAATGAGTGCCGTATCGTTTTTATAAGGATTCCACTCGGCATGGAGCTCGGTTGAAGGAAAGGATTGCCCTGAAACAATATCCCCTTTCAGATCATATATGTTAACAATGGCTTCATATGAAGAGGAGGAAGTATGAACCAATATCATTGTCCGGTCATAATTAAGGGAAACCTCTGCAATCGGATGGTCCGTTTGAAGAATCAGACTGCTTTCACCTTTTTCCAGGGAATAAGAATAAAGATTTGAACCAGATTGTAAATTGGACACAAAGATTAGTTTACTGTCATCCAGCCACCCAAAAACCTTGTAAAACTCTCCCTCCGGCACTTGAATAGGGAGCTTCCAATCCTCCACTGCCATCCTCACTTCCTGAGTCTTCCCCTTTGTATCACCAGTTGGTGATTCTGGCTGCGTCTTTATATTTTTCGAATCTGAACATGCCGCCAGGGTCAGGAAAATTAGGCTAATGAGTGCCAGCCTGGCAGGCAATCCAAGATGAATGATTTTTTTTAGAAAACTTACGCCCATTCCCTTCCCCCTTACTTTATCCGATATACTTTAGACGTTTGGTAACTTAGAAAGTTTCAAAAGATTTGCATTTCTAGTAGATTATCGCCAGTTAAGCGCGGAAATAAAAATACCTTTAATTTGATTGTATATTTTATTGTATTGCGATAAAGGAATTGGATTAATGCCTTTGCCCAACTCGATTGTAAATCCAGGTTTTCCGAATTCCTGGATGAACCAATCCTTAAAACCTGCATGACTGTCTATCGAACGAACAGCCTTGTAGCCGCTTGATTTTGAAAAGATTGCAGCAAGTTTTTCAGAATCCCCGGGTTCTCTCCCCCCATATCCCCAATAAAATTCCTCCCCTTGAGTATGAAAGGCGATTACCATGTCAAATTGGCTCTCCCTTACAAGCTTTGCCATTGCCGCCACTTCAGGCTCAGATAGCGGTTTATTACCCGGATAATCACGTGCTGCCGGTGATTTAGGCTCTTTTCGTCCCTTTTCGATTTCCCAGTTGGCAGGAAACTGATTGTTTAAATCCACCCCATTACAATTTGCCTTCCAGCCAGAAAAGTCAGTGCTGCCATTATTCATTTTTAAAAGGTTTTTTTCAAGGCCCTTAGGAGGCCCGTTTATCACAAGGCTTACTCCATCGGGGTTTACCATTGGAACGATGGAAAGCTCCACGCTCCTATAAGCGCCCATCGCTTCTGCGCCATGTAATCCTCCATTGTTTGTTAAGGCAATCAGGTAAGCATTTACTAGCTCCATAAGAACTCCACTCGTAATCCACTCATTTGCATGGAAGGAAGCATTTATGTGAATTTTTCTATTCCCTTTGCCGATTTTGATCTCCTTAATAGGATTTCCAAGCACGCTTTTGCCAATCTCCCTTACTGAAGCATACGGATAAGCTTGTTTCAAGACAGCTAAATCCCTTTCCAAAATTTCGGGACTATATTCCATCCGCCCTACTATTGCGGGAGAAGTATGCTTCCATAGCTTCTGTTTATTTTCCTGGAATGTTCTTTCGACTGAACGGATCGCTCCCTGATTTTCCTCTTCCTGAAAACACGAAGGGAGCAAAGAGAATCCTGGTATGTTAATCTCGTCAGGCAAAACAGAACCTTGGTCAAAAAATTCCTTATTAGAATCAATAATCAGTTCAGTAGGGAGGTTAAAAAACGCACTGATTTCGTAAAGTGAATCAAAGTCTTTCGTCAATATTCTCATGATTTCCTCCTCCTGTATGTTGGTTCATCCGTCCTTATTTCTTATGTATGAACCAGAGGAAGAATCATTCCGTTGAATAATAAAAAGGCTCCGATTCAAGGAGCCTTTTAATCGTTAATACGATGCTCGATCTTTGACCAGCCAAGCTGCACCAATGACGCCCGCGTCATTTCCCAAAGTGGCTAAAGCCAATTTCGTTGTTTCCCGAACCCTCGGAAAGGCAAACTTTTCGAATTGCTCCCTTACCTTTTCCACAAGGAAATCACCCGCTTTGGACACTCCCCCTCCAAGAACAATCTTCTCGGGATTAAGGGTGTTAGCAATGTTTGCCAGAGCCAACCCTAAATGGAAAGCTACTTCATCAATCACCTTTAACGCATGAGTATCTCCATTTTTCGCACATTCAAAAACATCCTTGGCAGTAATCTGTCCATTATCCGCAAAAACCCTGCCCATTTCCCCTGCATCACCGCTGTCTACTGTCTCCTTGGCAAGTCTGACAATACCTGTTGCCGAGGCAATTGTTTCGAGGCAGCCAGTCTTACCGCAATTACACTGCGCTCCGCCAATCGGGATGGCCGCGATGTGGCCAATTTCTCCGGCTGCTCCACTCGTGCCCTGGACGATATGGCCGTTTGCAATGACGCCGCCACCTACCCCAGTTCCAAGGGTAACGCACACAAGATCTTTAGCCCCTTCCCCGGCACCTTTCCACATTTCACCAAGGGCGGCGCAATTCGCATCATTATCAATCGACGCTGGCAAATTGGTTTCGACCTCAAGAATATCCCTCAAAGGATAATTGTCTCTCAAGCCGAGGTTAACCGTATTGTAAAGGATGCCCTTACTATAATTGACCGGCCCGGGCGCACCCATTCCGATACCTGCCAGCTTTTCCTTCGTTTGCCCGATTTCTTCAAGTTTTTTATCTATCGACTTTGCTATGTTGAGAAGAATATTTTTTCCTTCATTCGAATTATCCGTAGGGATTTCCCACTTGTGGATGATTTCCCCATAAACCGATATAAAAGCAAGCTTTGTCGACGTTCCTCCCAAATCGATTCCCGCCAGCCACTTTTCCATCATTCTCCATCACCTGATTTTCTAGTATTTTTTTCTTTTTCCATCTGAATTTCATGTCTTAATAACATAAGAGCATTCTGGAATTCCTTCGTTTCAATCAACTGGGAGTTATGCATTTCAATTAACTCTTCTTCCATTAGTTCCAGATCGGCCAGCCTGCTGCCAACGTAGATGATTGTTCCATACTTTTTTAAAAATTGTTGGATTTCATAAACACTTTTCAAGTTCTTCCCCTACCATCATGGCGTAATATCTTTATAAAAAACTTTTCTCTATCTTCGAGGGTTCTTTTTTATCGCTTTTTTTATTTCAGCGACGAGATTTTTATATTCATCTCGGCCAGGCTTGATTGCCGCTGCCTTTTCCGCATGTTTCCCTGCAAGCTCAAGATTTTCTTCTTCAAGATAAATGAGTGCAAGATTGTAGTGTGCTTCAGGGAATTCCGGATCCAATTCAATCGCTTTTTGCAAGTGAAGCTTTGCTTCGGGTAACATCCCTTTTTTAATCTCCGTAAACGACAGCATGAAATAAGTTTTCTCTGTCACTGAACTGTTGGTTTCAAAAGCTTTTAGAATTTCGTAAGCTTTGTCGATATTTTCCTGGTTGATATACTCTTCAGCAAGCAAAATGACCGACCGTTCATCTTTCGGTCCCAACGCTTTTTGGAAGCCATGCTGAAGAAGGAGGCCCACAATCAAAATGGAGGCAGCTGCAAAAGCGATCTGCATGACAGGCCTCTTTTTCTTTGGAAAATGAACAATACCCGCAGCAAGAAAGCCTGCTGCAAGCCCTCCTATGTGCCCTGCATTATCTACCATTGAAACCGAAAATCCAAAAGCGAGATTTAGAACAATGATAAACAATACGGTCGGACCCATCGTCCGGTAAAAAAGCCTTGGAAAGACTAAACCAAAATAGAGGAGCGCGCCGAGGCACCCAAATATTGCCCCGCTTGCGCCTGCTGATAATTCATGACTGAACAAAAAGCTTGCAAGCGAACCGCCAAATCCCGCAAATAAGTAAACAAATAAAAAACGGGCGCTTCCCATCATTCTTTCGACCGCTGTTCCAACAAAATAAAGGCCGAAGGTATTCATAGCCAGGTGCAAAAGCCCTATGTGAAGAAAAATAGGAGTGAAAAACCTCCACCATTCACCGTTTAATATTAGGGGGTTGAATTTTGCACCGAATTTTAAAAGAGTGGATGGGTTTGTGCTTCCGCCATTCAATTCAAGAATAAGGAAAACGGCTATCTGAATGGCCATAAAGATATACGTGAAGAAGGGTTTCCCTGCTTTGAAAATAGCTTGTTCCTTTTCAGTTTCCCTCCTGGCATGCTCTAGCGTTTTCCTCTTTACCTCTTCAATCGCTTCCTGGCTGTAGTCAAGTGTATGTAAAAAATCCAAGTCTTTTAATACAGTCAGATAGGCCAGCTTCTGTTCAGCATCTTTGTATGTATCTTCAGCAAACAATATGGAATGGACGAGCGTTTCAGACATGCGATCCCTTAAAATGAATGGCTCTTCGGCCATTGTGGCATAGTCGTCTACAGGCGGATATTCGCTGATATAAATGTTTACCAGGGGCAGCCTACGCAAGTTCATTTGTCTTCTAATCCTTGAGCCCGTCAAAGCTGTTGTTTCTATATCCCGTACCATCCAATTGCTCCAGGAAATGTCACTGCGCAATAAACGGACGATTGGAGTTTTTTTATTTTCCTTTTTTTCAAGCCATAATTCCTGCTGATTAGGAAAGAGCTTCACGATTCTGTAGCCTGCCTGAACGATAAAAAGCTCCGCAAGCTTCCAAAACACATAATCTTCTTTTTTGTACAAAAGCTTCCCCTGCTTTCTTCAGGTTTATGTAAACACCCGAATATCCTACATCTATCATAACCATTATAAACGAATTCCCTAGCTACAAGAAAGAAAAACAAAACTCTCGCTATAATCCCACTACCTCATCGGTTTAAAGTGATGACGATAAAAGCCCGAACCGTTCAGTTACCGGTTCGGGCTTCCAAATACTGACTCCATTAATTTTTTCTTCGTTCCAGGCATGCCCATAATTGTGCTGACGGCCATCTTTCTAATCCAGCCGGTACCCAGAATGAGATTCATTAACCTGTACCTGTAGCGGTAAATGGCATACCCGGCAGTTCCAATCATTAAAATTGAAGAAATTGCTCTGCTCATATTATTCCCTCCCGTATTAAATTCCCCTTTAGGAAAAAATTTATTCTGGAGAGATTGGTAGGAAGTATTGATTTATTGCCGCAAAACAGGCTCCAAATTCTTCTTAAGGACATTGACCGAATGAGCAAATTTGTCGTTTTCTTCTTCATTTAAAATAAGCTCAACAATCTCCCTGATTCCGTTCCGGTTAACAATAGCCGGCACACCAATAAAGACGTCATTGTGGCCATATTCCCCTTCTAAGTAGACTGAAACAGTCAGTACAGAGTTTTCATTGTCAAGTATCGCCTTTGTCAGGCGGACGAGTCCCATTGCTATGCCATAATAGGTGGCCCCTTTTCTTTCAATAATATGATAGGCTGCATCCCTGACATTCGGGAATATTTCTTCCAAATCTTTTACATCATTATTTTTCGTCCATTCAGAGATTTTTTTCCCTGCAATATCAGCGTGGCTCCATACTGGAAGCTCTGTGTCTCCGTGTTCTCCAATAATATACGCATGGACATTCCTGGGATCGACATCGAAATGCTGGCCAAGTAGGAACCGATAACGCGCTGTATCAAGTATTGTACCGGACCCAATAACCCTCTCCTTCGGCAAACCGGAAAACTTCCAGACCGCATAAGAAAGAATATCAACCGGATTGGTGGCAATAAGAAAAATGCCATCGAACCCGCTGCCCATCACGCTATCGACAATCCCTTTAAAAATCCTGGTGTTTTTCTCAACTAGGTCGAGTCTGGTTTCGCCCGGCTTCTGGTTTGCCCCCGCACAAATTACAACAATATCGGCATCCTTGCAATCTTCGTAATCCCCAAACCAAATATTCGTTTTAGATGGAACAAAAGGAAGCCCGTGATTTAAGTCCATGGCATCGCCCTCTGCCTTTTCCTTATTAAGATCAAGTAGGACAAGTTCTTCGGTGATCCCCTGATTTAGAAGTGCAAACGCATAGCTGGAACCGACAAGTCCCATCCCGATTATTACAACCCTGTTTACACCTCTGTTTACACGTTTCATCCCATTACCTCCTTTAATTTTGGTCGTTTCCGGAGTTTCTTTCTAAATAGGTTGAACTAGGTAATTTCTTTTCAAGTTGAATCTTGGTTGATTTGCGCTTCACAAAGGAAAGCTTCTGAGAATAAGCATCGCACGGACACAAAGGAAAGCTCCCAGGAATTTGCATCGCAGAGACAGGCGATCTTTGCCTGTCGCGAGGCGGTTTTTGCCTATCACGAGGCACTTCGCTTTCCGCGGGGCGTCAGTGGAGCCTCCTCGGCGCGTTGGCGCCTGTGGGGTCTCCACCTTGCCGCCGCATCCCGGAGGACAAATAGCTTCCACGAATAGTCTTTGCACGAAGGAAATGCGATAGCAAAAGGAAAGCTTCCGTGAATTGGCCTCGCAGGAATTATGCGATAGCATAATTCACGATTTTCGAGGAGTCTTCGTGCCTTCCGCTTCAATCAACCTGCTTCCTTGGCTCATTTGTGTAAAAATTAAGTTCAACCTATATAGTCAAAAAAATTGTTAAAAGGGCAAATAGTTGTATTGCTGGCATTTATTTAAAAGCCAATAGAATAAAGGTTCCCCATGCGGCCATTAGTCCAGATAAAAAATTGACCATGTCATTATCTAGCACGGCATTTCCCTTGATCTTTATCGTTCTCTCCCCGCAATGGACCGCTTTTTCTGTTTCGAGACCGCATTCTTTACACCTGTAGAGGGCTTGAAAAAATGCACCCATGACGGTGTCGAGTACATTTCCTATAAACCCGAATAAAAAAATGATCATCCCATATGCAGGTGATAGTTTATAAAGAAATACCGCCAGAATCGAAATCAAAGCGGACCCGAAAATGGCTGCAAGTGTTCCAAGAGAGCTGACCGCACCCGATGTCCCCCTTTCAGCTCTTTTTAAGCTGAGGATGCTGACAGGTTCGCGTCTGCTTAATGACCCTATTTCAGAAGCCCATGTATCCGAATTGGCACTCGCGATGGCTGACGCAAAACAAATAATCCAAATTGGATCCGACGTAACGAGGAATAAAAGACTGCAGAGCGCCCCGGGACCGCCGTTTGCTGCAACCTGTCTCCAGTCCCTTCTCGAGCCTTTAGCCAATTTCTCCTCTATCGATGCTTTCTTTACTTCTTTAAATTTTGACCATAAGCTTGAGGTGGCAAAAAAAGCGCCAAGAAGAACTAGACCTTTAGGGCCTGCGCCTGCGAGTGTTGCGAACCCCGTTGCAACCGCAGCTAGTGCACCGGATTTTGTTAGCGACTTTAGTTTCCATCCTGCCCATGAAGCCAAAAAAATGAGCAAGATACTACTTATCTTCCCTGTTATCATGGAACTATAACCCTCTGTTCGGTAATGACTTTCCTTACAGGAATATCATGTATTTCGACAGGAAGATGATCGATAATTTGACAAGAAAAGGCGAGCGATACAGTATGGCCGTTAAAGCCAGTCAGGAACCGGTCATAATAGCCTCCGCCAAACCCAACCCTGAAACCTTCAACAGAGAATGCCAGACCAGGAACGATTAAGCAGCCAATATCTTCTGGGCTCGCCAATTCAGTCTTCTCTACCATAGGTTCTTTCAGTCCATAGTAAACCGTCTCAAGCTGGGAAAAATCAGACAAATACCTAAAATCCATTACTTTCGCCTTGGGAATACATTTAGGTACAGCAATCTTTTTTCCTTCCCGCCACGCTTGTTTAATAATTTTATATGTATCCACCTCAGGAGGCCTCGAAATTGTAATACCAATCACTTTTGCCTGGATCCATTCCTGCTGTTCAAATAGACTTTCAGCAATTTGAACTGACTGGTCTTTATAGTCCTGGCTATCAAGCCGCTTAAGGTGGGACATCATTTCTTTCCGTGAATTACGCTTCTCTTCCATAGTCATCCCCCACGCCCCTTTATTTTTAGACAACAAAAAAAGCAGCAGGAAGCCCTACTGCTTATTTTGTTTCACGATGTAATGTAACGCGCTTTTCCCTGGAGCAGTATTTTTTAAGCTCAAGGCGATCTGGATTATTGCGTTTATTTTTCTTTGAAATATAGTTACGATCTCCACAATCTGTGCAAGCTAACGTAATATTTACGCGCATTTTTTTCCCTCCAAACACAAAAGCTTGTTCGTTGATACGACCTTTTTATAATATCACTATTCTTTTGGAAATGCTAGTCTGTTTTTCAAAAGTGCCGTGTTCAAGGAAAGGAGTTCATTTTTATTCTTCCCGCTAATACACCATGTAGTGGCCCTTATGATTTTGCCAGGAGGGATGGCTGCCTCTCTTGAAAGGACGCTCGCCGGATTCCCTTTTGCCATGGGCGTATATTTAAGTGTCCCTTTTTGCTTGCATCCCCATATTCCATCAAGGCTTGAGTGCCAGGACGGAATAACAGTTGTTTCCCATTTTTCGTTCGAACTTGATCTGCCATCTACAAGATATAATTGCTTTCCTGCTAGATGAAATACAATATCATCAGCCGGAGAAATGAACGAAAAATGATCTTTAAGAACGGATTGACAGTAATGCAAGGCCAATAGTTTTACATGTTTTTCTGTTTTGCTATGGTTATAAACAAAGTAATTTACCATGTTAATTTTAGAATGAGGGTGTTCAACTGATATTTTCATGGAAATTTCCTCTTCCATTAAAACAAATTCCATCCTGCCATGATTCCAATACGTCTTTCCAGAAGTCCATAAGCCGGGAGTCAAATCCAGCTTCTCGACTTTGGAAACTGGCGTTGAGCTTTTGTGAGTATTTACAGCCATCCAATCAACATTTGTCTTTGACATTCCAACAACCGCCTTTTTAGGTAACTAACCATTATATTCATACGGCCCCGCTTTATGACCGCTTTCCTTACTATTTATGGTAGCACCTCATTTGAAGCCGGACAATGAACGCATTTTGTCGGAAAACGCCTTTCCTTATCCCAGCGCTGTCCAAGCTTCAAAAAAAATATTTTTGTTGTTTCTTCGACAAAAAGCTGATTGAATGCAGCGGAATTTTGACAATGTATATCCTTAACTGTTTAATTCAGACTGTTTACCTGTAACGAGGTAAACAACCTGTTCGGCAATATTGGTGGAATGGTCGCCAATGCGTTCAATATACCTGCAAGTAAACGCCATCTGCGTAATCTGGTTTGTTGCGCCAGGGTTTGCAGGAATGTATTCTAGCAGTTCATGAACGAGCCTTCCATACATCTCATCTACTACGTCATCGATTTTCGCACACTTTCTAGCAAGGCTCGCATCTTTCTGAAGAAGTGATTTTAATGAACAGTCAAGCATTTCCAGAGCTAAGTCTTTCATTTTAGGAATGTCTTCTATTTCTTTGATATGCTTTTCAGATCCAATATGCATAGCAGACTTGGCTATATTCACGGCATTGTCGGCAATCCGCTCTACTTCGGATGAAATTTTCAAAACCGAAATGATTGCTCTCAAATCAGTGGCAACCGGCGACTCAGTCGCAATGAGCAGGATTGCTTTTTCATTGATTTGCAATTCGAGATCATCAATCTGTTTGTCACTCTGAATGACTTTTTCAGCATGCTCCATGTTTTGAGAAACAAGTGCTTCAACTGAAGCTTCCACTGCCGCTGTTGCCAGGCCTGCCATTTCCATCAGCATGTCATTCAAGCTTTTTAAATTGCTATCAAAATTGGTCCTCGTACCCAATGATTTCACCCCATCCAAATTTTTCATGAGTGCTCTTATTACCCGAAACGGCCTGTAATATAATCCTCTGTGCGTTTGTCGGCAGGATTAGAAAAGATTTTTCCTGTCTCTGCAAATTCAACGACTTCCCCATTGAGGAAAAATGCGGTTTTATCTGATATTCTGGCAGCCTGCTGCATATTGTGAGTAACAATAATGATGCTGAAGTCCTTTTTCAATTCCTGGACGAGTTCTTCAACTTTCAAGGTTGAAATTGGGTCGAGTGCCGAAGTGGGCTCATCCATCAAAATGACATCCGGCTCGATGGCAAGGCACCGGGCGATACAAAGCCGCTGTTGCTGGCCTCCGGAAAGCCCATAGGCGTTTTGATGCAGTCTATCTTTCACTTCATCCCAGATAGCTGCTCCCCTTAGACTTTGTTCAACAATTTCATCGAGGATTCTTTTATTTCTTATTCCATGAATTTTGGGTCCGTAAGCAATATTTTCATAGATGGATTTTGGAAATGGATTTGGCTTCTGAAAGACCATTCCCACCTTGGTGCGCAGATCCTCCACTTTAAAATCCTTATGAAGGATATTATTTCCTCTGTACAGAATTTCACCAGACGTCCTTACAGTGGGTACAAGTTCAACCATCCTGTTCAATGTTTTAATATAAGTTGATTTGCCGCAGCCCGATGGGCCAATAATGGCGGTTACTTCATTTTCATTAATATTAAGATTAATGTTTGTTAAGGCTTGCCCTTCACCATACCAAAGGTTTAGGTCCTTTGTTTGAAAGACTGGTTGGCCTGAACTTACCTGGCGGCCTGAATGGCTTACAGTAGTGTTTTTTCCAAGTGTTGCTGTTATCATAACCGGCTCCCTCCAGCCCTAGAATCTTTTTTGAAATTTATTACGGATAATAATTGCAATCGAGTTCATGGCAAAAAGAACAATCAAAAGAATAACAATGGTGGCAGCAGCAAGATTTGCATATTCCGCTACCAATGCGGAGTCAACCGTCCAATAATATATTTGGACCGGCAAGACCGTAAACTTGTCAAGGATACCATTCGGCAGCGGTATTAATAGTGCCGGTATGCCTATTACTACAAGCGGCGCAGTCTCTCCGATTGCTCTAGAAAGCGCAAGAATGACACCCGTCAATATGCCCGGCAAAGATGCAGGCAGGACAACATTCTTAATAGTCTGCCATTTCGTTGCCCCCATTCCATATGAGGCCTCCCTTAAGAACTGGGGAACCGCCCTGATTGCCTCCTGGCTGGCGACGACGACAACCGGGAGAACGAGTAGGGACATCGTTAATCCTCCGGCAAGGACAACAGAGCCTAAATCTAGCGCCCTGACAAATACAGTCAACCCTAATATTCCAAAAACAACAGATGGAACCCCTGCCAGATTTGAGATATTTGTCTGAATAAACGATTGAAGCTTCCCTTTTTTAGCGTATTCCTCCAAATAAATTGCCGTGCCTACTCCCAATATCATCGTAGCGGGCGCCACTACTGCCATTAGCCACAACGTTCCGTAAATAGCCCCCAGAATCCCGGCTCTTTCCGGAACTGTTGAAAGCTTATTCAGCAAAAAATCTTTGTTAATCCAGCCCATGCTGTCTGAAGCGACACGATAGATGAGGACTGCCAATACTGCAATACCAAACAGTGTGGAAAGGAGGAAAAGCATTTTTGCGAGATTGTTGGCAAACAGGCGTGTCCCCATCTTCTTTGTAACCTGTGCTTGGTCAACATATTTCATTTAATATTCCTCCCTGTATTTGCGTGACACGTATTGGGCAGCCAGATTCATAAGCAAAGTAAAGACAAACAGCGTCATTGCTACCGCATATAGGCTGTAGTACAAGGTCGTTCCGGCAGCAGCCTCGCCGCCAGTTACCTCTACAATATAAGCTGTCATAGTCTGCATTGACTGGGTCACATCAAACGTGAAATTCTTGGAGCTGCCGCTGGCAATTGCCACAATCATTGTTTCCCCAACCGCACGCGAAATCCCCAGCACGAAGGAAGCAATAATCCCTGACATGGCAGCGGGAATGACGACCCTCCACGTAACTTCAAGTTTTGTCGCACCGAGAGCAAGGGCTCCTTCCCTCATTGCATTGGGAACGGCATTCATTGCGTCCTCCGACAAGGACGCCACCATCGGGATAATCATGATGCCTATCACGATTCCCGGACTTAAAATGTTCGTCGGCTCGAGGCCGGGAATAAACGACCGCAACAACGGGGTAACAAAAGTAAAGGCAAAAAATCCATAAACAATCGTTGGGATGCCGGCTAGAATTTCAAGAATCGGTTTCAGGATTTTCCTTAGTTTATCCGAGGCATATTCACTCAGGAAAACAGCTGACATAACACCTATCGGGACAGCTACTATCATAGCGATTGCAGAAGAAAGGACTGTGCCCGTCAACAATGGAAGAATCCCGAAAACCGCGTCTTTACCAAGCGGTTTCAGTTTAGTCCCCGTAAAGAAGTCAAGAAATGGTACTTCCTTGAAAAATAATACAGTTTCAGTCAATAAAGTTAAAACAATTCCTATTGTTGTTAAAACTGAAATTGCCGCAATGCCAAAGAGGATCTTTGGTATAAGCTTTTCTGTAAAGTTTCCGATGCTGGGACTCTTTTTCTTTTCCTGTATCAGCCCGCTTATATTCAGTTTTTTCACCCCAGCGGTTTTGTCCATCATAATATCCCCTTTCACCGATTACTAACCACCCTAAACATCTTCTCAAGCCAAAAGATGAGAACATTGCATCTCATCTTTTTGGCAATCATATTATGGTCTTTATTTTTTCATTGCTTTTAAAGTTTCAAGGGATGTTTGTTTGTCTTCATCAGAAAGTGGAGCGAATCCAGTTTCCTTTGCGACATCCTGGGCATTCTCCATTAAATAAATTGCGTAGTCCAATACTTCCGGCTTTTCCTTGGCATGGTTAACATTCAAATAGGTGAAAACCGGGCGTGTAAAAGCTGCATAGTCCCCGTCTTCTTTAATGGTTTCCAACGAAGGTTCAACAGGTCCTTTTCCAAAATCAATTTTTACTGCTGTAAGCTTATCTTTATTGTTTTCATAATACCCAAATCCAAAGAACCCAATCGCATTTTTGTCTTTAGAAACAAGATCAACTAGAGTCGAATAATCCTGCTGCAGGTTAATTCCCCCTGGGAGCTCCTGCTCTTCAAGAATCTTTTCAAACATAAATTCATAAGTACCGTGGTTTTCGTTCGGCCCGTATGTTTTGATCGGCTCATTTGGGAATCCTGGACGGACATCGGACCAGTTTTTCTTGCCTTTTTCTGCTGTGAAAATATCAATGACTTCCTGCTGTGTCAGCTCCTTGGCCCACTTATTGTCTTTATTAATGACAATGGTAATGCCATCAAGGGCGACTTTTAATTCCTGTACTTCAATTCCCAGTTTATCTGCTTCCGCTTTTTCTTCGTTTTTAATGGAACGAGAAGCATTATTAAAATCAGTTCCATTTTTCGCGAGGAATTTTTTAAATCCAGCTGAAGTACCTGCTCGGCTCACTTCAACAGAAACGCCTTCCTGTTCATTGGTCATGTAGTTTTCAGCGACCTTTGCCATTAAAGGAAAAACTGTTCCGGACCCGTCAATGACAACACTGCCCTCAAGGTCGCCCGCTCCACCTTTGTCACCTTTTCCTCCGCAGGCTGCCAATACAGCCATCATAGTGATCAGAATAATTGGTAATCCAATTTTTTTTACAAGTTTCATTAACGTTTACCCCCTGGGAAAATGTTTTTTCCTTACATGTACAGAATAAAGTGTTACTGTAAATACGGTTTTAATTGAATGTTAATGTTTTGTAAATTATTGTGCCTCAGTGCCATGTTTTTATATACAAAAGAAAAAACTGCACCCCAACTGTTAGCTTTATCTAACAGTTGGGGTGCAGTGTAGGTTGTTTTTATGTTTTACATTCTATTCTCCGGAATCTTGTTGTTGTTCTGATGCATCTTCTTTTTCGGTAGATTCTTCTGTTGTTTCACCAGATGCACGTTTTTTCTGAAGCTCAAAATAAGTGTCTAGAACTCTTCGGCCAATTTCGTTATTGACTGATGGTCCATTGCTTCCCTGGTAGGCCCAAGGGATAAGCACAGCCATGGCTACTTCGGGGTTATCATATGGGGCATAACTGATCAAGCTCAGATTCATGACTTCAGGAGGAATTTTGCCGAAACGATTCCTTTCAAAGCCGTCATAAAAAGCCTGGGCTGTTCCGGTTTTCCCTGCCGGTTTATATGGAGCATTCCCGAATTTTCTTGATCCTGTACCGTCACCCTGCATAACCATTCTAAAGCCTTGCTGGACTCGTTTCAGCCATTCTTCCTTTCCATCGAGCCTGTTCAATACCTTAGGTTGGATCTCCTGGATTACAGGTCCTAGTTTATCTGTATCCATAATCGGCTCGCGAATTTCTTTGACGATATGAGGCTGAATCCTCGTTCCGCCGTTCGCTACTGTAGATACATACTGGGCAAGCTGCATAGCTGTATACGTATCGTACTGGCCGATGGCAAGGTCGAGCAGTTTTCCGCTTTGCAGTGGACCTGCAAAACCAGCCGATTCACTTGGAAGGTCAATGCCGGTCCTCACCCCGAGCCCAAACTGTCCGAAAGATTCGCGGATTTTATAAAAAGCATTGATATCCAAAGGGAGGGGCTTACGTGGGATATAGGTTCCCTTTCCGATTTTTATTGCAACGTGGAACATATACACGTTCGAAGATATTTGGAGCGCCCTGGTGTCATTAACAGACCCAAATCCACTCCTGCGCCACGAGGCTTTTACCGGAGTGTCCTTAATATACATCGGACTGTCATAGAACCGGGAGCCGGGACCGATGACCCCTTCCTGGAAGCCGGTATAGACGGTCGCGCCTTTTACGGTGGATCCGACATTATAGGAAGTCGTGAACGTTCCGTATGCATAATCGCTCCACTCATATTTTCCGGTTTTTTGGTTTTTTTCGTACTTTTTCCCTGCCATCGCAAGAATTTCACCGGTATATGGGTTTGTCAGGACAACAAATCCACGGTCAAGCAACCTTGAACTTCCCATTTGCTTGGCTTTCTTTAATTCATCCAAAAGGATTTCTTCCACAGCGAGCTGCAAATCCATATCTATGGTCAGAACAAGGTCTTTCCCGCGTTTCCCTTCGGAAATAACCTCTGTTCCAAGAATGTTTCCGCCCTTGTCCGTTTTGTTCCTGACTTTGGCTTTTTCACCTTGCAGGATTTCTTCATACTGCTTCTCAATATAGCTGATGCCGACACGGTCGTTCCGGCTATAATCCCTAGATAAATAATAATCCAGTTGTTCTCTCGGAATCCCTCTGTCCGACGACGTGACGTTCCCAAGAATCGTTTTAAGCGTATCATCATAAGCATAATGCCGCTTCCAGTCAGTCGTCGTATCGACGCCAGGCAGGTCTTCAAGGTTCTCACTGACAACCGCGAATTCTTCAGGGGTGACTCCCTCATTTTTAACAATAACCGGGGTCTGGGCGTAGTTTGAATTGAACTCGCGGAAAATGGCAAGCACTTCAAGTTCCTCGTCTGTCAGGCTGTTTATTTCCTTTTCTGTTACTCGTTCAACCTGAAGCTTGTAAATCTCTTTGTCCGTCAACTCCTTGGCTTCGTAAAGATCCCATTCTTTTTTAGTGATTTTCTTTTTTGCTTCTTCAGGATGCTTCATAATCCAGAAATCCTTTTTATCTCGGACCTGGACTTTTTTCGTATCTTTTTCAATCAATTGAGCCAGTTTTTCAGCAACCTCTATCATTTCCTGCTGGGTTGTGTTCTGATATTTTGTATAGGTAATCGCATTAAGTGGAGTATTATCTACGATGACATTTCCGTTTCGATCATACATCTTTCCCCGCGGCACAGGATTTTTCACTGTGACGTCCTCAGTCCGTTCAATCTCCCTTTTAAAGTCGTCCCCATAAACGATCTGGACAATCCCCAGCCTTAATATCAGAGCTGAAAATAGGATGAATACAGCGAAAAATAATATATTCAGCCTGAAAGGGACAAGAAGCTTTTTCTTTTTTTTCTTTTGCGCAACCATTTTACTCACACTTTCTTATAAATTCATTATTCTTATTCTAGCCGATAATCAACTTTTTTTCTATCTGGAACCACTTTCCAAATCGAGAAAAATAGTAGAAATGGCAAAGGCTGGCAAATGTTTTTGCCAGCCTTTAAAAATTTATGCCATTAGGGTGTGGAGACGTGGACCTTTCTTAAGAAGAAATAAATAAAAGTGTGGCCTGCACCGAGGAAGAGCAATAAAACCGGCAGACTTTTTTGCCAATCAAATGCGGTGACCGCAAACAGGAACAAACATATAGAAAAGATTCTTCCGGCATTCAAAAACACTTCCCTTACAACGATGTATTCAACCCTCATTTCCGCGGCTTTCCAGCTTGTACCGATTACATCATAGGTAATGGACATATACGGCACCAGAAGAATGGGATAGGCAATTGCAATTGAGGCCCCGTACATCAAGAGCTTTGCAAAGGTTACGTCCTTAAAAATTAAAAATACTGACCCATACAGGATGATCCCCCCCAGTAATATTGCCTTTTTCCTTCTCCTTTTCTTTATCAGCCTCGCTGCAGCAAAGTAGGCAATAAATGATACCCCAGAGTTAATCAGTCCAAATGTTCCAAGGGACATTTCACTGCCTGTTGATAAAAATACATAGACGGAAATGACAAAAACGAACGTACCCTCACGGAGACCTTGAAAAACATGTGCATTCGTCACAAGCCTCCAGTTATTGTTTCTCCGTCTTTCTTTAAATACCTCAATAAAAGAATACTTGCCTGAAGAGGGCCTTCGCTTCAAAAAGAAGCTTAATACTACTGCCAGTGAAAAGAGGGTGAGTGAAAGCCCGAAAACTGTCATATACCCTTTGAAATTCCCTATCCTTGTAATGATAAAACCCGAAGCCAGCGGGCCAACCATCCCTCCAGCCGAAGATAAAATACCCATGAATCCGTTAAAAAAATCCCTTGTATCCGGTTCAGTGATTTCAAAGGTCAATAGATTAAACGCAAGCCAGTAAAATCCATAGCCAATTCCTAAAAGGGATCCTAGGAGAACGAGGAAGTGTGACGCTTTAGGACCTGCCATTAATACTGATAAATAAAAAAGCGCAAGAAAGATAACCCCGACTCGAAGGACAATAACCCTGTCTACTTTTTTTGCTAATCTTCCTGCGAAAATAAAGGTCAATGGCTGAATGACAACGATCGAAAGATTATAAAGGCCAATTTCAGCAAAATTGCCTGATTGCTTCCACAAATATATATTTACGAAGGTATTTGACAATGCCACACTCAGAGAATATAGGCCACCTAAAATCAAAAGCAGTAAAAGATCCCTTGTAAACGAAATATCATCGAATAGTTTAAGTTTTTTCTTCATATGAAAACTCCCTTTGTTATAAAGGTAGTTTTCAACAGCCAGAGGATTTCTATTCCAACCGATTTAGCTAACAAAGAAAAAAATCGTTGGGCTGCCAAGCGGAACACAAAGTACAGATTGCTTTTTAAGCACAAAAAAAGGCAGAGTCACTCTGCCTTTTTTTAAAAACAACTTGAATATTATGTTAACTGCTTTTCAATTATTTTGCTTCGCTGTAGCGCTTTGCCACTTCATCCCAGTTAACAACGTTCCAGAACGAATTAATGTACTCAGGACGGCGGTTTTGATACTTCAGATAATAAGCATGCTCCCACACATCAAGTCCTAGGAGTGGCGTTTTGCCTTCCATTAATGGGGAGTCCTGGTTAGGCGTGCTTGTCACTTCAAGCTCTCCATTGTTCACAACAAGCCATGCCCAGCCGGAACCGAAACGCGTAGTCGCCGCTTTCGCAAATTCCTCTTTGAAGTTTTCAAGGCTGCCGAATTTGCTGTTAAGTGCGTCAGCCAGTTCGCCAGTAGGCTCACCGCCCCCATTTGGGGAAAGAATTTGCCAGAAAAGGCTGTGGTTCGCATGTCCGCCACCATTGTTGCGGACTGCTGTCCTTGCAGATTCTGGAACAGCGTCCAAGTTTGAGATAACTTCTTCAACCGTTTTTGAAAGAAGTTCCTCATTTCCTTCTAACGCATTATTCAGGTTGGTCACATATGTGTTGTGATGCTTCGTGTGGTGGATATTCATTGTTTCCTTATCGATGTGCGGCTCAAGCGCATCATACTCATAAGGTAGCTGAGGCAATTCAAATGCCATGGGACATTCCTCCTATGTACTATTATTTGCTTTTTGAATTTTCATAAAGCTTTGCAGGTTAAGATTAACAAATATTTTAAGCTGTTTCAAATAAAATGCTTAGGGCTAATGAATACACTTCCCTTTATAAAACAATTTCATACATCCCGTCAAACAGTTCGATCCTGGGCAAAAGTCGGAAAATTGTCATATTCAAATTTCCCGCGAGTTGTCAACGATTTAAGTCATATATCCCTTTCGCACATTACAAAAAATGTAAAACACATATTGACATGTTGTAAGTAATTTTCTTAAATCAAAGTGAAGGAATTAAAGGAGTTGCAGATATGCAAGAAAACAACGAGTCTTTATACAATTATTTAAACCAATTTTTTGGTGACAGAGAGCCTGTGCAGAAAATCAGAGCAGGCACGGTCATATTTCATGAACGGGATTTGGTTGAAAACATCTACATTATTTTAAAAGGCAGTGTTGCAATCGGCCGGGTTCATTTAAGGGGCAAGGAATTTATCCTAAAGATCCTGAATTCTAGCGAGATTATAGTTGAATATCAGCTGTTCAAGCCATCATCCCGCTATCATTATTCCGCCAAGGCGCTAAGCGATTGTGAACTTCTTGCGATAAAGCGAGAGCAATTTGAAGAGTTTATTTCAAATGACCCTTATGCGATGACCGCACTTGTTTCATGGCTCAGCACATCTTATTTAAAGGCTCAGATGAAGTGCCAAGATTTAATAATGAATGGGAAAAAAGGCGGTCTTTATTCTATTTTAATCCGGCTGTGTAATTCATACGGAATACCAACAGATGATGGAATATTAATTGATCTACCTTTGACTCACCAAGAACTTGCCAACCTAACGTATGGGACAAGAGAAGTTATCCAAAGAAGTCTAAAGGACCTAAGGGACAAAGGTATCATAAGCTATGACCAGCAAAAATTCACTGTTAAAAAACTCTCCTACTTGAGGGAAGAAGTTGACTGCCAGCACTGCGCCCATGAAATATGCGGATTAAACTAATTAAACCGGCTGCCACGATTCAAGGCAAGCCGGTTTTTTCGTTAAGCCGGGAACATTCAAACCGCCACCACTATCTATAACACGACGTTAAGAAAATATGCAACCATTCCAGCCTGAATGACCGTTTTTACCACAGCCCCGCTAATAAACCCAATAACCGAACCAAATCCAACTTTAACACTTTCATTGAACCCTTTTCTATGGACAAGCAGTTCGGCTGCGATCGCTCCAATAAAAGGGCCAACCAGGATTCCGGCAAAGGGTAAGACAAACGGTCCTGCAATAAGGCCTATCGTACTTCCCCAAACAGCCGCACTCGATCCACCATACCTTTTAATCCCAAGCAAATTTGCCGCATAATCAGCGAAAAATAACAGGATTGTAAATAATCCCTGCACCACCCAAAAAAACCAATTAAACGGCTCAAAGGAAACGAAAAAGCCATAAATTAAAAAACCCGCAAAGATAAAAAGCACACTCGGTATGACCGGGAAAAAAATCCCGACAAAAGCGACAAAAAACAAAATAATAACAATACCCAATATGAATGCATCCATGATAAAACTCCTTTTACTTCATACAGTTTCCCTTACCCAATACATAGTCAACATATGCTTCCCGCAGTCCAGCACAGCCCTCTTCCCACTGTATAATCATTTGTACTTGTGATTAAAAGAAATGAAGGATAAAATGAAAGGGCTGAATCTTTTTAGGGGTGTTAATGATGAACATTTTTAAACAATTATACAAAAGTATGTATTCCCCAAAGGACATTGCCTTTTATCGGTTTCAGGGGATAGGAAAAACAATATTATATGTTTTCCTGCTTACATTCATTTCTATCTTGCCGACATTTTACCATTTTAGCGTTGCAATCAACACTGGTTTAGAAGCCGCAGAACAAATTATCCGGAAAGAACTGCCCGATTTTGCGATTAAGAACGGGAGTCTGGAAACGGATACGAATATGCCGGTCACAATAAAACGGGATGATTTTTCGATTATTATAGATCCGACCGGTTCTGTCAGCCAGGAAGACTTGGCCGATATGGGGAATGCATTCGGTTTCTTAAAAGATGATTTCGCCCTGGCCGCTGGCGGGAGGGTCCAATCTTACTCTTATGCAATGCTGGATAACTCAACATTGGCAAAACAGGATTTTGTTGATTTCATCACGGCAATGGATGGGGCTAATTATATCATTCTGCCAATCGTTTTTTTCTTTATTCTCCTCGTTTCTTCGGCAATGAAGTTTATTGAGGTTAGCATTTTGGCAGTCATGGGGATTATGCTAAAAAACATGGGTGGAAGACGTCTGAACTATGGACATCTGTGGAGAATGGCAGCTTACAGTGTAACGATTTCAACCATCTTTTTCACAATAATGGAAGCAATGAAAACTGTAGTCCCGAGCGGTTTTCTGATAAACTGGCTCGTTTCGGCCATTGTACTTTATTTGGCAGTAAAGGAAACGCCAGCTCCGAAGAAAGCTCAATAAGGACACAAACAGCACAGCGCCCGAATGGGAGCTGTGCTGTTTTACTTTCTCTGCAAAACGAAACGAAAGTTGCCCCTTTTGTGACCGAAAGAACAGCTGAACACCGCCGTTCGGTCAATAAGTCTCGGTAATCCTTAGTTGATTTTATAACGCAGAAAAATTTTGTTCTAAAACTCCTCCATCAACATATATATGGTAAAAATCCTGGATGGAGGCCTGTCCTTTGAAAAAAATAGCTGTGGCTCTCTTTATTTTTGCCCTGATCATTAGTGTTTACACGGATCTTACAAAAGGAACACTTCCTGTAAGCAAACCTGGGTTTGCTGTTGCCAAAACAGAGCCTTCCTCCGAATTGCCCTTTTATAAGGCTACAGTCCAGCCCGGGCAAACTCTTTTATCAATAGTAGAGCAAAACCAGGGAGCAATTCCAGTGCCGATTAAGAAAATGGTTGAGGACTTTCAAGTACTAAACCCAGGGGCTTCACCCGAAAAGCTGCAAATCGGAAAAGAGTATTTTTTCCCAAGCTATTCCAAAGAGGGCTCATGATTTAAGCTCCTATCCTTGAAAGGTTACGTAGGTACTGATAAAATAATATAGTATTGCTTTAAAACATCCAATATTTTTATCAGTACGCAAAGGAGCGAACTGCAAGTGAATGAAATTACTCATCGTACAAAAACCCGTCCAGTAAAAGTCGGAAACCTGACCATTGGCGGGAATAACGAGCTTATCATACAAAGTATGACCACAACAAAGACGCATGATGTCGAAGCGACAGTTGCAGAAATCAAACGGCTGGAAGATGCCGGCTGCCAAATTGTAAGGGTTGCCTGCCCGGATGAACGCGCAGCCAATGCCATCGCTGAAATTAAAAAGAGGATCAATATCCCTCTTGTTGTCGATATTCATTTTGATTATAAGCTTGCCCTGAAAGCAATTGAGGGCGGCGCGGATAAAATCAGGATTAATCCCGGCAATATAGGCAGGCGTGAAAAGGTAGAAGCTGTTGTGAAAGCCGCAAAAGAACGCGGCATTCCAATCCGGATTGGCGTCAATGCGGGGTCGCTTGAAAAAAGAATCCTCGAAAAATACGGCTATCCTACTGCCGACGGCATGGTTGAAAGCGCCCTTCATCACATAAAAATCCTGGAAGATTTGGACTTCCACGATATCATCGTTTCCATGAAAGCCTCAGACGTCAATTTGGCCATCGAAGCTTACGATAAGGCGTCAAGGGCCTTTGATTATCCACTCCACCTCGGGATTACTGAATCGGGAACCCTTTTCGCGGGCACTGTTAAAAGCGCCGCTGGCTTGGGTGCCATTTTGGACAGAGGAATTGGCAACACATTAAGGATTTCGCTAAGTGCGGACCCAGTCCAGGAAGTTAAGGTCGCAAGGGAACTTTTAAAGGTTTTCGGCCTCTCCTCAAATGCGGCTACGTTAATTTCATGCCCGACTTGCGGCCGTATTGAGATCGATTTGATCAGTATTGCAAATGAAGTTGAAGAATATATTGAAAAGATAAAAGCACCGATTAAAGTTGCCGTCCTTGGCTGCGCAGTCAATGGACCGGGCGAGGCACGTGAAGCCGATATCGGCATTGCCGGCGCGCGCGGAGAAGGCCTGCTGTTCCGACATGGCGAAATTATCCGAAAAGTTCCTGAAGAGATAATGGTTGAGGAACTTAAAAAAGAAATCGATGCACTAGCGGAGGAATATTTTCAAAAGCAAGCACTCGAAAAACAAGGTATTTAGAACAAAATGCGCAAGCGCCTTCGTGACAGGCAAAAACCGCCTGTCCCTGCGATGATTATTCCCAGAAGCTTTCCTTTGTGGTCAGCCCCGATATAGGAAGACTTGGTTTTGCGACAGCAAAGCCTTAGTCGCCCTTAATGCGAGCGAAGCGTAGCCAAGCACAAGACGAGCCGGACGAAAGGTTCGGTCTTTAACCTTTTGGCCGGAATGGCTTGTGACCTCGAGGGCTAGGCGCTCCTCGAAAAAGCTAACGCTTTTCCTTCCTGCGATGCTTATGCTCCCGAAGCTTTCCTTTGTGGAGCTGGATTACAACAACTTGTTTTGAGTTTTCGACAAGGACATATCTTATTATTTCCTTAGCAAGAATAAAGAGGCCGGCATCCGCCGGGCCTCTTTTTTCAATGCCCCTGTCTGAAAACATTAAAAGAATGGTGTAATGAACATCCCGATAATAAGTGAAACTGCTCCGATGCCAATAGCCCAGCCGCCCGTTGTGGAGGCATTCCTGCGCATTGCCAGGAATCCCAGTACAATACCTGTAATCCCCAACAGCACAGGCAGGAAGAACAAGGACAATATTGCGGCGGCCAATGCAGTATAGCCAAGCATGGTCCCGCCTGCTTCACGATTCATGGCGCCCTGGTCCCCTTGCTGTCCCTGTCCATCTCTATTTTGATTTTGTCTCATAGTGACAGGAGGAGCGAATTCCGCTGCAGTTTCTTCCCGCTGATTGCGGTAGTCTCCGGCTGTTCCAGAAGTTGTGTCCCGCATGCCACGAGTGCGGTTAGGCTCTGGAAGCAGCAGGATTGGTTCAGCAGAGGTCTCTTCATTATAGCTTGAAGCCCCCTCCTGCCGGCTGCTATCTTACTGCATCATACTCGTATCCCTTGATTGATCGGCCACCTGAATCCCTCGCTTTCAATAGGTAGGAGCCCTATTAGTGTTTACCATGCAGTTTTTTTTACTATGTCAATCTTTGTATCGACAACACGAAAAAGTTTTTTTTGGTAAAATAGAAAGAGCCCTCCGTATTTAAACAGATAAAGGAGTTTTTATATGAAAAGACTAGGAATTGACATTGATGGGACAGTTACTTGCCCTTCAAGTATATTGCCGTATATAAATAAACAGTTTAACTTGAATGTTACCCTTTCCGATGTAAAGGAATACGACCTCCTTCACCTCGTTGACATTTCAAGGGATGAATTTGCAAAATGGTTTCACGGGGCAGAACCGGAGATTTATTCCGGATCTCCACTTGCCGAGGGGGCAAAGGAGGTCTTAAATGAATGGATGGAAATGTACGAACTTTATTTTATTTCAGCAAGAGCCTCCCATTTGCTTGAGTTGACAAAAGAATGGTTCACAAAAAATGAACTTGCTTTCCACCATATTGAATTAATTGGAACCCATAATAAAATCGCCACAGCAAAAAAATATAATGTCGATCTCTTTTTGGAAGATAAACATGATAATGCCGTAGCCATTCACGAAGAATGCGGCATCCCAGTCCTTCTATTTGATACTCCATATAATCGGGATCCAATACCCGATGGGGTCATTCGGGTAGCCACTTGGCAGGAAGCAAACGAATGGATCAAAAAGTGGGAAGTAAAAAACAGCCTTTCATTTTAGGCTGTTTTTTCACATACATTCCGGGCACTTCCCATAAATCTCGAATTTGTGTCCGGAAATATCATATCCATTTAAGTCTTCGCTAAGGCTGCTCATTGGACATGTGCCCAATTCTTTTGTCTTTCCGCAATCCAGGCATATAAAATGATGGTGATGCGAGGTTCTGGAACAAGTAAACCTATAGTGTTTTTCGCCTGAAAGATCAGTTGTTTCCAAAATGCCAAGCTGGGCAAACAGAGAAAGGTTCCGATAAATTGTGTCGAAACTTAGGCCAGGAAATTCGTCCTTGAGCTGTTCTAGGACGTCCTTAGCTGTTAAATACTTGTCGCTATCCGAAAACAACTGGAGCATCTCTTCTCGTTTACCTGTATGCTTATATCCTTTTTCCTTCAAATAATCGAGGGCTTCGTTCACATCCATTCATCTATCACCCCTTTTGTGTTTCTCTCTTCATTCCTGTCCTCTTTAAGATAATCACGCCTATAAGGACGGCAATCGCAAGCAGGACAATGGTTCCTCCAGGAGCAAGGTCTAAATAATAGGCAGCAAACAAGCCGCCGATGACGGACAGTTCACCGAAAGCAACTGACAAGAAGATTGCCTGTTTAAATCCCTTGGCCAGCTTCATACTGGCAGCAACTGGCAATGTCATTAGCGCGGAAACGAGTAGAATCCCGACTATCCTCATTGATGCAGCAATGACCAGCGCTACCATGACGATAAAGATAAAATGGATGGCTCTTGCCGCAATACCAGATGCTTTAGCATGTTCTTCGTCAAATGATAAAAGGAACAGCTCCTTATAGAGTAACAAAATGACCAGAACTACAAAGACACTGATTGCCGCAATAATCCAGACATCCGCCCTGCTAACGGCTGAGACGCTTCCAAATAAATAACTGAACAAATCGGCGTTGAACCCGTCTGCTAGAGAAATGAAAATGACTCCAACTCCAATGCCGCCTGAAAGAATAATCGGTATCGCTAATTCCTGATAATGTTTATAAACACTGCGAAGCTTCTCAATAAATAACGATCCGGCAACTGAAAAAGCCATTCCCATATACAATGGGTTCAAAGAACCAGCCAAGCCTAATTTTTTCTCCAAAAAAAGGCTGGCAGCTATTCCGGATAATGTTACATGGCTCAATGCATCGGCAATTAAAGAAAGCCTCCGCACCACGATGAAAACACCGAGCAGCGGGGCGATCACCCCTATTAACGCACCAGATAGAAAAGCATTTTGCAAAAATTCATACTTAAAAATCCCGCTAATCATCTTCCCGCCTCCCCATGATGGTGGTGGCTTAGAAGATGGACTCCATGGCCATACAATTCAGTTAACTCTTCGTTGGCAAAGCCCTCAAACTCTGCCGCTTCCCCATGAAAATGAAGATGTTTATTCAGGCAGGCAACATGGGTTACTTTTTCGGAAATTGTCCCGATATCATGTGTAACAAGCAATAAAGTAATCCCCTTGTTAATATTAAGCTCTTCAAGCATTTCATAAAATGCACTGACATGCTGGGCATCAACGCCAACGGTTGGCTCATCCAGAATCAAGAGCTCGGGTTCACTTACAAGGGCACGGGCAATAAAAACCCTTTGCTGTTGGCCGCCCGAGAGTTCCCCAATGTTCTTTCCGGAAAAATTAGCCATACCCACTGCTTTTAGAGCCTGATGTACCTTTTCCCGCTCCTTCGCCCCCATAAAGCGAAACAGGCCAAGTTTGCTTGTCAGCCCGCTTGATACTACTTCATGAACAGTTGCCGGAAAGCCGGAATTAAAGGAATTGGCCTTTTGGGAAACATAGCCGATTTTCTCCCATTCAGTGAAATCCCTGATTTCCTTTCCGAAAAGGCGTATGACCCCGGATTGGGGCTGCAGGAGACCAAGAATGAGTTTGAGCAAAGTTGATTTTCCCGAACCGTTTGGACCTACAATCCCTAGAAATGCCCCTTTGGGCACAGTCAAATAAATATTTTCAAGGAC
This sequence comes from Neobacillus notoginsengisoli, assembly GCF_003515685.1. GTDB lineage: Bacteria > Bacillota > Bacilli > Bacillales > Cytobacillaceae > Bacillus_D > Bacillus_D notoginsengisoli. The sequence goes on along the minus strand of NZ_QWEG01000005.1, from coordinate 78,933 downwards.
ATTTTCCTTTTCATACCTGTATGAAAGTCCTTTTATTTCAATAATTGGCAGATTAGCCATAACATCACCTTAATTTTAAGAATCATTCCGATTTACGTTAAGTAGTATAACCCAGTTCCTTTATTCTGTAAAGGTTCAAGAATTCCCCGCCCATTTGTTTTATTATTTATTGCACTGTTTACAATTGAAACTCATACATTAAGAAAGGGAGTGATAAAGGTGAAAATTTTTGAAAACATTATCAACCATAAAATTAATACGATCACTGCAGGGGAACTACTCACATATGCAAGTCAGTTCGGCATCTCGATAAACCGTTCACAGGCTGGCAAAATAGCCGAATACTTACGGGGAAGGCAAGTGAATATTTTTGACAGTAGCCAAAGGGCAGCCATTATCAAAGAAATTGCAAAAATTGCCGGGCCAGAAACCGCAAAGGAAGTAAACAAACTCTTCCTCCAGTTCACAAAGTAATACATTGGCAAAGCAAAGCCTCCTTACGCAACACGTGTTTAAGGAGGCTTTAAACATTTTATTCATTTTGAAAAGGGTGAGTTAAACCTGAACGGCAATCTCTTTTAACTGCGGATTGAATTCCTTATTGCGCAGCATCTCAATCTCATGCTTATATGGCGGAACCTTGTTTTTCTTATCTTCGCCAATATATGGAGTCTCAAGAATTTTAGGAACGTCAATAAGCTGAGGATGATGGACAATATAGCTTAACGCATCAAAGCCAATATGGCCGTAGCCGATGTTTTCATGCCTGTCCTTCCTCATCCCGACAGCATTCTTGCTGTCATTGATATGGAGGACTTTCAGCCTTTCAATCCCGACAATTTTATCAAACTCATTTAAGACGCCGTCAAAATCGTTGACAATGTCATAACCGGCATCGTGTGTATGGCATGTATCGAAGCAAACAGACAACTGGTCATTATAATGAACCCCGTCAATAATCATCGCAAGCTCTTCAAATGACTTTCCGCATTCAGAGCCTTTCCCGGCCATTGTCTCAAGCGCTACCTGAACCTTTGCGTCACCAGTCAATACCTCGTTCAGGCCTTCAACGATTCTCCTTATGCCTGCTTCCGTTCCCGCCCCGACATGCGCACCAGGGTGGAGGACGATTTGTTTAGCCCCAAGAGCCTCGGTCCGTTCCATTTCAGAGCGTAAAAAAGTAACCCCTAGTTCAAACGTAGCCGGATTGGTTGTATTACCAATATTAATGATATACGGAGCATGGACGACGATATCGCCTATCCCATGTTCCTCCATATGTCTCCTGCCTGCTTCAATATTCAGTTCTTCAATTTTCTTTCTTCTCGTATTCTGGGGCGCCCCAGTATAAATCATGAACGTATTCGAACCATAAGAAACTGCCTCCCTGCTCGCAGCAAGAAGCATATCTTTTCCGCTCATTGAAACGTGAGAGCCAATCTTCAACATGTGCTCCTACTCCTTTTTACCAGCAAAAATTATTTCTGCAATTACTTCTTATTCTTAAGCCTGTTTTGGCGTCTTTTAATTTTTTCAATTTCAGCATTGATTTTTTTCTTATAACCCGGCTTAATCTTACTTGGTTTTTTAACCATTGCTTTCGCAACCCGTTCAGTATCGGCTACTGTCCGCTTACGCGCTTTCCGTTTATTTCGTTCGCCTATTTCAACCAAGCCGTCTTTCCCAAAATCAACATGCTTGAAAGTTATGCCCATTTTTTCAAGCCTGTTTAATGCGTCCTCATCTGAATGATCGTAAATCGTTAACGCGATTCCGGAAGAACCTGCTCTTGCTGTCCTGCCAACACGGTGGATATAGAAGTCAAGGTCACTAGGCAATTCATAATTGATCACATGGCTGACACCCTCAATATCAATTCCCCTTGCAGCCAAATCTGTGGCAACGATATATTGGTACTCCAAATCCTGTATTTGCTTCATCATTTTCTTTCGTTCACGAGGATTAAGGTCTCCGTGAACTCTGCCAACCTTCAACCCTTTATCAATTAAAGCATCGGCCACTTCGTCAGCCATTTTTTTTGTATTCGTAAAAACAATTGCCAGATATGGGTTAAAAGTCTGAAGAACCTCAAAAACGATTCCCTTTTTATTTTTGTGCCTCGATGGGAGAATAAGATGCTCAAGGTTTTCAGCTGCTTTTTTTTCTGGTTCAATATGGATGTACTTTGGATTTTCCATGTATTTTTTCAAAAAAGGCTTTAGTTTTTCAGGTATTGTTGCTGAAAATACGAGCATCTGAAGCTTTTCAGGCATTCTGGATGCAATTCTATCCACATCTTCCAGGAAGCCCATATCAAGCATCAAATCAGCCTCATCAATCACAAGGGTATCAGCCGTATGGACAAATAAAGCTTGTTCCTGGATCAGGTCAAAAAGGCGGGATGGGGTCCCAATCACAATATGAGGCTGTACCCTTAGCTTTTCAATTGCTTTTTGCTTGTCCGTACCGCCAATATAATTTCTAATTATTATTTGTTCTGGACCTTCGTATTGCTCCGCGGCATTTAAAAATTGCTGGTAAATTTGCGTGGCAAGCTCACGGGTCGGCGCTGTAATGACCGCCTGGACCTCCTGCTGGGCCGGGTTAAGCTTCTGCATTATCGGCAGAAGGTATGAATGCGTTTTGCCAGTTCCTGTCCTCGATTGCCCAATTGCGCTATCTCCTCTTAAGGCAGCGGGGATCATCTGCTCCTGAATCTCGGTAGGGCTAGCAAATCCGAGGGAACTTACCGTTTTTAGCAAAAAAGGTTTTAATCCAAACCGTTCAAATTGTTTTCCGTTCATGTATTTTGCTCCTTACTCTCTATTAATCGAACATATTTTTCCCGTCTTGTCATTATAGTAGAGATTGCATGAAATCTCCACTCGAAATCCTACCCTCTCGATAATTCTCTTGTTTTCATTATCTCAGTATTCAGCTTTCCCTTGTTAATCATACCTTAACATAATGAGGATAGGCTGCATATTTTAGAAAGAGGACATTTATGAAAGGAGGCTTTTAAGAATGCCACCTATGCCGCAAATGCGGAGACCGGGATTTGGCCGCCAGCCAATGGGACCTCGTTTTGCCCGTCAGTCCGGTTTCCCGGTTCCGCAGCGAGGTCCTTTTATGGGACCAATGAATGCAATACCAGGGCAGCCTTCTAGGGGGGGAGGGCTGCTTGCCAAGCTATTCGGCAGGGCCGCCGGTGGGAACCAGGGAGCAGTCGCTCGCTCCGCTCAATCCGTTATCGGAGGAGGAGAAGGGGCTGGGTCCTTGCTGAAATCGCTTGGCAACCCTGACACAATCAATTCATTCCTGACCAACACCCAGAATGTCATTAACACTGCCCAGAAATTTGGCCCGCTCTTTGAACAATATGGACCACTTATCAAGAATCTGCCATCAATGTGGAAGCTTTATCGCGGAATGAAATCAAGTGATGACCAAACAAAGACAGAAAATGAATCGAGTAAGAAAGGAAAAACAGCTGGCAATATCGTTAAGGAAAAAAGGACTGACAGAAAAGATCAAGTTCAGCCTGTCCGTAAAACTGAAAGCACCCCCCAAAAAAACCGGTCTAGCAGAGAAGGAAACGGCGAGTCCAAACCAAAGCTTTTTATCTGATCTGTGTGAGGTGCTGGATAGACAGCGCCTCCTTTTTTCTCCAACAAGTGATATAGTACACTTTGAAGTATTCAGTGAAGTCCTATATACTATATACATAGTGGTCTTATAGTAGGCTTGTTTGACTTTATCCCACCTCAAGGGGCAGTAAGCCTCTTTCAGAGGCAACTCCCCTAAAGGTCCGATTCGTGAAATAAGATTTTTCTTGGGGCTTCAGCCCTTAGAAAGATCAATCGGGCTTTGCGCGACTAACAATCAGTGGAAAACCCCCACTGATTGAAGTTTCACTTTATAGGAGGCTGTTAAAATGAAAGTTATTAAAATTTCACCGCGCGGCTATTGCTATGGTGTTGTAGATGCCATGGTGATCGCGAGGAATGCGGCATTAGATAAATCTCTTCCCCGCCCAATCTACATCCTAGGGATGATTGTTCATAATAAGCATGTGACAGATGCATTCGCTGATGAAGGAATTATTACCCTCGACGGAAACAACCGCCGGGAGATCCTCGAGAAGGTTGATAAAGGAACTGTGATTTTCACAGCTCACGGCATTTCACCCGAGGTCAGAAACCTTGCAAAGGAAAAAGGGCTTGTCACTCTTGATGCGACATGTCCGGATGTGACGAAAACGCATGAATTGATTCATGAGAAGGAAGCCGAAGGGTATAAAGTTATTTATATCGGAAAAAAAGGCCATCCTGAACCAGAGGGTGCTGTCGGGGTCGCGTCACCAGGAACCGTTTTTCTCGTTGAGACCGAAGCCGACGTGGAAGCTTTGGAAATTGAGCATGATAAAATAATTGTGACAAACCAGACAACAATGAGCCAATGGGATGTCGCGGACATAATGGTAAAAGTCCAGGAAAAATACCCACATGTTGAAGTCCACAGAGAAATTTGCATGGCCACGCAAGTACGGCAGGAAGCAGTTGCCGAGCAAGCTGGGCAAGCCGATGTCCTGATTGTAGTTGGTGATCCGATGAGCAACAACTCCAACAGGCTGGCGCAGGTTTCTGAGGAAATAGCAGGGACAAAAGCTTACCGGATTGCTGATATTAGCGAACTTGACCTCGAATGGCTGAAAGGGGCATCAACAGTTGCCGTGACCGCCGGCGCCTCTACGCCAACACCGATCACAAAAGAAGTCATTGCCTTTCTTGAGAAATATGAACCTGAAGACCCTTCTACATGGGCCAGGGATAAGAACGTTCCCCTATCCAGGATTCTGCCAAAAGTTAAAAATCCCGCACTTCGCTTATAAAACCAACAAACCCGGCCAATTGTGGCCGGGTTTGTTGGTTTTTATACTACCTTGAACGGATCAGTACTGATTTCAGATGCGATGATTTCAGCGTCAAATCCCGCTTTTTCACACATTTGGGATAAGACAGCAGCAAGGCCCTTTTTCATGATTTTTTCCACATTGTGCCCAGGGTCAATCATGTTCAACCCTAGCATCAGGCCATCATGGGCGACATGGTAATAAATATCTCCAGTCACATAAACATCGGCGCCTCTGAACTTTGCCTGTGAAAAGTATTTGTTTCCATCCCCGCCTAGAACGGCAACTTTTTTTACTTTGGCATCTAAGTTTCCTACAACTCTGACGTTCTCAACGTCTAAGTCCGCCTTTACTTTATTCGCAAATTCGGCCAGGGTCATTTCCTCTATCGTGCCAATCCTTCCAAGCCCGAGAGATTCCCCTTTGTTTTCCAGCGGGTAAAGATCGTATGCCGGTTCTTCATATGGATGGGCCTTCAGCATTGCTGATATTACCTTCTTTACGAGCCTGTCGGGTATGATGGTTTCTACCTTTACTTCTTCTACTTCTTCAATTTGTCCTTGTTGGCCTATAAATGGATTTGTACCTTCGCCCGGAAGGAATCTTCCTGTTCCCTCCGATGAGAACGAACAAAAGCTGTATTCTCCAATCGCCCCCGCTCCGGCACTCCCTATCGCTTTCCTCACTGCATCGGCATGATCAACAGGAACAAATACGGCCAGCTTTTTTAGTTTTTCATCAAACGTGGGGACGAGGACCTCAGGATTTTGCAGCCCTAACGCATCTGCCAACATATCGTTCACTCCGCCTTTTGCCACATCAAGGTTTGTGTGCGCGACATAGACGGAAATGTCATGCTTAATCAGTTTTTCGATGATCTTGCCTTGCACTGTATCCGTCGCAACTTTCGCGAGCGGCCGGTAAATCGGCGGATGATGGACGATGATAAGCTGAGCATTTATTTCAATTGCCTCATCAACAACCTCTTCAACGAGATCAAGAGCAATCAAAACACGTTCTGCAGGACGATTAAGCCTGCCAATTTGCAGTCCTATCCTGTCCCCTTCCATTGCGTACTCTTTCGGTGAGAAGGCCTCTAGAAGGCCGATGAGTTCATGACCGTTTATTTTTTTCAATCGTTTAGTACCTCCTCTGTAAGCCTAATCTTTCGAAGGATTTCCTCTCTTTTTTTGTCCGTTTCTTCGGTCGCCTTTGCTTTGTCGAGCTCCCTGGCTATTCTTTGCCAATTTTCTTTCTCAAGCGTCCATTTTTTAATAAACGCTTCATTTTTACTCTTTAGGAGAAACGGGCCAAACAATAAGCCTTTTTCCAATTCATTTTCACCGTACGGCTTACGGGGGTTCCCTTTTTCCGCGGACAGGATTTCATAAATTTTTCCGTCCTCTTCAAGAATCGCCTCTTCAATCAATTCCCATCCATGGTTGTACAGCCACTCCCTTATGGAGATTGCACTAATATTCGGCTGCAGAATCAGCCGGTTGACTCCGCCCAACTTCGCTTTTCCCGCCTCAAGGATTTCGGTAATCAATGTCCCGCCCATGCCGGCGATTGTGATACAGTCGGCTTCGCCAGGCTGGATAACCTCCAGGCCGTTCCCCATTTTTACTTTAATTATGTCCCGCAGCCCTTCAGCCTGTACCTGTGTTTGGGCGGACAGGAAAGGACCCTCAACGACTTCCCCGGCAACAGCTGAAGAAATCAACTCTCTTTTTGCAAGATAGCAGGGAAGGTAAGCATGGTCAGATCCGATATCCGCTAGCTTCGCGCCTTTTGGAACAAAGGCTGCAACAGCGGCAAGCCTCTTTGATAGTTGCTGAGCATTCAAGTTATGCACCACTTTTCCATTACTTTTAATGAATCAAGTATAAAAAAAGTCCTTCACATATGCAAAGGACAAAGAAAATAATAGAGCTGCCAAACAAACGGCAGCTCTTCATTAAAACGTTTATTTCTTATCCGCAAGCCATTTTGCGAGGGCGTCTGCATCTGCTCCCGTAGCAAGACCTTGAGGCATGGAACCTTTACCATTCACGATAATGTCTTTAATTTCCCCTTCATCTAACTTTGAGCCGACATCGCTCAGTTTCGGGCCGCTTTTCCCTTCAAGCTGTTCACCATGGCAGCCTATACAGCCCTTATCCTGGTATAGATCTTCGGGTTTTGCCACTTCAGTAGTTTTTTCACCGCCGGCCTTACCCCCTTCGGCTACTTCCTTCATGTCACCGAGCCCTTTGAAGGAAAGAATGAACATTAACCCGATTCCCAGAACCATGATCATAATAAATGGAACGACTGGATTTTTCATGTAATACCCCTCCCTTATGTACGAACTATATCATATATGATGCAAACAACTTCTATTTTAGCTGAAAACCATCAGAAGGAAAAGTATTTAAGTTACTTTTGTCACTTTTAGTTATGGTTCTGTTAAATTGGCTGTTGATTTCCACTTCGCAAGGAAAGCTTCTGAGTATAATCATCGCAGGGACAGGCGGTTTTTGCCTGTCACGAGGCACACGCTTTCCGCGGGGCGTCAGTGGAGCCTCCTCAGCGCCAGGGCGCCTGTGGGGTCTCCACCTTGCCGTACATCCCGCAGGACAAAACAGCATCTTCGAATTGGCTTTGCACGAAGAAAATGCGATAGTATTTTCGAGGAGTCGGTGTCCTCCGTTTCAATCAACACAGTTAAAAATCAATACTATCATCCCTAAAAAGAAAGGAAAAGGCTGCGTACTAGCAGCCAATTTCCCTTGCGATGACAATGCGCTGGATTTCTGACGTTCCTTCTCCTATTTCGAGCAGCTTGGCATCCCTCATGTACCGTTCAACATGGTACTCTTTCATATAGCCATATCCGCCATGGATTTGCACGGCCTGGTCAGTGACTTCCATGCAAATTTCCGAGGCGTATAGTTTGCACATAGCAGCTTCTTTTGTAAAAGCCCTACCCTGATCCTTCAACCATGCAGCTTTATAAACCATACTTCTAGCAAGTTCAATTTTCATCGCCATATCGGCCAGCTTGAATTGGATTGCCTGGAATGCAGAAAGCGGCCTTCCAAATTGTTTTCGCTCTTTTGAATAGTGCAGCGCCTTCTCATAAGCAGCCTGCGCGATCCCTACTGCCATTGCTCCGATCCCAATCCTTCCTCCGTCAAGCGTAATCAGGAATTGCTTGAAGCCCTCCCCTCTTCTTCCAAGGAGATTTTCCTCGGGAACTTTGACATCCTCCAACACAAGCTCAGTTGTGTTGGAGGAGTGCAGCCCCATTTTTTCATAATTGTCAATGACTGTGAAACCCTCTGCATCAGTCGGAACGATGATGGCACTGATTTCCTTTTCCCCGTTAACCTCACCAGTTACGGCCGTTAAGGCCAAGTGCTTTGCGAAACTGGCATTTGTGATAAAGCATTTGCTCCCATTAATAACCCATTTACCATTCTCGAGTTTAGCCGCCGTTCTGGTTCCTCCAGCATCAGAGCCTGCATTTGGCTCTGTCAGGCCAAATGCCCCAAATGATTCACCTGTGCAAATAGGTGCGAGATATTTTTGTTTTTGTTCTTCAGTGCCGAACATATTGATTGGAGCCCCGCCAAGCGAGATGTGGGCAGAATAGGTGATCCCGGTTGAACCGCAGGCTCTGCTCAATTCTTCCGTGACGATGGCAAAACTAATCGTATCAGCGCCGCCGCCCCCGTATTCTTCGGGAAAGGGAAGGCCCATTACACCCATTTCTCCAAGCTTTTTAAAGATATCAAGCGGAAATTGCTTGGTTCTGTCCCGCTCGAGAGCACCAGGCGCAACCTTTTCATTAGCAAATTCCCTTATCATTTTTTTAATCATTTCCTGCTCAGGCGTCAAATTGAAATCCATGTTTCCCCCTCCAACCAAAATGTATGCGCTTTCTTACCCATTATATGGTGAGGGTTAAATTTTCTCAACATTTAAACTTTTGGAAAACCTCTGGTTAAAGAAAAATAAATTTGTCCTTTCTCGATTTGCAATTGGTATTGCCATTCAGTAAAATGAATCACAAGGTCACGGAAATCTTCTCTTAAGGTGGGACAAAAAAAGCCTGCCTCATTATGAGACAAGCTAAGTCTGTTTTTATTCCAGGAAATCTTTAAGCCGCTTGCTCCGGCTTGGATGCCTGAGCTTTCTCAGCGCTTTAGCTTCAATCTGCCTGATTCGTTCTCTTGTTACGCCAAAGACCTTGCCCACTTCTTCAAGTGTCCTGGTCCGGCCATCGTCAAGTCCAAACCTTAAGCGCAGAACATTTTCTTCGCGGTCGGTTAACGTATCGAGCACATCCTCAAGCTGCTCTTTCAACAGTTCAAAGGCTGCATGATCAGAAGGCGACGTCGCATCCTGGTCTTCGATGAAATCCCCAAGATGGGAATCATCTTCCTCACCAATCGGTGTTTCGAGTGATACAGGCTCTTGGGCGATCTTAAGGATTTCCCGGACCTTATCGGGAGTCAGGTCCATATCCTCCGCAATTTCTTCAGGTGTTGGTTCGCGGCCCAAATCCTGCAGAAGCTGCCTTTGCACCCTGATAAGTTTGTTAATGGTTTCTACCATATGGACCGGAATCCGGATTGTCCTAGCCTGATCTGCTATGGCGCGTGTAATCGCTTGGCGAATCCACCAAGTTGCATACGTACTGAATTTAAAGCCCTTACGGTAATCGAACTTTTCAACGGCTTTAATCAAGCCCATGTTCCCTTCTTGAATCAGGTCAAGAAATAGCATCCCTCTGCCTACATACCGTTTTGCGATGCTGACGACAAGTCTGAGGTTCGCTTCTGCGAGCCGGCGTTTCGCTTCCTCGTCACCGTTCTCAATCCGGTTAGCAAGTTGGATTTCTTCCTCCGCAGATAGCAGGTCGACTCTGCCGATTTCCTTTAAATACATGCGGACAGGGTCATTTATTTTTACACCTGGAGGGACACTCAGGTCATTGAGATCGAATTCCTCATCTTCTTTTGTGTTCTGCTGGTTGGTTGGGTCCGCCTCCTCACTATCGCCGACCAGGTCTATTCCCTGATCACCAAGGAATTCATAAAACTCATCCATCTGGTCGGAATCCAGTTCATAATTTGCCAGCTTTTCAGCTATATCATCATAGGCAAGGTGGCCAACTTTTTTACCCTGTGCTGTTAATTGGTCCTTTACTTGTTCAACGGTCAGTTCAGTTTCGACCTCGTTTGACCGTGCTGACTTCTCAGCCATAGGTCCCCCTCCTTCAAAATTCACGCTAATTCCACTGCTTTATAAAGTTCTTTGCAAATCAAGTATTTCTTTACCCAACTGTATGGCCCGCGGGTAATCCTTTTGGGAATCAGCCTCTTTTTGCTGAGCCCTTTTTTCTTTTATTTTTAACATCTTTTCATATTTCAACACCTGATTAATATAATCATTTAGTTCCCGCTCGCCCAGTTCTTCATTGAGGCTCATCATTCCTATATCAGCAACCATCCTCCTAAGCTTCTCATCCTTTATATAATCCAAGAAAACTCCCAGCTCAAATTGTTCTTTTTCCTCATAATAACCAAACAGGTAAGTAATGATTGCCTGATGATCATCATGATTAAAAGTATTTCCTTTGAGCATTTCCTGTATTTTATATGCAATTTCCCTGTTTCGAAGCATATGCGCAATCAAATGCCGCTCCGCGTTATAGTAGGCAGGCTTCAACTCGGCTGCGATCCTCGGGGTGAAGTGCTCCTGTTTAGGAAGCTGGCGCCGTTCCTGCTTTTTATTCTGGGAGCCTGAAACCGTCATTTGCTGCTTCAGAGCATCCAGTGAGAGGGAGAATTCATCTGCGAGCTGCCTTAAATAGTGGTCTTTTTCAACCGCATTGGGCAGAATGCTTATTTCGCTTATTATCTTTTCGATATAGGCAAGCCTATCTCCTTCATTTTGAAGATTTTTCCCCCGTCGGTAATACAGTAGTTTAAATGACATCCATGTAAGGCTGCCGCCAATTATTTCTTTCCGGAACTTCTCTTCACCATATTTTTTAATGTAATCGTCAGGATCAAGTCCATCCGGCATCATGGCGATTCTGATATCAATTGCCGCTTCCGACAGCAGGCTTCCCGCCCTGAATGCGGCCTCTATTCCGGCGTGATCTGAATCAAAACAGACGGTCACCTGTTGCGAATTGCGCCGGATTAAGGCAATATGCTCTGGGGTCAGGGAGGTGCCCATCGTAGCAATACTGTTTTCCACGCCTGCCCAATCTGCGGAAATGACATCGGCAAACCCTTCAAAAAGAACAGTATGGTTCTGCCTGCGAATGGCCGGCTTTGCCAAATGGAAATTATACAGGATTTTACTTTTATTAAAGATTGCTGTTTCAGGGCTGTTTAGATATTTAGGGTTTTCCCCTCCCATTGTCCTCCCTGAAAAAGCAATCGTTTTACCGTTTTGGTCAAAAAGAGGAAACATGATCCGATTTCGAAACCTGTCAAAATAAGTTCCATCGCGTTCCCTTTTAATAATTAATCCGGCCTTTTCCATCTCCTCAGGCTTAAAGCCCCTTTTAAGGAGAAAGTTTGTGACAAACTCCCACGAGTCCAAAGCATAGCCTATCTGGAACTTATCAATCGACTCCCTTGTAAACCCTCTGGACAGCAAGTATTCCAATGCTTCTTGTCCGTCTTTTGTATTTACAAGAATATGGTGGTAAAATTTATTTAGCAGTTCGTGAGCCTCATATAATGGCTGCAGATGCTTTTGCCCCGCTTTGGCCGAATCATTTGTTTGCTGGATTTCAAGTTCAATCCCTGCTCTGGCAGCAAGTTTCATTGCAGCGTCAGTAAAGGGGGCTCCTTCCAATTCCATTAAAAAAGAAAAAACATTCCCTCCCGTCCCGCAGCCGAAGCAGTAAAAAATCTGCTTTTCGGGTGAAACGGAAAAGGATGGTGAATTTTCTCCATGGAATGGACAAAGGCCAAAGTAATTACGGCCCTGTTTCTTCAGCTGCACATATTCACCGACCACTTCTACTATATCAACAGACTGGCGAATCTGATTGATTTTCTCTTCGGGTATACGCTCTGCCATAAAAACCTCTCCATATCAGCGTACTAGTTCAATCCAACGTCTGGCAGCCTGTTGCTGCTGAAAGGACGCTGGCCAGTTCCCGGACGAATCGTTTTCTTTCTCCTTCCGTAAATGGGGATGGCCCCTTTCCATAAATTCCTCTTGCCCTGGCTTTTGCATTTAAATAACGAATGTCCAGAGCGGTTTGGATTTCTTTGTCCTCAAATAAAATTCCCTTGGGGGACAATACATAAACCCCTTTAGGAAGAAGAGTGGAAGCTAGCCCAATATCCTGGGTAATCACAACGTCACCCTTGAAGGAATGATTCATAATATAAAGGTCAGCTGCCTCCCGGCTGGAATCGACGTATCTCCATTCCCACTCTGAATAAAGCGGGTTTCTCACAGTATGGGCATAAGATGCAACAAAAATGACCGAGACAGAAAAATCGGACGCTACATGTGCGATTTCCTCTTTTACAGGACACGAATCCGCATCCACAAATACTGTCGGCTGTTTTTTTTCCTTAGTACTAATTCTACATCCCCCCGGAAATTCCTTCTTTGCATGTAAAGATTATCGGAGATTGTGTCGAATTTTTTTCTATTCCCTTTCTTGACATCTGACAATAAATAGTTTATTCCTCCAACAGTAACTCTAAACCTGAATTTCTTTATTTTAATCACAATTTTTTATTATAGAACATTTATAGAGTTTTTACCATTAAAATATCTTGCACTTTTAACCTCATACGTCCAACCGCTTCACTCAATGGAAAAAAGTAAGAAAACACATGGCCCCTGGTCATGTGCTTTCTTCTCTTTATTTTCGTACCTTGCTCAGAATTACATTGGCTGTTTCTTCAACCGCTTTATTGGTTACATCGATGACAGGACAGCCTATGTTCTCAATGATCTTTTCAAAAAAGGCAATCTCTTCTTTAATCCTGGCAATGTTGGCGTAACTTGCACTATCGTTTAAGCCGAGTGATTTCAACCGTTCGCGGCGAATATGATTCAACTTTTCCGGGCTTATTTTTAAGCCAAAGCATTTCTCAGGCGGTACTTTATAAAGCTCCTCTGGAGGATCAACCTCTGGAACAAGCGGGACATTCGCAACCTTCAGACGTTTAAGGGCAAGATATTGGGAAAGAGGAGTTTTAGAAGTCCTGGAAACCCCAATCAGGATAATATCGGCTTTCATTAGTCCTCTTGGGTCCCTGCCGTCGTCATATTTGACAGCAAACTCAATCGCTTCAACCTTCTTGAAATATTCCTCATCCAGTTTCCTGACTAGGCCGGGTTCAAATAATGGCGTTTTCCCTGAAAGTGCCTGAATTTCGTCCATCAGTGGCCCGATTAAGTCAACCGCCCGGATTCCCGCAGCGAGTGCTCTTTCCTTCATATAGGAACGCATCTGCGGCTTTACTAATGTATAAGCAATCATTCCTTTATCAAAAGAAGCCAGCGAAATGACTTCATCAATATGCTCCGTATCTTCCACATACGGAAACCTTTTTAGTTTAATATGATTCCCGTTGAATTGAGTGATTGCCGCTTTCGTAACAAGCTCGGCAGTCTCTCCAACCGAATCGGATACGACATAGATGATTGGCTGGTCCATGGCTGTTTCCATTCCCCTTTTCCTAAGTATGCTTATTCTGATTCCGCGTTCCCAAGCGAGACAAATGCCCTAGTAATGCTTGTTTTCGTAATTCTGCCGGTCACTTCAAGGCCCTTTTCTGCTTCCCTAACGACCGGAATCGCATCGATTTGCCTGTCTATCAACTTTTTTGCAACATCGGTCAGAAGATCGTCCTTCTGGCATACAGTAATGTTCGGCATTCTCGTCATGATAATGTTGACCGGCAAACTGGATAGCTCCTGATTGCCTAGGCTTGCTCTCAAGAGGTCTTTCCGGGAAAGGACGCCGGCAAGTATGGAATTATCGTCCACAACAAAGAGAGTACCGACATCCTCCAGAAACATTGTAACAATTGCATCATACACAGACACATTTTCGTTTATCACCACAGGCCTTGACTGGTACTTACTAACAGGGATTTTCTGCAGCTTCTCGGATAAAAGCTGATCTCCGGACTTGCCTGTGAAAAAATACCCTACCCTTGGCCGGGCGTCAAGGTAGCCAGCCATCGTCAGGATGGCGAGATCAGGCCTAAGCGTGGCCCTTGTTAAATTCAGCCGCTCCGCAATTTGTTCACCGGTTATAGGCCCATTTTCTTTCACTATTTCCAAAATACGATCCTGCCGTTTATTTAGTTCTATGTCCCTCACCGCCCATTCACAGTGTTACAAAGAGTCGCTGTTAGAATTGTGTTTTTTCCTTTAAGAAAGCTTCCAGCTCATTGATAGGTAGACGTGTCTGTTCCATCGTATCACGGTCTCTAACTGTAACCTTTTGGTCAGTTGCTGTATCAAAATCTACCGTTATGCAAAATGGTGTCCCAATCTCATCATGACGGCGGTATCTCTTGCCGATAGAGCCTGTTTCATCAAAGTCGACCATGTACTCCTTTGAAAGAGTTTCGAAGATTTCCCGAGCAGAATCAGACAGTTTTTTTGATAATGGCAAAACAGCCGCCTTGAAAGGAGCAAGAGCCGGATGCAGATGCATGACAGTTCTAGAAGTCCCATCCTCCAATTGCTCTTCTTCGTATGCATCGATCAGATAGGCGAGTGTCACCCTGTCTGCCCCGAGAGAAGGCTCTATACAGTAAGGAACATACTTCTCATTTGTGTCAGGGTCATGGTAATGGAAATCCTCACCGGAATAGTTCATATGCTGTTTTAAGTCATAGTCCGTCCTTGACGCAACACCCCAAAGCTCTCCCCAGCCGAATGGGAATTTGTATTCAAAGTCAGTTGTTGCATTGCTGTAATGCGACAACTCATCCTCCGAGTGATCGCGGAGCCTTAGATTTTCCTTGCGCAATCCAAGACCGACCAGCCATTTTTCAGCAAAGTCTTTCCAATACGCATACCATTCAAGCTCTGTACCAGGCTTACAGAAAAACTCCAGTTCCATCTGTTCGAATTCCCTTGTTCTGAACGTGAAGTTCCCTGGGGTAATTTCATTTCTAAAACTCTTTCCTATTTGTGCAATCCCAAACGGGAGTTTCTTACGCATCGTTCTTTGCACGTTTTTGAAGTTTACGAAAATCCCTTGGGCTGTTTCCGGACGCAGGAAGATTTCGTTCGCGCTCGACTCTGTTACACCCTGGGACGTTTTAAACATTAGATTGAATTGCCTTATGCCGGTGAATTCCTTGCTCCCGCAATCAGGGCAGGCAATATTATATTCCTTAATGAGCTCTTCCATTTTTTCAAAAGGAAGCCCGTCAACAACAAGCTCAATTCCTTTTTCATCAAGGGCATTTTCAATAATTTTATCCGCTCTGTGCCTGGATTTACACTTTTTGCAATCAATCATCGGATCATTGAAATTTCCGATATGGCCGGACGCCTCCCACGTTCTAGGATTCATCAGGATGGCGGCATCCAAACCGACGTTATAAGGGGACTCTTGAACAAACTTCTTCCACCAGGCTTTTTTAATATTATTTTTCAACTCAACGCCAAGCGGTCCGTAATCCCATGTGTTAGCAAGGCCTCCGTAAATTTCAGATCCCGGAAAAATAAATCCTCTGTGTTTTGCATGGGAGACAATTTGTTCCATCGTAATACTCATGGCTATTACTCCTTTAATTTTTTTATGTATTTCTGTTGCAAAATAAAAAGCGTAAGCGCCTTGGTCAGCCCCGACAAGCTTAAGACGAGTCCCGCAGGACACTGAATAGCATCCCCGAATTCGCCCACGCACGAAGGAAATGCGAGCATTTCCGAGGACGGGCCTGCCCTCCGGAGGGAATTGGCTTAAGACCTCGAGGGGCTAGGCGCTGAAGCTGGATTACTAAAATTTATTTTGAGTTGTAATCAGGGAAATATTTAATAATCCCCTTGCAAAAAATAAAAAACTCCCGTCTCTATGCCAGAAAGCATAGGGACGAGAGTTTACCCGCGGTTCCACCCTATTTGCTGCAATAACAGCCTCTTTAATAAGCATTGCTCAGGAATGCCTTCCCTGGGTTCCTGTCATCCGGCTTGCACCATCCCGGACTCGCTTTTCACAGAAAGTAGCAGGTACTCTTTTCCCTCTCAGCAATTATGAAATTTTAAGCTATAACTAAAATAGTAGCGAAAAACGCCTTGATTGTCAAACCGATTAGACCATGTCCCGGAAACTTTCCATTGATTTCAGGAACTTTTTCGACTTAAGATTTAATCCGGAATATTCCTCATAATAGGCGGAGATGACCTTTTTTAACTCTTCTTTCGTTTCCGTTTTAACTGAAACATTTCCCAACCTTGAAAGATCAAAATAGTAAAAAAGTCTTAATAACCGTGCGCCTGCCTGAGAAATCTTGAAGTGATACGGGTCTTTCTCAATGCAGTGGTGGCAGATGAACCCGCCTTCCCGAATTGAAAAAGAAAAATGCCCGTCTGTGCTGCCGCAAACGGAGCATTGGTCCAGGACTGGATAAAGCCCAAGGACATTGAGCATTTTCATTTCAAAAATAAACATCAGAACGTCCGGATCAATTCCTTCATTCAAATAATTGAATGTTTGATACAATAGCTCAAATAAATACGGGTTCGGTTTATGGTCTTCGGTCGCCTTATCGGTAAGTTCCGCAAAATAGCTTGCATATGCTGTAAGGAAAATATCTTCCCGGATTGACTTCAGTGAGGAGATGATTTCCCCCTGCTGAAGCGTCCCGAGGCCGCTTCCTTTCTGAATGAGAAAATATCCATGTGTCAAAAGCTGCGTGATAGCTGCAAGCCTGCTATTCGGTTTCTTGGCACCACGGGCCATTGCACCGGTCTTTCCCCATTCTCTTGTATACAATGTGACAACCTTGTTGGTCTCGCCATAATCGGTTGCCCTAATGATGATGCCCTCACATTTTAGCAGCATCGCCGTCACCATCCAGGAAAATAGACAAACTCATGAAACAGGAAAATCAGTTTGCGCTAGCTCTTCATCGAGATTGCCGGGAATTTCTTGTCTTTCCTTATCCATTTCTTTAAAGAGAAGATATGTGTCAATGTTACCTGTCTGACTAAATACCTTCCAGGTAAAATCCAACATCGAAAACCCCATCCTTTCTTCTGTGTCTAGCTTTGTTCACTATCCCTGGTACCATTTATCATGACCTGTCATATAAATTTCATAATGCTAAAATATTGTTAATCGCCTGCATGAATAATTCGGTAAACGATTGGGTTTTGACTATGCCAATCGCTTGATACCGATCAGTACTCGTCTTCCCTGAAACCAAAATCACGGAGCTGTGACATTTTGTTGCGCCAATCCTTCTGGACTTTCACCCAGAGTTCCAGGAATACTTTCGTTCCAAGCAGTTGTTCAATGTCCAATCTTGCCCGCTTCCCAACTTCCTTCAGCATGGCTCCCTGCTTGCCGATGATGATACCCTTTTGGGAATCCCTTTCTACAATAATTGTTGCCATTACATGGACTAAATCCTTTTGGCCATCTCGCTCCATCTTTTCAATTACAACTGCAAGGGAATGGGGAACTTCCTCTCTCGTTAAATGCAGTGCTTTTTCCCTAATCAATTCCGAAACAATGAATCGCTCGGGGTGATCTGTTATCTGGTCAGCCGGATAAAACTGCGGCCCCTCCGGCATATGCTCCTTAATTTGGTCCAATAGCCGGTCAACATTGTTTCCTTCCAAAGCAGAAATTGGAACAATCTCCTCAAACGAATGTTTATCTTTATACTCATCAATTATTTTCAGAAGTTTATCCGGATGCACCTTATCGATCTTGTTAATAATTAGAAAAACCGGCGTTTTTACGGACTGGAATTTTTCAAGAATGAATTCCTCGCCTTTTCCATAGCCTTCTTCCGCACTGACCATAAACAAAATCAGGTCCACACCTTTTAGTGTATTTTGAGCGACCTTCATCATAAAATCACCAAGTTTATGTTTGGGTTTATGAATGCCGGGTGTATCTATAAAAATTAATTGTGCATCTTCAAGAGTCAGGACTCCCTGAACCTTGTTGCGCGTTGTCTGAGGCTTATCGCTCATGATGGCAATTTTCTGCCCGATTACCCTGTTTAAAAAGGTTGATTTTCCTACATTAGGCCTACCTATAATCGAAATGAACCCCGATTTATGGCCTTGATTTTCATTCACCATTGCTGCAATTTCCTCCGATATCAGTCAGCTGGGTAGACCCTCCTGCTGTCTTTCTCATATTACCTCTTTGTGCTTTTTTAAAACATTTCCTCCGGTTAGAAAACGAAGAACAAAACACGTAAAGGTTCTTTTTTTCCATGATTCCATTTTACCTTAAACTGCTTCTCGTTTCATCCCCTGAAAGCGGAATTAATGAAAAAGTTTGAATTTTCCCAAATCAATTTCAATAAAAGAGAAACCTTTTGGTTATTGTAGCAAAACTGCATACCCATTTACAAATCACCGTTTTGGAAAGTTACAAAAATAAAAAGGCTGGCCTCCGCCAACCCTTTTATAAACCAACCCATTTAGCCAGCCTTGGTAAAAATATGATAAGCCCGGTTACGACCGATAGGCAAGCAAATATGAACACGGCTCCGGCAGCTATATCCTTCGCCTGCTTTGCAAGAGGATGCACCTCCTCTGTTACCAAGTTGACTGCCCTTTCAATTGCAGTGTTCAACAATTCAAGCGAAATCATGCCGCCAATTAAAAAAAGGATAAAAAGCCATTCCGTTTTCGAAATTGAAAAGAAAAAAGAAAAACCTATGGCTATCGTTGCAAACACAAGATGGATTTTGAGATTTCTTTCCGTTTTGACGGCAACAGCTATTCCCGCAATAGCATAACCAAACGATTTGATCAGCCTCATACAGGCATTATCCTTGAAGCCTTGAAAGCCCGTATGCATCAAGGATGCCTTTCTGAAGTGAGAACATCTCAGCTTCTTCCTCGTCCGTCTCATGATCATACCCCAGCAAGTGGAGAAAACCGTGGACCGCAAGGAACCCAAGTTCCCTCATAAATGAGTGCCCATATTCTTTAGCCTGCTCTTCCGTTTTAGGAATGGAAATAATAATATCTCCTAAAATCCTTGGAAGTCCCGCACCTATTATTTCGATCTCACCTTCACCAGGTTCCTCCATTGGAAATGAAATGACATCGGTCGGCGCATCTTTTTTTCTGTATTCCCGGTTTATTTCATGGATTCTTTCGTTCCCGACAAATGTAACCGAAACTTCACTGCCCTCCTCGACACGCAGTTGTTTTGCCGCAAAATTGAGGAGGCTTTCCAGCTTGGACACTGCCTCATCCTGAACAGCGCCCGTTTCATCCAAAAAATCAATTGTTAAACTCATACTTGTATCACCTTCTGTTTTGTTATTTCTGTAGGGTATTCAATTCTTGAATGGAAAATCCCTTTTAACGTATCACACAGAGTGTGTGCAACCATTTCAATTTCCCTTAGCGTTAAATCACAGTCATTTAGCTGCCCGTCCTGCAGTTTGTCAGAAATGATTGAATGGACAAGGGATTCAATCTGCTCAGGGGTCGGATGGGACATCGACCTGACTGCGGCTTCAACACTGTCGGCGATTGCAATAATGGCCGTTTCCTTCGTTTGGGCTTTTGGACCGGGATAACGATAATCACTTTCTTTCGCGCCTCCAGCCTGATTCGCTTTATGATAAAAATACTTTATAAGCGAAGTCCCATGGTGCTGCTCGGCTATATCAATAATTTCTTTTGGCATTCTATGCTTTTTCAACATTGCCGCGGCGTCAGTTGCATGCGCAATAATAATTTGCGCACTTTTCTGCGGCGATAACCGGTCGTGGGGATTTTCCCTGTTTACTTGGTTTTCAATGAAAAAGACCGGGCGTTTTGTTTTTCCGATGTCATGATAATAGCAGCCTACCCTGGCGAGAAGGCCATTTGCCCCTATTGCTTCACAAGCCGCTTCGGACATGTTCGCAACCATTACACTGTGGTGGTATGTTCCTGGCGCTTCTGTCAGAATTTTTTTGAGTAAAGGGTGGTTTGGATTCGAAAGTTCAATCAGCTTCATCGTTGATAAAATCCCAAAGCTCATTTCCAAAAACGGCAAAATCCCTAATGCAAGCACTGCAGACGCAATCCCCGATACTGCTGCAAACAAAAATAATAAGCCATACTCCACTCCGCTATATTGTGTGTTTCTTAAAAACAACAGGGTAAAGACAATCGCAAGGTTGACCAAGGAAGCAAATAGGCCCGCCTGCAATATTTTCGACCTGGCATTCTGTCCCTTCAAAAGAAATGTTGCAGCCAAACCGCCACACAGCAAATAAATACCCGCAGACATATTAAGAGTGCCAGTCATTTCTTCATTAAAAATAATGCTTCCGCAAATAGCCTGTACAACAGCAGTCAGCCAGGCAAGCTTTTCATCAATCAATATCGTCAAAATCATGCCGGCCATCGCTGCAGGGAACAGGTAACTGATCCCTTCATAATCCAGTTGCTGAAATTGGCTGACAATTTTCATCACGATGATAGAAAAGGAAAATACGATCCCGAAAAGCAAAAGGTTTGTTTGTTTTTTATCCGGAGCTTTTTTTTGTTGTGTGAAATAATAATAAAATGCAGATAAAATGATGACAATCAATAAGGCCAGCCCAATAAATGGCTTCTTGGAATCCTGGCTGTCCAAAAGGCGGGTTAAGTTTAACTGCCTGTATATTTCATGGGTGACAAGCTCCCCTTCTTCTACAATTACTTGGCCCTCAAGAATTTTCACAGGTTCAATACTTTCGGACATCTGCCTTCGCTTTTCTTCGGTAGCCTGCGGATCGTAAAATTCGTTTTGGATCACAGCGAATCTTCCCAATTGGATAGAGGCCTGTTTGAGGTTTGAATCCATTGTTGTGTATTTTAGTTCTTCCTCGACCCGCTTTTTTGCATTTTCAACTTCATCCGCTGGAATCCTGTTTCCCATTTCATTGCTGATTGCCGTAATCGTTAAGTCTTTTGCGATGGCCAATTGTGTGTTATCGGCCGAGACCATGGCAGAGAATACTTCTTGCGGAAGTTCTTCAATGACAGACTGGGTAAGCCGCTCTTTTAACTTTTTAACTTTATCCGCAATGGGAATTCCCTTAACTTCCGGCTTTGGTTCTGTGTCATCTGGTTCTTCCGATGTTTTCTTCAATTCCTCTTCTTCCTGATTTATTTTTATGGCAGAGTCGAAAATAGAACCGACCAAATCAACCTGATTCTTGGAATACTCACTTTTAAGCGTATAGACGGCCTGTACCCGATTCAGCTCTTCTTTCCGCTTTGCCTCTGTGCTCTCTTTATCTTCCACAGTAATCGGGGAAACAACGGTTTTTTCGGCAATGTCAAATAGGCCAAGCTTTAGCTGTTCGGGCTTGACATTGCTGTACATGGACAGGAAAAGGATAACGCCCAGAGCGGCAAAAAAAAGGATGCGAAAAAAAGCAAGGTTTAATAGTTGCTTGATTCTCTGAAATCGCTTCTGAAGCAAGTCCATATAGAAGTCCCCCTCCCAAAGTGGGTATGTATATGTTTCTCTATATTTTTTGGATGTGTTTAATTTGGCTGTTGATTTCCGCTACGCAAAGGAATGCTTCTAAGAATAATCATTGCAGAGACAGGCGGTTTTTGCCTGTCACGAGGCACACGCTTTCCACTGGGCGTCAGTGGAGCCTCCTCGGCGCTTAAAGCGCCTGTCAGTCTAGCTGCAGCGCCTAGGGGCTCGGGGTCTTAAGCCTGTCGCCCCTGACCACTAAGGAAAGCTCCTGAGAATAATCATCGCAGGGACAGGCGGTTTTTGCCTGTCACGAAGGCGCTTCCGCTTTTCATAGGGTCCCCACCTTGCCGCTTCATCCTATCGGAGTCGGTGCCCTTCGCTCCAATCAACGCAGTTAAAAATCAACATACTTCTATAACAAAACCTATTTTTTAGTAAGTAATAATCCGGCATCTTTTGGTCTTTTTAAAAGCATACCAGTTTTCAAGTAATATTTCACTTAAAATTCCAATAATGGCGGGCAAAATAGGAAAAGCTGCCCAGTTGGGCAGCTTTACTCAATTTTGCCATATGCTTCAATAATTCTTCCGACAAGCGGATGGCGGACGACATCGCTCTGTTCAAGATGGACAAATGATAACCCTTTAACGTTTTGCAATATCTCTTCAGCGGCCACCAGCCCCGATTTGGCTCCTTTTGGCAAATCGATTTGGGTTTTATCCCCGGTGACGATCATCTTGGATCCAAAGCCAAGCCGTGTTAAAAACATTTTCATTTGGGCATGGGTTGTATTCTGCGCTTCATCCAAAATGACGAATGCCTCGTCAAGAGTGCGCCCCCTCATATACGCCAGAGGGGCTATTTCGATTGTTCCCCGCTCGATCAGCCTGACAGTATGCTCCATACCTAGAACGTCGTGCAGCGCATCGTAAAGCGGCCTTAAATAAGGATCAACTTTCTCTTTTAAATCCCCTGGGAGGAAACCAAGACTCTCACCAGCTTCAACAGCCGGCCTCGTAAGGATGATCTTATTCACACTGCCGTTCTTTAAAGCAGCAACAGCCATCACGACAGCCAGATAGGTTTTGCCTGTACCCGCGGGGCCAATCCCAAATACCATATCGTGTTTTTTGATCGCATTGATATAGTATCCCTGGCCAATTGTTTTAGGGCGTATGGATTTGCCTTTGGCATTCTTGGCGATTTCCTCTTCAAATAAATTTTCAAAGTACTCAAGCGTTCCTTTTCTGGCAAGGTCGATTGCATATAAAACGTCCCTCGGACCGATGCTAATTCCTTTCCTGATTACATATGCGAGTTTTTCCATCACAGATGCAGCCAGTTCTGCATAATCTGAGGGCCCCGCCACATTTACCAGTTCTCCTCTTGAGATAATTGAAACCCGCAATTCCTGTTCTAAAATTTTCAGATTCGCATCCGAGTTTCCGAAAAGAGTGACTGCTTCATTTGGATTTTCTAGCTGGATTTGGATGATTTTTGGATTTTCTGCCATTCATTAATCTCCTTGAATAATGGGTTGTCCTATTGCAATATTTTCAATTACTGTGTATAGGATTGACAGTTTAACTTTACCATTGGAAATGGTGCGGTGCAAAACTTTTTCCTCCTTAATGATAGCATCTTCATCAATCCGCTTTTTTAAATCATTTCTTGCCAATTCAGAAGCCTTTTTCATTGCCTCCTCTTTTGTGTACACGCGAGTGACCTCTTCCCGCTCCCTCATTGTCTTGTTTACATGCGCAATAGGCAACTGCCATTTATATAGTTTCACATTGACGGAAGTCGTTTCTGTTTCGTAATCCGTGAATTCCACTTTACCAAATCCCCAAATAGGGACACTGAAGCTGCCAAAGCGCAAATAATGCTTTTGCTGTTCCAGTCCATTGAATACTTGGAATGTTGCAGACAGTGGGAGCTCTGCATATCCTTTGTAGAGAGTTTCGCCCCAAATCTCCCCTTTGGCGGCAATCGCCTGCATCTCACCTTCCCGGCCAATCATGCCTGAAACGAGAACTTGGCCTGGTACAACGCGCTCATTCACGTCAAAAAGTTTAATCCCTTTTTCAATAAAATAGTTGACGATCACAGCTTCTTTTTTTGCAATAAGATGCCTTGGTGTAAAGGTTTCCTGCTCGTTCGGTTCGTTTTTTTCAACGACTCTTAGATGATAGGTTGTCCCGCGTAGTTCCACACCAACCCATGTAATTGCACCTACCTGGTTAGTCAGTTTTTTCTGGATTGTATCGACATTATCAAGAGAGAAAATCAGTTTTCCGGATTTTATTCCAATCTTGTCCAATTCTTTTCGGATCAGATACTCTGTTTCTGGTTTAGCACCTTTTATTTCTATACCCCAAACGACATTTGATAATAATAGAAACATAAATAAAAACAGGAAACCACCAATTAAGAATCCACTGTTCCTAAGAAGACGCCTCACTAAAAAAGGGAACCCTTTGCGCCTAATGAAAGAAATTTTACACTCAGAACCTTTCACGTATCGTCGGATTCTCAATGCGTCACGAAGCCTGATTGTAAACAGGATTACATCAGGCCCTTCCCTCCTTACATTCCATATCTGAAAGCCATTCCTGGCTAGTGTATTAAGAAACCGTTCATTTCCCCTGCCCGATAGCCTGACAGTCACCTTTCCCGAAAAAAAATCCATCCACTGATTTTTCATTAAGATCCCCCGGTCTCATCGTTTATATAGACAACCTGGTCAATTTTTCCCTCAAGCAAGATTTCTTCCGGCAAAATCGTTTTAATGACAAACGCTTTTCCTTTTATCAAAAGCTGCCCCTTTTTTAGCAGCAGCCTAAGTTCCTTGTCTGTAAAGGTTAGGAGTCCTCTGTGATTTTCTATATAAATATGGATTTGGCCAATCATTGTGATCCTCGGTAAATCCATCATGACATCCTGAGGAAGATCCATTTTTACCGCTATCCATTTTCGGAGTGAATGGCCCCATTTCTTCGCCATAAAAAAAAGAACCCCCTTTCACATCATATTTATGAAATGAAAGAGGGTTCTAGCACTTGTTTTTCTTTTCCGGCGGACTTGATAGGGGCAACTACCGTTTAGAATATGGCTTCTTTGCCCGGGGAGGCCCGAGGATTTCAGCCCACACAATCGCATCCGCGAGATTTTTCTCCTTAACCGGCTCAATTGAAGGTGGCGGTTCAGGATGCTTCTTTTGCTCCTGGCTTAGAGAAGGCCTGAGACTATCCTGGGTTCTCTTTGCTATTGCTTTGGAAACAGGTTTTTCCTTTACAGCTTTCACTGGTTGGACAGCTTGTTCAACATGTGCTTTATACACAGGTTCCGACCTCCTTAAAGGAGGCATTTTTCCTGGATCCGGCTCTTCCTGCCGGGTCATTTCGCGATATGTTTCTTCAAATTCCTTTCTCAAGTCCGGAAAGGTACGCCGCTTATTTTCAGTGTTCCCTTTGGATTTTGCGAAAAGAGAAGAAATAAAGGCAATAACAATGAATAAAAGAATGGGATTCTCAAAAATCCTTTCCAAAATGTGCCTCCTTCCCTGCTCTGAATGCAGCAGTTATGGCTGCTTACTGGCCATCTTCCTTTTTGTCTTTGCCCATTTTGCCAATTGAGTCTCTCATATCTGTATCAGCAGAAATATTTCTGAAATTCATATAATCCATGACCCCAATATTTCCTGTTTTCAGTGCTTCCGCCATTGCAAGCGGAACCTCAGCCTCGGCCTCGACAACCCTAGCGCGCATTTCTTCTACCTTCGCGCGCATCTCTTGTTCGCTGGCAACAGCCATGGCACGGCGCTCTTCCGCTTTTGCCTGGGCAATTTTTTTATCCGCCTCGGCTTGTTCGGTTTGAAGCTCTGCACCAATGTTTTTGCCGATATCAACGTCCGCTATGTCGATTGAGAGGATTTCAAAAGCCGTTCCTGCATCGAGCCCTTTTGCAAGGACTGTCTGGGAAATCAAATCAGGATTTTCAAGTACCTTGCTGTGAGTTTCGGAAGAACCGATGGTTGACACTACACCTTCCCCGACACGGGCAACGATGGTCTCTTCACCGGCTCCCCCGACAAGGCGGTCAATATTCGCCCGCACCGTGATCCTTGCTTTTGCTTTTACCTCAATCCCGTTCATTGCAACGCCGGCGATAAAAGGCGTTTCAATAACTTTCGGGTTAACACTCATTTGCACTGCCTCGAGTACGTCACGGCCTGCCAGGTCAATGGCAGCGCTTCGTTCAAAGGAAAGCTCAATATTGGCCCTGTGTGCTGCGATCAAGGCGTTTACGACCCTGTCTACGTTACCGCCCGCAAGATAATGGCTCTCAAGCTGGTTTGTTGTCACATTCAGCCCGGCTTTATGGGCTTTAATAAGCGGATTGATAACCCTGTGCGGTGTTACGCGGCGGAGCCTCATTCCAATAAGGGTAAAAATACTGACCCTCACACCGGCGGCAAGTGCCGAAATCCAAAGCATGACAGGTACGAATGACAATAAAATGGCTAATAGAATAAAACCTACAGCAATGATGGCAAAAAGAAAAACAGTTTCATTTGTCAACAATTTAGTTCCTCCTTAATTTTTTATCTCTCTCACAACTACCCGCGGGCCTTCTACTTCAATAACCATTACTCTCGCATCTGCTTTAATAAAGGCTCCTTCTGTCACGACATCAATCCGTTCGTTGTTAAACAGTGCCGTTCCGGACGGTCGCAGCACTGTCATGGCAACTCCTTCTTTTCCGAGAAGGTCTGTCCGGTTTATATTCGAAACATAGCCATCTTCCTTGCGGGCTGTATCAAACAGGACCATCGAGTTGAAAAGCGCCATTTTTTTGTGAAACACTTTAATGAGCAGGATGAAAAAAACAATTGAGAAAAAAATGGATATGAGTAAAGAAACACCCATTTGAAACGTACTGCCCCCGGCAAGGAACAGGCTTCCGACTAAAGCGGCTATGCCAAGTGTTCCCGCCACTGCGCCCGGCAGAAAAAACTCCATAAAAATAAGGACAATTCCTGCAACAAAAAGAGCCAGGGTCCCAAAGCCCGCCAGACCGGCCATGAAATGTCCATAAAAAAACACGAGCAAGGCGGAAAGCCCGACCAGGCCCGGCAGTCCCATCCTTGGCGAAAAAAGTTCGAGTACCATAGCCATACCTGCTATTGTCAATAATACAGTTACGACTATGGGATCCGTTATAAATTCTGCCATTACAATCCTCCCCCCCTCTAAATCTCCCTACCTTAGTATGTACGCTTTAACTTAGATAAAGTTTCATTTAGAAAAATTTTCTGTGTTTTCCCAGTTTCCAAACGAAAATAAAACCGCAGGCTTACGCCTGCGGCCATTGATGTCAGTTGAATTATGAAAGGTGTTGTTGCACAAGTTTATTAACAAGCGATCCATCCGCCTTGCCTTTTACTTTCGGCATAATGGCAGCCATCACTTTTCCCATTTCAGCTTTAGAACTTGCACCGGTTTCAGTAATGGTTTCCTTTACAATGCCTTCAAGCTCTTCTTCAGAAAGCTGCTGAGGCATATAAATTTCAACTATTGCTATTTCCTGATGCAACTTTTCCACAAGATCTTGGCGACCTGCTTTATCAAATTCATGAAGGGAGTCTTTCCGTTGTTTCATTTCGCGAGAAAGGACAGTAAGCTCTTCTTCCCCGGTGAGTTCTTTCCCATGCTTAATGGCTTCATTCTGCAGGGAAGCTTTAATCATCCGGATAACAGTCAACTTGTCTTTGTCTTTGCTTTTCATCGCTAGTTTCATGTCATTATTCAAACGCTCGAGTAGACTCAATATGATCCGACCCTCTCTTAGAACTTGCGTTTTCTAGCTGCTTCAGACTTCTTCTTACGCTTTACACTAGGCTTTTCGTAGAATTCGCGCTTTCTAGCTTCTTGGATAGTACCTGATTTAGATACAGTACGTTTAAAGCGTCGAAGAGCATCTTCAAGCGATTCGTTTTTACGAACGACGGTTTTAGACATTCTCTTTCCCTCCCTCCGAACACAACACACTCACATCAAACACATGGAACTCCATGTACTTTGCCATTATAATACAACCTTTTCAAGAGGTCAACTGAATTTAACGGTACTTGCCCTCTCCTCCATTGTTATTTTGGACATTAGGCAATTTTATAGCCATAAACCGGAAATTCCTATCATGCTTCCACTGGACAGGCAATAGAATGATAACGGGAGTGGATGCTGTTGAAATATATTATTTTATTCAGTTTATGTATTGGATTATTTATACTAGGCATGACCGTCATCAGGATCGGGATGTTTAATATTTCCGGGAACAGGCTTAAAGTACTCCTAAAAAAACTGACTAGCAGTCCGGCAAAAGGAATGGTTACAGGCACCTTGGTCACGGCTGTATTGCAAAGCAGTTCGACGGTGATGGTTTTGGCAATCGGATTGATATCCGCACGGATTTTGACCTTCCCACAGTCGATCGGAATCATCCTAGGGACAAATATCGGGACAACCTTTAAAACCGAATTGATCACGTTTGACCTGGGCAGAATTCTAATTCCGATCGCCATTGCCGGAGGATTATTCATTCTTGCCCGGAATGTGGTATGGCGGAGTCTTGGCATGGTTCTTCTAGGGATTGCATCCGTTTTTACTGCAATGAAGGGGTTCGAAATGCTGGCAGTGCCGCTCACTTCAGTTGATTCTGTTTCGAGGCTGCTCATGTCATTAAATGAGCATCTGTTGATCGGAATTGCTGTAGGCGCCTGTATGACCGCTGTAATTCAATCCAGTACAGCGATGACCGGAATTGCGATGGGATTCCTTACCTCGGGCGTTTTAGGGCTTGAAGCGGGAATCGCTGTTATGCTCGGGGCAAATATCGGAACTTGCATTACTGCCCTTCTCGCTTCGATAGGGGGCGGAGAGGAAGCAAGGCTCGCCGCTTTTGCCCATGTATGGCTGAATGTCATTGGAGTCATGTTGTTTATTCCTCTTATCCCAGTGCTCGGAAGCCTTGGGCCCGATCTTGCAAAATCCCCCGATGTACAGTTGGCCCATATCAGTGTGATCTTTAACGTCCTGACCTCATTAATGGCTCTCCCGTTTGCTGAACGGTTCGGAAGGATGATTATGTACCTTCATGCGCGCTGACAGAAAAGCTAAATGAAGGGAGAATCGGAGCGAGCGCTTTCAAACAATTTAGAAGGCTGCCCAGCTAAACGCCGGGCAGCCTTCCTTACACTATTACTCTAAATAACAGCTTCTTTCAGTTCTGTTGTTTCATCCATAATTTTGACGAATTGTCCTTCATTATAAGGGTAGCCGGCTTTAGCGATTTTTACTTTCACTAATTTGCCAACCATGTCTTCAGTTGCAGGGAAAACAACCTTCAGGTAATTATCGGTGTAGCCGACATACATCCCTTCATTGTTGAATTCTTCCTCAGGTATCACTTCAAGTACTTCCCCTTCGGATTGAGAAGCATATTCCTTGGCAAGCTGATCTGAAAGTGCAATGAGTTTGTGGACGCGCTCATTTTTCACTTCTTCATCAACCTGGTCTTCCATTCGGGCGGCAGGGGTACCGGTCCGCTTTGAATATGGGAAGACATGAAGCTCAGAAAATTTATGTTCTTTAATGAAATTGTATGTTTCCATGAACTCTTCATCCGTTTCACCCGGAAAACCAACAATAACGTCAGAAGTGACCGCAAGGCCGGGAAGGGCCTCTTTTAGCCGTTCAATACGCTCGCCAAAGAACTCCATCGTATATTTCCTGCGCATCCGCTTCAGTACTGTATCCGAGCCGGATTGTAAAGGAATATGGAGATGGCGGACAACAAGATTCGAATCGTTGATTACCTGAATCACTTCATCCGTAATTTGACTAGCCTCGATTGAAGATATACGGAGGCGCTTCAGACCTTTCACCTGAGCTTCGAGGTCACTAAGAAGGGAGGCAAGATTGTAATCTTTCATATCTTCACCATATCCGCCAGTATGAATACCGGTCAATACAATCTCCTTGTAGCCTGCATCAACGAGCTGCTGGGCCTGGCGAATAACTTCCTTCGGATCGCGAGACCTCATCAAGCCGCGTGCCCACGGAATGATACAGAAGGTGCAGAAATTATTGCAGCCCTCCTGAATTTTCAGGGAAGCCCGTGTCCGGTCAGTAAATGCGGGAACATCAAGTTCCTCATAAACACGGTTCTTCATAATGTTGCGTACACCGTTAATCGGTTGCCTTTCATGCTTGTATTGCTCGATATACTCTAGCATCTTAACACGGTCTTGTGTCCCGACAACGATATCCACCCCGGGAATCGCGAGGATTTCCGCTGGAGAAGTCTGGGCATAGCAGCCAGTTACACAAATAACCGCATCGGGATTTTTCCTGATTGCACGGCGGATGACCTGGCGGCTCTTTTTATCTCCAGTATTCGTTACTGTGCAAGTATTAATTATATAGACATCGGAAGTTGATTCAAACTCAACCCGTTCATAGCCTTCCTGTTTAAACAATTGCCAGATTGCTTCAGTTTCATAGTGGTTCACCTTGCATCCAAGAGTATGAAACGCGACTGTAGGCATGTAAACTCACCTCATTAGTTCTAATTGGTAGGAAATCGCCGCCAGCGCATAAAGCGGGGCGGTTTCTGCCCTTAATATTCTCGGGCCAAGCCCGCAAAGCTTAAAATCATGGTCCTCGAGGAGCCTGGCTTCCTTTTCCGAAAGTCCTCCCTCGGGGCCAAATACAATGAACAATGAATCCCCTGTCTGAAGTTGGTTGAGGGTTTGTACAAAATTAGCCGTTTCACCGGACCTGCTTTCTTCTTCATAAGCTACAACCTTGAAATCGTAGTTTTTACTCTCTTTTAGAAGAGTATGGAAATCTATCGGTGCCGAAACTCCGGGCACTTGATTCCGATGGGATTGCTCGGCAGCTTCCTTCGCTATCTTTTGCCATCGCTCTGTTTTTTTTCCAGACTTCTTTTCATCCAACTTGACAACTGACCTTTTCGCTGCAAATGGAATGAAGCTGTACGCCCCCATTTCCGTTCCCTTCTGGATGATCCACTCAAGCTTGTCCCCTTTTGGAAGGCCGCATGCAATGGTTACACGGACTGGCAATTCAACTGTTTCATCATTCCATTTTAC
Organism: Neobacillus notoginsengisoli; assembly: GCF_003515685.1. Classification (GTDB taxonomy): domain Bacteria; phylum Bacillota; class Bacilli; order Bacillales; family Cytobacillaceae; genus Bacillus_D; species Bacillus_D notoginsengisoli. The sequence continues at coordinate 48,174 of NZ_QWEG01000005.1, read as the reverse complement.
TATATCGGCCACGACTGCTTCATCGGTAATTTCTGCAATTTTGCAAATGGCGCTCCTGCCGTCTGGATTAACACAAATAATCTCATCCCCAGGATTCATCCGCATTACCTTCACTATATGGTGGCGGTCATCATTTTCAAGAATAAATTGGCTTTGCTCCTGCTTATCTACAAAATAGCGCTGCACAAAATGCACCCCTCTGCAAGCAATATTTCTATTTTACTAAAAGTTGCTGCTAAAGTCACTTAAATATGTGAGAAACAGAACAAAATGCGCAAGCGCCTTTGTGACAGGCAAAAACCGCCTGTCCCTGCGATGATTAATCCCAGAAGCTTTCCTTTTTGGTCAGCCCCGATATAGGAAGACTTGGTTTTGCGACAGCAAAGCCTTAGTCGCCCTTAATGCGAGCGAAGCGTAGCCAAGCACAAGACGAGCCGGACGAAAGGTTCGGTCTTTCACCTTTTGGCCGGAATGGCTTGTGACCTCGAGGGGCTAGGCGCTCCTCGAAAAAGCTAACGCTTTTCCTTCGTGCGATGCTTATGCTCCCGAAGCTTTCCTTTGTGGAGCTGGATTACAACAACTTGTTTTGAGTTTTCCACAAGGACATATTTTATAATTTCCTTAACAATGAAAAAGGCATCCGTATGTCAAAAACGGACGCCGCTTTCATTTACTTTAGTTTCTTTGAGCAATAATCGCAACCCAGTCTTCCATCACCATTGTTTCCTTGATGCTAAATCCATCTTGTATGAGTGCATCCACGACCAAATCTTTTTTCGCCTGGATGATTCCTGACGTGATAAATGTGCCGCCCGGCTTGATGACACGCGCCGCATCAGCAGTAAACCGTACAATCACCTCGGCCAAAATATTGGCGACAATGACATTTGCCGAATGGTCGGGAATATCATCGAGCAGATTGTTTTGGGCAACGACTGCTCTGTCCTGGACTTTATTAAGCTTGATATTCAGCCTTGCTGCTTTTACCGCGATCTCGTCCAGGTCAAATGCTTTTATAGATGAGGCCCCTAGCAAAGCCGCGGCGATGCTCAATACACCTGACCCTGTTCCGACATCAATCACTTCATCTCCAGGCAAAACTGTTCGCTCCAGTGCCTGTATGCACATCACAGTGGTGGGATGGGTACCCGTTCCGAAAGCCATTCCTGGATCGAGTTCAATGATCAATTCATCGCTGTGAACGGGAGTATACTCCTCCCAAGTAGGCACAACCGTGAATCGTTCGGATATTTTAACTGGATTGTAGTACTTCTTCCAGGCTGTCGCCCACTCCTCTTCATTGACCTCGGAGATGGTTACCTTATTCAGGCCGATATCGATATCATGGATAATCAGGTTGTTGATTGCTTCCTTAATCGCATCAACTGATTCTCCTAGGAAGCTGTTTATCGGAAGGTACGCTTTCACAATTACGCCTTCTTCCGGATAATCCCGAGGGTCGAGTTGATAGATTTCGCCAAACTGATCTTCCCGTTCCTTGACCAGCTCAAATGGATCCTCGATTACGACTCCGCTTGCCCCTGCCTCATGAAGGATATGGGAAATCGGTTCAACTGCTTCATTTGTCGTATGGATGCTGATTTCAGACCACTTCATTGCGTTTGCCCCTATCTCAGTCGCCCTTAAAGGCGCGTTTTACTTTTGAAAAAAAGCTTTCTTCATGCTCTCCAAGTGGTGCCTTCCCACTGATCTCAGCAAACTCACGGAGAAGCTGTTTTTGCTTATCTGTCAATTTTGTAGGGGTGATAATTCTGACGATCACATGCTGGTCACCTGTTCCGTAACCCCGCACATTCGGAATTCCTTTCCCGCGAAGCCGGAATTTAGTACCCGATTGTGTTCCAGAAGGAACTTTTAATTTAACCTTGCCATGCAGCGTCGGAACTTCAATTTCGTCACCCAATGAAGCCTGGACGAAGGTCAGCGGCATTTCACAATATACGTCATCCCCGTCACGCTCGAAAAATTCATGCGGCCTGACATGGAAGACAACGTATAAGTCTCCCGGAGGTCCTCCGTTAATGCCTGCCTCTCCTTGTCCCGCCATTCGCAATTGTTGGCCATCATCAATGCCCGCAGGAATTTTCACATGGATTTTACGGCGCTTCCTTACCTTGCCTTCACCGCCACAGGTTGAACATTTATGCTTAATTTCCTTGCCTGTTCCATTACAGTAAGTACACACCCTTCGATTGACTATACGGCCAAAAGGTGTATTCTGCTCCACATTCAGCTGGCCAGTTCCATGACAATGCCCGCATGTATCCGGGCTCGTTCCCGGTTTCGCACCGGAGCCTTGGCAAGTGTCACATGTTTCATCCCTCGGTATTTCAATGTCGGTTTCTTTTCCAAAAGCAGCTTCTTCAAAGGATACGGTCATCGTATATTGAAGATCGGCACCCTGCCTAGGTGCATTTGGATCCCGCCTTCTTGCTGCGCCTCCGCCGAAGAACGAATTAAAAATATCTTCGAAACCGCCAAAGCCCCCGCCAAAATCAGCACCTCCACCAAAGCCCTGGTTAGGGTCGGTGTGGCCGAATTGATCGTAATGGGCACGCTTTTGGTCGTCGCTCAGCGTTTCATATGCTTCTGATAATTCTTTAAACTTTTCGTCTGCATCAGGTTCTTTATTTATATCCGGGTGATACTTTTTTGAAAGCTTGCGGTAGGCTTTTCGGATCTCGTCCTTAGAAGCACCTTTGCCCACGCCCAGAACCTCATAGTAATCCCTTTTGCTCATGTAACCACTCCCGAAAAATCTCACATAAAAATAATTGTACCATCCAGATGGCTGTTAAACAATATAAAGATAGAGATGGCAAGCCACAGAAAAAGCCAAAGCCAGTAATCGTGACTTTGACTTTTTCTAAAAATACGTCGCTTGCGCTTTTCTATTTGTCTAGCTACGGCGGCTAGGGGCTCGGGGTCTTAAGCCAATCCGGCAAGAAGGCAAAGAACGCCTTCTGGCCGTCTCGTCTTAAGCCTGTCGCCCCTGGGCGAGCCGCCTCCGCTTTTCTTTGTCTAGCTGTGGCGGCCAGCGCCTAGTGGACTTCGGTCTCCTCCTTACGATAAGTCAACATCGATTCACTCCGTTCATCGTGTTTCCTTTATCTCGTTCGGAGCCCTCCAGTCCATACGGCGCTAAACGGCCGCCTCCGCTTTTCTTTGTCTAGCTGCGGCGGCCAGGGGCTCGGGGTCTTAAGCCAATCCGGCAAGAAGGCAAAGAACGCCTTCTGGCCGGCTCGTCTTAAGCCTGTCGCCCCTGTGCGAGCCGCCTCCGCTTTTCTTATTTATCGTCTTTGATTTCTTCGAATTCGGCGTCGACTACGTTGTCGTCCTGGCGTGCGCCGCCTTCAGCTCCTGCGTCCTGGCCCTGTTGAGCCTGCGCCTGCTTTGCTGCTTCTTCATAAAGCTTTACAGAAAGGTTTTGGACAATTTCCTGAAGTGCGTCTTTCTTGGTACGCATTTCGTCCAAATCATTTTTCTCGATTGCAGCCTTAAGGGCGTCTTTTGCTTCATTGGCCTGGGCCACATCTGAAGCATCAACTTTACCTTCCAAGTCCTTAAGCGTTTTTTCAGTCGTAAAGACAAGCTGGTCGGCTTCGTTCCGGAGATCAGCCTCTTCTTTTGCCTTCTTATCCGCTTCCGCATTCGTTTCAGCTTCTTTGACCATGCGCTCGATTTCTTCATCGCTCAGGCCTGTTGAAGACTTGATCGTAATTTGCTGTTCTTTGTTCGTGCCAAGATCCTTCGCACGGACATTTACGATACCGTTTTTATCGATATCGAATGTAACTTCAATTTGCGGTATTCCGCGTGGTGCAGGTGGGATATCAGCCAGTTGGAAGCGTCCAAGTGTCTTGTTTTGCGCCGCCATTGGACGTTCCCCTTGCAAGACATGGATATCAACCGCTGTCTGGTTGTCAGCAGCAGTCGAGAAGATCTGCGACTTGGAAGTTGGGATTGTCGTATTGCGTTCGATTAGCCTTGTCATGACGCCGCCCATCGTTTCGATACCAAGTGACAAAGGAGTAACGTCCAAGAGGACAATATCCTTCACATCACCGGAGATGACACCGCCCTGAATGGCCGCACCCATTGCGACAACCTCATCCGGATTTACACCGCGGTGCGGTTCTTTGCCCGTTGCTTGCTTAATCGCTTCCTGTACAGCAGGAATCCTTGTTGAACCGCCGACGAGAATCACTTTGTCGATTTCAGAAGCGGACATGCCGGCATCGCTTAGTGCTTGGCGTGTTGGTCCCATTGTCCGTTCTACAAGTCCAGCAGTCAATTCATCGAACTTTGCCCTTGTCAATTGTACATCAAGGTGAAGCGGTCCGGCTGCTCCTGCAGTGATGAATGGAAGTGAAATCTGAGTTGAAGTAATGCCGGAAAGATCTTTCTTTGCTTTTTCAGCCGCATCCTTCAAGCGCTGAACGGCCATTTTATCCTGTGAAAGGTCGATTCCGTTTTCTTTTTTGAACTGGTCAACGAGATAGTCAATGATAGCCTGGTCGAAATCATCTCCGCCAAGGCGGTTATCACCAGCAGTCGCTTTTACTTCAAACACGCCATCGCCAAGCTCAAGGATGGATACGTCAAACGTACCGCCTCCAAGGTCGTATACGAGAATTGTCTGGTCTTCATCCGTTTTATCAAGGCCATAAGCAAGTGCTGCTGCTGTCGGCTCGTTGATGATCCTTTCTACTTCAAGGCCCGCGATCCGGCCGGCATCTTTTGTTGCCTGGCGCTCAGCATCATTAAAGTAAGCAGGAACGGTGATGACCGCTTTCGTAACCTCTTCTCCAAGGTAATCTTCCGCATAGGACTTCAAGTACTGAAGCAGGATTGCGGAAACTTCCTGGGGCGTATATTTCTTGCCCTCTATTTCTTCTGTATGGGTTGTTCCCATATGCCTTTTAATAGACATGATTGTATCAGCATTCGTAACAGCTTGGCGCTTTGCAACCTCACCAATCTGGCGCTCGCCATTTTTAAAAGCAACGACAGATGGAGTCGTTCTATTCCCTTCAGGGTTCGGGATTACTTTCGGTTCTCCCCCTTCAAGGACGGCAACACATGAGTTGGTCGTACCAAGATCGATTCCAATTATTTTACTCATAATCCTTATTCCTCCAATTCCATATATGTAGACAGGCAGTCTATTTATTAACTTTTACCATTGAATGGCGGATTACCTTATCCTTTAACAAATACCCTTTTTGAAATTCTTCAACCACTGTATTTGAATCAAACGCATCATCTTCCACCTGCATAACTGCCTGATGAAAATTAGGGTCAAACGGTTTGCCAACCGCCTCAATCGCCTGGAGCCCTTCTTTCTTTAATGCATCCAGCAATCCTCGGAAAACCATTTCCACCCCCTGCTTCAGTGATGCGGCATGTTCACCTTCGACTTCCAGGTTCAATGCCCTTTCAAAATTGTCCAGGGTTGGAAGAATATCTGTAATTAGGCTCTGGGCCCTGTATTTTTCGGCAGCTTCCGCGTCTAATTTAACCCGGCGCCGGTAATTATCAAAATCAGCCTGTAGCCTAACATACCGGTTTTCAACTTCCTCCAGCATTTGTTGAAGTTCAGCAGACTTTTCAGCTGCAAAATCAGTCTCTTCTGGAGTTTCGGTGCGGTCAGCTACAGTTTCTTCATTTGCAAACTCCGCCTCTTTATGCTCTTCTTCCATGTTGGTAACATCAGTCTTCTTTTCTTCTGTCAATTTGCTCACCTCCCTTAAAGGCATCTATTATAAACCAACTTAATTTTTGAACGTTGCCGTTGATTTGCGCTCCACAAAGGAAAGCTTCTGAGAATAGTCATCGCAGGGCAGGCGGTTTTTGCCTGTCACGAGGCACACAGCGCCGCGCGGGGCGTCAGTGGAGCCTCCTCGGCGCTTTGGCGCCTGTGGGGTCTCCACCTTGCCGCTACATCCCGCAGGACAACCAGCTTCCCTGAACTAACATCGCACGAAATTATGCGATAGCATAATTGAGGATTTTTGAGGAGTCTACGTGCCTTCCACTCCAATCAACTATGTACAATTCTTTAGTTCAGCTTGAATAAATATGTAAAAAACGCCAAGAAAAAGGGCGGGATAAGGCATCCGCCCATACTCAATATTTCCCGTTCTATTTTGTTTGATACAGCTTAGTCAGGACTGTTGATAAATCCCGGCTCATGACTTTCAGCAAACTAATTACCCTAGAGTACTCCATCCGGGTAGGTCCAAGGATGCCAATGCTCCCAAGTTTCTCTTCACCCATTGCGTATGTCGCCGTAATAAGGCTGCAATTTTCCATCGCAAGGTTATCATTCTCACGTCCAATCCGGATCGTAATTCCGGCAGGGCTGTTTTTGATTAATTCATACACAGGCTGCTCTTGTTCAATCATGGACATAAGACTGCGAATCTTTGAAATATCATTGAATTCCGGTTGGCTGAGAATGTTTGTTTTCCCGCCAAAAAACAACTTCTCGCTGACGGGCATATTCAACGTGTCCGAAATCATATGGAGCATGATATCGTAGTTGCTGATATGCTGCCTCAGCAAAACCGCCACTTCCTTATACAATTTATCCCGCAATTCCACAAGCGGAACCCCCGCCAGTCTCTCATTAAGAATGTTTACCATTTTTTCAAGGTCGCCAGCATCCATCGTAGCCGGAAGCTGAATCGTCTTATTTTCCACATGGCCGGTATCAGTCACAATGATTGCGATGGCCGTTTCTTTATTTAACGGGACAATCTGGATTTTCCTCAGCCGATTTTCATCCACCGCAGGACCAAGCATTATGGACGTATAACTCGTCATCTCGGACAGGATCATCGCTGAGCGCTGAATGATTTTCTCGAACTCGAAGATCCTTTCAGCAAAGACCGACTTTATCTTCGATAGATCACGTTCATCAATTTGTTCAGGAGACAAAAGATAATCCACATAATAGCGGTAACCCTTTTCTGAAGGGATCCTCCCTGACGATGTATGGGTTTTTTCTATATAGCCCAGTTCCTCAAGATCCGCCATTTCATTTCGAATCGTCGCGGAGCTGAATGAGATATTCCCCTTCTTCGACAAACTCCGCGATCCAACAGGCTGCGCAGACCGGATGAATTCATCAACAATGACCTGTAGAATCAATAATTGGCGATCAGTCAACAACGTTCATCACCTCTGTTAGCACTCATTTATCCCGAGTGCTAATTCTACTAATAAAGTATCAAAACAGCCAGGTCGTGTCAATGATTACGATTCAAAAAACCACGCGCTATTTCAATAAAAACATTTGAAAAACTTCATTTCCAAGCAGTCTTCCTTTTCGTGTTAAGCAGATGCGGTCCGAAGACTTTTCAATGAGGCCATTTTTCGACAACTTTTCAATTTGGCTCGGGAAAACCTGATCCATTTCTACAGCGAATTTCCTCTTAAAAACGTCCTTTCGCACTCCCCCATTCGTACGAAGGCCAAGAAACATCTCTTCTTCCATCGCCTCTTCCCTTGTTACCTTATTCTCCTCGAGTACCGGGAGTTCCCCTCCACTTACTTTCGTTAAATACTTGTTGAGCGGCCCGATATTCGACTTCCGGATACCAGCAACATAGCTATGGGCCCCTGCGCCAAATCCATAATATTCGTCGTTCTTCCAATAGGTAAGGTTATGCTTGCTTTCATATCCTTTTTTGGCAAAATTGCTAATCTCATACTGATGCAGCCCATGTTTCAGCATTTCATCCATTAAAACTTCATACATGGCCGCTTCCGTATCTTCACCCGGCAAAGGAAGCTGTCCTTTTCTCATTAAATTGTAAAAAACAGTTTTCGGCTCAACAATAAGTGAATAACCAGAAAAATGGGGCAAGTCCAGTGAAAGAGCCGTTTTAAGTGTTTCTTTAAAATCGTGTAATGTCTGCCCAGGAAGAGCATAAATGAGGTCAAGTGAGATATTTTCAAATCCTGCATTTTTTGCATTTTCAACTGTTTCATAAACATCTTTTGCACGGTGGCTGCGGCCAATTCTCTCTAACAATTGGTCATTGAACGACTGGACACCGAGACTTAGCCTGTTTACCCCAAGGCTTTTTAAAACAGCAAGTTTTTCAGGGGAAAGATCACCTGGGTTCCCTTCAAAAGTAAACTCAACATCGTTTCCAAAACGGAATCGATTTTTAATTGATTCACCTAGTTTCTCCAGCTGGCCCTCGCTCAAGGCAGTCGGGGTGCCCCCTCCCACAAAGATCGTTCTCATTTCCCCCGCGGGTACTCTTTCAAATGTAAGCATCATTTCTCTATCCAGCGCATCGAGATACTCATCCACAGGCTGGCCTTTCAAGAAAAATTTATTAAAATCACAATAATGGCAAATATGATGGCAAAAAGGAATATGGATATACGCCGATTGCGGCGATGTTTCATTCAAAATTAACACCTCATTTATAATCTAAGCCTAAACACATTAAACCATTATACTATAAGCATTCCAAAAAAGAAGAAGCAGGAAACTGTGCGTTTCCTGCTTCTAAAGAATATAGCATTGTTGCACTATGACTGGCTGCTAAGCATATAGCCAAGGCCGGGATACGTTACAATATACTCTTTTTCTTCTCCGGCTAGATCTTTGATTTTTCTGCGAATCCTGGCGATGCCAACACGCAAATATTCAACATCATCCTGATATTGCGGCCCCCATACTTTTGATAATAATGTTTTATGAGGGACAATTTTATCAAGATTTAATGCCAATATCTCCATAACTGCATACTCTGTCTGTGTCAGTTTTAATTCTTCCTCACCCAACCAGCACCGTTTACTGCCAAGGTCCATGGCAAGCTTTCCAGTCCGGACAACAGGGCTATTGGCGATAGCCGAATTTACGGGATTTGATTGGCTCCTTCTTAAGACCGCATTTACCCTGGCAAAAAGCTCATCTAATGAAAAAGGTTTTGTTAAATAATCGTCTGCCCCGACATTTAACCCCTGGACTTTATCCTTTGGATTGCTACGAGCCGTTAACATAATGACAGGAACGTTCGAAAATTTCCTCAAATTTTCCATTACTTCAAACCCATCCTGCCCGGGCATCATGATATCAAGGAGGATTAGGTCTGGGGAAATAAGGTCAAATTTATCAAATAACTCTTCCCCTGAAGCCGCCGTCGCTACCTCATAGCCAATCGATCTTAAGTTTGCCGAAACAAACCGTAAAATTTTCGGCTCATCATCTACAACACAAATCTTTTGATTAATAATTTTACTTCTCTCCCTTCATGAAGGGAAAATAGAGTATAAATCTGCTCCCACGCTCCGGCTCACTCTTTACTTCTATTTTTCCCTCATGAGCTTCCATGATTCCCGCACAAATTGCCAGACCCAAACCTGTGCCGCCGCTCCTCCTTGTTGCCGAAGCATCAACTTGATAAAAACGGTTGAATATTTTCTCAATATGGTCTTCGGAAATGCCAATTCCGTTATCAGAAACTGAAATTGTCATGTAATTGTTGCACCTGTCCAGAATTATTTCAATTTTCTTTATTTCAGCATCATTGTATCTCAATGCATTCGTAAATAAATTGACTAGAACCTGTTGGACACGTAATTTATCAGCATAAAAAAGGAAATTCTTTTTGAGATTGTTATGATAGCTAAGTACTGCATTCTCTCTTAGCCCCAAAGGAATTTGCTCCATTGACTTTTCAATCACGAGGTCAGCGGAAATGAAGTCCCGCTCAACATACATGGAACCCGATTCAATTTTTGATATATCCATCCAGTCATTGACCAGATGTTGAATCCTTTCAATATCTTCATGAACGCCTTCGAGAAGCTCCTGCTTAAATTCAGGATCCCAATCCACTTCGGAACGAAGCAATGTTTCTACACTGCCCTTAATATTCGTAATTGGGGTTTTAAATTCATGAGAGGTTAGCGAAATTAAATTGTTCTTTAAAGTATCAATTTCTTCTTCCTTCGTAATGTCCCGCAGCATGAGACCTTCACCGATAATGTCATCATCAAGCATAACAGAAAATTTATGAAGAATGTAGAAAACCGGCTTCTTGGACTTTTGCTCATATTCTAGTTTTATGTCACCTTTTTCATCTGTGAAGAACGCCTGTAATTCTTTTTTATCCACATCAAATAACTCTACAAATCGGTTGAATACATCATCGAGGTTAACTAGCTCGAGACGGGCGGACTCACCATCGGGAATGTCCGGGTTATTCAAAAAGAGATCGCCAGGCGACACAACATTGAAGAAAAAATCATTAACATATTCAATCTCTTTTTGATTGTTTACAAGCATCAAGCCATCCGACATACTTTCTAAAACAGCTTCAAGAACTGCATGCTTATTGCGGATTTGTTCAAATAAAAACTTATTCTGCAGCATAACAGCTAAAGAACCCGCGAATGTATTGAGAAACTCCTGGTCGCTTGCCTTAATAGACTGCTCTCTCCGAAGATCCACAATTAAAAACCCTTGATGGTTCTTTTCAATTTGAATCGGTTCAATATGCTGCTGTACACCTACCATCCTCTGTTTTAGGTAGTCTAATAAATTTTGTTTTGCAAAAATTTCCCCACTTGTAATAGCCAAATCCTGAAAAAACACATGTATCGAATAATCCATTAATGGTTTGATTTCTTGTAAGCAATGCTGGATGAAATGGGCTAAATCTTTTTCGGAAGAGACTGAAGTAATCAATTTGTTGACAGCTCTTAGTTCTGTGTTTCGACTTTCTAAACTAGCTGTTCTTTCCTGTACTCTAGTCTCGAGTTCAGTGTTCAGTTTAATGAGTTCATCTCGATTCTTCTCTACTTCCTCGATCATCCCGCTGAAATGGATCGAAAGCTCTTCAACTTCTTTCGGGCCACTTATCTTTATCACATTAAACCTGTTTCTGTAACCATTTGTATAATCCTTAATATAATCAAGTAAATTCCTAATTGACTTTTCTAGGCGATTAGCAAAAAACAAACTGACTCCAACCATAATGACAGCGATAATAATGATAAATGCAATAATTGTAATGATCGCGTTTTTATACGTGTTAGTCAGAACTGTAGCTGGCTTACCAATCCAAATTGTCCAACCGTCGACCTCTTCTAATTTTTCGTAGGTGATGAATACTTTTCCGTAGCTACTGTTATTAAAATATTCCCCCCCATGCGTGGTAGGCTGGGCATTAATATATTCAACAATCGGGTCGTCAGATAGATTCACTAATTCAGTTTTTGTTTTCATGTCAGGATGGATGATCACATTATTGTTGTGGTCCAAAATAACAGCATAGCCTTCTTTTCCAAAATTACGATTTTTCACATGCTCTTCCAATGCGGTAAGATCTAACGCCCCCAATACGTATCCATCTAACTTTCCTTTTTCCCCTAAAATAGGGGCGGCAATTGTAATGAGAAGCTTGTCCGAACCGCCTCTTCCGGGGAACACGGGAGAGATGACCGTTTCTTTATTCTCAAGCAATTCTTTATAATATTCCCTGTCACTGAAATTTTGGTTTTTAACAGGGTTCCCATAACTATTTAATTCCGGATAAAAAACGAGTGACTCACCATTAGCATCTCCCATATACAGACTGACAAAGCCCGGGTATTTTTCTTTAATGATACTAAGCTGATTTTTAATACTTGCAATGTCCCTTGTTGCAAATGCCTCTTTTATATCCGGAACCCCTGCTTCAATGGCTCTTTGATACTCTTGCACATAGTTAATAATGTAATCTCCAAGGAACTTTGTCGTTTGAGCTTGGCTTTTTTGGTTTTCTTCAATCAAGGAGGATAATTGAATGATTTGAAATATCCCGAGAAGAATGATCGAGACAAGTGTAATTGATAAAAAGGAATAGATTAGTTCTTTTTTGAACGAACGTGACTTTTTATTCATTTTAATTCTCCTTACGGCAGCTATCAACTCATTGGTAATAAAAACTAGGATAAACGGGAAACCCCCGAATGAACTGTCACCTTAAGCAATTTTCCACTATTAAGTGTAACAGATTTCTACTCATTAAAGATAACGAATCAATACTTACAATTGGACAACTGCCGTTTATTCAGACGATGCAGATAAACAGATGAAGCATGTAATTGATACGGGAATGATATACGAGGATGAAATAGGGGAAGATACGGCCTTTCATTACAATCGTTAAAAAAGCAACTCCTATATTGAAAGGGCATAGGAATACATATAGATAGATTAATAACGAAAACGCATCAAGCCCTCGGACATTTTTTATAGCCGAGGGCTCCACGCAAAGCATCTAATTATAAGCTATAAATTCCTACTTAGCCGAAAAACTGTCAACCAAATCTGCTGAGAACTCTGATAGTGTTAAATCTGTTCCCTGTGCGCCTATTAAAGAAATGCCAAGAGGCACATCATGCTGCTTAACCATTGGCAGCGTAATTTGTGGAGTGCCGGTCAATGGCGAGATACAAAGCAGATAAGTCGATTGCAAACGAGTCGCGTTGATTTCGTCTAATGGCGCGCTTTTCAACGGCGCTACAGATGCCGCTGTTGGCAGACATAGCAAAGTATCTGGTGTAATGAGTTCATTGACCCGATCAATAATTCCTTGACGCTGCGCGTAAGCTTCTCTATATTCCTGCAAAGTAATCGTTGAAGCCCATTCCAGCCTTTCCTTTGGACCACGGGACAGTCTCGGGCGATATTTCCTCACCCAGCCGCCATAGCTTTGCCATACCTCGTAGCCTTGAATGATTCTAAATATCTCTACCCATTTATCTAAACCTTCCGGGCTAACAGTAACTTTTTCAACCGAGGTGAGGGCATTGCCAATATGCTTTATTGCAGGATTAAGGGCATCCGCAACATCTTGATTCACAGCATTGAAGCAATCTTCAGCTATAAGCAGCTTTTTGAATTGGACATTTTCCTTATCGTTACCCAGCATTTCTCTAGCTACTGTTTTGAAAGTGTCAGGTGTATTCGCTACAAAGCCCAGCACATCCATGCTTTCACAGTAAGGAGCCTCTCCGTCAGTAGGAACGCGCTTATAGGTCGGACGAATCCCAAGAACTCCGTTATAGCTTGCTGGGACACGAACAGACCCTAAACAATCACTCCCAAGGGCAAAATCCACCAAGCCGCCCGCAGTGGCAGAGGCAGAACCGCTTGAAGAACCACCAGTCAGGCGCCTAGGGTCATGAGGATTGACGGGAGAGCCATAATTCCAGTTTTCCCCACTAATACTATAGCACAACTCGTCACAGACCGTTTTTCCTACTAAATCGGCTCCTGCTTCTAGTAATTTTGTTATGGCACTTGAGGTGAAATCGTCCGGATCAGAAGTCCTTAACCATTCAGGATGGCCATTCCCCCATGTACTGCCTTTAATTTTCAAAACATCTTTTACACCAAAAACCAAACCCTTTAAAGGACCTTCACCAGATCCCTCCAGCGCAATATGGTTATCTCTGACAAAAGACTGCAGTAAATCATATGGAGGCTCATCAGAAACACTTAAACGCGGGTTATTGAGCATAGTGTTAATAGACATAATTCGACACTCCTTGTATAAAATGAGACTTCAAGCAGCAGGGTTATCCACTGATTGTTAGTTTTAAATAAATCGAACCTTTAGGGTCAGTTGCCTCCGTTGGAGACATACAGCCCTAAAGGTGGAGCAAACATTATACAGTCGCTGGGTCAACTTTCGGCTTATTGTCTTCCTTAAGTAAGAAACTTGCAATTGTACCGATTACCAAAAGCCCAGCTGCAAAGTAAAATCCTGAATTCAGGCTGCCTGTTAAATCAGTTAGGTATCCTGTGATATATGGAGCCAGAATGGAACCACACATACCAATAAAGTTATATAGGCCAAATGCTGTGCCTAATGAGCCTTTTGGTGCGTTATCAGCAGTAACGGCTAACAGAATCGGATTGGTGCTAAGTTTACCAAAAATTCCATAACCGATTAATGCTGCGTAAAGAACCGCCATACTATCAAACGCAACGATGGCAATGACACACAAAACAGTCATAGGCATCATGATTAACAGAACCGGACGGCGTTTACCCATTTTATCGGCAATCCAGCTGAAAAATATTGCGGCAGGAATGGAAGCCCACGGTACTAGAGATGAAACGAAAGCAATTGAACCGCCTGTTACGCCTCGTGCATGCTCCAAATAATATGGAAGCCATGTGATGATAACAAAGAACCCATAGATAGAAGTGAAAATTGTAATGTAATTCATTATTAAGTTCCAGTTTTTAAATAATGAGCTGAATTCGAACTTCTCTCCAGCCTGCTCCGCTGTACGTTCGCTTAATGTTTTCGGTCTGTCTTTAATCACCCAAATAATCGCTAAACCTACTAATACAACAAATACTGCCATAATGAAGAACGGAGTTCTCCAGTTCATTCCATACACATCGACCGTATAGGTTGAGATGTAATAACCGAGTGACGTACCAAATGCCATTCCACTGTTGATGAAGGCGCTTCCCACTGTAATACGATTTCTTGGAATCGCTTCAGTTGATAGCCCGTATTGCGGTCCATAGTAAAACCCTTGGAAAATACCAACCATTAACCATGAGGAAATGAATAGGAAGAACGTAGGCATCATGCCCGTGATTGCAGCAAAGATACCGAATAGAATAAATCCAGGTACAAGCACACGTTTTTTGCCAAATTTATCCCCTAGTATACCAGATGGAACGTTAAGTCCCGCATAGCCTAGGAAGAAGAGGCTGCTGATTAATCCAAGTTGTGAAGCACTCAACCCAAATTCCACTTGGATTTCGTTCATGATTGGGTTTAGAATGGTTCTAGTAGCATAAAGAGCAATCCATCCAAAGAAGAAAACTATAACAACTTTTACCCAATATGGAATTAATTTTTTCGAATCATGTGAACTAATTTGTTCTTGTTTTGCCATCTAAATTTTCCTCCTGTCTGTTAATTTGTGATCGACAGCAAATATTTTGAAATAAACTTAACCCTAACTAACTATAAGACACAACTCATTACATTCGAATAAAATTGAAAAGGTTTGCATTGCAAAAACATTAAAATGTAGATTATTAACTGAAAATGGCATGCTTATTTCAATCCTTCCCCCATGGGTAACATGGGGGATAACAAGAAGCGGATACTTATTTCCCTAACAATTGATCGAGATGCTTGATAATTGCCTCACGATCACCGGAAATGATTGCTTCAGTCTCTTTGTCCTCTTGGAATTTTTTTAATGACTTTTCGAGTATTTCCTGTTCAATGATTTGTGGAATTACAACAACCCCGTCCGCATCACCAACGACAATATCACCTGGCTGTACGGTCATTCCACCGCACGAGATTGGCACGTTTAATACCCCGAACCCTGCTTTTTTACTGGAAGCTACTGTCGTAGCTTTGCAAAAGACAGGTAAATCCAATTCCTTTACTCCAACGATATCGCGAATTGCCCCATCTAAGACAAAGCCGGCGATTCCAATTTTTTTTGCCATACCGACAACATAATCGCCAGCCATCGCGCGATATTCATCGCCTTTGGCATCAATCACCAAAATATCTCCGGGTTTCGCTTCGCGGATTGCTTTAAATACTGCGAGATTGTCTCCGACTGGAGTTTTAACAGTAAAGGCTCTACCAGCCAATTTATAATCTTCTTTTAACGGTTTAATCGAAGAATGGAGGTTATATAGACCGTCCATCACATCAGAGACACAAGTAGTCGGGATATCCCGGAATTTCATCACAATATCTTCCATAGTTATTCTCCTTTTTTTAAGAAATCCAAATATAGTCACCTAAAACTTTCAAAGGGAAGCTAGTTACTTACTAGAATATCCTTTACAAATAGTTGGTAAATTATATTTAAATTGTTCATATACCCTTAGACTATAGAGTAGCTTCCATTACAAGCGAATAAATTCACGAGCGTTTCTATTACAAAAACATTAATATTCAATGCAAAATGGAACGCGTTATTCGATGGGTATGCTCCTTAACATATAGCCAAGGCCGGGATAGGTGACAATGTACTCTTCTTTTGTTGATAAGGCATCCTTCAATTTTCTGCGAATTCTTGCTATACCAACTCTTAAATAATCAATATCATCTCGATATTGCGGCCCCCATACTTCTGAAAGAATCGTTTCATGAGGGACGACCTTATCGAGATTTAAAGCGAGCATTTCCATAACTGAAAACTCGGTATGAGTCAGTTTAAATTCTTTGTCATGAATCCAGCAACGGCTGCTGCCCATATCAATCGCCAGTTCACCTGTACGGACGACAGATTTTTGATTCGTGTTCAGTTCAGATTGGCTGGCCTGGCTTCTCCTAAGTACGGCGTTCACCCTCGCGAATAGTTCATCAAGGGAAAAGGGCTTTGTTAAATAATCATCGGCCCCTATGTTGAGCCCCTGCACCTTGTCCTTTGGGTTGCTCCGGGCGGTCAGCATAATAACGGGGACATCCGAGAACTTACGAAGCTTTTCAAGAACATAGAATCCGTCCTGGCCCGGCATCATGATATCAAGTAAAATTAAATCAGGTGAAAACAGATCGAATTTTTCAAAAAGCTCGGCCCCTGAGCTTGCAGTTGTTACATCATAGCCGATTGATTTAAGGTTGGCCGAAACGAAACGAAGGATTTTCATCTCATCGTCAACAACGCATATCCTCTGGTTTTTCATATTAAATCTTCCCCTTTCCTATCAGGAAAATAGATGATAAATTTACTTCCCATTCCAGGTTCGCTTACGACTTTAATTCTTCCTTCATGGGCCTCCATAATGCCGGCGCAAATGGCCAGTCCCAGCCCTGTACCGCCGGTTCTTCTCGTAGCAGTGAGATCAACCTGGTAAAAGAGGTTAAAGATTTTTTCAAGATGGTCTTTTGAAATGCCGATTCCATTGTCGGCAACAGAAATTGTTGTATATCCATTTTCCTTATCGAGTGTAATATCCACTTTTTTACGGTTTGAATCATTATAACGAATCGCATTCGTAATTAAATTGATTAACACCTGCTGAACACGCATTTTATCTGCGTAAAAAGTAAATCCTTCCTCTACATAGTTGTTAAATTCAAGGATGGCATCGTGCTTCAGAGTTTTCGGAATTGACTCCATCGAAAGTTCAATGACATGGTCGGCGCGTATCGTGTTAGGTTCAACGTTCATAGCACCTGAATCGATTTTTGAAATATCAAGCCAATCATTGATAAGGTGCTGAATTCTCTCAATATCTTCATGAACCCCTTCGAGCAATTCCTGTTTAAACTCAGGTTCCCACTCGACCTCGGAGCGCAGCAGCGTTTCCACGCTTCCTTTTATCGTCGTAATAGGTGTTTTAAATTCATGGGACGCGAGGGATATCAGATTGTTTTTTAGTGTATCAATTTCTTCTTCCTTTGTAATATCCCGAAGCAACAGACCTTCACCCATTTTTTCTTCATCGAGCAAGACAGAAAAGTTATGTAATAAATAATACTTCGGCTTTTTGCTCTTCTCTTTATAGTGAAGCTTTAGTTCAATCTTTTTATCATAGAGTAACTCGTTAAGCTCTTCCCTATCCACATTAAACAAATGTACAAATCGATTGTAAACATCGTCCAGGCTGGCGTTTCTCTGTGTTACTTCATCTGCTACATGAACGAACCCATCATCAACTTCCACTACATTCAGGAAAAACTCGTTGACATATTCAACGTCTTTTTTGTTATTTACCATAATAAGGCCATCTGACATACTTTCGAGGACCGCTTCAAGAACTGCATGTTTATTGCGGGTTTCTTCAAATAAAAATTTATTTTGCAGCATGACAGCCAGCGATCCGGCAAACGTGCGCAAAAATTCCTGGTCACTGGCCGATATGGATTGCTGTTCAGTGAGGTCGACAACGAGGAAGCCCCTTTTGTTCTTTTCAATATGGATTGGTTCCATATACTGCTGAACACCAGTCATATGCTCATTTAAGTACATCATCAAATTTTGATTTGTATGAATCATCCTATTCGTGACGGCGAGGTCATTGAAACAAACATGGAGGGAGTAGTTCATGAACTGTTCTATCTCCAGAAGGCAATATTGGATGAATTGAGCTAAATCTCTATCAGTGGAAACGGATGTAATCAGCTTATTGATCGCCTTTAGCTCAGAGTTCTTTCTCTCTAGGGTGGCGGTTCGTTCCTGCACCTTGGCCTCAAGGCCTTTGTTCAGTATTAATAACTCCTTCCTGTTTTTCTCAACCTCATCAATCATATGGTTGAAATAAAAAAACAACTCTTCCATTTCCTTCGGCCCTCGAATGCTCTTGGACTTTGGACGCTTTCCTAATAAGTCCCTCGTATAGTCTTTTATATAGCCAAGCAGCTTTTGGATAGACCTCTCAAGCCGGTTCGTCAAGACAAGGCTTACCCCAATCAATACCAATGCGGTTAGCAGGAGGAAAATTAAAATGGTCCTGAGGGCATCTTTATACGTTTTTGTAACGGCATCGGTCGGCTTTGCCACCCAGACCGTCCAATCGAGTGGTGGTATTTTTTCATAAGTAATGTAAATATCTTCATTTGGATTCATAGATTTAAAAAAACTTCTTCCTCCGGCTTTCTCTCTTGATTCTATAAAACGGTTAATCTCGGATTTCGAAAGATTGACCAATTCCCTGCGTGTATCAACGTGAGGATGCACGACGACGTTCCAATCTTTATCAATGACAGCCGCATACCCTTCCTCACCAAAATTCCTTCTCTGTATATGTTCACTTAAAGCATTCAAATCCAATGCTCCCTGAACATAACCAATCATTTCCCCGTTGTGGTCAAGAAGAGGGGAAACAATTGTAACTAATAATAAATCCGTTCCGCCCCTCCCATGTAATACAGGAGAAACAACCGTATCTTTTGTTCTTACTAACTCCTTATAATAGGAGCGGTCACTGAAGTTTAGGTTTTCCCGTTTAGCTCCATCTGTATAGACGTCCGGATAAAAGAGGATGGACTGTCCTTTCTTATCTCCGACGTACAAATTAACAAATCCGGGATAGTTTGTTTTAATATCTTTCAACTGCTGTTCAATCAAATCCATTTCTTTGTTTTCAAAATGGCGCGCAGTTTTATGCGCTTTCGTCTGAATGGCCTTTTTATGCTCGGTAACATAATTGCCAATATAATCAGCAAGGTATTTTGTCGTTGTTGCCTGACTTTTTTGGTTTTCTCTTACTAAGGAAGATAATTGATAGACTTGAAAAATCCCTAAAAGCGTAATTGAAAAAAATGAGATGAGTAAAAACGAATAAATGAGTTCTTTTTTAAATGAGCGGGATTTTTTCATCTCTACCCTCCTCCTGACAACGAAATAGAAAAAGGTATCTGCCCTTGCTTAATGTACATCTTAGCGCAAGCAGATACCGCAATTTAAAGGAAGTGTGTTTATAGCGTGATTTGTGTTCCGGCTTTTCCTTCCATCGCAAGGTCCGCCTGGTCAAGCGAGCATATGATTGCCCGACCGCCTTGTTCAGCAAATTTCATGGCAGCTTCCATTTTAGGTCCCATGCTTCCAGCCGAGAATTGGCCTTCTTCCACATACTTCTTTGCCTCTTCGAGTGTAACGTGAGTAAGGGCTTTCTGGTCCGGCTTTCCGTAGTTTACGTAAACATTTTGAACATCCGTCAATATCATAAACACATCTGATTGTACTTCTTCAGCGAGCCTAAAGGCGCTGCGGTCCTTGTCGATAACCGCTTCAATGCCAGTCAGCGTCCCATCCTCGTTCTTAACAACAGGGATACCGCCTCCACCCGCGGCAATAACAATGACACGCTCATCTGTCAGTTTTTTAATAATGTCGGATCCAAGAATTGCCTTTGGCATTGGAGAAGCAACAACCCGCCTCCATCCGCGGCCAGCGTCCTCTTTTACAACCCAGTTTTTTTCCTCAGCCAATATCTTGGCTTCTTCCTCAGAGAAGAAAACGCCAATTGGTTTTGATAGGTCTTCGAAAGCCGGATCATCCTTTGAAACTTCGGTTTGTGTCAGCATGCTGACTACTGGATTGTCAAGGCCTAGTTTGTTTAATTCATTTTTAAGTGTCTGATCCATCATATAACCAATGAAGCCTTGTGACTCAGCGCTGCACACATCAAGCGGGAAAGGAGGAACGACATCCTTCGCTTCTTCATTCTGGCGGAGAATATTTCCAACCTGCGGGCCATTTCCATGAGTAACAATGACAGTGTGGCCATTCTTTACAATACGAGCAATGATTTCGCTGCTCATGCGTACGTTTTCAAGCTGATTTTCATAAGTTGCCTCTTGTTTAGGCTGTAAAATGGCGTTTCCGCCGAGAGCGATAACTACTTTTTGTGACATATGATTATTTCCTCCGTTTATAAATTGATAAAAGAAGTAAAATTGCTAGGAGCTTCCCGTTTCGGTTTTACACAAGGAAAAGAGGAATATTTTGTTCATATTCCTCTGCATCCAGTTGTATTGTTGGTTTCATCTCTTAAGCTTCTGGTTCAATAAGGCCAAGCTTGATTGCATACGCCTCGATCGCTTTTTCGAAGCATTCCTTTGGTGCGCGCACAGTACCTGCTCCAATTTGCCCAACACCTGCTTGCTTGTGGGCAATTCCAGTGTTGATAACAGGCTCAATGCCCGTTTCGACTACTTTCCTTGCATCAATTCCAAGACAGGCCCCTTGGAAGTCCCAAGTTGGAATTGTGAAGTTACTGTTTTGATCGATACAAATTTCCATCATTTCATTACTTGTTGAAAGTGCGTCCTTGAAGCCGCCAGCCCCTACGAAGCGTGTTACGCCAGGAGCAGCAATCATTGCCATACCGCCAACACCGAAAGCTTCGGTAATCGCACTGTCACCGATATCCGGGTTTGCTTGTTCCTGGGAATATCCTGTAAAGAATAGGCCTTGCGGTGTGTTAACAGGAGCAGTAAACCACTCATCCCCCATGCCGCTGATACGGATGCCAAATTCTTTTCCGTTACGGGTCATTGCAGTAACGACTGTACCATGCTCAATTTTTCTTGCACTATCAAGAACGGCCTTACTTGTCGCCATCGCAATATTCAGGAAGAATTGGTCAGTGTCGGCAAGGAACTGGATAACTTCATTCTTTTCCTTGTCATCGATATCAAGCTGTACAATGTACGGGCTGATTTCTTTAAGGAAAATAAGCGAAGCCGCGATATTACGCTGGTGGAATTCGTCACCCATTGTGATCGCCCTGGCAATCATAACGTTGATGTTAAGACCCTCTCCAGAAAGCTCTAATGCTTTTGAAAGAGTCGGCGCCAAAACATTCTTCATCCATTTCAGGCGGTTGATTACTTCATCGGAATACGCGCCGAAACGAAGCACTGCTCCAATTCCTTCGTTCATTGTGCAATAGGCTTCATTTCCTTCAGACTTGTCTACAACGACAAGAACAGGCATGTTGGCAGAAGTGATACCCCCCATCGGGCCAACTGCATTCACATGATGGCACGGAATAAAGGTAACTTCGCCATTTTCCAACTGACGCTTTGCTTCTTGTTCGTTCTCAGCCCAGCCTTCGAAAAGTGAAGCACCGACGCAGGAGCCCTGCATTGGTCCAGTCATGTCTTCCCACTTGATTGGCGGGCCGGCATGAAGAAGGACTTTACCTTCGTTTAGTTCTTTGATTTTTTCTTTTGCAGGAACAACATCGACAAGAAATGGTGCTGAACCAGTGATCTTGTCAATTACCGCTCTGTTTGCTTCATCAATCGATTTGAATTGCATTAGAAATCCTCCCAGTCTGTTATTAATAGTTATACTTTTAAGCTTGCCTGTTGGGTTTCCACACTAGGAACCTGGTGCGAAAACCACTTTCGGCAAAATTGTTTCATGTATTCCTAGTTTCTATAGTTGTTTAAGAGGTTTAAGATTTTTCTCATTCTCTCGTTTCCGCCTGCGATTGGCCTCCAATCGAACTGGACCGCGCGTCCGCCGAGAGTTGTGATGGAATCTGTAAAGCTCTTCAACCCTACGTTGATGACGCTAGGTTTATTGTTTACAAGTGCTTCCATTTCTTTAGATACTTCAAAATTGTATTCCTTTGTCGGCTTGGCAGCATCAACATGTGCTTTTTCAACATCGTTGACTTTCAAGCCGACAATTGATAGAGCTGTGCGTACAGCCTGGTTGTTGCTGTCTTTGATGATAATTCCCGCTTCAGCAAGCTTTTTCTTTTGCTCTTGGTAATCTTGCGGATCATTTTCTGTTCCACAAACAGAAGCAACAACGTAAATCTTACGGCCTTGCTCTCCTGCGTAGGCAACAGCTTTTTTAATTGATGGAAGGAGCGCTTCCGCCATATCGTTGTGTGAACCGTAGCCAAGTACGAAATCTAAGAGGATGACTGCAGTGTGCTCATCTTTCGCTGCTTCTTCAATGAACTTCGCTCTTGTTTCAGGGTCAATCATTGGGTGCGGCTTGCCTTGTGTATAGTTATCGTCCCCGAGGTCAACGACTACTTGATGATCAGTTTTCAAGACATAACCATCTTCATTTTTAATATCTGTTCCAAGGCCAAGAGCGTCTGAAATTAATACAGCTGCCTCCGATGCGAGTGTACCGCCCGAGTAAAGGCCTTTAATCGCTTTTTGTTCTGAGTTCAAAACAACATTTTCAACTTCGTATGAACCTTCATCATAATTAGGCTTTACATCGTTGCCCTTAGCAAGGTCAACCGCAATGCGGGCTGTTTCTTCAAGTGTATAAGCCTGGTATACATTCCCTTCGTATTGTGTCGGCTTTTCGCCAAGGAAAATAGCTACAACCGGCTTTGATACTGCATGAAGAAGCTCAACAACCTCATCACGGACTTCTTTTGCAGGCGGCTTGGAGATTACGCAAATTACTTCTGTCTGCCTGTGGCTTTCCAATGCGCGGATTCCGTCCATCATTGTAATTGCGCCAACCTGATCACTTAGGTCGCGTCCACCTGTTCCAATTGCGTGGGTCACCCCTTCGCCAAGACGGTCGATGATCGCAGTCACTTCCTGGATACCAGTACCGGATGCTCCAACAACGCCGATTTTTCCTTTATTTACAACGTTTGCGAAAGCAATCGGAATACCATCAAGAATTCCAGTACCGCAGTCCGGACCCATGACAAGAAGGCCTTTTTCGTGTGCTTTTTTCTTTAGGCGCACTTCATCTTCCATTGAGACGTTATCACTGAAGATGAACGGGTGAAGCCCAAGGTCAAGTGCTTTTTCGGCTTCTTCCGCAGCGTACGTACCAGGTACGGAAATCAATGCTACAGTCGCGTCTGGCATAGATTTGACTGCCTTGTCCCAGGTTCTTACTGTTTCATATTCATTGCCTGAGTTTGTTGTTGCCTGGTTTTGCAGGTATTCATCAACTTTTTCCAAAACAACATCGATCAGCTTTTCATCATCAGTGTCGACGACAATAGCCATGTCATTCGGTTGTGCTGCTTCAAGTTCTTCTGTATACAATCCAGCCCCTTTGAAAATATCTTTGTTCGCAGGAGTTCCCATCATGATTTGGGCTTTGTTTACGCCTTCAGTCGCTGATATTGCGTTTGTCAGTAACATAAGGTTGATCGAATCCTGGTAGGAATTCTTTTTAATTATTGTATAAATCACTTTCCTATCACCCCGGTATAATTTTTTCTGATATGTCCTAAAAAGGCGTTTTTGACCGCAAAAAAACCCTCGGTTAACCAAATGCGCCCAGGTTCCACTAAAAGTATAAGCTTTCACGTATTACAATCGAATAAAATTGCAAGGGGTTACATTACAAAATAATTAAACTTTTCCTCTTCTCGTAAAATCGCGTCAAATTCACTTCTGGACGAAAAACCGTTTACCGTAAATGTTCCGAGCCGCTGTTTTTTTAAAAGTACAAAAAAAGGCAGGAAACAGCTGCAAATCAGCTTTCCTGCCTTTGGGTTGATTATTTTTTCGAGCTGCCGCCTTCATCCATTTTGAGGACGGCCATAAATGCTTCTTGTGGGACTTCAACAGATCCGACTTGTTTCATCCGTTTTTTACCTTCTTTTTGTTTCTCAAGAAGTTTTCGTTTCCTTGAAATGTCCCCGCCATAACATTTGGCCAATACGTTTTTCCCGATAGACTTTATTGTTGAACGAGCGACAATCTTTTGTCCTATAGCAGCCTGAACAGGCACTTCGAATTGCTGCCTTGGAATCAGGCCTTTCAGTTTTTCAACAATTGCTTTGCCACGCTCGTATGCAAAATCCCTATGAACAATAAAGCTGAGCGCATCCACTTTTTCAGCATTCAGGAGGATGTCCATTTTGACCAGCTTGGAAGGCTTGTAGCCAATGAGTTCATAGTCGAAGGACGCATATCCCCTCGTATTGGATTTCAATTGATCAAAGAAGTCATAGACGACTTCCGCAAGCGGAACTTCATAAACAATGCTGACGCGCTTTTCATCAAGGTATTGCATGTCAATGAAAACACCGCGCTTGTTCTGGCACAGCTCCATGATTGCACCGACATATTCATTCGGTGCCATCATAGTTGCTTTTACATATGGCTCTTCCACATGATCGATTTTTTGCTGGTCCGGCATATCGGAAGGGTTGTCTACCCTCAATTCTTTTCCATCCGTCGTCATTACATTGTAAATAACGCTTGGTGCGGTTGTAATTAAGTCGATTTTAAATTCCCGTTCAATCCGCTCCTGAATGATTTCCATGTGTAGAAGGCCCAGAAAACCTGCTCGGAAACCAAAGCCGAGCGCCTGTGAGGTTTCAGGTTCATATTGAAGGGCGGCGTCATTGAGCTGAAGCTTTTCAAGTGCCTCCCTTAAGTCGTTGAACTTGGCAGAATCAATTGGATACAGTCCGCAGAAAACCATTGGGTTCAATTTTCTGTACCCGGGCAGCGGCTCGGTCACACCGCCTTTGGCGTTTGTAATCGTGTCACCAACATGGGTATCACCGACATTTTTTATGGAAGCTGTAAGGAAGCCTACATCACCCACTGTCAATTCGTCTCGAGGAACGGCTCTCGGGGCGAATACACCAACTTCATTTACTTCAAATTCCTTACCGGTCGCCATCATTTTGATTTTATCGCCGACCTTGATAGTCCCGTCGACAACCCTGATATAAGCCACAACGCCGCGATAGGCGTCATATAGGGAATCGAAAATTAGCGCTTTTAATGGACCTTCCGGGTCACCAGTAGGCGCCGGCACTTTTTTGACAACTTGTTCTAGAATCTCTTCGATCCCGATTCCAGCCTTTGCAGAAGCGAGGACCGCCTCTGAAGCATCAAGGCCAATAACATCTTCAATTTCAGTTCTGACTCTTTCAGGATCCGCGCTCGGAAGGTCAATTTTATTAATGACCGGCAAAATTTCAAGATCATTGTCTATAGCAAGATAAACGTTCGCAAGCGTCTGGGCCTCAATTCCCTGGGCCGCGTCAACGACAAGAATCGCGCCTTCGCATGCAGCCAGGCTTCGTGAAACTTCATAGGTGAAGTCGACGTGCCCTGGGGTATCGATAAGATGGAAAATGTATTCCTCGCCATCCTTCGCTTTGTATTTCAGCTGAACGGCGTTGAGTTTGATTGTAATGCCGCGCTCTCTTTCAAGGTCCATGGAATCAAGGAGCTGGTCCTTCATTTCCCTTGAAGTCAATGCATTTGTTTTTTCAAGGATCCGGTCGGCAAGTGTCGACTTCCCGTGGTCAATGTGGGCAATAATCGAAAAGTTCCTGATTTTCGATTGCCTTTTCAATCTGTCTTCTCTATTCAATGGGGTTCACTCCTGTTTTACGCACATGTAGACTATTTTTGATTATAACAGCACAAAAATCAAGTTTCAATAAAGAAGAGCGGAAGCGGCTCGTTCAGCGGTGACTGGCTTAAGACAAGACAGCTAAAACAAAAATCCGGCTGGGAGCCGGATTTTGGTTACAGTAGCCAGGATTAATTTCGCAAAAGATCGAGGATTCCCCGGGCCGCTCCGGAAATCATATTTGCCAATGCCTTGCCCATTGATGAAAACAAGTTAAACACCTGCGTTTTTTCTATTTCCTTTTTCTTTTCTTCCATTGTGCTTTTATTCAGCTCACCGCCCATGATGGAGACCTGCAGCTCGCCATTTTGCGTTTTATTCAAAGAGACTGCTTCCTCGAAACCGGGATCATCATACCCCCTCATACGGCTGATCCCGTCATTTGCCACTTGCATTCCGCCAAGCGCCAATGCAAACATGATAGATGCAAGCAGCAGGCTTTTCAGCATAAAAAGTTTCAAGGCCAGCACCTCCTCCTATTTTTTATCGGTTGGCTGGCTGATTGGATTCTCGACACTTTCCGCCTGCCAGAAATAGTCGGCAAATACGTCTGCCAGCGCATCAGCTGAACGGTTCAGCTCCTCAAAGGTATTGTCAACGCCTCCAAATTCCACCAATATGGCGTTTCCTGATAAGTCCTGGTTGAATTTACCGTTAGTGCCTGCACCCTCTTTTAACATAATGCCCCTGCTCAAGCCTGGGTAATTTTTCTCAAGAAGCCGATGGATTTCTTTGGCTAACTTAAGATTTTGTTGGTAATGTGGATTTTCTCCGCCAATGACGAAAGCCAGTTTTGCGTAACTTTTTCCGTTAATAACTTTTGTAGTATCTTTCTTTCTATGCGCATCCCGATGGACATCAATGAAATATAGAAGTTCTTTGTTTCTTGCCATGGCCTCCTTGACGACATTTCTTGATTCCATATAAGAGTTTCCGAATTTCAATCCTTTGTTCACTAAGTTTTTATTAATATCTGTTTTGTCCACATGCGTTCCAATCCCTCTTGCTTCGAGGCTTTTCTTTAATTGGTCCCCTAATTGTGTCACATTAATTTTTGAATGATACGCACGGTTAGGGTCAGTCTCTCCTTTTAAATATGGAAGGTAAGATTCCCTGTTATGCGAAAAATAAATAAAGACTCCTTCTTTCCATCTAACCGGCGGTGCTCCGTTATTGTCCTCGGGAGCGGGGATATCATTCAGGTTTTGGAGGGCGGCCTCCCGTTCAGCCAACATGATCTCGAGTGGCGGGGCGGATTCTATTGGCATATTGGTATAATTGGTTCCTTCACCGGCTACGACTATTCTACTATCGAATAGGTAGAATCCCGGAAGTTCCCTTCCTAACAGACTCCTTGGATCATCAAGATTAATGTTTGCAAACAAGCCGAGAAACAGGTTGGTGAGCTTCGGGCTTGCTCCCTTTCCGTTCAATTCGGTGAAATAGTGATTCTCCCAACCGATAAATTGATAGAGAAGCTCTCCCCTCATTTTTTCGGACGATTGGTTTAATGGTAACGAAGTAATGCTATTGCCCGGTTTGACGGAACCGAGAAGGCCGCTGACCGAAAACGTGCATATTACTAAAAGCGCCATGAGCGCTGCAGCCTTCACCAGGCTTGTCCCTGATAGAATCAGTGCGGTATTTACCCTTTTTTTCATCGTTCCACCTCCCTGGACACTCATGAACAAGCGGAAGTTGGCCGTTGTTCTAGTAAATCATATGAGTTCGCTAGAGATGGTAGAACTTTAATTTTCTTAGGTTATTTTTGTACTGAATCAAAGAGGAATGAACCGGTGACTTTCACTCATCCTGGGTTTGAGTGACAACTTATCCGGATTTCGAGCACTTGTTGTCATGAATCCGGGTTTTGAGTGACAACGAAACCGGGTTTCGAGAATTTGTTGTCACGCATCCGGGCTTTGAGTGACAACTTATCCGGTTTCAGAGAATTTGTTGTCACGCATCCGGGCTTTGAGTGACAACTTATCCGGTTTCAGAGCATTTGTTGTCACGCATCCGGACTTTGAGTGACAACGAAACCAGTTTTCGAGAATTTGTTGTCACGCATCCGGGTTGTGTGGGAAAACGAAACCGGGTTTCGAGCGCTTGTTGTCACCCATCCGGACTTTGAGTGACAACGAAACCAGTTTTCGAGAATTTGTTGTCACGCAACCGGGCTTTGAGTGACAACAAAACCGGGTTTCGAGAATTTGTTGTCACGCATCCGGCTTTGAGTGACAACGAAACCAGTTTTCGAGCGCTTGTTGTCACCCATCCGGGTTCTGCATAACAACAAATCAGGTTCTTATCGTAAATAGTGAGGCAGTGGAACCGTCCCCTGCCTCATCGCGTGTAATAGCCGGCGTTGTCTTTGTCGATGTTGGTGTGGAGGGATGCGTTGAGTCCGTTTGCGATTAGGTTGGCCATGTCTTCTATGAAAACGTCGACTTCTTTTGGGGTGACCATGAGGTTGTGGCCAAGCGGGGCCAGGACTTCATGGATGAGTTGGCGTTTCTCCTCTTCTTCCAGGGTTCCGACGATGCCAAGAAAAGTTTTTCGCTGTTCCTCATCTGGAAGATCTTCTTCGCTCAGCACTCTTTTTTTGCCAAAAGTCAGCCCGGCGGGGACAAGGGACCTTGCCGGCCGCCCACCTTCTTTTAATTCCTTTCCGAAATGCTTCAAGACAAAATCGATCGCATCACTTGTAATCGAAACAGCGTCTACGACGGTCGGGACTCCTACTGCAATAACTGGAATACCGAGTGTGTCTTTGCTCAGTTCCTTCCGCTTATTTCCTACTCCAGACCCGGGATGGATGCCCGTATCGGAAATCTGAATAGTTGCGTTAACCCTTTCAATTGACCTCGACGCTAAGGCATCTATGGCAATGACAAAACCAGGTTTCGTTTCTTCTACGACCCCAAAGATGATATCACTCGTTTCAATCCCGGTCAGACCCATGACCCCTGGTGCAAGGGCACTTACGGATCGGTAGCCTTCTTTGACGCTTTCCGGCTGCAGATTAAATAAATGCCTAGTGACAAGCAAGTTTTCACAAACGATTGGGCCAAGCGCATCTGGCGTTACATTCCAGTTCCCAAGCCCGACTACAAGACAGGATTCCTCCTTTCCAATTCCGGCGCTTTCAAGGAAGCCTGCAAATTCCCTCGCAAAAACATTCCCCACTTTTTGCTGCAGCTCAGTATCCTGCTGCCGAATGCCGGCAACTTCAATCGTTAAGTACCGGCCTGCTTTTTTACCTAATGCCTCTTCTCCTGCATCCGTTACTTCAACAAGCGAAACCTTCATGCCGTCAACTTCTTTTTCCTTGATAATAACTCCTTCAATCTGGGACACATTTTGTTCCTGCCCTATAGTACTCTGCCTTCCTGCTATTGCCATTTCCCTAGCTTCGACAGCTAAATCTGTCCTAACAGCGTACTGACTCAAATCAAGTTCATTATCCATTTTCAATTACCTCCCATTCCTTTGCTTAATCCAATGGCAAAACTATTCCCTATCTTTTCCCAAAACGAGCTGGGCCATTCAGGCTGTCAAGGGAAACAGTTTTACACAATTTACGAGTGGAGTATTGCATTATGGGCAAGCGTTTGATAAAATATCTTTTGTTCCTATTTATGTTTATGGAAGTGAAACTCGAGTTCATAGAAGTGTCTCGGTTCTTTTTTTTAGGAGGTGAATGGAATGCCAAACATTAAATCTGCAATTAAGCGTGTGAAAACAAACGAAGCTAAAAACGCTCAAAATACAGCTGTGAAATCTTCGATGCGTACTGCTGTTAAAAAAGCTGAAGCTGCTGTAACAGTGAACGATGCAGCTGCCGCGAAAGAAGTTTTTGTTGAAGCTGTAAGCAAGCTTGATAAAGCTGTTACAAAAGGCCTTATCCATAAAAATGCTGCAGCCCGCAAAAAATCCCGCCTAGCGAAGAAAATTAACGCTCTATAAGAGGTAAGCCTGCTCCCATTCGGAAGCAGGCTTTTTTTACCTTCATAACTTACTTTTAATTGATTACGATGTTTTGCCGAGCTTCATCAGAAACATTTCCACAAGTAGAGATTTGTCGGCTCCACCGGTTTTCATTTGGTAGTCCGCTTCGGCGATTTGTCCAATCAGGCTTGCTAGCTCGCCGTCTGAAAATTTCGATGCCAGCCCTGCGGCCATTTTAACCCTGTATGGATGAGCCTTTATTATAGCCGCTATTTGCTGCTGCCCATAACCTTTCCGGCTCAGCTCTTTAATTTGGTATATCAGGCGAAATTGGCCTGCCAGCAAAGCGAGGATTTTAATTGGCTCTTCATTTTGTTTCAACAAGTCGTAATAAATACGGAGAGCTTCGGCAGGCTTCTTCTGAACCACTTTGTCTGTCAAACTGAAAATATTTTGCTCCAGTGATTTAGGTATAAGCAATTCAGCTGTTTGCGCATCCACCCTTCCTCCTTCTCCTGCATATAGTGCCAGCTTGTCCAACTCATTTGAGAGCATGAACAGATTTGTACCCGCGAGTGCAATAACTGTCTCCACCGCTCCCCTGTCAAGCTCGATCCCTCTTTTTCTGGCACGGCCATCCACCCAGGATTTCAAATCCGATTCTGAGAGCTTTTTCATCTCGGCCACATTCGCGCGCCGCTTCAGTTCCTTTGTAATTTTTTTCCGTTCATCGAGCTTTTCATAAGGAGCAAAAAAAACGACAATGGAATATGGTGCTGGCTTATTCAAATAAGTTTCGAGCCTAGATAGATTATGGATGACCTTATCCTTCTGTTTCTCCGACGTCAAAAAGAATGGATTTCGGATAAAAATAACCTTGTTATCCCCCATAAACGGAAAGGTTTCCGCATCCTCGAGAGCAGCTTCTATTGGCGTTTCTTCTAAATCGTATGTCGAGAAATTAAAATCCCTTTCATCGCCAAGAACATTTTCCAGCAATAGCTGGCCGGTTTCCTTCATCAGGAAAGATTCCGTTCCGTACAATAAATAAACTGGTGAAAATTGCTTGTTTTTTATTTGTTTCCACAGCTCGATAGCCATATATTCTTATCTCCCCAAACCCTAATTCGTTACTAATTTGTTATATCTATATCCTAAAGAAGCCTGTCCGATTTTACAAGCATTCAAAGGGGAACCGGTTTTCTCTGCCCGATTCCCATTTTATATGAACGCCGGCCTGATCAGTCCCGGGCCTCATCTTGCCGGCGGAATGCCTTATTACTTTTAGGTTTCGCTCCAGACAAATAAACTATTGGTGTTAACTCCTGTCAAAAAGCAAGAAGGGCGGCAAAACTGGATTTTTTTAAATGTATCGCTTATACTATTATGGAAAATAGGGAGGGGTAGCTTGTGAACGAATTTGAACAAAATGTCCGGGACAAACGAAACGATGCAATTGACTCAGGGGTAGGCTTTATTGTGTCTTTTGGATTTTTCGCAACAATGTTCATTATCGCGACAGTCATCCATGCACTCGGATCTTAATGGATGCCTTCTTTAGGGCCGCCCGCCGCGGCCTTTTTATTTTGCCTTTTTCTTTTCATTCAATGCTCCAGTGTATGGCAAAAATGTAGAAAAGGTTCCGGATTTCCCTTTAAAAGAGTAAGTAATTGCCCCATGCAAATCCGTCCTATAAATTTTCGCCCGAGCCTCATCAAGCCGCTCAACTGTTTCTTTGTGGGGATGGCCAAACCTGTTATTCTCCCCTGCAGAAATCAACGCGACAGCCGGCTTGTAATGCTTTAGGAAATACGCCGAAGAAGAGGTTTTGCTTCCGTGGTGTCCGGCTTTTAGCACATCCACCTTCATTGCTGGATATAAGCGGACAAGCTCTTTCTCGGCATCTTCCGGAAGGTCGCCGGTAAAAAGCCATCCGTTCCCGGAAAATTCGGAATAAATAACAATTGACCCCCCGTTTCTGTCCCCCGTATAGTCCCGTATTGGAGATAGAACATAAAATGTACTATTCCCTGCCTTCCAGACGTCCCCCCTTGCCACTTCCTTAATATTTATCCCTATCCTATCTGCCAAATTAATGATTTCCTCCTCGCCTTCCGATTTTTCCTTATAGGCGGGTAATAGAATTTCGTCAATTTTTATATTTTCCATTATAGCGGCCGCCCCGCCGATATGGTCTTCGTCACCATGAGTCAAGATCAGTTTGTTCAATTTCACAATTCCTTTTGCCTTCAAGAAAGGAATAACGGTATCTCTTCCCGGATCATATGGCTTTCGGAGGCGTTGCCATTCTTTTTTTGCAAAATCAACGCTCCCACCTGTATCTATTAGGTAGTTTCCGTTGCCATTCGGAAGGGAAATGAAAATACTGTCCCCCTGGCCGACATCGATCACCGTCACCTCTCCTGCCCGATTCGAAACAAGCTCCCCGGCTTCCTGAATCATTAACAGCAAAAACGGAAGCATTAAAGCCAAATACGCAACTTTTTGTGTTTTGGCTCTTTCCCATGCTATGAATGAATAAAAAACTGACGCTGTATAGAAAACTAATATAGCTACTGTCTGTTTTCCAGGATTCATTTGTAATGGAATTTTTGCGAGGAACAAAGCTAGCCTATCCGACAGCATCACGGCACCGTTTAAAACTCCCCCCGCAAAACCTGCCAATCCTTTAACAAAAGAGAAAGGATAAAGCAGATAAACTGCGGGCATTAAAATAAATGAGTAAATGGGAATAAATATGATGTTTGCCGCAATGCTGATTAGAGGCAATTCGAAAAAATGAAGAAGTAGGATCGGCAAAGCAGCCAGTTGTGAGATGAGGGCTGTCACAGCCAACATCTCTAAACCGACATAGTTTTTATTTCTTAATGCTCCCGACGAAAATAGAAGTGAGAACGTAACGAGATATGACAACTGAAAGCCCGGATCATAAAGTGAATAAGGATCAATAAGGATAAAAGCCATGAAAGACAGGGACAGGGCACCTGCAGGACTGATGAAAGAGGATCTAAAGGCTGTAAGCAGCAGGATTCCCGCCATTAGAACAGACCTGATGACGGACGGAGAGGCACCAGCAATAACCGCATAAGCAGGCAGGACAGCCAACAGCAAAATGGACATTCTTTCTCTTGTTACTCCTAACCGTACACCCAGCAAGAAAACCAAGCCTGCTAGGACGGTGACCTGCATGCCAGAAATGGCTAGCAAATGGGTGATTCCGATTTTCTTATAGGCGGCCATGACATCTTCAGAAATAAGGGTTTGCTCACCGAAAATAAGCGCCGAAACGAGTGAGGCCGATTCTGATGGATACTGAGCAGTAATATGAGATATTCCTTCCTGGCGGATCATACGAAGTTTTTCAACCATACTTGCATTTCGGACGCTGCAATTGCCTAAGGGAGCTGTATCCAATGTTAATATCCAGTGAATTTGATGTTCCTTCAAATAAAGATTGTAATCAAAACCACCAGGATTTTTAGCAGACGCCGGTTGTTTCATGCTCCCGTTTACACCACACAGCCTACCAAAAAAATTAGCCTTTTGCAGGTTCTCCTTTTCATGTTCACTCGCAACTTTATAGGTGACTGCAATTTTTTCCCCTGTCCTAAGGTCTTTTGCAATGGCTTTGAACCGGTCGCCGTCAATTGCCGCTCCTTCATTAAAAACAAGGGAGAAATTCCGCTCGTTTCCAAAGAAAGAAGTTTTATTGTTCTCAACGGAATGCTTCCCGGTTAAAGCAAAGACAAGAAATAAAGCGCATACAAAAAGAATTTGTTTAAATGAAAACTTTTTGTATTTACTTAAGAGGACTAGATAGGGAAAAAATAAAGCGATGATGGTATGAGGACCGTGAAGTGGCAGCATAGTGCCCAACAGGGCAGGAGGAGCCAGGAGGATCAGCTTTCCTTTCATACATACCTCCAAGTAAGGGGATATTAGCTTTTAAAAGTTGTTTATTGGCTGTGAGGTTAAAGGTCGGCATCCCCATGAAAAGGGATGCCTAGTGAAGGATGATTATTTAGACTCTTGTACGATGCCCGCAGGCGAAATAATTTGAGTAAAGTCAATCGTTGTTTGCTCCAGCTCGACTTTTTCTGTTTTTACATTCGCTTTTTCAAAAAGCTCTGCCGCATAAGGATGGTTTTTGTAATCACTTGCGTAATATACTGTTTTAATACCAGCTTGGATAATCGCTTTTGAGCATTGCAGGCAAGGGAAATGGGTGACATAAATATCCGCCCCTTCTGTGGGCACCCCGAACTTTGCACATTGAAGAAGTGCGTTCATTTCAGCGTGGATGGTCCTGACACAATGGTGGTCAATGACGTAACAGCCATTGTCGGTACAGTGTTCCCCTCCAGCAATCGAGCCATTATAACCACCCGCAATAATCCTTTTATCCCTTACAACTGTAGCTCCTACCATTAGCCTCGTACATGTGCTCCTAAGGGCAAGCAGATGGCTCTGAGCCATGAAGTACTGATCCCATGAAATTCGTTCCACATTCTCTCCCCCTAATAGGTTGTCATCATAGTCTTTCCGCCTTCTCTAGTTTACCTTCTTCCTTCTTTGACGGTCAACGGACAGTTATGGCACCCTCCAGTTTTTCAAAAGTTTTCTCACCTATCCCGCTGACTTCTTTTAATTCCTCTGGATTCTTGAAAGGCCCATTCTTTTCTCGATAGTCAATAATAGCCACGGCTTTTGCCGGGCCAATCCCGGGTATATTCTGCAATTCAGCCACATCCGCTTTATTAATATTAATTTTATCGCCACCCTTTTCCCCCGTGGATGCTAGCGGAACGGCAGCTGGTTCCACTTCACCCTGCAGCGGGATGACAATCACCATTTCATCTTCAATCCTCTGCGCAAAGTTGACCTGGCTCGCATCCGCATGCTCCGCCAGGCCTCCCGCACGTTGAATGAGATCGACAACCCGCTCTTCCTTTTCACCTTTATACACACCAGGCTTTTTCACGGCGCCTTTTACATCTACGAGGATGATTTCAGGTATGTCATTTTCCTCTTTCACCCCCAATCCTTCATTCTCACGATCGGCAGCTTGAGCCTGAAGAATTTCATTTTCTCCGGGAGGTTCCGTCAGGGAATCTTTTTGCGAAAAGTAAACAAAAACGGCCAAAACAATAAGTGCAGCAGCGGCATAATATTTGTTTTCCAGTAACCAGGCTTTCATCGGCATTCTCCTTTTGGTATAAGTTGCTTGTTCTCTTCATAACGTTATAGTGGGTATTCGTTTGGCTAGGAGGGAAAAACTTCATGAAAATCGGGATTATCGGGACTGGGAATATGGGGCGGATTCTTGCAGAAGCACTCCTTGACAGCGGAGCGGTTGAAGAAGGTTCACTTATGGCCGTTAATCGGACATTAGCAAAGGCCGAAGCACTGAAAAAAGTTTATCCGGGCATACATGTCGCAGAGAAAGCGGCTGAGGTTGCCCATTTTGCAGATATCATTTTCCTGTGTGTTAAGCCATTAGAAAGCCGGGGCGTTCTGATGGAAATCGCCTCCTTTCTTGCAGAGGAAAAATGTCTTGTGTCAATCACAAGCCCTATTCGGACAGATCAGTTGGAAACAACCGCAGACTGCTCGGTGATTAGAATGATTCCAAGCATTACCAACAGGGCCTTGGCTGGGGTGACGTTAGTAACCTATGGGGAAAAATGCTCATCGGATTGGAAAACGAAACTGGGCGAATTGATTAGGAAAATATCCGAACCAATAGAAATTGAACAGCAATACGTGAGGGTAGCTTCTGATATCGTCAGCTGCGGGCCCGCTTTTTTCAGTTATCTACTTCAGGAATTTGTTTTAGCTGCTGTAAATGAAACGAATATTGACGAAGAAAGAGCAACAAATATGGCTAGTGGGATGCTAATTGGGATGGGTGAACTCCTAAGGAAAGGGCATTACACATTACCGGCGCTTCAAGAAAAGGTTTGTGTTAAAGGCGGGATAACTGGTGAAGGAATCAAGGTGCTTGAAAACGGCTTAGGCGACATGTTCCGGGATTTATTCCGGGCGACACACGCAAAGTTTAAGGAGGATCTTGAACACGTAGAAAAACAATACCGCTCCTAAACAATATTCGACAGCGATCATCAATCTCCTGCTAGCAAGAAAAAAATAATGGCCATTTCTTTTAGAAATGGCCATTTATTATTTCGATTTTTTGGCAACGAAAAAAACACGTTCTGACTCCTCGGCGGGTTCAATTGTAAGAAAATCAGATGTGATGGAAACAACTTCCAAGCCAACCTCTTCAAGCCAGCTACGGTAAGTTTCAACGGGAAAGGTACGCTGATAATGAATTTCATCATAGCGGTCATATTTGCCATCCTGTTCATCCCGCACAAAAAAGCTGATTTCATGCTCAACGCTATTTGGATCTTCCCCGCTAAAGCTATCCCATATATAGGCTACATTTTCACCGTTCAGTGAAAAAGAACGATTGATGAACCCATTTGCTACTTTTTCGATTGAATGCACGTCAAACATAAGTAATCCGCCGGGAACAAGATACTTTACGGCTTTTCCGAAAGTTTTGCGTACTTGTTCCTCCGACTCCAGATAATTGAGCGAATCGCAAAAAATGCCGATTATGCCATACTTATCATCCATTTCTAACTCAGACATATCCTGCTCAACAAACCGAATGGAAGAGCCGGTGTTATCCGCCTTTTCCCTCGCGACAGCAAGCATGTCCGGAGAAAGGTCAACTCCTGTAACATGAAAACCTGAATCGGCTAGCCTTAAAGAGATTTCACCGGTTCCACAGCCTAAATCCAGGAATGATTTCTCGCTTTTTGGTCCGTGCTTTTGCCAGTTTTTCAAAGCAAAACCAGCCCAATCATCGTACGGAGCATCCTCCATTAATTGGTCATACAAATAGGCAAAGTGACCGTAACTCATTGTTGAATGACACTCGAGATATCTTCCAATGGCGCGTCTCCCCATAGCCTTTCCAGGTTGTAGTAAGTACGTTCATCTCGATGGAAAACATGTGCAACAACGTCGCCAAGATCAATTAGCACCCATTTCGCTTCATCAAAGCCTTCCATTCTTTTGGCCTCGAATCCATTCTCCGCAGCCTTCTCTTTTATTTCCCTTGCGATTGCCTGTACTTGTTTATCGGAATTCCCGTGACAAATCATGAAATAATCGGCTATAAGGGAAATCCCTTTCATATTTAGGGCCAAAATGTCTTCCGCCCGTTTATCATCTGCGGCTTTAACCGCTATTTGCAATAACTCAATGTTACTCATTCATCAGTCCTCCTGTTTTTAACGAGGTCATTATAAGTTAAAAAGGTGTCCGGGTAAACAGGTTGGTTCTTTTTAAGCAAAAACGAAATCGTATTTTTTATTGAGTGGATCAGTGCCCCGTCAAGGTCGGATTTTGCAATTATACGTGTGTCTTCCACTCCGGGAAAACTTCTCCCTGGCTCAATATAATCAGCCAGATAGATTATTTTTTCCAATAACCGCATTCTCGGCCTTCCCGATGTGTGGTATCGGATGGCATCAAGTACTTCCGAATCGGTTATTCCCGCTTCATGTTCCACCAGATAGGCACCGGCGGGAGCATGCCACAGTTCGGGGCTGTAATCAAGCAAGTCCTCGGGATACCCTTGTTCGATAATAATTTTTTTCATGTCTTCCTTTGGCCGGAATTTCGCATAGTCATGAAAAATTGCTGCCAGTTCCGCTTGCTTTGGATTGGCCCCATACCTTTTTGCGAGTGTGATGGCTGTTTCCATTACACCTACTGTATGAATATAGCGATGTTCCGTTAATTGTTCCTTAACAATTTGCAGAGCTGCCTCACGTTCCATATAAATGCTTCTCCCTGATTTGCCTGATTACGCCTTCAGAAAGTAAATAGTTCACTGTCCTGCCTTGATGCAATCTTTCCCGAATCATACTGGATGAGATATCAATCGCGGGGATATCCACAATCTGGACTGGATATGTAGTTATTAATCCATATCCGGGTCTTTGTACCCCTACAAAAGTGACAAGATTCAGGAGCTCATCAATTTGGCGCCATTTCGAAAGATATTCAACCATGTCCGCGCCAATAATAAAGTAAAATTCAGCGTCCGGATTTCTGTCGACCAAAATTTTCATCGTATCTATCGTATACGAAGGGCCTTCCCGGCCAAGCTCAATGGCTTCTACCTTAAACAACTTATTCCCTTTTATCGCACTTTCAAGCATGGCTAGACGATCTTCATCACTGGCCCCGCCCGCCTTTTTTTTGTGAGGGGGTTCTTGGTTAGGCAAAAACCAAACTTCATCCAGATTTAAAGCATGGCAAACTTCATTGGCGATGATTAAATGGCCTAGATGGGGAGGGTTGAAGGTTCCCCCCAGAATGCCGATTTTTTTCACGAAGCCGCCTCCTTATTATGCTCATTAAGGGAGCTTAATTTGCTTGTTTTCCACAGACTCCCGATAAAGGACAATCGTATTCCCAATTAATTGGACAAGTTCCGCTTTCGTTCCAAGCGCTAGTTTTTCTGCTGCTTCGTTTTTGTCCCCGTCAAAATTTTGCAGGATACTGACCTTCAGCAGTTCCCTAGCTTCAAGAGCGTCAGAAATCTGTTTAACCATATTTTCATTCACGCCGCCTTTTCCCACCTGGAAGATCGGTGAAAGGTGATGGGCTTTTGAGCGGAGGAATCTTTTTTGTTTTCCTGTTAACATGTTGCACCTCCCAGTTGATTTAATACAGTTCGCCTCATTCTCTCGCTATCCGGTTCAACACCTGTCCACAATTCAAACGCAAGTGCTCCTTGATAGACGAACATGCCGATGCCATTAACGGTTTTAGCTCCCCGAAGCCGGCACCGCTTAAGGAATTCTGTCTCATATGGATTATAAATAATATCAGCAGCAGAAAAAGGTTTATTCATACCGCCAGGGTCAAGAGGAAGCTGGCCAATTTCCGGATACATGCCAACTGTCGTCGTTTGGATGATAAGATCGTAGTCGTTTAGCCTGCGCTCGGCTTCATCCAGAGTCAATGCATTCGAAGGAACATGAGATTTTGCTTCAGCGGCAAGGGACTGCGCTTTTTCCAGGCTTCGGTTGCATAGATCAATTGCTGACGGTCCGATTTTTTCAAGCGTGAAAAAAATCGCGCGCGCCGCACCGCCAGCCCCGATGATTAAAATGGCCGGCTGTTTCGGGAGTGTCAGCTCTTCCTCGAGGCTTTTTAGAAAGCCAGGGCCATCTGTATTGTAGCCTAAAAGTATTCCATCTTTGTTTACAACGGTGTTTACAGCGCCGATTTCAAGCGCAAGCGGGTCAATCCAGTCCAATAAAGGAATGATGTCCGTTTTAAATGGGACCGTCACATTAAAACCAGCCACGCCAAGCGCCTTTAATCCTTGTACTGCTTCAGATAGTTTTCCTCTTTCAACTAAGAATGGATGGTAATGGGCATCAATGCCGTAATAAACAAATAGATTATTGTGCATCTGAGGCGAAATGGATTGGGCAATCGGATTCCCAATTACGCCAAAAAACTTTTTCAACGTTTCTCCCCCTGAATCTATATAAGCGATTTTCTGAGGATTGTCTGCACGCCACGCGGAACGTAGGCCGCAACTTTTGCGCCTGGTTCATTCACTGTAACCCATCCAAGGCCAGAAAAAACAATATCAGTTTTAGCTTCTTTAATCGTAAACTCTTGCTTTACGAGCTCAGGGAAGGACTTCAATTCTTCCTTTTTCGGAGGGGTGAGGATTTCTCCAGCTTGGCGCTCATACAATGCATCGGCGTTTTCTGTTTTCGTCCGGTGGATATCAAGCTCGTTCGAAAAGTGGCAGATAAACGACCTCCTGCCCCCCGAAAGATAATCAAGCCTTCCCAGCCCTCCGAAGAAAAGGGTTTGAGCTTCATTTAACTGATAAACCCTTGGTTTAATCTCTTTTTTTGGGGTTATGACTTTTAGATCCTGTTTCCCTACATAATGGGCCATCTGGTGATGGTTGATAATTCCAGGGGTATCAATCAGCGACCTGCCATCTTCCAATGGAATTTTTATGATATCAAGTGTCGTTCCCGGAAAGTGCGATGTCGTAATGACATCCTGACCGCCGGCCACTTCCTTGATAATCCTGTTGATAAATGTGGATTTCCCTACGTTTGTACAGCCAACAACGAAAACATCCTTCCCTTGCCTGTGGGAATCAATGGCTGCCGCTGTTTCTCGTATGAACTTTCCTTTTGCTGCTGAGATGAGGAACACATCCTCGGCCTGCAGTCCCAAATCCCTTGATTCATGCTTCATCCAATTGATTAGCTTTTGTTGCTTTACTGATTTTGGGAGTAAATCAACCTTGTTTCCAACCAGAAGGATTTTATTTTTCCCGGCAAAACGGTGCATCCCGGGAATCCAGCTTCCGTTAAAATCAAAAATATCCACGATTTTTACGATTAGAGCATCGGTCGTACCGATTTGATTCAATATTTTCAGAAAGTCATCGTCCGTGAGGCTGACATCCTGGACTTCGTTATAATGCTTCAATCTGAAACAACGCTGGCAGATGATTTGCTCCTTCTCTAAGGAAGAAGCCGGCGCATAGCCCAGTTCCCCTGGTTCATCCGTCTGGATTGCAACTCCGCAACCAATGCAAATTTCTTTTTCATGGTCAGTATTCACAGTGAATCCTCCCAATTGATCATCCCTTTTTTTCTA
The DNA here is from genome assembly GCF_003515685.1 of Neobacillus notoginsengisoli. GTDB lineage: Bacteria > Bacillota > Bacilli > Bacillales > Cytobacillaceae > Bacillus_D > Bacillus_D notoginsengisoli. The sequence goes on along the minus strand of NZ_QWEG01000005.1, from coordinate 7,596 downwards.
AAGAAATTCAGGATTCTTCTTTCTATTTTTCGGTTGAACTTAGTGAAAAAGCCATCCGTCTTGGCAACCGGAACAACGAGGATCGTATGGAATCCGCCCCGATTGCCTCCAAATACGTCTGTCAACAGCTGGTCTCCTATGACGACAGCTTCTTCTCTCTTAAGACCCATCTGTTTAATCGCTTTCCGGAAAGCCTTTGTCATCGGCTTTCTTGCCTGGAAAATAAACGGTATGCCTAATGGATCCGAAAATGATTTAACTCTTTGTTCATTATTGTTGGATACAATCGTCACTAGTATATCGTTCTTTCTCATTTCATCGAACCATTCAATCAGTTTCGGCGTTGCGTTTGGCCTGTCCCATTCAACAAGGGTATTATCAAGGTCAGTAATGATCCCTTTAATCCCCTTCTCTTTTAGTTGTTCAGGTGTAATCGCAAAAATACTCTTTACATGCTCTGAGGGCAGGAAAAGATTCAACATGGTACACACCTCATTTTTCATTTCGTAAAGTTGGCAATGTTTTCATCATAACCAATTTCGCGTAAGGTTTCAAAAAGAAATTTAAAAACCATATATTTATGGCTCTATAAAATTTGGCTGTTGATTTCCGCTACGGGCACACGCTTTCCGCGGGGCGTCAGTGGAGCCTCCTCGGCGCGTCAGCGCCTGCGGGGTCTCCACCTTGCCGCTACATCCCGCAGGAGTCGGTGCCCTTCGCTACAATCAACGTAGGTTTAAATCAACATTGGCCTATAACAAAGCCTATTTCTTAAACGAACAAATATCGGCAATTTCCTTGTATCTATACTATATAACATTTACCCATCAGCCCAGAAATTTGAATAAAACCGGGTTTTTCAATAAATAATTTTCGACAAAAAGGGCGTTTTTACAAGTTGTGGATAACTTTATTCACATTATCCTTCTTGCCACTATCATCTTTTTCTAGATTATAAACAACTTAGTCACAGGTTATCCACCGATAGCTGTGGACAATAAGAACGATTGTTCTCCTGTATCTTTTTTGTTAAATTAGTGATATAAACATCACGAACTTACATTTATATTCCATCCGAAATAAATTTAGACCAACAATTTTCAGGGGGGTGAATTCTGGCATGCGCAAACTGTCAGATGATTTGCTGATTGAATCGTATTTTAAAGCAAGAGAACTGAAACTTAGCCCTGATTTTATTCGCCTTATCGAAAAAGAAATCCAGCGCCGGTCGTTATCCCATAAAGTCAGGGTATCTTCCTGATACAAGGCCCCCCAGGGGGTCTTTTTTATACCCATAACTTCTATTAATATGAACAGCGGCGCAGTTAAGCGCCGCTGCATAATCTTATCGGAACACGCCAATTCTCTCGCCCATTTTGATCGGATGGGGAATTGAAATAGCAGGATCCGGAGAAAAACAGCCTTTTTCAAAAAGCAGGACAATGGTTGAACCGAAGCTGAAATAGGCTATTTCTTCACCTTTTTTCAAATCAGTGCCTGTATGGGTCGTTTCAATTGAATTGACAAACATCGCTCCTACTTTTACAATCGCAACCATTCCGCTGTCAGTCCGTACTTCAGAAATCATTCTATAGTTTTTGGAAAGTGTATCCGCGCCGTATTTAAGGCCCCATTTATTGACAGGGTATGATTTTTTTCCGAGTGTCCATTGCCTTTCCACTTTACCGTTGATTGGGCTGTGGATTCGATGGTAATGGCTTGGGCTTAAGTAAAAAATCATGTAGACTCCGTCCATATATTTTTTTGCTGTTTCTTTATCACCCAGCATGTCAACAATCGAATAGATTTTCCCTTTCACTTCCATTTCACTTAAAGGGGTAATATATCCGACATCTTCAATGACTGCATCGACAGGGCTTACCACCGAACTTTCCCCAGGATCAACCTGGCGTGCTCCCGGCTTCAGTTTTCGGATGAATAAATCATGCAAGGTTGGGAACCCGGAAAGCTCTGTTTCCATTTCTTCTGTATTTAACCGATAGGCTTTGGCAAAGCGGTTGACAACACGCTTGCTTCTTGGTGAGCGGGCAAACTTTTTTAGAAGAATGGAAGACCATCTGCCGTTTGTTAACTCGATCAGAAGCCGATAGAAAGGCTTGAACAATGTACTTACCTCCAAATAGTGTAAATATACTCTTTACGAACCGTCATAAAAGACTTAAAATATAAGTAAGATAGGATAATGATTCTATTTATTCCAAAGTTGGTCGGAACAGGAACCTTGGCCATAGCCTTTGTTTCTTTTATACCGGGGTCCCTTTTAAACAAATAAGGATCACCGAAAAGGAGTGAGGAAATGTTTTTATTAGATGTTGTAGACCAGACGGTTAAAAAGCTTAAGACACAAACAGCCAATGTCCTGACGCTGATGAACTTATCACTGGGCGGTTTTGCAATTATTTTTACTCTTCATGGAAATTTAAGGCTCAGTCTTCTTCTCATTTTTATTGCTGCTCTTGCTGACCGGTTCGACGGCATGGTTGCCAGAAAGTTCAATATAGAATCGGAATTGGGGAAACAATTGGATTCCATGAGTGATATTATATCATTCGGGGTAGCGCCCGCACTATTAATATACCAAGGAATTTTATTTGAATTTGGAGGACCAGGTTCCTTCTTCACGGTATTTTACATTGCTTGCGGCGCTTTTCGTCTCGCGCGGTTCAATATTACCGAAAGCAACGGATATTTTACAGGGCTTCCGATTACAGCGGCCGGCTGCCTTGTAACATTGAGCTTTCTTGCGATTCCCTATATTCCCCCGCAAAGCTTCCTGTTTATTGTCATGATTTTAGCATTTCTTATGGTCAGCCCATTTAAACTTAAAAAGGTTTAAGGCAACAACCAACCCGGCAGCGAAAACTGCCGGGTTTTCTTTGTGCATTAGTTTGTTTCAGTCAGCTCGAGGAACTCTTTTACATCTTCAGTGCAAAGGTCCACCGCTTTTTTCCAAAAATCCACTTTTGTGAGGTCCACACCAAGATGCTTCTCGGCCAATTCTTCCACAGGCATGGATGCCGAGTCCTTTAATAAAGCGATATACTTTTCCTCAAATCCGCTTCCTTCCTCAAGGGCTCGCACATAAATCCCCATTGAGAACAAAAACCCAAAAGTGTAAGGGAAATTGTAGAATGGAACGCCTGTTATAAAGAAATGAAGCTTTGACGCCCAGAAGGATGGATGAACCTCGTCAAGCGCTCCTAGATAAGCTTCTTTCTGCGCCTGCTCCATTAATTCATTCAGCCGGCCAGCACTGACAAACCCTTGCTTCCGCTCCTCATAAAACATTGTTTCAAATAGGAATCGGGCATGGATATTCATGAGGAGAGCGACTGACCTTTGCAGTTTCTCATCCAGGAGGGCAAGTTTTTCTTCCTTTGTCTTCGCCTTTTTAACCGCAGCATCCGAAACAATCATTTCGGCAAAAGTCGAAGCAGTTTCCGCCACGTTCATCGCATAATTTCGGTTTAATAGATGAAGATCCCTCATCGCATACGTATGGAACCCGTGGCCAAGTTCATGGGCAAGTGTTGAAATATTTGATGAAGTCCCGGAATAGGTCATAAAAATCCGCGATTGATTTGATTCTGGGAAGTAAGTATGGAAGCCGCCCGGAGCTTTACCCGGCCTGTCTTCGGCTTCAATCCAACTGTTCTCCAAGGCTTTTTTGCTGAAAGAAGTCAATTCATTGCCGAATTGGGCAAACTGCTCGAGTATGAACTGTGCGCCTTCCTGGTAAGGAACCTTTGACTCCGCGCTTCCAAACGGGGCATCAAGGTCATACCAGCTAAGCTTTTCGACTCCCATCAATTTTGCGCGGCGCTCCAAATATTCCTTTAGTGGCTGTTTATTCTCCTCAACCGCATTCCACATCGCTTCAAGAGTTTCCTTTTTCATCCTGTTCAAATCAAGGGGCTCTTTAAGGTAGTCATCCCAGCCTCTCAACTTGTACACGTTTAAACGGAACCCTGCGAGGTGATTAAGGACTTTTGCCAAATAATCGGCATGTTCTCCCCAGGCTTTTTCCCATTCAATAAAGACTTCCCTTCGCACATTCCGATCACTGTTGGAGTACTTATTTGCCGCCTGGCCGACAGATAATTGCTTTACCTCTCCGTTTTCTGTAAACGGTATTTTTATGTTGCTGACAATAAGATCATACATTTGGCCCCAGCCGTGGTAGCCATCAATTCCAAGCGAATTGATGACGGCTTCCTCTTTTTGAGACAGCTTTTCCTTCGTCCTTTCCCTTCGCTCTGTCAATATAAAAGCCAATTCTTCTATTTGCTCATTTTTAAGCACATCGTCCCATTGTTCCTGGCTGAGTGCGGCAAGCTTTCCATCAAAGGAAGAAAGCACAGTTTGGAAAGAAGCGCTAAGGCCGATGACGGTGGAGTCAAATTCTAAAGCCTTTTTGTCCTCTGTGTTCTGCGCCTTCAGGCAGGATAGGAACGCCCCGGCCTGGCGGATTTTTTTCGCCGTGTTTTCAAAGGAAGAAATGAGGTGGAATAGTGTCCCGGCAAAATCGCCGTCTTCTTCTGGATTCCACTCCTCCACTTCAGCCCTGAATGAATCAATCAATTGCTTTGTTACATCAAGATGCTCCACAAATTCCGGTGAATGGCTGCCACCCTGAAAAATAACATCCAAATCCCAAACTTCCGAAAAAGCAGAAACTGTCATTATGTATCCCCCTGTTCTGTATTGCCTGATTGTGAAACGGCTTACTCATCTGCCTTTTCATTATAAGTTTAAAATCAGAAAATTTCTATTTTCAGAAACGTGAAAAGGGCCTAACAATGGCAGGCCCCATTTAGTTTCACGGTCTCCCGCAAAAATACCACCATCCCCCGAAGATCAGGATGATTATAAAAAGAATGATCAAAAGCGCATACACAAAACCATACCCGCCGGCTGCCGGTCCGTAAGGGTAACCAACCGGAAAAGGCGAATATGGATAGCCAACATACATGGATATCACCCCTTTCCCATACTACAGGGTATGTACCTATCCGCAGGCTGTATGGGCGAATGATAAATTCTTTGAGGATTTGACATTGTCATTTCACGGGGAATTTAAACCGGATGCCAGACTAAAACACAAAAGGAAAAGGCACCTTATGTGTCGGCTGCCTTTCCCTTTTTCCGCCTTCCCTTTTCGGCCCTGTAAAATTCATGGAACATTTTCATCAGCGCCCTTTTCTCAATCCTGGATACATAACTCCTGGAAATACCTAACTCCTTCGCGATCTCCCGCTGGGTTTTTTCCTTTTGCATATCCAGGCCAAACCTTCCGACAATGACTTCTTTTTCCCTAGGGTCAAGGACACTAATATACTGCTTAATTTTTTCAAGCTCCATATTCAATTGGATTGTTTCAATTACGTCTTCGGATTCTGACTTAAGCACATCTATTAACGAAATTTCGTTTCCTTCTTTGTCCTGGCCGATTGGGTCATGAAGGGATACATCTTTTTTGGTTTTCTTCAACGCTCTTAAATGCATTAAAATTTCATTTTCTATACATCTTGCGGCATATGTGGCAAGCTTCGTCCCCTTGCCGTCTGAATAGCTTTCAATCGCCTTAATAAGCCCAATTGTTCCAATAGATATCAAATCTTCGGAATCCTCGCCAGTATTCTCGAATTTTTTGACAATATGGGCGACAAGGCGAAGATTGTGCTCGATGAGGAGATTCCGGGCATTGGAGTCACCGGCAGCCATAAGCTGGAGGTATTTTTTTTCATCAGCAGAAGACAGCGGTTGCGGAAAAGCATTATTCTTTACATAGGAAACAAGAAAAAGAAACTCTTTTACTAAATATCCGAGGGCGGTCAGAATACCGGACATACTTTCTCCCCGCTTTCTGCTAAGCTTATAACTAATTTCTATGTTTTAAGAAGAAGGAAAGTGTCTGTCCTTAAAAATTTCCGTATTTTACTAAGTTCGCCCATTTTTCTATTTATCGAAAAAACTTTCATGGATTTTGGCAAAATGGACTTTGGCAATCCACACAGGTAAAATAAAGAAATAAGAGAGAGAAGAAGGGGATCGTTATGCCTGAAAAAGTAGTTCTAATTTTAGTATTGATACTTGTTGTAACAGCAGCATCCGCCCAAATTATTTTTGGGGACATTTCTGCTCCCCGGCTGGTCGCAGCTGCGGCGGCCGTCTTGCTGATTGTCTATTTATTGTTTAGACCTCGGCGCCGAAACTGATTGATTCACCAAATCGCACCTGGGAAAAGGGGCTGCAGATAATCAGATAAACTGATTTTCTGCAGCCCCTTTATAAAGTGTTTTTAATCCTCTGTGCTTACTTCAGCCGCGATAATACAGCCAATTGCGCCTGTAAGAATGAGTACCATTACCATTAAGAACATAACCAGCATCCCTCGCTCTGTCCATTTTTAATACCTTAATATTTATTATAGTATAAACCTTGTATACCGTACAGTGTTGGACCCTTTCCGCCATTATCGCTTTTGCTTCCGCCGAAAGATGAATGGTAAGAAAAAACAATGAATCGGCATAGTCGTTCCTCCTCTTGGAACCTTTTAATTACCCAGTATCCTTCAAAATCCAAAGGCAACCTCTTCTTTTCTGCAATATGAATACTCTTTCCATCTAAAATTACCACCTTTCCGTCAATTAGTATTAAAATGGCCTGTAAAGACTGAACATCCGATTTTTATTTTCCTCGGTAATTTTCTGTACATGTTCCATGTTGATTAGTTCTCGCGGACTGTATTTCCTTTTCTGAATCGTAATGATAAAAAAGAAAATATGAAGGGTCATTGTGTATCACCACCTTTAATTAAAACGGGCGGTACATCGAAAATTGACGGTCCTTGTTCTCCTCAGTAATTTTCTGAATGCGTTCCCGTTTCATGATTTCTTCCGGGTTCATAACTCGCTTTTTAATTGTCACTGTCAAAAAGAAAATGTTTAATACCATTCGTCTCACCTCCTAATAGTCATTTCATATCCAAATGGGCACAAAAAAAGCCGCAGAGAAATTGATAATCCCTGCGGTCCCCCAATTCCCACTGGAAGCCTTCCTGATAAGAAAGTGCCCCAGTGGTATGGGAATTTAGGCATAAAAAAGCCGCAGGCACAGTTCTCCCGCGGCATGGATATGGCTGATGTTAAAAAAATCTGTTAAGAAATCCAATCCCTGAAGGCAGAACATGCATGATTTTTGTATGAAGTTTTTTGAAAGTGGTTGTAAAACTTGATCATGGTAATGCCTCCTTTCAGGTTAGGTAATTTTTGCTTCCATCGGTAATTATAACCACTATTCATGTGTTTGTAAACCCTTTATTAAGAAAATTTTTCATATATTACCCAGTTATGGGAACTTGGTTAGTTTCTGCAGAGACAATCATTTAAAAAGAAAACGGGAAACCGCATTGGTACGCATCGGAGTTTAGGCCATGCAGCTTGTCTGTAGAGTAGAAAACAGGAATTAGACTTTGCCCTTCTTGTCCTCGGGTTTCAGGGTGTTCCACCTTACTAAGCCAGACAAGTGGGCAAGTCCTTTTCCTGTTCCCCCTCATCAAACCGTACGTGAGGT
>NZ_QWEG01000058.1 GCF_003515685.1 Neobacillus notoginsengisoli | reverse complement strand
CTCGGCCCTGGCGGTCGATGAGGCGACCTTGCACACCATGATGTGGGTCGCCGCAGGCAGCCTGCTGACATTCGCCGTGATTTACCGGGCCTTGCTGCTCGACAGCCTCGACCCGCTGTTCCTGCGCAGCGTCAGCCGCTGCGGGCCCATCGCCCATGGCGTGTTCCTGGGGCTGGTGGTGATCAACCTGGTGGTCGGCTTCCAGGCCATCGGCGCCTTGATGGTGGTCGGCCTGATGATGCTGCCGGCCATTGCCGCACGCTTCTGGAGCCAGCGCCTGCCCTGGCTGATGGCCATCTCCGCGCTGATCGGCATGGCCTCGGTCTGGCTGGGGTTGTTGCTTTCCTACTACGCCTCGCTACCCTGTGGCCCGGCCATCGTCGTGGTGGCTGGCAGTGCCTACCTGCTGTCGATGATGGTGGGGCCGGTACGCGGTCTGTTGCGTCGTCACTATACCCCTGTCACTCACTGAGGAGCCGCTATGCGCCCGTTGATCGTTGTGCTCATGCTGTTGCTGTCACCCCTGCTGTCCGCCGCCGAACGCATCAAGGTGGTGACCAGCTTCAGTATTCTGGCGGACATCACACGACAGATCGGCGGCGATCAGGTGCAGGTCATCAATATCGTCGGTCCCGACAGCGATGCGCATGTCTATGAGACCACACCCGATGACGCCAGGCATGTGCTGCAGGCGCGCCTGGTGGTGGAGAACGGCCTGAACTTCGAGCCCTGGCTGGACCGCCTGATCAAGACCACCGGCAGCCAGGCACACGTCATTCGGGCCAGCCAGGGGATCCTTGCGCGGACCCTGGAAGAGGAGGGGCAGACGATCCCCGACCCCCATGCCTGGAACAGCCTGGCCAACGCCAAGATCTACGCGGCCAACATCGCCAAGGCTCTGGAAGCGGTGGACCCTGGCAATGCGCAGGCGTATCGCAGCCATCTGGCAGCCTATCAGCAGCAGATCGACGCCTTGCTGGCCGAGGTGAAGAAAAGCTTC
>NZ_QWEG01000057.1 GCF_003515685.1 Neobacillus notoginsengisoli | reverse complement strand
GCTTTAGCTTCAATAATGTACAATTATAATTATAATACTTCTCCTATTGTACATAAATATCTTAACCATGGAACATTAATTGAATTAATTTGGACAATTACACCAGCTTTAATTTTAACTGTAATTGCTTTCCCTAGTTTTAGATTACTTTATTTATTAGATGAAGTAACATCTCCAACAATTACTATAAAAGTAATAGGTCATCAATGGTATTGGTCATATGAATATAGTGATTATGTAACTGAAACTGGACAATCTGTTGAATTTGATTCATATATGATTCCTGAATCTGATTTAGAATTAGGTCAATTAAGATTATTAGATGTTGATAATAAAATGATGATTCCAGTTGATTGCCATATTAGATTAATTGTAACAGGTGCTGATGTTATACATTCATTTGCAGTTCCATCTTTAGGTCTAAAAATTGATGCTATTCCTGGTAGATTAAATCAATCTTCTATATTAGCTGAAAGAACAGGATCATTTTATGGTCAATGCTCTGAAATATGTGGAGTTTGGCATGGATTTATGCCTATAGTAGTAGAAGCTGTCTCTGTTCAAGATTATTTATCTTGGATTGACTCATTATAATTAATTTTATCCTTTTTACTTTATTTTCTTTCCTTTTTCTATTTTATATTATTTATTTAATCCCACTCTATATAATTATATATAATTACAAATTTTGTTTTTTGTTTTTGTTTTTTGTTTTTGTTTTTTTTAATTTTTAATTATTTAATAACAAATTATTATTAATATTTATTATTTAATCTTTAACTAATTTTAGTTTTATTTAATAAAATAAATTATTCTTTATCCAAAGTAATAATAATTAGGGGAAATCTGATAATTGGTAATCAACTGTATTTGCATTACAGCAATGATAGTTCAAGTCTATCTTTCTCCAAAATATTTTTATTTATAAATTTTTTAATAGTATTATATTATTTTTAATAGTTTAATATAATATTATTATTAAAAAAATTTTTTGTTTTTGTTTTTGTTTTTGTTTTTTTGCTTCGGTGGCTTAAGGGTTAAA
>NZ_QWEG01000056.1 GCF_003515685.1 Neobacillus notoginsengisoli | reverse complement strand
ACTTTGGGGAGAACTATACAGTACCGGCATACGAATCTATTGAAAGATGAGTGAGCATGCAATGCAATAAGGAATCGCACCATAAGGTATCATGATAAGCCTGGATCACATGGACGCACTATCCTATAAAAGTGTTAGTAGTCACGCAACGTTATGGGACAAGTGTCCCCATTAGTCACGTAACGTTACGGGACTAATACTTTGACTAGTCCCGAAACGCGTTGTGGGACAAGTACTTTGACTAGTCCCGAAACGCGTTGTGGGACAAGTACTTTGACTAGTCCCGCAACGCTACTTACCAGGTACTCAAGCACCTAAAGTCACATGATTAGCATATTAGCGTGCGTCTATGACTTTACCTTGATGCCAGGGAGACATTCAGGGGCAACTAAAAGTATGGATCAGGGGTTCTCAGGATAAGATTGACCTCCATGGTCTTTGTCAACTCGGACTAGCTTGAAGACCTTTTGATCTTCTTGCTCCATCTCAAGTCACAGGTCCTAGCAACTTATCTGCTCAACTTCTGATCGACCTCTTATATACTGGATTTTGCAAGCTATACTCATGCCATGAGGCAAGAGTTCTCGAACCAAGATTGACCTCCCTGACATTTAGGCTATCATAGGCATGCATGCATTCTAGAAGTAAAGATAAACCCTTTATGGTGTGGAGGATTAATATACTCCTTGAAATGATCCATTTCGGCATGAGAAACTGAGCTAGGTTTCCTCTTGATGCTGGAAGACTCTGCTGGCCAAGGAGGCCTTGATAGCCTGGCCGATGGGGCCGGTGCACCCCCTCTCAATCTGTTGGATGTTATGGGCATACTGCTGGTGTGGGTGATCTTGACGTCCAGTGGAGGAGGCCGAGATGGTCGGGCTGGCCGAGGTAATGTCTGGCTCTTGGATCCCTTCTCTTCATGGTCATCAATAATCATGTTGCAAAATGGTTGGCACAGATGGAGACATTTCACACATTTGAACAAGAAAAAGTACCTCATATAGTTTGTGAGGCATCTGTCTCGGCATTGTAGTCTCGGCGTTATTCTGTTGGCACAT
>NZ_QWEG01000055.1 GCF_003515685.1 Neobacillus notoginsengisoli | reverse complement strand
CCCATACGAATAAAGGTAATTTGTGTAATCCCATTCCATTAGTTCTCATATTTAAAACAGTTGTAATGAAATTTATAGCCCCTAACAATGATGATACTCCAGATAAGTGTAAACTGAAGATAGCCAAATCAACAGATCCACCAGAGTGTGATTGAATAGAAGATAAAGGAGGATAAACTGTCCATCCTGTTCCAGCTCCTTGTTCTACTAATGAACTTAATAATAATAATATTAATGATGGTGGTAATAACCAAAATGAAATATTATTTAATCTAGGGAATGCCATATCAGGTGCTCCACATTGAACTGGTAATAAATAATTACCAAATCCACCTACTAGACCAGGCATTACCATAAAGAATATCATTATAAAAGCATGAGCACTTATAATTACATTAAACAACTGATGATCACCTTGTAAAAATTGTACACCTGGTGCAGCTAATTCTAATCTAATTAATATAGAAAAAGCAGTACCAATCATACCTGCAAAAATAGAAAAAATTAAATAAAGAGTACCAATCTCCTTAGCATTAGTTGAAAAAAGCCAATTCAATTTGGTGTTCCAACTTTACTAATCTTAATATAATTACTTATAAGCTCTGTTCTATTTTTATAGTTGATTTTCATTTAAGTTTAATTTAAGTTAATTTTATTTGGCTATATAAATAGTATTAGCATACTGTGTATTCCTTCAATTAATTTATAAAATATTTTTACTTTTATAAAATTATATAAATATAATTTATATTATAATATATCAAACAAAAATAGAAAAATATAATTTCCGGAATAGAGGTGAGTCGAACACCTAAGAGTTGCCTCGAACAATTAGCAATTGTATTAACTTTCCAATGTAAACTATTCCAAAAAAATTAAAATTATTCTAACTTTTTTTTTTAATTTAAATTTTTATATTAAAACAAATTTACCAATCTAAACAACTGAATTTTGTAATTTTAATTAATTAATACTGAATTTTATTTTTAAATATTTTTTGGAGTATTAGTCTTTATCAGATTTGAACTGATACCTAATATCTTGAAGGAATACTGTGC
>NZ_QWEG01000054.1 GCF_003515685.1 Neobacillus notoginsengisoli | reverse complement strand
GACCCGTAATCCGGGTTGCGGACAGTGTCTGGTGGGTAGTTTGACTGGGGCGGTCTCCTCCTAAAGCGTAACGGAGGAGCACGAAGGTTAGCTAATCACGGTCGGACATCGTGAGGTTAGTGCAAAGGCATAAGCTAGCTTGACTGCGAGAGTGACGGCTCGAGCAGGTGCGAAAGCAGGTCTTAGTGATCCGGTGGTTCTGAATGGAAGGGCCATCGCTCAACGGATAAAAGGTACTCCGGGGATAACAGGCTGATACCGCCCAAGAGTTCATATCGACGGCGGTGTTTGGCACCTCGATGTCGGCTCATCACATCCTGGGGCTGAAGTCGGTCCCAAGGGTATGGCTGTTCGCCATTTAAAGTGGTACGCGAGCTGGGTTTAGAACGTCGTGAGACAGTTCGGTCCCTATCTGCCGTGGGCGCTGGAGAATTGAGGGGGGCTGCTCCTAGTACGAGAGGACCGGAGTGGACGCATCACTGGTGTTCGGGTTGTCATGCCAATGGCATTGCCCGGTAGCTAAATGCGGAAAAGATAAGCGCTGAAAGCATCTAAGCGCGAAACTTGCCCCGAGATGAGTTCTCCCTGACTCCTTGAGAGTCCTGAAGGAACGTTGAAGACTACGACGTTGATAGGCTGGGTGTGTAAGCGTAGCGATACGTTGAGCTAACCAGTACTAATGATCCGTGAGGCTTAACCTTACAACACCGAAGGTGTTTTTAGAGAGAGATTTTCAGCTTAGTTCAGGATTATATTGATGGTCACGGGAGTGACGGTCAATGACAGAATTTGCCTGGCGGCCGTAGCGCGGTGGTCCCACCTGACCCCATGCCGAACTCAGAAGTGAAACGCCGTAGCGCCGATGGTAGTGTGGGGTCTCCCCATGCGAGAGTAGGGAACTGCCAGGCATCAAATTAAGCAATAACCCCGCCCGAAAGGCCGGGGTTTTTTGCTTTCTGAGATATGCAAAACAGCATTAAAAAGGCCGCATTAGCGGCCTGTGTTGTGTCAGTGGATTACCTGAGAAAGAAAAGCACGCGTGCGCTCTGATTTGGGATGGGCAAAAAACTCCTCA
>NZ_QWEG01000053.1 GCF_003515685.1 Neobacillus notoginsengisoli | reverse complement strand
ACAAGCCCAACACAACCAGACGCAGTAGCCCTACACGAACGGTTCAAACATGAACCCCTCTTCCTGGAGATCATCGATGCACTACTTAAAACGGACCAGACAAAGTCAGTGCAGGAGAAACGCCGCATGAGACACAAGGCTAAGTTCTTCTACATTGACGGCAACAAATTATGGCGTGTTGCTGATGATTCATCCACCCGACCACACAGCTGAGACAAGCGTCGAACTTCGTAATGAAATCCTCGGTGACGACACCACTAAGAACTCAACGAGAAGACAGATCAGTTAACCTCTGACCTGAAGAGGACTCGTGTAACGATGAGAGCGTTGCTTATACTCGCAACGATGAGTGGTGAGTTGAGAAGAACTGAAGGCACGCTTGTGGACAAGTAGCCCCAAGAGAACCAAGTTAAGGTCTCTGGGTTCTGCATTCATGTCTTATATACTATACAGTGTTTGTATCTAACAAACAATGACTAAGACTAGGAATGTTCTACAACGTTCTATGGGTTTCTATATGATGTCATTCTATGACATATGTATGATGTAACTACGGAATGTTCCAGACAGCTCTAGGCTGTGATCATATGAGGTCACATGACAAGTCATGTGACTAAAGTAAAAGCAATCATGACCACAGGTCATGTGATGCGATAAGATATCAATAAGATAATGAGCATGAAAATGATGCAGTTGTAACACCGCTCTTGAATTCAGTGATGTGGCAGCAGGTGAAACTCGAGTGTTGTGTACCCTATTATCATTCTGAATGTCTTCGGCTCCCCAACTCTAGTAAAGTAAAAAGTCCAAACACCATCTACTCTGGTCAGTTACAAAGACCTTGAAAACCTTTGGAAATGTGCAGAACACAAATTATGGCACGGTCATATATAAGAGCATTCAAAGGTCACTCTTCCCTTGTACACTTCCCATCCCTAATGTGCTGCCGCAACCGGCTGGCCATGAAAACCTTTCCACACCCGTCACACATCTCTATCAAGCCCTGTCCATCTACCCGACTGATGCTAGAGCCTTCAGCAAGCACGCAAAGAAGTTCGCGCTCCTTGTTCGAACCATCACCATTCTCCATATT
>NZ_QWEG01000052.1 GCF_003515685.1 Neobacillus notoginsengisoli | reverse complement strand
GAAACCCCATTTCTGGAGGGATCTAGACGTCGGCTACCATTCAGGAGAACACTGCCCTGTCAAACTGTCAAACTGGGCAATGGATGTGTGATGCCACTGCAGGGTAGGAATGTACTGAGTGAGACAGAATTCAACGACGCTATTTCCATTCAACTCAACCAGTCAACCCCAGATTCCAGTCATGCCTAGAGAAAACACTCCCAGTAGTGGTCAATAGCCAGACAATAACCCCAATCTCACTCAGGAGGAGCATGCCATCCTCAAATCCTGGTTGGAGGAATGGAAAATAGCAGGTAAAAAAAACAGACAAGCCGTCCTGAAGGTTATTGGGAAAGAGGCTAAAAAGTTGCCCGACATTGCTACCTTGTCTTATGATCAATGGGAACGTAGGAAAAAGGTGAGTGGCTTGTGCCAACTGATTCAAAGGCTGACGAGATGCGCTGAACAGGCTTATAAGATGTGGATGTACAACCATGAACGTGATCAGACCAAAGCACCGATGATGTGATATGAAAAGAAGTGGACCGTCCGAGATGTCATCAAAAGCAAGAGGAAGCAAGAGATCATGGCCCTCATTGAGGAGAAGCATGGAGCAAAGCCAGGGGAGCAAGATATGATCCGACAGTACCAAGGTGCAGTGAGCGAATTCATCAAAGGACTCTCGGTCGAAGAACTGGCCGAGGCCGAGCAGGAGGCCCAAGAGTGGAACACAGCCAAGTTACCTCCTAAAATCCAGTCCATGTAAGTAAAAGTCCCTGATATATGCAGCATATGGAATTGAACCTCAACCGATAGGAATGCTGTACAGAAGGGAGAAGATTACGCCCGACAATTTGCGGAGGAGATGTGGAGGCAATGTGGGATGTGAGTGTTTATCATGAGCACATGGCAGGATGAGCAGAAGGAAGTGATGACCTCGACGTAAGTGCAATCGTCTGACAGAACTCAGTCTAATCACCCAACAGACATGATTTCAATGATGAACTGGACCATGGCAAGACTTTCCATGGATGGACCAGGATCCATCATGCGTGGCAGCAGTATGGAATGGAGATGTTCGGACAAGAGCACGACTCCGAGGACAATAATGGGAGTGACAGAAAGGCAGAAAAGAAACCCAAA
>NZ_QWEG01000051.1 GCF_003515685.1 Neobacillus notoginsengisoli | reverse complement strand
ATAAGTAGCTAAACCTCTAATATATTTAATAACTCTAGTACCAGTTCTATCATAAATAATTCCCCCTACACAAATAAATAAAGCAGGAGAAACAAAACCATGAGCTAAAGCTAATAATATAGCACCTTCAATACCTTGTATAGTATTAGAGAATAAACCTAAAATAACTATACTCATATGAGCTATACTAGAATAAGCAATTAAAGTTTTAGTATCTTGTTGAACAATTGTAGCTAAAGAAGCATAAATTAAAGTAATAATTGCGATAGTTTGTACTAAAGGTCCAAAATAATTAGTAGCATCAGGTAAAAAATTAATTAAAATTCTCATATAACCATAAGTAGCAAATTTTAAAATAGTAGCAGCTAATAAAATAGATCCAGCTAAAGGACTATCAGCATGAGCTCTATATAACCAACCCGTAAATGGCCATAATGGAGTTTTAATAGCAAGAGCTAAGAAGAAAGCTAACCATAATAATTTTTGTCCATCTAAACTAATATCATATAAAGATAATAATTGAAAATCAGTAGTTAAAGTATAACTATAAATTTGTAAAATAGCTAATAACATAAATAAAGATCCAAATAAAGTATATAAAAAGAATAAATTAGCAGATCTAAATCTAAATTCACCTGAACCATAAACAATTATAATTATAAATAAGATAGGTAATACACTTTCAAAGAATATATAAAATAATAATAAATCTAATACTAAAAATAAAGCTAATTGTAATGTTTCTAAAACTAAGAAAGAAATTAAGAAATATTTCATATTAGAATTAGTATATAAATTATTATAATTAGAAATTATAGCTATAGGAGTAATAAAAGTTGTTAATAAAACAAAATATAAAGATATACCATCAATACCAAAATTTAAATGACAAAAAGTTAAATAATCAAATTCAGAAACAAATTGAAATTGAGTAGTATTAGAATCAAAATTTAACCATAAATAAATAGAAATTATAAAATTAATAACAGAAGTTAAAATAGCAATATTTTTCATTTTAATTTGATTTTTAATACTATTTTCTTGAATATTTAATATAAACAAAGAACCAATAAGAGGTACAATTAATAATAATGTTAACATAATTATTTAATTAATTTTTTAATTTAGTATATTT
>NZ_QWEG01000050.1 GCF_003515685.1 Neobacillus notoginsengisoli | reverse complement strand
TAAATAAAGTTAAAAATAAATATGCTTTAATGTATGTTAAATATGTTATTTTTAAATCAAGAATAGATATTATTGTTATTGGTATTATTACTTTTACTGTTTTATTTTTTATAGGATATATTTTACATTATTTAATAGTACATCCTATTGTAATTAGTAAATAAAAAATGGCAATAACTATGTTATTAACTGATAGAAATTTTAATACTAGTTTCTATGATCCAGCAGGTGGAGGTGATCCTGTTTTATATCAACATCTTTTCTGGTTCTTCGGTCATCCAGAAGTATATATTTTAATTATACCAGGTTTTGGTATAGTAAGTCATATCGTATCAACTTTCTCAGGTAAACCAATCTTTGGTTATCTAGGTATGGTTTACGCTATGTTCTCTATTGGAATATTAGGATTCCTTGTTTGGTCTCTATTAAAATTGGTGGGACTCCTTCATTGTGAAATGGAGGTAATAAATATCGCTATATGCTGGAACAGTTTAGTGCTGACAAGTACTTTTGAGAGTAAAAATCTTGTAAGCTATACTCAATCAGCAGGAAATCTGTATACTACATGTTTAAGGAGTTCCTCAGAGACTATATGCGATACCTCTCGAAATTTTGAAATGTTTAATAAATATAGTAATAAAGTAATTAGTAATGAATGGTTAACTTGGTTTATTGGATTTTCAGAAGGAGATGGAGCTATATTAAATAATAGAGGTAAAGCTAAATTTGTATTAACTCAAAAAGAAGGTGCTATTTTACATCATATACAAAAAGTTTTAGGTTTTGGAATAGTACGAGAATGTAAAGGTTATTATAGATTTATAGTAAAAGATACTAACAATATATTACTTCTAGTTTATATTTTTAATGGTAATTTAGTTTTATCTCAACGTCAAAGACAATTAGGTGAATGGATTAATACACTTAATATTAAAGAAAATCTAAATTTAGCTCTAAATCCTATAATGTTAAAACCAACTCTTTCAGACGCCTGGTTATCTGGTTTTACAGATGCTGAAGGTTGTTTCAATATAAGAATTGGTGCAAGACTTCACACAATAACTGGATACCGAGTATCACTAAGATTTTTCTTGGATCAAAAAAATGCAGAATCTACTTTACTATTTATTCGAAATTTAT
>NZ_QWEG01000004.1 GCF_003515685.1 Neobacillus notoginsengisoli | reverse complement strand
GAGAACCTATCAAAATGCGGTTGGCTGTCCGAACATGGGGCAACTTCAGACAGAGAACCTATCATAACGCATTGCGCTGTCCGAACATGGAGTAACTTCGGACAGAGAACCTATCAAAATGCGGTTGGCTGTCCGAACATGGGGCAACTTCAGACAGAGAACCTATCATAACGCATTGCGCTGTCCGAACATGGGGCAACTTCGGACAGAGAACCTATCAAAATGCGGTTGGCTGTCCGAACATGAGGCAACTTCGGACAGGGAACCTATCATAACGCATTGCGCTGTCCGAACATGGAGTAACTTCGGACAGAGAACCTATCATAACGCATTGCGCTGTCCGAACATGGGGTAACTTCGGACAGAGTGTCCCTCTAAACTCGGTCGACTGTCCGAACTTGAATCCCGACGTTGAGAACGTCCTTATTTCCACCTGGAAGAACAGTTTTTTCTGCTGGGGAGTTGAAAACAGCCTTTTAAAAAGGCCGCACTCCGCAGCCTGTTTTTTCACTTAGAATATTCCTTTGAAATTTTGTCAATCCTGTTGGTCCAGACCCAGCCGGAGAAGTCACTGGCAATTCTTTCTACATCTTCCTTCGAGTCAAATCCCTCTGAAAAGCCGCCATCACCGGCAACGAGGACAACCCTTGTCTCGGCCGCTTCCATCCGGGGCATAAACTTTCCGGTCCAGCCCCATAGCCAAGGAGCGATTTTTTCAGGGATATGAAGCTGTGTGCGCTCGCATGCCCCGGGAACAACCCCAGTCCAGCCAACTGCTATATATGGCAAAAGGCAGCTTTTTAAAGTAGCTTTTGACATCCCCCTCATATCCGGGAGGTTTTCTTTGAGAGTCGCAATTGGCGCATCGCCTCCATAAACGGATAGCTGCCCAAGCCTTTCTTCACTTAGCCCCGAAAAGTACTCCGCAAGCATTATCCCCTCTTCTGGATCATTGCTTTTCATATGAATGAGAAATTCCTTATTCGGAAATCTGTTTAGAACCTCATCAAGGGATGGCATCATTCCAATTCCCTTGCCTCTGAATGGATAGGTCTTCCCGTTGTCCGCCGTATACCCATAGCCGATATCAAGCTTCTTTAACTCCGCCATCGTATGGTCCCTTGTGACACCCGTTCCATTCGTCCTGCAGTCAATTGTCCAATCGTGGAACACAGCAAATTGCCCATCTTTCGTCGGGTGGATATCAAGCTCGACAAGATCGGCACCCGCATCAAAAGCCGCTTCCATGGAAGGGATTGTATTTTCCAGATAACCATGCTCTGGAGGGTAAATCCGTTCCGCCGTACATGTGTCATTTGTTATTCCCTCCATATGAAAGGTCTGGGCAACTCCTCTGTGCGCCAGTAACTTCGGCTCTCCTTTAGACTTACTTCCCAGAAGAGATGAATTATTCACAAACATGAATACAATCAACCCGATTAAAAAAACTGCTATCCTTTTGCCAATTTTACGTATCTTCACCCTTTATCCCCCCCAGCAAAAGAGCATTGCCATCTTTACACGGCAATGCCCTTCAATCTTAAGCCTGTTTTTTGAAAAAATTCATGACCCAATGAATTTCATTTTTATCGGTCACCTGGGCATGAAGTGCTCCAAAGAATGTATCCTGCAACTCGACCGTCACTTTACCACCTTCACTTAAGGCGCTATACGCATTTCGCATTTCCTCTTCAGTATCGAATGTCAGGATAATACTGACCTTATTACCAGAAACCGGTTCCTGTTTAAATTTAAAGGCAAAGTGAATATATGAGCCAGTTCCGAAATGGAGTTCTGCATGAAGGAGTTTTCCGGCATGTTCATTCAGAACCTTTACCTCTCCACCGAGAATCCCCTGATAATATTCAATCGCCGCTTGGCAGTCATCTACTAGTACATACGGGCTTGCGCTTCTCATCTTTTCAGCCTCCTGATTACCTATTTTCCACAGCAGTATATCACAAGTTCTACTCCGGACAAAACACTTCCCTACGAATTCAAAACTTAAACAAGTTTTTTATAAGCTATTTTTCTTATTAGCCGATATACTAGTTTTTAGAGTTTCCAACTTGAAAGGGGCATCCTTCATGAAGTCACGGATGATTTCTGGCTTTATTATCTTTTTCATTGTCTATTCGGTTTTTGTCTATTATATCGGCTGGAATGGCTGGATTTGGCTCGAATCTGCCGGCCTGCCGCTTCCGCCTGTCTTAATATACAGCTTGATTGTATTCATGCTTGCTTTTTCTTATCTTCTTGGCAGAACAAAATTTAGAATGCCTGTGTTCACAATTATCGGCTCCTATTGGTTCGGCTTTTTGCAATATGCGCTGCTTCTCTTGCCGCTTGCCGATCTCGGAGGTTTCATCTTAATTGAATCAGGAACGGATCCAGATAAGGTCATTTTCTGGACTGGCCTCCTTGTAATTTTGGCCTTCACGGCTATTTTTGCCTATGGCACCTTTAACGCATACAGCCCGGTCGTCAGGCATTACTCCATTACAATTCCGAAACAGGCAGGAAGCAGGAAAAGCTTAAAAATTGCGATGGCATCCGACATGCATTTCGGCCACCTATCCGGACTTGCCCATCTCCGGCGTCTTGTCCAAAAAACAAATGAACTGCAGCCGGACATCATCCTATTGCCTGGGGATATTATTGAGGACGACCCAGAGCCGTTTATCCGCAAAAAGATGGGGGATGTCATGAAGGGCCTGTCAGCTCCGTTCGGCGTTTACGGCGTCCTTGGCAACCATGAATACTATGGCGGGGCCATTCCGGAATTTGTCCGAGAGATGAATAGAATTGGCATCGATATTCTCCAAGATGAGGTTGTAGAAATTGATGATTCGTTCTTCCTGGCCGGCCGAAAAGACCGTACGGATAAATTGCGTGAAAGAATGAATGATCTTTTAGCTTTTGCCGATCCGTCGATGCCAATCATTATGATGGACCATCAGCCTGCCGAAGTAACAGCAGCCGCCCAGCACGGGGTAGACCTTCTCCTTTCCGGCCATACCCACCGCGGGCAAATGGCCCCGAACCATCTGATTACGAGAAAGCTCTTTGAAATCGACTGGGGGTATTTGCAAGAAGAAGCGACGCATGTCATCGTCTCGTCGGGTTATGGGTTCTGGGGGCCGCCGCTCAGACTAGGGAGCCGTTCTGAAATCGTCGAAATTGATGTCACTTTCGCCGATGTTGCCGAGCCTCATTATAACCAAAACGAAGGAGCCATCCTGTGAGGGGGGGCTCCTTCGTTTTGGAGATTCGGTCGGGACTAATTTTCTGCTTCGTTTCACAAAACAAGCTCTTTTAGTGACCGAAGGAACGGCTGGCAACTGCTCTTCGGGCACTGAGTACTCATTTAGCGACCGAACGACTGGATGGCAACTGTTCTTCGGGCACTAAGTCTTCGTTTAGCGACCGAAGCAACCGCTTGCCACGGCTCTCCGGGCGCTAAGTCTTCATTTAGCGACCGAAGCAACGGCTCACCACGGCTCTCCGGGCACTAAGTCTTCATTTAGCGACCGAAGGAACCGCTCAACACTGCTCTTCGGGCACTAAGTCTTCATTTAGCGACCGAAGGAACCGCTCAACACCGCTCTTCGGGCACTAAGTCTTCATTTAGCGACCGAAGGAACCGCTCAACACCGCTCTTCGGGAACTAAGTCTTTCTTATGCGACCGAAAGAACCGCTCAACACCGCTCTTCGGACAGCAATTCAATATCCGATCAACTTTTGCAAAAATTATGTTTTCATTTTCGGATCAAGCGCATCCCGAAGCCCGTCACCCATCAGGTTAAAACCAAGGACGGTGAGCATAATGGCCATTCCCGGGAAAAAGAGGGTCCATGGCGCCTGGGTCAAATAGTTCTTGGAATCAGCAAGCATCCGTCCCCACTCGGGAGTCGGAGCCTGCGCGCCAAGTCCCAGGAAGCCAAGTGCCGCCGCTTCAATGATCGCTGTCGCAATGGCAAGTGTCGCCTGGACGATGATAGGGGTGATACTGTTCGGCATAATATGCCTGAATAGGATTCGGCTGTCCTTCATCCCAACCGCACGTGCCGCCATGATATATTCCTCTTGCTTTACGCTTAACACCTTTGAACGAACGAGCCTGCCAAAGTTTGGGATGTTGATGATTGCGATTGCGATCAAAGCGTTTTGTAAAGAAGGACCCAGAATCGCGACAATCGCTATGGCTAAGAGGATGCTTGGAAATGCAAGCAGGATATCAAAAACCCTTGAAATCAGGCTATCGACCCAGCGGCCATAAAAACCCGCGACGATTCCCAAAAATGTCCCAATCAGCATCGACGCCATGACAGAAAAGAACCCAACCCACAAAGAGATGCGAGCCCCATACACGACCCGCGAGAAAATATCGCGGCCAAAGTCATCTGTTCCAAACCAATGTTCAGCTGATGGGGGCAGAAGCCTATCGGCCAAAACCTGTTCCCTGAAGCTGTAGGGTGCAATCAATGGTGCAATAGCAGCAACGATAATAAAGAAAATGACAATTCCGAGCCCGACAAGTGCAAGCTTATTTTTTTGAAAGGTTTGCCACGCTTCCTTCCAGGGGGAAACAGCTTCATCCTGGATTGCGGCAACAGGCAGTTCCCCTGTGTTTTTCACAAGTTCAGTCACTATTTCTCCTCCCGTCAGTTATATTTAATGCGCGGATCGACAAACGCATATAAAAGGTCTACAAGTAAATTGATCAAAACAAAAATAGCGGCAATAATTAAAATGCCCGACTGGATGACAGGATAATCCCTGAAACCAATCGCATCATACAGGTAGCGCCCGATTCCCGGCCAGCCAAAGATCGTTTCTGTCAAAATCGCACCACCCAGGAGAAGACCGGTCTGAAGGCCAATAATAGTTAGGACAGGAATGACGGCATTCTTAAGTGAGTGCTTGTACACGACCCAGAACATCGGCAGACCTTTGGCCCTCGCCGTACGGATGTAATCCGACTTCATGACTTCAAGCATCGACGAGCGGGTCATCCTGGCAATGATCGCCATCGGAATGGTCGCGAGTGCTAAACTTGGCAAAATCAAATGCCTGAAGGCCACTTGAAACTGATCGAATCGCCCTTGCAAAAGGGTATCGATTAAGTAAAAGTTCGTGATCGCCGTTATCGGATCGCGGACATTTTCTCGGCCCGTTGTCGGCAGCCAGCCGAGTTCAATTGAAAACATCCATTGGGCCATTAAGCCGAGCCAGAAGATTGGGATCGAAACGCCAACGAGCGCCAGGACCATTGCCACGTAGTCGAACCAGGAGTTTGAAAACCAGGCGGAAATAATCCCTGCATTCACTCCAATGACAACGGCAATAATCATGGCTACAAGTGTTAGTTCAGCAGTAGCTGCCAGGTACGGCCAAATCTCTTCATTAATCGGTCCCCTCGTTCTCAAGCTGTTCCCCAAATCTCCTTGAAACAGGCCTTTTAAATAGTCGAAATATTGTATGTACCAAGGCTGGTCCAACCCAAGTTCTCGCGTCAGTATTTCCAAAGCTTCTTTTGTAGCCCTTTGTCCCAAAATGACCTGGGCGGGATCGCCGGGAATCGCGTGGATGATGGCAAATACAATCAGTGTCATCCCAAACAGGACAGGGATAAGGGAAAGAACACGCCTCATTGTGTATGTAAACACTTTCCCGCACCTCCGCTTCAACAATTTTTTAGTGATTTCTGTTCTCTATGGCCAAAAGGGGAGGCCAGCCTCCCCTTTTGTGCTTTATTAACTATATAAAACGAACTTAATTTTCGTACATTGCCGTTGATCTGCGCTTCAGGCACTTCGCTTTCCGCGGGGCGTAAGTGGAGCCTCCTCGGCGCTTTGGCGCCTGTGGGGTCTCCACCTTGCCGCTTCATCCCGCCGGAGTCTTCGTGCCTTCCGCTCCAATCAACTAATGTTCTATTCTTTAATTCATTCTATATAGTGTGTTCATTTGCGTGCCACTATGGAAAGTCGCAGGTGCAGGCCGACTTTTTCTTAACCCTCGGCACCATAATCCTTATTTAAATTCGACATTCATGAGTGATTCGGATCCGGTTGGGTGCGGTACATACCCGGAGACTCCCTTTACTCCCGCCGATAGCGGCCTTGAGTGGACGAGTGGAATCCATGGTGCATCATCATGAATGATTTCCTGTGCTTTTTTGTAAAGCTCGCTGCGTTTCGCCTCGTCCGTTTCAGACTGGGCCTGGATTAAAACGTCATGGAGTTCATCATTGGCATAATACGTGTAGTTATTGCCGCCGATGCTATCTTTATCAAGCAACGTGTACAGGAAGTTGTCAGCATCTCCGTTATCTCCTGTCCAGCCGAGCATGAAGGCATCGAATTCTCCTTTTGCCGCTTTTTCCAGGTAGGTCGGCCAGTCAACCGTTTTGATTTCAGCGTCGACGCCGATTTTGCTGAAGCTTTCCTGGATGATCTCGGCAACCTTTTGGCCTTCAGGCATATACAGGCGCGCTACCGGCATTGCCCAAAGGTCCATCTTAAAGCCCTTTTCATAGCCAGCTTCCTTCAAGAGCGCTTTCGCTTTTTCCAGGTCGTATGGATAAGGCTCTATATCCTCGTTGTAACCTTTAATGGCAGTCGGCATCGGATTGACCGCTGGCTCTGCCATGCCGGCATAGAAAGCTTTAATAATTGATTCTTTATCAACCGCATGGTTTAAAGCCTGGCGGACAAGCTTGTTATCGAAAGGCTTTCGGTTCACTGTCATGCCAAGATAGCCAATGTTCATTGATGGCCTTTCAATTAGTTGAAGCTTGTCATCCGATGTCACCTGATCGACTTCCGCGTAATTCAGACCGTCCATTAAATCTATCTCGCCAGTTTTCAACGCGTTCAGGCGGGCTGTATTCTCAGGAATCACCCGGAAAATGACCTTATTCAGCTTTGGATAGCCTTTTTTCCAGTAGTCGGCATTTTTTTCTAAAGTGATTGTATCGTTTTCCTTCCATTCCACAAATTTGAATGCACCAGTCCCGACTGGATTTTTGCGGAAATCGTCCCCATACTTTTCAAGTGCTGCAGGACTCGCGATTCCAAAACAGGTCATCGCAAGGTTGACAAGGAATGTCGCCTGCGGCCTTGTCAAATTGAATTGGATTGTATGTTCGTCAACGACTTTTATTTCCTTGATGACATGGCCGGCATCCCCTTTATAGCCTCCGAACATCGTATAATACGGGAATTTTTCGGCATTGCCGCCAGCCCATCGCTCAAAATTATATTTTACTGCTTCGGCATTGAAGTCTGTTCCATCATGAAACTTCACGCCCTTTACAAGCTTGAATGTATACGTAAGCGAATCATCGGACAGTTTCCATTCTTCAGCAAGCTCTGGCTGGATGGAAGTGTCACTCTCCCCGAAGTTGACAAGCGTATCATAAATATTTTCAGTAACCTTGAATGTCTCCCCTTCAGTAGTCGTAATTGGGTCCAGCGTGACAGAGTCAGCGCCGCGCGCATAAACGAGCGTATCCTGCTTTGAGCCGTTATCCCCGGAATTTCCGCCCTTATTACCGGACGATTTCTTTGTTCCGTCTCCGCCATTGCAGCCTGCAAGCAACAAGCTCACCGCTAGCAGCGAGACCAACAGCATTTTTAACGTTTTATTCATCCTCTTATTCGCCCCCATTTTCTTTTTTGTTATTTATCACCTGCGCGGCATCCACATCGTTAACTAAATGGCATGCCACGTAATGACCATCAACCGTTCGGCCCTCTGGCCGGATTGTTGTGCATATATCCATGCAAAATGCACACCTCGTATGAAAAGCGCACCCGGCCGGAGGATTGGCAGGGCTTGGAAGCTCTCCCTCAATCATAATGATCTCTCGTTTTATATCCGGGTCCGATACCGGGACTGCCGACAGCAGTGCCTGCGTATACGGATGTTTCGGGTTCTCGTAAAGCTCTTCGCTGTCCGACAGCTCGATCAGCCGGCCGAGGTACATGACGCCAACTCTGTCGCTAATATGCCTGACAACGCCAAGATCATGGGCAATGAAAATATATGTAAGCCCGAACTCCTTTTGGATATCCTTCATTAAATTCAAAACCTGGGCCTGAATTGACACATCCAGCGCGGATACAGGTTCATCTGCGATGATAAGCTTCGGCTTGGTCATGAGTGCTTTCGCAATTCCAATCCGCTGCCTTTGCCCGCCGCTGAACTGGTGCGGATAGCGTCTTGCATGGAAGCTGCTCAGACCGACCACCTCAAGCATTTCCCGGACCTGCTTTTTCCGCTCCTCCTTCGTTCCAATTCCATGGACAATGAGGGGCTCTTCCAATATTTCTTCAATAGAGTGCCTTGGATTCAGAGAGGCATAGGGATCTTGGAAAACCATCTGGATGTCCCGCCGGATTTTCCTTAACTCTGTTTTTGACATTCTCGTAATCTCTTTATCTTCAAATCGAATGGATCCATCACTAGCTTCAATCAGCCTCATCAAAAGCCGGCCGGTGGTCGATTTTCCGCAGCCGCTTTCGCCAACAATCCCGAGCGTCTCCCCCTTTTTAACGAAAAAGGATACATCATCGACCGCTTTTACTTCTCCGACTTTTTTGCCAAACAGGCCGCCCGTAATTGGGAAGTATTTCTTCAGACCGTTTACCTCAAGAAGTAACTCTGGCATCTTCTTCCCTCCTCTCGCTCGTTTCATAGAGGAAGCAGCGCACATCGTGTCCTGATTGGTCCATTTTGTATAAATCCGGTGTTTCCTCAAGGCATCTGCCGAACACTTCCGAACATCTTGGCGCGAAACGGCAAGCGTTGGTGATTGTTTCTGGCCTTGGCACATTTCCAGGGATGCTGTACAGCCGTTCCTTTTTGCCCCGGAGGTCCGGCACAGATTTCAGAAGTCCTCGTGTATAAGGATGTTTCGGATTTTTTAAAATCGTTCTGACATCGCCTTTCTCGACAATCTGGCCGGAGTACATGACAATGACTCGTTCACAAATTTCCGCAACGACTCCAAGATCATGAGTAATTAAAATTACTGTTGTATCTGTTTTTTCATTTAAGTCTTTCATCAGTGCAAGAATCTGTGCCTGGATGGTGACATCGAGGGCAGTTGTCGGCTCATCGGCAATCAGGACCTTCGGATTGCAAGCCATTGCCATCGCAATCATGACTCGCTGGCGCATGCCTCCGGATAGCTGGTGGGGATATTCCTTTAAAATCCCTTCCGCCCTCGGTATTCCTACCAATTGGAGAAGCTGGATGCACCGGATCCTTGCCTCCTCTTTTGAGAGCTTTGTATGGAGCCTGACAGCTTCCGTAAGCTGATTGCCAATTGTAAAAAGGGGATTCAGTGACGTCATTGGCTCCTGGAAGATCATTGAAATTTGGTTCCCACGAATTTTCCGCCACTCTTTCTCTGACAGGCTTGTCATATTTCTTCCCTCAAAAATAATCTCACCCTGTTCAATTTTACCGGGTGGAGATGGGATTAATCCCATCACTGCCAGTGAAGTGACACTCTTGCCGCTTCCCGATTCGCCCACAATTCCTAAAATCTCGCCTTTTCTCAAGTCAAAACTGATTCCATCAACAGCCGGCAGGAACTTCTTTCCCGATTGGAATGAAACCTTCAAATCTTTTATCTTTAAAATATCATTGGTATTCAAAAAGCCCACCCCCCTTAACAAAACAAATACACGGAATTTTATGACTGTACTAAATAAACGGACTATTCGTACTTATCTAATTTTCTTATGCATGGATGATTTTGTCAAACTTGAACGAGATTTCCCAACCCCCCTACAGGTTATAATAAAAATTAGCGTTTAAAGTGTAATTGTTAAAGGGTATTCGGTTTATTTCAAAACTATTCTGGGGGGAAGTTATGATCAGAAAATTAGGGCACCTTGCTGGCGGTAAAAAAGGCCGTTTTGTAACGATTATTATTTGGTTCGCGATTCTCGTAATCTTGAATTTTGCATTTCCGCAAGCAAATTCCCGAAAAATGGAAACAGCCGGGGACCTCAACAAAAATACCCCTTCCCAGCAGGCAAAGGTACTTACTGAAAAGGAGTTTCCGTCTGATAAGGGCACTCCCGCACTTACCTTCCATCATAAAACGCCCTTGATGCCAATAAGCTGTTTGGGCAAGGAGATTTAAAGCTTCTGTTCGGGACGGTCGCAATCGTTCTTGTTCTTCACTTGCTTATATTCCGCTCCCCTATTCTGGCGCTTGTCCCATTGGTCGGGGTTGGCATCGCCTATAGTATCATCAGTCCGCTCCTTGGCTGGATTGGTGAGAATCGTTGATGTATTTTCTTTGCTCGCGCTTCTTTTGGCAAAATACGGTTCTATCTACCGATTTGGCGTGCCGTTCAGTTTATCATTTCCCGGCAGAAGACTTTTATTTCAATTTTGCTTAGTACGCAGCCAAAAAATAATTGGAGATAAATGCCGGTTGGCGGTAGCCAAAGTGTCCTCCTATGTTATATAATAATATTAGAACAAATGTTCTGTTAAAGGGGTGGAATCTTGATTAAAAGAGCGTATAAGTTCCGAATATTCCCAAACAAACAACAAGAAATCCTCATCGCAAAAACAATCGGTTGTTCTCGTTTCGTTTATAACCACTTCCTCAACAAATGGAACGACACATATAAGGAAACAGGAAAAGGTTTGTCTTATAATAAATGTTCTTCCAGGCTACCATCCCTGAAAAAAGAACTCCCCTGGTTAAAAGAAGTAGACAGCACAGCCATCCAAACTTCACTAAAACACCTTTCAGATTCGTTTGACCGATACTTCAAAAAACAAAGCAACGCCCCGCGCTATAAATCGAAGAAAAACAATGTCCAATCGTATACGAGCAAACAGACAAACGGAAATATAGCTATAGTCGGTAATAAGGTGAAACTGCCAAAACTCGGTCTCGTCCGGTTTGCTAAAAGCCGGGAAATCAAGGGGCGGATTTTGAATGCGACCATCAGACGCAGCCCTTCGGGCAAATACTTTGTTTCCATTCTAACCGAGGAAGAGATAGAACCGTTGGTCAAAACCGGCTCAATCGTTGGAATCGACCTGGGCATAAAGGATTTTGCCATCCTTTCTGATGAAACCACTTATAAGAATCCGAAATTCTTCCGGTCTTTAGAAGAAAAGTTAATCAAAGAACAGCGAATCCTGTCACGCAGGAAGGAACAGGCATTAAAGCAACATAAACCATTAGCAGAAGCCAGAAATTATCAAAAACAAAAACTGAAAGTAGCCAGACTCCACGAACGAATCGCCAATACAAGAAATGACTATCTGCACAAAACCTCTACCGAAATCATCAAAAACCACGATGTCATCGGAATCGAGGATCTGCAAGTCAGCAACCTTCTTAAGAATTCTAAGCTCGCAAAATCAATCAGCGAAGTGTCCTGGTCACAATTCCGAACGATGCTTGAGTATAAAGCCAAATGGTACGGCAAGAAAATCGTCGTGGTTTCAAAAACATTCGCCTCCAGCCAATTATGTTCAGAATGCGGCCACCCGAACAAAGAAGTTAAAAATCATCTCAATTTGCGTAAATGGGATTGTCCAATCTGTGGAACCCACCACGATCGGGATATTAACGCAGGTAAGAATCTTCGGAACGAAGCCATTCGTCTTCTAACTGTCGGAACGGCAGGGATAGCCTAATCAATTAGAAACCGATAGGTTTCTTTACTTAGGAATCCCTTTCCTCAACCAGCATTAGCTGGTAGGTGGGGGAAGTTCAACCTTTCGTCCCAAGAACCCAACGGATAAAACGAGAACGTGCCGAACGTAAAGGCAAGCCCTATTCACTTAAGCAATAAAAGGAGAGCTTTGGGTTGAGGCTTGGCGGGCTCATTGGCAAGCGTCCTTTGCAGATTTTGATAGCTACAGTGATTTTCCTCGGGGGATTCGCACTGTTTTCGACCCAAATTAACTATACGTACGATACGTTTTTCATCATTTCCAAAAAATATGCCGTCCCGGGAAGGCTTTGCCCTCATTTCTGATCATTGCAGCCCGGGTGACCTTGCTCCTGTTCACGTCATAGCCAAAACAGAAGGCAAGTAGGAAAACATCAAGCAATCACTTGAGAAACTCCCTTATGTTGCAAGTGTGACTGGCCCAGAGAAGGGACAATGCAATCCTCATTTCCGCCGCTATGAAGTCAAGCTTGCCATTAACCCTTATTCAAATATGCAAGCAGTCGCCAAACAAGAAGAAAGGCAAATGGGTATTTAATCTTTAAGGCAGCCGCTCAGGGCTGCCTTGTTTTTTTTTGCCAAAAACCACTCGTGAATACTCCAAACGAAAAAAACACAAACTAACTCCTGAACAACTAATAAAGGAGTGAAGCTTGTGAACAGAGGGTCTAAAGTATTGCTTTCAGCTTTGTTGCTCTTCGGGTTGGCTGGCTGCGGCACTAACAATAACGATAATGCCAAAAACAAAGTCATGACCAACCGGGCGAGAATAAACAATGTAGGCGACCAACAGCAGCTGAGGGTTTCTGATCGCGCAGCGAGGGCGGTTGAGCGTCTTAAGGAAGTCGACAGGGCGCACGTCATCATTTCCAACAACAATGCTTATGTTGCTGTGAGGATGAATGATAATAACGGCCGGAACGGGACTGGCATTTATAACAATGACAACCGAAACGGAAATCGCATGAATAACAATGTCAACCGGAACGGAAACAATGACTTTATGGATAATGGCAGGATTAATCAACACGGTAATGACGGCATCATCAATGGTAAAGGCGATGCTGGCAATAAAAACAATGGCCGGAACGGAAATGGCCTTGGAAACGGTAATGCGGGGACCTATGGTACTAATGGCGGGTATCGTGGTTTTGGGTATGGAACCGGAGAATCAGTGGGCTATGGGGCCGGAGATGGTATGAGCAGAGGATTTGGCAATAACAATGGCAACAACAATATCAATAACCGTGATGGCGGCATAGTAACTCGCTTTGACGACAATAACAACAGAACGAACGACACGAACAGGGATATTGTCAGAGACCCTAGCTATACAGGGGTATCCACAGCATTTGAACAAAAAATCGCCGACCAGGTGCGGAAGGCAGACAATAAAATCCACAGGGTATACATTTCATTTAACCCGGATTTTTATGACACAATGAACGGCTATGCAAACGATATTAATAATGGCAATAACCGGAATCGGGATGGGCTGTTCAATGACTTTACTGGAAGAATGAATAATGTTTTCGGAAGATAATTTTGTTGGAAAACCAACACATTTATTAGGAAGCCGTTTATCAAGATAGACAAATGGAAAAGAACGGGGCGGCTCGGTTGCCGCCCTTCCTTTTGCCTTGCCATCTAATTGGTCTTTTTTGCTAAAATCGCGATGGTACTAATGATGCAAAAGGTTCCGAGCCACTCTTCGAATCCAAATGGGACACCGAGCCAGATGACGGAAACAAAGGCGGCTGACAATGGCTCAACGGAGGCTAGCAGGCTTGTTTCTGAGGCGCTTATGTATTTAAGGCTCTCCAGGTAACAGTAAAAGGCGATCAGGGTGCCGAAGATGACGACAAATACGACTGCCATGAGTGACTGAAAGGATATGTGCCCCTGAAATAGCCATGGCGGATGGATGAAGCTGAAGCTTAATCCACCGACAACCATGCCCCAGCCAGTTACAGTGACGGCTCCCCATCTCGCAAGGAGGCTTCTTGGCTGAAGGGTGTAAAATGCCAGTGCCACGGCTGAAGCAATCCCCCAGAAAACGGCCAGACCGGAAATGGATAATGTGCCAATGTTTCCTTTCGTGACAAGGAGCAATGTCCCTAATAAGGCGAGGAGGATCGCAGTAAACTGCCAACTGGTCGGCAGTTTTTTTGAACGGATCGCCAAGTAAGTCGCTATCATGACCGGGGCCAAGTATTGAAGGACGGTTGCCGCGGCCGCATTTGAATGGTCGATCGCGGCAAAATATGTATACTGGACCGCAAGCATCCCTAGCAGGCTGAACAAGACAAGGCTTCCGGCATCATGTTTCGTTTTCCATATGTCCATTATTCTTTTCGGGTTCTTCATACCTGACAGGATGAGCAAGATCGCCCCGGCGAGCAGGAGCCTGATATCAACAAGCCAGGCGGGACTGAATCCTTGTCTTTGGAACAAATATTGGGCTACGGTTCCTGAAATTCCCCACAATGTTGCGCCAGTCAGGACGAGCGCGATTCCTTTCCCCCTTACAGAAGGCAATGCCAGCTGCTCCGTCTTCACGTCTTGCTTCCCCCTTGTTTCTTTTATGTTCATGTTCGCTTATGTTTTCAAAATTTTCAAGATATATTTTTAGAGATAAAGAAACCCATCCTTAAGCGGGTGGCTTTAGGATGGGCTTTGAGAAATTGCTTTAAATCAATTCTTGATTCCTGTATAAATGTGGATGGCATCCCGGAGAAATTCAACGGTGCCGGGCTGATTTTTGTCATAATACGCCGTAAACCTTTCATCATCGACATACATCTGGGCAAGACCGGCATGGGCCTCTTTGCTATAGCTTCCCCAGTAAAACATCAGCCACTTCTTATGGAGATCCGCAGTCTTTTGAGCAAGGTCTCCCGCCGGATTTCCTGTCGCATAGGCTTCTGCCAGTGTCTGTTGTATTTCTTCGGCAAGCTTTGTTGCTTCGTCATGCTGCTCCGGTGTCATGCCTTTCAGTTTCGCATATGATTGTTCTACTGCGTTTTCTCCATACTTCTCACGGATTTCTTTCCCGTACGTTTTCTCATTCTCGTCAATCATTTTTTGCTTAAAGCCCTCAAACTTTTCTTTGTCAGTCATTGTCATGCCTCCTTCGGCTGCCTGGATCGTTTTTTCCACATTGGAAATGAGCAGATCAAGCTGCCGCCGTTTTTCAAGGAGTTTCTCGCGGTGGTCCCGAAGTGCGGCCGCCCCATCGAAGGATGGGGAATTGACAATTTGCCTGATATCCTCCAAAGCAACGCCAAGCTCCCTGTAGAAAAGGATTTGCTGCAGCTGATTAACTTCCTGCTCTCCATATATCCGGTATCCCGATGAATTGATCCTGGCCGGCTTAAGGATGTCAATTTCATCGTAATACCTTAGCGTTCTTGGGCTGATCCCCGCCATCCTGGCAAGCTTTTGCACTGTGTACTCCATACGGCTTCCCTCCTCAACATCTACTCTACACATTAACGCAACGTCAAGGTCAAGGCAAAAGGTGAAATTTCATAAATCTATTTTCAAAAAACTTTGAAGCAGTGGAACCGCCCCCCTGCTTCATTTCTGATATAATAGAGAATATTTAGAAAAGCGAAATACTTTTAGGGGGTAATGAATTGACTAAGATGATTGAAAAGCGATTGGTGCGTGCTGAGGTGCCGGAGGATTTGACGTGGGATTTGTCGAGTCTTTATGGGAGCGACTCCGAATGGGAAAAGGATTTACGTAGTGTAAGTGAAGATTTGAAAGGTTTTGCTCGGTTTAAGGGGAAGTTGGGAAATAGCCCGTCTGTACTGTTGGATTGCCTTGAAGCCCAGGAAAGGCTTTCAATGAAATTGATAAAAATCACCTCCTATGCAAACCTTAAGCAATCTGCTGATGGAACCGATTCTGTAAATCAGGCTAACACAGCGAAAGCAGCACAGGTAAGGACGGTGGCAAATGCCGCGCTATCGTTCATTGATTCGGAAATTCTGTCTCTGCCTGAAGGCCGAATTGAAACGTACATAAAAGAAGAACCGCGGCTAAAGCCTTTTCAGAGAACATTGAACGAATTACTGAATACGAAAACGCACAGGCTTTCAGCCGAAACTGAACAAGCACTGGCTGCCCTTGGCGAAGTGCATCAAGCTCCGTATGCCATTTATAATTTAAGTAAACTGGCTGACATGGAATTTGAATCAATCACGGATGATAAGGGAAATGAACTGCCGGTTTCGTTTGCCTTATTTGAAAACAGATACGAGTTTTCTGCAGATACTGATGTCCGCAGGAAGGCGTATAGTTCTTTTGTAAAAACACTTAAACAATATACAAATACGATCGCAGGAACGTATTCTACCGAAGTGAAAAAGCAAGTGGCGCTTGCCCGGCTCCGCAACTACGAGTCCGTGACTGAGATGCTTCTCGAGCCGCAGCAAGTTTCGCTTGAGATGTACAACAACCAATTGGATATCATCTTTCATGAGCTGGCTCCACATATGCGCCGGTTTGCACAACTGAAAAAAACTGTATTGGGTTTGGACGAATTGCAGTTCTGTGACTTAAAGGCGCCACTGGACCCCGACTTTAATCCGGAAACCACTTATGAAGAAGCGAGCAGGCTGATTATGGAGTCGCTAAAAGTGATGGGCCCGGAATATAGTGAAATTATTAAGCGGGGTTTTGAAGAGAGATGGGTGGACTTGGCGGATAATGTTGGGAAATCAACCGGCGCGTTTTGTTCAAGCCCGTATGGAGCGCACCCGTACATTCTCATCACCTGGCAAAATAATATGCGCGCAGCCTTTACTCTGGCGCATGAATTCGGCCACGCGGGACATTTTTACCTTGCCAACAAAGAGCAGCGGATCATGAATACGAGGCCTTCTATGTATTTCGTTGAAGCGCCGTCTACAATGAATGAATTGCTGCTAGCTCAGTATCTTATGGAAAGAACCGAGGATAACCAAATGCGCCGTTGGGTGATTCTTCAATTACTTAGCACCTACTACCACAATTTTGTGACTCATTTGCTTGAAGGGGAATTCCAGCGCAGAGTGTATGCCTTTGCCGAAAATGGCGGGGCTTTGACCGCAAAGACTCTATCCGAAATGAAAGGCAATGTCCTATCTGAATTCTGGGGAGATAGTGTGGCGCTCGATGAAGGGGCAAGCCTTACATGGATGCGCCAGCCGCATTATTATATGGGCCTTTATCCTTATACTTATTCGGCCGGCTTGACTGCATCGACAGCCGTTGCAGAACTGGTGAAAGAAGAAGGACAGCCCGTTGTCGACCGCTGGCTGGAGGTTCTGCGGGCAGGCGGCACGTTGAAGCCACTTGAGCTGATGAAGCATGCCGGTGTCGATCTATCTTCACCTGAGCCAATCCGGACCGCAGTCTCCTTTGTCGGCTCCTTAATTGATGAGCTTGAAAAATCGTATGCTGAAGAAAATTAATACGGAATAAAGCTTTGAAGTGTCTCGTGGCAGGCAAAAAGGCGTATGGGCTATCCATACGCCTTTTTCTATGGTTCCAGACATTCCAGTTCGACACTGATGGTCGTGCCGATTCCCGCTTGGCTGTCAATTTTCATACTACCCTTATGTTCCTGGATAATTTTATTGCTGACGGTCAAACCGAGCCCTATTCCTTTATCCTTTGTCGTATAGAATGGTGTTCCCAGGAATTTGATCACATCCGGGTCAATCCCTGTCCCTTCATCAGTAAACGCGATGAGAACACTTCGGTTAGTGAGCCTCCGAATCTTTATAAATACATTTCCTCCATCTGGCATAGCCTCAATGGCATTTTTGATAAAGTTTACGAAAACCTGCTTAAGCTGGTTCGGACTGCAAAGTAATTCAATATCTTCCGCAGGATAATCCGTCTTTATTTGGACGTTATGCAGCATTGCTTGCGGCTGGAGGATATTGATTGTGCTCTCAACAATGGAAATTAATTGGACTTTACTGAACTGGATGGCCTGTGGTTTTGCAAGGGACATAAATTCATTGACGATCATGTCAATCCTGTCCAGTTCATTCCTAATGATATCAAGATATTGTTCCTGCTTATCCCTCGATGTGTCATTTTGCAGAAGCTTAGAAAATCCTTTAAGTGAAGTAAGCGGGTTCCTGATTTCATGTGCGACTCCAGCGGCAAGCTGGCCAATAATCGAAAGGCGGTCCAAATTACGGAGTGCTTTTTCATTATTGACCCGATCGGTATTGTTTCTAGCAACCGCCACAAATGTTTCGATTTCTTTTTTATCATTATAGGTGGGGGAAATATTGTATTCCAGATGTACAATTTTTCCTGAAGACAACTTCAATTCTTTTTCAAAAATGATTGGTTCCCCCGTTTTACGATACCGTTCCAAAAGCAATTCAAAGTTCCCGGCATCCTCAGAGCTAACGAAATCATAGAAGCTTTTGCCGACAATTTTTGAAATCGGTAAACCAAATAGCTTTTCGTGGGAAGGCGAAGCATAAATAAATGTCCGTTCCTTTGTATTTGCGAACACACTGATTAAATCGCTTGTGTTTTCAGTGATTAGCCTGTATAGTTCCTGGGTCCGCTCCAATTCTCTTTCCAGAACCTTCGCGTCTGTTATATCCCGGACTATGACAATAACAGCAATAATTTCTTCCTTCGCATTCCGAAAAGGAGAGTAGGAGACGGCAATATCTATCAATCGGCCATCTTTACGGAAGCTCCGGGATTTAATATTTGTAAACATCCTTCCTTTTTTCACTTCTTCAATCGTTCTCATTACTCGTTCTGAGTTGAGGTATTCATGTACATTCCGGCCAATCAGTTCGTGTTCCTCAAACCCGAAAATCTTGCAGTACATGGGATTGACTTTGACAAAGCGGTTGTCCATGTCCACAATAGCAAACCCGTCGGGGTTGCAATTTAAAAACAAATCAATTAATTGATCCGCATCAAAATCAGCGGAATGATGGTTATCGCCAAACAACTGGGTGCTATCGGACATAAGATACCTCCTATAATTCATATCGGCAAAAAAGCGTGATGCTTCTTCCTAGGTCTAATTTCCAGATTTTAAGGGTTAAATATTTTTCTGTAATAATCCGTTTCTAATATTTTTGCAGAGTAATAAAATTTTTCCTGAATCATCATCGAAATTCGATCAAGATAGGATTGATTTACTTCCTCTGCTCCCGTACTTGTAAATTCCCCTGTGACCGAATTGTATTTTCCCTTTTCCGTAATAAAGCTTTTATTTAAAAATACAACAAGCGGAGGGGAATTGGAAAAAATATCGTTTCCCATAAGCAGCCGGGAATCGTATTCAAGCCCAAGCAAGTTTGACAGAGTCGGAATGATATCGAGGCTTGAAGCCGGCTTGTCAATTACTTCAGGCTCCATCCCTTTCGCATACAGTATGAAAGGGCTCTTATAAAGTTCGAAGTTTTTCTCAACTTTGTGCCCGGCAAGTTCATCAATTGTCCTTTCTTCCAGTCCGTATGGATAATGGTCCGCACTGAGAGCAATCAAGGTCCGGTCCGCTTTCCCTTCAGCTTCCAATTCCTTCAACAGTTTTTCAAGCGCCCTGTCCAGCTCAACCTGAGTAGCGATATAGGCTTTTGCCTGATTCGATAAAGGAAGCCCTTCGACAGCCTTTTTGTTTTTCCAGGCAATATAATTTCCGCCAAAAGAATATTGCATATGTCCGCTGACTGTCATGTAATAAGCATGAAAAGGTTCGCTGCCAATGTATTCGGGAACCGTTTTTTCAACCATCTCTATGTCTGACTCCGGCCACGTCTTTTTAACTGTGAGCCCTTTGCCAAGCCCCTTATAGTCATAACCCATATTAGGATGGGATAAATCCCGCCTATAATAGGAAAACGTATGATTATGGTAGGCCTTTGTGTTATATCCAATCTTTTTTAGTTGATTCCCCATCACAAAGGGCAAATAGTTGGCTGCTGACTCCTGAAAGCTCCAGACCCCGCTCTTTGGCAAAAGGCCTGTACAGGCCACATATTCACCGTCTGACGTACTAACTCCCCAAACCGGATTATAAAAATTTTTGAAATGATATCCTTCATGAATAAGCTTATATAAGGTCGGCGTGATTTCCTTATGAACCGCATAGGGAGAAAAGCTTTCAGCCGTAATAAAAATAAGATTATACCCTTTAAATTTTCCGGTATGTTCATTTTTTTCAGTAGGCGGGACCTGACTGAAATACGTATGCATTTTTTTTATTTCCTGATTCTTTTCATTGCTGATTCGTCCTTTAAAGTCAATATTCATCACATTGTATTCGATAGGCGCTTCCTGTTCATCCGGGAAGCCTGGCAGTAAATTTGACCCCCATCCCAGGTTATTTTTTACAGGAATATCGATTGTTGGCGCCCATCCAGTTACAAGCCTTTGCAGGTCAACTCTCATCGTCGTAAGCAGGCCGAGCCGTTCAACCGAAAGGAGCGGAATGCTGCTCCTGTAATAAAGGTCATAGGCTGAATTCACTTTCTTCCCGCTTGCAAAAACAGTGCCGACTCCTGCGAGCTGGGTGATGATAAAACAGCCAAGAATGGACAACCTGCTGAAGTTATCATGCTTTTGGAAGTGAATGAATCTCCCACCAAAGAAGATCAAGACTAGTAACGGTAATAGCATGGCTGCAATCCAAAGGAACTGTTCGAACAAATGCGAGGTAATATCCTTCCAAAACTCCAATATCTGACCGCCATTTCCGGCAGAGTAGACACTGTAATACGTTTTGAAAAAACGGAAATAAGCAAATTGAGAAAGATAAAGAAAAGTAATAAGACCCAGCATCACTGACGAGAAATGCTTGGCCGCCCTGCCAGAGGTGAAACTGATAAGGAAATAGAGAAACAGCGAAATGGCAAGGATAAAGATGATCGATAAAATAAAATCCCGGCTCTGAAAAACCTCCACTGTACCAAGCCTGAATATCAAATCGATGAACAACATTGAAAAAAATACATACAAAAGCAAACTGTCCCGCTTTACAATCTCTGCCATGGTGGACTCCAATCCTTTCTCCTGGCCATTTACTTATTTTTATTTCTAAATTTAGTATACTCGTCTACACTGACGTCATATCACTTATTTTCGTTTCACCAAACAAATTTCTTCAATCCATCGCCTCCACGCCATGTTTCCTTCTGCATAAATTGGGGATAAGAATGTAGAGAACTTTTTTGTTAAAAGGAGGCAAGTGAGATGGGATTGCTTGACGGAAAAATAGCATTTATTACTGGCGCAAGCTCGGGAATCGGTCGTGCATCCGCAATTAAACTTGCTGATGAAGGTGCAAGAGTCGTCCTTGCCGATATAAAAGAAGAAAATGCTCAAGAAGTAAAAACATTGATTGAGGAAAAAGGCAGTGAGGCTGTTATTGTAGAATGTGATATTTCAAAACCTGAAGAGGTAAAAAACGCTTATACGAAAGCAGTTGAAGCATTTGGCCGGATCGATATCGTTTTTGCGAACGCCGGTATAAACGGGGTCGTCGCGCCAATTGAGGATTTGGAGCCCGATGAGTGGGATGAAACCATCACCACTAACCTAAAAGGTACCTTCCTGACAGTGAAGTATGCGATTCCTTATTTGAAAAAGCATGGCGGCAGCATCATCATCACAAGTTCAATTAACGGAAACCGGATTTTCAAGAATTTTGGCATGTCCGCCTATAGTACTTCAAAAATCGGCCAGGCTGGCTTTGGAAGGATGGCTGCTCTTGAGCTCGCCAGTTATAAGATTAGGGTAAATACAATTTGCCCAGGGGCTATTGATACAAATATTGAAGAAAATACATTCAGGGAAGAAGAGCAGCTTGAAAAAATCACTGTTCCTGTGGAGTATCCCGAAGGAAACCAGCCACTTGAAAACCGTTCTGGTAAGCCGGAGCAAGTGGCCGATTTGGTCTTCTTTCTGGCCTCTGATTTTTCAAGCCATATTACCGGCACTGAGATTTATATTGATGGTGCGGAGTCACTGCTTTAAGAACAAAATGCGCAAGCGCCTTGGTCAGCCCCGACAAGCACAAGACGAGCCGGACGAAAGGTTCGTTCTTTAACCTTTTGGCCGGAATGGCTTGTGACCTCGAGGGGCTAGGCGCTGGAGCTGGATTACAACAACTTGTTTTGAGTTTTCCACAAGGACATATTTTATAATTTCCTTATTTCACCTTAAATTTAACATCCCCGATTCCAAGATCGGCATTTACAATAATCGTCTTTTTTGCACTTTCAAATGCTTCATTCACATAAACGTTTCCGTTTTTCTTAATGAATCCGTCATAACTTACTTTACCAATTCCTTTATCAGCGATAACTTTGACTCCAATGTCTTTAGGCAAAATAACCGTCGTCTTCCCGACCCCCATTTGAACATCAGCCTGAAAACCTTCATCCCATTCTCCCGCTAGGTTGATTTCAACGTCCCCCACCCCTGCATCAACGTCAAGGCTGGACAATTTCATGCCCCGCAGGTCAAGGGTGGCATCCGAAACACCTGCATCGACTTTTAAGTCAATTGGAACATCATCAGTTAAGGCAATCTTCCAGTCATTATCCTCTTTGCCAAAATGAAAATTCCAAAGCCTCTTTTTTTCTTGAGTTACTTTAATTCGCCCTTCTTTTCCTAAACGTTTATAGGAAACCACAGGTTTATACCTTGCACCTTCATGGTGGATTGTTCCTTCAAGCCAGTCATCCGCTCCGCCTGTGACTGTAAGCTTACTCACTCCGATATCCAAGGCGACCTCAAGATTTTTCGCCTTGTCTTTATCAACATGAATATCTGACTCATTGTTCCCACCCATAATAGCCCCGACGGCAAATCTTGCTGCAAAAATTAACACAGCCGCAATTACTAAGGCTCCAACCAACTTTTTCATTAAAAACTCCCCCAGTCATCGTTATACCCTCATCATAATGGAGTTATCGTTCTATGAATACCGCCTCCTGCCATATTTTCCGCTAAGACTTAGGGCTTAGGAACGAAGATAAAAGCTGTTGAAAACTCTCAAACTGATCGCTTAAAAAAGTTTTTATAACTGCACTACACGTATGCACTAGTTTTTTATCAATAAGTGCAATAGTCAAGTTTTGTTACTAAATAAATCAAGTTACCTAATATTAAAGTTGGGAAACTTTTTCGTTTTAGATACAGTTTCTTATAAATAAATCAATTAATCTATAAAAACATCAAATATTAAAGGCCTTAAGGTTGGGAAACCCCTCTTTAATATGTTAAAAACCAAAAAATGTATTGTTAAATATTAGAAAATGTATTAAGATAATTCAGAAAATAAAGAAAACGAGGAGTGAAAACATGAAAAAAGTACTGAGCACTATTTTTTGTACTGCATTGTTAATAGGGACCCTTTTTTCACCATTAACAACAAGCGCAAAAGAAAAGGAAAAAAAAGTAAAAGAAGTTGTTTCTAATGGAGAAGTAACACTAGAAGTAACTGAAGATGGTCAAGTTATTGATGTGAGCGACGGTGCGCAAATTGTATCTGTACATTCTTATTTAGAAGATGGTACAGTAAAAGAAATTACTGTTGGTGAATATGTTGAAAAGATTAAAAAACAAGGCAACGAGAGAAAATTAAAAGAGGCTGAGGTAAAGAAAGCGAAGGAACGAGATAGTTCTTCGTCAAAAAGAGTTCCAATTAAAGTTACTTCAACAGGTGAGATCACACCAGATTGTATAGCATGTGTTGGGGGAGTAAGTACAAAGTATACTGAGTCTTCCTACTCTAATTTGACAGGTAGTGCTCAAAAGGCAACAAATTATTCATATAACTGTACTTTAGATAATTCTACAAAGTCCTTATCATATAGCGCTACTAAATCACATGGATTTAATGTATCCCTTACTTCACCAGAATTCTCCGCATTTAAAGCTGGAGTAAGTTATACATTCACTTCATCTGCAACGGTGTCTGGGACAGATACAATAACAATTAGACCAAAATATAGAGGTTGGTTTGATTTCTATCCTTATTTAAGAAAAAGCTCCGGCTATGTTAGACATTATTTGGGTGGTAGCGTTACATCCTCCAAATGGGTTGTAGGCACATATCCAAAACTAAGTAGTGGAAAATTAAGCGGAGATCTCGTTGGTAAGACATCAGCAATGACATCAACTCAAATCTCTACCTACTGTCGGTAATAAATTTACTCTTTTTAAATATAATAAAGAAACAACGCTGAGGCACATTCCCACAGCGTTGTTTTTTATGAATTTTTTAATACATCAATTTGGATTTTTAAATAATATCTATCATTTTATATATTCAACCTTTTTATTTTCCCACTTACCCTTATAAAAATAATACCAGAAGACTTGGTCTTTCTTAATATTTACTACCTCATATGAATTAGAAATATTGTCAGTCACTTTAACTTCCCTTACTGATGAGTTTAAAATTTTTCCTACTAACACAGGAATCTTAGCCCCTGTTGGTGTAGTGATCGAAGTAAAACTTTCAACCCCATCTGTTCGATCTTGCAGTTTATAATCTCTAAATATCCCATCAAACGTGACACTATATCCCTTTGGATTCTTCTGAATAAATGCAAACCCTATTCCTTTGTTTAAAAATATAATTATTTCTTCCCCGGAATGTTTTTCAATCGAAAGAATATTATCTGTATTAAATCCTTCATATTCAAAAGATTTAACAATTGCTTGCTCTTTGGTTGAGTAAAATATCTGTTTTGA
Organism: Neobacillus notoginsengisoli; assembly: GCF_003515685.1. Lineage (GTDB taxonomy): Bacteria > Bacillota > Bacilli > Bacillales > Cytobacillaceae > Bacillus_D > Bacillus_D notoginsengisoli. The sequence continues at coordinate 337,391 of NZ_QWEG01000004.1, read as the reverse complement.
GGCTGCTACATTTTTATTGCATCCATACAAGGTTATTGATAATAAAAAAATCGCAAAATAGGTTAATAAACGATTTTTCACAAAAAAACCCCTTCCATTTTCCACTAAATTATACTATAGCGCTTGTGAAGTTTCCACACTATTTAAAATATATTGTTTTATATAAAGTATGTAAATACCCTTCGCCTATCAATTATGATGTGGCACTCCTATGCATTATATAAGTATCAGTTATACTTTTTTAAGCTAGGACCACGAGCCGGATCACTCAAATTTTTTTGGAGTGATCCACAGGCTGGTATTTTATAATTTTCTAAACCACAACAAAAGGCAGAAATCCGCCCCCGAATTCCTGCCTTCAATAAATATTAAGTTTACTTTGTGCCGGCGGATTCAAGCTGAAGTAAATGCTGCTTCATTTCCAGCCCGCCGCGGTACCCGGTGATCGCTCCACTTTTTCCAATGACACGGTGGCAAGGAATAGCGATTAATAGCGGGTTGGCCCCGATAGCCGTTCCCACTGCCCGGACAGCTGCCGGCTTTCCAATTAATTGAGCTATTTCACTGTACGAGGTTGTTTTGCCATAAGGAATTTCCCGTAATGCCGCCCAAATGCTTTCCTGAAAGGGGGTGCCTTTAAAATCTAAAGTTCCGGAAAAAGACTGTTTTTTTCCTTCTAGATACTCGGCAAGTTCCGCCGTATAGATCTTTACTACCTCTTCGTTTTCATTCAGACTGGAACCTGGGTAGTATTTCACGGCCCACTTCTCCAGTTCGCCGATGCCTTTGCCTGGTGACCCTACATAGCAGAGCCCTTTTTCCGTAGCAGCAACAACCATTGGCCCAATTTTATTTTCAAACATTGACCAGTATATAGACTTCGGACTATTTGCCATTTTCCTTTCCCCTTCCTTATTTAAGGAAATAGACTCTCGTTTCAAACGGCCTCAATGTAAATTCCCTTCTTAAACGAGTGTCCCGTATTTCATAGTTTTGTAGGACCAGTTCACTTGACTTATAGGAAATGGCTGTAGGCATTTTGTATCTAGTCGGTGTGCCGTGTAGATTACAGATAATAATGGCTCTCTGCCTGCCAAGTGTACGCGTATAGACAAATAACTTTGGATGATTAGGGTGATAGAGCTCGTATTGGCCATATATAAAGAGAGGGTTTTCCTTCCTGAGACGAATCATCTTTTTATAAAAGTTCAGGATGGAATCTTCATCGGCAAGCTGGCTTTCCACATTAATCTCCCTGAAATTCGGATTAATCCCAAGCCACGTTTTATCAGCTTTTGTAAAGCCGCCCATGTGAGTCGAATCCCATTGCATCGGGGTTCTGGAGTTGTCCCTGCCCCTTTTCCAGACAACCTCCATAATTTCCTCGTGCGGTCGGCCTTTTTCGCTTTCTATCTTGTAGTAATTTATCATCCCAACATCATCATAATCTTCTATTCTTGGGAATTTGACGTTTGTCATGCCAATTTCCTGCCCCTGGTAAATGAAAGGTGTCCCTTTCATCAAAAAGTACATAGCGCCGAGCACTTTGGCGCTTTCCTTCCAAAACTCCCGGTCATTCCCCCAGCTTGAAACACGGCGCGGCTGATCGTGGTTTTCGATGAAGAGCGCATTCCAGCCTCTTCCCTCCAAGCCTTTCTGCCACTTGGTCAGAACGCGCTTCAATGCTACTACATCAACTGAATCCTTTGTTTTCTTATCCCACAAGTCCAAGAATTCGAACTGGAAAATCATATTAAAATAGCCATTTTCCTCGCCAACCCATTTGTCGGCATCGACGAGCCGGACGCCATTGGCCTCCGCGACTGTCATCACATCATAATTTTTTATCGTTTCACGCGAAAACTCGGACAGGAATTCATCAATCCCGTTTACGTTCATCATATATTCAAAACACGAAACATACTCAAGGTTTTCCGGATTTTGCATATCAGGCAGTCCCGGTTCTTTTTTGATATGAGAAATGGCATCGACCCGGAACCCGTCAATTCCTTTTTCTAGCCACCAGTTGACCATTTCATAAAGAACTTCTCTGACCTCAGGATTTTCCCAGTTCAGATCAGGCTGCTTTGCCGAAAAAAGATGCATAAAATACTGCCCTGTTGCTTCATCATATTTCCAGGCCGGTCCGCTGAAGATAGATTCCCAGTTATTCGGTTCCTTCCCATCCTTACCATCCCGCCATATGTACCAGTCCCGTTTCGAGCTGTCTTTCGATGAGCGCGACTCGATGAACCAAGGATGCTCATCACTCGTATGGTTAATGACGAGATCAAGGATCATTTTCATTCCCCGCTTATGCACCTCTTCAAGCAGTTCATCAAAATCCTCCATCGTCCCGAAATCTTCCATAATATCCTGGTAATCAGATATATCGTAGCCATTATCATCGTTAGGGGATTTATACATCGGGGACAGCCAGATGACATCTATGCCCAAATCCTTTAGGTAATCAAGCTTCAGGGTAAGCCCTTTCAAATCACCGATTCCGTCGCCGTTGCTGTCCATGAAACTTCTTGGGTAAACCTGATAAGCGACACTTTCTTTCCACCATTTTTTAGTCATCATTCCACCTCAAAATATATCATGAAATCTATGAATTTTTTCTTGATTTCTAATTATTTCAAACCCCAATAAGTGTAGCATATATTTTCCAATCTTTCAGCCGGTCCAAAAAACGGTCTTACCAGCCAGCCTTTAAAGAGCTGGCTTATGTAAGAGTAGACTTGGGTAGCAATTTAAGAGATTGTTCCTTGTGTTTGTGGTAAAGCGGATTATCAGGATGAATGGCAATCGCCTTTTCTATTGCTTCGATTGCTAGCTCGTGCTTTCCTAGCGATCGCAGGCTGTTCGCTTTATGGAATGAAAAGTCGTATCTGTTCGGCTGGAGGGCAAGAAGGCGATCCATTTCCTCTACAGCCTCCGCATGCCTGCCGAGTTCACGTAAATAGTTCGATTTGTGGTATCGATAAAAAGTTTCTGTTGGATTAAGCCCAACCGCTTTATCATACTCAGTCAAGCCATCTTCTGTTCTGTTCATCAGCCTCAGGCAATTGGCCGTGTAAAAATAAAAGTCAAGATCATTTGCATCTATGGCTAATCCTCTGTTAAATGTCTCCAAAGCTTCTTCATATCTTTTCAATTCCTGAAGGCAATAACCTCGATAAAAATAAACATCAGTGTTATCCGGTTTGTCTTTCAGTGCCTCATCAAGCTTAGCAATCGCCTCTTCGTAACGGTCTTCAAGGTACAGGGCTTTCACTTCCTGAATAAAAGGATCTTTTTCAGTAAATGCTCCTGACAAAATGCTGTAAACCTTCTCCTGTCCCAGTTCTTTTGCATGATCAATGGAGGATTTGCCGTCAAAGTCCTTCAAATGTGGGTCAGCTCCTGCATGTACGAGGAGTTCAATCATGAAAGAGTAGAGGCGGCCCCCGTTCCCTAAAATAACGGATTCAAGAAGTGCAGACCAGCCAAGGTTGTTGGCGTGATTAACAGGGATTCCCGCATCAAGGCACCTCTGGACAGTTTTCAAGTATCCTTTTTCACTGGACGGCAGCAGCGCCGTCCCGCCAAAACGATTTACTTTGCCTAAATCTGCGCCGTAACCCAGCATCTGGCTCAGTATTTCATGAAACCCATTCGCCCCCGCGCAAATGAACGGTGTCAGTTGGGTATTATCGCTTGTATTTACATCACTGCCCGCCTCGAGTAAAATTTTTACCGCTTCCAGCTGGTTTTTCTGGGTAGCAGCCATAAGCGCCGTGCGACCGTCTTCATCCTTGAATTTGACGCTAGCGCCTTCTCTTAACAGCTGTTGGATAGCTGCTGTATCCCCTTCTTCACTAGCAGTTATTAACTGTGAATCCAATTGTGTATATTCCATCTGGTGATGCACCTTCCTTTTTCCAAAACGATCAATGGAGTGGAATAAGAGAAACCTCATATAGTCCATTATTCCTCTAACTATTTCATCTTAACTCATTAAAGTCTGTTTTAAAAACAACCATTACTCTAGTGAAAAACGGCAGTCCACCGGGGGCTGCCGTTTTTTCAAAGAATATCAAGCCAGATCTTAATCGCAGTTGCCGAGATGAGGACCGCCAAGATTATCTGGAGAACTTTAGTATTCATCTTTTTCCCTGCCGCGGCTCCAAGCGGCGAGGCGATCAGGCTGGCAATGATCACAATGAATGCCGGAAAATAGGCAACTTGCCCTGTTGTCACTTTGCCAACCGTAGCCCCAATGGACGAAATGAACGTGATCGCTAGCGAGGAGGCAATCGTCATCCTTGTCGGGATTTTAAGAACGACAAGCATGATTGGAACAAGAAGGAACGCTCCCGCCGCTCCAACGATGCCTGAACCAATCCCGACAATCAGCGCCAGGCCTGCCGCCAGCCATTTATTGAAGTTCACTTGGTCTAGTGGAATATCGTCAATGCCTTTCTTGGGAACAAACATCATCACCGCTGCAATCAGAGCTAAAATCCCATAGACGATGTTGATCCCAGCCTCGGACATAAGCTTCGAGCCGAATCCGCCGATGAAGCTGCCGGCCAAAATACTGCTGCCCATGTAAATGATCAATGTCTTATTCAAGTAACCGCCTTTTCGGTAAGCCCATACCCCGCCGATTGTGGCAAACAAGACTTGGACGGCGGAAATGCCGGAAACCTCGTGGGCACTGAATGCAGCCAGGCCAAAAAGAGGCGGAATGTAAAGAAGCATCGGATATTTAATAATCGACCCGCCAATCCCGAGCATACCGGAAATGTATGAACCGATAAAGCCAATTAGAAAAATCGTTACAATAAAGGAGATATCCAAAGCCAACATCCCCTTATCGAACGGCGCAGCGATTTGGACCAATTTCCATTTCACGCTGCTGTTCCAAATTAGGAGTCATCTTGCCCATGTTCGTCTGCCGGATTTCATGATAAGAATTAGGCTGCGGAGGCAAATTTTCCGTTACAAGCCTTCTGAATTCTGTCTCGCTCTCTATATTCAGCCCATGGTTTTCAGCAAAAAGAATACCAAGTTCTTTGCCGACACTTCCATCTTCGTTCAGTTCATCAATAATCATAAAATGGGCAGGAAGGACAATTAATTCGTCTGACAGTTTCCTGTAACGCTTATAAAGTGATTCCCTTAAATCTCCAACCCAGTCTTCCGCCATGCCAGCAAGATCCGGACGCCCAATAGAATCAATAAACAGAATGTCGCCTGATAGCAGGTACTTCTCATCAATGACAAAGGAAGTTGAACCAATTGTATGTCCTGGAGAATAAAGCGTATGGATGTTTATACTTGTATCGCCAATCCTCACTTCGTTTCCATCCACAAGCGGTTCGTAATCAAAGGTCACTTCTGTCGCATCTTTCGGAGGGAGCCAGTATGCAGCCCCTGTTTCTTCGGCAATCCTTCTGCCGCCTGAGATATGGTCGGCATGCAGATGGGTATCGAAGACATGGGTAATTTTGGCCCCTAACTCTTTTGCAAAATCAAGATAGACATCCGTCATCCTTGTAGCGTCAATAATAGCAGCCTCCCCATTTGATACCGCCATATAGGATAGGCAGCCTTTTCCAATCCGAACGAATTGATAAAGCTCGCCATTGCCATTTATATCACCGACCCTTACCGGCTCAAGATATTCACTCCACGCCTTCATTCCGCCTTCAAGATAGGATACGTCCCGGCCTGCTTCGGAAAGCATCTCCGCAATCATGATTGATGAGCCTTCTTTTGCGCAAACAACGAGAACGTCCTTATCTTTCGGCAGTTGCTCAAGTACGTCTTCCACTCCGTCCAAAAGCTCGAAATAAGGGACATTCAAATGAGTGAAATAATGGCCTTCTATTTTCCAATCTTTAAAATCAGCCTCATTCCGGACATCCAGGATGAATAAAGGTTCCTTGTCAATAATCTTTTTTGTAACTTCTTTCGCAGTTATTTGTTTTACAGTCATGATTCACTTATACCCCCCATGGTATTATTTTGGGTAAAATTTTAGAGGAATCCTGATCCATTACATCTTTAGGATTTCCTCATAGTTTTCATTTTTGATTATAAGCTTTCCTTTTTCCCATTCCATTTGCTCATTCCTGGTACAACGTTTTTCACATTCTTGAACCCTTTTTCAACAAGCTTTTGGCAAGCAAGATCGCTCCGGCTGCCTGTCCGGCACACAACAAAAACCGGTTGATCGTTGTCTATTTCACCTAATCGCTCCTCCAGTTCGCCAAGCGGAATGTTTACAGCATCCTGAATGTGGCTAAAGGCAAATTCTGCTTCCTCCCTGACGTCAAGAATGACGAAGGGGTCATTGGCACTCAGCTTTTGCTCGAGCTCTTCATTGCTGATTGTATGAGGAAAGCTTCTCTCTTCCTTTTCCTCGCCGGATGATTTCCGCAGGTAATGCCTGAGGACATCTCCCTCTTCAACAGTACCAAGGTATTGATGGCCGGTGCTCTCCGCCCAGGCTTTCAGATCGGCCTTTGAGCCTTTGTCGGTTGCCTCTACTTCTAGCACCCGCCCTTCTTCAAGTGCTGCCATCACTTTTTTCGTTTTGACAATCGGCATTGGGCAGGCAAGGCCCGTTGCATCCAACTGAATATCTGCTTTTATCACGATTTGTCATTCCCCTCTATTCTTTCATTTACAAGAATTTATTCGATAATCCCTGCCCAGGCAAGCATTCCCCCGGCCATGTTCACTGTCTTAAAGCCGTAGCTGTCTAGGAATTTGCAGGCTCTCCCGCTTCGTCCGCCTGAGCGGCAGACCATCACATATTCCTTCTCTTTATCAAGTTCATTCAGCCTAAATTCAATCAGGCCGAGCGGAATATTGACCGCCCCCGGGATTTTTCCTTCGGCCACTTCATCAGTCTCGCGGACGTCAATGATATTCAATGCTTCCCCATTAGCCAGCAACTGTTCCAATTCTTTTGGTGAGATTTCCTTCATGGTATTCCCTCTCCCTTTTTGCAAAATTATAACCAGGCGCTCATGCCGCCTTTGACATTTGTAATGTTATTAAAACCAAGTATCTTTAGCTGTCTGGCTGCTTTACTGCTGCGCATCCCGCTTTGGCAAATGACAACCACTTCCTTTTCCTTATTCAATTGGGAAGCCTTTTGAGAAAGCTGGTGAAGCGGGATGTTTTTAAACTCATGAATATGGCGATCTCTAAATTCCCCGGGGTTCCTCACATCAACGAATTGAATGGCTTGATCCTTCAGCATTGGTTTTAATTCCGCAACCCCTATATTGCGGACGCCTTTTGCCGGAAGGAATTGTTTTAGCAGGAAAAATCCGGTGATGCCAATTAAAAGCCAGTTTAAATAGTCCAATCAGAACCCTCCTATTAAATAAACAAGTTTACATTGCCCTCTTCAGCATCAGCAAGATACGCTGCAACCCCGGCATATTCAATGTTATCAAGAAGCTCCTCTTCCTTGAGGCCAAGCAAATCCATCGTCATTGTGCAGGCAATGAGCTTGACATCCTGTTCGCGGGCCATATCAATCAGTTGCGGAAGAGTCATTGCATTATGCTTTTTCATCACTTCTTTTATCATTTTCGGTCCCATTCCGGCAAAATTCATTTTGGAAAGGCCAAGCTTATCAGCTCCTCTTGGCATCATTTTGCCAAACATTTTTTCAATGAAGCTTTTTTTTGTCTGGATTGGTTCGTCCTTACGGAGTGCATTCAATCCCCAAAAAGTGTGGAAAATCGTCACCTCGTGATCATAGGCCGCTGCACCATTCGCGATAATGTAGGCTGCCATTGCTTTATCATAATCCCCGCTAAAGAGGATAATTGTCGTTTTCTTCTTTTCCATTTTTTCTAGTCAATCTCCCTTCAATTTACCCATTAGGGTATATGTTTTTTCAAAAAAAATTAAACTTTTTTAATCCAAAATTTATAGACACCATTTTCCTCTTCATGTTTTACGATTTCGTTGTCTGTCGATGCCGCCCAAGCGGTAAGATCCGCTTTGAGACCTTTGTCAGTCACATGGATTTCAAGCACCTGGCCGGGGTCCATTTCCTTCATTTCCTTCCTCGTTTTAACGATCGGCATTGGACATGCCAGCCCTTTTGCATCCAAAAATTTTGTTTTTTCCATCATACTATTCCTCCCAAATTGTTATTATACATCTACCCGTAGGGGTATATAAAGTTGTGAAATAAAAGAGGGTGACCCACCCTTTTATTTTTTAACGGCTTTTGACAAGAAGGCTTACAGCTTCTTGAATCAATTCCTCTGTATTTTGGCCATTCTTCTCGGCCTCCAGTACACACTCTACAAGATTGGAGCTGACAATAACCCCAATTGTCCTGTCAACCGCGGAACGGACAGCGGATAATTGCGTAATAACGTCTTTACAATTCTTATCCTCTTCCATCATTTTAAGAATGCCGCGCAGCTGGCCCTCCATCCTCTTGACCCTGTTTTTCATTTGATCATCATAATTCACTTTTTTCCCCTCCTTCTCACTGGCACCCACAGCCGGCCAATGAGTAGCCAACAACGTGGTAGCCATTTTTCCTTAACACACGGATTGCCCAATTTTTCTCCAGTCTGTCAGAAGCGACAAGATGCACATGTTTTCCCGGTATCTCGCTCATATACCTGTTCAAATACGGGGCAGGTATTGAGAAGGACCCATTGACCGGATTTTTGGAAGCAATCGTATAATCACGTATATCCAATAGTATATCATTATTAGTTAAGTGCCCTTCAGTCACTTCCCTGCACGGGACTCCGAAGACTGGAATGTATCTTTTGTAAAGTAAAAAGCTAATGCTGATAAAAAGAATGGCCATAAAATATACGAACAATCAGCATTCCCCTCTCTCAAAAGATTTACCTGGTGACAATTCTTATAATATACCCCATCGGGTATATTGTCAACCCTTTTCATTTTCTTGAACCAAAAAGGCAACCAACACATAAGGTTAGTTGCCTCATCCTAGTATGCTATTTGTTTTCCGCTAGCTGTCCTCCAGCTCCCTGTGCCTCCAAAGGATCTTCAGCCTGTTTTGCGCGCTTAATGAAAAACGCAAGGACAAGCGCAACACCAGCGATAAATGTAGCGACGAAAAACGAAAAGTTAATCCCATGCAACATCGCTTCGGCTAAAACTTGCTGTTTCATTTGGGCGAGCACTTCTGGTGTTGGCTGCTCAGTCAGCTTCTTCATTGCTTCCTGGCCAAGCTCTTTTGCCTGCGATTCGGTCCTGTTCGTCATGATTGTGACAAGCAGGGCTGTTCCAATCGCGCCGGAAACCTGATTCATCGTATTGTTCATCGCCGTTCCATGCGGATATAAGCGAGTTGGCAGCTGGTTCAGACCGTTTGTTGACACTGGCATCATCACCATTGCCATCCCGACGCTCCGTACAGAATAAAGAATTAGCAAGTGCGTATAAGAGGTATCAAGTGTCAGCCGGCTGAACCCAAAGGTTGTGATGACAATAATCCCCAACCCGGTAATGGCCAATAATCTGCCGCCGACTTTATCAAAAAGGCGGCCAGTAATCGGCGACATAAATGCCATTAGAATAGCTCCGGGCATGAGCAGCAATCCGGCATCCATCGGGGAAATGCCTCTTAAATTTTGCACGTAGATTGGAAGCAGGATCATGCCGGAAAAGAGCGCCATATTTACACTCATTGAAATAACAGAAGCTAGCGCAAATGCCGGAAAGCGGTAAACCTGAAAATTAAGAAACGGCTTTTCAAGCTTCAGCTGCCGTAAAATGAATACAATCAGAGAAATGGCCCCTATCGCGATCGTCCCATATACATATGGACTGTCCCAGCCTTTATTTCCCGCCGAGCTGAATCCGTATAAAATGCCGCCGAATCCGATACTCGATAAAACGAGTGAAACAAACTCAAGCCGAATATCTACTTTCTCTTTCTTATCTTTCAGCAGGAAAAAGCCTACAAGGAGTATGACAATAGCAATCGGCGTGACAAAGTGGAAAAGCATCCGCCAATCATAATTCTCAATAATCCAGCCGGACAAAGTCGGCCCTATCGCAGGCGCGAACATCAGGATTAATCCGAAAACGCCCATGGCCGTCCCACGTCTTTCAATCGGGAAGCTGACAAGCATCACATTCATCAGAAGCGGCATTAGAATCGCCGAGCCCGATGCCTGAAGCATCCTCCCTGTCAGCAGAACCGGGAAAACATGGGCAGTTCCAGCGACGATGGTCCCGATTGCGAATAAACCCATGGCAGCGAGAAAAAGTCTTCTCACTGAATATTTTTGAATCAAAAAGGCTGTGGCTGGAATAAGAATTCCATTCACTAGCATAAAGCCGGTTGTAAGCCATTGGACGGTTGGCGGCTCCACTTTTAAATCCCTCATAATGGATGGAAGCGCAATATTAAGCAATGTATTATTAAGAAATGCAATAAACGCACCTATCATGAGTATGGCTATGATTCCATAGGGAGGCCGCCCGTGTTTATTTATTGTTTGTTCCATTGTAGTTCCTCCTGTATACTTCGGGTTCAAAATAGTAAACTGTCGTTACACATGCACTTTATCATATACCACCAGTTCAAAAATTTCAATCAAAAATTACCTCAATTTTATTGAGTTTGTTTAAGATTTCACGATGATGTAGTATACTTTTTATACAGGTAGTACAATGAATCTAAGGTGATAAAATGAACGATAGAAAACAGCGCGTGATCCAAGCCGCCCATCAGCTATTTATTGAAAAAGGATTCCAGGCCACTTCCATTCAGGATATTCTGGACAACAGCGGCATCTCAAAAGGAACATTTTATAATTACTTTCCCTCTAAAAACGAATTGCTAATCGCTCTAATTACATCTATCTATAAACAGCTTGAATTAGAGCGGAATGAATTACTTGTTGGAAAGAGCCATGCCGACAGAGAAATTTTCATCAAGCAGCTTGAACTGCATTTAAAAACAAACCGAGCAAACAAACTGCTTTATCTCTTTGATGAAATAATGGTTTCCAATGATCCAGTCCTGAAAGATTTCTTGAAGAAAAACCGGCTTAAAAGTATTGATTGGTTATTCCAACGCTTTACCGATGTTTTTGGCGAGGATAAAAAAACTTATCTTCTTGATTGCGCGATTATGTTCATGGGAATGCTCCAGCAAAACCTGAAGTTTAATCATCTGGCCTATGGGCCAAAGGCTAGCATTCATGGCATCGTCCGCTACAGCGTAGAACGGATTTCGCATGTTGTTGAAGAAGTCTCAAAAACGAATGAACAATTGCTTGATCCCATTTTGCTTGAAAAATGGAACTCTGATCGCCAGACCGCCAATCATGACTTTCAGCAAAAACTCTATCTCTCCATTATTGCCTTGAAAAAAGCTGTGCATAAAACAAATGGGGAAAACAGATACATTGAATTACTCGATTTTATCGAAGGAGAACTATCAAAATCCAGCGAACCCCGGGAGTTCTTGATCGAAAGCGTGCTTCATACTTTGGATACCTTCCTCCGGAAAGATGGAAATGCTCCGGCCCTAAAAGAATTGGAACAGCTTTCTGCCGTTATCTTATCCAATTCCTCATCAGGAAATGGATAAACCTAAACCACCTCCGGTTATATACTGGAGGCTTTTTTGCGCAAAAAAACAGCTTTGTATAGTCCTTCCAAAAAATATCCATACTAAGCTAATAAACGACTGAACGATTAAAAAGGAATATGGTGGCCAGCATGTTCAAATGGAAGAGGAATCCATCGGAAAATAAAGAGAAAGAGAAACAACTCGACGAAATTTTGCAGGCAGCGAAAAAGTCCAGTGATTTTATCGAATTCTCCCCTCTTGAAAATGGGCGAATGACCATTAGCTGCTATAAAACTTTAATTGATGAGAAAATGCTTCGCCGCAGCCTGCTTTCGGGGATTCAGGAAAATGCAGAAAATATTCGAAACCTCACTGACATTAAAAACTATGTCCCTATAGAAGACATTACCGTGACGGATGATGCTGCAGATGCAGAAATTAAACTTCACACCGGATTCGCACTCATCCAGATGGATAAAGGAAAAAAGTGTGCATTAGTTAGCTTAAGCGACTCTGCCAAGGGCATTCGCCAAAACAATGAAACGGATAATGAATTCAGTGTTATTGGCCCTAAAGTTGGGTTTATCGAAAACCTCGATACAAATTTGCAATTGCTGCGAAAGCAGCTTGTGACGACTGATCTAATTGTTGAAGAATTCGTGGTAGGAAATCTGTCAAAAACAAGGGTCGTCCTCGCTTATTTAAATGGATTGACAAATCCTGAGTATATCCAGACGGCGAGACAGAGAATTGAGGATGTCGATTTTGATATCCTTCAGGATACGACAATATTGGAGCAGTTGCTGTCTGACCATAACCTAACGCCATTCCCGCTCTTTCTTCCATCAGAAAGAGTCGACAAGGCTGCCTATTCTTTAGCACTTGGCCAAATTGTTATTTTTTGTGACGGTTCCTGTTATGCCATTTCAGCTCCGGTCTCTGTATTAGATTTTTACAATTCACCTGAAGATTACTATACATCCTGGCTTCAAGGCTCGTTTTTCAGGATGATCCGTTTTTTCGGAACAACATTCTCGGTTTTTTCGACTCCAATCTATGTCGCTGTTTTAACGTATCATTATGAAATTATTCCAAACAACCTGCTCGGACCAATCATATATTCTAGAGCGAACGTCCCTTTCGCCCCCTATCTAGAAGTGCTTTTCCTGGAAATCACGATCGAGCTCCTAAGAGAAGCTGGTGCGAGGCTTCCAAGCAAAATTGGCCAAACACTCGGAATTGTCGGAGGTATTGTAATTGGCCAGGCAACAGTGCAAGCAGCGTTGACGAGTAATATTTTATTAATCATCGTCGCTCTTGCCGCTCTGTCATCTTTTACAACGCCTATTTACAAAATGTCGAATACGGTAAGGCTGCTACGGTTCCCGATGATTCTTTTAGCAGCAATCTGGGGTGGATATGGGCTTGCGGTCGGTATTGTTTTGCTCATGACACATCTTTTCCGCCTGACATCTCTCGGAAGCCCGTATATGGTTCCTCTCTATCCTTTCAGAATGGCGGGGACCGCCGATACTTTCATCAAGTCGCCTTATGCCAAATCATCCAGCCGCCCCGGGTATTTAAGGGTACTCGGTAGGAAGAAATATTCTCCAAAAGAAAATAAGGATAGGAGAAAGGACCTTAACACTGAGTAAGAAGATGGAGGGTTTCTATGAAGCAGAAATTCTGGATTGTTTTGATTTTCATGGCACTCCTTTTTTCCGGTTGCGCCAGAACGAAAATTGTCGACCAGCTTAGTATCCTGCATACGATTGGATACGACAGAGATGAGGCCGGCCAATTTAGAGGTACCTTTCTTTATCCTGATTATACACAGGGCAAAAACAAAGACAGTATCCAAATCAGAAAAGCGCGGGGAAAAACCTCCAGTATGATGACGGCCAGGTCAAACGAACAGACAAAAAAACCAATCGAGTTGTCAAAAACACAAGTGTTTGTCTTCGGTGAGGATTTTGCGAAACAAGGAATTGGCCATATTATTGATACCGTTTTTAATAATCCAATTATTTCGACAGATATTCAGACAGCTGTTGTTAAACCTTCTGCTAGAGAATTTCTTGAGCAAGTTCAGAAAAAAGGTTCACTGACCCTTTCGGAAACGATCGAACAAAACTTCACTACGCAATCCCTTCCGAGGACAAGCCTGCATCTATTTCTTAATGATTTTTACGGCCAAGGCAGGGATCCCTATATGCCTATTTTGGAGATGGGAACGGAAGCGAACGAATATGTGAAAGGTCTCGCAGTCTTTAAGGATGATAAACTCAAACTCACACTGGACAGCTATCAGACTTTTCTATTTGGCCTGCTTGACCGTTTCAATCATCAAGGGGTTTCTGAAGTCCCTATTCAAAAAGGCAAGAAAAAGGGCATATTTATACTCCGTATAATGAAGGAAAAGCCTGAATGGCGCAATATTCAAGGTGGAAGTTCTCCGAGAATCGATCTTTTGCTCAATGTGTTTGTTATCATCAGGGAGTACCCCGAATGGATCAACTTACATGACGAAAAGGATATTCATCTGCTGGAGCATGCAATCGAAATAACTTTAAAACAGGACATCGGAAAGCTACTGGATACGTTCAAGGAATATGGTGTGGACCCGATTGGCATTGGCGACAAAATCAGGGGAAGAGATAGGCGCTGGAATGAGCAGAGGTTCTATCGGGTGGAATACAAAAAACTTAAGTCAAACATTGATATTAGCACAACAATCATCCAGGCCGGTATCAAGCGGTAATGACAACGGGGGTAAAACGATGGCCATTGTCCAGGAAAGATATAAGGTTTCACCCTATCTTCTCTTTTTCCTACTCCAATCCTCCCAAGTTGGAACAGGAATTTTAAACTTTCAAACAAAAATTGCAACAGGAGCCGGGCAGGATGCTTGGGTATCCGTTCTATTCGTCGGACTAAGCCTTCAGGTCCTCCTCTTTATGGGCTTGATCGTTATAAAAAATAGTTCAGGCGAAAATTTGGCTTCTTTTCATATCGATGTTTTCGGAAAATTCATCGGAAAAACCCTCAACGTCGGTCTGGTTTTTTATTTTTTGCTAACCAGTTTTTTGTCCCTTTATAATTACGTCGATTTATTGCAAACTTTCGGCTTTGAACGAATCCCCGCGTGGGAATTAACTTTTGGCATTTGCCTCGTCCTCTATTATATTGTCTTGGGCGGGTTCAGAGTCGTTACCGGGGTCGCATTCTGGGGAGTTGTCCTTCCGCTTGTCTTTATACCTCCCTTTCTCATTACTCTTCAATACTTGGAACTCGAGAATATTATGCCGTTCTTCAATCATGGAGTGAAAGATTATGTCATTTCCGGAAAAGAATCGATTTTTATGTTTATGGGGTTTGAGTGCGTGTTTATTTATTACCCTTTTATAAAAAAAGGCGACAAGACGGCTAAATGGGCTCATTTAGGGCTGTTGGCAACGACATTATTATATTTTGTTTTAACGATCCTTACCTTTTTATATTACACACAAGGAAAATTGCTGCGCAGCCAGTGGGCGACGCTTACGATGATTAAAGTCATTTCCTTTACAATTGTGGAAAGCTTTGAATTCATATTTATCTTCGTCTTCTTCATCGTCATTGTTTCATCGGGCTGCATCTTGCTCTGGTCTGCGACTAGGACGCTGAAAATTTCGTTTAACTTCAAACCATCATGGTCATTATTTGGCATTCTTCTAGCTTTCTTTCTTCTTAACATTGGCCTTGAGAATATCATGTACGGCAGGAAGCTAAACGGTATTTCATCCTATATAGGTCTTTTCTTTTTATACTTTTATATCCCTTTCCTCTTTATTGTCAGCTTAGTAAAAAAAAGGATCGGACGTAAGCGTGGGGGTTCCGAAGCAACTTAATTTCGGGACAGTTTCCGAATAAAAGAATGGTTCAAAGTGAGAAGCATCAAGATGAATGGATATAAAATAGCGGAATAGCCGAGCCTCCAATTACCGTAATAAAATATTTTGGTTTGCAATGCGAAATATTCAAAACATAAAATTACCAGCGACCATGAAATGATATATAACGCTTTTTTACCCATTCGGCTTTGATAAGGATAAAAGTTCAAATAGAGGATATTTGCGGCGGGATAAATAATCAGCAGGATAAAGATGTAACCCCAATTTACTCCCTTAGTTAAAAAGCCATACAGATGAAGCTTTACATCCAAATACAGATCAACAAAGGATCCAAGAAAAGCGGCAAATAAGGAAGTCGTATACATTTCCAAGTATGAAATCCGTTTTGGGATGAAGATAATCGCTGCAATTAAAACGAACGCCGTAATAGTTATGATGACCATTTCAATCACCCCATACATTCTGCAGATTATTATTGATAAGATTCCCAAGATGGGGTCGTTTTATCGAGTAATATTGGAAACACAAAATAGGCCGGGCAACTGTATAGCTACCCGGCCCATTAAACGTATAAGTATTGGTATACTTAGCGCTTATCTTTCTTGTCTTTTCCTTTTGAAAGCCTTCCCACAAGGAAAGCACCTGCGGCAACCCCAAGAATCGTGTTTGTCTTTTTGTTGAATACCTGCTTGAAAACAAGGGTCAGATTTTGCGGCCTTTCTGCAAGGCGGCGCATGAAGTAGCCGTACCAGTCTTTTCCGAATGGCACATACGTGCAGAAATTATAGCCTTCTTTTGCAAGCTGAAGCTGCATGTCCCTACGGAAACCGTAGAGCATTTGGATTTCAAATTTGTCGTTCGTAATACTGTGTTCTTTCACAAATTGCTTAACATGATTAATGATGTCATGGTCATGTGTCGCAATGGAGGTAAACTTGCCGTTCAGCAAGTGCCATTCGATGATGCGGATATAGTTCGCGTCAATCTCGCTTTTGTTCTGATAAGCAATGTCGGCCGGCTCTTTATACGCGCCTTTTACAAGACGGATGCGCATATGTTGATACTTTTCAACTTGATTTTGCGCATCGTGCAAATAAGCCTGGATGACAGTTCCCACGTTCTCATAGTCGGCGGAAAGTAAATCGACTAGTTTCAACGTTGCATCCATGTGGCTGGAATCTTCCATATCAATATTGACGAACATGTCATATTGCGCAGCTTTTGCAACAATTTCTCTTACATTTTCAAGACAGAAATCAAAGTCGATATCAAGGCCAACCTGGGTTGGTTTAAGCGAAATATGGGCATCCACCTGATGATCATGGATCGCCTGGATGACATTCAGGATTTGCAGCTTCGCTTCGGTCGCTTCCTCTTCTTTAAAGACGAATTCACCTAGATTATCGACAGTCGCGGAAATTCCAAACCTATTAAGCTCTTTAATGCTTTCAATCGTTTCTTCAATCGTTGTGCCTGCGACAACATTTTGCGCGCCCAGCTTCAAGCCGTAATTTTTGGCTGCTGCATTCAGAAGTTGATTTTTTGAAAGTCCGATAAATAAGTCTCTTAGCATCCCTTTTGCTCCTTGCTATTTTTTCTTTATTATAACATGCTCCCCTATCAAAGTTATTAATAATTTAAACTAATAATATTTTCCTGCAATAACATTTACTCTTGTCTGGATTTTTTCCAGCAGCAAATAGGCGGTCATCATTTTTGTCATGCTGGCAGCAGGATAAGGGGTATTTTCGTTTTCAGCTAGAATGATTGTATTTGTTTCCGCATCCATCAATATGGCAGCTTTTGCGTCTATATTCGGGCCCTTTATGTAAAAAGTTGAATAGGCCAAACCAACTGCGAGGACAAATATAATCATAAGTGCAGCCAACAGTCTACGAATATTTTTCATATTTTTATACCTTTCCGAGTTTTTCATTATTTATCCTGCAGTTTCATGGATTCTGAGATAATATTCTAAATTGTTCACCATCCAAAAATAAATTACTGAGAGAAATTTCTTCCTGACTCTATTTGTCTAGCTCTGGTTTTTTGATAGTATTAGAGTCATCTTCACCAGCCTGGGATTAGACTCTAGGAGTTCAAGTCTAGCCAAGACAGCCATCATAAACTCATAGTGTGCATATCCCCGAGCAGTGATAATTTTCTCTCCCGCTACGATGTCACAGTCACAGTAAATGCCGTCCTTGAAGTAATGAGCGAAGTGGTCTTTTATATGAGGCATTGTTGTAAATTTTCCATTCAGTAAACCTGCCGAACCTATGATGGCAGTAGACGCGCAGTTGGACGCAATCAATCCATTAAAACTTTGCAAAAATCTCTTAGCATCTGTTTGGTTTCATAACGCATTCTTTCTCCCCCTTTAATAAAAAGAAGTCTTATTGAAAGCATTTTTAAGGACTAGACAGCTTTCCGAAAAAAATAAGCAGGAACTGGCTCCTGCTTATTTTTTCTACCCGTCGCTTTTCCCCAATCAATTTGACGAGTTATCATTTCAATTTGTTTCCACTTTAAGGGTAAGTTTTTGATTACTAAGGAAGAGGATCTGCAGATTGTTGAATTAGCTTAAGTTCCTTTGTAACTGCAATTGCATTGATTATCGAATTAGCCTCTTTAATCATATCCCCCTTGCCTTGGAAATGCAGATAAATAATTCTTGGCTTCTCGTTAAGCCAGTGGTTGTGGATGGCTGTAATTTCAAGTCCGCCCTTGCGTAACTCATCAAGGACGGGATTGACCTCATTTTGCAGCAACGCCATCTCCCCCATAACTTTCATCTGTTCATCAACTTTTTCAAAAGCCAAATCAAAAGCCAAATCCATCATTTCCTGCGAGACTTTTTTTCCCATATGCATCACATCTAAATTTTTCCGGACAATTCTTACCTTGCATACCCCATCAGCTGCCTCGACTTTCGTTTTAAAAATCTGCTCAAGTACCTTGCAGTCAGTGTTTTGTTTTGCGTAAATATAATCTGGGAAAAAGATAGAGCAAAAAAATAACCCAATAATGATTAATTTTTTCATACTGCACCTCCATCACTAGCTTCCCACCAGGCAACCTTTCTATGTAAAAAAAGCCTCAGGTCCATCACCTGCAGGCTTTAACCGTCTCCATCCGGTATGACAATTGGATTTACTTCACTTCCGCCCTTTCCACCCCCATTATAATATTGAGGGACTTTTCCAGGCAAAAACAAGTTACCTATCGAAACTGAATTTACCACATTGATATCTTTTTCTACGAGGGGAATAATTACACTCATCTGTATATTCGTTTTGACATACACTTCCAAGTAAGTATTATTAATTCCCGTTTCCTTTATTTTCGTTTCAATATTTGCTATTACATCCCCCACAATTTCAAACCTGACTGGTACTTTCGGACCTAGATTGGAAAAGAGGGTGTTATTTGTAGCCATTCCGATTGGAATTTCATAAATAATGCCTCTCTGCTTTTTGGACTCATCAGCATTAAATTCTTTAAATGCTTCTAGATCTTCTATATTTCCATCCTCAAGTAAATTTAGATACCTTTGGATTTTTCTGGTCGTCTCAGCGATAACCCGATTGGAGACCCTTGGGTTAAAGCTATAGCTGACTTCCCCAGAGTTGTTGTGGACAATAAGTAACTCATTAACATCAATGTTTGCCGTTACGTCTTGCGCTATTGCCTTGTTCACGGCCTGAGATGCAAACTCCCTCGCCTTTGTTTCAGCAATTTTTATTAGGCTTGGCTCAATGTGTTTGTTAATAATGTTCAAGCTTTGGTAAGTAACGATGATAAACGTCACTAACGTGATCAAAAGCACATATTTTAAAGGCAGTGGTCCCCGCCTCTTGCGATAGCGCCTTCTGATTTTCATCCACAGGACCTCCCCCGGGTAAGCCTAATACTTGTATATGCTTCCGTAAGCCGGGGTATTACAGGAGGGGATTGTTAATAGGTTTATCAGCAAATTCATTTCAATCCACGCATCCACGAAGGAGGCGACACGCGGCCCTGGCGCTTCACTTAATTGAATAAATCCTGCATTTTTCATAAAAGCTTGTTTTGCCAATGTTGAGCAGCTTGGCCGCTTCTTGGCGATTCCCATCCGCGGCTGCCAACGCATTCATGATGGCCTGTTTTTCGGCTTCGGCTATGATTTCCTTCAACGGTCTGACCGATTCAACAGAATTAGATTTTGTTTCAATTGCTTGTTTCCCAGCGGATATTTCCTGATCACGAAGGTAAAGCGGAAGATGGTGAATTTTGATTGTATCCCCATCCAGTACATTAATGCAGCGTTCCATAACGTTTTCCAGTTCACGGATATTGCCCGGCCACGAGTGCTTTTCCAAGATTGCAACAACCTCCGGGGACAAGTCCGTAAATTTACGGTGAAACTTTTTCTCGAGCTTTTCCACAAGTTTTTCGGCTAAAAGTTTAATGTCCTCTTTCCGGTTGCGAAGTGGTGGGATTTCAATTTTTATCACATTCAGCCTGTAATATAAGTCCTGGCGGAATGTGCCTTCTTCCACCATCTGTTCAAGATCCCGGTGAGTCGCCGCAATAATCCTGACATCCACCTTGACACATTTCTGGCTGCCTACCGGATGTACTTCCTTTTCCTGCAGTACACGGAGAAGCTTGCTTTGCATCGCCAGCGGCATATCGCCGATCTCATCAAGAAAAATAGTACCTCGGTTCGCTAACTGGAATTGGCCTTTTTTCCCGCCTCTTTTTGCACCAGTAAACGCCCCGTCCTCATACCCAAACAGTTCAGATTCAAGCAAATGCTCAGGAATGGATGCACAGTTAATAGCGACAAACGGAAAGCCATTCCGCAAACTGCATGAATGGATGGAATGGGCAAACAGCTCCTTACCTGTGCCAGATTCCCCAAGCAGCAGAACCGCCGATTTACTGCCGGAAGTTCTTTCTGCGAGTGTTTTCGCTTCCATGAAGGCCCGGCTTGTCCCAATGAGGTCGGAAAAGCTATATTTACTCGTTAGCTCTTTTTCTAATTTTGTTTTATAGTATTTTAACTCTTCGACAAGATGGTGAATTTTCCCCTTATATGAATGCAATTCTTCCGGATTTTTAAACATGACAGTCCCAACGGCTCCTACCAGTTCACCCGATACAATAAGCGGAAACCGGTTAGCAATCATTTCGGAACCATTAATGTGATGGACGGCTGCAATTTCAGCCTGACCGGTGCGGGACACAATATGCATTCTTGTATTCTCTATCACTTCCTGGACAGGCCTTCTCATCGCCTGTTCCACAGTTGTCCCGAGAAAATTGCAATAGGATTCGTTGATATAAAGAATGATGCCGTCACGGTCGGTCACAACGATTTTCTCAGCAGATAGATTAATAATTTCCTCAAGCCAATGCACAGGAATGTCATCAATTCGTACGTTCACCATTTCCCCACCTTTGACAGACTATTACGGTAATTATAACAAGGAACTTCAAGAAATGTACCCGTTTTCAATCGTTTTACAAAAAAGAACCCTGTCCGGAACGCTGGACAGGATTGATGGGACTAGAAAGACAGAGATAGTAAACTAGCCATTCTTCTATTGGACAGTATAGCCTCCATCAAGGATGACTGCCTGGCCAGTAATTCCCCGGCCTTTATGACTTGCCAGGAAGATGGCGTAGTCTGCAATCTCTGATACTGATAAAAGCCTCTTCTGTGGAACTAGCGGGTAAATGACTTCCTCAAGGACGCTTTCCAATGGAACGTTCCTTGTCTTGGCAAGGTCGCCAAGCTGGCCGCGGACGAGCGGTGTATCGACATAGCCCGGGCAAAGTGCATTGACAGTAATTCCATCTGCAGCGCCTTCAAGGGCGGCCACCTTGGTCAGGCCGATTACCCCATGCTTCGCGCTATTGTAAGCAGCCTTTCCGGCAAAACCGATTACACCATTAATGGAAGCCATATTGATTACGCGGCCAAAGCCCTGTTTTTTCATCATTGGAAATACGCTTTTAATGCCGATGAACGGGGCGGTCAGCATGACTTTTACAAGCAGCTCAAACTTTTCGGTTGGGAATTCTTCGATTGGCGAAACAAACTGCAGCCCTGCATTGTTGACCAGGATGTCGATTTTACCGAACTTTTCAGCTGCAGACAGAAGGGCATTTTTATATGCTTCTTCATTCGTGACATCACATGGCGCGGAAAATGCCTGAAAGCCTTCGCTGCGTAGCGTTTCTGCTACATGCTCACTCTTTTCCGCATTCAGGTCTGAAATCACAACCTTCGCCCCTTCTTTGGCAAAAGCAGTGGCTATTTCGAGTCCAATCCCGCTTGCTGATCCAGTAATAAAGGCGACTTTTCCATCTAACTGTTTCATAATAAACCTCCCTATTTGTTTAACACTCCCTTTTTAGACAAGGCCGAACATAGAATAAAGGCCAATAATGACGAATACTGCCAATGTTTTAATGATCGTTACCGCAAAAATGTCCCGGTATGATTGCTTATGGGTCAAGCCCGTAACAGCAAGCAACGTGATGACCGCCCCGTTATGCGGAAGCGTGTCCATACCGCCGGAAGCCATTGATACAACTCGGTGCATAACTTCAGGTGGAATATTTGCCGCAGCAATCGCCGCATTGTATTTGTCAGCCATCGCACTTAACGCAATCCCCATTCCTCCGGAAGCCGAACCAGTAATACCAGCAAGAGTAGTTGTTGTAACCGCGCCATTTACAAGTGGGTTTGTAAATGTATTGGAGATGCCGTCGCTTATTTTCGCGAAACCAGGAAGAGATGAGATAACTCCCCCAAATCCGTACTCGGAAGCTGTATTCATTGTGGCCAGGAGCGAGCCTGCAATAGCTAGGTTAAGGCCTTCCTTGAATTTAAACGTTACACGCTTCCAGTTATAAAACAAAGCTGAAATGATTCCCACAATCAAGGCCATTTCAACGGCCCAGATTCCCATAACCGCCGATACATCTACAGTAAATGCATTGAGGCCGATGGCGGCAAAATCAAACCCTTCAGGATACCATTTTGGAATCAAAGTGATAAACAATTTATTCGTCACTCCGACAAGGACGAGCGGTACAAATGCCAGGATTTGTCTTGCACGGGATTGTCCCTGTGACATATCCGGAACCGATTCATTTTGTTCTGTGGCAAGCTGTTCCGCGGCTGCGGCATTTTCAGAATCGAAACCGAAGTATCCTTCTCCGGCTTCCGCAGCTTTTTTTCTTCTCCATTCGAGGTAAACCATTCCTAATGCAAAGACGAAAATCCCACCGATAATACCCAGAATAGGAGATGCGTAAATATTAGTCTTAAAAAATGACGTCGGGATAACGTTCTGAATCTGCGGGGTGCCGGGTAAAGCATCCATTGTAAATGTGAATGCGCCGAGTGCGATTGTACCCGGAATGAGCCGTTTAGGAATGTTGGACTGCCTGAACATCTGGGCAGCAAACGGATAAATGGCGAAAACAGCTACGAACAGGCTGACCCCGCTGTATGTCAGAATGGCGCCCAATAAAACGATTGTCAAAATTGCCCTTTTAGCACCAAGCCAGCCAACAATTGTCTTGGCGATTGATTCTGCAATGCCGGACATCTCAACTACTTTCCCGAATATTGCCCCCAACAAAAATACAGGGAAGTATGATTTGATGAATCCAACCATTTTTTCCATGAAAACACCTGAATAGAATGGCAGGACATGGCTTGGTTCAATAAGTACGACAGCTAAGAGTGCACAGATTGGCGCGAAAAGAATGACAGAAAACCCGCGGTAGGCGACAAACATTAGAAGCCCAAGCGCTAAAAGAATACCGAATAATTCCATGTAAATCCCCCTTCACTTTTTGTGCGAGCTCCATTTCATCCCCTTGGTAAGCGTTTACAAAATGAAGCTAGCAATCTAATTAAGATGCAAGTATCGTGCCATAAAAATAATTAAACTTGAAAAATTCCATTATTTATTAAAATAATTGAAAAATACCCACTTTTCAATCATTTTAACTCCTTTCATTATTGCTAAATCACTTATTAATTGTTTGTTTTTTTCCGTAATTCCGGAAAACCGGACAAGTTTCACTCCGGAATTCCGGAATCAAGGAAGTTTGACTCTTATCTATTTTCCTTCCATTTCTACAATTGTAGCAATTCCTTGGCCGCCGCCGATGCACAAAGTCGCTAAACCAAAGCGGGCTCTCTTGCGTTTCATTTCATGGAGCAGGGTGACAAGTATGCGGGCGCCACTTGCTCCGATTGGATGTCCAAGCGCGATTGCCCCGCCGTTTACATTCAGCTTTTCCTTTGAGATGCCAAGCTCGCGACCAACACTCAAGGCCTGGGCGGCAAACGCCTCATTCGCCTCAATCAAATCGATTTCCTCCATGGAAAGACCAGCTTTTTGCAGTGCTTTCTTCACTGCAGGAACTGGCCCAATGCCCATAATACTAGGATCCACCCCCGCTGTGCTGTTTGCCTTAATGACTGCGAGCGGTTCGATGCCCAATTCGACTGCTTTCTCTCTGCTCATCACAATCAAAGCAGCTGCCCCGTCATTAATTCCCGAAGCGTTTCCAGCTGTAACAGTACCATCTTTTTTAAAAGCAGGCTTTAGCTTTGAAAGCTTTTCCGCGGTTATCCCCTGGCGCGGGAATTCATCTGTATCAAACCTGATTGGCTCCCCTTTGCGCTGCGGAATTTCCACTGTCACGATTTCATCCTTGAACTTTCCTTCCTTAATGGCTATTTCAGTTTTTTGCTGGCTCCAGGCTGCGAACTCGTCTTGTTCTTCTCTTGATAATTCGTATTTGCCGGCGAGGTTTTCGGCTGTGGTCCCCATATGATAGTTGTTGATCGCACATTCAAGGCCGTCTTTTATCATGCTATCTAAAACCTTGCCATCGCCCATTCTATAGCCGCTTCTCCCGTTAGGCAGTAGATAAGGCGCCATACTCATATTCTCCATTCCGCCTGCGACAACAATTTCGGCATTGCCAGTTTGTATCGCCTGTACAGCAAGATGGACCGCCTTTAACCCCGAGCCGCATAGCTTGTTGATTGCCATCGAAGACACTTCAACAGGTAATCCGGCCTTAAGTGCTGCTTGGCGGGCGGGCCCTTGGCCAAGACCGGCTTGAAGAATATTGCCCATGATCACTTCGTCTACCTGTTCTCCACTGATTCCCGCCCGTTTTAAAGCTTCCCGAATTACTATTGCCCCAAGCTCTGTTGCTGGCGTATTGCTCAATGTCCCCATAAAACTGCCTATTGCAGTCCGGACCGCACTTACAATTACAACATCACGCATATCTTCTCCCCCTATTTTTACCTTTTTGTGTAAACCTAAAGCGTGTTTTACCTATAATAAAGCTGGATTGACTTTAAATGATGCTTCAGTTTTTCCCCTAACTTCCTCAAGAGTTGCTCCCTCTTGCAATTCCTCAAGCAGGAGTCCTTCCGGTGTAACACGGAATACCGCCATCTCGGTCACAATCAGGTCTACCACTCCTTTACCGGTCAACGGAAGCCGGCATTCTTTAAGGACTTTGGAAGTTCCGCTTTTTGCGCAGTGCTCCATCGCGACGATTACCTTTTTTGCGCCTGTCACAAGGTCCATCGCTCCCCCCATGCCAGGAACCATTTTGCCAGGAACCATCCAGTTTGCAAGATTGCCCTTTTCATCAACTTCAAGTCCACCAAGCACAGTTACATCCACATGCCCGCCGCGAATCAGTTCGAATGAAAACAAGCTGTCAAAAAATGCTCCTCCGGGAATAATCCCTGCCGGCTGGCCTCCCGCATTGACAAGATCAGGATCTATTTCCCCTTCAAGCGGCTTTAGGCCGATATAGCCGTTTTCCGATTGCAAAATAACATTGACATCTTCCGGCAGGAAATTCGGTATCATAGTCGGTAGTCCTATTCCAAGATTGACAACATCACCGTCTTTCATTTCTTTTGCAACACGCGCTGCAATGATTTGTTTTGGGCTTAAGAGTGTAATAGTCATTATTGGCAGCCTCCCTGAACCAAAATTTTATCAACTAGAATACCCGGAGTCATGACCTCATCCGGATCAATCTCGCCTACCCCGACGACTTTCTCCACCTGGGCAATCACAACGTCAGCAGCTAAAGCCATCAGCGGATTAAAGTTACGAGCGGAACGGTGATAAACAAGATTCCCCGCTTTATCAGCTTTATAAGCTTTAAGAATCGCCACCTCTGCCCTAAGTGGTTTCTCAAGCAGGAATTCACGCCCATCAACCGTGATGACTTCTTTGCCTTCCTGGACAACTGTTCCTATTCCAGTTGGTGTTAATACTCCGCCAAGACCAGAGCCGCCAGCACGGACACGTTCAGCCAAAGTTCCTTGGGGAACTAGTTCAACCTCCATTTCTTCTGCAATCATTTGCCTTCCGGTTTCCGGATTTGTTCCTATATGCGAAGCAATAACTTTTTTTACCCGGTGATTAACAACCAGTGGCCCGACCCCGGACTCAATGAAGGCGGTATCATTTGCAATCAGTGTAATGTCCTTAATGTTTTTTTCTAGCATAATATCAACGAGTTCCTGTGGAGTTCCCACCCCCATAAAGCCGCCCGCCATCACTGTCATTCCGTCCCGGAAAAACGAAGAAACTTCTTCTCTTGAAATTACTTTGTTCACCCTAAAAACACCCCCGAATGTATTTGTACGTGAGGTTGTTCTTTCTCACACCATTCTAAGATGCAAGAAGTGTGCCAAAGTTTAGATGTTCACAATTTTCCCGTAAAAAGAACCTGCTACTGAAGCAGGCTCGATTCCGATTCATGCCATTCTATTTTTGTTAAATAGTATTTTGTCTGCTCTATCAAGCAAACTCCACCCCAATTGTTAAGGCCTTCTGAAGCCGAATGATTTCATTTCGGATCGTTGAGAATTTTTGCAGTTCTGGGATTTGTCTTGGCACTGGCGGGAGATTTTGTTCCACTGCCCTGGCCATTGTTTCAAATACATAGAGCAGTTGCGCCAGTTCCTGGTCGGAAAGAATCGGCCTCTCCTCATATTTCAAGGCAGAATCAAGATAGTAACCCAATAATTCGATTGAAAAGATGGCGGGCCATAACGATTCCAGTTTGCTTTTCCCAACCGCGCGCTCACCTAGGGCGGACGTGTAAATCGTAATCAGGTTCACCAGGTTGACATGCATTTTTCTCCGCTCGCCGCTTTCATGAAAAGACATTTTTTTATTGTCCTCTGAAAACAGCCCGACCACATATTGCCCCTGGCTGCGAATTGTTTTTGCAAGAAAATGATTCAACTTGCTTGAAGCTGCCTTACGCCCAAACAACAGGACCCCTGATAAACCAATCAGGCTGCCAATAACAATGTTCTCGGCCCTGGCTGACGCAAATAGGGTGAAGTTATGAATGCTCGTTGAATATTCGGCAATCAACAAAGCTGAAGGCGTAATGAACACTACTGCCAAGGCATAGTTTCGGACAATGAACAGCTCTGTCAGGAAAGTAAGTACAAAAATCGTGGGCACGACCAAGAAGGCATTCTGGATATTGAGCAGGATGACACTTGCAATAATAAGCCCAATCATCGTACCGAACGTTCGCTGTATGGCACGGTGAAATGTCGCAACGATTGTTGACCCGAGCATGACAGCTGCACACGAAAGCGGGATCCAATACGGCCGCTCAACTGGCAATGCATAGGAAATAAGCGAAGCAACGATGAGAACAATGCCGTATCTCAGAGCAGATAAAAAAACAATTGAGTTCTTATCAAAAGCACCAAGCAACTGCGATTTTACTGAGGGCTTGACAATTTTTACAGATTGTTCAATTTTTTCGATCGGCTCATTCATAATGGCATCCGCGTCATAAATTTTCATGAATAAATTGGCAATCCTACCATTGCTCATTTCAGGCTGCAGAATCTTAGCCTCGTTTTTCTTCCGCGAGCCAATTGCCCCGGCCAGTGCCAGCAAAGACTGGCTGATTTCTAGAGGAAGCGCCTTCCCATTACGGGTTAAATCAAGGATTTCCAAAAACAAACGATTGGCATGATCGTTCAGTAGATAAAGGCGTTTATATTGTTCACTATGAGTCCAGAAAGAGTAGCCAGAGAGGAGAATCGCTTCCGCCTCTTTTAAGGCAGTTACCGTTTTATACTGTTCTTCGCTTTTCCCCACCGCGGCCGATACCGCAAAATTGGCAAGCTGGCTATACGCTTTTTTCATTGCTGCAGTTTCGGGACCATGCGGATGAAAAAACCAGCCAGCCATGCTAATCAGCCACGATAATAATCCTCCTAGTAAAACGAGGCCTGCCCGTATCCGCGCCTCGTCCGGTGTTGCGGGAAGCCCTGTTGCAATGGCAAAGCATAGAACGAAAAACACTGCAGAAGGACCGGGGATTTTGAGAGCGCCAAACAAAAAAATTCCAAGAGCACCTAGAACCCCGAGCCCAATCGCCATTCCGACCGGATAAGGGGAAAGAAGGATTCCCAATGCCATGGAAAAAGCAAGTCCCAGTGCCACTAAGAAGATCATTTTAGCACGCTGTGCGTAAGGCTGATTAAAGACGTATAAATACGCAAATCCCCCAATGCCGGCTGCAAGCCCATATCCCATATTTCCCATTAGAATTCCAATCAAAATTGGCAGTGAAGATGCCAATCCTGCACATAAAGCCTTTCGCCATGGAAATGGGTTTCTTTTGAACATAAAAGCACTTTTAAAAGTTTGAAAAACTGTATAAATATTAGATTTATTCGATGTTTTATTTGCGTTGTCCATCCATTTATCTGCCTAAAAATACATTCAGGCAAAACCCTCCCTTATCACAATACTTTTCATATTATACGCCTATTTTCATTTTATACATGAGTGTCTGCTCATGAATTTCCTCTCCTCCTTCCTTCTAAACTAAAACGATACGTGAGTAGTTTTTAATTTTTTTAAAAAAACATTTTGATTCCCTCTTTCCTTCATCTACCAGCATTGTAAACGCTAACATATTACTTAAAGATTCTAATTTATCAGACTAATCTTATTTTTCGACTTGAAAGTGTTAAAGGATGGGTGTATTATAGACGGAAATCTCAGAAAAGTTAGTTATCGGTTTCACGTACTTCATTTGCAGCTTTTCTGGGACATACCAAATTATTTTAATCACTAAGAATATAAACCTAGCGAATGGTTTAAGAGGAGTGAATGTGTTTTGGGCAGTCAGTATATTTTTCTTGGTGGTGAGTTTGTAAGGAAAGAAGATGCGGTCGTTTCAGTTTACGACCACGGTTTTCTTTACGGCGATGGAGTTTTCGAGGGAATCCGTGTTTATGACGGAAATGTCTTCCGGCTGGATGCCCACTTGAAAAGGCTGTATGAATCGGCCCATTCCATCATGTTGGCCATTCCCTATACAGCCGAGGAAATGACCCAAATCATTGTTGAAACAGTAAGAAAAAATGAATTATCCAGCGCTTACATACGCGTGGTCGTTTCCAGGGGCATGGGAAACCTCGGGCTGGATCCGGCGTCATGTTCAATGCCAAGGGTCATCGTGATAGCCGAACCGCTGTCCCTTTTTCCAAAAGAACTATACGAGCGCGGCCTGAAAGTTGGTTCGGTTGCGACGAGACGGAACCGTCCGGATGTGTTAAGCCCGCAAATTAAATCCCTGAACTATTTAAACAATATCCTTGTAAAACTTGAAGCCAACCAGGCAGGCGTTGATGAAGCTCTCATGCTCAATGATCAGGGCTATGTAACGGAAGGGTCTGCCGACAATATATTAATTATCAAAAACGGGGTCATTTTCACCCCACCTGTCTATCTTGGCGCTCTGGAGGGCATTACCCGAAACGCCATTATCGAACTTGCCAAGCAAAATGGTTATGAAGTCAAAGAACAGCCATTCACTAGGCATGACGTATATATAGCGGATGAAGTGTTCCTTACGGGCACTGCCGTAGAAGTGATCGCCGTCATTGATGTGGATAGACGAAAAATTGGGGATGGCAAGCCGGGACCGGTTACGAATCATCTCCTCGAAGAATTTAGAAAGCTAGTTACAGTAGATGGCGTCCAATGCTACCCGGAGGCCAAACAAAAAGCAGTAGTGGGTTAAGGAGGTCAATATGCGAAGCGACATGATTAAGAAAGGGTTCGACAGGGCCCCGCACCGCAGCCTGCTTTATGCAACCGGAGTGAAAACAAGCGACCTTGATAAACCGTTTATCGGAGTTTGCAATTCTTATATCGACATCATTCCCGGCCATAAGCATCTGAATGTTTTTGCTGAAGTCGTCAAGCAGGCAATCCGCGAGGCGGGCGGCGTCCCGTTCGAATTCAACACGATTGGTGTTGATGATGGAATCGCGATGGGCCATATTGGGATGCGTTATTCCCTGCCGAGCCGCGAAATTATCGCCGATAGTGCGGAAACCGTTATTAACGCCCATTGGTTCGACGGGGTTTTCTATATCCCGAATTGCGACAAGATTACTCCCGGCATGCTGATGGCGGCAGCAAGGACGAATGTCCCTTCGGTTTTCGTTTCAGGTGGTCCGATGGAAGCCGGCGTTTCGTCAACAGGAAAACCCCTTTCACTCGTTTCTGTTTTCGAAGGGGTGGGAGCGTATAACAAAGGAGCAATTACCGAGAAGGAACTATTGGATATTGAAACGAATGCATGTCCGACCTGTGGCTCATGTTCAGGCATGTTCACAGCAAACTCAATGAACTGCCTCATGGAAATGCTCGGCATGACTGTTCCTGATAACGGAACGATTGTTGCCACTTCCAATAAAAGGCACGAATTGATTAACAATGCGGCGAAACACTTGATTGACCTTATCAAAAAAGATATCAAACCGCGCGACATTATGACGAAGGCAGCTTTTAATAATGCCCTTGCACTTGATATGGCAATGGGCGGCTCAACGAACACAGTTCTGCATACATTGGCCATTGCCCATGAGGCCGGAATTGATTATGACCTGCAGGACATCAACCGGATTGCTGAAAAGGTTCCTTACCTTTCAAAAATAAGTCCAGCTTCCGATTATTCCATGGAGGATGTGCATCATGCCGGCGGAGTTAGTGCCATTATTAACGAGTTGTGTAAAATTGACGGGCTGATCCACAAGGATGCCATCACCATTACAGGAAAAACCCTTTATGAAAATATAAAGGATGCTGAAATTACAAACGATCAGGTCATCCGCAGAAGGGATAACCCTTACAGCCCGGTAGGCGGTTTGTCCATCCTGTTCGGCAATCTCGCACCTGACGGCGGCGTCATTAAAGTCGGAGCGGTCGATCCATCGATCAAGAGATTCACCGGCGAGGCGATTGTGTTTGAATCGCAGGAAGAAGCCCAAGCTGGAATTGACAGCGGCATCGTCCAACCAGGGCATGTTGTTGTCATCCGGTATGAGGGGCCAAAAGGCGGTCCGGGAATGCCGGAAATGCTTGCTCCTACCGCTTCCATCGCCGGACGCGGTTTGGATAAAGAAGTCGCGTTGATTACGGACGGCCGCTTCTCCGGAGCCAGCCGCGGCATCTCAGTTGGCCATATTTCACCCGAAGCGGCTGAAGGCGGTCCAATCGCACTTGTCGAAAATGGCGATCTGGTCATCATCGACCTTGAAGCCCGTTCCATCAATCTGATTATTGATGGTGAGGTTTTGGAAGACCGGCGGAAAAACTGGGTGAAGCCGGAACCGAAAATCAAAACCGGCTACCTTGCAAAATACGCCAAACTCGTCACCTCGGCCAGTACAGGCGGAATCATGAAATTTTAAAAAACTTGCATATGTGCATATCGATAAATCGATGACGGGAATAAAGGAATAAGAATTCGGTATTTACAGAGATCCGGGGATGGTGGAAGCCCGGAAATACCACTTATTCCGACATCATCCCTGAGTGTTAAGCTGAACGGGCCAACCCCCTACTAGGCTCGACCGGGTGTTTTTCAGCACCTGTTACAAAAACGGAGCGGATCACTTTTTTCGCTCCATGAGGCGGCAGTTGTAAGACTGTTGCAAATCCGGGTGGTACCGAGGAAAGACACATGCCTTTTCTCCCCGAAAATCCAGCTGTTATTCAAAACGGCAGGAATTTCGTGGGGGAAAAGGCTTTTTTTATTGATGGCTGTGTTAAAGACGATAGTTGATATCCAACACAGTTGATTGGAGCGAAAGGCGCGTAGACTCCTCGAAAATGCTATCGCATTTCCTTCGTGCGATGATTATTCGCAGAAGCGGGTTTGTCCTGCGGGAGAAAAGGTCAGTGGGAGACCCCACAGGCGCTTGCGCCGAGGAGGCTCCCAGACCGCCCGCGGAAAGCGAAGCGCCTGGAGCAGAAATCAACAACCTCGTATATGAAATTAAAAATCTGGAGGGATGACAACGTGAAAGTGGAAACAATGCCGGCCATCGAACGGGCCGTAGCACCGAAAACGGGTGCCGATGTCCTAATCGAATCATTAGTAAATGAGGGCGTGGAAACGATCTTTGGATATCCTGGAGGGGCCGTTTTACCCATTTACGATGCCATCTATCGGGCCAGGGACCAAATCAAACACCTTCTTTTCCGGCATGAACAAGGCTCCATTCATGCTGCCGAAGGATATGCCCGTGTAACCGGAAAGCCCGGCGTCGTGATTGCGACATCCGGCCCGGGCGCAACCAACCTGATTACCGGAATCGCCGATGCGATGATGGACTCACTTCCGCTCATCATCTTTACTGGCCAAGTTGCAACTGGCGTCATTGGGACAGATGCTTTCCAGGAAGCGGATATCATCGGAATTACAACCCCGATCACGAAGCACAACTATCAGGTCCGGTCAATTGAGGAATTGCCAAGAATCATCAAGGAGGCCTTCCATATTGCAACCACCGGCAGACCCGGTCCGGTCGTAATTGATATGCCGAAGGATATCTCGGCCAATCCTGTTCCTAGAGGTGAAATGAATACGGATTTCCACCTTCCCGGATATCAGCCGACGACAAGGCCCAATCCGCTACAAATCATTAAACTGGCGGACGCTTTATCGAAAGCAAAGCGGCCAGTCATCCTGGCGGGTGCGGGCGTCCTGCATGGCAAAGCGGTCGTTGAATTAAGGCAACTGGCAGAAAGGCATCGGCTCCCGGTCACGACAACTTTGCTCGGGCTCGGCAGTTTTCCAGGCAGCCATGAGTTATCACTCGGAATGGCCGGTATGCACGGTACGTACACCGCGAACATGGCCTTGTATGAATGTGATTTGCTCGTGAATATCGGAGCCCGCTTTGATGACCGGCTGACAGGCAATTTGAACCATTTTGCGCCTAGCGCGAAAGTGGTCCATATTGACATCGATCCGGCTGAAATCGGAAAAAACGTCCCGACAAGCATCCCTATCGTCGCAGATGCTCGTGAAGCCTTGACTGAACTTTTGAAACAATCCTTTGAAGTGCTCCATCATGCGGACTGGCTAAGCAAGCTGGAGGAAAATAAACGGCACTATCCGCTTTGGCACGAAGATTATGGGCAGGCGCTCAGCGCACAGGAACTCATTCAGGCAGTTTATCATGCTTCAGGTGGCGAAGCGATTGTGACCACTGATGTCGGGCAGCACCAAATGTGGGCCGCCCAACATTATATCTTAAACAATCCGGACTGTTGGGTAACTTCCGGAGGACTTGGAACGATGGGCTTCGGCTTCCCTGCCGCAATCGGCGCCCAGCTAGCGGCACCCGATAAAACAGTCATCGCACTCGTCGGTGATGGCGGTTTCCAGATGACTCTCCAGGAACTAGGGGTCCTTCAGGAAAGGAATCTTCCAGTCAAGGTGATCATCGTCAACAATGGCGCACTCGGGATGGTTCGCCAATGGCAGGAAGAGTTTTATGAAGAACGCTATTCAGAATCCCTCCTCCCTGTCCAGCCCGACTTTGTGAAATTGGCGGAAAGTTATTCGATTAAGGGAGTGAAAATTGAAACGAAAGAAGAATTGAGGACGATTTTGCCAGAAGCACTGGCCTATGACGGCCCTGTCGTCATTGATTGCAGAGTTGTCTTAACCGAAAATGTCTATCCGATGATCGCCCCGGGCAAAGGACTGCATGAAATGATAGGAGTGAAACCATGAGACGGATCATTACGGCTACCGTTCAAAATAAAAGCGGCGTGCTTAACCGGGTGACAGGCCTTCTTCAGCGAAGGCAATTCAATATCGAAAGCATCTCCGTCGGCCAAACCGAAGTTGACGGCGTCTCAAAAATGACACTTGTCGTCGATGTGGAGGACAGCCAAAAACTTGAACAGCTTACTAAACAATTAAACAAGCAAATTGATGTTCTCAAAGTTTCAGACATTACCGATAAAGCACTGGTCCTTCGCGAGCTTGCACTAATTAGGGTCACAAGCAGCGGACAGCTCCGCAGGGAAATCAAAGAAATCATTGACCCATTCCGGGCGGCGGTCATAGACGTCAGCAAAGAAAGCCTCGCCGTCCAAGTAACCGGGAAACCCGAAAAGGTGGAAGCGTTAATTGAACTGCTTCGGCCTTACGGGATTAAGGAAATAGCCAGGACAGGCGTAACCGCCCTCCTACGCGGAAGCCAGCCACAAATAACCGAATTTTCTTCATACACTTTACAAATTTAAAACGGAAATTTTCTAAATTGAAAGGATGAATTTAAAATGGCAAAAGTATTTTATGATCAAGACATTTTCGACGAGGTTTTGAAAGCAAAAAAAATCGCGGTAATCGGCTACGGTTCACAAGGACATGCACACGCGCTGAATTTGAAAGATAGCGGCTTTGATGTCGTCGTTGGTTTAAGAGAAGGTAAATCATGGGATAAGGCAGCGAAAGATGGAGTTGCCGTTTGTTCCGTTGCAGAAGCTACCGCCCAGGCGGATGTCGTCATGGTCCTCCTGCCTGACGAAAGGCAGCCGCAGGTCTACGAAGAGAGCATTAAAGCAAATCTGAAGCCGGGTTCAGCGCTCGTTTTTGCCCACGGCTTCAATGTCCACTTTAGCCAGGTTGTCCCGCCTGCCAATGTTGATGTATTCCTCGTTGCGCCAAAAGGACCTGGACATCTTGTCCGCCGGACGTACCAGGAAGGCGCGGGAGTCCCTGCCCTATTTGCTGTCCATCAAGATTATTCGGGTCAGGCACGGGAAGTCGCCCTCGCCTATGCGAAAGCAATCGGTTCAGCAAGAGCGGGCGTATTGGAAACAACCTTCCAGGAGGAAACGGAGACCGACCTGTTCGGTGAGCAGGCTGTCCTTTGCGGCGGGGTGACGAGCCTCGTGAAAGCGGGCTTTGAAACATTGACTGAAGCCGGCTACCAGCCTGAAGTTGCCTATTTTGAATGCCTGCATGAATTGAAACTGATTGTCGACCTTATGTACGAAGGCGGCCTTGAGAATATGCGCTACTCGATTTCTGATACTGCCCAATGGGGAGACTTTGTTTCCGGACCGCGTGTTGTCAATGAAGAGACGAAGGCCCGCATGAAGGAAATTCTCGAAGACATTCAAAGCGGTGCTTTTGCAAAAGGCTGGATTCTTGAAAACCAGGCGAACCGCCCGCAATTCAATGCGATTAATGCAAAAGAAAATAATCATCCGATCGAAAAGGTTGGACGTGAGCTCCGCGAGCTGATGCCATTTGTGAAACCTAAACAACCAGTCATGTCCCGTTAATAAATATGGTTATTGCCGGGCGCGGTGCTTTGGCTACTAAAGAAAGACTTAGGGACCGAACGGCTATGGGCAGATGGTCCTTCGGGCTCTAAAGAATGACTTAGCGACCGAATGACCTTGGCCAGATAGTCCTTTGGGCTCTAAAGAAAGACTTAGCGACCGAACGGCCTTGGCCAGATAGTCCTTCGGGCTCTAAAGAAAGACTTAGCGACCGAACGGCCTTGGCCAGACAGTCCTTCGGGCTCTAAAGAGATTTCAATGTTCAATAATTATCTATTTATCCGGCCCCCTTTCCTTCGTTCAAAAGGATTGGGGTCGAAAAAAATGAAGGAAGGGAATTCAAATGGTGCAGAACATTCACATTTTCGATACAACACTGCGCGACGGGGAGCAATCTCCCGGAGTCAATTTAAATCAGCTGGAGAAGCTGGAGATTGCCAGGCAGCTTGAGAGGTTTGGCGTGAATGTGATGGAGGCCGGTTTTCCCGCTTCTTCACAGGGTGACTTCGAAGCTGTCAGAGCGATTGCCCGTACAGTGAGGAATGTATCAATTGCTGGCCTGGCGAGGGCAACGAAGTCTGATATTGATACTACTTGGGAGGCATTGAAGGTTGCGGAAGCCCCCCGCCTTCATTTATTCATTGCCACCTCCCCCATTCACATGACGTATAAGCTGAAAAAATCACCTGATCAAGTCGTACAACTCGCTGTTGATATGGTCCGGTATGCCAGGGAGAAGTTTCCCCAGGTTGAATGGTCCGCAGAAGACGCATCCCGTTCAGACCTGGACTTCCTCGCTCAGATTATTGAAAAAGTCATTGATGCCGGGGCGACAGTCATCAACCTTCCTGATACTGTCGGCTATGCAACCCCTGAAGAATATGGCCGGATGTTCCGATATATAAAGGAAAACGTCCCGAACATTCATAAAGCGGTACTATCCGCGCATTGCCATAATGATTTAGGAATGGCGGTTGCCAATTCCCTCGCTGCTGTCGAAAACGGTGCAACGCAAATAGAGGGAACAATCAACGGTATTGGGGAACGGGCCGGCAATGCAGCCCTTGAGGAGCTTGCAGTCGCAATGGCGATTCGGCAGGACCAATACCCTTACTCTACAAGTCTCAACTTGAAAGAGATTAAGCGAACTAGTGATTTAGTCCGTAAGCTGACTGGGATGGCAATTGCGCCGAATAAGGCGGTCGTCGGACAGAATGCTTTTGCCCATGAATCGGGTATTCATCAGGACGGGGTCCTTAAGCATCCGCAAACCTATGAAATTATTGACCCAGCCATGGTCGGAATCCAATCGAACGAACTTGTACTCGGAAAACATTCGGGCCGGCATGCGTTTAAGGATAAGATTGAGAAACTAGGGTTTTCGCTTGCAGATGACAAGGCTGAAGAAGCGTTTAAGCAGTTCAAGCTACTGACTGACCGTAAAAAAGAAGTCACGGATGAAGATTTGTTTACGATTTTGACAGACATCCAGACATCAGTAACGGACGTGAAGAAGTATGAACTGCTCGCCTATCAGGTTCAGTCCGGTTCGATGAATCTCCCAACTGCAACGGTTGCTTTAGCAACGCCTGAAGGAATCAGGGTAGAGACTGCGAGAACAGGAAAAGGGCCAGTCGAAGCTTTATATAATACCCTCGAGGCTCTTATAAAAGAGGAAATCCATTTGGCAAAATACCAATTAAGTTCGGTCGGGCAAGGACGTGATGCCCTGGCAGAGGTGCATGTGAAAATGGTCGTCAATGACTTTCCGGTAAGCGGCCGGGGTGCATCCCAAGATGTGCTCGAAGCATCCGCAAGAGCATTTTTAAATGCTGTGAACCGCGTCTTCTATAGCCAGCCTGTTAAGGTTTTACAGCCTGCCAATAGCTAAGTTGATTTATTTATTCACTGCTTGCGGGATTCGGCCATTGAATGAATGCATTTTGATGGCTTGGTGAGTTTGAAGAAACCATCGGATTTGGACTCTGATCAGGTTTTTTAGGCTCCAAGAGTCCGAATAAACCCCAAATTCGGACTCTCATCGAGTTTTTGAGACTCCAAGAGCCGAATAAACCTCGAATTCGGACTCTCATCGAGTTTTTGAGGCTACAAGAGTCCGAATAAACCACGAATTCGGACTCTAAACGAGTTTTTTAGACTCCAAGAGTCCGAATAAACCTCGAATTCGGACTCTCATCGAGTTTTTGAGGCTACAAGAGTCCGAATAAACCACGAATTCGGACTCTCAACGGGGTTTTGAGGCTACAAGAGTCCGAATAAACCCCGAATTCGGACTCTGATCGAGTTTTTGAGGCTACAAGAGTCCGAATACACACTAAACAATACAAGGAGGCCAATGCCGTGAAAAAACATATTGTCTTGCTCCCCGGTGATGGAATTGGAAAAGAAGTAATGGAATCTGCAAAGGCCGTATTGAATACAATTGCCGAAGAATTCAACCACTCCTTCAGTTTTGAAAGCCATGATATTGGCGGAGCAGCAATTGACCGCCATGGCAACCCGCTTCCTCCTGAAACAACCGCTGCTTGCAAAAAGGCAGATGCAGTCTTACTTGGGGCGGTCGGGGGTCCAAAGTGGGACGCCAATCCTTCCCACCTCAGACCGGAGAGAGGTTTGCTTGGGATCCGAAAGGAACTTGGCCTTTTTGCAAACTTGCGCCCGATTAAAGGGTTTGAGAAACTCCTCCATTCTTCTCCTTTGAAGGAAGAAGTGGTAAAAGGCAGTGACCTCCTTATTGTCAGGGAGCTGACAGGCGGGCTCTATTTCGGAACACCAAGTGAACGGCGGGATAACGGTCAAGTCGTTGTCGACACCCTCTTTTATACGCGTTCCGAAATCGAAAGAATCGTCGATAAAGCTTTCCAATGCGCGCAGCAGCGCCGGGGCCATCTAACTTCTGTTGATAAGGCGAACGTGCTTGAATCGAGTAAGCTTTGGCGCGAAGTCGTTGAAAAGAAAAAGCAGCAATATCCGGATGTCACAGTAGAACATGTTCTTGTGGATGCAGCGGCAATGAAGCTGATTACAAACCCATCCCAGTTTGATGTCATCGTGACAGAGAATATGTTCGGCGATATTTTAAGTGATGAAGCATCAGTTTTGACAGGATCGCTTGGAATGCTTCCTTCTGCCAGCCTGAGAGAAGATGGTTTCGGTCTCTATGAACCGGTCCATGGATCGGCTCCGGATATTGCTGGAAAAGGCGTGGCCAATCCGGTCGCCATGATTCTATCTGCTGCGATGATGCTGAGACATTCGTTCCAGCTGACAGTGGAAGCCGACGTAATTGAGGATACGGTTGAATCGATTTTGAATGCCGGTTTCCATACCGCTGACCTTAAAAACGCTGGCAAAAAAGTCGGAACTGAAGAAATGACGAGTTTAATTATTGGATCGATTAAAACGAGAAGTGCAGCGAACTGCATAATGAGCTGCTACGCCTAAACAAGGAGGTTTGACTATGCATACTGCCAAAACAATCATTGAGAAAATTTGGGACTCTCACATTGTCCATCAGGAAGAAGGCAGGCCGGATCTCCTATATATTGACCTGCATCTTGTCCACGAAGTAACCTCGCCGCAGGCATTTGAAGGTTTAAGAATGAACGGCAGGACTGTTCGCAGGCCCGACCTTACTTTTGCGACAATGGACCATAATGTTCCGACGAAAAATCAATCGGTCATTAAGGATTTAGTTTCAAGAAAGCAAATTGATACATTACAGCAAAATTGCGCTGAATTCAATATTCCGCTCGCGGATATCACGCACCCGGATAATGGGATTGTCCATGTCATTGGCCCTGAACTTGGCTTAACCCAGCCTGGAAAAACGATTGTATGCGGGGACAGCCACACTTCCACACACGGTGCATTCGGGGCACTTGCCTTCGGAATCGGAACGAGTGAAGTCGAGCATGTCCTTGCGACCCAGACCCTTTGGCAGCAGCGCCCAAAAACGCTGAATATCAAAGTGAACGGCAAACTCGGCTATGGGGTTACGGCAAAAGACTTGATTTTGGCCATCATTGCCCAAAATGGCGTCCGGTTTGGAACCGGCTATGTCATTGAATATACAGGCGAAGCGATCCGCTCTCTTTCAATGGAAGAAAGGATGACCGTCTGCAATATGTCCATTGAAGCAGGTGCAAGGGCGGGCTTGATTACCCCTGACGAAACGACCTTTACCTACCTTCGCGGAAGAAGGTATGCACCGCAAGGGGAAAATTTTGAGAAGGCCGTTGAAAAGTGGCGTGCGCTTGTTACTGACGAAGGCGCCGTCTACGACAAAACGATTGAAATCGACGCTTCCAAAATTGCCCCTCAGGTCACATGGGGCACGAATCCAGGCATGTGCATCCCAGTTGATGCCACGATTCCAACTCCGGAATCAGCAGCCACAGAGAACGAAAAGCAGGAAATTGTTCGCGCTCTGGACTATATGGGGCTTGAAGGCGGCCAACCTATTTCCTCCGTCACCATTGAACATGTCTTTATAGGTTCCTGTACGAATTCGAGGTTAAGCGATTTGCGGAGGGCTGCATCCGTGATCCAGGGACGCGCAGTCAATCCTACTGTCCGGGCAATTGTAGTGCCTGGTTCAAAGAGTGTAAAGACAGCCGCGGAACAGGAAGGGCTGGATGTTATTTTCAAAAATGCCGGATTTGAATGGCGAGATGCCGGTTGCAGCATGTGCCTGGCGATGAATGACGACTTCGTTCCTCCAGGCGAACGATGCGCATCGACGTCAAACAGGAATTTCGAAGGTCGCCAGGGAACAGGCGCCCGTACCCATCTCGTTAGTCCGGAAATGGCAGCCGCCGCTGCAATCGAAGGCCGTTTTGTCGATATCCGGGAATACGCCACAGTGGGGGTGATATAAATGGAACCCATTACAGTCCATACCGGTCTTGTCTTTCCGCTTGACCGCAGCAATGTTGATACCGACCAAATCATTCCAAAGCAGTTTTTGAAGCGGATTGAACGCCAGGGATTCGGTGAGTTCCTTTTTTACAATTGGCGTTTTGACCATGAAGGCAACCCGATAAAAGATTTTCCGCTCCATGAAGAGAAATACACCGGGACCTCCATCTTGCTCGCAGGTGATAACTTCGGCTGTGGTTCTTCTAGGGAACATGCCCCTTGGGCGCTCCTGGATTACGGCTTTAAGATTATCATCGCTCCGAGCTTTGCCGATATTTTTAAAAACAATTGTGTCAAAAATGGCATCCTGGCGATTGAAATGCCTTATGAACGAATCCAGCCCTTTATGCAAAAAGCCGAATCAGGCCATGTCTCCTTAACGGTTGATCTCGCAGCCCAGACAGTCACGGACAGGAAAGAATTCTCGTATCATTTCGATATTGCCGAATATTCCAAGGAAATGCTCTATAACGGGCTGGATGACATCGGCATCACCTTACAATATGAAGATAAAATTTCACAGTTTGAAAACAGCCAATAAAATTTATTCGTTGCAAAACTCAAGTATGAAGGAGCGTGAACCCCTTGGGGATTCTTTAACGACTAACATGATTTCCGATGCAATGGAACAATTGGCAGGAACCGTATACCGGACTCCGCTTACGACATCTACCTTCCTGAATCATCTTGTCGGGAAAAACGTCTATTTTAAAATGGAAAATCAGCAAAAAACCGGTGCCTTCAAAATTCGCGGCGCCAGCTACAAAATGTCGCGCCTCACTGAAATGGAAGCCCAGAATGGTGTGATTGCCGCTTCCGCCGGAAACCATGCCCAGGGCGTGGCTTTTGCATCCTCCCAAAGAGGGGTCTCTGCTAAAATTTTCATGCCTGAAAATACGCCTGACGCAAAAATCAAGGCGACGGAGTATTATGGAGCGAAGACTGTCATCACCGGTGCTTCATTTCAGGAAGCGTATGAGGCGGCCTGCTTGGAGCAAAAAAGGACCGGAGGCTATTTTCTCCATCCATTTGACGATTACGATGTTATGGCGGGCCAAGGAACAATTGCGGTTGAAATGCTGAAGCAGCAACCTTTTCTCGATACGCTGATTGTTCCCGTTGGCGGAGGTGGCCTGATTAGCGGCGTTGCGGTTGCGGCAAAACATTTGCAGCCAAAAATCCGGATTATCGGCGTCCAAGCTAAAGGAGCAAAGGTTGTTCACGATCATTTTCACAACCTCCCCTCCCCCGGCAGCCCGTTTAACGGAACGATTGCGGAAGGCATAGCTGTCAAGGAGCCTGGAATGCTGACGATGCCAATTATCCGCCACTTTGTGGACGATATGGTTACTGTCAGTGAGAGCGATATTGCCTCTGCCATTGTTACCATGCTCGAAAGGAAAAAAACATTAGTCGAAGGGGCGGGCGCAGCGGCCTTTGCCGCGCTCTTCGCCCATCGCAGCACGATTCGCTCCAAAAACTGCGGAATCATTGTAAGCGGCGGTAACATGGATGTGTCCCGGCTCGGGTCCATCCAACAGCTTGCTTATGATGGGCCACTGACTTGTTTAGCATAACATTCTATGCACTTATGAAAATGACTTAACGTTCCGTTTATATGAAAACCCCAAAAAGACGATGCTTAAATTGGCATCGTCTTTTTAATAACAAAAATTAGTTTTGGCTTCATAATCATTAATAGATTAGACTTCTATACATTAACAGTTTCCCGTAATTTATTTACTAATTCTTCTTTTGCCTTTAATCTCCCATAGCCTAGGCTATTATAATACTTAATATGCTTTTCTGTTGCCTCAATCGCATTTAAAAAAGCTTGTTCTCCAAAATCCTTTCTAATATTCTCTAAAAAATATTGAGTTCCATAATTACTCATAACCCTTTGATATTCCTTACCTTCCATCATTGCTAAGAAGTCGGTAATATAATCTTGAGCAGAGCCAGCTTTCATACCTGAAATCCGTTCTACTTCCAACTTGCCTTCTGTTCTGCTTAACTCACCCCGATAGACCTTCTTGGCATATGTATAAGCAACATGAGTCATTTCCTCAGTAATCTTAACCTGCTTTGTTTTTCTGATACGATTTGGTACAATTCCAGCTGCCTTAGAAAAGGCTTCAGCAATATACTCATTCATTAAACGGGTAAAAACAACCTTAGATTCTTCATTATTTAGCTTTAATGCCATATTGAATTTTTCAATCAAATCCATCTCAACCGCAAAATTTAAAACTTTGTTCTCATCCATGTCAGTTACTCCTACCCCCATTATTGTCATTGTCCTTTATTCTATTATAGAGTTAATGGTAAATTTTAGATACTACCATAAAAGTACTCTATTCATTTTTGTTGTGAGTCCTTCTTATAACAATAGAAGAAAGCCAGTTTTTTTCGATGAGTTGGCTTTCTTTTTTGCCATTATGAAGCTTTATCTTTGGCACGTTTCCCTAAGGGTGATATAGGATATAGAGATAGGAAACCAATTTGTGCGGAAAGATAGGAATGCTGAACTGATTAGGGAGGAGTATCGCCATGGCGTTTTCAAATCTCAACCGGAACAACATGATTGATAAATTAAAAGGAGAACAATTTGATGTATTGATTATTGGCGGCGGAATCACCGGGGCTGGAATCGCTTTGGATGCTGCTGCGAGAGGAATGAAGGTGGCTCTTGTCGAAATGCAGGATTTTGCCGCCGGGACTTCCAGCCGCTCGAC
The DNA here is from genome assembly GCF_003515685.1 of Neobacillus notoginsengisoli. Lineage (GTDB taxonomy): Bacteria > Bacillota > Bacilli > Bacillales > Cytobacillaceae > Bacillus_D > Bacillus_D notoginsengisoli. Next base: position 294,511 of record NZ_QWEG01000004.1, on the reverse strand, counting down.
AAAGCTCGTTCATGGCGGCCTCCGCTATTTAAAGCAATTTGAAGTGAAACTTGTTTCGGAAGTTGGCCATGAGCGGTCAATTGTTCACGAAAACGGGCCACATGTGACAAAACCTGAATGGATGCTGCTCCCCTTTCATAAAGGCGGAGCGTTTGGAAAGATGTCAACTTCATTCGGCCTCAAGTTATATGATTTCTTGGCCGGGGTCAAAAAAGGCGAACGGCGGATGATGCTCAATGCAGACGAAACGCTCGCAAAAGAACCGCTGATTAAAAAAACCGGTTTAAAAGGCGGCGGCTATTATGTTGAGTACCGGACTGACGACGCGCGGCTGACAATTGAAGTTTTGAAAGAGGCCGTTGAGAGTGGCGCCACCGCAGTGAATTATTCAAAAGCCGATAAGTTCATCTATGAGGACGGAGTGATTTGCGGAATCGTCGTAAAGGATCTATTGACGCATGAGGAATATGAAGTCCGGGCAAAAAAAGTCGTCAACGCAACAGGGCCTTGGGTTGATCAAGTGAGGGACATCGATAACTCGCGGACTGGCAAAACCCTGCATTTATCAAAAGGGGTGCATATTGTCATTGATCAGTCAGTTTTCCCTCTGAAACAGGCGATTTACTTCGACACGCCCGATGGCCGAATGGTTTTTGCCATTCCGCGAAATGGCAAGGCGTATGTTGGAACGACCGATACATTCTACAACGGCGATATAGCTGATCCCGATATTACAGATGCTGATAAGAACTATCTTCTCGAGGCCATCCACTATATGTTCCCGGAAGTTGTGATTAGCGAAAAGGATATTGAATCGAGCTGGGCGGGACTCAGGCCCCTCATCCATGAAGATGGCAAAGCGCCTTCCGAGATTTCCAGAAAGGATGAAATTTGGGAATCCCCTACCGGCCTGATTTCAATCGCCGGCGGAAAGCTGACAGGCTATCGCAAAATGGCGGAAACAATCACTGATTTACTCACCAAGGAATTGTCTGGTGAAGAAGGGCGCAGCTTTCGACCTTGCACAACACACATGCTGCCGATTTCAGGCGGGCATGTTGGCGGCGCAGCCAACCTTGATGCCTATGTCGAGAGCAAAGTAGAAAGCGGGGTTATGACAGGCTTTTCAAAGGAAGAGGCAAAACAGCTTGCATACTTTTACGGATCGAATGTACCGAAAGTGTTTGAACTTGTCGCCCGCCATAAGGAAGAAGCGGCTGAACATGGCCTCCCCCTTGTCCTATTCGCCCAGCTGATTTATGCAATCAAGTGTGAAATGGCTGTAACACCTGTCGACTTTTTCAATCGCAGAACGGGAGATTTATTGTTTAATATTGATTTGGTCAGGGAGTACAAACAGCCCGTTATCGAATACATGGCATATAAGCTTGGATGGATGGAAGAAGAAAAATCAGCGTATATCATGGGGCTTGATGAAGCAGTGGCGCATGCTGAAGAACCGGGGCAGTAAAGAACTTCCTGCTCTTGATGACTTTTTCTTAGCTTTTTTGGTCAAAAGGGCACCAAGGAAGCTTCTTGGTGACTTTTAAATAGCTTTTTTAACGAAAAGGATATCAAGACCCCCTCTTGGCGACTTTTTCAATGTTTTTCCGCTATTAGGGCATCAAGTTCAATTACTGTCAAAAATAGAGTATACTTTACTAACCACCATCCGAAAAGGAGAATCCCACATGGACGAAAACACAAGACAAGAAGAGCCTAAAAAGAAAATCAGCCTGCAGGAAGCAATGAAGCAGCAGCTGGCAAACAAGAAAAATTCAGCTGCCAATTTTGCCAAAGGAAAAGGCGGCGCCGACACATCCACAAAGAAAATGCAAAGCCAGATGACAAAGAAACCAAGCAATACGCGCCGGAAAATGGGTGTATGATGAACGGGCAAAATCGACAAGATCTTTCTCCAGGGCTAACAGTGGATATTGTCCGTAAGGCAGATCAGCGAACCGGGAAGCTTACTAGAGGTGTGGTGAAGGATATCCTGACGAAATCAGGCACCCATCCCCACGGCATCAAAGTCAGGCTGACGGATGGCCAAGTTGGCCGGGTAAAACACATCCATCATGAACAGTAAAAAAGCATTCGGGGAAACGTTCCCGAATGCTTTTCCTTTTTATTTAAATCGTCTGCACCTTTTGTTCAACTAGCGCCTTGCTTTCCCACACGCGGCTCTTCCATCGGAAATACATAACAATGCCCCGGAACCATTCATCGGCAATGAAGGCGATCCAGATTCCGACCAATCCGTATCCCATCGTAATCCCAAGGAAATAAGCGAGCGGAACGCCGATTCCCCACATCGAAACAAAAGCCATTTTTACCGGGAAGTTGGCATCGCCAGCTGCCCTTAACGCGGCAATAATAACAATATTTAATGTCCTGCCGGGCTCAAGGATGATACCGAGCAAAAGGAGCTTCCCCCCCTGGTTGATAATTTCACGATTGTCGGTAAAGATATCCAGTAGATTCTCCCTGAATACAACCATCGGGATCACGACAACAATCGTCATGATGAGGCTCCATCTTAAGCTTTTCAGCAGACGGTGGTAAGCGCCGTCATAGTCGCCTGCCCCGACTCGATAGCCAACAAGGATTTGGGTGCCCTGACCAAGCGCAATCGCAAAAAGCATCATGAACGCCATGATATTCCAGGTGTAGACCCTTGTTGTCAGAGCCATTGCTCCGATCATTGCAATAATTGCCGTCATCGCCATCTGGCTTGTATTATAAACAAGGTTCTCACCAGCAGAGGGAACGCCGATTTTAAGGATTTTTTTAATAAAAACGGGACTGAAGTTTAGATAGTCTTCCTTTTTGATTTTGACAGGAAGACGTTTATACAATAACCAGAAAATCATCACGACAGCGATGATACGGCTTGCCGCGGTTGAAATGGCAACTCCCTGAATCCCCATCTGCGGCATGCCGAACAGGCCATAAATCAACACGCTGTTCCCTGCTAGATGGATGATGTTCATAAAAATTGAAACCAACATGGCTTCCTTAGAAAAGCCATTCGCCCTTAAAATGGACGAAGCCGTTACAAGGAGTGCCTGGGAAAATAAAGTGGCTCCGACAATCGTTAAATATTGCCCGGCAAGCCGGTGAATCTCCGATGTAAGATCAAATAGATTTAAAAACTGTCCCTTGAATAGGACAACGAGCGCACTGATTGCAATACCAAAAATAAGATTAAGAGAAATGGAAATGCCGGATATTCTTCTTGCATCCTTTATTAGTCCAGCCCCAAGATTTTGAGAAACAAGGACGGTTGTACCAGTTGCGACAAAACCGAAAACGAGAATTGTGAAGAAAACTAGTTGGTTGGCTACCCCAACCGCAGCAACGGCCTCATCTGAAACATAGGAAAGCATAAAGGTATCCGTACTGCCCATAAGCATATGCAAAAATGACTCAATGAATATTGGCCATGTTAAGGCAAAAAGCCCGGGTTCCAGGAAGCTCTTATTCTTTGCTGCTTGCATAAAATGTTCCACCTTCTTCTATATAAAACTTCCATAAATTTGTGTTCTTTAAAACCCCAACCTTTTTACTCTAGTGCATTTTCCAGTTTATGTCCAATCTTTTTTCAGGCTTTTGGCAAAAAACAGCCCTCCGGATAACTCTTAAAGAGGCTTCATCCTTTGGGCTGTTTGTTAGTTGGATAGCGATGTTTCGTATTGAACTTTATAAAGGTTGGCAAAAATACCATCTTGCTCGATCAGTTCCTCGTGACTGCCCTCCTCGGCTATACCATCCTCGGTTACAACGACAATCCGGTCGGCATTTCGGATTGTAGCGAGCCTATGGGCAATGACAAGCGTCGTTCTGTCTTTGGCCAGTTCACTCAGCGCCTCTTGGATAATTCGTTCTGTTTCCGTATCGAGGGCAGATGTTGCCTCATCGAGGATAAGTATCGGCGGATTCTTCAAGAACATCCTGGCAATTGCAATCCGCTGCTTTTGCCCGCCGGAAAGCTTTAGCCCCCGCTCGCCGATCTGCGTCTCGTAGCCATCAGGAAGTGAAGCGATAAAGTCTTCAAGATGGGCCCGTTTAGCCGCATCCTTGATTTCCTCCTGCGAGGCGCCGAGCGAGCCATAGGCAATGTTTTCCCGGAGTGTTCCGGTAAAGAGGAACACATCCTGTTGGACAATCCCAATTTGCGATCGAAGCGATTTTTTCGTTATGTCACGGATATCGATGCCATCAATATAAATTCCGCCGCCACTTACATCGTAAAAGCGGGGAATCAGCGAACAAATCGTCGTTTTGCCTGCACCGGACGGCCCGACGAATGCAACTGTTTCACCGTGATGGATATCCAAATCAATTCCTTCTAAAACAGGCTTATGTTCATCATAGCTGAAGGTAACATCCCTAAATGAAATGTCGCCTCTCAAATGGGGAACTTCAATGGCGTCGTGCTTGTCAACGACGTCCAGCTGCTGGTCCATGAGTTCAGTAAAACGTTTGAAACCAGCCATCCCTTTTGGATAGAGCTCGAGAATGGCGCTGATTTTATCAATCGGTTTAAACAGTACATTGACATAGAGGACGAACCCGACCATCTCACCATGGCTCAAGTTCCCTGTAAAGTTTAGCCAAGCCCCATAAACGAGGACAATTAATACCATCATCCTTGTCGACATGTACATGCCTGAAGAACTGAATGACATCACCTTATAAGCAGCCAATTTTGCAAGGCGGAACTTGCGGTTGTTCTTTGTAAACCGTTCGATTTCAAATTCTTCATTTGTAAATGACTGGACAACCCTTACACCCGCAACGCTATCTTCAACACGCGCATTCACATCAGCGATATCACTGTACATGTTTTTCCATGCCGCATTCATCTTTTTATTGGCATATGAAATCAGCCAGACGAGGAAAGGTGCGATGATCATCGCCGTCAGTGCGAGCTTCACATTGATTGTGAGCATAATCCAGAAAGCACCGACAAACGTCATGACAGCAATGAACAAATCCTCCGGACCATGATGCGCAAGCTCACCAAGGTCAAATAAATCATTGGTGATCCTGCTCATAATGTGGCCGGTTTTCGTATTGTCAAAAAAGCGGAAGGATTGCCTTTGGACATGCTGGAAAAGCTCTTGTCTCATATCTGTCTCGATATTGATTCCAAGCTTATGGCCCCAGTAGTTGACAATGAACTGAAGCAGCGTGCTCACGATATATAATAGAAGAAGTCCGATGCTCACTCCGACAATTGCATTCCAATTACCGCTTGGCAGAAGTGTATCAATAAAATGTTGAACCGCAAGCGGAAAAGCCAGCTCAAGCGCGGCTACAATGACTGCACAGGAAAAGTCAATGATGAAAAGCCTGCGGTGAGGCCTGTAGTAAGTAAAAAAACGCCGTATCATTCTATATATCCCCCCATGTTCTTCCTGTGATTATATGCCAAGGGCGGGAGAATCTACAACAGAAAAAACTCAATTTCATTCAATATTTTTTCGAGAACCGAAATAGATTGGTTGAGATAGGACGTTTAATGCCAAACAAGTAAATAATCATGTTTAATAGAGAGCAGAAAATGCTCCCTACGTTTATTGAAGGTTTATTTTAACCGTGCTGTCAGACCAGAAATCAGGTGTATAATGGAGTTCTAGCCCCTTGTCTCCTACAGGCTGCTCAAAGGACAGCGTGCCTGAAACTTTTCCGCCTGGTGCTAATTCCCCTGATTGAAGGGCCGTATCGCTGTCCACCGTTGTGAATGCCTGGTCGACGATTTGCCCTTGGCTGTTGGCCATTTTGAAATCCAATGGGTTATAAGATATGTTCTTCTTGCCTGAATTATTGATTTCTACAGTAACGATGACGAATTCATGGCCGGCCTTCGGCTTATCAAACTCACTGCCGTTGGACTTTGCGACCTTGGAAACAGTGAGAATATTATCCCCCAGCTTGACCTGTTCTCCGACTGCGAAAATTTCCTTTTCGGGTTTTTCTTCTTTTGCTTCAAGCTTATTTTCCTCAGAAAAAGCACCGGCAGCCTGGCTCACCTTTTCAGGCTTCTCTTCCGCTCCGCAACCGCCCAATGCAAAGATGACACTGGCTCCCAACAGTCCCGCGAAAAGATTCTTTGTTCCAATTAGTCTCATTTTATTTCCCCCCACGCTACTATTTTCTGTTCCTGGCTTCCAAAACCGCTTCAGTTACCATATCGTACATTTTTTCCATGCCATCGCTGGAAGCCTCAAAGTTATAGGCATGTTTTTCATCTATGCCCAAATTGCCGGCTTCCTCTGCCGCATCAATATTGGCTCCCATGAAGATAAATTCCCAGCTGTATTTCTCTTGCTGATGCCGGATGAGTTCCTTTATTTTTTCATAGGTGAACTCGCGGCTCGCGTTTTCCATTCCATCAGTTGTAATGACAAAAATGACTTTGCCGGGACGCTGCTGCTCGCCAGTTTTGGCTAACCTGCAGCCAACATCGACAATCGTTTTCCCGACGGCATCAAGCAAAGCGGTCGTTCCCCTCACAAAGTATTCTTTTTCTGTCAGTTTGACGTTTTTCGCGTTGATTCCGCCCCATAACGTTTCATATTTGTCATCGAACAGGACTGTCGTTACGATTGTTTCCCCATTATGGCCGGCTTGGCGTCCAAGAAAGGAATTATACCCGCCAATCGTATCTTGCTCGAGCCCGGCCATGGAACCGCTGCGGTCGAGGAGAAAAATGATTTCCGTTAATTCTTTGTTCACAATCCGTCAACTCCTTTGGTTTAATTGATATAATGGTAACTTGATAAGCCTATCAATTGGTCGCCTGCCGGGCGACAAAAACGGAGGTGCGCCATGATGCTCGATCAAAGAATCCTTATTGAATTGGAACATTATATAAATGAACATCTGGAGACAATAGCCCTTGAAAGCGCTACTTACTCCCATAAGGTTTCAGAACCGGAAATTATTCTGGAAAGCATTTCACGAATGGAAATCGAAGAGTTTATTGAACAAAAGCGACAGCCTGTCCTCCGGGAAGTTCTCTTCAATTTCATTGACAGCAAAGGAGCGGCTGACGCAGATATATATAAGAAAGCGCTGATCGACCGCCGCCACTTCTCAAAGATTCGCTCCAACCCCGACTACCGTCCTGGCAAAAACACGGTTATTGCCCTGGCGCTAGCACTTGAGCTCAATAAAAAAGAAACCGGCAAGCTGTTAAGCTCGGCCGGCTACTCGTTATCAAGCAGTGATATGTCTGATTTGGTGATTCAATTTTGCCTGGAAAGGAAGATTTATGATATCCACCAGGTCAATCTCGCATTGGAATACTTCAGCCAAAAACCGCTTGGCGGGGTAATGCTTTAAACAAACGAAACCCAGGGATGGATAAACATTCTCTGGGTTTTCTCAACTATTTATTTACCTTTCGATCAGCCCGCCGTTGGAGCCGCGGGAGCAGCTGCCGCTCCACCTGCGCCTCTTTGGCCAAGCTCCTGATCAAGCAGTAACAGAGCAGATGGATTATTGCCTGCCAATGTCAGACGGGATACGATGGTTTGCGCCTGTGCTTCTTCATCAATCTGTTCCCTTAAAAACTCCTGAATGATGACAGCAGTCTGCGGGTCAGATTGATTTGCATAATTAAAAGCCTGTCTATAAGCATTGGTGACAAATTGTTCATGAGCAAGCACTTTTTGAAACGTTTCCAGCGGAGTCCCAAAGTCACTTTGCTGCGCAGGGATGCTTGCCAACTGGACCGTTCCGTTCTTGTCGATCACATAGTCAATCAGCTTGAGCATATGGGTCCGTTCCTCTTCGGACTGAAGCCGGAGCCATTTGGCCATGCCCGTATAATTCAGCCTTCCCATATAGGCGGACATCGCCAGATATAGTGTTGTTGATACATGTTCAATCTGAATAAGATTATTCAACAGTTTTCGAAGCTCTTCATTCATGTTTTCCCGCTCCTTTTTGCCTCTAAAATATACAGATAGTGTATTTTATTTCTAATTGGGCGGAATGAAACTTGTCTGTGCCTATTATCCGTTTATGCAAACTGGCAGTTTTTGAAAAGAATATAAAAAAATCCAGGGAGACAATATCCCCTGGATTTTAAAAGCTGCTATGGCCTTTTCGCAATCATCTCAATTTCAACATCTGCTCCAAGCGGAAGTGCCAGAACGGCGACCGTCGTCCGTGCCGGAAAAGGCTCAGAGAACTGCTTCTTGTAGACCTCGTTCATTTCCGAAAAATTATCCATGTCTGTCAAATAAACATTTACCTTCATCACATCATCCGGAGTCAGTCCCGCAGCTTCCAGTACCGCAAATAGGTTTGCGAAACATTGCTTTGTCTGCTCTCCAATACCATCTTTCACCAATTCGCCTGTTGAAGGGTCGATTGGAGTCTGGCCGGATAAATAAACCAATTCACCCGCATCAACCGCATGTGAATAAGGGCCTACGGCTTTTGCACCCTTCGATTCATACACTTTTCTCGCCACTTCATTCCACTCCTTTATGACGTTACTTTTGCGAAAAAACAACAGCTTCGTATGGCCTTAGCACAAGCCGTTCTTTATCAAGCAAAATGTCCTTATAATTCTGGACAACAGCCTCCGCACTGGCAGCTTCGCTAATCAGCTTTTCATCTTCAAGAACAACCTCATCCCGGCCGAAGTTACAAAGAACAGTCAGCTTTTCATTCCCGGCCCTTCTATCGTAAGCGAACAGCGCCGGATGGTCTCGATAAAGCAGATTGAAGTCACCCGTTGTGATGACGTCATGCTTTTTCCTCAATGAATTCAGATGCTTGTAATGATAGAAGATGGAATTACGGTCGGCCAAAGCCTGTTCGGCATTGATTTGAGTGTAGTTCGGATTCACGTCGATCCAAGGGGTTCCCGTTGTAAAACCGCCATTTGCGCCATCATTCCATTGCATCGGCGTACGCGCATTGTCGCGCCCTTTTGCATAAATGGACTCCATAATTTTTTCATGCGGAACTCCTTGGTCCCGCTTTTCCTTGTACATATTCAGTGTTTCAACATCATTATACTGCTCAATGGAATCGAAGCGGACATTCGTCATCCCGATTTCCTCGCCTTGGTAAATATAAGGCGTACCTTGAAGCATATGCAGGCAGGTGGCCAACATTTTGGCTGATTCAACACGATACTCCCCGTCATCGCCGAAGCGTGAAACAATCCGGGGCTGGTCGTGATTGTTCCAGTAAAGGCTGTTCCATCCTGTTCCATGCAAGCCAGTCTGCCACTTTTTAAGATTCTCCTTCAGGTCAATCAGATTTAGCGGCTTGAGATCCCACTTTCCACCCGGTCCGTTATCGAGGCCCATATGCTCAAACGTAAATACCATATCGAGCTCGTTATTGTTCGGATCGGTGTAGACCTTCGCGTGGTGCACCCTCGCCCCCGGCATTTCCCCGACCGTCATGATATCATACTTTGATAGCACTTCCTTATTCATTTCCTGAAGGAACTCATGAATGCGCGGCCCGTTCCTAAAGTACGGACTGCCATCTCCATAAAGTGCGCCCTCCTTCAATTCCCCATTCGGAAGGCCGTTCACTTTTGAAATAAAATTAATGACGTCCATTCGGAAACCGTCTATTCCTTTATCTAGCCAAAACTTCATCATCTTATAAACTTCTTTTCGAAATTCGGGATTTTCCCAGTTCAGATCCGGTTGTTTTTTTGAAAAGATATGCAGATAATATTGTCCGGTCGCCTCATCATACTTCCAGGCCGGCCCGCTAAATACAGAACCCCAGTTATTCGGCTCCTTGCCATCCTTTCCGTCGCGCCAATAGTAAAAATCACGATAAGGATTGTCTTTGCCGCTCTTTGACTGGACAAACCACTCATGTTCATCTGATGTATGGTTGACGACGAGGTCCATAATGATCTTAAGTCCGCGTTCATGGGCTGCGGCAAGAAGCGCATCGAAATCCTCCATCGTGCCGAATTCCTTCATAATGCTGTAATAATCCCGAATATCATAGCCATTGTCATCATTCGGGGAATCATAAACCGGGCTGAGCCAAACCACATCGACTCCAAGTTCCTTTAAATAATCAAGCTTTTGCGTAATCCCGGCGATATCCCCGACTCCATCCCCGTCCGAGTCGTAGAAACTTCTTGGATATACTTGATAAACAACACTTTTTTTCCACCAATCTGTTTGCTGCATGAAATCCAACCTCTTTCCTATCATCTATATCCTGTAACTATTCCTGTATTGAATTTTTTTCAGCCTGTCCGGCTTCCATTTCAATTCTACCATTCCTTGATGGGCTTTTCTTGCCAGCAACATTAAGGCCCCCTTAAGCAATACATGACAACGGCCACACTGACTTTTGGCAAAAAAAGAAAGCTGCGGATAGGCAGCTCTTGCTTGAATTTTAGGAAACTATAGATTTTGCTACTGTGGATAACTCATTTACCAAGCAGAGCTACATCTAGCTTCAGCGCCTACGCGTGCCCAAACTTCAGGTCTCCTCCCTACGATAAGTCATCATCGAATGCGCTTAGTGCTCCTGCGCCATAGCATATTCAGGAAGCTTACCTTCAGCTCGTCGCAAAGCCCATGAAGGACTTCACAGATGCTAATTCATGAAGTACTGCAGGTAGTAGCTTCGCTCTTCGTGATTCCTTTATCCCACTCTTAAGGGGAAGTCAAGCCTCCTCCGTCGGCAACTGACCCTAAAGGTCCGATTCGTGAGATACAGTGAAACTTGCCGCTGTGCATTTCAGCGGCTTAGTTGAACCAATCGGGTTCGTAGTGCCGCTTAGTCGCCGTGCTCTTTGGCGAATTAGCGGCAGTAGAACGCGACTAACCATCAGCAAAAATCGCTGATGGAAGTTTAACTTTTTCTCAGTCGAAGCCCTTCCAGTTTGTACGGCGATGATCACAAAGGAAAGCTTCCGGGAATAATCATCGCAGAGACAGGCGGTTTTTGCCTGTCACGAAGGCGCTTGCGCTTTTGTTCATTGATTACTCACTTTGATAGGCAGGCAGCTGAATAATGAATTTTGTCCCTTCCCCCCGCCTGCTTTCTACTTTAATATTTCCTTTAATAGAGTGTATTATCTTGTACGATACCGAAAGGCCGACCCCGGTCCCCTTCTCCTTAGTGGAATAAAAAGGGGTGCCGAGATACTTTAATTGTTCTTCGGACATGCCGGAGCCAGTATCCGCAATCTCTATAAAAACCCAGTTGCCTTTTTTAAAGCCTGTTACATGAATTTCACCCTTTTGCCCAATCGCTTCAATGCTGTTTTTCAGGAGATTGACAAATACCTGCTTAATTTCAGAGCTGTCTGCCTTAATAAAAAGGTTTTCTTCCATTTGAGAGGAAATTGAGATTGCTTGAAGGTTCGTATACGATTTCATCAGTTCGATAATCTTATTGAGTTCAAGCTTCAAATCAATCATTGCAATCTCTGTGTTCGCGGGTTTGGCAAGTGACAAATACTCCGAAAGAATTGCCTGTGAATGATTTAATTCCTCAATGGAAATATCCATATATCTGCGCTGGGCATCAGTTAAATTATCATCTGATTTCATCAATTGCAGGAAGCCGCGGACGGCAGTCATTGGGTTGCGAACCTCATGAGCTACTGAGGCAGCCAGCTGTCCGATGACGTCGTACCTTTCCGCAAGCTTCACTTTATGTTCCAATTCGACCTGTTTTTTTAGATTCTCAAAAATGAAAATTACAGACAACAGCGTACCCCAGGCGATGAGTGAAAAAATGAAAATGATAGAGATTTGCCCAGAGTGGCCAGATTGAATAAGCCAGATAACACGGGACAGTGTAATAATCCAATGCAGGGCACTAATGAGAATTACCTTAAATCTCACAGAATAATTCATGAACTTTTTTGCAATAAGAATTAATAAGCTGCCTAGAATTGCAAAATTGATGGCTGTGGCCACCGGATTGCCATCCTGGAAAGCAATTTTATAGCCCATCACAATGATAAGAAGAAGAAATCCCGTCAGGCCGTTTCCATACAAAAAGGCAATCATGATTGGAATTAACTTTAGATCATAAATCAATTTATTAGAGTAATTGACAGAAAAAATAAGAGTGAGAATTAGCGAAAGGGATAAGACAAATAAAAGCCTTGGTTTAAAGCCGCACTCCTTATTTTCTTGCCGGTGAAAGAATAAATGATAAATCCATATCGGAAAAAGGAGTACCAGGACTTGGTTTAAAACGAGTTGAGTATTATGCAGCATGCGCCTTTCTCCTTCTCATGAGTAGTAGCAACGCCAAATGTGAGAATTTTGTTCATCCTCTTTAAATTCTACTAATTTCTTCAAAATCCTGTTTTCTTTTTCCAAAACCCCGAAATTTTTTACGGTCCCTCAGTACAAAAAAGCTAATATGATAGAGGCTAAGGCTCCCTGAATCAGTCTAAAACTTACAAATATTTAAAATAAGATATATACTGTGGGTAACAACTTAAAAACAAAACAGAGGGGTTATAATGTCAAAAAATAGCGAAATTCAAATTCTCCGCGATAAAAACAGGGAGTTAATGGAGAGAGTAAATGAACTGGAAAGCCTGGTCAGGACTGTTTCTGTCCCAATTATCCCTTCCATCCTTCCAGGAGTCATACTCGTTCCGCTGGCTGGGGAAATTTCACCGCAGCGATTCGACTTGATCATCCCAAAAATACTCAGCCACGCAGGCAGCAAAGATGTTGATTCGGTCATACTGGACTTTTCAGCAATCAGCATGGAAGAAATAGGCGACTTGAATATCCTTGGTCATTATTTAATCAACTTGACTTCATCTCTTCGTTTAGTTGGCGTCCAGGCAATTGTAGTCGGAATCCACCCTCAATTCGCCCAGGAGCTGGTCATGTCACAAGTTTCTTTTATAAAAGAGCTGAAAACCTTCTCGACTTTTAAGGCAGCTCTGCAATCTCTAATGAAGGACAAAGGATTATCTCTTGTTGAAATAAGTAGAGAGTCTCAAAACCACACACTCGCATAAAAAAACCTCTTCCAATTTCCCGAACGGATTTTGGAAGAGGTTTTTTGATTGTTTCTGAATTTTTACACAGCGCTAATCAGCAACGTGAACCAATAAAGATGGACTGCCGCAACAAACGAGTATACACAGTTCGCAATAACGAGGGAATATTTGAAAATCGGTTTTTTTATATTTACTCTCACTAGTACGAATAGCAAGAGCAAGCTTAAGAGCATTTTCACACCAACTATTCCTTCGGGCCCCATCCAGGACAAAAGCGGGTTATTTTCACCGATAAGAGACAGTTTCATTCCCGCATATGTGCTTAGGCCATCAAAGAGATTCAATCCGATCAACAAGAAGCCCCATTTTTTCAAAATCTCACCCATTCCAGCGTATTTTTCGGTGATAGTATATTCGGACAAAAACCAAGTATTCTTTTTTATATAAAAATTAGCATTCTTTCTATCATTTCCTGTAATTGGATTATTTTAAACCTTTTTCCATTCTTAGTTTTTTAGTGCCGGGTATGCATAGTATTTTTCGTGCCTCATTGGATACATGCACATTTTTAAATAAAAAAGGTACAAGCCCTGACAGCTTGTACAAGTTTACATAGTATACAGTAACGCTAAAGGAAAGGAGGGATGAATGATGAGTTTCTTTAACGAAGAAGATGTTCTTTTTGAAGAGTGCCGCGGACACGGTAATGTGGCAGGCATTGAAGAGGAGTTGGAAAGACTCCGGCGTAATTTCAGAATCAGAGCCGACATTCTCGTAAATCGCCGTGATTTCTGCCGCGCTGTTCGCAGCTGCTTAAGGGAAGACATGATTGCCGGTGAAATGGAAGAGAAGAAGCGTCGCCGTAAACACTGCCGCTTCTAATCTTGCAGCCTATCTGGGGAAGCCAGGGGTAATTATTACCTTGGCTTCTTTTTTGGCAAGAAAACCACCGGGAGAATGCTTGATGCAGTTTCTCCGGTGATTTTACTTGTAATTAATATTTTCCCACTGGCAGCATGGCGATGACCGGCTGTCTTGATTGGCCTTTTTTCAATGTGAGCATGATGGTGAACGATATGCAATACAGAATCGCCAGGTAGACCATGGCTGTTGTCATACTGTGATTTTGCAAAATATAGCCGACAAGAATTGGCGATAGTCCTCCGACTGCGCGGCCAAAGTTAAATATGGTGTTTGTTGCTGTACTTCGGATGTTCACCGGGTAGAAGCTGCTGATGAGCGCACCATACCCTGCGAACATTCCGTTTGAGAAGAACCCGACAATGGCGCCGCCAATCAGGACGCCTGTGCTTCCTGTTGCGAATGAATACAGGAAGACAGCTGCCGCTGAAGCCAGAAGGAAGGTGCCGTATGCCTTTTTTGTCACTTAGGGAATGAGGCAAGGGGACGGTTCCAACGCTTCATTCGGGTCCCGAATGAAGCAGCGGAACCGTCCCCTGCTTCTCCGCTAAGCATGACAGCACAAAAAAAAACAGGGATGGCTCCCCTGTTTTTTAAAATGCTAATCTATAAATCTCTGCTAGTTCTGTTATGAGTGGCAGTTTTGGATTGGCGGTTGTACATTGGTCTTCGAAGGCTCGTTCGGAGAGATAGCCGACTTTGCTTTCGAATTCTTTTTTGTCAACTCCATTTGCCTCGATTGTCATTGGGATTTCGAGTTCTTTTGCCAGATTGATAATGGCTTGGATGAGGCTTTCCACCCCTTCCTCTGTTGTAGCGGCAGGAAGGCCCAGCATTCTGGCGATTTCGGCGTATCGCTTGTCTGCCACGAAATGGTTATATTTCGGGAAGGCAGTAAACTTCTTCGGTTTTGTGGCGTTATACCGGATCACATGCGGCATCAGGATCGTATTCGCACGGCCATGGGCGATGTGGAACTCCCCGCCAAGCTTGTGCGCAAGGCTATGGTTAATGCCGAGGAAGGCATTCGCAAAAGCCATTCCCGCAATCGTCGAAGCATTATGCACTTTTTCGCGCGCTTCCTCATCGCTTCCGTCGCGGTAAGCCCTTGGCAAGTAGTCAAACACAAGCTGGATCGCTTTTATGGCTAGCCCGTCGGTGAAGTCGTTCGCCATACAGGATACATACGCTTCAATTGCGTGCGTCAACACGTCCATGCCCGTATCAGCGGTAATATGCTTTGGAACCGTCATGACAAACTGCGGGTCGACAATCGCGACATCGGGGGTCAATTCATAGTCGGCTAAAGGATATTTCGTATTTGCTTCCTTATCTGTAATAACAGAGAACGAAGTCACCTCTGAGCCGGTGCCAGAAGTTGTCGGGATGGCGACAAACTGTGCCTTTTCACCAAGGCGCGGATACTTCACAATCCGCTTTCTAATATCAAGAAACTTTTGCTTTAAGCCAAAAAAGTCTGTTTCAGGATATTCATAGAACAGCCACATTCCTTTTGCCGCGTCCATTGCCGAGCCTCCTCCGAGCGCAATAATGACATCCGGTTGGAACTTCGCCATCCTCTCGGCGCCTTTTTGGACAGTTTCAAGAGAAGGATCCGGCTCCACCTCAGAGAAAATTTCACAATGCACATAATCAGGACGCTTCCTGAGGTAGTAGAGCACCTTGTCAACGTAACCGAGTTTGACCATTTCCGGATCTGTCACGATGAATGCCTTTGAGATGTTCGGCATTTTTGCAAGGTATTGTGTTGAGTTCTTTTCAAATATATCTTGGAAGGGACTTTGAACCACTGCATGTTTACATTCCTCTTTGCTACCTTTTTTATATTAATCAAATGGATGGCGCCAACGTTCGTGGAAACCGAATTGCCGCCATAAGTTCCACAGCCGAGCGTCAATGAAGGCAGATAGGCATTATAAATATCGCCGATTGCCCCTTGAGAAGAAGGTGCGTTGACAATAATCCTTCCCGCTTTCATTCTAAAGCCGAATGCTTCTATCGCTTCCTGGCTGGTAGTATGGATAACGGCCGAGTGGCCAATACCGCCAAATTTGAGCATGTCTTCTGCGCGCTCCAAACCTTCCTCAAGTCCGCTTACCTTGTAGCATGCAAGAACAGGGCTCAATTTTTCTCGTGATAACGGGAATTCAGGTCCAACCCCTGTTAACTCCGCCACAAGAATTTTGACTGATTCCGGGACAGTTACTCCTGCCATTTCAGCAATTTTCCAGGCTGGCATGCCTACAATTTGAGGGTTGACAGCGCAAGTGTTTTCATTGATGACGAGCTTTTCGACTAGCTGTTTCTCTCCCTCATTCAGGAAGTAGCAGTCGTTGGCCGCCATTTCTTTTTTCACTTCCGCATATATGTCGTGGTCGATGATGACAGCCTGCTCAGACGCACAAATCATGCCGTTATCAAACGTTTTTGAAAGAATCAGATCATTAACAGCCTGTTTAAGATTGGCGGTTTTTTCAATATAGCACGGAACATTACCAGGTCCGACTCCTAGCGCCGGTTTTCCGGAGCTGTAGGCCGACTTGACCATTCCCGCTCCGCCGGTCGCAAGGATCAGAGAAATATTGCCATGGTTCATTAACGATTGGGTTGCCTCAAGTGACGGACTTTCAATCCACTGGATACAGTTTTTCGGGGCCCCTGCCCTGACAGCTGCATCACGCAGAACTTTAGCCGCTTCTCGGCTCGATTTTTGGGCAGATGGATGGAAAGCAAAAATGATTGGATTTCTTGTTTTGATTGAGATTAACGCTTTGAACATCGTTGTTGAAGTCGGGTTCGTCACAGGCGTTACGCCCGCGATGACGCCGACAGGCTCGGCAATTTCCATCATGCCTTCATGCTCGTTCTCACTGATGATTCCGACCGTTTTATTGTATTTGATGTTATGGTAAACATATTCGGTCGCGAACATATTCTTGATAATCTTGTCCTCATATACGCCGCGCTTTGTTTCCTCGACGGCCATTTTTGCAAGAGGCATGTGTTGGTCAAGCCCTGCAAGTGCCATCTGCTTCACAATCTCATCAACCGTTTCCTGGTCGAAGCCCCGGAATTCCTCCAGTGCTTTAAGCCCTTTTTCCACAAGCTTATCGATTATTGTTCCAACATTTTCATTTACAGTTGCTGCTTTCACCATCTAAAGCCCTCCTATTAAAGATTGTGAATAATTTCACATATACTTATAAAAAAAATATCATTTATCCGCAAACGGGATTCCTCGGGATTTTTTCAAAAGAAACGTCTGTATACATCCTTGCACTTCTCTTTACAAGAATCACGTAATTCACAGTCCAAATAAAGGCAGGAAATTCTTTATCATCTTTAAACATCATTGCCTCAAACTCATCGCCTACAGCTTCTTCAAAGGCTTCAAGCGTATACGTTTCGGCATCAGTGCTGAAGTCTCTCCATTCGCATACTAACATGTGAATCCCTCCTTTTTCTTATTACACTTTTATTATAACAGTCTCCCGGAATAATAGTTTGTGAAATATTGAACAAACATTGAATTCTATTTTTATAAATTTTAACCCTTATAAAGTTTAAAAGTTACACGAGTGATATTCAGCAAAAGATTATTGTTTCTGTAAGCGTATCCATTTATTTAATTATATTACTATAGCATTCTGCTTCACCATTAGAAGGAAAGACACTACTCCACCTACTTTTTCCTAGATATAAATATAAACTACCTTCATCGAACATATACTTCCTTAGAAAAGTGTGCGGGAGGGATAAAAGTGGACAATATTGAATGGAAAATCAGTGACCCTTATGTCTTTCAGGCTCTTTCCGGAATTGTCGGTTCCAATATCGCAGTTCAAACAGCAAGAGGTTCAGTAAGAGGAAGGCTTGCGAGCGTGCAGCCCGATCACATTGTCGTGGAGCTGGGCAGGAATACCTTCTTCATTCGAACAGCACAAATCATCTGGGTAGTCCCAAATCCGGACTTAGTGATGGAGTGAGGCACGGGGACGGTTCCGCTGCCTCACTGATTGGATACATCCAGTTTTAAAATATCTTTTTTGGGGGTGGCCCATATGATGAAACGCGTCAACAGGATTGCAATCGAGCTGCCAAGGCCTGAACACGGGGACCCGAATGCAGCAGCCGCAGTCCAGGAACTGATGGGCGGAAAATTCGGCGAAATGTCGACCTTGAACAATTATATGTTTCAATCCTTTAACTTCCGCGGGAAAAAGAAGTATAAGCCCTTCTATGATCTTATCGCGAGTATTACAGCCGAAGAGTTCGGCCACGTTGAGCTAGTTGCCAATGCGATTAACCTGCTTTCGTTCGGTAATACGTTTATGGCTGATCCGGACCTGGCGCCTCTGATGAACGGAAAGGATGCCCGTTACTCCCTCCACTTTACGACGACCGCCCAAGCAGCATATCCTGGAGATGGGATGGGGCGGCCGTGGAACGGAGAGTTCGTCACCAACAGCGGGAACTTGGTTGCCGATCTCCTCCATAATTACTTGCTTGAAATCGGCGCCCGGACACATAAAATGCGCGTGTATGAAATGACAACCAACCCTGTGGCCAGGGAAATGATTGGCTACCTGCTCGTCCGCGGCGGCACCCATATCATCGCCTATGCGAAAGCCCTTGAAGTTGCGACTGGGGTAGAAGTAGGCAAAATGCTCCCCGTACCAAGCCTTGATAATAATAAATTCGACTATGCGAAAAAATTCATGGAACAAGGGCTGTACAATGTCCTCTATACATGGGGCGAGCCGGAATACCGGGACATCGACCGAATCTGGAAAGGCCCGAACCCCGAAACAGGCGAACCCCTCCGTGTCATAGACGGCATGCCGGAAGGAGCCCCGGTTCCCGACTTTGAAGAAAAACCAGAACAATTCGCCCCTGGCATCGACCGCGACGACTACGAACGAATCCTCAAACGGCTCATGAGCAATATCTAAGAAGCAGGGGGACGGTTCCAGCGCTTCATTCGAGACTCGAATGAAGCAGCGGAACCGTCCCCTGCCTCACCCTGCCTTAGTAAATCTCCGGCAATATGTTTCGTTCTTTAATCATTTTGAAGATTGTGAAGTGGTAGAGGAAGTTGTCAAAGTACAGTGGCTTGTCCTCGTCGAAGCTGTACCAGGAAAAGAATGACTCCAATACGGTTGTTTCTACATCATCTAGTGCTCCGGAGATGTGTAGCGGGTATTTGAGTTTCTTAGATAAGGAATAGTGGCCGTACACGGAGAATATGTCTTCCATTTCTTCTTCTGTCATCTTACCCCCCTCCTTGTCCTCTTTTTTCAGTCCTCCATACGTTATGCATGATGGATGATTCTGAAGCGGTACATGCCTTAATTTTGCAAAAAAGGCAATGTATAAACAAAAAGGCGCAGGCGTGATGACCAATTTTTGCACAAAGGGAAAGAGGCTTGTTTATACTATTATGAACTCCAAATGACAAGGATCATAATGGTAGAAAGGAAGAAGGATGAACATGTCAAAAAAACACGCAATGCCAAATATGTACGAAGTATTGAGAAAGGCAGGTTTCCAGCTAGAAAATCAGCTTAATCAATCCATCCATGACCATTGGAACAGAGAAGAAGTTGCAGAGGCGGCGGCGATTTTCACAAACGCACATGCGAGGTTAATTAATAAGCTTCATCGTTATCATGAAGTTCTTTCCACCCAATTGAATACTCCAACCAAAAAGGATGTCGCAAATGTAGCCAAGCTTGTTCTCCAAACGGAGGAAAAAGTTGATCAGTTGAATGACCAAATGATTCGCTTGACTGAAAAACTGGAAAAACAGTTACCGAGAAATCCACGTTCTGCTTCCTCTTTTCAAAAGGTTCATGATACTCGTGCCAAAAGGAAGGAAGCACTCCGTAAACTGTCTAAAGATTTATTCGATGCTGGTTTAATCGACCGCGGGGAATCTCCAGTTACAGACAAGGTTGGTACTGGCCATACGTCTCAAGTAAAAAACCACCGGTGGAGGAATGAAAAGTGAAGGAGCAGCCTATGTTTGACGGTGAAAAGGAACTTCAGCGATGGAAAGGATTCATGGGCATTTGGGCTTCCCCCGATCCTGAAACTGGGCCGACGCCAAGAGTGGCGGTTTGGAAAAAGAACAAAGCGACACTTTGGTATTACCCTGCACGGAAAAAAAAGTACAAGGCTCCCCTTTTTCTCGTTTATTCACTTGTAAATAAAGCTTTTGTCCTTGATCTGGCACCTGGTTCGAGTATGATCGAATCTTTTGTAACGAATGGATATGATGTTTATTTAATGGATTTTGGTGTTCCGGGTTACGAAGACAAACATCTTACAATTGACCATTACCTTGTTGACTATCTTCAACGAGCCGTCCGGAGGGCTTTGCATCATTCAAAAGCGAGGGAACTGACGATAATCGGTTATTGTCTTGGCGGTACATTAGCCGCCATGTATGCCTCTATCGCGAAGGAACCGATCCGAAATTTAATCCTATGTGTTGCACCGCTAAACTTTTCTAATCCTCCTCTTTTTGACAAATGGACCAACGCAATGAAAAAAGGCGATTTGAGTCTGGACGAGGTTCTTGACGCGTATGGTACTGTTCCGGCATCCTTCATGAAAATCGGGATGCGCGCTGTCAGTGCACCCGTTTATTTCAGCCATTACCTGTCTTTATTGAATAAAAGTTATGACAAAGACTATGTCGACAGATGGCGCCGCTTTAACAATTGGGCAAACGGGCATATCCCCTTCCCAGGTGCCGCTCTTAAACAGCTGCTGAATGACCTTGGCAAAAATAATAAATTTATGAAGCGGACACTTACCATCCGAGGCAGAAAAGCAGACCCGGCGAATATAAAAGCAAATCTCCTCATTGTCGCTGGGAGCCAGGACCGCCTCGTACCGGAGAACTTAAGCAGAGATTTTATCCATCTCGTTTCAAGTAAAGATAAAACATACAAACTCGTAACAGGCGGACACACCACACTGGCAGTCAAAGGAATAGGATTACCTGGATTTCTTGCAGACTGGCTGCCGGAGAGGTCAAACTGAGGAAACTTAACTTTTTTTTATTTTGGCAATAATGTCAGGACTGCAAGAAAGTGCATCACACTGGCCGCAAGCACAAACACATGCCATATTGCGTGATGATAGCGAAAACCACGCCACACATAAAAAATCGACCCCACTGTATAGAGCAAGCCGCCAACCACAAGGTACACAATCCCTTCAGTCGTTAAATTGGCGGCCAGTGGTTTCCAGGCAAAGACAATCAGCCAGCCCATGACCACATATAGTATCGTTGACGGTCCGACGAATTTTTTGACAAAGAACGATTTAAACACGGTACCGGCAATCGCAAGCCCCCAAACAATGCCGAATAATGTCCAGCCTAGGCTCCCTTTCACCGTCAGGAACAGAAACGGAGTATACGTCCCAGCGATGAAAAAGTAAATGGAGGAGTGGTCAAGCACTTCAAAGACATCCTTCGCTTTTCCAGGCGGGAAGCTATGAAGGAGGGTGGATGAGGTATACAACAGAACCATCGTCACGCCAAATATCGTAAAACTGACTACATGCCATACCGTTCCAAACATAACCGAAAAAATGATTAAAATTGTTAATGCAGCAATACTTAAGAGGGCGCCAATTCCATGGATGATGGCATTGGCAATCTCCTCCCCTTTAGAAAAAACATGCGTATTTGTATTCAATTACTTGTCAGTCCTTCCTATCGTACGTATCCCATTCAGTATCGACTTCTATACTACACCTTTAGACGGTAACCCGCATCCCAGACGGTTTCGATGAAGCAGGGGACGGTTCCAGCGCTTCATTCGGGAGTCGAATGAAGCAGCGGAACCGTCCCCTGCTTCATGATGTTCAGTTAAATAAAGGATAGATCCACGGTAGGATGAGTGAGGTGATGATTGCGGCGATTCCCATTGCGGCGCTTGAAGCTGCTCCTTGCAGCGAGCCTTCTTTCATGATTTGGCTTGTCCCGATGCCATGGGCAACGGTGCCTATTCCAAGTCCGCGCGCGAATGGGTCTGAGATTTTCATTACTGTTAGGATGATTGGCCCGAATACGGCCCCGAGGATTCCGGCTCCCATTACAAATGCGACAGCGGTTGCCGGGCTGCCCCCAATTAGCAATACCGCTTCAATTGCGACTGGAGACGTAACTGCTTTAACAGCGGACGCCGCCTGCATTTTTTCTGAAAGCCCCAATGCTTTTGACAGACCCACTGCTGTAATAATCGTTGTGATTGTGCCGATGCTCAAGCCTAGCACGGCTGATTTAAATTTTTCCATAAGGATTTTTCTTGTTTTGTACAAGGGCAATGCGAGCGCAACAGTTGCCGGCCCTAATAAAAACGTCATCCATTCTTTTGCAGGCGTGTATTGGCTGTAATCAATTTTCATTGATGAGAGAATGAAAATGATGACGATCGTTGCAACCAGGACTGGTGTCGTTAATGGCGTGCTGATTTTCCTGGCAAGATGGACTGCCCCAATATACGCCGCTATTGTCAAAATAATACTAAAAAGAGTTATGCCGCTCATGCTGTTTCCGTTCCCCTTTTGCCAAAAGCTGTGTCAGGCTTCCAGTCAACAGCAGCCCCACTATGGTGCTGCCGGCGATCATAATGAAAATCTGAAGCCCGCTTGTTTTAATTAACCCGCCAAAATCCATCAGTCCCACCGCGATTGGGACAAAAAAGAAGCCCAAATGCTTGTTTAAAAAGGCGCCTGCCATCTCGATCGAGCGTACCTTCACAATTCCGCTTGCCAGCAGGAAAAATAAAATGACCATCCCAAGCACGCTCGCCGGAATCGTCAAATGATAAAAGTCGGTTATATAAACCGAAACCATATAAATAGCCCAAATACAAAGTAATTGGGCCAAAAAAACCACAAATTGTTTTAAAGACAACAACTACATATTCCTCCTCGAAAACCTACTATCTAAAGTTTACACTATAAACGCGGACTTTTAAACAATAATGAAGCAGGGGACGGTTCCAATGCTTCCATTAGATGTTATGGATGCTGGCATAGAAGCCAATGTCTGTCTGTTCCACCGCTATAATTCTTTTACATTGCCTCGGGATGCTACCATTCTTCTGGCGTTCAGACAGCCGGACCTTCCAAGAATTCTGACAATCCAATAGTTTGTTACATTCCTATAAAGAAACTGTAATATAAGCAGGCATTTTATTCAGCTGTCAACCCGTTTATCAAAGCAGTTTTTGCCAATTGTACTAGACTTTGTGAAAAAAAGTTATTTCCTTTCGAAAACTCCTTTCTTCCAAAAACCCTTTCATATCAGCGTTTATCCCCTACCTGAATATCCACCACATCTTTGTCTCCCGCGCAATAACACAATTATCCAAAATTATGACAAAAAACGCGTGTTACGATAATCGTGCAGTAGGACAAATGACCTACCTGCAACAAATCTTATCAACAGGAGGAACATTATGAAAAAGAATAAGGTTATTCTTTCTTTTGCAGTGGCTTCAGCACTGTGGATGTCCGCCCAAATGCCTGAAAAAACAGAAGCGGCATCAACTAATCCGGCCGTCCAGGAAAAAGTTTACGTATACCACAGCCAGAATGTCAATATTAATGAGTTTAATAGATTTATAGAAGAAACTCTCCAACGGTTGGGATTGCAAGATTACTTCAAGCTGACTGTTTCAGCCAAGCCTGAAAATACGCCGGCAAAGCAAAACGCAGCTGCTCCAAAGGCTCCGGAAAACGCGCCAGCTGAAAAAGCTCCGGAAAAGGCACCTGCTCCAAAGAAAGCTGAGCCAGCTCCGGCAAAAGTACAACAGCCAGCAAAACCTGCTGCACCGGCAAAGGCTCCTGCTCCGGTTAAACCGCAGCCAGCACCAGCCAAAAAACCAACAGCTGAGCAACCAGCAAGCACACTGAGCGCCTACGAACAGCAAGTCGTCAGCCTGACAAACCAGGAACGGGCAAAAGCAGGACTTCCTGCACTAAAAATAGATACAGCTCTCAGCAAGATGGCACGTGAAAAATCTCGTGACATGTCCGCGAACGGCTATTTCGATCACAACAGCCCGACCTATGGTTCACCATTTGACATGATGAAAAAATTCGGCATCACTTACTCCTATGCAGGTGAAAACATCGCAATGGGGCAGCGCACTCCACAAGAAGTTGTCACAGCCTGGATGAACAGCGAAGGACACCGCCAAAACATCCTTAACCCGAACTTCACCCACATCGGAGTCGGCCACATCGCCCAAGGCAACTACTGGACCCAGGAATTCATCGGAAAATAACTATGAAGCAGGGGGACGGTTCCAGCGCTTCATTCGAGAGTCGAATGAAGCAGCAGAACCGTCCCCTGCCTCACTCATACGGAATGCTGTAGTATTCTTTGGCTTCGGGATTGTATTGGAACACGCTGTAGAAGTCTTCGGGGTTTCCGTCTTCGTATTCCATGTGGACTTTTATAAAACCCCATTCTTCTTTAGTGATTTTATCGGTAGCCATCGGGATTTTTTTCTCGATAATGAGCTTTTTTATGTCCAAGGAACCGTTTAAATAAAACTCGCTGTACAAAAAGGGGCCAATTCTTTTCTCAGTTCCATCGTTTAGATAGAAAACGAAATCCCATTTAAAACTCCTTGTACGGTTTTTGGATACGCCGTCTTCGGAAAGGTACCCCAGAATATCGACATGCCTCACTTCAGACCAAGCAATTTCCTCCTTTTTGCCAAGCTTGTGCGTAACAATCCCATCAGTCCTTATTGCTTCAAAGTCATTTTTCGTGATATAAACGGAAAAAGCTGTTAGCAAAAGTGAAAAAACACAGAGCAGGATGACGTTTTTCCCAGATTCCTTTAACCCAACAATAAAAATATAAGCAGCAGTTAGAATAAATGCCGCCCCCATACTGTAAATAAATAGGTTCAGCCAGCCAATGGATCCCGGGAACATCCAAACATCCTTCAAGTCCGCCAACTTCCTAAATTTCCCGAGCCTCCACTGATCAAACACTTCATAGGAGAGAGGCTCCCCTATAGTGATCACTAGATAAGCTCGCAAATAATAGTTTTTAAATAGTTTGAAAGAGAAGAGTACTTTTCCCTTCAAAAGAAACAGTCCTACGAGGAAAATCCCCAGTCCCATTACCAAATACGCCGCAAGATAGTCACCGCTGCGGTCAGCAAGCCACTCATCAACAGCAAGTATTCCCATGAAATAAGCAAAACCAATCACTAAATACGCCAGCCATTTCACCAATTGCCCCGACTCCCCCCTCACTACAAAAAACCGTTTTCTAACATACGAATAGTATTAACATTAGATTCATCTTTTTCCAATAATGAAGCAGGGGACGGTTCCGGTGCTTCATTCGAGAGTCGAAAGAAGCAGCGGAACCGTCCCCCTGCCTCACTCTTCCATTAAAAAGAAGGATTCCCGGCCTCTTTTGTTGAAGTTTAAGTTTGTAGTTTATTGCGGGAGGTGCGTTATGTCTATTAATTTTTATGAAATTCATCTGCAAACGGACAATGTGAACGAGGTTCAGAAGTATTTAGCCTATTGGCTTAACGGTCTTTATAGAGAAAAACCTGAGATTAAATCCAACCAGCAGGCAGAAATTGATTTTTTTCAGAAGGAATATCCTTCCTGTTTTGCTGTGGGGAGCCTTCATAAAAACTGGGTAACGATTCGCCATGATTCCTATGAGCAGCAAGTCTCATTGGCCAACAAGCTTTCCCAGGTCTTTTCCGCCACTGCCATTCAGGCGATGGGGCAGAGCACAGTCGATACGTACTATTTAAGCGTTCATCAGAACGGCAAAATTGTTAGGAAGTTTTATTCTGGTGAGGATGTGGAAAAACCCGAACAGGAAGGAAAGCCTTTTTCCTTTGAGCAGCCATTCCCAGACTCTGAAGACTATCAGTATGATTATGAGGATATGCAGTCGTTTTGCAAAAACTTCGGGATTGACCTTTTAACAGATGCATTTGAACATCAGAACATCTGGACTCTTATTAATATCAAGGAAAAACCCATTCCAGAGCAGCGCTCCTTTTCAGAAAAAATAAAATCCTTTTTTGGAAGGGCAGATCGTCAATGAAGCACGGGGAAGCACGGGGACGGTTCCAGTGCTTCATTCGAGTCCCGAAAGAAGCAGCAGAACCGTACCTGTGCTTCACCTTACTTCAACACAAAAGGAGGGATTGGCTTTGAAGTTGGATGTGTTGAGGAGGTTGTTTGATGAGTCTTCTTATACGGTTGTGTTTACTGGTGCGGGGATGAGTACAGAGGCGGGCTTGCCGGATTTCAGATCAGCTTCTACGGGTTTGTGGAATAATATAGACCCGATGGAGTTGGCGAGCACGGATGCCATGTACAATAACCGGGAAGCATTCATTGATTTTTATCGTTACCGGGTTGAGAGCCTAAGAGCGTGCACTCCCCATAAAGGGCACGAAATTCTGGCTAAATGGGGACGTGAAGGAAAAGTCAAATCGATTATTACGCAAAATGTTGACGGCTTCCATCACCTTGCCGGAAGTGAAAGTGTCGCCGAGCTTCACGGCACGTTAAGAACCTGTCATTGCAATGACTGCAGAAGGAGGTATCCGATTGATAACTTCATGGAGCTCGGTACATCATGCGAATGCTGCGGCTTCTTGCGGCCATCGGTTGTCCTTTTCGGGGAGGAGCTGCCGGAAGACGCCTTTATCCAGGCTGAACGGGAGGCCAAAAAGGCTGACTTGTTCGTCGCAATCGGTTCTTCTCTGACCGTATCCCCAGCCAACCTCTTCCCCCAAATCGCAAAACAAGCAGGCGCAAAACTCGTCATCATAAACATCGAAAAAACCGGCCTCGACCACCTCGCCGACCTCATCATCACCAACGAAAAAATCGGCTCCATCCTACAGCAGCTTGAATGAAGCCCAGGGACGGTTCCAACGCTTCTTTCGGGTCCCGAATGAAGCAGTGGAACCGTCCCCCTGCCTCACCACTGCCTCAGGAACCACTTTTTCTTTCTTTTCATATGATGGGGATATGTTGAATGGAGAAGGTGGTTCCGATTCGAGATTCGATTTATTTAGATTTTTTGTCCAAGTTTGGGGTTGGGGGTGCTCATCCGGGGGGCTTTGAGCTGACAAAGGAAATCCTTCAAGGAGAGCGGATTCATGCGGGTACGCGAATTTTGGATGCAGGCTGCGGGACGGGGCAAACAGCCGCCTATCTCGCCTCCACTTATGAAGCAAGGGTAATTGGGGTGGACATCAACCCGATTATGGTTGAAAAAGCAAAACAAAGAATGGAAAAAAACAATCTGCCGGTTAAAATTATTCAAGGTTCAATTGAAAAACTTCCTCTAAAAGGCGGAATGTTCGATTTAATTCTATCCGAATCGGTTCTATCTTTTGTCAATAAACCAAGGGCCCTTCAGGAGATATACCGACTACTGAAGCCTGGCGGAAGATTTATCGCAAACGAACTGACGGTGAACAAGAAACCGGAAGAGTGGGTTGAAAATGAAATAAAAACTTTTTATGGATTTGATTCCCTCCCAGTGGAGCGTGACTGGATTTCCCTATTGGAACGTATCGGATTCAAAAACATAAAAATCCACTCGCAAACAACGCCAATTCTCCAGCATCAGGCAACGCCGGAATTCCATTATTCAGCCCATATCGATCCTAAGCTGTATGCAGTCATGAACCAGCATTTTCAGATGATAGCCAAGTACCATGAGATATTGGATTACAGGATTTTTTCATGCTCAAAATAATCTCCCAGCACTACCCCAAAAAAAGCTTGCAGCATGATCTCTGCAAGCTTTTCTCACGGCTTTCTTAAAATGAAAAATGGAAAGAATGGACCAAATGCCCTAATGCTAAAAAACGGAAACCCGAATAAACCGAATGGACCAAAGAAAGGAAATAGCCGGCTTTCATCTTTAGTATGGGAATACATGGATGCATACGGGGAATGCATACTAGGCATAATCATATACATTTGTTCCTTGTCATAGCTATGCAAAATCCCTTGATATACCGTCCCGTCCTTCAACTCAACCTGGATAAATTGATATAAATGTTACTTCATTTCTCGTGATGATCCCGCGTCCCTGTATTTTGTTGCTCTACTCCCTCAATGCCATTTTGCTGCATACTGGATACCTCCTCCAATTCTTTACCATTCCAAACTATTCCCAGATGAAACAATTTGTTACGGCATTGAAGGCACAACACTACAACTTCCGGGAAAATCCCTGAAAAGCACTGCCACTTCTGGGTGAGGCACAGGGGCGGTTCCAGCGCTTCTTTCGGGTCCCGAATGAAGCAGCAGAACCGTCCCCCTGCTTCCCCGCTTCACTTCGAATCCTCACATGTGTTACAGTAAATAAAAGTAAATCTGAGGGGGATGGCTGTTGATCAATACGATATTGTTTGATGTCGACGGTGTTTTACTGAGTGAGGAGCATTACTTTGATGCTTCGGCTCTCACGGTGTGGGAGATGCTGATGAGCCCGAATTATCTCGGCCTTGCGCCGGAAAAGTTTCGGACCGATTTTACACAAGCCGAAATTGACGCCATCAGGTCAGAAGTATTCCAAAAAGACGGCGTGCTCTCATTCCTTAAGTCCCGCGGACTCAATGCCAACTGGGATATGATTTACATAACGTTCAGCTATCACCTCATCCGGCTGTTGTCACAACTTGATGATACAAGTAAAATTAAGAACTTGTTCAGCAACGGTCTTGATAGAAAAACATTAATGAATATCGGTAATGAACTGAAAGGCCGTAAAAATAATCTTTACTTCGGCAAGTTCCTGAATGATTTTGAAAAGTCAAAGGAAACAAAGCGAGGGCTATTCCGCCACTTGGATGCCCTTGCTTCAGAAAAGCTGGGGATTAAAACAAATGTTTTTCAGGAAAAGGGCGAACTCTGGTCCGTCGGAGAGCATGTTTCCCAGGAATGGTATGTCGGCGATGACCATGTGTTCAACTCGACAGGCAGGCCATCGGTTCAGAAAGGTAAAGCAGGTTTCTTGGCCAATGAAAAGGTACTTTGCCCACGCGAAGACATTAACCGCCTTTTCAGAGACTTGGAGGATTGTGGAATCCTACTTGGGGTTGGAACTGGAAGGCCCGAACTTGAAACAATCCAGCCTTTTGAACAGCTCGGTTGGCTCCAATATTTTGACCGGGACAATATCGCTACAGCCGATGATGTCCTGATGGCCGAGCGCCAGCGAAACGATAGACAGTCACTAGCGAAGCCGCACCCGTATACTTATTTACAAGCTCTCTTTGGCAAAACAACAAACGCGGACACACTTTTGAACACGCCACTGCCACTAAAAAACGGTCCGGAAACTCTCGTCGTCGGCGACTCACTTGCCGACCTTCTCGCTGCCCGCAAAATGGGCTGCCAATTCGCCGCTGTCCTGACGGGCCTAACCGGCACAAAAGCCCGCAGCCAATTCGAACAACACCAAGCAGACTATATCTTCGAAAACGTCATGGAAGTCAGAAGCATTATTTGAGGCACGGGGACGGTTCCAGCGCTTCTTTCGGGTACCGAATGAAGCAGCAGAACCGTCCCCCTGCTTCACTATTCTATATGAATTGAGAGTGGTTTTATGGGCCCAATCGGGATTTATTGGCGTTATGCAAAGGTTTTGTTGGGTTTTATTTTGCTTGATGTGTATTTGAATATGGGGATTGCGAAATCGGCGAGTATTGTGGTGCAGCTTCTTTTGGTGGTCGGCTTTTTTCCTCTTCTGTTTTTCCTCTTAAAGTGGACGGAGCGGAAGGAATTCAGTGATGCAGGTCTCAAGTTTCCTCTTAAGTGGCGGAGAAACCTTTTCATCGGCTTCAGCATTGGATTTAGTTTTTGACTTATCAAATACCTCGTTTCCTGGAAACTTGGCGCGTTCAGCATGACGGGGGTTAAACCGGTAGAGGAATCGCTGCTGACATTTGGGATGGTTTTAGGAACATTCTTTATCGGCTCATTTCTAAATGATCTCATTACACGAGGCTATATTTTCGCCCAACTAAAGAATCTCCTCCCCGTTCCGTGGATTTTTGCAATTTCCATCACCGTCTATGCTTTTGACTACATCTGGAATGAAGGGTTCTCCCTCTCCAATACACAGTTTTCGGTTCTTCTAGGCCTTTCGCTAACTTATGCGTTTTATAAATCAGGCTCGATAGGGGCCGCAACGGGTATCCACTGGGGCCTGAATGTGTGTTACGGCCTTTTCAATGGCACCCTTGGCCAAGATAACGGGGGAATTTTCTACCGCTCAGAGCATCATCATTCTTCTTTTCTTTTGGAATCAATCGGGTATATCATTCCTATACTCATGTTCGCAACCGTCCTGGCAGTCGGAAAGATGATTTGGTCGTCAGGAAAAAACATTCCTGCTCAAAATTCCACCCATGCCATGTAAGCTGAAAAAGGCACCGGCTAAATATAACACAGCCGGTGCTTTCGCTTTTGAAGCAGCAGACCCGTCGATTGTTTGCGCTTTCTGGACAATGTGCTACTATTTAGCATAGATATGAAACGTTTAACGAGGTGGAGTTGCGTGTGGCTACTATAAAAGAGGTTGCACAGTTGGCTGGGGTTTCAATTGGAACAGTGTCGAATGTGCTTAATGGAAAAACGAATAATTTGGATTTAATTGAGCGGGTTGAGAGTGCAATGAAAGAACTGGACTACAGGCCTGATGCGAATGCACGCAGTCTTAAAATGGAAAAAAGCAGTTTAATCGGGCTGATTCTGCCTAACTCAACCAATCCGGAATATTCATCGCTAATTTTCCACGTCGAAACTATGCTAAATGAACGTGGTTATAGTGTCCTGTTACTCTTCACACATAATAATCGTCTTCTTGAAAGAAAAGCGATTGATAAATGCCTGGAACAAAGAGTGGATGGAATTATCTTGCTTACAGTGATTCCCAGAAAAAAGGATTTGGTCGATGGCCAAGTAGAAACTCCTATTATTGTTGTTTCCCCGAGAGAGGATGCCATATTGAAAGGCGATGCAATATTCCTTGACTACTCAAAGGCATTCGAGCAAACGATGAATTATTTTAATCGTCATGCTAAAAAAAATACCGCGATGATTTTAGACGGATCCTTTCTCTATAATGAAAAAATCATTGAAATTTATAATAAGTATCATGCCGGCAAGGGGCTTCTAAAAATAACAGACTACAGCAAGGAGCGGGGCTTTAAGGCGGCATATGAACTACTCTTTCAAAATCCGCAAATTGATGCTATTGTAGCAGGCACTTATTTAATTGCTCAAGGAGTAGAAAAAGCAATAAAGCTATTAAAGAGAAAAGGTATACACATCGCCG
This sequence comes from Neobacillus notoginsengisoli, assembly GCF_003515685.1. Taxonomy (GTDB): domain Bacteria; phylum Bacillota; class Bacilli; order Bacillales; family Cytobacillaceae; genus Bacillus_D; species Bacillus_D notoginsengisoli. Next base: position 263,183 of record NZ_QWEG01000004.1, on the reverse strand, counting down.
TCTTAAAGGATAAGAATTGGATTGAAGATGAAGAAAACTTCCCAGTTCAAATACGTTTATCCCAGAAAAAAGTTGCTCATCATGCGGTCATGAGGGCACTTCATGCAATTGAAAATCCAAGGACCCATGAGCCGATGGCCGAGCGGATTTTTGCTGAAATCAGGGAAACACTTCCTGTTACAGCAGAACTAAAAAAAGCCCCGCTTCCTGTTCGCATAAGATTGGCAATGTACGATAGTCCAACCTCTTTTAGCTTAAAAATGCTTTCCGAGGTATATGTTCAAAAAACTGGGATTCATATTGAATTCGATTTATTGAAATACGACGAACTTGAAGATATTGTCTATCAACTACATTCTGACCAAAGCAACAGATATGACGGAATTATGATGGACATTACTTGGATTGATGAACTGGTTAAAAATAAGGTTCTCATGCCTCTTACTAATTCAGCTATTAATTTTAATGAATTTATTGACGGACTTGAACAGCAGTGCGGTTACTATGATGGAGAATATCATGCAGTACCAATTATGTCCGGGACACAGCTGCTTTTTTATCAAAAGGATTTATTTGAAAACGAACAATTGAAAAGGCAGTTCTCCAGAATATACGGGAAAGAACTATCTGTACCGGAAACCTGGGCGGATTTTAATATAATTGCGGAATTTTTCACGAGGTCTTTCAATCCCAAATCACCTATACCATATGGTGTTTCAAAAGTGACAGGAGAAAACATTTATACAACGATTTGCTACCTAAACAGATTATGGTCTTATGGAAGTGATGTGTTTGATGACGATGGCAATGTCATTATTCATAATAGCAATGCTTTAGCAGCCTTAAAAAACTTTGTAAATATCTACAAACAAAATACTGATCGACCTGTACATTCATGGGATGAAGTAGTTGAAGTTTTTAAGGAAGGCAAAACTGCAATGGCAATTCTTTATGATTCATATGCAATGGATTTAAACGATTACACGAAGTCGAAGGTTGCCGGGAATCTTGGAGTAGGCCAAATTCCTGGAGGAACCCCTGTATTGGGAGGCTGGAGTATCGGAATTAACCAATATAGCACCAAAAAGGAAGCTATGGAAGATTTTCTGACTTGGGTTTGCAGTGACCAATTAGTTATTCCATTAGTTTTACTAGGGGGTTCCACGTTAAAGAAAAGCTATTATGAAAGCAGTGAGCTTGAGGATACTTATCCATGGAAGGATAGTGTTTTGGAAAGCTATCGAAAGAGCCGGAAAAGAATTCTCCCAAATATTAAAATTGCGAATAAAGGCCAAAACTATTTATATAGCCATGTCATTTCAAGGCAAATTACAAAAGCCTTAGAGCAGCAAATCGACGAGGAAGAAGCCCTGCTTACTATTCAGAACGAACTTAGCCAATTAATCAATCTAAATACCAAAAAATCGTAACGACTCATCCAAGAGTCGTTTTTTTTGGTTAGAAGTATTGAAATGGTAAATTTAACATGTTACTATATTATATGAAACGTTTCATGTAACATTACATAAGGAGGCCATCATGATCAATTTCAATGATAAAAGACAAGTTGCCAAAGCCATCCAATATACGAATGTAAATCCGAACCTTACTAAGGATGGAATGATCAAACATCTGGAAACAAGTGTGAAATATGGATTTGATGCAGCCATGGTTGCACCCTGCTTCGTTTCTTTAGCGAAAGACGTCTTAAAAGGAACGGGAATAAAGGTAGCCACAACGCTGAACTTTCCTATGGCCAACGATACGCTCGAAATGAAGCTGGCTGCTTTAAAGGAATTAATTAAGGTTGGTCCGGACGAATTTGACTTCCCTCCTAATCCCGGATTATTAATTGGCGGATTCGAAAAAGAGTATTTCGAGGAAATGGAGCAAATCGTCAAAGTTTCTCATGACTCCGGCGTGGTTGTAAAAGCCATGTTGGAATTTGGATTCCTTAATCACGAGCAAAAAGTAAGGGCAGCAAAACTGGCCCATGAAGCGGGGATTGATTGGGTTAAGCAATCCAGCGGCTGGGGAGTCGGCGGGTGTGCGGCTACAGTAGAAGACGTGAAAATCCTCAAAGAGAATATCCAGGCCCCTTGCCGGGTTAAGGTTTCAGGCAAAGTAAACACGCTCGAGAAAATGAAAGCTATGTTTGAAGCTGGTGCCGAACTAGTCGGAACAAGCTCCGGCCCTGAAATATGCGAAGGGCTTGAAGGAGATAGGAACGCATATTAATATTTTTTCATATTTAGAGCAAGCCAGCATGGGTTTTTAAGATTACTAGAAATTTTTTCCTAAGGGTGGTGGTATAATTGAAGGTATGTATTATTGGAAGTTATGCAAAGGCTTTGGTCATGACTGCAAACCGCATTCCAGTGGCAGGCGAGACACTACTGGGCCGGGACTACCGTGAAACCTATGGCGGAAAGGGATCGGACATGGCTGTACAGGCGGCACGTTTAGGTGCGGACGTATCCTATATCGGTGTAGTTGGAAAAGATTCGTTCGGCAACGAATTCATTGAATTAATGGGCTCCGAACAGGTGAATACAGATGGAATTCGACAGACAGAGGATAAAGCAACTGGTGTTGGATTCATTATTAAAGATACTTTTGCAAAAAATATCATTACAGTTGATATGGGGGCAAATGAAGAATTCTCAAAAGAAGACATTGATACACATCTCCACTTGATTGAACAAGCGGACGTTGTCCTGGCTCAACTGGAAATTCCCCTGGATACCGCACTTTATGCCATGAAAAAAGCAAAAGAATTAGGAAAGACAACTATTCTCAACCCTGCTCCAGCCCAGAATCTCCTCACCTATGATTTAAGTTGTATAGATATATTGACTCCTAATGAAACAGAATCAAGGGTAACAATCGGCGAGCTCCCTGAAGCAGGGCTTACCCATCGCCAAGCAGCCGAAAAGCTTTTGCAGACTGGCTGTGGAACAGTTGTAATTACGCTGGGTGAAAATGGCGTAGACATTCATACAGCAAAAGAAACACGGCATGTGGACGCCTTTAAAATTGATGTAGTGGATAGCAATGGCGCCGGTGATAGTTTTAATGCATCGCTGGCAGTCGCGTTGTCTGAAGGAAAACAGCTTGATGAAGCAGTCCGTTTCGCCAATGCCGCTGCAGGACTGTGCTGCACGAAATGGGAAACGGTCCCTTCCTATCATACACGGACGGAAGTTGAAGCATTTTTACAAAATAATCAAATCTTGGAGAGGAGCTAATAGAATGAGGCCAAACAGTATTTTGCATCCCGAACTCGCTAAGGCGTTGGCGGAATGCGGGCATACCGACATTATCATGGTCACTGATGCGGGCTTTCCCATTCCAAAAGATGCCCACCGGATTGACTTGGGATTCTATGCCGGCCAAGCCGATGTTTTAGATATTCTAAGGATGCTCAGAAAAGAGATTTTTGTAGAGGAGGTGGCTTTTGCAACGGAGGTAAAGACACACCATCCAGATTTATATAAAAATATTCAGGAAATCTATACAGGCTCAGGTGCTGTTTTTAAAGGAACGACCCATGAAAACCTGGTAGAAAATCTGGCTCCTAAGGCAAAGGTAGTCATTCGGTCAGGTTCGCTGAATGCATGGGCTAACTTTGCTCTGGTGGCAAGTACGGATCCGTTCGCCTGGTTCACAGAGGAAAACATTGAAATCCTGCCGGCTTATGTAGAAAGAAGGAAGAGAATAACAGAAAACGAAGTTCCAAGTTTATCCCGCATTAACGGGCAGTAAGACCCCCACCTCAAGATTCCAGGTATAAACGAAGAAGATAGGTGGGGGATCAACTGCCCGTAAAAGCCCGATTGGTTCAACTAACAATCATTGGGGGTGAAAAAAACCCCCAATGATTGAAGTTTCACTTTATAAGAAGGGAGATTTATTATGTCCACCTTTGACTTAGACCTTAATATTCACGCCGTATTACCGAAACGAACAGATTTCAAGATTGGTTCCATTGGCGCCGGAGCAATCGTAAGGAACTGTCATTTGGTTGCTTACCGGAATGCCGGATTTAAACCTTTTGCAATTACATCTCTAAATGGAGTTGGAGCAGCTTTGGCAGCCAAAGAATTCGATATACCTCATGTATATAGCTCGTGGCAGGAGTTAATTGCAGATGAGAATATTGAAATTCTAGATATCGCGGTGCCACCTGACCAGCAACTGGAAATTGTAAAAGAAGCAGTTAAGAAAAAGCATATTAAAGGCATCTTATGTCAAAAACCTATGGCAATGAATCTCCCGGAAGCAATAGAAATTGTTAGGCTTTGTGAAGAGGCCAATGTAAAACTCGGCGTGAATAGTAACATGCGTTACGACCAATCGATGCGGGCGCTCAAAACTCTGTTGGATCACAATTATTTTGGCGATATTGTTTTGGCCACGATTGAAATGAGAGCGATTCCACATTGGCAGGACTTTCTCAAAAAATATGACCGGCTTGAAATTCTTAATATGGGGATCCATCATGTCGATATTTTCCGCTACTTGTTTGGTGACCCTGAAAGAGTAACCGCTATCACTCGAAGTGATCCGCGAACAACTTTCAATCATATTGACGGTATCAGCCAATATACATTCCAATATGCCAATGAACTAATGGCAACAAGCCTTGATGATGTTTGGGCTTGGCAAGGTGAAGGCACAGAAAAGGATATGTATATTAAATGGCGCGTTGAAGGACTTGATGGAATGGCCTGGGGAACGATTGGCTGGCCTGCTTCACCTGCACGCGAACCAAGCACGATTAAATTTACAACGCGGAAGCATCCGAATCAATGGATCGAGCCGACCTGGGATGAAGTTTGGTTCCCGGATGCCTTCCTTGGAACAATGACTCAATTATTAAGGGCCGTTGAAGATAATACGGAGCCGGAAATTAGCGGACGTGACAATCTACATACAATGGCTGCCATCGACGCCTGTTATTTATCCATTAAAGAAGAAAGAACGGTATTACTATCTGAAACTTTAAAGGAGGTTTATCAGCATGATCTCAGTCGGCATATTTAACGGATATTACCCTTATACATTAGAGGAAACCATTAAAAGGATTAAGGATGACGGATTTACTTGCGTTCAGCTCGATTTAAGCTTCAAGGATATGGATCTGGAAGATCCCCATACACTTCCAGAGAAATTAACCGTCGAAAAAGCACATAAAATCCGGAATGCATTCCGGGATGCGAATATCCAAATTGTAGCCATTTCCGGCTATACCAATCTGGTCAGCCCAGATCCAGTGAAGCGTGAAAAAAATATTGCCTATGTCAAAACGCTTTTGAAATTCGCGCGTGACTTGGGCTCCCCTTATGTCATCAGTGAAACTGGAACGTATGATACTTCAAGCGACTGGGTTTATCATGAAAAGAATAGTACAGAAGAAGCCGTGCAGGAAATCACTGAAGTCATCAGAGACCTGGCCGAATATGCACATAAGCATGACGCGGTATTTTTAGTAGAAAACTATGTCAATAACATCGTTGGAAGCGTTGACCAGGTTCTTCGTTTGTTTAGAGAAGTAGACCATCCTGGTTTAGGCTTACTGCTTGACCCCACCAATTTCTTTACCGGAAAAAATATTGACGACGTTGATAATGAACTTTACCGCATCTTCAACGCCCTTGAAGACAAAGTGAAAATTGCACATGCAAAGGATATTAAATATTCGGAAGACAAGAGCGAAAAGCATGCCGCAATCGATGCAGTCGAATCCCATACATTCCGCGGAGCAGGCGACGTTGAACTTCCCGCCGCGGGCCTTGGAGCCCTAAATTACGACCTATACCTGGAGCTATTGTCCAAGAAGCATCCAAACATCCCAATCATCATCGAACACCTAGACGAAGAAGACATCCCACGGGCAAAAAAATTCCTTGATGACAAACTGAAAAAAATAGGCGTTTAATGAGGCACGGGGACGGTTCCAGCGCTTCATTCGGGTCCCGAATGAAGCAGCAGAACCGTCCCCTGCTTCACTTTGCTTCAAGGAGTTGGGCTTCCCGTAAGCCTTCGATTGCTGTAAGTTCTTTCAACACGTTCCCGTAGATGGGTTTGTCGAGGGTGAGGACCATGATGGCGTTGCCGCCGATGTCGGTTCTTCCGACTTGCATGGTGCCGATGTTGATTTGTTGGTCTCCTAGTAGCGCACCTACTTTTCCGATTATGCCCGGCATGTCGTGATGGTTGATGAACAGCAGATGCCGTTCGGGCTTCACATCAATCCGGTATTGATTGATTTTCACAATCCGCTCGCCATAGCCGTTCAAAACAGTCGCTCCGATACAGGCAGACTCCTCGCCATGATGGACTGTCATCTCCAGATAATTGGCAAAGCCTTTATTCTTCGTGTTTTTTCGAACCGTATGCGGAACTCCCTGCTCGTTCAATAGGTGCAAGGCATTAATCAGATTAACAGAGTCCCCTAAATGATGCGTTAGCAGCCCTTTGATCATTGACCTCGAGATAAGGTCAGTATCTTCTTTAATCAAATCCCCATAGTAATCGATTTCCACCTTATCGGGGGCATCGTTCAGAAGCTGGATGACCAGCTGGCCAATCTGTTCGCCAAGCCTTAAATAAGGCTGGAGATTTTGCAAAGCTTCGTTCGTCATTTGCGGCATATTCACCGCGTGGCGGATGACCTTTTTTTCGAGAATCTCAATAATCTCCGTGCTCACTTCCTCGGCTACTTTTTCCTGTGCTTCGACCGTTGACGCACCAAGATGTGGTGTCATAACGATCCGAGGGTTGCCTAATAGTCCCTGATTTGTTGGCGGCTCGGTCTGGAACACATCCAGTGCCGCGCCCGCAACCCGGCCTTCTCCAACTGCCGCAACGAGTGCATCCTCATCAATTATTCCTCCGCGCGCGCAGTTGATCAACCGTACCCCCGGCTTTACTTTTTGCAAAAATGCCTCATCTATCAGGTTTTCCGTCGCATTCGTCAATGGCGTATGAAGGGTGATAAAATCCGAAAACACGGCAATTTCATCTAGAGTCGCTTTCTTTATACCAAGCTTTGCCGCCCGCTCCTCCGTAAAGTATGGATCAAAACCCAACACTTCCATCCCGAAGCTTTTTGCCCGTTTCGCCACTTCCGTTCCAATCTTCCCCATGCCGATAATACCGAGCGTTTTCCGGTACAGTTCTACGCCCTGGAAGGCACCGCGATTCCACTCGCCTTCCGTTGTAATTCGGTGGGCCTGCGGAAGATTCCGCGCCACAGCCAGCAGCATCGCAAGTGTATGCTCGGTTGCCGCAATTGTATTGGCTCCAGGCGCATTAATGACAATGATCCCCTTTCTCGTTGCTGCCTTCACGTCAATATTATCAACGCCAACCCCTGCCCGGGCAATTACCTGAAGGCGTGAAGCCTGTTGGATGACTTCCCCGGTCACTTCTGTCTGGCTTCGGACAATTAATGCATCATAGTGTTTAATGATTGAAACAAGATCTAAATGCGAAAGGCCTATTTGCTTATCCACAGTGAATAGCGGGTGTTCATATAAAGCGCGGAGCCCGCTGTCACTTATACGGTCTGTAATAAGTACTTTAAACACGATGCCAATCTCCTCCTTTATTTTGCAAGCTGGCGGAGCCAGACTTCTTGTGCTTTGGCCGTGGCAACTCCTAGTTTCTTTCCTTCGCCAATTTGCTGAAGAGCCATTTCCATTCCTGTCAAAACCTTCAGCACATCGTATGGGGTGCAGTAACCCATATGGCCGATCCTGAAAATTTCGCCTTTTAACTTCTTTTGCCCGCCGGCAACCACAATTCCAAATTGCTCCGCGAGTATTTTCTTCAGCTGTTTGGCGGGCCCGGTGTCCGTGACGATTGCCGTTACAGTCGATGATGCATTCTCGTCGCTTGTCAGCAAAGGCAGCTGGAGAGCTGGTACGCTTTTGCGTACCATTTCTTTCAACAGCAGGTGACGCTCAGCCACTTGATCAAGCCCTTCCTCCTCCAGCATATTACAGACCTCAAGCGCTCCGTAAATCAAAGAAACCGCCGGAGTGAAAGGCGTTTGAGCCTCTTTTTCAAAAGAAGCATGGTACCGGTTTAAATCAAGATAGAACCTTTTTGTACGGCATTTTTGTATAGCAGCCTTCGCCCTGTCATTGGTTGCGATAAAGGCCAGTCCGGGCGGCAGCATCAACGCCTTTTGCGAGCCGGCGACAAGGATATCGATGTTCTGCTCCGCCATATCAGGTCGAACAGCCCCGATACAGCTCACCCCATCGACAATGAACAACGCATCGGTATGCTGCTTCACAGCCTCGCCAAGCTCTTTAATTGGGTTGAACACGCCCGTCGAGGTTTCACAATACGTGGCAAAAACAGCCTTAAAAACCTTATCAGTTTTTTTGAGAAAAAGGGTGAGCTCTTCTGCGGAACACGTTTTTCCCCATTCTATTTCAAGCCGGTGCACATTAGCACCGAAAGCCTCACAAATAGCAGCAAAACGCTCGCCGAAAGCACCGGTGACAATCACGGCAACATGGTCACCCTCTTCAACCACATTTACCACAGCCGTTTCAAGCGCAGCCGTCCCGCTCCCGGAAATCAGCATAACCGGACTTTTCGAACCGAACACCGGCATAAGGCGCCTCGAAACCTCCTCCAAGAGCCTAGGAAACTCCTCCCCACGATGCCCAATCATCGGCTGATTCATCGCCACCTTCACCCGCTCAGGCACCGGCGTCGGCCCCGGCGTAAACAAAAACCTCTCATCAAACAACATCTCATTTCCTCCTTTGATGCAGGGGACGGTTCCAGCGCTTCATTCGGGACCCGAATGAAGCAGCGGAACCGTCCCCTGCTTCACTTCTAAATAACAAAAACGTCCCCCATAACAGACAGATTTGTCGTGTTATGAGGGACGTGGTTTACGTGGTGCCACCCTCGTTTGTTACCCAATAACGATGGGTAACCTCGGGAAAGATAACGGCTTTCACCGTGTCTGCCTACTCAATTGGTTCAGCAGACCAGTTCCGAAGTGCTTGGTATTGCAGAAAAGAGCATCGGTTCGCAGCCGCCACCGACTCTCTGGAGAACTTTCCCGCCACCGTCTTCGTCATCACTTTTTATTTGAATATTACAAAATATTCTACCCTCAAATCCATTCTTTGTAAAGCCGTTCTGAAATATTTATAAAAAACCGGCCAAAAACATGCCTTGCCACTATCACCCTTACCCCACCATGCAATTTCATGGACAGTGAGGCAGGGGACGGTTCCGTTACTTCACCGCTGCTTCAATGAACTTTTTTCTGATATAAGCATATTTTACAGTATAGAATGGGTTTTAAAATAAGGGATTGGTGCGGTAATGATACGGAATAGAGTGAGGAACAGGGTGATTGTTGATCAGATCAATGTGAATTCGATTGATACGGCTTCAGGGATTTTTGTGGGGGTTAATTATGCGAATAATTGGTCTTCCCATCGTAAAACGAATTATGGGTTTGGGTCGGTTGGGAGCTCCCGAATCTCGAATAACTTCAGCTTTGTCATAGATAATGATCTTGTGGATACGCCAATCAACAGCAACGCTGTAAGTATCATGGAGCGCGGGCAAAATATCAATCAAAATCAGGTTGACGTAGTGGGGATAAATGTTAATGTGCTTGATTCCTGTGCCGCCCTGACTGTTGGCGAAAATGATCTCAATGGATGGAGCTCACACAGCAAAAGAAATGCCGGCCAGGGAAGAATGATAGGAAAAATACAAAATCAGAACAATACGATGATTCTTTCCGATGAGGACCTTATCGATTCGCAAATGACTCATATCAATGATTTTTGACATTCCCGCTGGGCTAGGGGAGGAGGAACTTAGGTGGCAATAACCTTTGGAGTTGGAGCAATCACGATTAACTCGCAGAACACCAATTCAGCTGTCTCGGTTGGACAAAACCAGCTCCCCGGCTGGGCCGCCCACAGGAAAGTTAATAATGGACAGGGATTTTTTGCAGGGAATGTGTTAAATACAGCCAACGGCTCTCTCATCAATGACCCGGACGCAATAGACGGCCAAATGAACAATGCCAACATATCGCCAAGCGCCCAAGGCCAGACGATTTAAATGAAGCAGGGGACGGTTCCGCTGCTTCTTTCGGTTTCCGAATGAAGCATTGGAACCGTCCCCCTGCTTCCCTGCTTCACCCTAATCAAACATTCTTCTGGCATGACTCTATTTTTTTTACATATATGTAGTAGTGAAGCTTTGTTGTTTGGAGGGTGGGAAACGGATGAAGAGGGACAAATTTCGTTCCGATATAACGAAGACATTGGGCAGTGATTTTATGGAATTGCTAACAGAGGTCTCGCCTTTGATTGGTCCGCGTGTCGATGTATTGCGTACCAATCAATCCCTTATTATCACTGCCGACCTAGCGGGAGCGCGGCCTGAAGAAGTGAAACTTGGATTAACAGCCGGAGCGCTTGTCATCAGCGGAGCCATCCACCCTGCTTTTGACAAAACAAACGCAAAAATAATCCAGCAGGAACGCTATTACGGACAATTCAAAAAAACTATCCCACTGCCAAAAAACTGTGTAACAAAACCAATCAGGGCTGAAATGGAAAGCGGCATTTTAACAATCGACATTCCTTTCAGCTCCGACCCCAATACATCCGGTGAGGAGAATAGCCATGACGATCATTCGCTATAATGGTTTGAAAATAAATTCGCTCAGTAATTCATCCGGTCTCTTCATTGGAACCAATCACCAAAACAGAAGAATAAGCCGAAGGGAAATAAGTCAGGGCTTTGGTTCAGTAGAAGGAGAAAGCGGCAAGGTAATGAACAACTGTGCATTTTTGCAAAAAAAGCCCACTAAAAGGATTTGAGTTAGATGAGTATAGAGAAATTACTTGTTACCCTGAATCATTTTGCCGAAAGAATGGACAGGCTGGAAAAGGGATTGACAGATAAAAAAAATCCCCCTATTCATTTTGATATTCAGATTAAAGACCTTCATTTAAATGAACTGAACCTTGAGGAGCTTGCCTTTCACCTTGAAAAGCTTGATATCAAGGAATTAAGCGGGATGCTGAACCTTGGCAACACCTTTTCCCCGAAGGTGCATTCCAAGCAAAAAGCTGATGGTCTGGCGCCTCAAGAAATTCCGGAATCATCAGAAACAACTGGTTGCCGGGATATCGAGGTTTTAATTAACGGCTCCCCGGTTATGTATACAATCGTTGAAGGAAAGGATGAACAGGATGAATAAATTTTCCCCCTCCTTTTTTATCGGCAAAATCAATATCGGAACCGTCGACGGGGCCTCCTGCGTGAATCTGGGGAACAACCTTCCCAGCGGGTTTACAAGCTTTAAAAAGCACAGCCAGGGCTTCGGCACCGTTTCGGGTGACCATGCAGATATACACGACCTTTTCGCTTCATTGGAAGAGCGGGAAACAAACGACCTTTTCAAGTACGAGATTGACGAGGACCAAGAACTTGAAGCTGTTCATCAATATGTGGAGGGTGTCATTAAAAATCAGGAAGTGGATATAAAGGAAGTAAGAGATGACGAATTGGACGAATGATTTTTTCTCACTCGATTTCCCGGCAAAACTTTTTTCGAATAAGACCAGCTCTCTCTAGAAAAATGTTTCGTTACCTCTTTTTAATCATATAGTATAACCTGTAACCTTCTCGAAAACGGACTGTAATTTTGTCATGCTACAATGAAAGGAAACACTTTCTTATTAATGCAGAGGAGATTAGCCATGGATTCATCATACTTGAAAAAATCGCTAAATGAATGGAAAGAAGAAATTTTGGAACTGCTTGCGGAGATTGATAAGGAATACGAGAAAGTCAAACAGGAACTGCAGGTTTATAATTATAAATTCGGCATAACCAAACAAGTTACCCAATCAACAGTGAACGAAGAAATCATCCGCACCATCCGAGAAATCTACCACAGACCCTTCGAAGAACAATTCAACAGACTAAAAGCTGAAATCAAAGACCTCGAAGAAAAAAAACGCGTCTTCGGCATGTTCGTCGACAAAATCGACAAAGTCCAAGGCAAAGACCAACCCCAGCCACTCTCCGAATACTTAACGCACATATCATAGTGAAGCAAGGGGACGGTTCCAGCGCTTCATTCGGGACCCGAATGAAGCAGCAGAACCGTCCCCCTGCCTCATATCTTAATAGAATGGGACTCCTGGGTATCCGAAACCTGGGTACCCGTAGCCTGGAAATCCAGCTCCAGGGTAACCGATTCCCGGATATCCACCGTATGCGGGATACCCGAAACCGCCCCAAGGCCGGGCTCCTATTGCTCCTCCTAAGCCACCACCTAATAATCCACCTAAAAATGCCCCTGCCGCCAATGGCCAAAACCTTTGATCATTGGCAGCATATGGGTTTCCGTATTGATACATTTGGCTTACCTCCTTTTTGTCCTATCCTTATCTATTATGCTAAAAGAATGGATTTAGAGTGGGCAAACGCTTAAAAAACCCTCATTTCAAACAAATCATTACATCAGAACCCTTTAAGTACTCCGGATAAGCACATGCAGCCTGGTTTATTTATATAGTAATACAGACTATTAATCATTGAGGTGTGTTATGGCTATCAGAAAAGCCAATCAGTCGGAAACTGACTATATACTGAGAATATCCGGAAAAATGGTGCAGGAAAGCACCGCAGGATATGCTCCTAATAATGACCAGAATGGTTATGACTTGTTCCTTCCCCTCGTTCAGAATGGAGCTTTTTATCTGATTGATGAACAATATCGGGAGTTAAGGGGGTGGATTCTGCTGGGATCGGAGTGGAATTCACTGACAGCTAAAAGTATTGGTCACCTTTTGCACTTGTATGTGTTTCCCCACCACAGAAGCAAAGGGATTGCCAAACATTTAATGCAGGCAGCGATACACGACCTTTATTCCCGAGGAATTTATACAGTCCAACTTAACGTCTTTACCGGAAACCCAGCAAAGGCTCTCTATAAAAAGCTAGGTTTCAGAAGCATTTCATCAGTCATGGAATTAAAATTACCTAAATTAAGCATTGGAAATATGTAAACAAGGGAACAGTTTTCCGCACGGAATCCACTTAGATTCTTTTTTTGCTAAAAAGGAAAGAATCTTTGCCTTATAGGTGCGTAACTATAAAACTCCTCCAGAACTAGGCATTCATCCATTCCTTTCCACCCAAAAGAACATAAACTGTCTTGAATCACTTTGAGGAGGAGAGATAAAAATGGAAAGACAGTTCTTCGGAGGCCCTGGTTACGGAGGCTTTGGCGGTTATCCTGGATATGGCATGGGAGTTGGCGGCTATCCCGGTTATGGGATGGGGGGATATGGTGGATATGGTATGGGCTTTGGCGGTTACCCAGGGTACGGACATGGATATGGAGGTTATCCATTCCACCACGGATTCCATCATGGGTATGGCGGATATCCTTTCCACCATTGGCGCGATTATTGAACCGCTCCCTAAAAGATTCGTAATCCATTAACTTTCATTAAACTATGCTAAAAGGGGACCGTTTTTCTTCATTGAAGAAGCTGAACAGTCCCCTGCTTACCTATGCCTTTTTATTAGATTTTACTGAATTGGATACAACCCTTCGATGAAAATGTCTTTCTGACCTCTATTCCGCCTGCGTTACGATGTTTTTAATCCCAGTAAAGAATGCCATGTTACTGGTCCTCCCTTTTATTCTTACGCTCCCACTCATCCAGGAACTGCCCATTTATGGAGACATCCTGCTGAAAGGAAACAGGTGCTGCCGTTTGGAATTTATCACCTGGACGAACCTCCTTAAACAACAAGTACCCGATGAGGCCGATGAGTACGAGCGGCAGGATTGACAGCCTTGGCAATAGCATCAGAACCCCTAACACAATCAAAGCGTTTCCAAGCCATTTCCTTTTGCTCTTCCCTCTCACATACCGGCCAGTTAATGCCAGTAAAAGCCCGCCAACTACAAAGAAGAAGCCGCCTAGCCCATGCCCTAATCCAAAGCCGTAACCGTAGTTTCCTTGAAAACCATGATGGCTTCCCATTCTATCTCCGAAATGGCCAAAGTTCGGACCATGCCCCATCCCGGCATGCCTCATACCGCCCCGGTCCATAAAAGGCTGTCCATGCATATGCCCGGCAATCCCCTTACTCTTTTCCAACGCGCCCTCCATGAACCCTTGCGCCTGACTTTGGCCCGGGAAGTAATATTGATGGATCATTCCGTTCCTTTCGGCAAAAAGGAAGACAGTGGAGACAAATACACCAAGCACGATTCCTAAAAACAGCCACCTCAATCCTTTTTTCTTTTTATTTTCCACGATCATCATCCCTTTCTGTTTGACTACTTAAAGTATAGAAAAGAAAAGAGAAAAGATAGTGAAAAACAGAAAAGACCACCGCCAATGCCAGCGATAGTCCATCAAATGAATTTTCCCGTTAAACAGGTTTAATGCCTACCGCGTACCGCCTTCCTAAACCACTAACAAACGCTTACTCCACCGTAACAGATAATGATCTCACCAGAATAGACGGTGACCCAACCGGCGAAAGAGGGAAAATCAAATCTGAACCAACTTCCTCGACGCCCGCCATCATGTCGTAAAAATTACCGGCAATCGTCATTAAGTTAACAGGATACTGAACTTTCCCATCTTTCACATAGAACCCATTTGCCGCAACTGAAAAATCGCCCGATATCGCGTTGGTTCCCGAATGCAGCCCCGATAGCTCCGTAATCAGAACCCCTTCATCCATGCCGCCAAGCAGCTCCTCGAATTCCTTCGAAGACGGTTCAATATAAAAGTTGGAAGGCCCGACCTTGATGGCGGATTTATACGATTGTTTATTCGCATGGCCCGTCGTTTCTGTGCCGGATTTTTTCGCCGTCTTTTGATTATGCAGCAAGGTTTGCAGTATACCCGATTTCACTACTGTCAATTTCCTTGTGGCAACTCCCTCACTATCAAACGTCCGGCAGCCAACGCCCCCTCCGAGAAACGGATCATCAACGATGGTTACCTTACCAGACGCAATTGCCTTCCCCCCCTTATCATGCAATGGAGATTTCCCAGCCTGTGCCTCCTCAGCGGAAAAGTTGACTGAGTATACCGCCAATAGATTCGCTGCCGCATCATTTCTAAGCAATACAGGATAATGCTTGTTTTCAATCGACCTCGAACCTAACTGTGCAATGGCACTTTCTGCGGCTCTTTTGGCAAGCGCTTTGGCATTCATTTCGTTGAAATCCTTCGTCACCGTAAATTCAAAGGCCGTTTTAATTTCCTCTCCCTCTTTTACAATCGCTTCCACATATGCATACAAGAAATTCAACCGGTCTCTTACATGTAACCCCTTATTATTCGAGAGGGTTCTGGTGACCGACTCATTCCGGATCATGCAATAATCCGTAGGTTGGATACGGGGATCAAATGCTAACAGTTCCCTTTCAACTTCCTTAATGAATTCGATCTTCTCGGCAATACTCACACTTTCAAGCGATTCCGAATAGAAATTGCCCTGTTCATAGTGGCCGCTTCCGGGAAAAAGTTCTTCGCCCTCTTCATCGTTCAAAACTTCGGCATTCTCCCTCGCATTTCTAATCAGAAAAGAAATGGATGCCTCATCAAGTTTTTCTGTGTAAGCATAGCCCATTTTCCCATCAATCTTCCCTCGAAACGACAAGCCGCCATCCTCAGCGATTTCATATTGATCAATTTCCCCTTTATACACCTTGCAGCCAAAGACTTCTTTCTTTTCAAAATAAACTTCCACATCCGAAAACCCATTCTTTTCCGCTTCCCGGAAGAGCATTTCCTGAATCGTCATTGTTTATTCCCCCTTTGTCCCGCCAACAGTGATTTCACTGACACGAATCATCGGCTGGCCCACGTTTACTGGGATGCTTCCGCTTTGGGAACCGCACATACCCGCCCCGTGGCCCAAATTGTTTCCAACCATGTCGACCTGTTGCAGGGTTTTCGGGCCATTTCCAATTAAAGTCGCGCCTTTTAACGGCCTGCCAAGCTTCCCGTTGTTCACTTCGTACGCTTCCATAACCGCAAAATTGTAATCCCCTGTTGCGGGGTTGACTTGCCCGCCACCCATATACTTTGCGTAAATCCCATGTTCGGTATTGGAAATGATTTCTTCAGGCGTCGATGTTCCCCGCGCGATGTATGTATTCGTCATCCTGGAAGTCGGTGCAAATCGGAAGGACTCCCTTCTGCCAGAGCCAGTCGATTCCATCCCCATTCTCCGCCCGTTAAATTTATCAATCAAATACCCTTTCAAAATCCCATTTTCAATCAGGATATTTTTGCGCGCATTCTCTCCTTCATCGTCGATATTGATTGAACCCCATTCGTTTGGCAGTGTTCCGTCATCAATATAGGAGACAATCTCCGGGGCAACGCGCTCACCAATCCGGTTGGCAAAAACCGAGCTGTCTCTTGCAACCGCTGTCGCCTCAAGTCCATGGCCGCATGCCTCGTGGAAAATGACCCCGCCGAATTCGTTGTCGATAATGACAGGGAATTTCCCGCTCGGGCAAGGAGCAGCAT
Organism: Neobacillus notoginsengisoli; assembly: GCF_003515685.1. Classification (GTDB taxonomy): domain Bacteria; phylum Bacillota; class Bacilli; order Bacillales; family Cytobacillaceae; genus Bacillus_D; species Bacillus_D notoginsengisoli. Next base: position 246,588 of record NZ_QWEG01000004.1, on the reverse strand, counting down.
CGAGCATCGTCACCGCTATCCGGGCAGCTTCATTTGCATAATGCTCTAGATTGAGATTCTCAAAGAACTCAAACCCCTGATGGGCACCCGGTCCGTAAAAACCAGTTTCCATTCTATTGCCACGAACAGCGACAGCCTGTATTGCCAGCCTTGAGCGGACCCGCTTATCTTCAATGAATGTCCCCTCCGAATTTGCTATCAGGACATTTTGCTCTTCATCCATATACCGGACAGTCACTTGCGAAATGGAAGAATGATAGTTTTTTGCTATCTCATAAGTCTTGTTCATGATTGCCGCCTTACGGGCTTTCTCCACGTCCTGAGGCAAAATCTCAATTGGATTGAGGATGCGAGCAGATCGCTCAATAAAAGGCGCTACCCTCGTTTCAGTTTTTCCCTTAATCGCTTGGGCCGCACGGGTTGCCGCTTTCAAAAGCCCTTCCTTCTCAAAATCCGTTGTATAAGCATACACACTCTGAAATCCTTTAAACACCCGAATGCCAACGCCAAAATCACGGCCGGACAAAGCCGTTTCAATCCTCCCGCTTTGCAAGGTAAGATTATTCGTAAACCGGTCCTCGACGAAAATTTCGGCAAAATCTCCGCCTGTCGATAAAGCTGCTGTCAGTACATCTTCGATTACGCTTTTACTTAGCATATTAACCTCCCGCTTTTTAATAGAATTCCTTTAGAAACCACCTTAATTGAATATTCAATTAACCCATCCTATATTCCTTTAAATTTGGATGACTTTTCCTATGTTAACCCAATATTATTGTCCCAGTTATACAAAAGACTACCACCTAACCAGTGGTAGCCTCTTTCAGGGAAAGAGGAATCGTGACGATAAATTCACTTCCCTTTCCATATTTACTTTTGACAAGAATTTCGCCTTTATGCGCGGAGACAATCCATCGGGCAATCGAGAGGCCGAGGCCTGTTCCTCCCATTTGGCGCGAACGGTGCTTTTCAACCCGGAAGAATCGCTCGAAAATCTTCTGCTTGTCTTCCGGCTGAATGCCAATGCCAGAATCTTTGACACGAAGCTGCCAACGCTTGTCACGAGTCTCCAACACAATGGTAATCTTCCCGTTTTCCGGAGTATATTTAATCGCATTCTCCAGCAAGATGTAGAAAAGCTGCTTTAGCTTTTCCGCATCCCCAACAACCTGCAGGCTTGGCAAAAGCTGTGCATTCACCTGAATCCCTTTTTGCGCGGCAACAGGTTGAATGGAACGGACAATTTGCTCTGCAAATGGGCCGATATCTAATTGCGTGAGGATGACATCGGCTTTTCCGGAATCCATGCGAGCCAATGTCAACAGGTCGCCGACTAGGTTTGTCATCCGCTTTACCTCATCCTTCATATCATCAATGACCTGGCGGGAATAATCGGTTAACTTCTCTTCTTCCTCAAGTTCTAGGACCTCAAGTGATGTATGCAGGACGCTTAGCGGTGTCCTCAGTTCATGGGAGGCATCGGCGACAAATTCCCTTTGTCTCAAAAAAGATTCCTGTACAGGTCCCATCGCCTTTTTTGCCATCATGTGACTGACCCAAAACGCGACTAAATAAAAGGATAAAACCACATTGGCCAATATCCATAGCAACACTTCAAACAGCCTTTTATGGGCGGTTTGATCAATCCCAACGTATACAACTCCCACATGCCGCCCCCCTTGATAAATCGGCTGCCCGGAAAGGAGGAGATGAACCTGATGGTCTTTCATTTGTTCCTTATGCCGGTGCATCCCGCCCATGCCGGAAGGATGCGGAACAGTAAATTGGGCTGACTTTGTTTCCCCCTCTTTCGGAATCCAGCCGCGGATGCTCGCCGAAATGGATCGTTGAAGCGGCCTCATCCGGGCATTCCCGGCGAGTTCATTTCCCGAGGAGTCGACAATCGCATAAAAAAATAAATCCTCATTGACCGCCATTAATGGGTCATCTTGCTGGTTGCCGTGTTTCGATTGGACTTCGCCCTGATACACCAGCGTTTGGTTAATCAGATTTTGTAAGTTCTGTTTTTCCTGAATCGCCATGACACTATACAAAAGCAAATAGACGATGATAGCGAACAATATGAGCAGCACCATCAGCAGGCCGCTGTTATAAAAAGTTAAGCGCTTTTGCGTCCGGTTGAGGATGTCCCCGCCAAAAAATCGCTGTCGCAATGCCTGTAATTTACGTTTCAAGTTTATACCCTACCCCACGGATACTTTGAATCAAATCCGGGTCCATTTTTCTTCGCAGCAGCTTCACCGTCGCATCGACAATTTTATAGGAAACGTCCGCCTCATAACCCCAAATGCGATCAAGGAGAATCTCCCGCGTCAGCACCTGCCCTTTATTTTGCAAAAGGAGGTCTAGCAGTTGGAATTCCCTGGGGGTAAGCTGAATTTCAGTTTCGTTCACTGATAGAGTCCGGCTTGTCCGGTTCAGAGTATATTGCCCAAATGAGATGGACTCCTCTTGAATCGGTGCAAAATTGCGTCGGGACAGCGCCCGGAGCCGGGCAAGCAGTTCATCCATTTCAAACGGCTTGACCAAATAGTCATCCGCCCCTGCATCGAGTCCTTCGACCCGATCCTGAACCGCATCCTTCGCCGTTAACATCAGGATTGGCCCGCTATATCCTTGTGACCGGAGTTCCCGGCAAACAGTGACCCCGTCTTTCTCAGGCATCATCCAATCGAGAATCAAGACATCGTAATGGGCAGCGAGCGTGTAATCGTACGCATCCGCCCCATTCTCAACCCAATCCACACGAAAGCCGCCCTTTTTCTTCAGCATATGTGTTATAAGCTGTCCAAGACGTGTATCGTCTTCTGCCAATAATATATTCATAACTTCACTCCTAAAGATGCATCTCAAAGCGAGTGTGTATTCCAATCTCCATTATGTACATGGAATAACAGATTTGAAAACTTTTCTTATCCACTTCATGTTAAACGATGAAAGAGAAAGAACGATGAAAATTGTAAAAGAAAAGCAACCCCATACAGGAGCTGGGTATAGGAATTTCTTTTAAACATGACTTTTCATTCATCAGCAATAAATCAAATAGTCTCTGCAATGCACAAAAAAGAAAGGTGAGTTCAGTCCACCTTTCTTACTCTTGATTCCATGTTTTTCATCCCCTGCAAAGATTATTTCGCATTCTCATCAGGCTGATGAATGCCAAAAATATTACCCTCGGTATCCATATAGTATCCTTGCCAAGCCATTCCTGGCAGGGCGTATTTTGGCATCGCAACCTTGCCGCCATTCTCGAGAATCTTCGCTTCCGTTAAATCGTAGTCTTCCACTCCCATTGTACAAGCATAACCATTCAAAGCCTGGTTTGGTTCAGGCGGAGCACTTTGGCGCTTCATCAAAGCTCCATTAATTCCAGGTTCCTTCTCATTACCAGTCACAGCCCCATAGTAAGGCATCCCCGCAAAATCGCTCCAATCCTGAAATGACCATCCAAATACTTCTCCATAAAACTTCATTGCCCGCTCCATGTCGTCCACATGAATTTCGAAATGAATTAATCTTCCCATCAGTGCACCCTCTTTTTCCTAGATTATTACTAGAATAAGTTATTTCTGTAAGCACTTACAAGTTTCTATTCAATATTTTTACAGAAATAGTACATTGGCCATACGCCTAGTAATGTTATTAGTGCTTTTTCTTATACAGTAATAACAACCTTCCCCTGCGCATGCCCCTCTGCAAAATATCTAAAAGCCTCGGAAATTTCACTCAATTGATACCGTCTGTCGATGACGGGCTTTATTTTGCCGGCTTCTATAAGGTTTTTTATTACATTCAAGTCGTGTTGATTGGCCCTTTGCAGCATGTTGCTCATTTTTCTGCTTCCAGTCATGGAAATCCATGGTCCGAGGAGCATCGTCTGGAACATTTGCGATTCCGACCCACCGACGTGGACAAATCTTCCTTCAGGTTTTAAAGCACGTTTATACGCAGAAATCGGGTGGTTCCCGTTTACCCCAAGAATGAGGTCATATTGTTCGGAGCGAAGAGTGAAGTCTTCCTTTTTATAATCAATCACATGGTCTGCGCCTAGCAACCTTGCAATTTCCACATTCCTTGTGCTGCACACAGCCGTAACCTCGGCACCGAAGGATTTTGCTAACTGAACAGCGAAAGTTCCTACACCCCCTGAAGCACCATTGATCAAAACCTTTTGCCCACTCTGAATCTTGCCTTTATCCCGCATACCTTGCAGGGCCGTAACTGCAGCCATAGGCACTGCCGCAGCTTCTTCGTATGTAACATTGGCTGGTTTCTTGGCCAATGCACTTTCTGGGACAGCGGCATATTCAGCATAGCTGCCCCACCCGCTGCCAGAAAGATCTCCGAATACTTCATCCCCGACTTTAAATTCCCGAACATCTTTTCCAACAGCTTCAACCTGGCCAGCCATGTCCCCCCCAGGGATCGGATACTTTGGTTTTGTGAGTCCAAACGCCAGACGGGCCAAGTATGGCTCGCCTTTCAAAAGAACCAAATCACCAAAATTAACAGAAGCAGCATGAACTTTTACCAGTACTTGATCGTCTTTCGGGACAGGCTTATCAACCTCCAGCAGCTCCAGAACATCAGGTGTGCCATACCTTTTGCATACGATTGCCTTCATAAAGTTCCTCCTAATTTTCATTTCCCACTAGTTAACCATATTCGGAGTTAGCACTTTCAAGACTGGTATAGGTTATTTCATGGCAATTGTTCTTTACTACGAACCATTTGGGATATGGTTTCGTATTTTTGCAAAAAAAGAGAAGGTAACCTCTTTCAAGACTTGTTACCTTCTCCCACAATTATTAAGCTCACCCTCTATATTTTATAGCCAATCCTTTCAAGAAATTCCTGGCATATTTATCGCCGCATTCTTTATAATTTTTATGGCCCTTTTTTCTTAATAAAGCACCAATTTCACCTTTTGTGATCGTGACTCCGGCCATAGCCAGTACATCAATCATATCCTCGCTCGTTAATGACATGGCTATTTTCAGTTTCTTTAGGAGCATATTATTGACCGGTTCATTGCTTTTTAAAGACTCTGAGGATGGATTTGGCTGCCCCGGTTTTTGTTCTTGGGGGCCCCTTTTGAACGTGATTAACCCATTGAAAAATGACTCCAGTTTACTATTATTGATTTTTAAACTGAACTCATCTTCCGCAAAATCATCATCGCTGACCTTTATTTTCGTGAGCATTTTTAACACTTCATCCTTGGTAACTTCAACGCCGCCCAGTTTAAAGATTTTTACCATATCGTTATCTCTAATATCCAGTGCATAACGTACTCTAATTAAAATATCATTGTTTTCCAACTAAAAACCTCCTGAATTCATGCTGTTTCATGATAAGTTATCTCCATTTTATCCGAACATCTTACATAATTCCATCTAGGGTAGTGGGTAGACAACTTTCTTATCAATGATAAAAGCATTCGAATCATTTCATTCGAATGCCTTTTGTCTACAAAATGTTTAAAAGTTTCCTTAATTGAAGAATCCTCAATCTCTTTCTCTCGCCCGCTGTGTGTCTCTGATATTCTTTTGAATCGTAATGGCTGCAAACAAGCTTAAGACAAAAGACATTGCATAGAATCCCTTTTCGCTTAAATCAATACTTCCCGCATTGTATAACCCAATGGCCATTAAAGAAATGGAAACAATAAGTGCAAACCAGCTAATACCATAATAGATATTCGTAACAGGTATGTCCTCATCTTTATCCCTGACAGCCTTTTGCAAAGATACTGCTGAGTAGAGCCCGAATACTAATACTGCAAAATAATAGCCTTTTTCGTTCAGCTCCATCCCGGCATTATATAGGCCGATAAGATATGCTGTAACTCCTACTAACAAAGCTGCCCAGGAAGCTCCCACGAAAGCCGGAGTCGGTTCACCCTCTCTTCTCTCAATTTTCTTTTTTACATCAGGTCTTTTTTCTTTATCCAACAAAACTTCATTTTCATTTAACATAATTGTTTCGTCCCCCCAGTCTGGAATATAAATGGAGCTCCACAGATTCGTACTCCCGTATAAATCCATTATATAGAAACTTTTTACAAAAGATAGATATGATTTTATTTAATCCGAGTCGGTTTCTACACAATTAAAATTTTTGAATAAACTTATGCCAATTAAGAGCCAATTTTTATTTGTTTAATGCATGTTGAATCCACCTCATTCTTTTTTAAGTTATAACCTACTTATTCAAAGTTCAACTATTGGCAAAAAAGCGTCAAAACCGGATTCGCGCCAAAGCATCGATTAAAACCAGGGACTTTGGCGCGAAACGCCCGGATTCGTGCCAAAGTATCGATTAAAACCAGGGACTATGACGCGCAACGCCCCGATTCGCGCCAAAGTATCGACTAAAACCAGGGACTATGACGCACAATGCCCCGATTCGCGCCAAAGTATCGACTAAAACCAGGGACTATGACGCACAATACCCCGATTTGCGCCAAAGTATCGACTAAAACCAGGGACTATGACGCACAACGCCCCGATTCGTGCCAAAGTATCGACTAAAACCAGGGACTATGACGCGCAACGCCCCGATTCGCGACAGATTTTTCCAAAAGGCGGAGGAAGTGTTGGGCAAAAAGCTACTACTATCAACCAATCAACATTTTTTATAACCGAAGCAAGTTAGTAGGAATAGAAAAAGCGGCTGAAACAAAAAGTTTCAACCGCTTTTTTGCAAATATGTTATTCTTCATCCATAAATGGATAGGCTACGTCTGTTGTTGGAGCAAAGTTTTCTTTGATGACGCGAGGGCTTGTCCAGCGAATCATGTTAAAGATGGAACCTGCTTTATCGTTTGTACCAGAACCACGGGAACCGCCGAATGGCTGCTGGTTCACCATCGCACCAGTTGGCTTATCATTGATATAGAAGTTTCCAGCCGCACCGGATAAGCGGCGTTCCAAGTGCATGATTACTTGACGATCCTGTGCAAAAATAGCACCTGTCAATGCGTACATGGACGCTGTGTTTACGGAATCCAATGTTTCTTCCATTTTATCATTTTCATATACATAAATCGTTAAGACTGGTCCGAAAATTTCTTCTACCATTGTCTTGAAGTTTGGATTGGTTGTTACAATGATGGTCGGTTGAACGAAATAGCCAACAGAATCATCGTACGTCCCACCAGCAATAATTTCTGCTTCCTTAGACTCTGCTGCATAGTCGATATAGCTAGTAATGGAATCAAAAGCAGGTTTATCAATTACTGCACCCATGAAGTTTCTAAAGTCGCGGACATCCCCAACTTTAAGCTTCGCAGTTTCTTCCAATAGGCCTGCTTTCACTTCTTCCCACATACTTGCAGGGATGTAAGCACGGGAAGCGGCAGAACATTTTTGGCCTTGGTATTCAAACGCACCCCGAACAAGGCCTGCTACAACTTTATCCGCTTGAGCAGTTTCGTGGGCAAATACAAAGTCCTTCCCACCCGTTTCCCCAACTAGACGAGGATACGACTCGTATTTTGAAATGTTTTCTCCGACTGTTTTCCAGATTGTATTGAACGTATCTGTTGACCCAGTGAAATGGAATCCAGACATGCAAGGGTCTGTCAGGACGATTTCAGATACTTGTGAACCACGGGAAGGTACAAAGTTGATTACCCCTTTTGGCAATCCTGCTTCTTCTAAAATACGCATAAAGTAGTAGTTTGACAGAACAGAAGTTGTTGCAGGCTTCCAAACGACTACGTTCCCCATCATGGCTGGAGCCGCTGGCAGGTTCCCCCCAATTGCTGTAAAGTTGAATGGAGAAATGGCCAATACAAAACCATCTAGTGGACGGTAATCTGTACGGTTCCAAATATTTTTCATGCTGTCAGGCTGGATTTGATAAATTTGATTCGCGCATTCAACGCCAAAGCGCAAGAAGTCGATTAATTCTTGTGCTGCATCAATTTCAGATTGGATAGCTGTTTTGGATTGCCCTAACATCGTAGCAGCATTCATAACATCCCGGTATGAACCAGAGATTAAATCAGCAGCTTTTAGAAAGATAGAGGCACGGTGTTCCCAAGGCATATTGGCCCATGCTTCCTTCGCAGCCATCGCACTCTCGATCGCATCACGCAGCTCTTTTTCCCCGGCTTCCGAGAATTTTGCCAGAACATGCTGATGATTATGCGGCATAACAACTTGCTTCACTGTATCTGTTTTTCTATCTTCCCCGTTAATGATCAAAGGGATATCAACGACGATTTCAGATTGGCGTTTTAGTTCCGCTTTTAATGATTCCCTCGCTTGTGTTCCAGGAGCATACGTATTGCCAGGCTCATTTTTTACTGTTGGGATTGGAAAAATTCCGTTACTCATTCCTTCACGTTCCTTCCGCTTTATATATTTTTACTATTATATAGTTAGATCTCATTATACCGACAAAATTATATCATACTTTTGCTTTTCTTGCGCCTTCTTTCACACGTAAAAAATAGGGAATCGAATCCTTTCTCGGGTATTTTGATCTAGGTCTGGACGTCGATTGAAAAGAGTCTATACACCAATACTGGATTTTCTTCATACGATATTTTGGGGTGAGATTATGGCGAGAATTAAATATCGGGATGCAGATGTTGATTTAATGGCAAGGATGATGAGAGCAGAAGCTGAAGGTGAAGGAAAACAAGGGATGTTATATGTCGGAAATGTCATTGTGAATCGTGTGAAAGTGGATTGTTCTGATTTTAAAAATGTAAACACTGTTCGCCAGGTTATCTTTCAAGTACAGGGAGGAAACTTTTCCTTTGAAGCTGTTCAAAAAGGAAATATGTTTTATCAACGGGCGAGGGATGTTGAAAGAAGGTTAGCCAGAAGAAATTTGGAGTTTTGGAGACAACATCCGGCAAAATTTGCTCTTTGGTATTTCAACCCGTTTGGCCCATGCCCTCCATCATGGTACAATCAACCTTTTTCCGGTCAGTTCAAAAACCACTGTTATTACGAACCAGCAGCCGGATCATGTGAAAGCGTTTATACCGGAGCTTAAGCTTACTCTTAGAGTGAGCTTTTTTATTTGTATACCAACAACAATTAGCAGTCCAATTCTGAAAATTGAACTGCTAAATTGAATGGTCATTTTCCTTTTGTATCCGAAAGCCGAACCCGTTCCATCCGGCTTTCAATGGGTTGTTTTCCATTTTAATAGACCGGGCTTGTTACAATCGTGCTTTCCCCTTTTACTAAACAATAGTTTTTGCCAGAAAGAACAATGTCGATTTTTTCGCCTGACAGCAGCTCAACTTTCGTATCAGCCTTAGTAATTGAAATGCGGAGCTTTCTCCCTTGATAGCGCAGTGGGAATGAATAGCCTTCCCATCGGGCTGGCAGGACGGGGTTCAGGGAGAGCCCTTCCTCCTTGATCCTTAACCCGGCAAATCCAAAGATGATGGCCATCCAAGTCCCGCCCATATTGGCCATATGAAGTCCGTCCTTTGTATTTCCGTGTGTGTTGTCCAAATCAAGACGCGCCGTTTCAATAAAGTAATCGTACGCTTTTTCCTTATATCCGTGCTTTGCAGCCATAATGCTGAATACGCAAGAGGAGAGAGAAGAATCATGGGTCGTAATCGTTTCATAGTAATCATACGAGTTTTTCATCGTTTCAGAATCCTGTTCATCCTCGAGCAGGAAATGCGCCAATATAGTATCGGCCTGCTTGCATACTTGATAACGGTACAATGTTAAAGGATGAAAATGCAGCAGTAATGGAAACTTCTCTTCAGGGGTGGACTGTAGATCCCACTTCTGTTTATTCAAAAACGTATCATCCTGAGGGTTGATGTCCAGTTCCGGTTCGTACGGAAGATACATTTGGCTCGCAGCCCTTAGCCATTCTTCCACTTCTGCCTTCTCAAGCCCAAGAGTCTTGTTCCACTCTTCAACAATACCTGGCTCGCTGTCACTGAAAAGTTTATACGTTTTGGAAGCCCATTTCAGATTATGCTTTGCCATGACATTCGTATAGTAGTTATTGTTTACTACACACGTATATTCATCCGGTCCAGTCACAGCATCAATCCTGAATGTGCCATCCTTGAAGTGGCCTGTTTCAATCCATATTCTTGCTGTCTCGAATAAAACCTCTGCTCCAACCTCTTTTAAAAACTCAATGTCTCCGGTGACGAGATAATATTGGATATAGCTATAGGCAATATCCGCACTGATATGGTATTGGGCAGAACCGGATGGATAGTAGGAAGAGCATTCCGACCCCGAAATGGTTCGCCAAGGATAAAGGGCACCTTTTTTATGGCCCATGATTTTAGCATGCTCCCTGGCTCCATCCAGGATGGAATACCGATACAAAAGCAGTTGCTTTGCTATTTCAGGGTTGGACAGCAAAAACACAGGAATCATATAGATCTCCGTATCCCAGAAATAATGGCCCTCGTAACCTTCACCCGATAGACCTTTGGCCGCTATATTGGAAACCCTGTCCCGTCCTGCCGATTGCAGAAGGTGGTATAAATTGAAACGAATTCCTTCCTGAAGCCCCGGATCACCCTCGATTTGAATGTCTGTATCCAACCAGTATGCCGCAAGGAAAGCTTCCTGCTCTTTTAAAGCTTCATCAAAATCAATGGTTGATAGGTGAGACTGGATTTCCTCTACACTCGACAGTAGCTCTTCCCCGTGGCGAATGGTATCAACATAGACGCTCTTTTTCTCAAAAACAATCGGATCGGTTATTGACCCGTGAAACGAGAATTCGACTCTTCCCCCCTTCACTTGAACTTCTCTGGCTGTCTTTTGACTGATCGAATGAACGGTGCCACAGGCGGCTTTCAATTTGGATTCCAACGCTTCCACTTCAACATAGGAAAGGCCCTCTTGCTGAAAGGCCTTATTGAGATTCAGGCGTCTTGCATGGCCGGATGAAACCCTCGGGTCATTTTTATCAGTAAAATTGGTGACATCTCCATTAACCGTCGAAACAATGGTGATTTCCCCACGGTAATTGACTGGTTCAATAACAACCTTTTGCATAAAGAGTTCTTTCTGTTTAAAGGAAGCAAGGCGAAGAAACTTGATCTTGACTTCTTTTCCGCCCGGCGAGCGCCAATGCACACTTCTCTCTGTATATCCTTTATCGAGATGAAGCGTTCTGCTATATGAAATGGCCTCCCCTTCAAACAGCGAGAATCCTTCATCACCAAGCTTTATATTAATCGTTTGCGCATCGATAACATTCAATAGCTTTTGCTGCGTTTCAGGAAATCCGTAAAGCTTCTCGCCGTACTCAATCGGCACAATATCATGAAATGCATTAATATAGGTGCCGCGGATGGAGGCATAATCGATAGGGAGGCCTTCCTCAAAATTCCCGCGTACACCCAAGTAGCCATTCCCGGTAAAAAACAGGCTTTCTTCATTTAAAAGCTGGTTCTCCTGCAGTAAATACGAGTTGATTTTCCAGGACATTTAAATACACCTCTATTCTTTCACTCCACCACTTGTCAGTCCCGATACAATTTGTTTTTGGAAGAAAAGGACGATGATCAGTGTTGGTATCGTAACGATTACTGTTGCGGCAGACACTTCACCCCAGAGGATTTCGAATTGAGTCCTCAAGAATGAAATTGCGACTGGAACAGTGTGGTATTTACCCTCTGTATTCAATGTGATCGATAGCAAAAATTCATTCCACGCCGCGATGAAAGTAATGATTGCAACCGTAAATACACCAGGCGCAGCCAATGGAAAAATGACTTTATAAAGGGTCTGGAAGGTGGTTGCGCCATCAATCTTTGCCGACTCCTCCAATGCTAACGGAATTTGGTTAAAATGGGTTACCAAGATCCAGACAGCCATCGGAAGGGTAATCGTCGAGTAAGGCAGAACAATCGCATACGAGTTAAGAAGCTCCAAATCAAGAAATAGATTGTAAACTGGACCTGTCATAATCATTTGCGGAAACATGGAAACGGCGAGAATCAAGCCTAACAAGATATTTTTTCCCTTAAAATGAAAACGGGATATTGCATAGGCCGAAAGCGTAGCGACCACCACCACATAAAGTGTTGTGACTGTGGCAACGATAAAACTATTTTTAATCGAGTTCAGTATTCCTTTTTCAAAAAGGATTTGAATATAGTTTCGTAGAGTTGGATTCTCTGGGATGACATTGAAGGCTCCTGTCCCAAAGATTTCCCCGGATGTTTTAAAGGAGGTGATGAATACCCAGAAAAATGGGAAGACCATCGCAAATAAATAGAATGCGACGAACACTCCAATCGTGATCCACAATTTCTGTTTTGAAGATTGCATTCCTTTCCCCCCTTAATTTTTCTCCATGAGATTCGTACCGAGAAACCGTACAAACAGGATTGCGATAATGGCCACACAAACGAACATGAGCATAACAATGATTGAGCCATATCCGAAGTTGGTTTGGCCGAACATGACTTTATAAGCATAGATTGATAGTGTTTCTGTATCCCCGCCTGGGCCTCCGCCAGTCAGGACATAAATCAGGTCAAAGACGCGGAAGGCATCCAACGTCCTGAAAAGGAGGGCAACGAGGATAGATGGTTTTAACAGCGGCAAGGTAATTCGGAAGAACGATTGAATTTTGCCCGCGCCGTCTATTTCCCCGGCCTCATACAGGGATTTGGGAATGTTCTGTAGCCCTGCCAGCAAAAGAAGCGCCATATACGGCGTCGTTTTCCAAACGTCCGCAAAAATACTCGATGCCATGGCCCCCGGGCCGCTTAGCAGCAAATCCTGGGATTGTTCAATCAGGCCGATATTTTCAAAAAAGTGGGCAACAATTCCGCTGCTCCCATTGTACAAGTAGCTCCACATCATTGCGGCTACAGCGGTCGGTATAGCCCAAGGAATGAGTGAGGTGGTCCTGACCAGCCCTTGGCCAAACATCGCTTTGTTCAAAATAAGTGCGAGGCCGATGCCAAGCACGAGCTCTAAAAACACGGATACGGCAGTAAAGAGAGTCGTGTTCCAAAGGGCCTTTCCGACTCGGTCATCCGTAAATACCTTGGCATATCCCTTTAGTCCAATAAAATTGGACGGGATAATGCTATTTTGAATATCCTCAACGAGGGCGGGCAAGTCATCCTTATGAATGAGCGTATACTTCCCATTTAAGCGATCCACGAGTCCCTTGGCATCCGTATGGAGGGCAGAAACCTCATCCCGCTGGTCCCCGCTTATCTTAATGACGCCCTTTTCATTTTCAAACTGCTTGCCAGTTGCAGCAAGCCGCTCCTTTATCCTTTGAATTTCACCCTGTTCTCCGGAATCTGTAACATTTTGCTGTTCTTCATCTAAGAACATAGACACGTATAGCGAAGTTTCTTTGTACAAATCAACATTAAACCGTTCACTGAAGTAAAGGCCTGCCTTTTGCTGGTCATTCAGCTGGTAATCAAAAAACGTATAGGTCAGTGATTGGAACACCGGCCATAAAGAGAAAATGGCGATAAACAGAATCGTTGGTACAATAAACAGCCACTCTTTAAAACCCATTTTCCACAATAGAATCACCCTTTCATGGCTGTAAGAAAAGCGAAAGCGCCTTCGTGACAGGCAAAAACCGCCTGTCCCTGCGATGATTATTCCCAGGAGCTTTCCTTAATGGTCAGCCCCGACCAGCTTAAGACGGGACCCGCCGGACGGGCCTGCCCTCCGGAGGGGTACGGCTTAAGACCTCGAGCTGTAACAATCATTGCTTTTTCAAAGCCATGATTGTTACAAGATACTCAAAGATGCTGAGTCAGGATGAAAACTGGCTAGGCGCTGCAGCTAGACAAGTCTAAAAGTAAAATTCTTATAGAAAAAGGCTCTAATGGTGATTAGAGCCTTCTTCTGTTATCTATTACTCAGCTTTGCCAGCTGCTTCGATTGCTGCAGCTGCTTCATCCAACCCTGAACCGGAACTCAAGTATTTATGTGCCTGCACCTGGATTGTATCCGATACCTTCGAGTACTCAGGAGATACCGGGCGGGCAATTGTAGTCGTTAACGCTTTTTGGAAGCCGGGATATGAAAGCATGACGTTCTTGGCCTGTACGTCCGCGTTTTCAAGGAGAGCGTTGAAACCAGGCAGGTAGCCGCCTTCTGTGCTCATGATTTTTTGGCCTTCTTCCCCAGCGGCGAACTTAACGAATTCCCAAGCGCCATCAAGGTTTTTGGAGTTTTTGTTCAGGCTGAGCAGCCATCCGCCAACAGAACCGCCATTTGGCAGCGGGGCAATGCCGACCTGGTCAACCTTGATTTCCACTCCGTCTTCCTGGCCATTGATACGACCGAAAGCATATGGCCAGTTACGGGAGAATACTGCATTTCCTTGCTCAAAATTTGTATGGGTTTCGCCTTCCGTGAAATTCAGGAGATCCTTTGGCGAAAAAGGAGCCTTTGTAAATTTGTACATCGTTTCAAGTCCGCCTTTCACATCTGTGTAGGACTTGGAAAACTCCGTTACGTTAACAGTTAGGCCTTCGTATTGCTTAGACTGGTAAACGAAGCCGAACTTTGTTCCCTTTTCTCCAGAATATTTCTCAGACATGGCATAAAGGTCATCATACGTATAGCTGCCGCCTTCCAATTTTGCCGCATCCTCGGCACTTACAATATCCTTCCTGAAGTAAAGGAGGCCAAGGTCAGGGAAGAAAGGCAGTGTGTATTGCTTGCCTTTGTAATTTCCCGAAGCCATTGAACCGGCGTTAAAGCTTGCCTTCTCGTAACCAGCTTCATTCATTCTTACATCGATTGGCTCCAAGTATCCAGCCCCGGCAAATTCACCGGCCCAAACAACATCAAGGGACAACACATCGTATTCACTTGATCCGCTAGATAACGAATTTAGTAGTTGATCATGCATTTGTGCAGAATCGTTTGTCATTTCTGTCCATTCAACCTTGTACTTATCCTGAGTGGAGTTAAAAGCATCTAACAATTTTTGGGTTGCTGGTGTATTATCATTTTGAGCAGCAAATTTTAATACAACTGGCTCGCCTTTTGCATCTCCACCTGCCGGTTTAGCTGGTTCCTTGCCATTGTCATCACTGCTGCAGCCTGATAAAGCAATACTGGCCGCGAAAGAAAGCGTTAACAATTTAGTGAAAAAACTTTTCTTTGTCTTCATTTAACATTCCCCCCCTAAAGGTTTATACTTTAATTGTATATACAAGAAATTGACAATTATATCAAAATTTTATAGTTTATATTAAATATTTAGGGTGAAAGCATGCTATGATTAGTAACCAATCCAATAAAACTGCGATTATTCAAAAATATTTTGAGACCCGATTGAAGAATAAACAAAACTACTTTGTCCATCCCTCCTACGCCCTGGAGCAGCAGCTTATGGATTGCATCGGAAGAGGAGCCGAGGAGGAGGCAAAAGCTGTGCTTGACCAAATCAATTCCAGCGAACGGGCAAAGTTGGCGGACGAGCCAATCCGGTCCTTAAAGAATTCCCTAATTTGCTCTTGCACTCTTTTTACCCGATCCATTATCAAAGCAGGAGTCCTGCCAGAGGATGCCTTCAATCTTAGCGATGTCTTTATCCGCCAGATTGAGAGATTAAGCTCTGCTAAAGACATCAAGGCACTTGAATATGAGATGGTATCTTCCTTCATCGATACGTTAAAAACAGCCAATCGCCCTTATTACAACAATATGATTAACAAGGCAATCAACTATATTAACCAAGGCATTTTTCAGGACTTGTCTCTTGAAACAATAGCTGGCCATGTGGGAGTGACCCCAAGCTATCTCTCCAAGGTGTTTAAGGAATCAGTTGGGATTCCCATTTCTGAGTTTATTAACCGGAGAAGGGTAGAAGAATCAAAGTACTTTTTGCTGCATTCCAAGCTTTCATTAAGTGACATCACCCATTTACTAGGATACTGTAACCAAAGCTACTACACGCATTTATTTAAAAAATACATAGGGGTCACACCTAAGCATTTTCGTAACATCCAATCACATGAAGGAAAAATTGAGTTTTCCGCAACTTAATTCACAGCAAAAAGACCCTGTTTTGTCGAAAACAGAGTCTTTTCCATTACGTAGAGTTTTATGACACTTCCAGCAAAATTTAAACTCTTAGCGAGCCACGGAAGCCCCTTGCAGCATAGTAGGAATCTGCTCCATTGTGATACACAAAAACAGTGTCGTAGCGACGATCACAAAAGATGGCCCCACCGAGTTTTCTAATATTATCAGGTGTTTTCACCCAGCTCGACGTTTTCATATCAAAGTTTCCAAGCTTCTGCAGTTCCCGGTATTGTTCTTCCGTTAAAATCTCAATACCCATGTCCGCAGCCATATCCATCGCGCTGTTTTCTGGTTTATGTTTTTTCCTTGACTCTAGCGCTTCACGGTCGTAACAAACACTTCTGCGGCCTTTAGGACTCTCCGCTGAACAATCATAAAAAATGTATTCGTCTTTCTCTCTATCATAACCAATAACATCCGGTTCGCCGCCGGTCCTTTCCATTTCACTGAGTCCCCACTGTTTTTCAGGATCAGCATCCAGTTTTGCTTGTACATTCGCCCATTCAAGGCCTTCGTGGCGTTGCATGTTTTTCTCAAAGCGGGTCTTCAATAGTTCGATTATTTCTTCACGTTGTTCTAGTGACAATTCCTTTTTATTGCTGGTTGTATATCTGTTTGTCATAGTAGTTTCCCCTTTATGTTTTTATTCGTAATGGTTTTAGTATAACAATATTTAAACGATTTTAATTAAATCCCAACATTTTTATTGACTTCAGTCCTCTTTGGATTTGTTCATTTACAACTATTGGACAGCCTATCAAACCAGAAAAAAGGCAACTCCCGTAATGGTTAGTTGCCTTCCTTTATATTTTTTGGAACTGCTACTGCCTCAACATAGCTTGTATACCTGTTTTGTTCTAGACTGATCCCATATTCTAACTTGCTAGGCAGTTACAGAATTTACAACAGAATCAGGGAGTAATTTTACTTTAAGTTTTTAATTCCCGTTTCTAATATTTCCATTTGTAACAATGTCTGTTCGTCTGTAATCGTTTTTTCTTTGCCCTGTATGATGGCTTCATATAAATCATCATATACTCTTCCATAATCGCCATTTACGGATTTCACTTTTTCTTCGTGGATTGTACCTTCTTCATCAATATACGTCAGTACACCGTAATGTTTTATTGTATCTACACCAAAATCCTTATTATCAGGCATGTAAAATAACTTTAAATGTTCTTCCTGACGATCTTTGGTTTCTTTTACAAAGCAGCCTTTTTTGCCATATACGACAAAGCTTGGCCTCTCTTTAATTCTAAAATAACTGGATTTGACAGATACCTTTAAGTGTCCATAATATAAATCCAAATCAAAATAATCATTCATTCTTCCTTGTCCTAATAATTGCCTTACATCGTAGTGGATATCATCCGGTTTACCGAAATAGCTGATAACCTGATCAAGTGTATGACAGGCATGTTCATATAAAAATGACTTAACAGGATTAAAGGAATTGGTGGACTCCGGTACTTCGGGTCGATAGTAGTCGAAATGCATTTCCACTTCTAGCAAATCCCCTAGTTTTCCTTCTTCAATGACCTTTTGAACTGTTAAAAAGTCACTATCAAAACGTCTATTTTGATACGCCTGAACAATTAATCCTTTCTCTTTAGCTATTGAAAATATTTCTTTTGCCTGTTCTAAGGTTACCGTAAAAGGCTTTTCAACCAAACAGTTCTTATTATGTTTTAATACTAGTTTTGCGTATTCATAATGACTGTCAACTCCTGTACAAACCACAATGAGCTGAATTTCTTTGTCATTTAATAGTTCATCTAAATCAGAAGTATAATATACTCCTGCAATTCTATCCCAACTTTCATGTTTAGGATTTCTTTGATAAATTGTTTTTACCTTAATATTCTCTCTTTGAAGTACAAACGGCAGATGATATCTATTCGTGCTTTTCCCATTTCCAATATAACCAATCGTTAACATGGCGTCCCCCTTTAAATATATTTATAACTAAAATCATCGGTTATTTACTAATAAATTTTTCACAACCCGCATTTTTGCATCAGTAAGACGATAACAGCCACCCTTACAGGTGGCCGTATCATTCCTACTATTGGTCGTAAAGGCAGGAATTTTGATTATTACATTATGTTCAATAAGTGGAAGCCAACACCAATCACAAATAATCCGAGAATGATCGTAATTGGGGAAACTTTCTTCTTAAGCAACCACATGCAAAGAAGAGTTAACAGCAATGGAGCTAAACCAGGAATTAACGTATCCAAGTTGTCTTGTAAAGTGGTTACTTTGGCATCACTCAACGACAGACCGGCAGCTTGCTGTTCCAATGCAGTTTTAATTCCTTCTGTCCCTGGCGGCAAGTTTTTCCAATCGATATAAGCACCTTCACTCAGTTTAACTGAAGATACTATTGGTGTAAAAGTGATAGACACCCAACGGTTAACTAATGAACCGAGGATGAACATACCAAGGATTGATGCACCTTTTGTAATATCTTGTAGTAAACCGCCAGATAAGTCTTCGGTGATTTTAGAACCGGCTTTGTAACCAGATTCTTGAGTGTACCACATGAATCCCATTCGAATAAGGTTCCATACAACAAAGTAAATAATTGGACCAAGAATGTTACCGGTCATCGCAAGTGAAGCCGCTAATGCACCAAGAATTGGTTTAATAGTGAACCAGAAAACTGGATCTCCTATACCCGCTAAAGGTCCCATCATACCAACTTTAACACCTTGGATTGCTACGTCATCAACTTGCGCGCCATTTGCACGCTCTTCTTCGAGTGCTAGTGTTACCCCAAGAATAGGTGAGGCTACATATGGGTGAGTATTAAAGAATTCTAAGTGCCGTTGTAATGCTGCTGCACGATCTTCTTTGGTTTTATATAATTTTCTGATTGCCGGAATCATTGCATATGCCCAACCGCCATTTTGCATACGTTCATAGTTCCAAGAACCTTGAAGGAAAGTTGAACGCCACCAAATAGCAATACGATCTTTTTTAGATAACCTTATTTCTTGCGCCATTTTATGTATGCCTCCTTCTTAGTAAGAATCAATAATATCGCCTACAGGATCACCAAAGTTGCCGTTACCGCCATTACCAGAACCACCCTGTTTAGAAAGAGCTAAGTAAATAAGGGCAAGTGCCACACCGATTGCACCTAGACCGATAAGTGTAATTTCCGAAATAGTTGCTAATACAAAACCGATTGCGAAGAAAGGCCATACTTCTTTTGAAGCCATCATGTTAATAACCATTGCGTAACCAACAGCTACAACCATTCCCCCACCAATTGCTAAACCATCTGTCAGCCAAGCTGGCATAGCTTCAAGTAAGCCTCTAACCGGACCTGCTCCTACCGCTACAATTAATGCAGCTGGAATAGCAATACGTAACCCTTGCAAACAAATGGCAATCATTTGCCAAATTTCAATTTTTCTAATGTTTCCTTCTTTAGCTGCGTTATCCATAATGTGTACGATACCTGTTGCAATCGTACGTACGATGATTGTCAATAAAAGGCCAGCAACTGCAAGCGGAACAGCAATGGCGATTGAGGATGCAACCCCTGCTTCACCTTTTCCACTTAAAACTAATATCATTGCAGATGCCACTGACGCTAGCGCAGCATCCGGTGCAACAGCAGCTCCGATATTTGCCCAACCTAATGCAATCAATTGCAGGGTGCCGCCTAAAATAAGACATGGTACTAATTGTCCTGTAACTAAACCGATTAATGTACAGGCAATGATTGGCTGGTGGAAGTGGAATTCATCCAAAATTCCTTCTACGCCTGCTAAAAATGCTACAACCAAGATTAATATTATTTGAATGATACTCAAATCCATGTTTAATCCTCCCTTAACTCAAATAATTAGGACCTTTTGTTTAGCAATCCTTGAGCCCGCTTTAGAATTTCATTCATGTTCTCTTTTGAATCATTTGGAACTCTACGTACATCAAATTTTAGACCTAGTTTTTTCAGCTTAGCGAATGTATCAAGATCCTCTTGGTTAAAGGCCAACGTCTTATTAGGTTGAACTTTACCAGGAGAGTGTGCCATAGAACCAACATTGATTGTCTCTATAGGAACGCCACCTTCAACGGCTCTAAGCACGTCTTGTGGATTTTCGAAAAGAAGCAATGCACGCTGGCCTCCAAAGTGTCGATCATCTTTTGCAAGCTCAACCATTTTATGAATAGGAACAACATGTCCCTTTACTCCTGGAGGAGCAGCTTGTTGGATTAATTTCTTACGTAATTCATCCTTAGCTACAGCATCAGATACAACAATGATCCGTGTAGGATTTGTAGATCTTGTCCAAGATGTTGCGACTTGCCCGTGAAGTAAACGAGAGTCGATACGCGCCAACACAAATTCAAATTTACCCGGAGCACCCACATTTGACGGTTTAGCAGCAGCTGTAGCAATTGCTTTTTCCATAGGTTGTAACTTTTCAGGACTCACTTTAATGCCTTCTTTCGCTGTGGTCACAATATGGGCGGCAATCTCATATGCTGTGTCCATCGACAAACGTGATGCATACGCTTCAATCAACATCGGCAAGTTCAAACCAGCAACAATTGCCCATTTATCTTTTTGATGTTCTTCAATCAAGCTATTGGCTTGGTTGAAAGGGGTTCCACCCCAAAGATCAACTAAAATCAATACTTCATCTTGGTTATCGAAAGAGGCGATTGCTTCTTTCATTTTTTCCTTAATATCATCAGGCCCTTCACTTGGCATCAGTGTGATCGCTTTCACATTTTCTTGTTCTCCAAAGATCATAGCCCCAGATTGCAAGATACCTTCGGCAAAATCACCGTGACTAGCGAGGATAATCCCTACCATCTTTTTACCTCCTTTATTGTAGTTAATACAGGTAAGTTAAGTTTTAAAACCCTTTGTAAAATGGAATAATGCGGCACTTTTATGCTCAGCAATTCCCACTATGTTAAACGTTTTCATCAATCACAAAAATAAATTTTCAGCCTTCTTTTTGCTTTTCGCAAAATGCATGTCACAACTATTTAACCGCTTTCAAATAACGCCCTTTTCTTTTTAAAAAAACTACTTGAAATAAAACTATTACTTTTTTAAACTACTCTTCAAGCCGCGTATGATTACTTCAAAGAAACTTAATGATTGAACTATGTGATTTGGATCAATGTATTCACGAACTGCTCGCAAAACTTTTTTTGGATTTTTTGAAGAAAACGTAAACATTCCATTCTTCTTAGTTTGGATAGCATAACGTGGAATCCATTTTCCTTTGAATAGGACTGAAGCGATAACGTAATCAACTTCTTCCCATGGAATTTGAATAAACTTACTAGTATTGCGACTATTGTAAAATTCAAAACCTTTGTCTCCAATCATAATTTCACCATACTCTGGAAGTCCCAAATGTGAGGTTGCGTCAATTACTAAATCGACCTTTGTATTGATAGATTGGACCATTCGACCTACTCCATTTCTTATTTTTTTAAATTATAGCTTTACGCATTTATCATTAAAATCAAAAAATACTTTAGGAAAAAAACCGACATTTTTCAAAACGAAAATGAGAAATGGAGTACTTACAAATGCTCTTCAATGTGTTCAATAATGAACTCTTTTTATTAATTTCTATTTTAATTATCTTCCGATTAAGTTCTCCTCCTTTTCATTATAACAAAACTGTCTATGTTTAAATCATATCTAACAAAACAACACAAGTAAACATTTATAGCCTTTGGTGTTACATTATGTTGTAATAGTTCAAAATAAATGTTATGGTTTTTGGTGTTAGGGTATTTTATACTAAAAATTTACAACCCTTTTTTATCCTTTGTTAAAATTCATTGTATTTGTTCAGAATATTGTTGAACTAATATAAGTAAATCCAGCATTTATAAAGATAATCCTGCATTAATTTGGAGGTCTTAAGATTTGAATCAGGCTAAAAGACAAAAATTAATATTAGAAATGATAAAAGTAAATGGTGAAGTTAGTTCTAAAGAGCTAGCTGGAAAATTTGGTATTTCAACTATGACTATTAATAGAGATTTAAATGAATTAGCAAAGGGAGGTGAAATTAATCTAATTTATGGAGGTGCAACATATAAGGAAGATAGTATTGTGGAAAATCCAATGTCCGTAAAAGAATTAATAAATATTAACGAAAAAAGATCAATTGGAAAATATTGCAACAATATTATTAAACCTGGTAGTTCAGTCTTTATAGAAACGGGAACAACCACTCTCGCAGTAGCAAAAGAAATCTTTCAAAAAAAGAATTGCACATTCTTTACAAACTCCCTGTTAGTTATGAATTCCCTATCCAAATATAATGAAATTAATTTGCATTCAGTTCCCGGAAAATATCGAGAGCTTTCTAAAGGATTTTTAGGTATTCAAACGAGTGAGTATATATCAAATTTTAATTTTGATTATTGTTTAATAGGAGCTGAAGGAATTAGCGTTCCGTCTGGAGTTACTCTATTTGATAAAGATGATGCCTTCACAAAAAGAGCTGTTATGAAGCAATCAAAATGTAAAATTCTTGTAACAGATAGCAGTAAATTCAGGAAGAATTTCCTTTATAAAATTGGAGAAGTAGGTGATTTTGATTTTATTGTTACTGATAACAAAATAGAGAAAAAGACATATCAAGATATTAAAGAAATGACTAAAATTGTATCGGTTAATGAAGAAGAATGAAAACTAACGCTTTCTTAACAATGTTAAAAATAAAAAAGGAAAATTATCTTTTACTATTAAATTATAGAAGGAGATATTAAAACATGAATATTATAGTTAAACAAGCCATAGCTCCAAAACTTGATCATTCAGGTAAACCAATTTTATTAACTGATCATACAATTAAATTGCGTAAACAAAAAATTTTAAATTTGATGCAAGAAGCAAACCTAAGCTCATTAGTTGTTTATGCTGATAAAGAACATGGGAGTAATTTTGAATACGTAACTGGATTTATCCCCCGCTTTGAGGAAGGTTTGCAAATACTAAATCAAGATGGCAGTAGTACGCTAGTGCTCGGAAATGAAAACTACAACAAGGTGAGGTTTTCCCGTGCCGAGAGTGAGGGGGTTCATTGTCCACTCTTCTCCCTATCAAATCAACCGATGGGTGACTTTCGTCCATTAGTACACTATTTACGCCAAGTAAATATTGATACTTCGCAAAGAGTTGGCGTAGTGGGATGGAAGTTATTATCGAATGACTTCAGTGACTTCCATCAGAACTTTGATTTACCGGCTTTTGTCATTGATGCTTTAGCTGAAGTGGTCGGTAAGAACAAGTTAGTGAATGCGACACAAATTTACATGCACCCAGGAAGAGGCGCGCGTGTAACAAATAACGCTAATGAAATTGCTCATTATGAGTATGGTGCTTCACTAGCTTCAGATGCAGTCTTATCAGCTTTGAATGCGCTAGAAGAAGGTGTCAGAGAAACAGAGATTGGGAATCTATTAAATCGGGACGGTCAATACCAAAATGTGGTGACCATCTCAGCCTTTGGAGATCGCTTTATAAATGCAAATCTTTATCCAACGAATCGTCAACTTAAAAAGGGCGATAAAGTTGCATTAACAGTTAGTTATAAAGGTGGTTTATCAAGTCGTTCAGGTTATGCTGTATCTAACGTCGATGAACTGGAAAGTGTTGATCCAGGATATCTTGAAGAAGTTGTCATTCCTTACTTTAAAGCCTATAACTGGTGGCTTCAAAATATTGCGATTGGTATAAAAGGAGCCGAATTTTACGATAGCTTTGCCGAATATTATCCACAGAGTAAGTACGGTTGGGAATTGTGCCCTGGGCACTTAACCGCAGATGAAGAATGGATGAGTTCACCATTTTATAAAGGCTCTGATGCACTTGTTCAGAGTGGTAATATTTTTCAAGTGGATTTTATCCCGATTCAAGAAGGACACAACGGAGTTTCAGCAGAAAGTACGGTTGCTTTAGCAGACGGGAGTCTTATTCAAGAAATCCAAACAGAATATCCGGAATTATGGGAACGCATTGAATCACGTCGCAACTATCTTAAAGAGAACTTGAATATTCATTTAAAACCAGAGATCTTACCTCTTACAAGTACGCTGGGTTATTATCGTCCTTTCTTTTTGAATTCAGAACTTGTACTTGCAGTTGAAAAAATTAAGTGAACGCAAAGTAGTTCCTACTAAAAATTATTAATCATCAAATAAAAGAAAGAACTTATTTCGTCTCTCGAATGAAGCATTGGAACCGTCCCCATGCTTCCCCATGCTTCATCTACTAATTAACGTAAACCAGTTATCCCCTAAAGGATTTTTCTATTTTAGTTAATTTCAGTAATTTGCAATTTTTTCCGTTTCCTGATATACTAAAAAAGAATTATTTTTGTTCGGTGTAAAGGATAGTATGAATTTCAACTTTTCATATTGATGATACTTTGGGCAAGGATAGTAATACAATGTGTGGTAACGCACTAGGAGGCAACAAAAATGGAACAAGGTACAGTTAAGTGGTTTAATGCAGAAAAAGGTTTTGGCTTTATCGAACGTGAAAATGGAGACGATGTATTCGTACACTTTTCTGCAATCCAAAGTGAAGGCTTCAAATCTTTAGACGAAGGCCAAAAAGTAACGTTTGACGTTGAGCAAGGTGCTCGTGGACCTCAAGCCGCTAACGTTCAAAAAGCTGCTTAATCTTAAATCGTTTATACAAACAGGCTCTTTATATAGGGCCTGTTTTTTTATGTTCTCTGTATAATATTCAATAAAAAACCCTACTCAACGGTCGAGTAGGGAGATGGTAAAGGAAATGGTAAAGATTTAAAGCTTCAAAGGTTATTTACAGTATAACATACTAAATTGACGATTGCGGAATGTATTTAAGTTATTCTGGTTAAAAAATTATAAAGGCACTATTGCTAGTGCAAGGTAATATTTCCAATCTGATCACTATAGTGATTTTTCTATTTCATTATAAATGTTGTCGGCAATCTCAGTC
Organism: Neobacillus notoginsengisoli; assembly: GCF_003515685.1. GTDB lineage: Bacteria > Bacillota > Bacilli > Bacillales > Cytobacillaceae > Bacillus_D > Bacillus_D notoginsengisoli. The sequence goes on along the minus strand of NZ_QWEG01000004.1, from coordinate 221,526 downwards.
CCCTTTGCCAATAATGCTTTTCCTTTTTCAGTGTACTCAAATACAAAAGTCTTATCTTTTACGCCGCTCAAATTAATACGTACATTCAGCCAGCAGCCATATAGTCCTGCCTTCATTGTCAGAGCAGCAACACCTAAATCACTGGCAGCATTTACATTCGATTTGCCCACTGCCTTTGCAGTCAATTGAAGTCCATCGGCAATCAACTCCATTGTATGAAACGGAACCTGTGTTGCATATTTAAGTGCAACTTGCATGGCATCTTTTCTTGCTGTTTTTTCCCCTTCCGTCTCTTTAGGTAAACCAAATACCGCTGCTACTTTATTAAATGCTTCTGTATCAGCATCAATTGCTGCCAGCAGTTTATTATTAAGCGTTTTCATTTCCGATAATATATTTTTCATTTCCTCACTGTATTCTTCATATTTCTTTTTACCAATTGTTAATTCAGTAACCATTCTTGTTAGGGCTGCACCCACAGCGGCTACTAATGCGGAAGCCGATCCGCCGCCTGGAGCAGGTTCATTCGAACCTAGCTTTTCGATAAACTCTGTAACTTTCAAATCAACTAATGCAGTACTTTTTCCTTCGATTGTCTGCATGCCAATTCTCCTATTCTATTCATTAATTATTTGTATTTGTTCTTATGGAGTTACAGGCTGTAAGTGATATTCAATTATTTGCGCCGCATCAAAGTCGATTAGTCCCATGTTTTCTTCTAAAACTTTTACTAGTTCGTCGTAGTCTCTTCCATTAAATTCATATCCGAATTCTTTTGCAGCTGCTTCAACATATTTAAGATGAAGTGGGCCAACAAGCTCTGTACCAATTACCTTTGTACCTCTTAATTGAGCTTCCTTATTTACCCAATCGCACAGCATGACAAGTGGTGTTTCTGCACAGTTATAAACGTTCATTGAAACAGCTGTACCAGGCTTCCCTTCATCTTTAAAGCCCACACTCTTGATCGATAACCAGCCATGCTCTTTACTCTTGACCAGTTTGGCGATTTCCTTCGCAATGCTGACATCTTCAGATTCCACGAAAACGTTGTAAGCGACTAATCCTTCATAATCAGCAGTTACTGTACATGCGCCCATTTTTGCATCCAATTTGCCGTCAACCGATAAATCAGGTTTCCTCGTTCCATAATCCGGATGATTTTTATCTTCCAATAAAGCTTTTAAGCCTTCATATTGCCCACGTCGAATATTAATATTTGATTTTTTGTACTCAGTGCGTGCATTTAATCCAGAGAAATAAATCGGGACTTTAAAATGTTCAAATAAAGATACTCCCAATTTCTCCGCTAATTCTTGAGTTTCTTCAATGGTCACATTTTGCAGCGGGAATACCGGGAACGTATCCAGTGCCCCGATACGCGGGTGATCTCCTTTTTGAACTTCCATATTGACATCTTTATAAACGGCTTCAGCCATTTTTAACATTGCTTCCTCACAATGTTTCGGGTCAACAATAAAGGTTAAAACCGTTCTGTTAAAATTGTGCTCAGGTTCAACTGCCACAACCTTTACCGATTCTACTTGTTTCACTGCATCCACAACTGCATTTACAACATCGGATCTTTGCCCTTCGCTAAAATTCGGTACGGCCAAAACGTATTTCTTGCTCATATTGCACCTTCCTCCTTAGATTCGTGCTTTAGCAATTTACTAGATAAGATTATTTCACGGCTGTAAACTGGGAATTTTTTGAAGTAAACGTTTGATTGCTTTATTGGATTCTTTTAGAATAATATTTTTATCCATTGTCTTCATCATTCTATTTTCCATTACGATCTTTCCATTAATAATCGTTGTTTCAACATCAGCACGGGTTGCCGAATAAACAATTCTGGAAATAGTGTCTACCCCGAAAGATGGGTACATATGAAAGTCATTTAAGTTTAAAATGACAATGTCAGCTTTTTTACCAATTTCGATACTTCCAATTTGGTCTTCTAAACCAACAGCCTTAGCGCCGCCGATTGTAGCCATTCTGAAAACAGTTTTTGCATCCATGCTTGTCGGGCCATGCTGAGGTTTATGAATAATTGCTGCCAGCCGCATTTCGTTTAGCATATCGAGATTGTTATTACAAGGCGCTCCATCCGCACCAAGACTAACGAACGCATCTCTGTCAATCATCCCTGGCACATCGGCAATACCTGAAGCTAATTTTAAATTAGATCCAGGGCAGTGGGTCATTTTCACTCCGCGTTCCTTAATAATTCTTTTTTCTTCCTCATTAAGCCAAACACAATGCGCCAAAATCAGGCTTTCATTTGCAAGCCCGAGGTAGTCTAAGTAAACAACATTCCGCATTCCCCGTTCTCTTTCAACAATTTCAATTTCACCGCGATTTTCAGATGCGTGGGTATGCACTTTTACACGATAGTGTTGGGAAAGTTTTTGCACTTCTCTTAGTAATTCCTCCGTGCAAGAAACAACAAATCGCGGACTAAATGCATATTCAATTCTTCCATTGTCATGTAAGTGCCATTTTTCCAGCAAATCAACACTCTGCTGGATGGAATCGTATGTATTCTCCCTTAGTTTTTCAGGCACCTCATCTCCAAGGTCCATCATTACCTTTCCGGCAAGTGCCCGAATCCCACTCTGGTCAAGCGCCTGAAAAGCTTCGTCCGTATAATGGACTGTTTCCATATCGACGACAGTTGTTGTACCACTTTGGATCAGTTCCCCTATTCCTAACATAGCAGAATAATAGCTTGATTCCGCATCATGCGAAGCTTCAAGCGGCCAAATTTTTTGTTTCAACCAATCCATTAATTCCAAATCATCCGCCTGGCCACGGAACAAAGTCTGGCAAAGATGAATATGTGTCTGGATGAAACCCGGAATTACCGTCCGGCCTTTAGCATCGATTATTTTTTCAGCCGGATAGGATAGATCCTTGCCAATATCCACGATACGATCGTCAACGATATAAATATCCCCAAATAATATCTCTTCTTGTTTATTCATCGTTATAATTTCTGCATTTTTAATAAGCAACGTACTCATTCTAAAATCCCCCTCATTATCTATACTATGAAGATGAAGTCGGCATTCAATTACTGGAGTACAAGTATTGCCCTCGCAAAAAACGCCGTTTCATAGTCAGGGATTTGTGGTCCCGGGTAGAGACTTTCGAACCGTATCTTCGAAATTATATGAAACGAATCTTTTTAATGGTCCTAATCAATAAATAATGCAACCGCGCGAATCGGTGAACCTGTCCCTTTGCGAATCCTCAATGGCAAGCCAAAATAAAGAAATCTTTTACCAGCCACCTGATCGAGATTACATAAATTTTCGGTATTGGACATCTGGTATTCCCGGCATACTAAGTGTCCTGAATATTTTAGATCAAGCGGATTATCAATCGCTGGAGCATCAATTCCAATATTTACGACACCTTTTTCCGCTAACCACCTTGCCCCCTCGTAATCCAGACCACAATATCGCGTCAACCATTCTTCCGTTCCGTAAGCCCTGTTATAATGCCCGGTATATAATAGAACAATATCCCCCTCCTGAATTGCCTGACCGGAGCGGTATAGCGCATCTTCTAAAATACGTTGTGTGATATACCCATCAGGTGAAACATGTGATACGTCAAGACAAACTGCCGGCCCATAAAAATACTCGAGTGGCATTTCGTCGATATATTTTCCATTTGGATCGAATTCAAATGTTGCATCAGTATGTGTCGGACCATGTTCGTTAATTAGCAGATTATTCGTCGCAAACTCAAACCCAATCTTTGCTTTACTTTCTTCATGTGAAATGTTCGGAAAAATCATTGTTTTTTGATGCAATGGGAAAACCGGCATCCCCTGGTAAATCTCCTGCGTCAAATCGACTAGTCTGTAACCCATTTAGTTCCCTCCCTTAAAGAACGGTTGGGATTATTTCAAATTTATCCACATCAATTAATCCCACATCTGTGATTTTCCACTTTGGACTCGTAACTAATGACCAGAACGATAAATGCATAAACGGCACATGAATCCCGCAGCCAAGGTCAGTCTCGGCAAGTTTTGTTAATTCAGCGATTTTCCGGCTTACTTCTTCCCCTGACATTTTATCCGTAATGAGTCCGCCAACATTTAATTCCATATCACCGACAACCCTACCATCCTTTATCATGGCAATCCCACCGCCCATGGCAATGACACGATTTACAGCAGTGACCATATCCTCATAATTGGTTCCAGCTACAATGATATTGTGTGTGTCATGAGCTACACTTTCAGCAATTGCGCCGCTTTTAAGCTTAAAGCCATTAATGAAGGTTTTTCCTATTTTTCCGCTTCGTCCATGTCTTTCGATTACGAGCATCGGCAAAACATCTTGCCGTAAACAAGGTTGAATAATACCATCCTCAACATTTAATTCAAACTCGCGTCCGCCGGTTAAGTTTTGATCCGGAATCCCCTCAATCGCCCGAACTCTAGCCTTTCTTCCTGTGGCTCTAATAACGAGGTCGTCCTTTGTTACAGGTTTACATTTCACAGAGTTTTTCACTGAATCTGGATAGGTGTATGTGCCTAAATCTATCGTTAATTTACCTTTTTCGGCCGCTTTCTTTCCATTTAAATAAACTTGGTCAATAACCATGTTTTCAAGGTCACTAATAACAGCAATATCAGCCTTCTTACCGGGTGCTAAAACACCAACATCCTTAAAGCCAAAATGGGTGGCCGGATTAATTGTTGCCATTTGGATTGCTTCTACTGGATCAATTCCCTGCGCTATTGTTCTTCTTACAATATCATTCATATGACCATATTTAAGGAGATCCTCCGGGACCATATCATCCGAAACAAGAATTGCCCTTCTTGAATCAAGACCCTCTTCAGTTATTGCCCGGATGCACTCAGCCATATTTCTTTGTGAGGAGCCCTCACGCATGAATACGCTTACACCATAGCGCAACTTCTCTACCGCTTCTTCCTTCGTTGTTGTTTCATGGCAGGAGACATGGGTTCCACCGCTAATAATATGCGCCGCCAGTTCTTTTCCAAATAAACCTGGCGCGTTTCCTTCTACCGTTTTACCAATACTTTCTGCGTACCCTACTGCCGCAACCAGATCATCGATTAAATGTGGTGCATTTTGATAAACTGGTTTAATATTACTGAAGCTTTGGATCTCACCAATTCCTTGTACATATGGATCATTTAAGAGCTCTTTCATATGATTTGAATTTACATCATAGCCGGATGTTTCAAGGCCCGGCGCATCTGGCACGGCACATGGAACCGTGAACTTCACATTGTTCGGCAGGGTTTTTGCTTCTTTTACCATCTCCAGCATGCCATGGACACCAAGTACATTCCCAATTTCATGGGGGTCCCCAATCAATGTTGTGGTACCTGTCGGGATAGATAGTCTTGAAAATTCTGTAACAGTAAGCATTGCGCTTTCAAAATGCATATGTGAATCAATAAAGCCTGGACAAATGAATTTCCCTCTAACATCCTCCACTTTTGTCCCTGGGCCAATTAATTCCTTCGCATCTCCTACCATTAATACATGGTCGCCCTTAACGGCAACATCAGCTTGGTAGATTTCTCTAGTTATAACATTTATAAAGAAGCCGTCTTTTAAAACTAAATCGGCATATTGATTGCTATCAAGCAATACATCGATTAATTTCCTTCTCTGGATTGCTTCTTTAATGACTCTTGCTTCCATCTTCAAGCCTCCCAATCTATCTAGCAATCTATACTATCAATAATTCCAACTATCGCTGCATCAATGGGAGCATTTTTTTTGGGAGTTGCATTGGTAGCTGTACTTCCTAATACATAAATAACCTTTTCCCCAACCCCCGCTCCAACTGTATCAACCGTTACAATGGGATGCGATCGATGACTGCCATCAACGTCAATCGGTTGTGTAATTAAAAGCTTTGTTCCCACCAAATTTTCATCTTTCCTAGTCGCGGTTAATCTTCCAACCACAATCCCAATTTCCATTTCTATCTACTCCTTAGTTTATCCCACTCTTAACGGGCAGTAAGAACCCCACCTCAAGAATCAGAGGAATTGAAGAAGCAGGTGGAAATCAACTGCCCGTAAAGGTCCGATTGGTGAAATAAGATTTTTCTTAGGGCTTCAGCCCTTAGAAAAATCAATCAGGCTCCGCGCGACTAGCCATCCGGGGGGGGGATGAAGAACCTCCCATGGATGGAAGTTTCACTTTATGGTTAGTCGTATTCCCAATTCTTTTGCAGTATCTCTGGCCAATGGAGTAACCAATGTCCCTGGGGAAACCATAATCTCCTTTTTCTGCTTTTGTCTTGCGCTTATAACTTCCTTTTCAGCTAAAAGCAGTCTTTTGCCTGATGTCTGTCTTTGGAAATGCGATTTCACCTCATTTGAATGAATGAGCGTTACACCAAATCCTTGCAATCTTTTTAATTGGTTAAAAAGCTCGGCTTTCATAAAACTTGTCCCTTTATCCCAATTTCCTTCTATTATTGTTTTGCTATAAGGATTGACCGCAAGCTCAAGCATCGTTACCTTTTTTCCTTTTAGCAAAGCTCGCTGGATTACCTTGGCTAACGGGCGATTCCCTAAAAAATGGACTAATTCAGACACAAGGGAAAATGATGCTACTGGAATAAAAATCTGATCATAGTCGTCCTCTATTTCCCCTATGGAATGATTTAAAATGGTCCAATCGTCATTCCCGCTTAACTCAAAAAAATGATGGAGCCTTCCTGAAGTAAAATATTCTTCATCAGCATATATTCGGGTAAAATAAGCGTTATTGTTTAATTGCTTTAGTGTTGAAATACCCTGTTCAACACCTATATCATTAAAAGCTATTAGGGCTAAAATGCGAGTAGTTGCTCCCCTCATTGCGTTTCGCTGGAAGCAACTATTCATGACCTCGTATAGTGTGTTTTTCACAAGTACACTTTGTTTTACCTCATGCGACATTATTCACCTTTAGATAAAAGGGCTCTTTCAATCTCACTATGAGGTCTTGGGATTACGTGGACAGAAACCAGCTCCCCAACTCTACTTGCAGCACTAGCCCCGGCATCTGTAGCTGCCTTTACAGCACCAACGTCTCCCCTCACCATAACAGTTACAAGACCAAAACCTACTTTTTCATAGCCGCATATTTCGACATTCGCAGCCTTTACCATCGCATCTGCCGCCTCAATAGCTCCAACCAATCCTTTTGTTTCAATTAATCCCAATGCTTCACCCATGATCTATTCCTCCTGATATTTATGATTAGTTATTTTGTCCTTCATCTTGCTTTCTAACTTTAGGGCTTTCACCTATCACTTTCGTTTTTTCCTGATTCTCACTTTTGTTCTTTTCTTTTGTATTGGATTCTTCCAGTGCTTCTTCCCTATTTAAACCAAATAGGCTAATCAATTTACTATTTACTTCATCATGTGCCCGGGCAATGACATCTACAGAAATGACCTTGCCAACTCGTTCACCTTCTGCTTTTCCGGCTTCTACCGCCGCATTTACGGCCCCGACATCTCCACCTAAATGAATGGTGACACCCAGGTAGCCATTAACCCCGATTACTTTTTCAATGCCGATAATCTCTACATTCGCTGCCTTTACTGCTGCATCTGCAGCTGAAACTGCTGTTGTAAAGCCAACAGTCTCTATTAATCCTAATGCGCGCAACTTAATTACACCTCCTAGCCGTAAAACCTGCCTTCAAATGTTATAGTAAGTTTTCAGTTTTCCTTCTAAAATCTTGTATGGTCTTTGAAACCACACGATGGGCTCCGCCAAGTATTAAATAATGTTCTTCTATTTCATATTGAAGCTGGGGTTGCTCATCGGATGTAAAATATTGTTCTAAAAGTAAGAGCGATGCGTAGTATGGAACCCTTTCAAGTACAGAAATGGCTTCAACTGATGATCCAATATTTAATTGTTTGGATAACCATGCACTTGGCGACATTATTGAATACGATTCAATCGTTTTTGTAGACTTGCGTTGAAGAATTTGTAATATTGTTTGAAGCTTTTTTTCCAATCTTACCGGATCGTGATCATACATTTCCCATACAAATGAATCCTTATTGCCTCGGTCCCAGGTAAGATGGTACTTCACATCCGGATTTTCACGTATCACATCATTAACAAGTAAAAGTTGGCTTGGGAGACAAGACTTTGAGGTAATGACTCCAACCGCGACACCGCTTGTTGATCGTTTAAACCTTTGCGCTAATGATTCCGAAACAGTTGGAAAAAACCAGACATAACTGCCATCCTTTGTTTTTCCTAAAAGTTTCGGATCTTGATTGACTTTATTGTGCATTTGAAAATTAGCGCCACTAGCAAACACTCGTTTTTCAACCTTCCCATGCCCGAGTGACACAGTACTTAGTTGTGATAATAATTCATTCTGATTTGCATGTTTAAGGTTGTTCACTGGATGGGCGGGTTTTGCAGCTTGCGTATCCAGTCTTGTTACCGGCGATTTTCCTGGAACAGAAAGTCTTTGCTCCTTTTTCATTCTCTGATAGTTTGGTCGGTTCAAGTTGAGTGTTGGAGTGTTTTCCTGGCTTCCAGTTCTGGGATGATGTTTCGAAACAGAAGGGCTGCCAACAGTTTGTGTTTGAATAAAGGTTGTACTTTTTCCCTGTTTATTCAAAACCTCCTGAATAATATTCTTCATAAAATCAGACATTTTTTATCACCCCTCTGTTACAAAATCTTTGCCAACTCTGTATGCGGCCTTGCAATGACGTTGAAAGAAACAAGCTCGCCGCCCGTTCGAATATGCGCCTCTTTCCCAACTTCCACCGCAGCAGTCACATCTGATACACTGCCCTCTACAATAACCGTCACAAGGCCTGCACCAACTCTTTTTAAATCAACAAGTGTAATATTCGCGGCTTTGGCCATCGAATCCAGTGCCTCAATAGCCGCGGTCAAGCCTCTCGTTTCTATCATTCCTATCGCTTTCATGTCGAACCTCCTCAACAGTTATACCAGTTGACCTTACAAATACTCTTCTATTTTTATATCTATAGGTATATATGTTCTTTTAAACTCTTCGGCACGTGCTAATGGATATGTAGCATCGATTCCCATTTTTGCTGTAACTCCTTTAATATTATGGGACGATTCAAGCGGTGAACCTTTTGCGCCCGGAACGATAAAGATATCTTCATCTGCCTGAACTCTTGTTGCAATGGCCCACTCGACTTCATCTGAATTCCATATGTCCACATCCTTATCGACCACAACAACATGCTTTAAATCTTTATCACTGGCAAATGCCGCAAGTGCCGCCTGCTTGCCATCTCCTTCTGATTGTTTATCAATTTGGATGACCGCGTGATATCTTGCAACTCCGCCCATTGTAATGTGAACGTCTTTTACATTTGGAATAACCTGTCTAACAGTGTTTAAAAGGGTTACCTCCCTTACAAGAGCCATTGGCAGCTTTTCCTCATAACTAGCTGGAAAGATTGTTTGATTAATAGCATTATTACGATAGGTTACAGCAGTTATTTCAACAACTGGCTGTTGTGAGATGGTTCCGTAATAACCAGCTAATTCAGCGAATGGACCTTCTGTTTCCCGTATATGTGGAAGCATTTTTCCTTCTAAAACAATTTCGGCTTCAGCTAATACTTCCAGATTTACTGTTTTACACTGGACAACATCAAGAGATTGTCCCAATAATGCACCTGCAATATCCAATTTATCTGTATGGTATAAATGGGTGCTTACTTGTGAGCTCAGTATGACCGCCGGTACAACCCCAAACATCACAGCAAATTCCATCGGTTCATTTCGTTCTTCATAATATTGATATTGTGAATACAACTCTGGTGAAGTAATTAAAATACTCGTCCTATTTCCCCCTAAAAATTGCATCCTTCTGATAGATGTATAGCGATTTTTACCGGCTATATCCTTAACTACCATTACTCCGGCAACATAGTACTGGCCAGAGTCCTCTGCATGATAGGTCAGAATTGGGAAGAGATCGTCCAGGTCGAATTCTCCTAGAATTACATTTTCATGAACAGGACCTGTTCCCAGTTTTGTCGTTGGAATCGGATTAACAATGGATTCAATCAATTTAGGGATGAGCTCTTTTCCTGTAATCCCCATGCTGTCGGCCAATAAATTACGTTCTCCAGCGAGACCTGCAACCATTGGACTCGTATAACCCTTTATTTTTTCGAATAATATCGGCTTCGCACCTTTAAAATGCCTGAGGACTGCACCAAGCTCATATTCGGGGTCTACTTCCTTTTTCACCCTGGCAAGCAATCCTCTTGTTTCCCAATCATCTAACAATTCCCTTAATGTTGTGGGATTCATAATTTCGGTTCACCCCACCTCTCTAAAAGATCATGATCAATGTCCAACATATCTAGAATCCTGGCGACCATAAAATTAATTAATTCCCAAATTTCGACAGGGCGATGATAAAATCCTGGAGAGGCTGGCATGATGCATGTACCTGCTTCGGCTAATGTCGTCATATTTTTTAAATGAATTAAATGAAAAGGTGCTTCTCTTGGAACAATAATTAGTTTTCGGCTTTCTTTTAATACAACGCTTGCCGCACGGCTTAACAGCGTATCACCAACGCCATTTGCAACCGCACCTAATGTATTCATGGAACATGGGACGATGACCATACCGTTTGTTTTAAAGGAACCGCTCGCTACTGATGCAAAAAGATTCCGATTACTATGTACCGTGGCGTAATTTTTTATCTCCTTCATGCTTACACCACATTCAAATTGCATCACTTTTTCTCCCATTTCAGTAGCGATTACATGCGTTTCTATTCCTAATTCGTAAAGGGCGCGGATCAAAGTATAGCCATACAATGACCCGCTAGCCCCTGTTATACCAACAATTATCTTCATTAATATTTATACTGCCTGTTCATTATGGGAGAATTTTTCTTTGGCAGCTTCCTTATATTCATCGGTGGTCATAATGTCCCCAAAGATATCGATATCCCTTAGTCCTGAACGGTGCATGTCCTCATCCTGTGATGCTGTTGCATCGGAAACGCAGATAATATTGTATCCGTGATACAGGCCATCAGAAGCCGTACTTCTTACACACACATTCGTCCAAACACCGGTTAGTACAAGTGTGTCGATCTCTTCTTCCCGGCAAAATAGATCAAAGTCTGTATAGCTAAATGCGCTGTGGCGGCGCTTTTGGACGACATAATCACCTTTATCTTCTTCAGGAGTTAATTCGGGGATAAACTGAGAGCCCCATGTTCCTTTAATGGCATGTACCGGTCTGACTCTGAAATCACGATCATTCTTTCTGTGTGCTTCCTGTACATGTATTACCTGGATATTGTTAACATGGGCAAAGTCAATTAATTCCCGGATTTTTGGGACGATCTTTTCGCCAGCTTCACAGCGCAGCGCTGCTTTTTCTCCAATAAAATCATTCAGCATATCAATAATTACGATTGCATGTTTGTTACCGCGTAATTCCATTTTGTTTTTACTCCTCTCAGTTTTAATTTATGACTTCTGCCTTTTCAGATTTTTCCGTTACCGCGGCAGCTTCATATTTTTCAATCTTCAATACTCTTTCTAATCGTTGAATCGATTGGCGTGGTACAAATTGGCCGTATCCCGCTTCTCCTACGATACCGCCATTGTCTTCATCATAAATCAACTTACCTCTAACGATTGTTTGAACAGGTTTGCCTTTTAGCTGTAAGCCGTGCAGTGGATTGTACTTTGCCATGGACTCTGTTTTTTGCTCATCAATTTCGTATTCCCGATCAAGGTCAATAACAGTAAAATCTGCATCACTGCCGATTTCCATGGCACCTTTCTTCGGATAGATGCCATAGTGCTTTGCGGCATTCGTGCTTGTTACTTCGACAAATCTGGATAATGAAAGACGGCCTTTATTTAACCCTTCACTTACTAGAACCGGCACCATTGTTTCAACACCAGGAATGCCAGGGAAGCTGTTCCAAATTGTTGAATCAGGCGCAGCCTTTTCTGTTGGAATCTCATATGGTGCATGGTCTGTGCCAACGAAATCAATGGTTCCATCAGCAAGAGCCTGCCAATGTGCTTCATTATCTGCTTTCCCGCGTAACGGAGGAGCAATTTTTGCAAAAGTTCCTCTTTCAGTCATTGCATCTTTTGCATTTAGCATGAGGTAATGGGGGCATGTTTCAGCCGTTACTTTAAGGCCGCGTTCCTTCGCTCTGCGAACAAGCTCTACACCTTCTTTTGTGCTCATATGCACAACATGGACACGGGCATCTACTTCTTCCGCATAGCTAATGATTAATTCAATGGCAACCTTTTCTGCCAATGAACTTCTGGCTTCAGCCCAAGCCGGACCATCGGTACGCCCTTCATTCTTTAGCCTTTCTGTATTAAAGGTACAGATATCATAATTCTCCGCGTGCACCCCAATTGGTAAACCAGTCGGTGCGACTTTACGGAAGATTTCAAACATCTCGCCGTCGGAAACCTTAGGGAATGTAGGAACAGATGGGGTCATGTAAACCTTAAAGGCAACAACGCCTTGCTCAATTTGCGGATAAATATTATCGAGCCAGCCTTCCCTCGCATCTTCTCCGGTCATTCCTCCCCAGAAACAGTAATCAATATATGCTTTTTCCTTAATAGGATTTAGCTTTTTGAAGAAGCTCTCTCCGTCACGAACAGATGGTTTACTGCAGCATGGCATATCAATGTGCAGTGTCAGTCCACCAGCTGCTGCAGAACGATGGCCCGTTTCAAATGTTTCACGGTGTGTAAATCCCGGATCCATAAAATGGGTATGTGGATCAATACATCCTGGCACAACTAACTTTCCTTTTATATCAATAATTTCGTCAGCATGAAGGAAGTTAATGTCATTTGTAAAACCGACAATCTTCCCTTCATCGACCAAAACATTTGTTAGTACTTGCCTGTCCCCTTGTGGAATGTTTGCATTTTTTAGGATTAAATCCATTTTCTCTCTCTCCTTTAAAAAGTTTTTGTTATATAGAAAACTTTCGGAACACCATCTATACATCTATAATCAACAGCTCATATTACATCAGCTGAATGATCCCCTTTCAACTGCACAAAACGTTCTTCTTCGCTTACTTTCAATAGTTTATGGTTAAAAACAATATTTAGAATAATCGCTGTCACACTGCCAATGACAATTCCGTTTTGAATTAATAATCCCAGATTGTCTGGAAGCTTATCGAACATTGCCGGCACAACGGCTGCTCCTAAACCAATACCTACTGAACAAGCAACAATTAATGAATTTTCATTTCTTTTAAAATCAACGGCTGAGAGCATCTTGATGCCTGATGCAGCAACCATCCCAAACATTGGGATCATCGCCCCCCCTAATACCGCAGTCGGGACAATGGTCGTTAGGGCTGCTACCTTGGGTAATAGGCCCAGAATCATTAGCATAACGCCCGCAGTTAAAACAACATTTCTTGTTTTGACCTTTGTTAAAGCGACCAACCCAACATTTTGTGAAAAAGTGGTGTAAGGGAATGCGTTAAAAATACCGCCAATTACAGCCGCAAGCCCCTCAGCCCTTAAACCTTTTTTAATATCATTGGAATCCAGCTTTCTGTCACAGACATCGCCAAGTGCCAAAAATACACCTGTAGATTCAATCATGCTGACAATCGCAACAATCGTCATTGTTAAAATGGCAGAAAAATTGAATGTTGGGAAACCAAAGTAGAAAGGTTGTACCATATGAAACCAACTTGCTTCAGAAACAGCTGAGAAATTAATCAATCCCATGAAGGATGCAACAATTGTTCCGACAATTAAACCAATCAATACGGAGATAGCTCTCGCGAATCCGGTAAAGAATCGATTAAGTACAATGATGGTGACTAAAGTTAGTAGCGCAAGAAGTAAATTTTCAATATTGCCGAATGTGGGTGACCCTTGTCCGCCAGCGGCATTATTCATTGCGACCGGAATTAATGAGACGCCAATGATCGTAACAACCGAGCCAGTAACAACGGGAGGGAAAAACTTCATGATCTTGTTCATAAACTGGGACAAAACTACAACTATAATCCCTGCAGATATAATTGCCCCATATATTGCCGTTATTCCATCAAGATTGCCAATGGCGATCATCGGACCGACCGCAGTAAATGTACATCCCAGAATAACTGGGAGCTTGATCCCAACATGCCGCCCGCCTAACACTTGAATTAGGGTTGCTATCCCACAGGTAAATAAATCGATTGAAATTAAATAAGCCAGTTGTTGTGCGTTCAGCCCTATTGCAGGTCCAACAATTAACGGAACAATTACCGCCCCCGCATACATGGCTAATACATGCTGCAAACCCAGCACTCCAACCTTCAAGCCACCTAACTTTTCCATCTTACCCCTCCAAATTTAGAATCGGCCTTTCTAAATTTATGGTGATTCTTCACCTCCCCAAAATTGGCATATAAAAAACCGTAGTAAAAGAACCAAATTCCGTTAATGGATTAGGATTCTTTACTACGGTTCAGTATACGTTCCGATAAAGAAAAGTCTATGAAACCGTTTTCAATTATGGGTATGAACAGGTTATTAAAAACGTAAAACGAATTTAATACCTGTTCCATTTTACTTTAATGCATCTTTAAAATAAACAATCGTACAGGCATTCTCAGTAATAGGATCATAGTCCTTAAGGATCGTTATAACCCTAAGTTTGAAAATACGTTCGATCTGCTCCTTAAAATTTTCTTTATATTCTTTAATTAATGCGGCATCAACCGAAACTGTCAATTCGTGATGGTTTCTGCTTAAAGTCCGCAAAGCTGGAACTCTTTTGTGTTTTGCAAAAATCAGTAACTTGTTGTGATAAATCTCTATACGCTGCTTTATTACGCCTATTCCGTAAATCTCCTGGTTGATCCTGTTGTACATCTGTGCAATATCTTTTTTGAGAATTGACAATTGTTGCGTAGATGATGTGGACTGCATGTGTTTACGCCCCTTGATTCAATATTAGTTACCAAAAACTAGTTTGTCAACATAGATTTCGGAAAATTGGAACTTGACAAATAACTTTCAAAAAGATGGACTTGACAAACAACTTTCAAAAAGATGGACTTGACAAATTTCTTCTTACACTTCATAGTTGAATCGAAATTCCAAAAGATGTAATAACTTTCGTATAACCCCAAATAATCAGTTTGGGGGATCTACGATGAACCGTAAATTCCTTGGCTACGAAAAGTTTTACAAAGTCTTTTTAGCAGTCTTCTTTTTCACTTCTAAGAAAACCATCTCCTTCTAAATGGAACCTTCATCCTTTGACTCACATAACTATTAACTTATCTTTCAATTAATATTAAAGAATTCCTGCTTTCGTTTTCAAAAATGTAAACGATTACAAGTTTCGATGAATTTCTTTATGAATCTACTTAAATGGCTGCAGTTTCACCATTTTTTTTAGGAGGAAAAAAATGAATAATGAATTCTCTTTTTCTGTTAATGGCCGTGAGGTAATTGTTGCCTGTCCACCTACAAAAACACTATTGGATGTTTTACGCGAAGATTTACAGTTGACGGGCAGTAAGGAGTGTTGTGGGAAGGGAGAGTGTGGATCTTGCACTGTTCTAATTAATGGGGAAAGTGTTTGTTCCTGCCTCGTTCTAGTAAGCCAGGTTGAAAACCAGACCGTTAAAACTGTTGAAGGAGTCGGCCATTCCGGCGAGATGGATGTAATTCAGCAGGCGTTTATTGACGAAGGGGCAACCCAATGCGGCTATTGTACACCTGGTTTTATCGTTTCCGCCCATTCTTATCTGAATAAGGTTAATCAAGTCCCGTCCGTGGAGGAGATACAAGTTGCTTTAGGCGGAAATTTATGTAGATGCACTGGATATTCCAAGATTATAAAAGCTGTTGAAACGGCAGCGAAAAGAAAACTTTATACTGAAATACCATAACTCGGTGTCACATACAGCCATCCTGCTAGCAGCCGGTTACTCTTCGAGAATGGGAACTATTAAAGCATTACTGCCCTGGAAGGGACTGCCCTTAATTGAATACCAGGTGCAGCAGTTATTAAAAACATCGATTAAGAATATTGTAATCGTTTTAGGTTATCAAGCTCCTGAAATTAATCAGGTTATTGAAAAATACCCGATACATATTATTTATAATCCTAATTATGCAAACGGCAAAACGAGTTCAATCAAGACCGGGATCCGTGCTTTAAAAGAGAACTCATGCTCTTACCTGATCGTTTCCGTTGATAATCCAATAGAGTCGTCAATAATTGAAATGATGCTGAAGCAATTACGTTGTAAAAACTCTAATATTGTTATTCCAGTATATTCAAACAAAAGGGGACACCCCATTTTACTAAATGGAAGTTTACGAGATGATATTTTATCTATTTCTGAGCAAAAAATGGGGCTAAAGGAGCTCATAGCGAAATATCAATCCAGCACTAGTGAACTGCACGTTACCAAAGAGCACGTATTATATAATCTTAATACGAAAGAAGACTATATTTGCTTAAAAGACCATTTTGAAAGGAGGCATCAGCAATGATGATCTCTGATACAGCAGTCCTCTCTCCTAAAACAGTTGAGGAATGTCTTGGAATAATTGCTAATAGCGATCGGGATTTTCGGCTTATTGCAGGTGGCACAGATGCTATCGTTCGCATGAAAGAAGGAAAATGGCGCCCAGAGGTTTGGGTAAATATTAAAGGCATCTCAGAATTGCGTTATATCAAAAAAGCGGGGCAGCAAATTCACCTTGGACCGCTTACCACACATACAGATATTGTAAATTCGGAAATTTTAAAAGGGGCCGCTGAAGTTCTGATCGATGCCGCACGTGAAGTTGGCGCTGCCCAGATTCAAAATGCGGGAACGATTGGCGGAAATATCGCAACTGCCTCACCGGCTGGAGATACTATTCCTGCCTTGTATGTCCTTGGCGCCGTGATTGAATTAAGCTCAGCGGATCATAAACGTTACATACCCATAGAAGAGTTTTTCATCGGACCGGGAAGAACGGTTAAAAAAGACCATGAAATGATAACAAATATTATCATACAGCCTCAAGACGAAAATGAAATCAGCATTTTTCAGAAGCTTGGACCAAGAAAAGCTCAATCTATCTCTATTGTAAATGTGGCAATCGCTCTCTCCATGGAAAAAGGTACTAACATATGTTTAGGCGGAAAGATTGCTTTCGGATCCGTAGGACCAACAATTGTAAGGGCCAAAAAGTGCGAGGCAATGCTTACAATTGAGCCTCTGACGATTGACCACATACAAAATATCGCCAAAGTTGCCTGGAAAGAGGTTATGCCCATCTCCGATATTCGAGCCTCTGCCCAATACCGGCGTGATATGGCAAGTTCCTTATTGGAAAGAGGGCTTTATCGGCTAATGAAAAGGTGGGATGAACGATGAGTGCTAGTAATAATGACCTTGAATTAAAGGAAGTTATGACAGCTGCTAAAGAAAATTCCATTGATTTTAAATGGATTGGAAAGCCTGTAAAGCGGATTGATGGCACGCCCAAGGTTACCGGGGAATTGAAGTATATGACAGATATTCATTATGACAATATGCTCTGGGGCAAGGTTCTCCGCGCAAAATATCCCTATGCAAAAATTAAAGGAATAGATACCTCGAAGGCCGAGGCTTTGGAAGGGGTTGTATCGGTCTTAACGTATAAGGATATTCCAGGCTTTAATGGTTTTGGGATTGTCGTACCTGACCAGCCGGTTCTTGCTGAAGACGTGGTTCGCTGCACCGGGGATGCTGTTGCATTGGTTGCTGCGGAAACAGAGGAAATAGCTGAACTGGCACTTGAACTGATTGAGGTCGACTATGAGCCATTGGTGCCTGTAACGGATCCGGAGTACGCAATGTTGAAGGAATCCCCTCTTCTGCATCCAAGCGGTAACATCCACAGTCATGCTGTAATCCGAAATGGCGATGTCGAAACAGCCTTCGCCAAAGCGGATTTGGTATTGGAGAATACCTTTTACTCCCCAAGACAGATGCATGCCTTTATTGAAACAGAAGGCGGGTGGGGGGTACTTGGCGAAAATGGTACCTTGACAATTCAATGCCCCGGACAATATGCCCATCGGGATAAACTGCAGATTGCCCGGGCGCTCGGTTATAACCCGGATCTCATTCATGTTATTTCCAGTCCGCTTGGCGGCGGATTTGGAGGAAAGGATGAAATCACAGTCCAAATTTATTTGGCGCTTTTAGCCTTACACGCAAATGGACGCCCCGTGAAAATTCACCTTAACCGGGAAGAATCAGTTGTTGCGGGCATTAAACGGCATCCTTTTAAGGTACATGTTAAGACAGCGGCAATGAAGGATGGCACATTGGTTGCCCAGCAAGTAAGGGCGGTTGCCGATACCGGGGCATACGCATCTCTTGGCGGCGCTGTCGTTGCGCTTGCAATCGAACATGCAGCAGGTCCTTATAAAATACCAAACGTTGATTTAGAAGGCTTTTGTGTTTATACCAATAACGGAATCGCCGGAGCCTTTAGAGGATTTGGCGTGAACCAGGTTTGCGTTGGAATTGAAACCCACCTTGATATGATAGCCAGACATTTTAACCTTGACCCAGTCGAAATTAGAGAGAAAAACGCTTATAGGCAAGGGGAAATTTCAAGCCTTGGCCATTTGGTTAAATCAAGTGTTGGCACTCATCAAACACTTGATGCAGCAAAAAATTGCGATTTATGGGTAAATCAAGACTTATATAAGAGTCCCCCGAGTGAGCCATGGAAGAAACGCGGCATCGGTATGGCCACCTCTTATCACGGGGTTGGAATGGGGATCGGCGTTCCTGACTATGGTTCGGCTTCGATTGAAATTTTAGCAGATGGCTATTTCAAAGTCGGGGTTGGCTGTGAGGAACTCGGCGGGGGAAACAGTACTGTTTATGCCCAGGCAGCAGCTGAGCTTCTCAAATGTGATATATCCAAAATAAAAGTTGTGCAAGGAAATACAAAAGAAACCCCTGATGGCGGTACAGTATCCGCCTCGCGCTCGACCTATACAGGCACGCGGGCAATAGCAGTAGCTGCACCGAATATGATTAAGCTGCTCACACAAGCAGTCTCGGATCTATTTGGCGTACCAGTTCACGAAATTGTGCATTCAAATGACCAATTAGCTGTTAAAGGGAAACCAGAGCTTTCCTTACCTTTTGCCGAAATCTTTGAACACCTTTTTGGGAACCACCTAAATACCAAGGTTGAAGGCCATTTCATATTACCTAAGGAAAAGGATGAAATAAAAAATTCCGGTGGAGCGCCCCATCATATGTATGGTTATATGACGCATGTGGTGCTTGTAGAGGTGGATACATTAACCGGTGAAACAGATGTGCTTCGGGTTGTCGCTATTCCCGATGCCGGGACGGTCATCAATCCCCAGGGACTCGAGGGGCAAACGGAAGGCGGCGCATTAATGGGAATTGGTTACACTCTTTACGAAGATGTTGTTATGGAAAACGGCGTTCATAAAACGAATAATTTTACAGACTATATCATCCCAACGATACGTGAGACACCAATCATTGAAACCATTCCAGTTGGGGATCCCGAGCCTTCCAATCCTTTAGGCGCGAAGGGTATTGGTGAGGTGGTCATGATTCCGATCATTCCTGCAATCATGAATGCTCTTAATGATGCAGTTGGAATTAGAATTAAGCATCTGCCGGCAACACCTGAGAGAATCTTTAAAGAAATGAAGCTTTTGAAGCAGAAAGTCCACCTGTAAACGGGGTGAAATATTTGCAAGAGTTGCTGTATATGCTAAAAAAAGCGACAACAGAATACAAGGATGCTTGTTTAGTAACGATTACAAATTCAAGTGATGCCAGCACCATTGGTTCTAAAGCAGTTTTTTTTGAAAATGGCGATTGCTTTCCCGGGAATGGATTCCCACTTTTCCTTGAAGATAGCCTTTCGGGAAAATGTTTGGCTCTTTTAAATAAGGGAAAATCAAGGGCTGTGGTTTTTGATGAGGATGGGGTGAATTTTGAGTGTTTTATCGATGTTTACCCTTCCCCTTCCCACCTGATTATTGCGGGGGCCGGCCATGTTTGTGAACCAGTTGCAAAGCTCGGATGTATGCTCGGCTTTTATGTAACGGTTATTGATGATCGGCCGGAATTTGCCAATACGGAACGATTTCCGGATGTTGATAAGGTAGTTTGTGAGTCTTTCCTACGTTATTTCAAAAATGTGCCGCTTACTTGTAAAACTTATATCTTACTGCTAACCAGGGGGCATCGCTTTGATGTTTTGAGTTTGCAAGAGTTGCTGGGGCGGGATAGTCAGCCTGCCTATATCGGAATGATTGGCAGCAGAAGAAGAATTTCTGGCGTTTTTGAACAATTAAAAGAGGAATTCCCGGTGGAAAGGCTTAGCCAAATTTATACACCCGTTGGCCTTGATATCGGAGCAGAAACTCCAGAAGAAATTGCCGTCAGCATCATGGCGGAAATTTTAAAAGTAAAAAACGGCAGATCTGGGGAGTCGATTAGCAAAGATATCCGAAAGCTGGCTCCACTGGGTTTCAGAGAGTTGGAGAAAAAATGAAATCCCTCGATATATTTAATCATTTACTGGGAATAAAACTTGCCGGTAAAAATGCTGCTTTAGCAACTATCATCCGTACAAAAGGTTCGACTCCAAGGAAAGCCGGTTCCAAGATGCTCATTATGGAAGACGGCAATCTAATTGGCACAATTGGGGGCGGCTGCGGCGAGGCAGAAGTTATTGAGACTGCGATGGTTGTAATCAGCAGCCAGAAACCCGCACAGCATCAAGTGGATCTGACAAAGGGGCTATTCTATGAGGATGGCGGAATTTGCGGAGGAATTATGGATGTATTTATTGAGCCGGTATAACGGGGTTAAGGGGAAAGTTTTGCTGTTCTAACCATTTTCCGATTGCGCATAAAATGTATATAACTAGATGAGGTCTTGTCGTTTACCGAAGGATCCATCTACTGATCATCTTAAAGGTTCGGTTCTTTCTAATCTGTTGAACGGATTAATTTGAAACCGCAGATTGAAACAAAAATGTTTCTATCTGCGGTTTTTTAATTAACTATCTTTATTTTGCAGGGGGGTGAATAAATTCATATAAAGGAGGCCATCTACTGTTGCAATTTATCCTATCAAATCATTTGAGGAGGTATTTTATGGAAACTGGAAAAGTGATACCCGGGAAAGTTCCTACTCCAAGGCAAGGCTCACTTGATCGTTTTTTTAAATTAACAGAGCGAAAAACCAATGTAAGGACAGAAATACTGGCAGGAATCACGACATTTTTGACGATGAGTTATATCATCTTCGTTAACCCTATGATTCTATCCGATGCAGGGATACCGAAAGAAGCCGCTTTGGCTGCAACGATTTATGCCTCTGTATTCTGTACCATTTTAATGGCCTTATGGGCAAACTTTCCTGTTGCTGTTGCTCCAGGGATGGGTTTAAATGCTTTCTTCGCCTACACGGTTGTACTTGGTCATGGGTTAAGTTGGCAAACCGCATTAGGGGCCGTCTTCATTTCAGGTATTGTCTTCTTTCTCTTAACAGTTACAGGAATCCGGCAAAAGATTGTCGAAGGGATACCAAATGTGCTCAAATCGGCCATCGCAGTTGGAATCGGGTTATTCATTGCATTTATCGGCTTTAGCAATGCAGGAATCGTTGTGGCAAATGAAGCAACAACGGTAGGCCTCGGTGATATTACCTCCAAAGGGCCGCTTGTAGCTATTTTCGGGCTACTTTTAGCAGCATTCTTAATGGCCAAGAAGGTAAAGGGTTCTCTTTTAATTAGTATTTTAACAACAACTGTATTGGCCATGATTGTCGGGGTCGTAAAACATCCAACCGCTGTCAGTGATATCGTTTCATTACAATTGCCAAGTATTTCTGAAACCTTCCTGGCGATGGACTTGGTCGGTGCTGTGAAATATGGGATTATTTCAATTATCTTTTCCTTTACCATTGTTGAATTATTTGATAACCTTGCAACATTAATCGGTTTATCAAATAAAGCAGGATTAGTTGATAAGGACGGCAAGATTCAAAACCTGGACAGAGCGTTACAGGCAGACGCCGTCGGTACAATGGCAAGTGCCGCTGTTGGCAGCACTGCATTAAATGCTTATGTTGAAAACGCAACAGGCATTGCGGAAGGCGGAAGAACTGGACTAACAGCTTTAACAACAGGGTTTCTTTTCGCTGTAATGCTGATTTTTGCCCCAATTATCAACTTTATTCCTAGTGCCGCAACCGCACCGATTTTAATTCTCGTTGGGGCATTGATGCTTAGCGAAATAAAACATATCAGTTTTGATGATTTTACAGATGTTATCCCTGCATTTTTAACTATTATTTTAATGCCTTTAACATACAGTATTGCTGAAGGATTGGCTTTTGGCTTCGTTTCTTATACAATCCTTAAGCTTTTAACAGGCAAGGGCAAACAGGTTCATTGGATCATGTACTTTGTAAGTATCGCGTTTATTATCAACTTCATCATGGCTGGATAATGTAAAGATTAGGTATTCCAGCTTTCTTTTACAAAGATTAATTTATATTGGCTAAATTAAAGAATAGAACATTAGTTGATTGGAGCGGAAGGCATGAAGACTCCTGCGGGACGTGGCGGCAAGGTGGAGACCCCACAGGCGCCTTAGCGCCGAGGAGGCTCCACTGACGCCCCGCGGAAAGCGAAGTGCCTGAAGCGCAGATCAACGGCAATGTATGAAAATTAAGTTGGTTTTATATAGAAAAAACAATCAGAAGGGGCTTGTAAAATGAATCTGAATAAAATGAAAAGAGAGATCGCTGCAGCCGGTAAGCATTCCCCTGCTGAACTTGTTATTAAAAATGCAAAAATCATTGATGTTTTTAACCAAGAGACGATTGAAGCTGATGTCGCAATTGAAAGCGGTGTCATTGTCGGGATTGGGCAGTACGAAGGGAAAACCGAGATTGATGCAAATGGCAGGTACATGGCACCTGGATTCATTGATGGCCATGTCCATATTGAATCCGCTATGGTCATACCGTCGGAATTTGCCAAAGTCGTTCTGCCGCATGGAGTTACGACCATTATTGCTGACCCGCACGAGATTGCAAATGTATCAGGTTTAGAAGGAATCCATTATATGCTGGATTCCTCTGACGACCTGCCGCTGCAGGTTTACTTTATGCTCCCATCCTGTGTTCCAGCAACACCTTTTGAAAATGCCGGGGCAAGCTTGTTGGCGGAGGATTTGGCCCCTTTATTTTCACATCCCCGAGTTCTCGGTTTAGGTGAGGTAATGGACTATCCTTCCGTATTTGAGGGCGCAGATCCTATGCTTGAAAAGCTGCTAATCGCTGAAAATGCATGTAAAAAAATTGACGGACATGCTGCTGGTGTCGATTCGGTTGGCATTAATGTGTACATGACTGCAGGTATACGAACGGATCACGAGTGTGTCACCGCTAAAGAAGTGAAAGAAAGGCTTCAACGCGGAATGTATGTAATGCTTAGGGAGGGTTCAGCGGCACGAGATTTAAGTAATTTACTTGAAGCCGTAACCGAGAAAAATGCCCGCCGCTGCTTATTTGTAACAGATGATAAACACTTAGACGATATTATCGCAGAAGGCAGCATTGATCACAATATTCGTCTGGCGATTTCTAAAGGGTTCGATCCCATTTTAGCCATTCAAATGGGGACGCTGAATACCGCCGAATGCTTCGGGTTAAAAAATAAAGGTGCCATTGCACCTGGCTTTGATGCTGATTTTATCTTATTAAACAACTTGGAAAAACTAGAAATTGATCAGGTTTTTGTAAGCGGGGTCCTTATTGCTGAAAAAGGGAAATATCTTTTGGAGGATATGCCTGACGGGCAAGTATTACCGCCGGAAAAGCTACTTGAGAGTGTAAAATTCCATCGGCCTTCAGTAGATAATTTAACGATTTGGCTGGGCGATCAGACAAGGGCAAATGTAATTGAGGTTATCCCGAATAGTATTGTAACAAATCATATTATTGAGACGGTTTCAGCTAATAATGGTAAATTTGTCCCATCTGCCGAGGATGATCTTTTAAAAATGCTTGTACTGGAAAGACATAAAATGACCGGGAACATTGGATTGGGTATTGTAAAAGGTTTTCGGTTGGCATCAGGGGCAATCGCTTCAACAGTAGCCCATGACTCTCACAATTTGGTAGCGGTTGGAACAAATGATGATGATTTGCTGACTGCAATCGATGTTATTAGTGAAATGGGCGGCGGTTTGGCCGTTGTTCAAGACGGGGATATTTTGGCTTCACTGCCACTTAAGATTTCCGGTTTAATGGCTAATATGGACTATAAGGATGTCAATGCAAAGCTTGAATCACTGAATCATGCTTTGACCAAAATTGGTTTTGCCGGAAACTTTAATCCATTTTTAACGTTGTCATTTTTGGCCTTGCCAGTTATTCCTGAAATTAAAGTGACAGATCTGGGCTTGTTTGATGTAAAACTCTTTAAACATATTGATGTCGGGGTAAAATAAGGATTCCATAATAAGACGAAGCGATAAGGCGCGCTTCATTTTTTACCCTTAAAGGACAGCTAAATGATTTGCTTAACCTTAAGGATTTAACGCCTCAAATATTTCATTCTTTTGTTAACAATGTAACCTGCCAGTCAAGTGGAACAATTCACATCAAATACAGTATCGAAAAATCCATTGCAATAAACATGAGAAGGCAACTCCCATAAGGGTTAGTTGCCTTCTTTTAAAATAAGTTGCGAGACACACTCCACATGCGCTGTCTGCGGAAACATATCAATAGGTTGAATGTATTCAACTTTGTATTTCGCGCTTAATGTCTGGATGTCCCTCGCCAATGTCGAAGGATTGCATGATACGTAAACAATCTTTTTCGGTTTGACTTTTAACAGTGTCTCCAGCAGCTTTCCGTCAAGCCCAGTCCTTGGAGGATCAACAATGACCACATCCGGCCGCCAGCCTCCTTTTGTCCATTTTGGCAGCAATACTTCAGCCTTTCCTGTCACGTAGGTTGCATGTTTAATCCCATGGCGGGCGGCGTTTTTCTTTGCGTCCTCGATGGATTCAGGGATGATGTCCATTCCCCTGATTTCGCCTGCCTTGTCGGCAACCCAAAGCCCGATTGTTCCGACTCCGCAATAAGCGTCAACGACTTTTTCTACCCCAGTCAGCTCGGCTGCCTTTTTCACCTCATCGTACAGCTTAACCGTTTGGACGGGATTCAGCTGGAAAAACGTCCTGGCTGAGAGCTCGAACTGCAAGTCGCCGAGTGTTTCCTGGATAAAATCACTCCCGGACAGTGTGGCTGTTTCTTTTCCAAAAATCAGCGAAGTTCTTTCCCCGTTAATGTTCTGGACAATCGATTTTACTTCCGGTAGCCTCTTCGTCATTTCATCTATTAATAAATCTTTTTTCGGAATATCCCGCTGAGTCGTAATTAATACTACCTGAAGCTCCTTCGATTGGACCCCAACGCGGGTGACGATGGTGCGGACGATTCCTTTTCTAGACTTTTCATTATAGATTGGAATGCGCAGGTCCTGGAGAATTTGCTTTACCTTCAATGTCGCTTCTGTTGTGGTGGAATGCTGGACGGCGCATTGTTCGATATTGATAAGTTTATGCGAGTTCAAGCCGTACAGGCCGGCGAGAACCTTGCCCTTTTCAACTCCTACCTGGAAGCTGCTTTTGTTGCGGTACGACCACGGATCTTCCATTCCGATCATCGAACGGATGTCAAGTCCATCAAGCCTCAGCCTTGTATGGCGTTCGAGCGATTGCACGACGATATCACGCTTTTCGACCAGTTGCCGCTCATACTTAAGATGCTGAAGCTGGCAGCCTCCGCACTATTCGTAAACAGGGCAAGGCGGTGCGACCCGGTACGGCGATGCTTTACGGATTTTTTTAATCCGGGCTTCAGCGAACTTGGGATTGATTTTGGTTGCCTCAACGACGACTTCTTCGCCAGGCAGCGCCCCTGGTACGAAGACGACCTGCCTTTTGAAATAACCGACTCCTTCCCCGTTAATGCCGAGCCGTTTGATCGTCAGCGGGAATGTTTGCTTTGGTTCTATTTTGATTGCCTGTTCTTTTTTCATGATGTCAACTCCATCTAAATTCCCTCTATATAGATAAATAACTTATTTCGACTCTCGAATGAAGCACTGGAACCGTCCCCGTGCCTCCCCGTGCCTCACTAAAAACCGGCCGGTTGCTTCTTCATTCAATGCTTCTCCAGAGATAGAGGGAGGCGTAGCTTAGGTAGGGTTCCCAGCCGGTTTTGTATTTTTCCATTTCTTCTTGTGTTGGTTTGCGCTCGAGTTGGTAGAGTTTTTTTAGTGCGTTTTGGATGCCGATGTCGGCCATTGGGAATAGATTTTGGCGGCCGAGTCCAAAGAGTAAAAAGTTCTGGATTGTCCAGGCGCCAATGCCACGTATTTTGATGAGCTTGTCAAAAATGACTTGCTCATCCTCATGCTTGATCTCTTCCAAGTCCAATCCGCCCTCTGTGACGGCTTTTGCGATATCAATGACATACTCCGCTTTTCTGCCGCTGAATTGGAGTTCCCTTAGTTCTTCGACAGTCAACTCTGCAACCTTTTCTGGATCCGGATAGAACCAGGCCCCGTTTTTTTCAAAGCCGTATTTTTTAACGAAACGTTCGGTTAGCTTGATGGCGAATGCCATGTTGAGCTGCTGATGGATAATGCATTTTAGCAGACAGCCAAACGGGTCAAAATCAAGAATGAGCGGTGTACCGACATGCTCTTCAAAGATCACATTGAGGTCAGTTTTGCCAAAATGCTCGTGAATATCCTTTAACGGCACTTCCCATTGAAATACTTCCCCAAGCCGATTGATGATACGTTCTTTATCGCCGCTTTCTAATTCAATCACAAAACTAGGCTGTTCTGTCGTGCCGGTTGCGGTGACAGTTGCGGTATTTGGTTCGCCTTCAAGCCTGATTGGCACCGTGATTGTTCTCTTTTCAAGATTGAGCGCATTGAGCGGGTCCATCGAAAGCCGGTCGAGAACCATGTCAAAATTATAAGGGCCGTCTATTTGAATCATTTCCTGCCACACATTCGTTTCCCCTTTTGTCCATTTTTCCTGATTATAGCATGTTTTCATAAGACGGCCTAAAACACCGTCCTATTTCGTTCCATCCATTACCAAGTCTGCGCGCTCATGTGGTTTATGGGCTTCCACATACATTTCTTCGGCAACCATCCAGTTTTTCACCCACATATCTCTCGCGCCCTCGCCGTCCCGGTCAAGCCCTCTTTGAAGCCTGACCTCATATGGGCAATCGACAAAAATAGTTAAATCATAGTATTCCGCAAGCTCTCTCCGGATTGCGGACACCCCTTCAATGATGACAATTCCGCCCACAGGGACAGTATGCCAGTCGGCAAGTTTATCACTACTCCAATCATATCGCTGGTATCTGCCTTCTTTGTCCTCGCTTAAGGGCACAATTACCTGCAACATTCGCTGCCAGTCAAAGTCCGCTCCAACCGGCTTATCCTTTGGGTCTCCCTTGATGATTTCAGCAGAAGGAAAATAAAAATCATCCATATGGACAATTATTGCATCATGCCTGCTTTCCTGTAGTTTTCTTGCAAGTGTACTTTTGCCTGAGCCGCCGCATCCATCGATCCCAATAAGCAGCGTTGATTGTTTTCTTGGCACCGAGTCAATTTTCGCTAAAACTTGTTCGATTTGCATCCAAACCACGGCTCCCATTCTAAACTTTGCTGATTTCCACTACTCATATTTGATGTGTTTTCTTGGCTAAGGTTTTAATCTTTAGTGTTTCCTGGTTATTGAGGTGGGTATATCCAATGTAAAAAATATCCCAATACTGTTTATTTTTAAATATAAAAAGCCCTATTTATCCAGCTAAAATAGAGCTTTTCAATGCAAATGATTTACCCACTTTGTTAGAATGACCCCTTAAACTTTTCAGGATTTTTTACATAGCTTTCGATGATATATCCACACTCAGTGCAAATTATGTATTCTATATTTGAACCAAAACTCATTTTATTGAAAGGATACATGACTGCATATCCACTTTGCTTCCCTTTCCCCAGCTCGGTTCCGCCACATTTTGGGCAATTAGATACATTTTTAAAACGATTCATTTAAAGTCCTCCTCTGCTTCATCCACTATCCATATCTATTAACAATACGTATGTTTAGTCACTGGCCAAAGTTTCATTGTCTTGATGCATTACTCCGTAACGATTTTTCCTGCCCATCCATGAACTTGCATCACGCCATCTTAATCTAGAAGCAGATATCCAATTCGCACGGGAAGAAGAACCATAAGGTTTCCAATCGGAGTCATCCGTCCAATAGAGCAGCCCTCTGTATAATATTATTTTTCCTTCATAAATAATGGAGTCATAATTAATTGGACTTGGAACAATGTGCATTTGTGTCACCCCTTCAAATACCATTTCGATTGCAGAAGGGTTTCTGAATTGCCTTTGAAAAAGAATCCGTATATTTGTGTCAAGCTCTGCTGACACGCTCATTCCCAGGTCCTCATCAACAGAATGATTCGTCCATAAATACATTTCTTTTAAACAGCTGTCATGAAACCTGCCGAAAGTATCCAACAAATATTCAATATCGTTCTGATCTTTAACCTCAATCCACTTCATCCGTCGCCACCTCCTCAAGTAAGAACCCGTTTAAAATTGAAGTTTTTTATTTTATTTTTTCTTCACATCCACTACAATTGCGCCAAAATAGTTTTCACCAATGAAAATTTCCAATCGCCATACTCCTGGTGTGGACAAAGACATGTTGGAGGGCATGGAACTGTCCGATCCCCTTACTCCATTCGGGCTGTATGCTAGCTTCCCATACTCCCATACCTTTTGCTCATTAGATGTCCCGGCATTTTCGACTAATGCCTTTTCTTTTTCACCGGTTTCCTTGTGGATCGCGACTACTTTGAAGTTCCCGCCTTCAATCGTCTTTTCGTCTCCCCAAAAATGCCAAAGCCATTTATCAATTTTGCCTGCTTTAAATTCAGGGCCAATTAACCCTGCTTTTCCTTCCTCTCCAAGCAAGTAATCTCCTTCTGATGACTTAAATTCAGATGAAAGGTTCCAGCTTTTCGGTTCTTCCGTCTCCGTAGGGCTGTTTTTGGCATTCGCGGTTACATCTTCTATATTTTTTTCGATACAACCCGTAAGAGTGAGCATGATTAGTAAAGACAATAAGACAAGAGATTTCTTCATTTATTCCGTCTCCTATCAATTATTTTCAATGGAACTTAGTACAAGACCTATTAACTCCTATTTCCTCAACCTATTCACCCGCTTATTCCTCTTTAACATTCAGATTTTTATAAAACTCATCCACAATCGGATGGAGATCGGGCTCGGTATAATAATAGTGATTATTGACTTTATTTAAAGTGAATTGAAACGTTCGTTTACCTTTTTCATATAGATTAATTGAATAACGCCAGCCAGTCCGCTCTTCCTGGTTCTCTTCCGGAATAAATTTAATGTCTTTCATTTTGTTTAGGAACTCTTCTATTAAGGCTTTGTCAGTCATTGTTTTTTTGTACCCAGTGCTGCCATCCCATATGACAATTCTCGTTACTCCATCCAAATCATTCTCATAGAACTCAGGGAGGGTTTTTGTCTCCAACCCGCATCCAGCCAGTATAAAAGCAACCATCACCCCTACAAAAACAAGTCGAAATCTCACTCCAACTCCAAGTTTCATCGTTTGCCCTCCACTCCAAATTGTTTTTTTTGCAAAAGATGAAAGAAAAAAGCGCATGAATCCTTCGATTTACGCACCATTTTCATTCCCATTATTCTTTTTTAGTTCGTGCATCAAAGACGCTTAGCATCATTATTAGGCCGCCCGCTATCCCAAATAATCCTGGATTGCCCATTCCAATCATCACCAGCTGCGCAAGGGAGTGCTCCCATATCGGTGGTCCGTCCCCTGCATACTCAAATGACGCTAATAACGGATAAATAAGGGCTAAAAGTAAACAGGGAACAGCAGCGAACCACAATAAAGCATGATTAATTTTAAAAGACCATTTTTTTATAAGCACAAGAGAAAGATAAAGGCCAAAGATGACCGAAGTGAAAAAATTCGCCCAGATAACAGGAGTCAGATTAAATGTGTCGTTCGAAGCCTGCTTCACTGCATTTTTATAATCGAAGCTCAATTTTGCCAAAAAGACTAGACCTACCACCCAGAGTATCTTCAACAAATAGTTCGTCCGGCTTGATTTTTGCAAAAAATTCACCCCTTACTATGTTATGCAGCTCTGACTGGGACTTGAATCGTCTTCTAGCTATCAAGGTAATTATCAGAAACTTTGACATGGTTTTCCTTCAGCTTTTCCAGGATATGCGCCTCAACATTCCGGAGTCCTACCTCATAAGGAATGATGATTTGCTTGTTATCTCCAGTAATGAATTCATAGTGGTCAAAATAAACACTGCCGTCTTCTTTCCTTTCGGCATATACTTGTTTCACTTCCTTTAAGCTGCTCCATTCATACGTAGACGTTTTGTTGAATGTTTTCAATTCATTGAAATGAAGACCGTTATTGTCTATGTAGTAATAATGAGTGGCTCCGAGCAGTAAAAAAGGAATGCTCAATGAGATCAGCGCCATTGAAATCAACCTCATATATTTTACCTTATATTTGGATTGGATGATGACATGCAAAATCATGACAATCGGAATCCAAATCATCCCAATCATAAACGTTAAATATCCTGAGCCCGGCGCTTCGAATAGCCATTGTTCCCGTGATTGGAAAAAAGAATTATGTATTAAGAAAACGATCACATAAGGCATAAAAAAACTGCTGACAAATAGAATAATGGCCCAAGTGACGACAAGAACAGGCCTTTTTTCCGTGTTTGATACTAAGTTGCTCATAGTTTCCTCCTTTAGTTTGGTTGTTAATTGAATAGTATGTATATAGTTAATTTTACCATGTCGCTAGCAAAATTCGGCTAATTTTTTCTTGTTTTGAAACAGGATTTTTCCCAAAAAAAAGGGCCGCATTTCTGCAGTCCATTATTCTTTATTTTGATTTATGCTGTTTTATTAGGTGATCAAGGCTTTTGAATTTGTATCCCTTGGCCTTCAGGTCAATGATGGCTTTCTCGAGCGCATCAGCATTGTCTTTTGAAACGGAGTGAAGCAGGATAACCGCACCCGGATGGATTTGTCTCATGATGTTGTCATAGGAATATTGCCATCCTTTTTGGGCGTTCACGTTCCAATCAACAAAGGCAAGCGACCAGAAAACATGGGTATAACCGGCTTCTTTGCTGACGCTCATCGTCCTGTCGCTGAATGTTCCGCGTGGCGGACGGACATAAACCATTTTCTTTTTGCCGGTCAGTTCCTGGTAAGCCACACGTACCTTTTCAAGTTCTTCTTTTATTTTTGCATCTGGAATTTTCGTAAAGTCGGGGTGTCCCCATGAATGATTGCCAACGATATGGCCTTCACTTACCATCCGCTCGACATATTCCGGTGCGCTGTCGAGATAATGACCAGTGACGAAAAATGCCGCGGGAACCCTCTCCTTTTTCAACACATCCAAAACCTTGCCGGTATAGCCATTTTCATAGCCATTATCAAAAGTCAAATATACAATTTTCGCGTCAGGCCTACCTTTGTACACTGCGCCATTTTTTTCGAGAAGCGCTTCAAACTGATATCCCGCATCAGCCGGCTGCTCGTTTTGTCCGCGCTTAAAACCCCAGCCAAACGGCGTATTGGACGTTTCACCCTTTGCAAAGCCCGGAATTAATGTCAGGACTAAACATACTGCCAGCAAAAACACATACAACTTTTTCATGAACAGATTCCTCCAAAAAACTCGTTTTTCTTATTGTTTGGAATCCATTCGCATATTAATGATGGCAATATTTTCTGTGAAAAACAGACATTTCTCCGGCGTTTGCATTTCCCGGGAAATTCCGGCAAATAAGTGCACGAAATTTTTACAGACTGGATGGGTTCTATACATATAGAAATGAGGTGCGGAAATAAGTTTTCCGCACCTCTTTGTTGGTTAGTTAAACACCGGTTCTTTAAACTGCGCGAGCTTTTCAAGTGACGATTTGTCGACATCTGCGTGCAGGCTGTTTCCATGCGAGTCCATTGTGACGACTGCGGTAAAGCCTTCAACCCTTAGGTGCCACATCGCTTCAGGAATCCCGAATTGCATGAGGTCGACGCCTTCGACAGATTTAATGCAGTCTGCGTAATATTGGGCGGCTCCGCCGATGGCATTCAAATATACGCCGCCGTACTCTTTAAGCGCTGCAAGTGTTTTCGGCCCCATTCCACCTTTTCCAATAAC
Organism: Neobacillus notoginsengisoli; assembly: GCF_003515685.1. Taxonomy (GTDB): domain Bacteria; phylum Bacillota; class Bacilli; order Bacillales; family Cytobacillaceae; genus Bacillus_D; species Bacillus_D notoginsengisoli. The sequence goes on along the minus strand of NZ_QWEG01000004.1, from coordinate 189,052 downwards.
TGCACGAATGCCGAACTTTTTCATTATATCCCCTTGATAAGGCTCCTCGCGGGCACTTGTTGTCGGGCCGGCAGCTTTCACATGCCATTTTCCTTCTGCATCCTTCAGCATGACAGGGCCGCAATGATAAATGACCTGCCCATTCAGGTCGACAGGCGAATCGTTAGTCGACAAATATTTATGGATTGCGTCGCGACCTGTGTACATCATCCCGTTGATTTGGACAACATCGCCGACCTTCAGGCTGCGGATTTGTTCTTCAGTGATCGGAGCCTGAAGAGTGATTACTCCTTCAGATGCTGCGGCAGTTTCCTGGGCCGCAAGCGTTTGCTCCTGTTTAAAGTCAATCATGTCGCCTTCCTGGTACATCCAGTCGATAATGTCCCCTGTTTCAGGGTGTACATTAACGCCGAGACGGCGGAATGCCCAGCAGTTATAGGCAACGGATACAAAAAAGCTTGCTGGAATTCGGTTCATGACGCCAATTTTGCAACCAAGAAGGGTTGTTTCCCCACCAAAGCCCATCGTACCAATGCCAAGCTTATTGGCATTTTCCAGAATATATTCTTCAAGCTTGCGAAGGTCTTCATTTGTATTGACATCATCATTCGAACGGAATAACTGTTCCTTGGCTAAGTCATAGCCAGAAGAACGGTCCCCGCCGATGCCAACCCCGATGAACCCAGCGCTGCAGCCTTGTCCTTGTGCCTGGTAGACGGAATGCATGATGCATTTGCGGACTCCGTCAAGGTCACGGCCAGCACGGCCAAGCCCATCAAGTTCACAAGGCAGGCTATATTGGATATTTTTATTTTCACAACCGCCGCCCTTTAAGATGAGGCGGACATCGATATAATCATTTTCCCATTGTTCAAATTTAATGACAGGCGTTCCGCCGCCAAGATTATCGCCGCTGTTTTCACCTGTCAGCGAGTCAACCGAATTCGGGCGAAGCTTGCCGTCCTTGGTTGCCTCTGCAATTGCATTTTGGATAGCAGCCTTCATCTGGATTTGGTTTGCGCCAACCGGCGTTTTAATTTTAAAAGTCGGCAGGCCGGTATCCTGGCAGATTGGAGAAACCTGCTCATCAGCCATTTGAATATTGTTTGTGATCGTTGCAAGGCTCATTGCCGAACGCGTTCCGGCGTTTTCTCTTTCAGCCGCGGCCTTGATTGCCCGGCGTACATCCTTTGGCAGCTTTGTAGAAGTTTCTACAATCAGTTTGTACATACTTTCCTGAAATTTTTCTATCTTCACTGCTTCTCCCCCTTGATCAACAGCTCTAGTATGAATTTTGAAACAATTCCGTCCTTCTTCATTATACTGCTAACTTGAAAGGGATTAAAGATAAAAGCGCTTTCTTGGCAGAACAGTGCTGTTGGCTGGAAGTGTGTGAGTGAAGTTTATTTGCAAAAATAGATTCGGACTCTACGATCGTGAAAAACCTATTAGCTGTCCGAATCCAGGTCGTATTCGGACTCTACGATCGTGAAAAACCTATTAGCTGTCCGAATCCAGGTCGTATTCGGGCTCCACGACCGTGAAAAACCTGTTTACTGTCCGAATCCATGCCGTATTCGGACTCTACGACCGCGAAAAACCTGTTTGCTGTCCGATTCCATGCCGTATTCGGACTCTACGACCGCGAAAAACCTGTTTGCTGTCCGAATCCTTGCAGTATTCGGACTCCCCGACAGCCAAAAACCATTCATTGTCCGAATCAACCCCGTATTCGGACTCCACGACCGCAAATATCCGGTTCACTGTCCGAAATCACACAGTCAGTTTTGCAAAAAGAATAAAAACCCTGCACTTGGCAGGGTTTAGAGGTCGCGGTGATTGAATTCGCGCACTTTGGATTCAATTTCGTCAATGATTTCAAGCAGGCGATCGATGTCGTCGACGTCCGCTTCTTCTGGTTCAATTGCGTCAAGCAGGTCCATAAACAGGTTCAGCCGCTGTTTCAGGAAGGTGACCTGCGTGTCTTTGTCGGTGATTTCTTTGCCCAAGTGGTTCGCTCCTTTCGTCTCGTTTACCATCCTAACCGAAATCGAAGAGTTTTTCTAGTTGTATTATTCCTCACCCGGCAAAAAATCAATCCCGATTGCGGTACCTTCGCGGCTGGAATCTGCGGCTCCGACCATCGTTTCTTTTTCATGGTCGAACTGAATCGCTTGGACATTGCCGATGATGTGCGGTTCGTCGCCAAACTCATAGTTCATTGATTCGAGTTTGCCTTTTGCCAAAGGGTCGATTCCCTGTTCCCAGGACAGCAGCATACCCGGTGTCGAAAAAATTCTTGGCTCTTCAATTGCATCCTTCAAATCCATTCCGAAATCGATGAGATTCACAATCGTCTGGAAAACAGATGCGATAATGGTCGGGCCTCCCGGTGAACCGAGGGTCACGTACGGCTTCCCGTCCTTAAATAAAATGGTTGGACACTTGCAGCTGACGGGCCGTTTACCCGGCTCAGCTTCGTTCACTCCGCCAGGAATGGCGTCGAAGTCAGTCAATTCATTGTTCAGCAGGAACCCGTAGCCCGGTACGATAATACCTGTTCCGAATGGATGCTCAACAGTCGATGTACATGCGGCGATATTTCCCCATCGGTCCGCTACAGTGAAATGGGTCGTCTCCGATTTTTCCGATTCAAACGGCTGCCTGATCACCGGCCGCCCTTTTCCATCCTGGTACTTCCAAGGGTTACCGAAGTCAATGTCCAAATTTCTGAATTCGAAATTGATATAGTTCAGTCTCTCCGCCAAATACCGTTCATCAGCCATCCCCTTTAACGGAATGTCATTGAAGGCAGGGTCGGCGATATAGGCAATTTTATCTGAAAAGGCGAGACGCATACTTTCTACAAATAAATAATACTTTTCCCACGACCTAGGTCCATACGAAGCCAAATCAAAGTTCTCAAGCAGTTTGAGAATATAATGCAAGCTTGGGCCACCGGCCGTTGGCGGGCCTGCTGATGCGATTTCATAGCCTCGGTACGTTCCGCGGAATGGTTCATCGACGGTATGACGGTAATTTTTCAAATCATCCATTGTCATGAAGCCGCCGAGACCTTGGAGAGTGTTGGCAATCGCCTCTGCTATTTCCCCTTCGTAAAACGCGCCAACCCCCTCTTTTTGCAAAATATGGAACGTTTTTGCCAAGTGTGGCTTTTTCAGCAGGTGGCCTTCCTCGAACTTTTCTCCCTCGGCCAAAAAGTACTTACGCGCTTCATCACCCAAACGGTAGCCGAATTCATCAAATGAGTTCAGGAATACCCAGTTAAGAGGAATTCCTTCCTCACACGCCTGAATGGATGGTTCAATCAAGTCCGCAAGCGGTTTGCTGCCATATTCCTTAAGTGCCGCGTCCATCGCTTTCAGGATGCCCGGAATCCCTACCGCTGTCGCATGGGTCGACCGCTTCCTGAAAGGGATGACTTCTTCCGTCTCATCAAGGAACATATTTGGATGGGCTGCCGCCGGCGCTTCCGAGTGCCCATTAAAAACTTTTAACTCTCCGCTCTCCTTATGATAGATCATCATAAAGCCGGAGCCGCCGATTCCGGTCATCATCGGCTCTCCGACATTCAGCGCGAACTGGATTGCCACTGCCGCATCTATGGCGTTGCCGCCCGCTTTAAGCACCTTAGCGCCAATCTCGGTCGCCAGCGGGTGGGCTGTCGCTACCATCCCGAATTTACCTTGTGCAGTTTCTCTTTCTATACAACATCTATTCGTACGTGCCAATGGCTTCGTCTCCCCTCTACGTCCATGTCTTCTATCTGTTAAGTACCCGAGGTTCGTTTTATCAAAACTGGACTTGATTGGAAGAAGCCGAGCAGAACGAATGGTCCCGGTTATGGAAGCTAGTCTAATCGAGATTTTTGCCAAAAGAGGTGCCTTGAAGGGGATGACAGATAACTACGAAAAAGCACTATTCGCCCTATGTAACATAAAAAAACCAGCAGGCATTCACCTGCTGGCTCTTTTATTCATTAAAACTTTTCATCTTTGTCGTGTTTCGGAGACTCCTGGCCGCCTGTTGTGTGCTTGCCTTTTTCGTTGGAGTAGCCAAGACCGCCGGATTTTTCGGGTGAAAATGTCGCGTCACCTGAAGTCAGGTCTGTGTTATCGAGCGACTCGGATGAGTTGACCAAACCGTAATCCGTGGTGCCGGTGTCCCTAAAAGAAGTGTCGCTGCCGCTGCCCGTTACCGAGCTTGTACCGGTCAACGATCCGGAAGCTTGTCCAAGGTAAGTGTTTTCTCCAGAAGGATAAGTGGAGCCGCTGGAGGAATCAGTACCTGATCCGGTTGGCGCCGCCGCTTTCAGTTCAGTGCCTGCTTCCGCCACTTTCGAGCCAATTTCCTTCACTTCGCCTTTAAAGCCCATGACTGTGTCGATTGCATCTTTTGAAATGTCCTTCACTTCGGATACTTTTCCGAACAAATCGCTATTCAGGCGGTCGTACAGCCTTTGCGCGTCGGCAATCGCATCCTTCAGTACATTGGATGCCTGCTGGAATTGCGTGACCATCTGGTCTTTTACTTCATTTGGGTTTTGCTTTACTTCTGTGAACATGTTCTTAGAGGTGTTTTTCAGCTCAGTTGCTGTTTCCTTCAGGCTGCTGCGGGTTGAAGAATCCAGAAGTGTCAAGATTCCCCCGATGACCCCGCCGATTACGATTCCCTTCAACAGCTTGCTGTTCTTTTCATTATCTGAATAGCTTAAATTCTGATTCTGGTTGTCGTACTCGCTCATTGCCAATTCCTCCTTCTATCATTTTAAAAGTAAAGTTTAGCCTGTTTGTGTATTTCCCGTTTGAGCTTAAGGCTAAACAACTTCTTGCAGAGGAAACGGGATTATTTCCCTTATGTTTCCGACAAAAAACACCATCCCAAAGCACGGGATGGCGTTTATTTTGCCAAAATCATCTCGGCCGTTCACTTGCAGCAAAGCTGAAGGAAACATAATCCTGAATTGGGATCCAGGCGCCGATTCCCTGCGAGGTGACATTTTTGATCACAAGGGATTTTTTATTGCCCTTCAGCATGAGATACACTTCGCCGTAGGTGACCTTTCCCTTTTCATTGATGGCCGGGGCGTAGGCGTAAAGATAGCCGAGCCGCTTTCTCGGTATGTTGTAAATCTGATCCTTTTTCGTGCCGAGTCCGATGACTGTCTCGAATGCAAGCGGCAGGTTTGTTTTGCCAGCAGCCTTACTGAGCATCATATTCTTTACTTCATCCGCATTCGAAATTTTCGCGGTCAGTCCGCCCTTAATGACCTTTTGGGATTCCTGGACGTAGTGGATCTGATACGGCTTTTCACCGCCTCTATTGTCATAATAGTTGGTGTTGATTTTCTGGTATTCCCAATTTGGCGCTGTTTCCGCCGATTCGTAGTTAAGCGGCCAATGCCCAAGGTAAATGATGGCCTTGTATCCGAATGCAAACGGGGTAGCTGATACAGATGTTTCGTTCAGCATCCTAATTAAATTCGGATTTTCGATTCTTACTTTAGAGGAATCAATTAATCTTTTTGCCAGTTCGCTCGGCTGAAGGAGCGGTTCATCCTGGTTCGGGTTTGGATACGTATTTTCTTTCGTAATATTTAAAACCCCTTCAGGAATAAGCTTTTTTGTCGCTGCCTTTTCGGCGGAGGCGGGTGATAATACGATTAGGACAACGGTAAACAGAATGAAAATGACGAATTTTTTTGCCATGAAAAAGAACTCCTTTCACATAGTGCGTTTGTTTGCACTTAGTGTTTTCGGAGTTCAGGAATATTATCCAATATGTTCATTTTTTGCATTGGCTGACGCAAGCAATCTGTTCAGCAGTTTCTCGAACAGAGGGAAAAAAATTTGAATCACTGGCCCGATGGCAAACGTAATAATTAGCGTTCCAATTCCAATCGGCCCGCTGAAAATCAACGCCAGGACCAATGCAATGAGTTCTCCAATCGTTTTCGCGACCATCAGGCTGACATTCAGCCGTTTTTTTAATCCCATCATTAAATTGTCAATTGGAATCAGTGGGAATTTCGCCTGCAGGTAAATGGCCGCGCCAATGCCGATGACGACAATTCCGGCGATGAACATCGTCAGCTTGTCTGTCAGGCCGGCTGGTTCATATCCCCCGAGAATAAGGAACATCCAAAGATCAATAAGCATACCGGTGGCAAAAATAATCCCAATGGCGAGCAGTTCGGGTTTACTCTGATGAAGAAAAGAATTGACAACGATGAGAATCGCTCCGACGATCATCACCCAGCGGCCGATTGACAGGCCGATTGTCTCGGACAAACCAACGTTCAGCGCATCCCAAGCGCCCGCCCCGAAGTCGGCGACAATCGTCATGCATACGCCGAACGTCAAAATCATTAATCCGATGAAAAAAAACAAAAAACGATAAAATAACGCCATGTTGGTCTCCTTAAGAATTATTCGTTCATAACCTAACAATAATGGAGCCAAGCATGGAATTGGGACCGTTTTATTGCCTTTTGCCGCCTCCATGGGACTCCGATAAGAGTGAGGCACTGGAACCGTCCCCGTGCCTCAAAAAAATAATAATCTGAATCTTTACAACAATCAATTAATGGTGTATACTTGCTTTAATTTAAATAAAGGAGGGCAGAATCAACTCGCTGGCAACTTTTCATTAAAGGAGGCAGGGATACACTAATTTATGTTAACTGAAATTGATTTTACCATATTAAGCATGAAGGTTGGTGGTTGTTCCCTAAAAAAGCGACTTGATTAATAAGCCTGATCGGAATGCGGCGCGTAGATGGATTTTCGCGATCCGCCTGTACATTTGAATTTGGATGAAGAAATGGCTCCGGGCAATTTGCCTGGAGCCATTTTGTTTTTTTTGGACAGTTACAAAAGGAAAAAACCTATTCCCATAATGATATAGGCAGCCATCAAGGTAAGCCCTTCGAACCAGTTCGATTCCCCGTCGTTAGAAATAATGATGATCAACAGGACTGCAGAAGCCATTGCAACGAGTTCAGGCAAGGTGAAAACAAGCGGCATGGATTTAGTGAACAGCAAGGAAACAAGGACAAGGACCGGAGCGACAAACATTGCGATCTGCAGTGTCGATCCGATTGCGATTTCCACTGCAATGTCCATTTTATTTTTCCAGGCAAAAATTAGCGCAGACGCGTGTTCAGCCGCATTTCCGACAATCGCCACAATGATGACCCCGATGAACAACTCGGTCCAGCCAAACGATTTCGCAACATCATGAAAGGTATGGACGAGATTTTCGGAAACATACGCCACTGCAATGGTAGCTAGGGCAAGGATGACAATTGCCTTCATTTTGCTCCATTCCGGCTCCTCTTCATGTGTTTGGCCGGAACTTTCACTTTGGTAAACTCCCCGGTGCGTGACCAGCTTGAAGAAGAGCGCGGCCAGATAAAGCGCAATTAAAATGATCGAGATGCCAACACTTAAGGATAGTGTTTCGCCTTCACTCATTCTCATCGAAAATACTTCCGGGATGACAAAAGCTACAAGTACAGCAAACATCAGGAGTCCCGAGTTATGGCGCGCATCAAAAATGTTAAAGGTTTGCCGCTTAAATTTGATTCCTCCAATAAAGAATGAAAGGCCGGCGACTAAGAGCAAGTTTCCAAGTACAGAACCGGTAAGTGATGCAAGTACAACCCCAGTAAGGCCGGCTTTAAGGGCGAAAATAGAAATGATTAGCTCGACAGCGTTCCCAAATGTCGCATTCAACAGTCCACCGATCCTCGGCCCTGCAATCACAGCGAGGCTTTCAGTCGCCCTGCCCATGTAGCTGGCAAGCGCGATAATCGTTAAACAGTAAATGACGAACAATATGGTGCTTGGCCAATGCATAAGGCTCCCCATAACCGAAAGCGGAACCCCGATAAAGGTCATAATCATAAAAATCTTATTTGCCACTACAATTCCCTCGCAATCCAAGTGTAGATGTTAATTCTACCTTTACCCGGGTTTTCCGCATTTATTCTAGCCCTTCAACTCGAAGGTCTCTCTCACATCAATACTCCCTTTTACGGATTGAACCATCGAACAGTTTTTCCCGACAAGCGTGATTGCTTTTTCAATTTGTGTTTCGTTCAGATTGTTTCCAGTAATGACGAAATGGATATGGATGGTTTCAATTTTATTTACTTGATTTTCATTCCTATCCACATTTGTCTGGATTTCAATATCCCTGACTTCGAGCCTCTTTTTTTCGAGAATTTTCCTCAGCACCCCGCCGCTGCAAACAGCAACCGATGCAGCCATCAACTGGTACGGGCGAAACCCGACCTCTTCATTACCTGAAACATCCAGGCGCCCAAACGGCAGCTCCGTAAAAAATCCATCATCCTTCATTTTAAAAATCATCTTTACCACCCCTTCATTGTCTTTAACAGTTTCTTATTAAAAAGAGTATATCAATTTATTGAAGCGGAAAAGTTTTATCTCCTCTCCCCCTTGCAAAAAAAGCCTTTAACCGATACCATCAGTTTTGACTATTCTACAAAAACCGAGGTTATGTTATGAAAAAAACTCCTGCAGCCCATTTTTGGATTCTTGTCAGCACGGTCGGCATCTCGGGCATTTCCCAGGGGATGCTGCTTCCGCTGATTGCAATTATCTTTGAGCATGACGGCTTGTCTTCCTCACTGAACGGAATCAATGCCACTGCTCTTTATATTGGAATATTACTTGCTTCCCCATTCATGGAAGCGCCATTAAGACGGTTCGGCTACAAACCAATCATTCTCGCGGGCGGCCTAAGCGTGGCCGTCGCGCTGGCGCTCTTTCCTGTTTGGAAAGGCTTTTGGTTCTGGTTCTTTCTCCGGTTTTTAATCGGAGTCGGGGACCACATGCTTCACTTCGGCGCCCAAACATGGATAACGGCCTCTTCCACCGAAAACCGGCGAGGCCGGAATGTATCGCTATATGGCCTTTTCTTTGGAATCGGATTCGCGATTGGACCGATGCTGACAAGACTAGTCGAAATCAACGAAGCACTTCCGTTTATCGTTTCGTCCGCTCTTTCGGTTGTTTCCTGGCTGTTCGTCTGGCTGCTCAAGAACGATTCTCCTGATGAGGACGGTGCAACTGGCTCGTATCTCGGAACCTTTTCCCGCTTTGGCCAAGTTTTAAAGATCGCTTGGGTTTCATTGCTCCCTCCTTTGGGGTATGGATTCTTAGAAGCTTCTTTGAACGGAAACTTTCCGATCCTCGCATTAAGGAACGGCCTTGATATTTCAGCCGTCTCGGTTATTCTGCCTGCTTTTGCAATCGGAGGCATTCTGTTTCAGTTTCCGCTAGGCATTATGAGCGACAGGTTCGGAAGGCGGAATGTCCTAATGGGCATCATGCTCAGCGGCTTTATCTGCTTTATCGCGGCAGGCCTCTTCCATACAAGCATGACTGGTTTGCTAATCTGTTTTTTCCTAGCCGGAATGGCTGTGGGCTCAACGTTTTCGCTCGGCATCAGCTATATGGCTGACCTGCTTCCTAGAAACCTTCTTCCGGCCGGGAACCTCATGTGCGGCATCTTTTTCAGTCTTGGAAGCATTAGCGGCCCGTTCATTGGCGGACTGGCCATTCAATATACTGAAGGTGCAACGTTCTTTTACATGATCAGCGTTTTGCTGATGGCCATCTTTCTGGCGTTATACTTCGTTAAACCGTCTGGGAGTACCAGCACAAACCAGCCCCAACTTTCCTAAATTCGTTTAATTCATTCGGGTTGTTTTCATTTTGCTTTGCATATACTGTACTGTATGATAGAATGATTCTAAACTAGAAAATAAATGTTTTATGCTGCTATCGCTTGCCGGTGGCAGCTTTCGTCATTTTATAAGGCCATTGATTATGATTAGCATTCTCAATTAGAGGGAGGAAAACGAAAATGGAAGCTCATGCCCGAGTGAATGAACCAGAAGGCAGCGGAAGTGCTTTTTTGCAAAAAATAATGCCCCATTTGGAATTGATTGCCGCAGCAATCAGCGGAATTTTAATCGTTGCAGGCTGGCTGCTTAGCAAAAGCGGTCTGGAACCAGCAAGCATAACTGCCTATCTGTCAGCCTTTGTCATCGGCGGTTTTGCCAAAGCAAAAGAAGGCATCGAAGCAACAATCGAAGACAAAGAGCTGAATGTTGAAATGCTGATGGTGTTTGCCGCCATCGGCTCAGCCATCATCGGATACTGGGCGGAGGGTGCCATCCTGATTTTCATTTTTGCCGTCAGCGGCGCACTCGAAACGTATACGATGAACAAAAGCCATAAAGAAATCTCCTCGCTGATGGAGCTGCAGCCTGAAGAAGCGCTTCTACTGACAGCAAGCGGAGAGCAAAGGGTTGCGGTATCGGAATTGGCAGTCGGCGACGCCATATTGGTGAAGCCGGGAGAACGAATTCCTGCTGACGGCCTCATCAAAAAGGGTGAATCAAGCATTGACCAGTCAGCGATCACCGGGGAATCCGTTCCTATTGAAAAAGGCCTGCGCGAGGAAGTATTCGCCGGCACGGTAAATCTGACCGGTTCCATTACGATCGAGGTCACAAAGGCAAGCGATGAGACGCTGTTCCATAAAATCATCGAGCTCGTCCAGTCTGCCCAAAGCGAAAAATCTCCGTCACAGCTGTTTATTGAACGATTTGAAGGAACGTATGTAAAAATTGTCCTTACGGTTGTCGCCTTAATGATGTTCGTTCCCCACTATGCACTCGGCTGGGGCTGGCAGGAATCTTTTTACAGGGCCATGATCCTGCTCGTGGTCGCTTCACCATGCGCACTCGTCGCCTCGATTATGCCGGCGACCCTTTCCGCCATATCAAACGGCGCGCGCAATGGCATCCTTGTCAAAGGCGGCGTCCACCTGGAGAATTTAAGCCACTTGAATGCCATTGCCTTTGACAAGACAGGCACACTCACCAAAGGCAAGCCGGAGGTCACCGAATTCATCTTGGCCGATGGTTTTTCAAGGAGCGAGCTGCTATGGAAAGCCGCTTCGATCGAGAACCAATCGAATCATCCGCTTGCGAAAGCGATTGTCTCTTTTGCAAAAGAACACTTCCAGGAAGACATGATTCAGCCTGATAAAATAGAAGATATGCCGGGCTGGGGCATCGCTGCCGAAATCGCCGGCGAGTCCTGGAAAATCGGTAAAGCAAGTTTCATTGGAAGAGAAGAAGCTGAGGCGGTTGCCGGAGAACACGCAACCCGGCTCGCGGCTGAGGGAAATACACTTGTCTTCATGAGTGTAAACGGAGTGCCTGCCGGGATGCTTGCCTTGAAGGACGTTGTCCGCGAAAGAGCGATGGCTGCGATTGGCGACCTGGCCAAAGAGGGTGTTTATACTGTCATGCTAACGGGTGACAGTCAAACGACCGCCAAGGCGATTGCAGCCGAAAGCGGTGTCGATGAGTATTTTGCCGAATGCCTGCCCGAAGAAAAGGTTGACCGCCTGAAAGGATTAATGGAAAGATTCAGCACTGTCGCGATGGTAGGCGATGGAATTAACGACGCTCCCGCCCTCGCGACTGCCAACGTCGGGATTGCAATGGGTGAAGGAACGGATGTTGCCCTTGAAACAGCCGATATCGTTTTAATGAAAAACGACCTCCCGAAGATTGCGAACGCCATTCGCCTGTCGCGCCGGATGAACCGGATTATCAAGCAGAACGTTGTATTTTCCATTCTGGTCATCATGGTACTGATTGCTTCGAATTTCCTGCAATTGCTCGACCTTCCTTACGGGGTCATCGGCCATGAAGGAAGCACGATTCTCGTTATCCTGAACAGCTTGCGGTTGCTGAAGTCATAGGGACGGTTTGTGAGGAGCTTCTGTTTTGCAAAAACTGCTTTGCGTTCCGAAGTGATGTTGTGATGGTTTTGAAGGGGTGGCAGTTCGGCAATTCTTGTAGTTGAAATGAGCAGGATGACTAGTGAAAATTCACCATGTTTTTTTGCAAAAGTAGCCCTCCTCAGAGGATGACTATTTGCAAATCTTTCGTATAGTCGTAAATCGCTAGTTATTCAACTTCATTTAATCGTATTATTCTAGTGAATGACACGAAATGTACAAAAGTCAGCAAAAATATAAAAACAAACACGAAAAAGGATGCTAAACCTTATCTAAAAGGCTAGCATCCTTTTTTGCTGCAATCAGCAATTTTCCTTCGCTTTCTCGGCATAAAAAGCATTAACTTCCCCGCCGAGGATAATAATTAATCCTGACAGAAAGAGCCATATCATCAAGATAATGAATGCCCCGATACTGCCGTAGGTCGCGGAGTAATTACCGAAGTTATTCACATAAAAGGAAAAGAGAAGTGAAACGACTGTCCAGCCGAGTGTTGCAAAAATAGCGCCGGGAACAGCAGACTTGCACTTCATCTTTACGTTCGGTGCCACCCAGTAAAGGACCGTGAATATCCCAAACAGGATCAAGGCGCTGACAGCCCATCGGATCGCGGCCCAAATCGCATGGAATTCTTCGCCCAGCCCTAGCTGTGTAAACAGAAATAGGCCGATTGCTTTTCCGAATACAGGTAATGCCAGTGCAACGATAAAAACGGTAATCATCCCAAAGGTAAGTAAAATTGCCGTACCTCTTGCAACGATGAGAGAACGACTCTCCTTCACGTTATACGCTTTGTTGAATGCCCGTACGAGTGCATTGATGCCATTCGATGCCGACCAGATTGTCCCGATGATCCCGATGGACAACAGTCCGCCGTTTCGTTTTGCCATCACGCTGTCAAGGTTTTTTTCTATTAATGCCATTGCTTCTTCAGGTGCGTATTGGCCAATTGCCCCAAGGATGTTATCCTGGGGGACTGGCAAATACGGAAGTAGCGTAAACAAAAAAATCAATAGAGGGAACAAAGAGAGAAGGAAGTAGTAGGCGAGCTGCGCCGCAAGCCCCGGAAGGTCATCTTCCTGAATCCGGTGAATGAGCTGCTTGACAATATTTTTGCTGAACAGGCGGCTGACATTCTCTACTTTTTCTTCCATCGCCTCATGTGCCAACCGTATCAGCTTCCTTTAAGATGACTTCGCTCAAGATTGGATCCTTGCCATCCTCGCCAGAAATTCCGCCCGCCATCGCCGACACGGTTTCCGGGCCTTCACCCTCTTCTTTTTTTGCAAAAGCGCCCTTCGTATCTTTCAAAATTCCTACAAGCTGTGGAGTGGTATCACGAAGTTCCTCCACTTTGCCGGCTATATAAACGATGTCGTCATTCATTTGCTCAACTGTATGTTGAATTTTTTTCGCTGCATCACGGATTGTATCGGTGATCTCGCCTGGATTTTTTAAGGCATACACCAGATTATCTGAGGTTTTCTTAGCGCTGTCAAAGACAGCTGTACGCGTTTCGCGTTTAAACAGACTGATCGCCCCGCCTGCAAGAGCCCCGAGGACTATCATTTTCCAAAACCGGCTTGTCCCTGCCATCTGAATCTCTCCTTCTTCTTCACGTTTTCCTTAACTTAATGTCTTCGCTATTTCTTGTAAATATCCTTCCCGGTTTACAGATAGGGCAAACATGGAGATGAAAGCGAAACGTGTAGCCGCACCCGTGTACACTGTTGACAATTTTCCTCCTGCATGGAAAGATGGAACTACGAATCCAGGAAGGGTGAAAACAATGGACCTATCAACCAAATCAGTTGAAAACGTCGAGTATATGATTGAAAAAATAAAAGAAAAACTAAAAGTAATGAACTTTGGAGCGATTAAGCCATCCCACTTTGATGAAAATATGTATGAAGAACTGCTTGAAATCTATGAAATGGTCATGCGGAAAAACAACTTTTCCACAAGCGAAATGCAGGCAATCGCCGAAGAACTCGGTAACCTTCGCAAACAATAACAACGAACAGGCCCAGCCTGTTCGTTTTTTTGTGTCCTTTTAACATGTGGTTGATTTGCGCTTCACACAGGAAAACTTTCGCGAAATTGCTTCGCCGGGGCTTTAAAAGACCACTTAGTGACCGAACGACTAACGAAAACAAGGCCTTCGATTAATAAAGGCAAACTTATTAATCGAAGAACCACCGGAAACAGAGCCTTCGGTTAATAAAGGACCACTTAGCGACCGAACGACCACCGGAAACATCGCCTTCGGGCTCTAAAAGACCACTTAGCGACCGAACAACCACCGGCAACAAGGCCTTCGGTTAATAAAGGCAAACTTGGTGACCGAAAGACCCCAGGCACTCCCGAACTAGTCCTGGTTTGTCAAAATAACCGGGCCGTCTTTGGTGATTGCGACGGTGTGCTCATATTGAGCGGAGTAGGTACCGTCGACGGTTCTGGCTGTCCAGCTGTTCTCATCCATTTGGGTTGGCCATGCGCCCATGTTGACCATTGGCTCGATGGTGAAGACCATTCCTTCCTTCAAGCGGGCGCCTTTGCCTGGCAGCCCGAAGTGTGGGACGTCCGGTTTTTCGTGAATGACGGATCCAATGCCATGGCCGATGAAATCGCGGACGACTGAAAAGCCTTCGCCCTCAACATATTGCTGGATCGCATGGCCGATGTCGCCAATCCGGTTGCCAACAACTGACTGCTCAATCCCTTTGTATAGCGATTCCTTCGTTACATCCAGCAAGCGCTGCACTTCCTCGCTAACATCGCCGACCGCGTATGTCCAAGCGGAATCAGCCAGAGCCCCGTTCAGGTTGACAACCATGTCGATCGTCACGATATCTCCGTTCTTTAAAGGCTCCTTCCTCGGGAAGCCGTGGCAAACCTCGTCGTTAATGCTGGCACAGGTGGCGTATTCATAGCCCCTATAGCCCTTCTGCTCCGGAGTCGCACCGTGCTTTTTCAAAAATTCTTCTGTAAACTGGTCAATTTCCCATGTCGTGATGCCTGGTCTAATCATGCCGGCAATTTCCTTGTGGCATGCTGCCAGAACTTCGCCCGCTTTTTTCATCATGGCGATTTCTCTAGCTGATTTTAGGACAATCATGTTTTTCCCGCCTTTTCGCAAAATTCATATTACGTTTACTATATGCATTTCAAATGAAATGCTGCCCTTCTAATAGTATCCTTCTTTTTGTGTTTTTTAAAGTAGCGGGTTTTTGAAGTGGGATGGAGGGCTTTTTTTTGCGGACGGGGTCTGGTTTCTTCGCCGGCCAATTATTAAAATGGATTTCATTTGTGCAGGCAAAAAGGCTGTGCCGGACGGATTCCGGTTACAGCCTCTGGCTACGTTCATTTTGCCCATATGGCTTTACGCTTTTAGAAGGTTTGTTGATTCACGGATGAAGGCCGGGATGTCATCTGGCGTCCGGCTTGTGACGAGCTGGCCGCCGCAGACGACGACTTCTTCATCTTTGTAGGTGGCACCGGCATTTTCGAGGTCGACTTTAATGGATTTATACCCGGTTACTTGTCTGCCGTCCAGTGTTTTCGCTGTGATGAGCAGTTGCGGTCCGTGGCAGATGGCGAAGACGGGCTTGTTTTCGTCCATGAAGTGTTTCGTGAATTGGACGAATCGGTCGTCGGCACGGAGGATGTCAGGGGAAAATCCTCCAGGCAAAAATAGCGCGTCATACTCTTCCGGATTTACTTCATCGATGCCGTAATCGACGGTGATTTCGGCTTCGCCCTGTTTTCCTTTCACTTCCTTTCCTCCTTCTCCCCCGATTGTCAGGACTTCATGTCCTCCTTCAACATAGGCTTGGGCAGGTTCGGTGTATTCGGAGTCCTCGAACATGGAAGTAATTAATGTTGCAATTTTCTTTGCCATTTTCAGCAGCTCCTTTTTCGGTATTTCTTCAACTGTATATCTCATTCCCTCCGCGTCTTTGATTAAAACTCCAACTGCCTGGTCAAGGTAAATTGTGTGATATTTCGGTTAATTGGTTTGTCTCTATGGTACTTTTATGTTCAATTTGTTATCATGAATGAAAGATATATAAACCAAGGTGAGTGAAGGATCATGATCGGTGACCGCGTTAAAAAGTTGCGTTTGGAAAGAAAAATGTCGTTGTCAGAGCTGGCTGAGCAGGCAGGGGTAGCGAAGTCGTATATTAGTTCACTGGAGCGGAATTTACAGCGCAATCCGTCCATTCAATTTCTTGAAAAGATTTCGGCCGTGCTGAATGTTCCGATTGATCATCTTATTCATGACGCGACAGATGAGAACGAGTTGGACAGTGATTGGCTGAATCTCGTAAAAGAAGCAATGGAATCAGGGGTTTCAAAGGACCAATTCAAGGAATTCTTAGAATTTAATAGATGGCGGCTTAATCAGACGAACGATGAAAAGTAGTCAAAAAGCAATCCGGCAGGGAGTCCCCGCCGGATTGTTTTATTTTGCCACTCTTTGCAATGCTGGCTGTTCGTTGTTTTTTAAGAAATCTCTTACAAGGTCGGTTCCCAATCCTATCTCTTTCGCTTCCATAATAAGTGCCATCCATTCCTGATCCAAGCGCTCACAACCTCTTTCAGCAATTGCCACTTTCTCACCCCTAAAATACGATTTCGTATTCCAGGCAGCCCAGCCGTCATTGCACCCGTGACTTCACTGCAGTAGACCTGAAGCTTTGCGTCCCGCCCTTTCAGACGGTTTGCCTTTTTCTGTTTATTACTTAAGCAAGATCTGGCTGTTTTTCTGTCTGTACCATGGACACATACTTAAGTAGTAGCTATAGGACTATTATAGATAGTTCTTTAGTGGTAGGGTGTTGGTTTTTGTCTGAAAGATAAGCGAAAAACCAACTTTATTTTTCCAATTACATACAAATATCTACAAGTAACTTTCTGAATATTCGGCAAGTGTAACCATTACTAATTTTCCAGACTTTTCCCTTCTCTTTTTATAAGGGTTTTTGTCGATTAGTCTGTAAAAAGTTGGGAAATATATTGAAATAATAATTAATTTGGACGAAAGAAATAGCCTTTTTAATAGATTGAATATTCAGTCGTTTGTGCATATAATATAAACACCATATTGATATTGCAAAATCCCATTCCAAGGCGGAGGAGGGTTTCGATTGACGGTTGTTCACGTAATCAATTATACGATTCCAATCGCTTTTATGATTTTCTTTGGATTTTGGCTTGACCGGATGTGCAAGCCGGCTGCGGCCGATGTTGACGAGACGGTTGGAACTGATATGGAAAGCATGACGACGGACACGAATGCACCGATACTAGCGGACGAGAACAAGACTGGCCAGTAGTCGAGCCAGTCTTTTTTTTGTGCTTTTTCGGCTGTCTATGTTAGTTTCTTCATCACTTTCTGGCTGTAGTTTTTAAATATAGAGGAATTAGTCTGTTCACCACGTCTGGACATGATACTGTTGTAGCGGAGCAGTTTTTGGTTCAGCTTCTTTTGCATGTTGGCGCGTTCGACTTCGTCTGCGCTTTCAGCAATCAGGTTTTCGATTGCAACTATTTCCTGCCGCAATTTCGTGGCTTCTTCCGTGTAGCCGCCGTTTTTCAAAATCCGGTAAGCCATCCGGATATCCTCAGGAATATTCGCCAGCTCGTCAGGCGGAAGTGGTTTTCCGAACCCTGGCAAATTTGCAAATTCTCCATCCTTATATGCCTTTTTAATCCGGTCTTCCGAAATGATCTGGAAATAATCCATTTCAGTTCCTCCTATACAGGCAAGTCTATTGTTCCTTTTAAGTATACCATTTTATTACTATTACCAGCGTAATAACCTGTTCTATATATTGGTTTATCCATTGATTAGTTTACGACTAGTTCTCATAATCAAATCGCTTATGGGGAAACTAGTACGAGTAAATGATTATGACGAAAGGGGTATCGGTATGGGCCGCGGCAAAAATTTTGACCATAAGAAGAAAGGCCATCCAGGCGATTTTCCGAAAGACAGCCTGACTGAAAAGCACACGAAGGAAGCAATCGGCGATGAGGAATTTCTGGTTGTGAGGGAAGCGTTTAAGAATCGGGTTGAACGCGGGGACGGCAATCGGTTTCATTAGGGTTTTGCGAATTGCCAAGTTTTATGCGCCAGTTCCAAAGGGATATGCGCTAATTTCACATGGTATGCGTCAATTTCATTCGGTTATGCGCCAATTCCAGCGGGTTATGCGCCAACTTAAGATGTTTATGCGCCAATTCCGAAGGTTTATTATCCAATTCTGACGAGTTATTATCCAATTGGATATCAAAGAGAAAAAGCGGTTCAGCCCACAAACGTGGCGAACCGCTTTTTTTGCAAAATTAGACTTGTTCCTCTTTCGGTATGGCGACTGCAGCTAGCTCTTTGTCCTTCAGCCAGTGTGCCGCGGCTTCAATGTCTCTTGAAAAGATACGGTCATGGGTGATGCTTGGTACGATTTCCCTTGCTTCTTCAAACAACTGGCGTGTGGCCGAGGCAAGCTTTTCCGGGCCGCGGAATTCGCCAGCCTGCAGGGCGCAGATCAGTTCAATGGCGAGCACCCTTCTCGCATTCTGGACGATTTGCCAGGCATGGCGGGCGGCAATGGTCCCCATCGAAACGTGATCTTCCTGGTTAGCGGACGACGGAATCGAGTCCACGCTTGCTGGATGAGCAAGTGTTTTATTTTCCGACACGAGCGAGGCGGCCGCATACTGCATGATCATGGCACCGGATTGCAATCCGGGTTCAGGACTCAGGAATGGCGGCAGATCGTTCAACTGCGGATTGACGAGCCGCTCGATGCGGCGCTCTGAAATATTCGCCAGTTCCGCAACGGCGATTTTCATGAAATCCATTGCGAACGCAATCGGCTGTCCGTGAAAGTTCCCGCCGGAGACGATCATCTCGCCATCATGGAAAATAAGCGGGTTGTCGGTCGCCGCGTTCAGTTCGATTTCCAGTTTTTCTCGTACGTAGTCAAGCGCCTGCCACGATGCACCGTGAACTTGCGGAATACAGCGAATACTGTAGGCATCCTGGACGCGCAGCTCACCTTGTGAGGTTATCAACTGGCTGTCCCTAAGGTAGTTCCGGATTCGCGCGGCAGTTTCAATTTGCTGGGCATATCCCCGCGCCTGGTGGATTTCATCAGCAAATGCATCGATGATTCCGGTTAGTCCCTCGATTGTCAGGCTTGCAATCAGTTCGCTCTGGTAGGCAAGCTGCTCAGCCTCAAGATAGCCGACCGCACCCATCGCCGTCATCGCCTGTGTTCCGTTAATCAGGGCGAGCCCCTCTTTTGCTTCGAGTGTAATTGGCAAAATCCCTTCCTGTTGCAGGGCCGCGGCTGCATCCATACGGATTCCTTTGTAGAAGACTTCCCCTTCCCCAATCAGCACGAGCGCCAAATGGGACAACGGCGCTAGGTCCCCGCTTGCACCAAGTGAACCCTGCTGTGGGATGACCGGGATGATGTCTGTGTTGACGAGGTCAATCAGCCGCTCGATTACGACTGGCCGCACCCCCGAAAAACCTTTCAACAAAGCATTCGCCCTGAGTAATACCATTGCTTTCGAAACGACTTCCGGAAATGGATCGCCAATTCCGCAAGCATGCGAACGAATCAGATTCAACTGCAGGTCACGAACATTTTCGGCATCAATTAAGACATCGCTGAATTTGCCAAAACCGGTGTTAATTCCATAAACAACCTTCTTTTCATCAACAATCCTTTCGACGGCCTGCCTGCTTTTTACCACTTTCTCCATACTGTCCCTTGAAGCACTTACATAAGCACCTCTATAAAGAACCTCTTTTACCTCCGCAAGCGTCAATGTGTTTCCAGTTAATGTAACCATCATTCTCACCTCTACCAATTTAGCAGGATAAAGAAAAAGGCTGGACTTCCAAACCGGTTAAGATTTGGAGTCCAGCCTTCTGTATATGCCTGCACAATGTTTTGTTTTCATCGGAATCATCCTCGTTTGTCAGAAAATAACGATAATTACCTTTATTGTATGTGGTGCAGGCCTAAGTGTCAATGGAGAATTCATTTGGGCATAATGTTACTTTTGCAAAAAGGTTCTTTTCCCGGCTACATAAAAGTTATCTCAATGTGGATGTTAACAGCAAAGGAGTGAATTAGAATGAAAAGAATTTTTCTCTTCGCTATCATTTTCTCTCTGTTTTTCCCTTCCGTTATTGCCGCCGCTCCAGAGGATCAGGTAAAGGCGGCGTTTGTCCGGGAGGGAAACCTGTGGATCGTCAATAAAGGCAAGGAAAAACAAATTAGTACAACGGGGCGAGTCGAGTGGCAGCCGAAATGGTCCCGGGATGGGAAAATGCTTGTCTTTCAACTGAGCGCTCCTTCCCAGTTTGAAAAAGGAGAACAGCAGTCAGAGGTTTGGGTTTATAAAGTGGAGACAGGAGAGAAGAAAAAGCTATTTTATGATGGCTATTCTCCCGCCTGGGCTCCTCATCAAAATGTCGTTGCGTTTAATTCGAAAGGGATATTAAATGTGTCCAACCTACAAAATTTTTTCAATATTGCCACCGGGGTCAACGATTTTGCCTGGTTGCCAGATGGGAAGGGCTTCCTTCTTTCGTCATCAGGGACATTAAGGCCTGATGGCTGGTCGAGTGCCTCTTTATTCACGAAAAAGACCGATGATCAATACAGTGATGTTCAATTATTTGGCGGGGTGGAATCCTTTTTCACATTGCCAAAGGAAATCGGGACGACCAAAGAAAATAAACTGATTGCGGTTAATGCCGAGAAACTAACCTACTCTCCAAGCGGCAAGTGGATTTCTTTTATTGTTTCTCCAACAGCCTCTTGGTCGATGGACAGCAATATGGTTTGTGTCATTCGCAATGACGGAAAAAACTTCGAGGTCATGGACGAAGTGATACTGGATGTGAGTGAACCGAAATGGGCGCCGTCTTCAGATACACTTGCCTTTATCGCAGGCGGCGGAAGAATAGTGTTCGGTTTTAAAAATAAAGATTTAAAAGTAAAGGAAATGCCTGCATCCGGAACGTTCACTCCGCCCAATTATGCAGATTTTTATTTTGACTGGCTGACGGATCAATCGCTGGTCGTCTCCCGGTTCAAAGAGCAGGAATGGACGAATGACTTCAGCAAGCAGCCCCTGCCCTCGCTTTATAAAGTGGAGATCCCGGCAAATAAGCAAACTCAGATAACCGCCCCGCCAAAAGGGTTCGGGGACTACTCGCCTCAGTTTGTAAGAACAATTGGAAAGCTATCCTGGTTTAGAGGAAAATCCATTGTCGATCAAAAAAGGACTGTCTGGCTGGCTAATCCGGATGGGACCTCTGCAAAACCATGGATTAAGAATGTAGAATCGATTGTCTTTTATAACGCAAAATAGTTTTTTGCCGTCCTATCCTCTTCAAAGCTCAATCTACTCCGGCTGCCGATTACAAAAATCCCGGTTTTTCCGGTATACTTGTAGAGTGCCGAAGCGAAGTGCTTTTTTTGCAAAAAGAGGCTTAATTCGCAAAAGGCAGCCTGAATTTGAAAGGATTGAATGCTGTGAAATCATTAGTACTTGCCGAAAAACCAAGTGTCGGACGGGAAATTGCCCGCGTGCTTGGCTGCCGGCAATCTTCAAAGAGCTATATTGAAGGCGATAAATATATTGTGACTTGGGCGCTTGGCCACTTGGTTGAGTTGAAAATGCCTGAGCATTACGATACAAAGTTTAAGAATTGGAATCTTGAAGACTTGCCAATCATCCCAGATAAGATGGGCATTAAAGTCATGAAGCAGACGAGCCATCAGTTCCGGGCAATTGAGAACCTTGCCAAACGGAAGGATGTCGGCGAAGTCATCATCGCGACGGACGCGGGGCGTGAAGGTGAGCTTGTCGCAAGATGGATCCTCGAGAAGATCAATTGGAAAAAGCCAATTAAGCGATTGTGGATTTCGTCCCAGACCGATAAGGCAATCAAGGATGGTTTCCGTCAGTTGAAACCAGGTTCCCAGTTTGAAAGCCTATATGATTCTGCCGTTTGCCGGGCTGAGGCTGATTGGCTGATTGGCTTGAATGTCACCCGAGCGCTGACGACGAAATACCGGGATCCCCTTTCTGCCGGCCGGGTCCAAACGCCGACCCTTGCGATGGTTTTAGAACGCGAGAATCAGATCCAAAAGTTCCAGCCGAAGGAGTACTGGACAATATCAGCAACGGCTGGCCCTCTTTCGCTTGAGTGGGAGAAGAATGGCGAGAAGCGCCTTTTTGACAAACAGAAAGCAGAAGAAATAGCCGGTAAGGTCAAGGATGTCAAAGCAACCGTGACGAAAATCGAACGGAAAAAGAAATCCGAGCCGCAGCCACTCCCGTACGATTTGACCGAGCTGCAGCGGGATGCCAACAAGCGCTTCGGTTTTTCCGCCAAGAAAACATTGAACACGATGCAGAGATTGTATGAACAATATAAGCTCGTCACCTACCCGAGGACCGACTCCCGGTACTTGACGACCGACATGGAGGCAACGATGGCGGACCGGCTTGGCGCCATTGCTGGGGCTTATAAGGAAGAAGCACGGCCTGTCCTGGGCAAAAGCCAGGTCCTTGCCAAGCGGGTATTTAATAATGCGAAGGTAACCGATCACCATGCGATTATTCCTACCGAGGAACGGCCGAATCTATCCGAACTCGATTCGGATGAGCGCAAAATTTACGACCTGATAGTCCGCCGCTTCCTGACGCTGTTTTATCCGGCATACGAATATGAAACAATTTCATTTGAAGTGTCTGCTGCCGGCGAAACATTCGCCACAAGGGAAACTGTGACTATCGAGCCAGGCTTCAAAAAAGCACTCGGCAAGGAGGAGTCTGTTCCTTTGAAGCCAGCCGTTGCGGCGCTGAAGCAAGGTCAGGTATTGATGGTGTCAGCTGTGAATATTAACCAAAAATGGACCGAGCCGCCGTCCCGCTACTCAGAGTCCGACATCCTCGGCCAGATGGAAAAATTCGGCCTCGGCACGCCGGCGACCCGCGCAGAAATCATCGAGCGGCTCGTCGATACAGAAGTTGTCGAACGGCAGAATGGCCGATTCCATCCGACTCAAAAAGGCAAGCAGCTGATCGAGCTTGTAAATGACGATTTGAAGTCACCTGAACTGACCGCGAAATGGGAAGAAGAGCTTGAAAAGATTGCGAAAGGCAAAGGCGATCCGAAAGCTTTTGGCAAAAGAATCAGGGAGCAGACGAAACGGCTGGTGTCCGAAGTCAAGACGAGCGACAAGTCCTACCGCCCGCCCAACCTGACAGGATCAAAGTGTCCGGAGTGCGATTCGTTCCTGAAGGAAAGGAATACAAAAGAAGGCAAAATCCTTGTCTGCTCAAGCCTCGACTGCTCGTACCGGAAGCGGAAGGATCCGAAACTATCGAACCGCCGCTGTCCGCAGTGCCGTAAGAAGATGGAAATCCATAACGGCAAAGCCGGCACGTACTTCCAATGCCGCCCATGCAATGTTGTTGAAAAAGCGGAAGAACGGAAAAAAGCCGTCAACAAACGCGAAGAGAAAAAGCTTGTCCAGAAGTATACCCCGAAGGAAGACTTCGGCACGAGCCTTGGCGATTTGCTGAAGAAGGCGCTGGAGAAGGATGAGTAAACTAGAAATCGTTTTTTGAGTTGATTGGCGCCTTTTTAGGAGATGGATCTCCGAGAAAGGCACCAACAGACTTTCTTAGTGACTTTTGAGAAAAATGAGTTACGGAAAAGGCACCAATAGACCTTCTTGATGACGTTTGAGAAGAAATATTTACGCAAAGGGCACCAAGATAGGCGAAGTGTGCTTCAATCTAGGAGAAAGAGCTGAAAGAAAAGGCAGAGGCGCCAATATCATTTGGTGCCTCTGCTTTAATAAAATCATGGGGCAACTAATTCCACCTTTATTCGATCTGGATCCTCAAAGAAAACGGCATAATACCCCGCTCCTCCAGCATACGGATGTTTATCCGCATAAAGAATATTTACGCCCCTTTCTAACAATTTAACTGTCATCTCATCAACATGCTCGCGTGACTTTGCATGGAAGGCCAAATGATTTAGGCCGACCCGGCATCGGTGGTATGGGATATCCAAAAACCTATCCTCTGCCTGCACGAATACTATGTATGATGGTCCAAACCGCCAGCTTTTTCCGCTATCCCACTCCTGAAAGGCTTCATAACCCAACTCTTCAAGAAACCATCCCCAAAACTCTATTGTTTTCTTTAAATCAGAAACATATATTTCAATGTGATGGATCACACCTTGTGACAAAAAAATCTCCTCCTATTCGACTCTACTATATCCCAATTTAATTTATGAAACTTGTTTTGGAACCGAGAACAATAATTAAAAGAGCTTAACGAAAAAACGTTAAGCTCTCCATTGAAGGCTTGTCCTAATTTACCCTTCCAATCCTCCTTATTGTTCGTCTATGGAGGTTGGGGAAATGCTGCCAAGTGCACCTAGCAGGTTGGCGAGGACGGCAAGGACTTGCTGGGTCTGCCCAGCAGTTAGACCGTTTACCGAGCTAAGGCGGATACACGGTAGTTCGAGTTGAAGATCCAAGCCAAGCAGGACGATAGAAATCGGGCATGGAATGGAGATACACAGGATTTCATCACCGGTACAACAGCCCTCTGGGCACTCGTTCTGTGGTGGCTGTTGCGAGCCTTGAGACTTTTTAATTTTAGCCATATTGTTTCACCCCCTTTTCATGTCGATAATTCAACTTATGAAAAGAAGGTAGTTTTGCATGGACAAACTGCCGTTTTTTTATAAAATGGTGGCCTGTCCAGGTAATCCCCAATGGCAATCTTGAAAATACTTCCTCTAAAATAGTATGATAATAGGGCTTACTTAACTGTTTTTATAGAAACGGAGTTTTAACGATGAGGCTTAGGGATTGGGATACAAACTTACGGGTCAGGCTTGCTGCGGAAGCCTTGATGAATACGATGTTCTGGCTGTTCTTCCCGTTTTTGACGATTTATTTTGCGGGGGAGTTCGGGAAAAGCAAGGCGGGGCTGCTGCTTATTTTTTCGCAGGTTTTCTCAGTTGCCGCCAATTTGATGGGTGGTTATTGCGCGGACCGGTTCGGACGGAAACGGATGATGGTCTTGTCGGCAGCCGGACAAGGACTGTCGTTTTTCGTTTTCGGAATCGCTCAGTCACCTTGGCTCGACTCGCCTGTACTAGGATTTACCTGCTTCGCACTTGCGGGCGTATTCGGTTCGTTTTATTGGCCGGCGAGCCAGGCGATGGTTGCCGACCTCGTGCCTGAAAAAGACCGGAGCGATGTTTTCGCTGTCTTTTATACATCGATTAATATTTCCGTTGTTGTCGGGCCGATCCTCGGCGCCATCTTCTTTGTCCGTTATCCGTTTGAGGTTTTGCTCGCATCAGGGTTTATCGGCCTGCTGCTCTCTTTCATTCTCGCAAAATGGACGCGTGAGACGCTCCCGGTACAAATGTCAATATCGACAGGCTCGGGCAGCAAATGGTATCACGCTTTGCAAAGTCAATTCAAGGATTATGGCGTTATTATGAGGGACAGAACTTTTCTGCTGTTCATCATCGCGGGAATCCTCCTCTCACAAACGTTTATGCAGCTTGATTTGCTGTTCCCAGTTTATATGAAGGAATTTGTCCATAATCAAACGATGCTCAGCTTTGGCGACTGGTCGTTTAAAGTAAACGGCGAGCAGGCTTTCGGCATCATCTTATCTGAAAATGGCCTCCTCGTCGCCCTGTTCACCGTCATGGTGACGAGATATATGAATCGATTCAAAGAACAAAATGTGTTTATGGCATCGGCGATTCTTTATGCCATTTCGATTGTGATGTTCGGCCAAACGACGTGGATTTGGGGGCTTATTTTGGCAATGGTCGTATTTACGCTTGGGGAACTGGCTTCAGCGGGCATCCAGCAGGGCTTCGTCTCAAAAATAGCGCCAGAGCATTTACGCGGGCAGTATTTTGCCGCGGCGAGCCTTCGCTATACAATTGGCCGGACGATTGCGCCGCTGTCCATTCCGCTGACCGAATGGGTTGGCTATAACTGGACATTCATGACGCTCTGTCTACTTTCACTTGTAAGTGCTGGTTTTTACTGGGCGACATTTAAAAGTTATGATAGACAAAAGGCTTCGGTTTAGAGGAGGAAATGTGTATGATTTGGGAGACAAAACCGCAATTACTTGATTTATTGTCCCGGCTCGTGAGTATTCCCAGTGTGAGCGGAACGGAATCGGAAGCTATTTTTCCGGATTTGCTGGAGTTGGAGCTGAAGAATCTCCCCTACTTTCAGCAAAATGCGCACCACCTGAATGTCCATCATTCACCTGATGGCTCCTATCTGACGGCTTTTGTAGAGAAAAAAGGCACAAAGAAAACAATCGTCATGATCAGCCATTTCGATGTTGTCGGAGTTGAAGATTATGGACAGCTGAAGGAAATTGCTTTCAATGTCGAAAAGCTGACCGAACTTTATAACGAGAATCCGGAACTTTTGCCGGAGCCATTCCGTGAAGAATTTCGGTCCGGCGACTGGGTTTTCGGACGTGGTGCGATGGACATGAAAGCCGGAATCGCCGTCCAACTGTCTTTACTGGAGAAGGCTTCCTACGGGGAAATTGACGGGAATCTTCTTTTCGTCACTGTTTCCGATGAGGAGGTCAGCTCCAAAGGGATGCTGAAGGCGATTGAAGAAGTCCTCCGCCTAAAGGAAGACTTGGGGCTCGAGTATGTCCTCTGCCTGAACACGGAGCCATCCTTCAAGGTACATCCCCATGATAAAAATAAATACATGTACACGGGCACAATTGGCAAAATGATGCCAAGCTTCTATTTTGCCGGCCAGGAAACGCATGTCGGGGAGCCGTTCGCCGGCCTGAATGCCTCGCTAATGGCGGCAGCGCTCACAATGGAATTGGAATTGAACAGCGAGTTTTCCGAAACAATCGGTGAGGAGCGCACCTCGGCGCTGACAAACCTGATGATGAGGGACCTGAAGGAATTCTATAATGTCCAGACGCCGACATCTGCGGTGGCGATGTTCAACCTTTTGTTCATGGAAAAATCGCCTGGTGAACTGACGGAAGGAATTCTCAAAGCGACCCATAAAGCGGCCAATATGGCGCTGGAGCACTACCGGGAAAAGGCTGAGCTGGCCGGCGTCAAAGGACTTCCGTTTACAATTGATGTATATACGTGGGAAGACCTTTACGCGGAAGTCGTTAAAGCGATTGGCCTTGACGAAGCGCAGGCACTGATTGAAGCCACGCTTTTAGCCGCGGCTGATGAGGACGAGCGTGGCAAAAGCCTGAAAGTTGTCCAGCAGTTTGCTTCGTATATTGAAAAGAAACCGTTCATCGTGTTTTATTTCAGCCCGCCTTTCTACCCTGCCGTTTCGTCGCGGAACTCGGAAATCGTCCAATCACTGGCCTCTTTTGTCAAAAGTGAAATCAGCGAGATTCAGGAAAGGAAGTTCTTCCAGGGGCTGTGCGATTTAAGCTATGCCACCTCCTCCACTTCTGAAAAGGATGCGAAGCTCTTAGCCGGCAACATGCCTCTCTACAACAATGGGTACACCATTCCTTTTGAGGCAATCCAAGAGCTGGATATGCCTGTATTTAACCTTGGTCCGTATGGAGCGGACCCGCATCAGAAAACCGAGCGGCTAGAGATGGATTTTTCGTTCGGAACCCTGCCAGACTTGCTTGAAAAGCTCGTGCAGCACGCTTTCCGTATTTCATAAGTACTCCCTAGGGAAAAATGCATTTTAAATGAGATAAGCATAAAAAAGCTTGGAAACCGTTATAATATGGCTCCAAGCTTTTTGCTTATAGGGCTGATTATTTTCCCCCTGATAAAGATCTCTTTTTTAACCTTTCACTTAAAATACATACTGCATAACAAAATTACTAAGAAACAAAATCGCAATCATATAAAGGGCCGGGTGAATTTCCTTCCCTTTCCCCATCAAGAGCTTGAGAAGTGGATAGAGAATAAAGCCAATCGCCATGCCATCTGCAATGCTATACGTTAAAGGAATGAGGACAATAATTAAAAGTGCCGGAATGCTCTCTGTTAAATCATCCATTGAGATATGGACGATGTTTTGCAACATAAGAATTCCGATCAAGATGAGAATTGGCGACACGGCACTTGCAGGAACGATTTTAATAACAGGTATAAACAAAATGGAAATAAGAAACATAAACGCAGTCACAATGCTCGTTAACCCCGTTCTTCCACCCGCTGTAATCCCTGCCGCTGTTTCCACTGATGCTACAGTGGGACTTGTGCCAAAGATACCGGATGATAAAACGGAAACAGCTGTTGCCTGAAGAGATTTCTTACTACTTTCAGGGCGGTTCAGCATTTTGCTATGTCCATGAATCAAGCCAATATTTTCAAACACAACCACCATTGCAAAAGAAATGGAAGTTAGCCAGAAAATGATATTTCCTGCTTGCTGCCACGAGATTTGGCCAAATATGCCAACGTATTCACTAAAGGATGGCATTGAAAAGGAAATGCCCTTAAAACTAGATCCGCCTAGCCAAATCGTTAACAACGAAGTAATGATGATACTTAATAATAAGTTTCCAGGCACATTTTTAATAAATAATATGATTGTAATAATTAAACCGATAAACGTTACGATAACTGTCGGACTGCTTAAGTCTCCAATTGCGAGCAAGGTATGCTCAGACCTCGTAATAATACCCCCATTTTCAAAGCCTATAAAAATCAATAAAATTCCAATCCCAATCGTAATCGCTTCTTTCAAGGAGTTGGGGATGGAGGAAGTAATCACTTTTGCCATGGGTGTAAAGGCAATCACAACAAATAACAGACCTATAACGAAAACCATCGCCAAGGCTTCCTGCCAAGTAAATCCCCCGGATTGGACGATTGTATAAGTAAACATCGCATTAAGGCCCATGCCAGGAATGATAATAAATGGGGTATTGCTCCATAACCCCATGACTAAACAGCCGATAAAACTAGTTAATATCGTTGCGATGATACCAGCCTCCATCGGGATTCCTGCAACCGATAAGATGGTCGCGTTAACGATAATAATGTAAGCGACCGTTATATATGAAATCAGACCTGCAGAAATTTCTTTTGCAATGGTCGTATCATATTGATGTAATTTAAAAAAACGCTCCATGTCCTTCACCTTTCTGCTTCGACTTTCAAAATGCACACGAAAGCTATCATAGCATGGACTTCACTATATGAAAAATATATAATTTAAATACAAATTATATAATTTGCAAATAGAAAGGTATTTTATTTATGGATATAAAACAATTACGTTATTTTCTAGCAATAGCTGAGGAAAAGAATATAACCGCTGCTGCCGCTCGCCTGCATATGTCCCAACCGCCTTTAAGTATCCAGTTGAAACAATTGGAAGATGAGTTAGGTGTAAAATTGTTTGTACGAACTGGAAAAAGCATGGAATTGACGGATAAAGGCGGGGTACTTTACAAAAGGGCTTTGGATTTAGTGAACAGTGTAGAGGAAATAAAAAATGAAATAAAGGAAACTGAGGAAGGAATAAAGGGGGAACTGGCTTTAGGAATGAATACTTCATCTCTTTCTGGGTTTTCAGATATCATTCATTCCTTCCACAAAAAGTACCCCCTTGTTTCATTAAAGATTATTCAAAATGATTCGGTTTATTTGACGCAAATGGTGAAAGCAAGGGCGATTGAAATAGCGTTCGTACGCCTTCCACTTGAACATCGCGGCCTTACATACCAACCTTTATTAAATGAGCCCTTTTCTTTCGTTTCAAATAGGAAAACCCATACGATTTCACTTGAAGAGATTTCACAAGTCCCCCTTATTATTCCAAGTACGGAAGGCTTGGGCATCTACAGTACAATACTTGAAGCCTTTTCCCGGCAAAACCTTCGACTTAATCATATCGCGGAATGTTCTGATATGAATTTATTAATGAAATTAGTCAAAGAAGGAATGGGAGCAACCATTGTCCCAAAATCCGTTTTTGATGTGTATGGGGATAAACATCTCTATTCAACTCCGATTAATGATGCCGATATGACATCTTCTTTAGGAGTCATTTGGCTTGAAAATCATTATGTCTCTACCCCTGCAAAAAACTTTATAGGGCTACTAACGGAATTTTATGGTCGTTCACAACGATAATCTCCTAGTGAGAACAGAACAATTAATTAATGAATTTATGCCCAGCTAAGCCACAGGCCCAGACCGGAGTATGACCAACAATCTTTCTTGGCAAAATAGCAACGCTGGATGGCGGGGGTTGCGATTTTTGTCAATATAAATTTATGAATAATTAATGAACTTTTATTGAATGAACAAAAAAACAGGCGTATACTTACAGTAACAGTTACTTTACCATGTTGGGATGGTGGAAATGATGGATTGGATGTCACCTACCTCTTTGTCAGGGATCATCGCTTTTGCATCGCTGTTTTCCTGGGGTATATACCTAAACATTAAATTATATAACGATATTGAGCAGTAGGCCTGGCCTGCTGCTTTTGTTTTGCAAAAATACAGCCTTGTCTTTTCTTCGAAAACATTTTTCAGAAACTTCGGTGTGTTTTTATTTCTTTTTTTTCCAAAAAAGCGCTAAACTTAGGAAGATGAAATAGGAAGAGAGGTACATAGGATGAGTGATTTTCAAACACAATTGGAAAAATACGCGGAACTTGCGGTCAAGGTTGGCGTGAATGTCCAGCCAGGCCAGACGCTTGTGGTGAACACAACCCTTGATGCGGCTGAATTTGTCCGGCTGGTGGTGAAGAAGGCATACGAAGTCGGCGCGAATAATGTTGTCGTCAATTGGACCGACGACACAGTTTCCAGACTGAAATACGAGTTGGCTCCCGAGGAATCTTTTCATGAATATCCAGAATGGCGGGCTAAGGAAATCGAGGACCTTGCCGAAAACGGAGCTGCGTTCATGTCGATTGTTTCTTCAAGCCCCGATCTGCTGAAAGGCATCGAGCCGCAGCGCATTTCCAACTTCCAGAAAGCTGCGGGCACCGCCCTCGCAAATTACCGGAAGATGATCCAATCCGACAAGGTCAGTTGGACTGTCATCGCGGCCGCTTCAACAGCGTGGGCTGCGAAAGTATTCCCGGATGCACCGGAGTCCGAGCAGGTTGACAAGCTCTGGGACGCCATTTTCAAATCTGTCCGGGTGGATACAAAAGACCCGGTCCTTGCCTGGAAACAGCATGACCAGACTTTACACGACAAGGTGAGCGTCCTGAATGATAAACGCTTTAAATTCCTACACTACAAGGCGCCTGGAACCGACCTGATTATTGAGCTTCCGAAAACGCACCTATGGGTCGGCGCAGGCAGCGTCAGTGAGCAAGGTGTTGAGTTTATGGCAAACATGCCGACTGAAGAGGTTTTCACTGTTCCATTAAAGACTGGCGTCAACGGTGTCGTTGCCAGCACGAAGCCGCTTAGTTACGGCGGAAACATCATCGACAACTTCAGCATTACTTTCCAAAACGGGAGGATTGTCGATGTGAAAGCGGAGCAAGGCGAAGAAATTTTGAAAAGGCTTGTGGAAACAGATGAAGGCTCGCACTACCTCGGTGAAGTAGCTCTTGTCCCTTATGACTCACCGATTTCCCAATCGAACATATTGTTCTTCAATACACTTTTTGATGAGAATGCGTCGAACCACCTGGCAATCGGCAGTGCCTATGCGTTCTGCATTAAAGGCGGCAAGACGATGAATTCCGAGCAATTGGCTGAAGCAGGCCTGAACGAAAGCATCACCCACGTCGACTTCATGATCGGTTCCGCCGAAATGAATATCGACGGCATTACCGAAGACGGAAATTCCGAACCGGTCTTTCGCGCAGGCAACTGGGCACTTTAATATTTTCCGGGCAACCGGGCAATTGGACCAGCAGGCGGTTATTACTTAACTGCCTGCTGGTTTTTGTTTGTCGTTCATTTTTTTGAATTATATTGTATTTTTGCAAAAGCTTCCCCTAAATATAATATGAGTTAACTGATTAGTGACCGAACGGCTTCCGGAAACAAGGTCTTCGGTTAATAAAGGCGGACTTAGTGACCGAACGACCACCAGAAACAGGGCCTTCGGTTAATAAAGGCACACTTAGTAACCGAGGGACCACCAGAAACAGGGCCTTCGGTTAATAAAGGCACACTTAGTAACCGAAGGACCCCATAACCACTGCTGTCCAGGCCCAAAGATACATCTAGTTTGTTTTAACAACTAATATACGTTTAATTGCAAAATTTACACCAGTGACAATTCACCCCAAACTTGATAAAGTAGGTTTACTATTTTATAACGGGGGATTTTATTATGCTGCAAGAATTTAAGAAATTTGCAATGAAGGGAAATGTCATGGACCTTGCTGTCGGGGTCATTGTCGGAGCGGCTTTTGGCAAAATCGTCACTTCCCTTGTAGAAGACATCATGATGCCGCTCATCGGTTTATTGATGGGAGGGGTCAACTTTAAGGGATTGAGTTTTACATTCAGGAAAGCCGAAATCCACTTCGGTATGTTCCTCCAATCTGTGACTGACTTCGTTATTACCGCTTTTTCTATCTTTATGTTCATTAAGCTCATCAACCATTTCCGGAAAAATGAAGAGGAAGAAGAAATGGCGGAGGTAGAATTGGATAAATCTGAGGAGCTGCTCGCTGAAATCCGCGACCTTTTAAAAGCCCAGACAAAAGGCACCGAAAGCCGGAACGAGGCCTAGAACTATTTTTCTTTAAAAACTGAAACCTTTTAAACACCACTCCGTAAATAAAACTATCATAATAATCCGAGGTGAACCATACATGTATGCACAAACAAGTACTGACTATTTGCCGTCCGTGATGAGAACGTTCGCGATGTCCATTGCATTTGCGATGCTAGGCGCGATGGCAGGTACCTACGTTCCACCCGCACTTTTCCTGCCGCTTGTCATTTTGGAAGTCGGAATGCTGCTATTTGCCTTTTTTATCCGCAAAAAACGGACGATTTCCTATACATTCCTTTACGTGTTTACGTTCCTTTCTGGTATCACAACATATCCGCTTGTCTACCACTATGCGTCTCAAGCCGGTGGAAGCATCGTTCTGCTAGCCCTCGGGACAACGACGGTTGTTTTTGCCGGAATTGGCGTTTACGCGACGAAAACAAAGCGCAACTTCTCATGGCTCGGCGGCATGCTCATGGCCTCGCTGCTCGCACTGATTGCCATTTCAATTTTCAATATGTTCTTCCAGCTTAGCTCAACAGGCATGCTAGCCTTTTCGTTCATCGGCGTTCTCGTCTTTAGCGGCTATATTTTATACGACTTTAACAGAATGAAACACTACGGCGTCACAGCCGAAGAAGTTCCGCTCATGGCGCTTAACCTTTACCTCGACTTCGTGAACCTGTTCATCAGCCTGCTTCGTATTTTCGGTATCCTTGGTGGCGATGATTAAACTATTGCCAATTCATATGAAAGGCAGGCCTTTTTCACAGGCCTGCCTTCCGTCATTTAAAGAAACTGTATCGTTTTTTGCCGCGTAAAATATCCCCTGACCAGCCTTTTGTTCTTAAAACAATATAAAGCCCTATAGTTGAAAGAGCAGTAAGCCCGAGCGCAAAAACGTAGCCATACTTCCATTCAAGCTCCGGCATATTTACAAAGTTCATCCCCCACAACGCGCCAAGAGCGGTAATAGGAGTAAAGAGCGTAGTCAGGACGGTCAGTGTTTTCATAATTTCATTTCCGCGGTGCGTGGAAACGACTTCTTCAAGCTTAATCAACGTGTCGATTTCCGCCTGATATTCGTTAATCACAGCGAACCCCCGGTCAATTTTCAGGCAAGTCCGTTTATATTCAGGCTTTTCGGCAGCTATATTGCCGAATGCTTCCTCCATTCCGATCCTGATTTCCTTCAGCGGAATCATCAAATGCTTTAGGACGAGAAGCTCGTGGCGGCATTGGTAGATTTCCTCTAGAATACTCGTACTGTTTTCCTTTTTCATTTTCCAGAAAAGGTCATTGAGCCTTACTTCAAACGGGTCGATTTCAATCAGGCTGCTCGTCGTGATTTCACCCAGCAGGACGGAAAAACCTTCAATGGCATTTTCACAATTGCCCATCTGGATCCTCATGAGGTTGTAGTCCCTCTCGCCAAGAACAGAGAAATCCAGGTCGCTAGTAATCATAAACTTCTCTGCGAGGAAAAAGTGGAAGACATGATTATCATCCTTTTCCACAAGATCCTGTTTAAAGACAAGCGAACCAGCGATCCATTCAGCCCCTTTATAAAAGGTATCAATAACAACACTATTCGTATTCATTTCTGCTGATTTTTTTATCCAAGAATTTATATTATATGAACCTCTTTCCATAGCGAGTTTTTTTAGGCCCTCTGTCTCCCCCGGCAAAAATTCATGCCACTCCCAGGCTCCGCTTTTAAACACATGATTCATGCTTTGCCACTTCCCGTCCGGTCTTAATAGTGCTACTACCTTAAACATCCCCAAATCCACCTGTTTCAAAACTTTCTTCCGATCTGGGCATTTTATGTTTTTGGTTTAAGAATGACGGGTATTATAAGGAATACTTCAGAGAGAGAAAATCCTTTAAGGAGTTGAGTTGAGAATGAAGAACAATACACGCTATCTAATCGCAGGTGCCGGTATCGGCGCACTTCTATGGTATGCATGGAAACCTTCAAAGGACGATTTAAAAGGAATGGTTGACACAGTCGCAAATAAACTCCCAATTGGAAAAAACACCACTGAACCAGTTGTCGCAAAAGCGGGCCTATCCGACCCAATGGACCTTGATGACAACAAGATGGTCAGCGAAGGATCGCAATACGGTGTCCACTACTACAACAAGAACGAGCAAGATAACGCCTAAAGGACCTGTTCCTTTAGGCTTTTTGTTTTTTGGAGAAACTAGTTGAAACGAGTTTTTGGAGGCATACGCGGATGGGCTATTTATTTATCCTCATTTATATTGGCATTATCCTGCTCGTCGTCGAGCTATGTACAACTTTATTTGTATTGACAGGGCTCGAAAAACCGGTTGCCCGCTTTCAGGTTGTGTCCATGCTGACGAGTACGGGATTTACAACCGGTGAGTCCGAGTTGATTATCGCCCATCCGATCAGAAGGCGGCTTGGATCTTTCCTGATCCTGTTCGGTGCTTTTTCCCTTGCAGTGATCATCTCTGCGATTAGCGGAATTTTGCAGAAAAACTTTCACCTGCAAGAAATTGGTTTGGTTGCAGGTTTCCTTCTTTTGCTGCTGCTTGTTTTAAGGCTCCCCTCCATGCAAAAAAAACTCAAGAAAAGGCTGCATGAGGAAATGGAACAAAGCTACAAGCTTGAAGAATTGCCAATCAAGGAAGTTCTTTTACAAAACGATGAGGATGATTTTATCGAAATCCACGTACACGAGGAGTCCAATTTGATCGGCAGCATGCTAAGGGATATCATTAAGCCTGAAGAAGATATCAATGTCTTGTTTATTATGCGCGGCGACGTCATGATCCGCCATGACCGAAATAAAGAAGAAATCCAAGCCGGGGACATGTTTTACCTTTACGGCGACAAGGAATGCCTGCAAAGTAAATTTGCCAACGAGATTGAAGCCCACAAAGAAAAGCTGGAAGAAAAAGTGGAGGCGAGAAATCAACAAACGATATAAGTGGCGACGTGCCGACGCGTTCTAAGCGAACAAAAAGACTAGTCATTCCAATCATATAGGTTAAACTTAACCTTTTCTGCTTGCTATAAGACAAAGTCCATGGACTTGATGCACCAGAACCCTATGTTTCAAAAGCTCGTCAATAATTCGCGACAGAGATTTCGGAAAAGGCTGTGGAATTTTCATTTAAGGCTGCGATTCGCGCCAAAGATTCGGATAAAGTCAGCTTGAATGGCGTGCAAGGCTGCGATTCGCGCCAAAGCCTCGGATAAAGTCAGCTTGATTGGCGCGCAAGGCTGCGATTCGCGCCAAAGATTCGGATAAAGTCAGCTTGAATGGCGTGCAAGGCTGCGATTCGCGCCAAAGCCTCGGATAAAGTCAGCTTGATTGGCGCGCAAGGCTGCGATTCGCGTCAAAGCCTCGGATAAAGTCAGCTTGAATGGCGCGCAAGGCTGCGATTCGCGCCATAGCTTCGGATAATATCAGGTTGAATGGCGCGCAAGGCTGCGATTCGCGCCAAAGCTTCGGATAATATCAGTCTAATGGCGCGCAAGGCTGCGATTCGCGCCATAGCTTCGGATAATATCAGGTTGAATGGCCCGCAAGACCGCGATTCGCGCCAAAAACGCTTCTCTTACTTCGCCAAGTGATGCTTAAACGCATAAATGACGGCTTGAGTCCGGTCCTGGACCTGGAGCTTGGATAGGATATTGCTGACATGTGTTTTTACTGTTTTTAAAGCAATAAAACATTCATCGGCAATTTCCTGGTTGGTTTTGCCCTCTGTCATTAAAAGGAGGATCTCCATTTCGCGTTCAGTCAGTTCTTCATGGGGAAGCAGTTCCTTTTTCTGGCGCATTTTCAACATCATTTTGCCGGTGACTTCCGGCTCAAGAATCGACTGGCCATTATATGTAGCGCGGACTGCGTTGGCAATTTCACTTGCCTTTGAAGTTTTCAGCATGTAGCTTGTCGCCCCGGCTTCAAGAGCGGGGTACACTTTTTCATCGTCAAGGAAGCTTGTGACGATAATGATTTTTGCCTCGGGCCATTGTTCAATGATCTGGCGGGTGGCCTCAATCCCGTCCATTTCCTTCATGACAAGGTCCATTAGGATAATGTCCGGCTTGAGCTCAAGTGCCAATTCGACCCCGCGTTTTCCATTGTCGGCCTCGCCCACCACTTCGATATCCGGCTGGGCGGACAGGTAGGAAGAAACCCCGATCCGAACCATTTCGTGGTCATCGACAAACACAACTTTAATCATTTTCCCCATCCCCATTCGACACAGCCGGAACCTTCACTTCAAGCCGCGTCCCTTTATTCTTCACTGAAACAATCTTCATTGTGCCGCCTATTTCCAGTGCCCGCTCATGCATATTTTGCAGGCCATAAGCGCCAGCTTTCCGGTCTTCCTCGTCAAAACCGACTCCGTCATCGGCAACGCGCAGGATGATTAGCCCGTCTCTTTTAATGAGCAGTACGTCCAGCGAATTTGCTTTTGCATGCCGAAGTGTATTTGATACCGACTCCTGGAGGATCCGGAACAAATGGTCCTCGACCCCTTTGTCCATCGCAAAATCCTCAGCCTTCCAATGGATTTCAATCATCACCTTTTGTGATAATTCGCCAAGTAAATCCGCGATTCCTTCCTGCAGCGTTTTGCCTTTCAGCGCGGCTGGCCGGAGGTGAAGAAGGAGCGCCCTCATTTCAATCTGTGACTGGTGAATCATTTCTTCAACGAGCTTCAGTTGCTTGGCTTCTGTCCCTTCGTCATCCTCTTTCATTTCCGTTATTGCGGACATGAGCATGGAAGCAGCAAATAATTGCTGGCTGACTGAATCATGCAGCTCACGTGCCAGCCGGTTCCGCTCTTGTGAAATGATTTCCTGGATTCTCATTTCCTGGTCCTCGGCCTTTTCAGTCGCCAGACGCTGTGATAGTTTCGCTTTTTCGGAGATTTGCCAATTGAGCTTGCGGAACCGTTCATGGATTTGCTTCATTTCAAAAAGCGAACCCGTTTCCCTCAAATCGGCTTGATGGCCTTCCTCAATTTGGCGGAGCGACTGGTCGATGAGCGTGAACTGTGATTTCCAATACACACCTGAAATTAAACCGAACAAAATACCGAATGCCCCGCTGAATGCAGGAATAAAAATAATAAACGGAATACCCATTAGTTCCTTTTGCCATAGGGATGACCATTCCTCAAGCGGGAATACGACAAAGAAGGCCGCGGAACTAACACCAGCCAACAAGAAAGCAAAACCGAGGCTCCAGAGTACTTGCCTTTGAATCGCGCTCATATCCGGTTCACCTCGAGGTTCCCAACAATCACCGATGTAAAAATTTTCACCTTCTGGACTGATTGGTCATAATTAGCGGTTTTTAGCTGGAAAACCTGATTGAGGACCTTCGATTCTTCATTGCCGAACACAGAAGTCGAACCCGCCACAACGGAGTGATGAATGCTCACTTCCATCTCATATGGCACCAAAATCTGGATATTCCCGATGAAATTCCGAATAAAGATCACTGTCTCGCCTTTCGGGAAAAGGGTGTAGCTCAGGTCAATGACTGTGTCGCCAAGACCTGCATGGATATTAATATCATTCCACTCATACACTTGCTCAGGCGTTTTTTGCTGGCCAAACAGGACGTTTTCAAAAAGAGGCTTCGTCCTCACCATTTCCGTGCCCGGGCCATCCTGTTCCGAAACCTGGATGGTTGGTGCAATTCGCTTCGGCGCTTGTTTAGCCTGGATGAATTGAATAAAAAACAGAACCAGCATCCCAATCAGGATCAGCTTCAGGGTCATCATATTCAACAAGCTCGCCGCAAGGATGATAATCCCAATCCAGAAAAGGAACCTTCCGAATTTGGAAGGCGACTTTTTCCGGCCTATATAAATCATGGCTCCTGAAAGGAAGAGGGAAAAGATAAGACCGCTATTGAAAAAAGCAAGCTCCAATAGGAGAATGATCCCGCCGCCAAAAATCAGCCAGCCCATATAATCTCCTGTCATTTTTCTGTCCATCTCTCTTCCTCCCTGTAAGCCTTATGTCTGAAGTTTACCCGTCCTCTTTAGAATAGCATGTAGGACGAGGGTTGTCTTTATGTTCATGTAAATCTGGACCAGCTCCGGTATCGTATCGTGCCACAGGCCCGATCAGCATGGGCAGTACGCAGCAGTTTAATTCGCGTTTTGCTGGCTGTCCTGATTCTTGAACTCTTTTTCAAGCTGGGCAATCCGCGCGTCAATCGTATTGCGGAAATAAGAACTATTTACCTCATTTTCGACATTATCGAGATACGTTTCAATATCCCTAAAGCGGTTATCCGACTTCAATTCCCCTGCTTCTACAACCTGATTGATCCGATGGTTGGCCCTGCTAATGTTTTCCCGACCCATCAGTTCGAGACGGCGGATATTCATATCCTTTAATTTGTGCTTCATTTCTTCATAACGGGCTTCCAATTCAGCCAACTGGCGTGCAGCCTGTTCCATTGCTCCTTCGAGGCGGATCGCCCGGTCTGAGAAATGCAGATGCTCCCTTTCCGCAAACTCCTGCAATGCCAGCTCCCCAGCTTTTGCCGCAATATCAGCTTGATACTTCCGCTTCTCAGCCATTTCTTTCGCCTGATTGTATTCGCGGACGAATTCATCCTTAAGCGCGTGCTGCCGCTCGACAAGATCTCTGACCTTCTCCGTTTCCTTTTCACACTGGCGCAAATACTCATTCAGCATCGCAATCGGGTTTTTCCTTTCCTTCTGATCGATCGCTTCATGCAAATCCGCCATAACCGTATTTTTAAGTTTCATAAATAAATTTGCCATTTTCATTTCCTCTCCCTTGATTAATAGTTTTTATGCAATTCATTCCATTGCTTTTCAAAATTGACGAATGGATCTTTTTCAGTGTGAGTTTCGCTAACAGATTCTGTGTACTTTGTTTCGTTCCATTTCTTATACACAAGATACAAGACATAGGCTGCCGCAACTCCAAAGAGTGCCGGTGCGTTGCTTGCCGCGGAAGCCAGGACGATCAGACCGATGATGGCAAGACCAATTTTTGCCGCAGTTGAGTCAGTTTTCAGAAACTGCTTAATAACAAAGTACAAAATCGCCAGGCTGATCACCATTCCCGCGATCGGGCCGATTGTGGATAACAGGATCATCACCGCGATCCCTCCCACTACGAGTAAGCCAAATTTTTTCATTTCGTTTCCTCTCCTTTCATGTCTCTATCTTACCTTTGGCGCGTTTTTTCCATAACGTGCTCCAGACAGATTTTCAACTAAGACCTGAGGCGGAGATGGGGTGGGACTGGGATTAATTGCGGGCCAATTTTGCAAAAAAATAAAGCATCCGCTTGGGATAAGCGGATGCTGTAAACAACCTTATTTCGAAATGAACATTTGCGTCCAATAGTGGCGCTGCGACCCGCCGGCAGCATAGCCGACGCCTATGCGGGTATAGCCCTGATTAAGGATATTGGCCCTGTGGCCCGGTGAATTCATCCAAGCCCGAACCACCTCGGCAGCGCTTGTTTGCCCGGCCGCGATGTTCTCTCCAGCTGACCTGTATGCAATGCCGAAGTTCTTCATCATTGTAAAAGGGGATCCGTATGTAGGGCTCGTATGGGAGAAATAGCTTTTGTCCCTCATATCCATTGATTTATACCTCGCCACTCTCGACAGTTCCCAATCATGGGTCAGCGGCTTGAGCCCGTGCTTGGCGCGCTCCTGGTTCGTCAAGCTAATTACCTGCTGCTCAACACTTTTTTCGCCGATGGATGGGATTGTGACCTTCTGGCCCGGATAAATCAAATTCGGGTTTTTAAACTGCGGATTCGCGCGGATGATCTCAGTAAGGCCCACGTGATATCGCACTGAAATTTTCCAGAGCGTGTCCCCTCGTACAACCGTATGGATGGTCTGCGCATGGGAAATGGTCGGCAAAACGATAAACGTCACTACCAGCAGCAAAATAAACAAGAATCCTTTTTTCATTATTATCGCCTCCTCGGGATAGATTGTGTTTTTTTTACAAAAATATACCGGGAGCTGGGCGTTTAACGATTAATCTTTTTTCCGGCGGGAAAACAATGAATAGGTACTTGCTCCCTTGTTTTGGAAACACTATTTGATGAAGGCATTGTAGGAGGCGCTTTATGGAAAACCTGTCCTGGATGGAACTGATTATCCTAATATTGGCCAGTTACCGTCTGACCCACCTGATTGTTTTTGACAAAATCACAGAATTCATCCGAAAGCCATTCATGCGAAAGAAAAAAGTCGAGACGTCGCATGGCAGCGAAATGAAAGACGTACCAAAGAATATGTTTGGCTACCTGCTCAATTGCTATTGGTGCGCGGGCATTTGGAGCGCCCTTTTTCTCGGTGGCGGCTATTTGCTTTTTCCAAAACCGTTCCTCGTCCTTGCACTGATCCTCGCCATCGCCGGCGGCCAGTCTGTCATTGAAACGTTTGTTGGGGTCAATGTTAAAAAGGTCGCCTACTATTCCGCGAAGGAACACGAAGACAAGGCCCCCGCCGCCGACCCTCCAAAAGAGAATCCGAAGGGATGAGAAAAACTCGCCTTCGCTGGCGAGTTTAATAAAGCCGGGGAGCGTTCGGACAGTGTGTTTACTCTTTGAATCTCTAGCGGTCGGATTCGGACTCTCTACCAGGATTTAAGGCTCCAAGAGTCCGAATAAGCATAGGATTCGGACTTTCTACCGGGCTTTAAGGCTCCAAGAGTCCGAATTAGCCCAGGATTCGGACTCTATACCAGGATTTAAGGCTCCAAGAGTCCGAATAAGCATAGGATTCGGACTTTCTACCGGGCTTTAAAGCTCCAAGAGTCCGAATTAGCCCAGGATTCGGACTCTATACAAGGTTCTAAGGCCTCAAGAGTCCGAATCGCAACAACACGCAGTAAGGCAGGGTTGAACAAACCCGCCATTTCATTAATCCATATCCATTTTTATCAAATCCCACGACGAAACGATGCCAATCGGCTTTTCCTTGTGCGAGCCGTTTTCGGTAATAATAACGGCTTCGAGTTTATTTTCCTCCTCCGCGCGCGAGTCGTACAAATCCTGCAGTTCAAATATATTCATACCCTGCGAAACAACTTTCACTGTATTCGTTCTTTCATACTTCTGGACATCGCGCAGCTTTTGCCCGGCGAGGTCAATCTTCGCCCCCTTCAGCTTGCTGGCAAAATAACGCCTCAACCCGCTTTCGGTCATCAAAAACTTGAAGCGGCCATCCTCATAAATCGGATATTGCGTAAATTCATGTTTCTCCATTTCCATCAGTGCATCCTTTACATCTTCGTCCGCTTCAAACGTCTTCACCGGCTTAGAGGCGACCGTCAAAATCGACGGAGGAACACGCAGGAATTCGGCGATGCTTTCAATTTGCTCGACTATTTCCGGGTGGGGCTCAGCGATATAAAAATTCTTTCTGCTCTTTTCATGCACGAGCGCATTACGGAGCTTCGCATAGCTTTTCAAATCATCGAAATAACGGCGAATCGGCGCATGTCTATTTTTCACTCTATGAAGGAGCTCGAGGAACTGGTCCGTTTCCGCATTCTGTTCGAGCTTTTTTAATTCAGCATGGATTTGGTTGAACGCCACCTCAAAGCGCTCCGACCTCTCCCTAATGCGTTTAATCTCTTTTTGTTTATCGGCCATTGGCTGCCTCCTTGGAATTTTCGACTTCTTCCTCCTTCTTTACCAACGTAGCGAGGAACATGAAACATCCTGTCTGGCCCTTTATTCAATTGGGGGATGTTTCTTTATTCAAGAGCATTTTTTGCAAAAAAAATACACCCGTTTCACAAAAAACGGATGCAGTCTTCTACTTATTTACCAACAGATGCCCGGATCGCGGCCTCAAACTGGATGATGATGTCGCTGGCGTGTTCAATCCCGACAGAAATTCGGACAACTTGGCGGTTAATGCCAAGTGCGGCGCGCGCTTCCGGGGACAGGGCGCGATGGGAGGTTACTTCCGGATGGGAAACCGTTGTTTCAACGCCGGCCAAAGTTGGAGCAATTTTAATCCATGACAGGGCTCGGAAAAAATCATTTATATCGGCCTTTTCGGTCAGCTCCACCGTAACGATGGCGCCAAAGCCATCTTCCCCGCCATGTTCAAATGGATGATAGACCTTTTCGACATCAGCATTTTCCTTAAGCGCCAGCGCGAGTTTCCTGGCATTGGAGGACTGGGCTTTCATCCGGAGCGCCAAGGTCTTCAGCCCGCGGACAGTCAGCCACGCTTCGAACGGGCTTAAATTCGAGCCTAGGTTTACAATTTTCCCGCTCGCTCTCGCAATCAAATCCTCCCTGCCGACAACGACTCCCGACGTGACATCACTGTGACCGCCGATATATTTTGTCGCGCTGTGGACAACAAGTTCCGCCCCTAGCTCATAAGGCCGGACATGGAGCGGCGTTGCGAACGTATTGTCAACGAGCGTAAGCAAGCCGTGTTTTTTTGCAAAATGAATGACAGCCTCAAGATCCTCGACGCGTAGAAGCGGATTCGTGATTGATTCCGTATAAATGAGCCGGGTATTGGCCCGTACTTCTTTTTCCACAAGAGAAAGGTCCGTAAAAGAAACAAACGTTGTTTCAATGCCGAAATCCTTCAGTTCTTCCTTGAGCATATGAAAACTGCCGCCGTACAGGTCATCGGCGGCGATAATATGCTCCCCACTTTTGACAACCGCAAGCACGCCGGCGAGAATGGCGGACAGTCCGGACGAAGCAGCGACTCCGGCCGGGGCACCTTCTAACCGTGCCACTGCCGCGCCAAGCTCGTCCGTATTTGGATTGCCGACCCTCGAATAAAGATAACGGCCGTTGCCTTCATAAAAGCCTTCAAGTTCATCCAGGTCCTTAAACGTGAATGCGGACGTCTGGTAAATCGGCGTCACCTTACTGGCAATTTCCCTGCCTTCTATTTTATCCCCATGCAGTACTTTCGTTTCAAACTCCCTTGCCACTTCAGCCACCTTCTTCCTAATTATGTGGGTGAGTATATCAGGCAAAAAGAAGCTCGTCAACGTACTCGAACTAATTTTCCGACTTTTCTGCTTGAGAAAATGATACACTATCCCATAAGGGGGTTGGACACATGAAAAAGAAGACGATCGGGCTAATTGCGGTAGCAGCTTTCGTAATCGTTTTTTTAACAGGCTCGCAATCTTATTTCAATTACAAAGAAATCAATTTTGCAACAGATAAATGCTTGGAAATTGGCGGAAGCCCAGTGGTGCAAAGCAGTTTTCTCGCACTCAACTTCTCGTTTTCCTGCGAAAAATGACCTCAAATGAAGAGGTCTTTTTTTAATGCCATTTTGCTTACAGGAATTTAGATTTATTTTTCCTAAACAGGGAACAATATAGTGAACTTTAACATGTTTTTGCAAAAGATGAATTTAGCCTGATTAGGAGGAATAGCATGAACGGACAAAAGTATCCAAGATCCTATTGGCGGGAAATTGACCTACCGAAGTTCAGCAAGCTTGATGGAGACCTTTCAGTCGATGTCGCGATTGTCGGCGCGGGGATGACCGGAATTACCGCGGCCTACCTGCTGACACAGCAAGGCAAAAAGGTCGCACTCTTTGAGGCAGGCAGCGTCTTGAACGGGACAACCGGACATACGACCG
The DNA here is from genome assembly GCF_003515685.1 of Neobacillus notoginsengisoli. GTDB lineage: Bacteria > Bacillota > Bacilli > Bacillales > Cytobacillaceae > Bacillus_D > Bacillus_D notoginsengisoli. Next base: position 144,732 of record NZ_QWEG01000004.1, on the reverse strand, counting down.
CGAAGATCACCGCCCAGCACGGGCTCCTATACGATGAGCTGATCAGCCACTTCGGTGAGGAGAACGCAAAGCTTTATTACGAGTCCCATATTGATGCACTTGGATTCATCCGCCGGACGGTCAACGAGGAAAACATCGATTGTGACTTTAGCGACCAGGACGCGGTCATTTATTCGGTGACAGATGAATACAAGCAAAAAATCGAGACCGAGGCAGAAGCTTACAAAAAACTAGGAATCCCAAGCGAGCTTAAAAGCAGCATTCCTTTTCCGATCGAAGTGAAAAATGCGCTCGTGATGAAGGACCAAAGCCAGTTCCATCCGCTGAAATATTTGCGTGCTCTTTTGAAAAAGGCCGTGGATGCCGGGTGCCAGGTGTATGAAAACACGACGGCGAAGGACATCACGGTCGAAGGCGGCACGGTCCTGCATACGAAGGATGGACAGAAAGTTTCCTGCGGGCATGTGATCATCGCTTCGCACTGGCCATTTTTTGATAAAAGAGGGCTGTTTTTCGCGAGGATGTATGCCTCCCGTTCTTATGCAATTGGTGTGAAATCGGACAAGGAGTACCCGGGCGGCATGTACATTAGCGCAGACTCGCCGACACGGTCGATTCGCTATACACCGCATAATGGCGAGAATTTGCTGGTAATCGGCGGAGAGAACCACCGGACCGGCAAAAATGAAGATACGGAAAAGCATTATCAAGCATTGGCGGATTTCACTGAGAATGTTTTTGGGAACGGGGACTATACGTACCGCTGGTCTGCTCAGGATATGGATACACTCGATAAACTGCCGTATATCGGGCCCTTGAAGGATGATGAGGAAACAATTCTCGTTGCGACAGGCTACAAAAAGTGGGGGATGACGACGAGTACGCTTGCGGGCCACATTTTAACCGACTATGTGCTGAACCGCGAAAGCCCTTATAAAGATCTTTACCATCCATCCAGGTTTGAGCTTGATCCCTCGCTGAAGAAAGCGGTAACCTTCAATGCGGAAGTGGCCGGCCATCTTGTGAAAGGTAAGCTTGAGTACATTCCGAAGTTTCCTGGAGATCTTGCTGTTGGTGAAGGTGGCGTTGTGCTTGTGGATGGGAAGCGCGCCGGCGGGTATAAGGATGAAACCGGGAAGTTGTATTTAGTTGATACGACCTGCACCCATCTTGGCTGTGAGTGCGAATGGAATAATGCCGAAAAGACATGGGACTGCCCGTGCCACGGTTCGCGGTTCTCATACGGCGGCGATGTCGTCGAAGGGCCGGCGATTGAGTCGCTTAAGAAGCTGGAAGGGTAGGCAATTCTCACTGGGGCAAATTCAAGGGTTGTTGTCCTACCATTAGGCAACTTTGGACAGTTGGGGTCAAGAATACCAGGTTTCTGTCCCAACAAAGGGCATCTTGGGACAGTTGGGGCCAAGAATACCGGGTTTCTGTCCCAACATAGGGTATCTTGAGACAGTTGGGGCCAAGAATTCTGGATTACTGTCCCAACATTAGGCATCTTGGGACAGTCGGGCCAAGAATTCTGGGCTACTGTCCCAACATATTTTACCGCCTTTTTTATATGGGTAATGCAGCACTTTTCCATCCCTAAAATCGAATAAAGAAACAGCTGCACTCCGAAAAGTGCAGCTGCTTCTCTCTTCAATCATCATTCGGGCGGTTGCGGATCAGCTCGTCCTGGCCGGTCGTAAATTTGACTAGCTCGGAGCTTGTTTTCCCGAACTTTTTATTATTGTTAACTTGCGCGTTTCGGTTGCCGAGTTTCTTTCTGCCCATCGTAAAACATCTCCTTTGTCAGGAAGTGTTCTTAGTTTAGGCTTACGGCTATTTGTTCATCCAGGCAAGTTTTGCTTTTTGCCAAGATCGGGGGTTTTCCTATATTTGGTTTCTTGTTCGAAGGCATACGCCAGCTGGATTAGATCTGGCTCGCTCCAAGCCGTGCCGGCGAACGTGATGCCGACGGGCTCCCCTTCCTCCGTGTAGCCGGCGGGCACAACAACTGAGGGGTAGCCGGCCCTTGCTGAAATATCCGCACCTTCAGTATGTGGGAAAATAATCGCATCGAGATTGTATTCATTCAATACGCAATCAATGCCGTTTTCTTTCGCGTGGTATTCATTAAATTCGAGTGACCGAACGTAAGCTTCTTCATAAAGCCCTCCGCTCGTCGCTTCTGACCCAATCAGAACCTCTTGGCCATATTTGAGCATTTCCGCTTCATTTTCCTTGTTGAACTGGATGACGTCAGCAAGTGAGCGGACCTTTGCGGAAGGCCCCAACCCATTCAGGTAAGCGTTCACGCCTGCTTTGAATTCGAAAGTAAGCACTTCCCAGTCCCATTGCCTTTTTGCCGAAGGAATTGAAATGTCAATGATTTCGGCGCCGAGTTCCCGAAGCTTTTCAATTGCCTGCTCAACGACCGCCGCTCTCATCTCTCCTGCCTCAGCAAAATAATGTTCCCTTGCCACTCCAAGCCTTTTGCCGGAAAGGCATTTTTCCAAAAAGACTGTGAAATTGAAGCCTAAAAGCCGGCTCGCCGAAGTCGCCGGATCCCGCGGGTCCTCTCCCGCCAATGCTGTGAGTAAAATGGCAGCATCCGTCACTGTCCGCGCCATCGGTCCAGCCGTATCCTGGGTATGGGCGATCGGAATGATCCCTCGTCTGCTGATGAGTCCGACCGTTGGCTTAATTCCGACCAGTGCGTTTTGCGCGGACGGATCCAAAATTGACCCCGAGGTTTCGGTTCCAACAGCGACTGCCGCGAAATTGGCAGCAATCGCTGCACCAGAACCTGAACTCGAGCCGCCAACATCAAACTTGCCCGGTCCGTATGGATTCAAGGTCTGGCCACCCCTTGAGCTATAACCGCTTTTCATGCCAATGGCCATAAAATTTGCCCACTCGGTCATGTTTGTTTTGCCTAAAATGACAGCCCCTGCTTCACGGAGTTTCCTCGCCACTTCGGAATCGGCCGGAGAGTAGGAATCCGCCAACGCCTTTGAGCCCGCGCTCGTATGCATTTTATCCCCAGTGTCAATGTTGTCTTTCAGAAGAACCGGAATGCCGTGCAGCGGCCCCCGCGCACCCTTCACTTCCCGCTCGGCATCCAGCGCAGCCGCGATTTGGATGGCGTCCGGGTTGATTTCGAGAACCGATTTCAATTCAGGACCTTTTCTGTCAAACTGCGAAATCCGGTACAGGTACATCAGGACAAGCTCTTTTGCGGTGAGCTCGCCTTGTTCCATTTTTCCCTGCATGTCCGCAATTGTTGCTTCCTCTAGCCAAGTATCGTGCAAATGCTTTAATTTAGGATTTTGCAAAATAAAGCCCCCATTCCGTTTGCTGGTACACTAATCAAAATTCTAGATGGAGGCGTTGAAATCCTTTTTTCCAAAAAATACACCCCGGGTGTGACCCCGGGGCTTTAGTCAATTTATTTTATTTTGCCGGTTTTCGGGCTCCTTTTTCCTTTACTGCCCTTCCACTCAGGACCACGCTCCAGCTTTCTTATGTCTTCAACCGCAATGGTTCCTTTATAGAAAATCCTTTTTTCAACAGGTACATTCAGCTTACGGGCAAAAGCCTTCAGCTCACGCTCTTCGCGGTTCGTGACAAGCGAAATGACGATCCCATCGTCCCCCATCCTTCCTGTCCGGCCTGACCGATGGATGTACTGATCAATATCACGCGGAAAATCAACATGAACGACATGGGTCACACCTTCGATATCAAGTCCCCTCGCGGCTACATCAGTTGCGATCAGCATCCTGAGCTTGCCGTCACGGAAATCCTGGACAGCCCTTTGGCGTTCCATTTTGCCAAGCTCGCTGTGGAGCAGACTGACTGCTAAATCCTTGAACTGGAGCTTCGCTGCAATGACTGGGATTTCCGTAATATCATTAATAAAGGCGAGCGCTTTAACCCCGTTCAGCCGGGCGACTTTTTCGAGCATTAGCATTTTCTCCCGCGGTTCGCAAAGGAAGTAAATATGCTCAACCTTCCCTTCTTCGAACGTCTCATCCTTCGTGATCCGGATGGTTTCAGGATTCTCAGTCAGATTTTTCGCAAGCTGTTCGGTCTCTGGCTTCATTGTTGCAGAGAAAAGGACAACCTGGCGTTCTTTAAGGGCTGACTTGACAATATCAAGGACTGGCCCGAAATGTTCACGGACGAGCAATTGATCGCCTTCATCAAGGACGATTGTTTTTACTTCGTGCATCTTTATTTTTTTCTGCTTGATTAGCTCGTTCAGCCTGCCGGGAGTCCCGAAGATAATGTGGGGCTTCTTTTTCAGCTTCTCCAGCTGCCGTTTTACGTTTGCCCCGCCAATAAACGAGGCGCCGCGGATCCCGCTTCCTTCCGACCACTTTTGGAATTCCCCGAAAACCTGCATGATCAGCTCCTGGCTCGAGGCGAGTACAACTGCTTGAAGTGCCTGGCTAGAGCTGTCGATTTTCTGGAGTACCGGCAAAAGATACGCCAGTGTTTTTCCGGTACCGGTCGGCGACTCGGCGATGAGGTCACGGCCTTCTAAAATAACCGGGATCGCCGCTTCTTGGATGGCTGTCGGCCTGTTAAAACCTGATTTTTTCCAACCATCTTGTATAAAAGGCTTGAATGTTTCGTTTATGTTCAGCATCATTTGCTCCTTCTTAGTCTCAATTGTTTTTATTATAAGGATTTCCCAATGATAAATCCATTCACACTTCGAAACTCCCACCGTAAACGGTGGAGGCTTCAAAAAACTAAATTTGTCGGTTTTGTCAAAGCAAATATGACACTATTGTGAACATTGCAGAGGAGAACGCCTTCTCCACGTCCTTCGATGATAAAATAAATTACGTACGATATTACCATATCGGAGTTGAAAACAATGTTAAAGAAAATTCTAATTGTTGTAGGACTGTTGTTCCTATTTTTATCTAATAAAGCAATTGCACCATCAACGATAGGTTTTTCACAAGAGGCCGCCGCTGCCGCGAGTAAGGAAACGCCGAAGCAAACAGGAAATGCAGAAACGGATTCTCCTGTCGGCATCAAAGCCTACATCCTCCCCGGACTCGCTGGAATAGTAATTATTGGCGGCATCGCCTCCTACTGGCTTGTATTCCGAAAGAGAGTCGTTTAACCAGCCTTTCACAAAGGGCTGGTTTTTATTTTCGCTCCTCTTCAATTCCACCTTCACTATTGATTTTGTCACTCAACCATTAGCATCGGGCAAATATTCACGAAGATGTCACAGCTTTCACCAAAGATAAAGCTTATTTCCATTCAGCTTTCCATTATAATAATTTTATCGAATGGAGGGGTCACTATTCTTCAGTCTTTTTTGGCCAATCTTGGTATTATGCTGCTGATGCATTTAAGCATTAATACTTCTTATTACTTAATCCATGAAAATAAAATAAACAAGGCTTTTCAGCCTGTCATCCATATTTTAATCGTAACAGCTTCTATCATTTCAATGTTCCATTTTTCATATATGAGCGATGGTCACCGGGTCGATTTACGAATGATCCCAATCATCCTACTGGGGGTTTTTCATAGCTGGAAATACGTTTTACCGGTCATCGTCATCTCTTCCCTGTACCGGCTTGGCCTTGGCGGTCCTACTGCTGTGCATGGAACCATATTTGGAATTATTATTCCATCTATTCTTTCATTAATTGCTTTTACCTGGCGCGACAAGAAACATATCCTCGTGATTCTGTTAGGATGCATTACCGTTTCCTGGCTTGTTTCTGATCTCCTCCCTGCAAAAATCAGACTCGCGGTACCAGATGGAGTTGCACTCATTCATTTAGGGGCGCTGTTATCCGCGTTTCTCATTATGTATTTTTTCGCCTTAACTGGCAGGCGCCATTTGGATACATTAAAGACACAGCAGTTTTTCGCTGAACGCGACCCGCTAACCGGACTTTACAACATGCGCAAGTTCGATACCAAGCTTGAACAGTTCAGCCCCGAAGGAAAACGGATGTTCATTGCAATGATTGATATCGATCATTTTAAAGGAATTAATGATACACTCGGCCACCAGGTTGGGGACGCCGCCATCAAGAATGTCGGCAAAATTCTTTTGACATATTGCAAAAAAGATATGTTCATTGCCCGCTGGGGGGGAGATGAGTTTATCGTGTTCATGGCTGCCGAACGCATCTTGACCGTCCGCCAAGAGCTTGAATCCATTCGTAAAGGCGTTAGGGAGAACCCAACCTCCGCAGGGGTCGGGATTATGCCCATCACCTTGTCCCTATCCATCGGAGTCGCAGAACTGACAGACCTCTCTCACCTGAAAGAAACCATCGAAGAAGCCGACAAACAACTTTACCTAGCAAAAAAACTCGGCAGAGACCGGGTTTGCTGAGGTAGGGGACGGTTCCAGTGCTTCTTTCGGTTCCCGAAAGAAGCAGCGGAACCGTCCCTGCTTCATACCTGCTTCATAATCAAAGCCTCCCCGAAAATCCGGGCAGGCTTTGTTTTTTTCTTAGTGGCCGACGTTGTAGACGTTGGGGATGAGGTGCCGCCATTCTTCATAGGTAATCATTGTGTGCCAGTTGCCGGTTAGTTTGGCGATAGCAATCACGATGAAGAAGGTTGCGAAAAAAGCGGCCGGGATGACCCATTTGTTGACTTTCTTTGTTGCAACGGTCATGTTCAGTGTATCTTTGACCGGGCACACTTCCACACAGGACATGCAGGCAGTACAGTCAGGTGTTTTGACGGTCTTCACTTTGGAAACGGTAATCCGCTGCGGGCACACCTTTGTGCAGGCATTGCAGTCAATGCATGTATCCGCATTCCGCCTGATTTTTGTGATGCCAAAAACGGATCCCAAGCCGATCAGGGCGCCATACGGGCATAAAAAGCGGCACCAGAAATTTTTCACGAACAGTGACAGGACAACTAAAACGAGGATGACTGTCAGCCCAATGCCACCGACGTTCAGGAAGAAAAGCATCATTTTCACATCGGAAACCTTGTTGTAATTTCCGGCCATAAAGTCGATCGCACCCATAGTCGGCATAGTCAAAACCATGAAAAGAAAAAGGAATAACAACAAATATTTAATTGGCGTCAAAATCCATTTCAGCCATTTTGGTACGTCGAAATTCCATTTGAATAGCTTTTTGCCAAGACGGCCAATCCATTCACTCAGTGTGCCGATTGGGCACATCCAGCCACAAAATGCTTTTCGGAAAATGAACCCCGAAGCAATAAAAAAGGTAAACAACGCAAGTCCGGCCGGATGAATCGGGTCAAAAATGCCAGTTGTGATCCAAACCTTTAAAGCAACGAGCGCGCTGATTGGCAGGAAGCCTTCAACCGCTGGCGGCCTGGGCACCAATGGGTCCAGCCCCATCGTGTTGAAATGCATATAAAACTGGTAAAAACGCACTCCAATAAACAGGAGAAATAGCGCAAACACAATCTGGACAGCCATCCGGGTGTACTGAATCGGATGCCGTTTCACTCGCTTATAATACTTTTTCAGCACAGCCATACAAATCCCTCCGTTTCATTCCTATATATTCACTATAGAGAAACGAAACGGGCAAGTATGTGATATAGATAACATACTAAACATTGTCGGAAAACTGTCACAGACAGACTTCCCGCTATGATTGGCGGCTTTTGTAATCGGAAGCAGCAACTGTCTGTGCGTTCGACGGGCGCAAAAGGAAGACTTAGCGACCGAACGGCAACTGCTTTCGGTTAATAAAGGCGCACTTAGTCATCGAACGACCACTCACAAGCCAAGCCCTCATGCACTAAGCCCTCTTCAATCCAGCCCCTTCTTATCACTTTCAAAAAGAATTCCGCTCTCTAGTCGCGCTTGTTCAGTTGTCTCCACAACAATTCGGCTTAACCGTTTAAGCTCATCATAGGCTGGACGGTCCCCCTCATTAATAATCCGGGCGAATTCAACCGCCTCATACATCATGTCCTGTTCTTCCTGATCGACCCCAAGTTCTTCCCGCTCCTTTGTGCGGCTATCATGAAACGTAACGGACGAAATGGGTGCCGCGTCCCCAATAATGAAGGTCCCTTTTTCACCATGAATTTCACACGGAACGGTTGAATCTGAAATTTTAGAGCACATAATCGTACAGACGAAACCCGGGTAAGTGAGAACGAGAGTACCAGAGCCATCGACGCCGGTAGGCAGGATGACTGGTGAATACGTGACGCCTTCTGGCTTGCCAAAAAGAGAAACGGCTAAAGAAAGCGGATAGACGCCAAGGTCTGCGAGGGCGCCCCCGGAGAATTTTGCCGAGAAGATATTTGGTTCTTCGCCTTTTAAAACAAGGTCATAGCGGGATGAATATGACATGTAGGTAAGGAAAGCGCTTCTCAGCGTTCCCGCCCTGCCGAGTTCCCGCTTTAACACCTTAAGGTTCGGCGAATGGATATTGCGGATCGCCTCGAAAAGAAAGACGCCATTTTCTTCGGCTACCCTGAACGCCTGATCAAGTTCCTTCACATTTGAAAAGATTGGCTTCTCGCAGAAAACATGTTTTTTATTTTGCAAAAAAAGAATGGCCTGCTCGTAGTGAAGCGAGTTCGGCGATGCTATGTATACTGCATCGATTTCCGGGCTTGCCGCCATTTCTTCAAGGTCTGTAAAAATCAACGGAGCTTTGTTTTCCTCCGCGAACTTTCCGGCTTTTTCAGGTGAACGGGAGTAAACTGCCTTCAATTCCATTTTTCCGCTAAGCCTTGCCGCGGATATAAAAGCTGCTGTAATCCAACTGGTGCCGACTGTGCCAAATTTAATCATATAACCCTACCTGCTTTCATGTTTTCTTTCATTTTATCCTTATACAGGATTGAATGAAATTTTTTTGGCTAAAATGCCGCTTTTCCCTGTTAAATAGCCGGTTTTATGGAAAAATAACAGTATTTATGATATATATACAAGTATCTTAACGCGTTTTTCGAAAGAGGTAGAAAACTGTGGACAATACGTCTAATTTTATTCGCGACATCATTATTAAGGATTTGGAGTCGGGCAAGCACAAAACTGTCGTTACCCGCTTCCCTCCGGAACCGAACGGCTATTTACATATCGGCCACGCCAAATCGATCGTCCTGAACTTTGGGTTTGCTGACGAATTTGGCGGCACGACAAACCTCCGTTTCGATGATACAAACCCGCTGAAGGAGGATATCGAGTACGTCCATTCAATCAAGGAAGATGTACAATGGCTTGGCTTTGAATGGGACAATCTTCACTTTGCCTCGGACTATTTTGAAGAGATGTACAACCGGGCCGTTCTTTTGATCAAAAAAGGACTTGCCTATGTCGACGACCTGTCTGCGGACGAGATTCGCGAGTACCGCGGAACGTTGACAGAGCCTGGCAAAAACAGCCCGTACCGCGACCGGTCAATCGAGGAGAACCTTGACCTTTTCGCACGGATGAGGGCTGGTGAATTCGAAGATGGGGCAAAAGTACTTCGAGCAAAAATTGATATGAGTTCGCCGAATATCAATCTTCGCGACCCAGTCCTTTACCGGATTGCCCATGCTGAACACCACAATACAGGCAACGAATGGTGCATCTATCCGATGTACGCCTTCGCCCACCCGCTTGAGGATGCGATTGAGGGCGTTACCCACTCAATCTGTACGGTTGAATTCGAAGACCAGCGCCCATTTTACAACTGGGTTGTCGAGCAGTGTGAAATGGAGGCCACTCCGCAGCAAATTGAGTTCGGCCGTCTGAATATCACAAACACAGTGATGAGTAAGCGGAAGCTGAAGCAGCTTGTTGATGAAGGCTTCGTCGATGGCTGGGACGACCCGAGGATGCCGACGATTTCAGGCATGAGGCGCCGCGGCTATACACCTGAAGCGATCCGCACGTTTGTCCGTGAAACGGGGGTTTCCAAGAGCTCCGGCGCGGTCGATGAGCAAATGCTTGAGCATTTTGTCCGTGAAGATTTGAAGCTGAAGGCACCAAGACCGATGGCAGTCATGAACCCTCTCAAGGTTGTGATCACCAACTACCCTGAAGGGGAAGTGGAATGGCTTGATGCGGAAAACAACCCGGAAAATGAGGAAATGGGCATCAGGCAGATTCCATTCTCCCGTGAAATTTATATCGAGCAGGATGATTTCATGGAAGATCCGCCGAAAAAATACTTCCGCCTTTTCCCTGGGAACGAAGTCCGCCTGAAGCATGCGTATTTCATTAAATGTGAAGAAGTCATCAAAGATGAGGACGAAAATGTAGTCGAGCTCCGCTGCACATATGACCCCGAAACCAAGAGCGGAACAGGCTTCACGGGTCGCAAGGTGAAAGGGACCATCCACTGGGTTGAGGCGAGTAACGCCGTTCCTGCTGAGTTCAGGCTGTACGAACCGCTCATTCTTGACGATGACGGCGAGGAAGACGGCGAAGACGATGAAAAAACCTTCCTCGATAAGGTGAACCCTAATTCCCTAGAAGTGCTGCAAGGCTTCATCGAGCCAAACATGAAGGATGTCCAGCCGCAGGATAAATTCCAGTTCTTCCGCCACGGCTACTTTAATGTCGATCCTACATTGACTACGCCTGAAAAGCCGGTATTCAACCGGATTGTTTCGCTGAAGAGCTCGTTTAGGCTTTAAATCGAGTTCGACAGAGCTTATTTTTGCAAAAAAACATCTAACTTAATCATGAGTCCCCTTTTTTCCGGGTTACATGCGGTAAAAAGGGGATTTTTGTTTCGTGTTAGTTTGGTAAGAGGTTTTATGATCCAATTCCTTCGGTTTGTTAGCGAGATCAACCAATTTATTATCCAATTTCCCTCGTTTGTTAGCGAATTTAGTTACTTTATTATCTAATTTACTAGTTTTATTATCCAATTCTATAAACAGCTGCAGTTTGCACGAGCATTTTTTTGAAAAAAACACCCTTCACACGATGTTAACCGTGCAAAGGGTGTTTCGAATTACGCCAGCGTAACAAGAGATTTTAGAACGTTCCCCCGCCTCACTAGTTTAGTTCATTATTCATACCGCAATGATTCAATCGGATCGAGCTTTGATGCCTTATTCGCGGGCAAGATGCCGAAAACTACACCGATGACCATCGAGAACAGAACCCCAATCAGAACGACCTGCCACGAAACGAGTGAAGGCCATCCGGCAAAAACGCTGACAAGCGAGGCGACTCCCCAGCCAAAGCCAATCCCGACAATGCCGCCAATTAGCGTGAGGGTGACCGACTCAATCAAAAACTGGGTCAGTACCTGGTTCCTTGTCGCGCCAAGCGCCATTCGGATGCCGATTTCCCTTGTCCGCTCGGTGACGGAAACAAGCATGATATTCATGACGCCAATCCCGCCGACGAACAGCGAGATGCCGGCAATGCTCCCGATAATAAGGGTCATGATTTTCGTGACCTGTCCGATGCCTGCGGCAATTTCCTCCATATTGATGACTTGGTACGATTTTTCCGTATTATGGAGCTGATTCAATGTCTTTGCGGCCTTTTTGCCGGCGGTCTGGATTTTATCAGGGTTGGCTGCCTGGAGTGTCAGCTGGGTGAAGTCTGAAGTACCGAACATCATCCTCCATGTCTGGAACGGCAGATAAACTTCCATCGAGCCAAAAGCAAACAAACCTTCAGGCTTTTCAAGCACCCCGACTACCTCAACCGGCTGGCCGGCTACAAGAATGACTTTCCCAACAGGTGATTTTCCTTCAAAAAGCTCCTCTAGAAGCTTATGGCTGACGAGCGCGGAACGCCTGCCGCCGAGGAAGTCAGACGCCGTTAACGTCCTGCCCTTTTTCACCTTTATCTCGTGGAGATCAAGATACTCTTTCGAAATTCCCGTTGCCGATATATCGACCGCTTTGTCCTGTATCCTGGCTGTGGAAAATTGGGAGCTTGACGCAATGACTTCCTTGATTTCTGGAATTTGTTTTAGCGCCCGAATATCCTCTTGCGTAAACGGCGCCTGATTGAACACATTCGGGTTCACGCGGATTTCCTCATCAGAGGGCTGGTAAAAAACTTCGATTGTGTTGCCCGGCCCGGTGATTTGGTTTTTCAGCATGGCCTCGCCGCCCTGCCCAATTGCGACAACAATGATGACCGCGCCCACGCCAATAATAATGCCAAGCATGGTCAAAATAGACCTCATTTTATGGGCTTTCAATGACCCGAGGGCCATTTTAAAATTTTCCATCAGGCTCATCCGCCGTCACCCCATTCCAGCGAAGGAGCACCCCATTTGCGCTCGACGGAAGCCGAAGGAACGATTTCCCCGTCCCTGACCATAATCGTCCTGTTCGCATATTCGGCGATTTCCGGCTCATGGGTCACGACAATCACGGTGACGCCTTCTCTGTTCAACCTTTGAAACTGCTCCATAATCGTCCGGCTCGTTTTCGTATCTAGCGCTCCCGTCGGTTCATCCGCAAGAATGAGGGAAGGCCTGTTGACAATCGCCCTAGCTATGGCGACCCGTTGCTTTTGCCCGCCGGAAAGGGCATTGGGCAAATGGTCCATCCTGTCTTCGAGGCCCATCTTCTCCAATGCCTCTGCTGCCCGTTCCGTCCTTTCATCTTTAGAAATGCCTGCATAAATCATTGGCAATTCGACGTTTTTCAACGCGGTCAGGCGCGGCAACAGATGGAATTGCTGAAATACAAACCCGATCGACTCATTTCTGACCCTTGCTAAGTCAGGCTCCTTATAATCAGAAACATCCTCTCCGTCGAGGAGATACGTTCCTTTGGACACTTTATCGAGGCAGCCGATAATGTTCATGAGCGTCGATTTTCCAGAGCCTGAAGGACCCATAATCGCGACAAATTCGCCATCCTCGATTTTGACGGACACATTTTTCAAAACATCTAATTGTTCTGTTCCTACCGTGTATGACTTTGTGATCGATTGAAGTTCAATCATTTCACGGTCACTTCCATGCCGTCCTTCATCTTTGCTGGCGGATTGGCAATTACCTTGTCCTTTTCCTTAACTCCCTCGGTTATTTCTACCTTCGAACCTGTCATGATGCCTGTTTTTACCTCTTTCTTATGTGCAATTCCTTTTTTCACGACATACACATACTGAGCATCTTCTTCATCGACAATGGCTGACTCAGGAAGAACAATCGCTGTCTTTTTCTCTGTTTCAATTTCCATAATGACCTGGAAGCCCGGCTTCAGGACAGGATTTTTGCCGGAAAGCTTGACCAATACAGGGTATTGGACTGCCTGCGATCCTGCCATCGCCGCTTGCGAGTCAGGGAGCGTACTTACCTTTGTGACCTCTCCTGGCCAATTCTGATCCGGAACCGCGTCAGATCGGAGAATGACTTTTTGCCCGACACTGACTTTCAAGGTGTCATATTCGGATAAAAGCCCTTTCGCAATCAGCCCCTCCATTTTGCCGACCAGCACAATCGGCTGGGCTCCAGCTGCAGCGGAAAGGGAGGCACTTTCATCCACAAGCAGGACCATTCCGTCTATCGTACTCTTAATCTCCAGTTCTCCCGTTCTTTTTTCAATACTTTCCTTCTGTAAATTTGCCTGTTTTAATTCAAGTTCAGCCACCTTCAGCTCCATTTCCACCTGGCTGATCTGGCCTGTGATTTGCGCCTCGGCAGCCGGGTCAGGAAGAAGCCCGCTGGACAGTTCCGTTTCCTGCTTCTCCAAATCGCTGAGCTGCTTTTTAAGCTGGGTAATTTTCATATTATTGGATTCAAGTGATAACGTATTTTGTTCTGCTTCAAGCTGAAGCTGCGCATTTTCAAACTTCGCCAGGACCGTCCCTTTTTTGATTGACTGGCCTTCTTCTACCAAAATGTCTTTCAATGTACCGCGCTCTGGTGACAAATAGACTGCCTGCTCCTCTTCCAGGGCAACAGAACCCGGAACCATCAAGTACGAAGAAATTTCGTCTTGCTTCACTTCCATCACCTTGACAATAGGCCCTTGCGCATAAACCTCACGATAAACACTGACGCCAATCATGGACAACAGCACGACAGTTATGAGCGATCCAATGAGTATTTTCTTTTTCATTATAATTTAGGCGCCCCCTGAAGCAGAGTGCCGACCATCGCGATTCCGAGTCCAATAAGGAAGAAGATAATGGTGATGGTCCAAGCAAGTGCTTTGGAGAAACGTGCCGTTTTATGAAGCCCGGTGGCTGTTAGAATCATTGCCCAAATGGCAAAAAACTCGATGGAGCCAAGAACACCAGCCTGATCTTTACCAAGCAGCCCGCCAAGGCTTGTCACTGGCGTTTCGGGATTTGCCCTAATCGCCATCGCGACAGCATTGTTCAATAAAAGTCCAACAGCCGTGACAATCGTTATGTACGTATTCATCGAGAACAATTGCCTAAACGATACCCCGACCTTGGCTATTTTTGCAATTAACAGCTGGATGGCACTAGAAACGACAGCCCCAATCCCCGGGCTTAATACCCCGGTCACAACCATCGCAATCCTTGTCCCCGTCAAGAACATCTCTGCGTTCTCCGCTGGGATTCCCTGCTTAATTAGCGTATCCGTATCCATCATCATTGCCATCATAGCCATCCCAACCGCATTGACGACTGCGACAATCAACAGCGGAATCCAGATCTTCGGATTGGTCCTGATTCTTTCGAATTGCTCACTCGGACTAGTAAAAATTCCAAGAAGTGATGGCGTCTGCTGTTGTACGTTTGTTTCAACTCGAGTTTCCATTAACTGCTCCCCCTCTTTTTTCTCTTATGGAAAACTTACCATATTTAGGCACCCCTATAAATAGATATGGGTCACTTTCCCGAATTTCTCTAGTATGTAAGACGTATGAACTGCCAAATAGTTTCAATTTTCTTTTTTTGCAAAATTGATAGGTCACCAGATTCCTAGCGAATTTTCACTAGTAAAAGTGTCTTGCTATCAAGGAAAAGCTGACCTATCCCTAAAATAATGTTATTTTAAAAAGCATAAGTCCCTGGCCCGCTCTTGGTTCAGGAACTTATGCTTTTATTGTTTCTCCAGCAACGAAATAATTCGGTCCAGCTTTTCCTCCGTGCGATCGAGCCGTTCCTCCAGCCGCATAATTGAATTTGCCTTTTGGCGCTGGCCCGTAAGGACAACCTTGACGAAAAATCCGAGCGAAACGAAAAATAAAACAATAAGAAAAATAGTCATCAATTGAAAAATGACATCGCCTGTATTCATCTAAAGGTCCTCCCCATTTCTACTAGTTGTATCTCTATTTACGGAATAAGCGGCAATATGTTTCAGCTTTTCCATCCTGGCAAAAAAAAACCCCGGCAACTCAATCACCAGGTTTCTTTCCTGTCAAAATTTCAACCAGTGTTTCCGAATCTTCTTTTGCCAGCATCGCGTACTTGTTTTCGCCTTCAAATAATATTTCCACTCCATCTCGAAAAGAAATCCAAACGATATATTTGCCATTTAGAATGAAGTCCGGAGTCCGCTCCATGCTGACTTTGGCATCCTCCCAACCGGCGCGGAAAAAAATATCCCTTACCGCCGCAATCTCCCCCTTGTCAGTAATCACACGGACTGATTCAGCCCCAGCAAATGCTTCAACATCTATAGCCCCATCGAAATAAACCTCGGCCCGATCCTCAACCGTTCGATCACTGCCGTTCGCTTTTTCAACGGCGCTTCTGCCTCCGCTTGCTTTATCTTCAGACATTTTTGCCGACTCCGAGCCGTCAAAGCCGCTATGATTCGCTAGGATATAACCGACAAACACAAGCACGAAGATTGCAGCCAACCCGGCGAGTGACCGTTTCATGACACCAATCCACTGGTCTTTCCGATCAAGCCGTTCGGCCTCCTTGAGAATGGATTGATGAATCGTTTTAAAAGTTTGCTCATTCAGTTGTTTCTGCGGAAGGTCCTTCAATGCCGATTCCAGCTCACGAAATTCTTCCTGACCGCTCATTGAGGCCACCTCCTCTTTGATTCCGGAGCACTTTAAGCGCGCGATGGTAATTCGTCCTAACCATATCCTCGGTCCAATTCAACACCGCCGCCGTTTCCGCGACACTTAATTCCTTTATCCCCCTTAAAATCACAACTTCCCGATAATTCTGTTTCAGCTTCTGGATGGCCGCAAGCAGCTCTTCTGCCTGCTCGTTCGCCTCAAAAATCGTTTCCGGTGTCTCCGAGTCGACACCCTCCGGCTGCTGCTCAAACCGGGTTATTTTGTCCCAAATCCTGTTTTTCTTCTTTCTCGCGTCATCAATCGCTAAATTCCGCGCAATCGTAAACAGCCATGTTTTTGGACTTGAATTGTAATTGAACCGTTCCAAACCCTTCAATGCCTTAATGAATGTCTCCTGAACAAGGTCCTCGACATCCCTTTTGCCCGTATAATAGATTAAAAAATTATACACATCATGGCTATATTGCTGGAACCACTCTGAAATGATCTCTTTCCTCAACATTGGGTTTCCTCCGCTTTCCTCTCAACTAGTAGACGGATATGAGCGCAATCTGTGGCAAATATAAATAAAGCCTGGCATGCCACCGTGCCAGGCCTGTCCCACTATCAGTTTACCAGAAAAAGGGTTGCCAAATGTTAAAAATACAAATAATACGACTCCGTATAAGCCCTCACCTCGCAGCCATTCCGCTCAAACACCCGCTGCATCGCCACATTGGCAACATGCGTGCTGCCCACATAAACCTCCGCCCCAATTTCCTTCAGCATTGAAAGGGCTTCTTTATGCAAAAATGAACCAAGTCCCCGTCCCCTGGCACTAGGCAAGATTCCGAAATAGAACAGCCTTCCCTCGCCGGGCATTCCGGGCTCAATATGCGGAATCGCCACTCCAATCGCTGTTTCGCCTTCAAAAAAGACTCTGCAAACGCTCGGCCAGCCTTCACCAAGTTCTGTCCTCACCGATTCCAGCTGCTGGTCCATCGTCAGGGTTGAAGCTTGGTTCGCAGAAAAACTCATTGCCTGTTCCCAATAATCTTTGAACTCCTCTTCGGACAAATCCGTGCTTTCAAGCGATCGCCAACTGGTCTTTTTTGCGGAAGCTTCATGGTTCTTTAAATCTTTGTGCACATCCACTTTCGAGGAGAAATGTTCAAATCCCTTTTCAACGAGAAGCCTTCCTGCTTCCGGGTTCCCTGTATGGATCGTGACTCCTGTCCGCTCGACGCCCATTTGGCGGGAAATTTCGATGAGTTTTGTAATCTTGCTTTCCCATTCATTGAGTTCCCCTGGCACCTTTTGCTCTAGAACAATAGATATTGGCAACCCTGCCAATAGATTGAAGTCCGACCCGAACAAGCTTTCAATCTGTTTCACCTGTTCCATAACGCTCCCCTTCCTTGTATTACCCCCACACTCTATGAATCTCCGGCTTTTCACCCTCAAACCTGATCTCATACACATCCGGATTCGAGAGTGCCTTCCACTCTTCAAAGCCAAAGCTTTCATCATAGTATTTGAGAATCAGAGCCATCAAGTTCCCGTGCGTGACCACCGCCGCGTACTTTTTCGTTTTTGCAAGGATTGCATTGATTGCTTTCAAGCCCCTCTTTGTAGCCGCCGCGCCGGACTCCCCACCTTCAAATGCCAATTCCGGATCATTGAACGACCGCTCCAGCATATTCGGCCAATTTGGATTTTCTCCCGAGCATAGCACCCGTTCGGCAAGCCTTTCATCCGTTTCCATCTCGATTTCGGCCTCTTTTGCAAAAGGGCGAATGGTTGAAACCGCCCTATTAAACGGACTGGAACCTATCGTATCGATTTGTTTTCCTTTAAGAAACTGCGCAAGCTCATTCGCCTGGCTTTCCCCTAGTGAAGTAAGCTTCGCATTAGGCTCCTGTCCTTCTGCCTTGCAATGTCGGATCAAATAAACCGTTTTTACTCCAAGCAATTTATACGCCTCTTTTCATTTCCAGAATTATCAATTACCTAATTATAAAACTAAACGGACGGAAAAAAACAGTCGTGAATCAAGCCTTTGTACATGTTGGGAAAATTTTAAAACTCCCCCAATAGTCAAACGGGTTCAGAATTTACTAATTATTTAGATAGTTATATAATAACCGTGATTTTGCTAGAATCTATTCTTTTCGACCAAGGAGGAATTCGTAATGGCATTGACGGGAAGCCAATTAAAGAAAAAAGATCATCCACCCCCACCTTTAGATTATTCAAAAATCGTCCAATCACCTTCTTTTCAGCAACTGCTTCGGGAAAAACGGAAATTTTTACTGCCATCCACCCTGTTCTTCATGGCCTTTTACTTTACCCTGCCGATCTTGACCGCGTATTCAACTGTCCTGAACAACCCTGCGTTTGGCCCAATTAGCTGGGCATGGGTATTTGCTTTTGCCCAATTTATCATGACATGGGCTTTGTGCATTATCTATACAAAAAAAGCGGCCAGATTTGACCGCCTTGTAGAGGGAATTATTCAGAATGAAGCACGGAGGACTCAGCGATGAATACTGTAGCGTTTTTACTTTTTTTAGCCATTGTCCTCCTTACTCTCGTGATTACGTATTTTGCTTCAAAAAGAACTAAGACAACCAGTGATTTTTATACAGCGGATTCAAGCCTGACCGGGTTTCAGAACGGGCTGGCCATCGCCGGTGATTATATGTCCGCCGCCTCCTTCCTCGGCATTGCCGGGATGGTCGCCTTATCGGGCTTCGATGGCTTCTTCTACAGTATCGGTTTCCTCGTTGCCTACCTTGTTGTTCTTTATCTTGTTGCAGAACCTTTGCGGAATCTTGGGAAATACACAATGGCGGATATGATTGCTGCCCGGTTTAAGGAAAAAAAAGTTCGTGGTGTTGTGGCCCTTAATACGATTACGATCTCCATTTTTTATATGATTGCCCAGCTGGTCGGCGCCGGTGCGCTCATTAAACTGCTGCTCGGCATCGATTATGTCTATTCAGTGCTCATTGTCGGTACGCTCATGACAATTTACGTTGTTTTCGGCGGAATGACAGCCACTTCATGGGTTCAGATTGCGAAGGCAGTCCTCTTGATGTTAGGGACTTTTATCATTTCCATGATTGTTTTTGCAAAATTTGATTATAGTGTTGTGAAAATGTTTAATGAAATGAAAACCGCCACCCCGCTTGGCGAAGCTTTTTTAAATCCCGGAAATAAATTCAAGAACCCCTTGGATACACTTTCGCTAAACCTTGCTCTTGTGTTGGGTACGGCCGGGCTCCCGCATATCCTAATCCGCTTTTTCACGGTTAAGGATGCGATAACAGCTCGGAAGTCTGTCATTTACGCAACCTGGATTATCGGTATTTTCTATGTGATGACAGTCTTCCTCGGCTTTGGTGCCGCTGCGTTTGTTGGCTATGAAAAAATCGTCGCCGCCAATGCCGCTGGCAATATGGCTGCACCGCTTCTTGCTGAGGCCATCGGAGGGGAATTCCTTTTTGCTTTCATATCCGCTGTTGCTTTTGCAACCATTCTTGCAGTAGTAGCCGGGCTTGTTCTTTCAGCGGCTTCGGCATTCGCGCACGATTTCTATGCGCATATTATTAAAAAAGGGAACGCCACGGAGAAACAGCAGGTCAAGGTTGCGCGGTTTGCATCCATCGGCGTTGCCGTCCTGTCAATTGTATTGGCTCTTTTCGCACAAAAGATGAACGTAGCGTTCCTAGTCGCGCTCGCATTTGCAGTCGCGGCCAGCGCCAACCTGCCGATTATTTTACTGACGATTTTTTGGAAAAAGTTCAATACAACCGGTGCAATTACAGGGATGATCGTTGGTTTAATGAGTGCCCTTGTCATGGTCGCAATCTCCCCGAATATCTGGTCTCCAGAGGTTGGAGCCGCCATTTTCGTTGGCAAGCCGCTTGTCACCTTAACAAATCCAGGCATCGTTTCCATTCCACTTGGCTTCCTAGCGGCAATTTTCGGCACTCTTCTCTCAACTAAGAGGGAGAATGCGAGAGATTTTGATAGGATTCTAGTAAAAGCGAATACAGGCTTATAAAAATACAGACCGGCTATGGAACTCATAGCCGGTTTTGTAGTGATCTATTTTTCGGACTGTTCCCGAAACTTCTAATAAAGTTGGGAAAATGAAGAGTCAGCCTTATGATTCCACATTTCAATATGCTTAATAATTTTCGCCGGATTCCCTCCGACAACCACATTAGCAGGAACGTCCTTCGTCACGACCGCTCCTGACGCAATAACGGCATTGTCACCAATTGTCACGCCCGGATTAATGACTGCACGCCCGCCAATCCAGACGTTGTTGCCGATTGTAACCGGCTTTCCGAATTCGCGGCCTGAATTCCGCTCGACTGGATGAAGCGGATGGGTTGCTGTGTAAATATGCACGCCTGGAGCAAGCATACAATTATCCCCGAAACGGACTTCACAAACGTCAAGGATCACACAGTTGAAATTAGCGTAGAAATTTTCGCCAGTATAAATATTGGAGCCATAATCACAACGGAAGTCCGGCTCTATGAGACTATTTTTGCCAAGAGATCCGAAAAGCTCCTGCAAAATTTCAGTCCGTTTTTCGAGTTCAGTTTCCGCCGTGCGGTTGTAGGCATTCACCAGCTTGCGGGCATTCAGGCGGCCCTCCACCAGTTCAGGATCAGCAGGCACATACATTTCACCTGCGAGCATTTTCTCTTTCTCTGATTTCATTCGTGCACCTCAATATACTTATTTTGTAAATTTATGGGGCAATTCCGTTTTAAAACCGATGAGTGACAACATTCCCAGGAATTCACGATTCTTTGTCACGCAAAACCATCTTGAGTGACAACAATCCCAGGAATTCACAATTCTTTGTCACGCAAAACCTCTTTGAGTGACAACAAACCCAGGAATTCACGATTCTTTGTCACGCAAACTCACCTTGAGTGACAACAATCCCAGGAATTCATGATTCTTTGTCACGCAAAACCATCTTGAGTGACAACAAACCCGGGAATTCACGATTCTTTGTCACGCAAACTCACCTTGAGTGACAACAAACCCGGGAATTCACGATTCTTTGTCACGCAAACTCACCTTGAGTGACAACAAACCCGGGAATTCACGATTCTTTGTCACGCAAAAACATCTTGAGTGACAACAATCCCGGGAATTCACAATTCTTTGTCACGAAAAACCACCTTGAGTGACAACAATCCCAGGAATTAACAATTCTTTGTCACGCAAAACCATCTTGAGTGACAACAAACCCAGGAATTCACAATTCTTTGTCACGAAAAACCATCTTGAGTGACAACAATCCCAGGAATTCACGATTCTTTGTCACGCAAACTCACCTTGAGTGACAACAATCCCAGGAATTCATGATTCTTTGTCACGCAAGCTACCCCACCGGCACTTCAAGGATAACCTTCGTCCCCTTCCCTGGCTCGGAAATGATTTGCAACTCCCCGCCCGATGCACGGGCCCGCTCATCCATACTGAAAAGACCGACTCCACGCGGGCCGCCGCTGATATCAAAGCCGCGGCCACAATCTTCAATCATGACGCGGACTGCATCTTCGTACTCCCGGATGGTGACGGCGGCTTCGTCTACTCCGGCATATTTGCGGACATTGGTGAGCGCCTCCTGGATGACACGGTAGATGGTTGTTTCGGTACCGGGGGCAAGCCTACGGCCCAGAACACAATCAAAATGGACAGCAATTTTGTAATGATTAGAATAGCGCGTTAAGAAAGAACGGATGGCCGGAACAAGGCCAAGGTCATCGAGTACGGAAGGGCGGAGTTCCCATGACAGGTCGCGGATCTCCTCAATCATTTCCATCGCCTCCTCCTGCATCTGGACGAGTAGCGGATGGTCTAGTTCTGACATCAGCCTATTGATCGTAATCAAATGACTGTACAGATTTTGCCCAAGTCCGTCATGCAGTTCACGCGATAAACGTTTCCGTTCTTCCTCCTGAACATCGATAATCTGCGCCGTCATTTTCTGAAGTTCCGCTTCAATCCGCTTCCGTTCGGTAATCTCAAAGCGGATCGCCAAATACTGGTACGGTTTTCCGTCTCCATCCAAAAACGGGATAATCGTTGTATCCACCCAATAATAACTGCCGTCTTTCGCCCTGTTTTTAATTTCACCGTGCCAGACCCGGCCTGCCGTAATCGCCTGCCACAAATCCGTGAAGAACTCCCGTGGGTGGTAGCCTGAATTGATGATCCGATGATCCTCACCTAGCAGCTCCCCAGCCCTGTACTTCGAAATTTCGCAAAACTTATCATTTACATATTTTATTTTGCCGCGCTGGTCAGTAATCGCCACAATCGCAGCCTGGTCTAGCGCAAATTTATAATCGACAAGTTCATTGGGGGATGCGGACATTTTATCCGCCAGCCTGGCTCGGTTTTCACCATCATGAAAAACGTACAGAAAGTAAAGTTCCCCGTCGAGACGAAAGCTGTTCATACTGAAAAAGAGCGGAAACAGTTCCCCCTCTGCATTAAGTCCATATGTACTTGTCACAATCCCTTCAGCCACGGTCTCCGGGTCAATTTTCGGAAGGAACTCATCAAAATAAAGGCCAAGCCCAGGCAGCCCCCCCATTTTATAGCCGAATTTCTCGCACGCGTGTTCATTTATGTACTGTATCTTGCCAACGTCATCGACGAGCAAAACCCCGCCGCTAACATCCTGCCTTTCTATCAATCGTTCTTCTTTTGCCATAAAGAGCCCCCCGCATTCAAAGTAAATGATATCCCTCAAGGATCTTCTCAAGTTCCGCTGCTGTCTCTCGAACCGCCGAGCACCACCGCACGCTGAAGGAGAGATTAGACCTATTTCCCGCTAGAAGAACCCCTTTGGGCACCCCATTAAAAAACAGCGGCACTGCATAGGAGGATTTTAGCTTCTCGGCGAGCATGATTGGGTAGTCGGTCGCTTTTCCAAGAATGTTTTGCGGAAAGTTCTCGACAAGAATCGGGCTTCCTGTTGAGACAACTTTTCCGGCAACCCCTTTCCCGTACCTAACAGTAATCCGCTCATATTTATCATTTAGATTGCCCGAGGCAAAATGCCAGCGGATATCGGGGCCTACTTTGTTCTGGATAGCCAGTCCGACAAAGTCGCAGCCAATCTCTTCCCGCAGCTCGGTTATTTTCTCAATGACAGGATTCAGGCCCCTTAGTTCCTCCATGCAGGACTACTCCTTTCAAAGGCCGTATCCCAACAGCCCTTTTTTAATGGCATATTGGACCAGTTCAGGCCTTGTTTTCAGCTGAAGTTTCTCCATGACATTCCCTTTGTGGGTTTCAACTGTTTTAACAGAAATCACGAGCTGTTCGGCAATTTCCTTATTCGAAAAACCTTTTGCAACGAGAGTAAGGACTTCCTTTTCCCTGTCTGACAGAAGATTAAACGTATCCGCGTTCCCATGGCGGAGAGCACCCATATACTCTTCCATCAGACGCTTCGTCGCGGAAGGATGCAAGTAGGCATCCCCTTTTGCCACCGTTTCGATTGCGGCAAGCAATTCGTCATGGGGGGCGCTTTTCAAAATACACCCTGATGCTCCCGCCTGAATGGCCCGGAACAAATACTCCTCATCATCGTGCATTGTCAGGATGAGGATATTCACCTCAGGCATGAGCTTCTTCAATTCCGATGTTGCCGAAAGCCCGTCCTTGCCATGGGGCATGCTCAGGTCCATAATGACAACATTCGGTTTCAGTTCAAGCGCTTTTTTTATTCCTTCGTTCCCTTCCGATGCTTCACCGACCACTCTCATATCGGCATGAGAGTTCAGCAGCATCGACAATCCCATCCTGACAACGGCATGGTCATCAACAAGCAGAATGTTAATCAAAGCAAACTCCCCTTTACAATCGCTAAAAACAAAGAAACCCCTTGCCCGGTTAGTCGAGCGGCAGGGTCAGTTCGATCAATGTCCCTTCCCCTATTGTAGAGGAAATATGGCAATTACCGCCAGCCAGAAGCATCCTTTCCTTCATGGCCGCCAGTCCGGATGATTGGTACGTCTGCGGGCTGTCTTCCAAATCGAAGCCTTGCCCGAAATCCTTGATGACTACAGTGAGCACATCACTTGACCAGCGGATGGCCATGCTGACATGGCACGTATCCGCATACTTTGCGATATTCGCAAGCGCTTCCTGGCAGACACGGAATACCGCGATCCGCCCTTTTTCAGAAATGGCCTGCTCTTCCCCTTCCGTCTCGACATCGACAATGACGCCAAATGTGGACGTATAAAGCTTGATATAACTTTTGATTGCGGGCACAAATCCGAGCGTGCTTAAAGTAGGAGGATGCAATTCCACTGACAGAAGACGGATTTCTTGAATGGTCCTTTCCATCAGCCGGGACATTTCAGCAACATACTCCTTCATCGCCGGGTCCTGCACCGCGGATTCAATAAATTGCAGTCCGTTGAAGACACTGTACAGATTTTGGCCGACCCCCTCATGAAGATCCAAGGCAATCCTTTTCAGTTCATCTTCCTGCGAGTGGATAATATACGAGCTGATTTCTTTTTGTCCTGACAACGTCTCCATTTTGCTTCCTCCTTCCTCAAACCGCTATCCGCGGTCTATTATTTTGACCGCGTAAGACAGGCCGCTGCCTGCGTCGTATGCAGTCAATTCATCTTCCGAGCCGCCAAATTCACTTGTCACCGGCACAGCCAGGAATTTATTTTTGTCAAAATAAAAACGTACATGGGTGCCGTCCGGGCACATGAGCACATATTTAATCGTTTTCCGGATGGCCGGTGCCTGGTCGCTGCCTTCTTTGTCCTTGATGGCAAGTTCGACTATTGTCCCTTCAAAGCGCTTGAGGTTTTTATGCTTAATGTGATCCACAGCTGCCGCACCCTCTCTTGTTCGGATAAACAAAAATTTTATACCCCTGGAGATACTCCCAGAACGCTTCGCCTGCATGTGTTTCAATGAACTCAACCGTTTCTTCCTCAGACTGGAAAGGCGACATTCCCTTGATTTCTGCAATGACAACATCGGCCCCATCAGCCATTTTTTCTTCAAGATACCATTTCAGCCGCTTGCCGGTAAAGAGGTCCTTCAAGAGACTGTCTACTTCCGCCGAGAAGTTTCCTTCTTCCTTTCTGGCAAAACAAAAGTCGATGTACGTTTCGCTGTTCATCATTTGCTTTCACGCTCCAGCTTGCGGTCCCTTTTGTAAATGGTAAGAGCGAGCGGAAAAAGGACGATGTTCAAAGCCCCAAAAATCAGCGAGTTGGCATAGTTTTCGAAAAAGTACTGCTGGACCATGAAGTGGGTACACACAATGTTCAGCATCAGGATTGCGCACAGGAGAACGAAATTCAGTGTACTAGGCTTCATAGCGCTTCACCCCAGTCGCGTAAACTGCCCCTTTGTCAACCTTTACAAAAATCTCAGGAAGCGGCCTTCTAGGCGGGCCGGCCGTCGGCGCTCCAGTCTCCACATCGAACTTGCCATGGTGGCACGGGCAAAGCAAGTCATTTTCTTCTTTGTTCCAGAAAACCGGGCAGCGCAGGTGTGTGCATGCATTTTGGTACGCAACGAATTTCTTTTCGGACAATCTGATCATAATCGCGCTGTCATGCTCGCCGGGGAAGGCGAATTCGACTGCGTCACCAACCGCTACCGAATCAAGGCTGGCGATTTTTTTGCGCGGATATTCTTTTTCACCGAGGCCCATCAGTTCCTTTGCGGCCATCGCTCCCCACGGCAGGGAGGAAACGGCGAAGACGCCCGCCGCTCCGACAAGTGTTTTCATGAAGCCGCGCCGGTCCAGCTTCCGCTCGTTGCTGCGATTTATGTTATGTGTATAATTATCTTCTTCGAACGGGATTTTATTATTTTTCTCTGTCATGGCAATCCCTCCTAAAACAATTTCGTGACGCCCTGCAGGATGCCTGGCAGGTTCACTTTTACATTTGTTTCCCCTTCAAGGTACGGCAGGCTAGTCACCCATTTTCCACCGTTATCAAGATTAAACTGTTCTCTCTTCGCGTCAATTTCCTCATCCGTCAGCCACTGCAGCGTGTTCGTAGGGCAGACGCTCGCGCACATTGGCGGAATTCCATCTTTGGAGCGATCGATACACAAGTCGCACTTATACATCAGATTCTGCTCGGTATCAAACTTCGGAATGCCGTACGGGCAGGCAATTGTACAGTTTTGGCAGCCGATGCACTTTTCAACTAGAGCGGAAAGGACCGCACCTGTTTCGTGGATTTGGATGGCCTGGGCCGGGCAGCTCCTTGCACATGCCGGATTCACACAGTGAAGGCACATAAGAGGCATGGTCTGCCGGTCAACAAGCGGGTTTACGTCGTAAACGTAGTTCCGGTTCCGCTCTTCATGCCCGCCGCACTGTGTGCAGGCAGCAAGGCATGAGCGGCATCCTATACAGTTTTCAAGTTCTATATACAGCCTCTTATTCATCATTGCACCTTCTTTAAGTCATGTTTTTCGGCAGGCACCTTTTTTATCTCCGCGGCGCAGGCCTTGAATTCCGGCATCCTGCTGATCGGGTCAAGCGCCGGGATTGTCAATAGGTTGATAGATTTTTCATGTCCCCAAGAATACGGGACAAATACTGTATCTTTCCGGATTGCTTCTGTAATCTTTACCTGATAGACCGCTTCACCGCGCCGGGTATACAGGAGGACTCTCTCCTCATGCTCTATTCCGTATTTCGCTGCTGTTTCTGGATGAACCTCGACAAACGGGTCAGGGCACATATCGTGCAAAAATGGAATTCTTCTAGTTTGATTGCCTGATAAGTAATGGTACACAACACGGCCAGTTGTCAAACGGAGCGGGAATTCCTTATCAGGCTCCTCGGCAGGCGGTGTATATGGAAGGGCAAACAGCTTTGCCTTTCCATCCGGGTGGTAAAACTTTTTATCAAGGAAAAGATGTGGGGTCCCATGGTCGTCCTCGCTCTTGCACGGCCAGAATACGCCATCCTGTTTCTCTATCTTTTCCCATGTTACTCCGTAGTAATCCGCAATTCCGCCTTTTGAAGCGCGGCGGAGTTCATTGAAAATATCGAGCGGTGTTTTCAGGTGGGAGAAATACTCGCCTCTTCCCATCCGCTCAGCAATTTCAATTTGAATCTGCCAATCTGGCTTTGACTCTCCAAGTGGAGCTTGGGCGCGGTTGATTTTAATAATCCGGCCTTCCACGTTTGTCGTTGTTCCTTCGTCCTCCGCCCAAGTGGTTGTCGGCAGGATGACATCAGCGAATTCAGCTGATTCGGACAGATAGAAATCGACACAGACCATAAAATCCAAGTTCTTCATTTGCTCTCGTACATAGTTCAAATTCGGCGCGGAAACGGCCGGGTTTGAACAAAGCAAGTAGAGCGCGCGGATTGTTTTTTGTTCCATCAGGTTGAACATTTCGTAAGCGGAAACGCCAGGAAGAGGCATTTCTTCCGGTTTGATTCCCCAAACTTCTGCAACTTCCTTCACGTGTTCAGGATTGGCAAGCTTTCGGTAGCCTGGTAGCGCATCAGCCTTTTGGCCATGCTCGCGTCCGCCCTGTCCGTTCCCCTGACCGGTAATCGTTGCGACGCCGGATTTCGGGCGGCCGATTTTGCCGGTAATCAAAGACATATTCACATAGGCAGAAACGTTATCAACGCCTTTTTGCTGCTGCTCAATCCCGCGGGCGAACATAACAATCGCATTCGGCGCCCTGCCAAACAGCTCGGCGGCACGGATGATTTTTTCCGGTGCAACCCCTGTGATTTCACTTGTATATTCAGGCGTAAATTCTTTTACAAGTTCCTTTAATTCTGCAAAACCATTTGTATGGTTGTTTACGAATTCTTCGTCGGCATAGCCGCTTTCGATGAGAAGGTTGACGATCCCGTTCGCAAGCGCCAGGTCTGTGCCCGGCTTCAGGTCAAGGTGGACATCAGCTCTTCTGGCAATCGGTGTTTCACGCGGGTCGGCAATGATGAGATAACCGCCGCGTTCCTGAACGTTCCAGACGCGGAACATCATAGTCGGATGGCATTCTGCTGTGTTGCTGCCTGCAAGAAATAAGCAGTCTGTTTCATGGACATCCGTCCACGGAACGGTTGAACCGCGGTCGATTCCTAAAGAACGGTTCAGTCCGCCAGCCGCGCTCGACATACAGAAACGGCCGTTGTAATCGATATATCTAGTCTGAAGGCCGACACGGGCGAATTTCCCTGTCAGATAGCACTTCTCATTTGTCATGGACACACCACCGTATACAGACACACTGTCCTTGCCGTATTCAGCTTGGAGTTTTTTGAAATTCTTCACAATCAGGTCGTAAGCCTCTTCCCAGGTTGCTTCACGGAAACCGTCTTTCGTTCCTTTTAAGGAAGCATCATCACGGATTAATGGCTTTAGAATCCTGTCCGGATGGTTGACCTGCTGGTAAGCAGTCACGCCTTTCGGGCACATTTTGCCAACCGTCACAGGCCAGTCGTAGCGAGGCTCAACGCCGATGATTTTATTCGTAACTGTATTCACCCTCAAATTCATCCCGCACTGCATCGCGCAATAGCTGCAGTGTGTTTTCACGAGTGTTTCGTTCGGATGGGTGAGGTTTTCAACTTCCTTGAAAAATTTATCTCGTTCATTTCTGTACTCAGCCTTTTGCATTCTGGTGGGCCTCCTTGACTTTCACTTGATGGGTCGCAATTCCGGAGAACTGTGCGATCCGGTATTTCCGGCGGCACGGAAGGCAAAGCTCTGCAAGATGGAAGCCTTCCTTGGCTGCGAATTCTATCTCGTTCGTTCCGAGTACATCGATCACATCATTCGATTGCTCGACAGATACGAAGCCTGTTCCGCAAACTTTACATTCCTTTGTCGCCTGCTCGGCATAGTGTTCACGGTAATTTCTTGCGAAAACGCTCAGCGGCCGGAACGGGATATGTGCAAGCTTTCCAAACGGCATGTAAATCAGTGTGACAATAACAGAGTACTGATGGATTAGCGACATTGCCTGGTGGCCGAAGCCGTGCAGCGCGATATTAATGAATGTCAGCGCAAGGCCTGTAATTGATACAAACAGCAACAGGTAGAGCGGCAGGAAGTCGTACATGAACGTTTGCTCCGCGCGAGCCTGCATATTCTTCAGGCGGCGGTACAGTGCCATTGAAACGCCCGTGATGACCATGAGCGCAGAAATATTTAAAGCGTTATAGGACATAAATGCGATAAAACCGTCAGCTGGAACGGTCATGATGTTCATGCCCATTAGCACAATTGTATACATGCCATTGTCAGCCATTGTGAAATACATCCAGCCAAAGACAAGTGGGAACGTAACCAGGAGGGCAAGGACGCAGCCCCAGCCCATCATAATATGCTGTGTCCAGCGGTACAGGCCTCGGTTCCATATGAACCGATAGGTCACCAGCTGTTCGGTAGCTGTTTTAGGAGTTGATCTCCTAAACAGAAGCTTGATGCCTTTTTTGATAAAGATTTTTGTCGGAGGCCTCTCTCCCCAGGCAATGAACCGGTAGAAAAATCCGCCGAGGAAAACAATCGTTCCAACCATATAGCCATAGAGATTTAAATCAACGTGTGTGAACATCCTCGTTCCAATGAAAGATAGGATGACAAGCCCGCTCACCGCCAAAAACATCGATTTGGCAAAATGGGATGCAAAAGCATCATTGACAGACCGGCCGGGTTTTTTTACAGTTTCAAGATTTGCCTGCATAAGAGTTCCTCCTAAAAAAATGTACTGTTCAATTCGTTACTCTTATTGTAGGAAATAAAGGCTGTTTGCTTGCATCAGGGTATTCCCCCATCCTCCGGGGGAAATCCCCTGAGTTCTTGAGGTTTTGACATAGTTTTGACACAAAGGTGGGATTGGAAGCAGGGGGTGCTGTTGTTTATGAGGCTCGGGTTCGGACATTGAAAATGCGATTTGCTGAATCTCGATCTGAACTCGGAAATATCTTCGGGCAAGGAACGCGGTTTTTTTGTGGGGTTCTGTTCGAACTTGGTGGTTCTTGGGAAAAAGAACACGATATTCTTTGAAGCTCTGTCCGAACAAAGGTCAGCTTGGGACAATTAACGCGTGATTTTTTGAATTTCTGTCCCAACATGGGACAACTTAGAACAGTGAACGCTTAATTCTCTGAATCTCTGTCCCAACATGGGGACTTGCCCGAATTAAATAATCAAAAAGCCATCCAGTTCAAAACCAGATAGCTTCAATAAATATTAATCTTTACCTAGGCGATATTTTTTGTTCCAGGAGTAGAGGAGAAGAGATAGGCCCGTCATTGTTTGAAGTAAAACAATAGCACCATCTAAAAACTCCTTCGAAAACAGCGGGCTACCCAACCTTTCAATGGAATGGCTGAAAGTAATAAAAATCTGGGGAATTGAAAATAAAACAAAAATGGAAATTGTTAAAAACACCCCAAGGAAGTATATAATACTATAGAAAGCGATGGTTTTTTTCTCATGTTCATACGAAACCTCGCCAACTTTTCTAGTAGTCCTTTTAAACCAACTTTTTATCAAATGATGTGCATTTTCCATTAAGTTATAGCTTCCAGTAATATTTTCTAATACAAAATACAAATCCGTTTTCATAAAAACGCCGCACTGAAAAACAAATCGTATAAAAATATCAATTACTATGATTTTCATTATTGCCAGTAACAACATTGGTCCTTCAAGATAATAAGCTTGGACAGTCAATGCAAACGTTAATATTACTAAGTCTAAACATAGTCCGCCTAAATAAAGTACATTCCTCTGCGCAGGCGACAGCCCCCAAGTTCCTTCCATATCCGTTTCGAGGGCAAGAAACATCAGCCTATGGCCAATGCTCAGCCGAGTCGGTAAGTTATAGGATCGCATAGCTAAAATATGGCCTGATTCATGAATTAAAAGTAGAATCATTCCTACCGCTATCCATAAAAGGACATTCAACGACATCCAATCAAATACAAAGTAGTCTTTATAACTTGGAAAAAGAGATGGGTTTCTTATAAAAAGAAATATGTTAAAAACAAATAATATTGAATAAATAATATAACTTACTTTATTAAATGCCAATTTACCTATTCCAACTGGAATCCACATAAAGCCCTTGGTTTCTGTTTTATATTCCTTAGCAGAGACTTTCACTCCATCTATTTCGCTTACGAGATTTAATTCAATTAGCTGATGGGCAAAATCAACTATATCTACCTCTTTTTCCGGGTACGCCGTTTTAAGCCGTCTTTCCACCTCATTTAAGGAGTGACCCTCCATCAGCAACTTAATTGCCCTTATTGCCATTTCCGGCATTTCATAAAATTCCCCTGAAGTTTTGTCTTTAACTATGTAGTTTGTTCTATCCTTATGGTACTCAATTGGTACTAATACTATCTTTGAAGTTTTATTGATTGTCATGTTTTCACCTAACTTTTAAAAATAGCAAAGGGATGCATGGTTTAACAGCATGCACCCCTTTGACTCACTTATTAAGCAAACCAGCACCACCAGCAAGGAAAAGCAGTAGCTTTCACTTTGTTAAGCTTACGGATTTTCATATTTTCACCTCCTTTTCATTAAACTATATGAATGTTTGAAAACTTGTTAACTGGATTGTTATCCCACTCTTTATGAACCTTTTCCCATGAAGGATAAACTTCTTTAAAGACTTCCACTAAATCAGGATCAAACTGGGTCCCTTTGCCTTCAATTATTCTTTTATAAGCCTCTTCAGGTGGTAGTGCATCCCTATAAGAACGCGAACTGGTCATTGCATCAAATGCATCTGCAACAGCAGTAATCCTGGCCAAATACGGGATATCTTTTCCTTGAAGTTGATCGGGATAACCTTTACCATCCCATCGTTCATGGTGGGAGCGGATAACAGATATACTCCCCTGTAATCCATCAACATTTTCTACCGCCCGTTCTCCAACTTCTGTATGTGACTTAATAATTTCATATTCTTCTTTTGTAAGAGAGGTTGGCTTCATTAAAATGTTATCTGGGATATGAACTTTGCCAATATCATGAAGAAGACATGCATAATTAAACATTTTTAATTCTTCTTTATTAAATTTTCCAATCTCCTTAGCCAATATTAAAGCATAGGCCGCCACCCGTTCGCTATGGCCTCTTGTATATGGGTCTTTGAGTTCAAGAGTTGAAATAACCCCTTTAACTATACCAATTAGTTGCTGATCATATGAGGTCTTCACTGCATTTACGTAGGATTGAAAACGATTTAATAATATATAGGCAAAAATTGAAAGGGCTGCAATCATCACTATTGCAAGAATTACGTTTGTAGTTTTTATTATTATTCCTGCAACTAGATATTTAATTATAAGTCCTAAAAGCACTACTAAAAAAAAACGAGAATTAACAAAAATTGGAGTCATTAGTAAGAAAAAAATCTCTACTGGATTGCCACTTCTATAATTCTCTTCGTGACCAAGGAAAGCAGTAATATCCCTTATCAGTGAAAATAAAGTGTATGATATAAAGTAAATATATTTAATAGTGTACAATTTACTTTTTTTGCTTAAATAAATTGAAATAGGGATTAGTAAAAACATGAAAACATACATCCAAGAACCTAATAAATCAGGTGGAGAATTATCTTCTTTATAGCCAGCCATATATGTCGGCATAATGTAACCATAAAAGAAATCAAACGATATAGAAATTACGTAAAAAAGGATAATAAACCATTTTAAGGTCCTTTGTTCCTCATTCATTAAGCTTTGATAAATTGGTTTTTGCATTTATATACCTCGCTGACTAGACACTGGCAAGAAACATGCAAAAATTGGTTCCTTTGCCAGAAGTCAATTCTACAGTTCATTATAAAACAATTTACTTTAGCAATACATAGGGACAATGAGATAATTGTGTATAATCGTAGAAAAATTGCTCGAAAACTAGACTTTTTTATATTTTAGGGAAGATTATATCTACTTTTGTCCCTTTTCCTAATTTGCTATCGACTTGAATTAGCCCTTTATGTTCCTTAATAATTTGATTTGAAACCATTAGCCCTAATCCAGTACCGTCTTTTTTTGTTGTAAAAAATGGTTCAAATAGCTTTTGGAGATTGTCTTCAGATATGCCGTTTCCTTCATCAGCGATAGATAATACTACCTTGTCTTGGCCTTCTATTTTAATAGAAACCTTGACTGTTCCTTTATCGGGCATTGACTCTATAGAGTTCTTAACTAAGTTGATTACAACCTGTTTAAGCTGTTTTTCATCCCCCCGTATATATTCAGGATTTCTATTGTCATATTCTTTAATAAATTTTATTTCTGTTCCTCTTGCAAACTGTTCAGCAATGGACAAGCCGTAGTCGACTATATCCTTTATATTTACCTTATCAAAGGAAGATACAACACTGGGTTTCCCCAAAATCATCAGGTCGTCAACAATTGAATTAATCCGGTCGATTTCCTGCTTCATAATCGGGAAAAAGTCTTTTTCCTCATGTTTTAACTCCTGCTGAAGCTGGACGAATCCTTTTAGAGAAGTTAAAGGATTACGAATCTCATGAGCAATCCCCGTTGCCATTTGCCCAATGCCAATTAATTTTTCTTTTTGGTTCATCTCTTCGTAAACTACTGATAGAGAATTCAAATAAGACTTAAATCGAATTAAAAGAATATATGTGATAGCTGAAATTACTGTTAACAAAGTCATTGGAGCGATGGTTTCATTTGTGTGGAGGACTATCCCTGTCACTAAATATTTAATTAGAATTCCAATTGTAACGGTCCAGAAATATCTTTTGCTAATAAAAATCGGTGTAAAGAGAAAAAATACCACCTCAGAAAAATTTCCTGATTGAAAAATTATATTTTTATCTTTATAAATCAAAATATTATTGATTAGATCAAGTACATTAAATCCTATAAAGTAAAAGTATTTTATAAAATATATCTTTTTTCTCTTATACATAAATATACTAATTGGCAGTAAGGTTAGTCCGATAATATAGTACCAAAATCCTATCCCTCTAAATGGCGCACCACTACCATATATGCCAAGAAGATTTGGAAAAAATACATAAAACAACAAATCTACACCAATAAAAGAGATATAAAAAAGCCAAATACAAAACTTTAATGCTTTGAGCTCTTCTTGTTCCATTTTTTTATTTTGTAGAACACCATTCATAGGTCCTATTCTCCTTACGGTTCCTTTTAATCCCCCCTATTTTACCACCTTTTCCATCCATATTGCCCATTATTTATGAATTTCCCACAAAATTCGACATAATTTTCCTCTTTTCACATATTAGACGATGAATAATTGATCTTGTTACGTAAAAACCGGCTAAAAAAGCGACTGGAAGAGATTCTAAAAATTAAAAGGCTTCCACCTGTCATGGAAGCCTTCTCGCTTGTTTCTTATTTTGCAATATTGAGGATTGCTTGTGTCTGTTTGCAGCAGCTTGTTTTGAACTGAGGGAGCTGGACGGTTACGATCGTTCCTTTACCCGCCTCACTGCTATAATGAATGCTGCCTTTCATTTCATTCAGGATGCGGAGGGAGACGCAGGTGCCAAGACCGGTCCCCTTCTCTTTCGTCGTATAGAAAAGGGTGCCAATCCGGGATAACTGTTCTTCTGACATACCCCGGCCATTATCCTGGATTTCAATAACAGCATGGATATCGTGATGGCGAAGTGAAATCGTGACAACGCCGCCTTCATCTGTGGCCTCTATGGCGTTTTTGACGAGATTGACAAGGGCTTGTTTAAGCTGGTTTCTGTCGGTGGAAATGCACATTTTTTCTTTTTCCATCTGGGTTTTTAGCGAGACCCCTCCCTTTGCGGCGAGCGGTCCCAATAGGGCCACTATTTCCGTTAGCACCTCGTGAAAGCTGCATTCCTCTATTTTGTTGAATTGCGGTTTTGCGAAATTAAGATAGTCGCTCAAAATCATTTCCGCACGGCCCACCTCACTTAAGGCGAGAGTCAAATATTCATGGTTTTTACCTGTTTCCTGTTGGTGCATCAGCTGCATGAACCCTTTAACGACGGTCAGCGGATTCCGCACTTCATGAGCAAAGGAAGCAGCAAGCTCGCCCATTGTATTCAGTTTCTCCGCACGGATGATATCATTCCGCATCTTATCCCGCTCTAGTATTTCCTCAATAAGCCTGGCAGCAAAACCAATGCCAATGATACTGATTACGCCGAACATCCATATGCCTGGTGATAGGAACAAATCCCTGTCCAGCGGCTTATCAGCCATAGAACGGAATACGACAAACATCATAAAAGAAAAAAAGATCGACCAGCCGCTAACCAGAATTGCAAGCCTAATCCTTTTTGAAGATGAATAAGTCCAGAACTTACCATACCATAACAAGGTAAAGGCCACAGTCGCAAGACTTGTAAAATAACTGTAAACGACTGCCTCCCCGCCCATAATCGTACGTGTTGCCAGGATAACCAGAAAAACTATCAAGCCTGCCCCTGGCCCGCCATAAAGGATTGCCAGCACAAATGGAACATACCTCAAATCCCAGTAAAAACCTTCAAACTGATAGGAAAACACTATACTTAAAAATGCCGCCCCGCTCAGCAGGAGTCCGAAAATCAGGCCGTTCTCTTGCCACCGTTTGTTTTCGGGCAAAAGGCTGTAGAGGAGAACTGGAGCCAATATTATTAACACTTGAAGAAGAAGTTTTTCCTCAATCATTGTCATACACCCAATTTCTACTTTGACTTCTTTGTATGTCTAGTTTACGACAAAACTCCCTCTATTCCCTCCCTTTACAGCCTTTTTTCGTACGACAATTACTATGGAAATCCCCTAAATTACGACAAAAACACAGCAAAAAACGGAACGCCGATGCGTTCCGTCCTGTCTTTTCTATTAAGATACTTTTTCTTCTTCTGGGATCTTGTATTCTTCTTCCCAATACTCGGCATTTTTAATGCCAAGCTTTTTGGAATTGAATACAGGGTCGAGCCCCAGCTTTTTCTGCGCCTCATAATCTTTCAAAGCGACCAAGGCAGGTTTTGCCAAAATCACAACTGCTATCAGGTTGAGCCAGACCATGATGCCAAGCCCGACATCACCGAGCGCCCAGGCTAAATTGGCCGTCCTGATTGCCCCGTAGAATGTAGAACCGATTAAGACAAGCTTCAGAATGAACATCGGCCATTTACTGCTTACATTCCTTGTCAGGTAGGCAATATTTGTCTCAGCGATATAGTAGTAGGCCATGATCGTTGTAAACGCGAAGAAGAAAAGCGCAATCGCAACAAATCCTGCACCGAAACCAGGAAGTGCCGTATCAACAGCAGCCTGGGTAAAGCCTGGACCTGCCTCAACATCCGGAAGATTATGGGTAATGAAGCTCTTCTCACCCGGTGCGACTGTGTTGTACATGCCTGTAAAAAGAATCATGAATGCGGTTGCCGAACAGACGAACAACGTATCGATATAAACAGAGAATGCCTGGACAAGCCCCTGTTTTGCCGGATGGGAGACTTCAGCTGCCCCAGCCGCGTGCGCACCAGTTCCCTGGCCGGCTTCGTTTGAATAAATCCCGCGCTTGACGCCCCACTGGATTGCAAGGCCGAGCAATGCGCCAAATGCTGCATCCGCACCGAATGCGCTTCTGAAAATCAATGAGAATACAGCAGGCACCTCAGAAAAGTTCACTGCTACGATATAAAGAGAAACAAGGATATAGCCTAAAGCCATAAACGGAACAACGTAGGAAGCGACGGTCGAAATCCGCTTAACGCCTCCGAAAATAATTGCTGCCAGAATGGCGACAATGACCAGTCCAGTTACCGCCCGGCTCACATTGAAGGCGTTTTCAATTCCTACCGCAATCGAATTGGCCTGGATTCCCGGCATGAGGAAGCTCATTGCGATCAATGCTGAAATAGCAAATAAAATTCCATACCATTTTACACCCATGCCCTTTTCAATATAATAAGCCGGGCCGCCACGGTATTCTCCATCCTGTTTTACTTTGTAAATCTGGGCAAGTGTCGATTCGACGAATGCGGTTCCCGCCCCGATAAAGGCAATCGCCCACATCCAGAACACAGCCCCTGGGCCTCCGTAAAAAATAGCTGTAGCGGTACCTGCAATGTTTCCGGTACCTACTCGTCCTGAAAGAGCAAGTGACAAAGCCTGGAAGGAAGAAACGCCGGCATCGGAGCTCTTTCCTTGGAACATGAGCATAACCATATCCTTGATGTGCCTAACCTGAAGAAAGCGAGTACGCAATGAAAAGTATAGCCCCACCCCAAGGCAAAATACGATCATCGGTGTACTCCATAGCCACCCATTTAGTAAATCAACAAATTTTTCCACACACATCCCCCTTGTGTTTTTAATTTTCACTACATTTTGAATTATAAAATAATAACTTCCCTTAAACAACCATTTTTGTCACACTATTTAAAATATTTTTCTGAAATACGTATAAAGATACAGATTTCTTCTAACTTTCGCCCTATATATGAGTATTAATTCACATAGTTTTATATACTATTGGCCTATAAACAGAAAAAACTGCCGGTCCAAGAAACCGGCAGTTCACCTTTTATTATTATTCAACTCATAATAAAATCCTTTTTTGCGGAGGAGAAAATCATGGCTTCCTTGTTCAGTAATTTCTCCGTCTTTTAGCACCAGAATTTTTTCAGCATTGCGGATTGTATTCAGGCGGTGGGCGATTACAAAGCTTGTTCTCCCTTCCATCAGCCTGCTAAGCGCTTCCTGGATTTTTAATTCCGTAATTGTATCAATCGAGCTTGTCGCCTCATCGAGAATCAGGATCGCCGGGTTGGCAAGAATGGCCCTGGCAATGGAAAGAAGCTGTTTTTGCCCCTGGGAAATGCCGCTTCCGTCCTGTTTCAGGACTGTCCTATATCCATCAGGCATCTTCTCGATAAAGGAATGGGCATTTGCCGCCTTGGCAGCTTCGATTACTTCTTCATCTGACGCGTCAAGCCTGCCATAGCGGATATTTTCCAAAATCGGTCCCTCGAACAGGAAAGAGTCCTGAAGAACAAACCCCATATGGCTCCGCAAGCTTTTTCTTTTGACAGTGGATGTATCATACCCATCAATCAGAATCATCCCGCTATCAGGGTCATAGAAGCGTGATAGCAGATTGATTATTGTTGATTTCCCCGCCCCGGTCGGACCGACGAGCGCGACCATCTGCCCCGGATCGGCGGTGAAAGAGACATTCCTGATTGTGCTCCCTTCCTTTTCATAGGAAAACGACACGTTCCTGAATTCAACCTCGCCTTGGACTTCTTCCAGTTCAATAGCGGCAGATTCATCGATGGACTCAGCATCTTCATCCAGAATTTCAAAAACACGCTCCGCTCCCGCAACAGCCGACAACAAGGTGTTAAACTGGTTGGCGAGATCATTCAGCGGTCGTGTAAACTGGCGAGAATACTCAGCAAAGACAATGATGACCCCTATGGTAATCATTCCTTTGAGAGCAAAAATACCGCCAATCGCGGCAATGATCGTAAAACTGACATTGTTAAGGACGTTCATTAGCTTCGGGATAAAGCCGGAAAAAGTCTGCGCCCAAAAGCCTGACTCCCGAAGCCGGCTATTTTTGTGCATGAATTCATCGATTACCTTTTGCTCCTGGGAGAATGTCTTAACAATCCGCTGTCCGGAGATTGTTTCTTCGATAAAGCCGTTCAGCTCGCCAAGATTGCGCTGCTGTTCCTTAAACAAGACACCAGTCCGGTTCGTGATCCATTTCATGCCAAGGAACATGAGAGGGACGATAATGAGCGAGATCGCCGTCAGCAGAGGACTCAGCCAGACCATCACGGAAATGGTCCCGACGAGCATAAGTAAACTCGAAAAAATCTGGATGACCGAGCTGTTCAGTGTCGTACTGACGTTTTCAATATCATTTGTAACACGGCTCATCAATTCCCCCGATTGCCTTTTGTCAAAAAAGGAAATCGGCAGCCGATGAAGGTGGCTGAACAAATCCGCCCTAAGCCTTGCCACCGTCGTCTGCGCAATCCCAATCATGATATAGCCCTGGAGGAAGTTGGAAACGGAGTAAAGGATATAAACCCCAAGAATTCCCGCGAGCAAGAGCGGCAAGCCGTCGGTCTTTTTCGCAACAATATAGTTGTCGACGGTTTTCCCAATCAGCACAGGGCCTAGCAAAGAGAGAGCGGTGCTCAGCACAACAAGGAACAGGACCAGTGTGATTCCGCCCTTTTTAACCGAAAGATACTCCCAAAGCTTTTTGATTGTAGCAGCCCAATTTTTCGCTTTCTCCTTCTTCTTTGCCATTGCCTTTCCTTTTGCCTGCAGCGCTGGTCTTGTATACACAAATGGCCTAGTTAAACCCTTCAGCATAGCTTTGGTTCCCTTCTTCCAGCTGTGTTTCGTATATTCTTCTATAAAGCGGCTCTGTGCGGAGAAGGGCGGAATGGCTTCCGGCAGCCTTGATTTTCCCTTCTTCCAAAAGAAGGATTGAATCCGCACTTATCGCTGTCGTGATTTTTTGGGTGATAATTAAGGTTGTGCAATTGTATTGATACAAATCCTTCAAGAGGTTTGTTTCCGTTTTCATATCGAGCGCACTTGTGCTGTCATCCAGCAGAAGGATTTTTGGTTTTCGGACAAGTGCCCTCGCAATCGAAATCCGCTGTTTCTGTCCGCCAGATAAGTTGACACCCTTCTGACCGATTTTCGATTCATAGCCTTTAGGAAACTTTTCGATTGAGTCGTGGATTTGAGCATTCTTGGCTGCCTCAATGATTTCCTTTTTGGAAGCATCCTCCTTCCCCCAGGAGATATTTTCGGCCACTGTCCCAGTAAATAGCAAGACATCCTGAGGGACATAGCCGATTTGCCTTCTGAGTTTATCGAGTTTCATGTCACGGATATTTGTCCCATCAAGCAGGATTTCCCCCCGTGTGACATCATAGAGCCTAGGAATGAGCTGGAACAGGGTCGTCTTTCCCGAACCTGTTGCGCCAAGAATGGCCAGCGTTTCACCCGGCTTGACCGTAAACGAGACATTTTCCAGTATCGGTCTTTTGGTTCCTGGATACTGAAAAAATACATTTCTAAATTCAATTTTGCCAAAAGGAACGGTTTCCTCTTTCAATGCCGCGGGTGCATCCAGCAAATCTATATCCGTATCAAACACTTCGGCGATCCTCTGGCTCGAAGCACGCGCACGTGAGAAAATCATGATAATCATAGAGACAATCGACAGAGCCGACGTAATTCGGGTGCCATAGTTAATAATCGCCACCACTTCACCAACCTTGATATCCCCATTTGCGACCTCAATATTACCAAACCAGAGCACAGCGAGAATTCCAGCGTTCATGGCGAGCATCAGGACTGGCGTCGTATACTCGATTAACCTAAAAGCGGAAACGGTTTTCTTCTTGAGGCGTTCATTCGAATCAGTAAACCGCCCTATTTCGTGCTTTCCGCGCAAAAAGGCTTTAATCAGCCTCATGGCGATTAGATTTTCCCGGAGGACCGAGTTCACCCGATCGAGATTTTTTTGCATGGAAAGGAACAGCCCCCTTGCCCTCGTTCTGACCCAGGCGAGAAAAAGGACAAGGAGTGGCGTAACGCCGGCCAAAATAAGGCCCAGCTTCACATCGACAAGGATGGCCATGATAAGGCCCCCGACAATCAACAGCGGCGCCCGAAGCATGATTCTCAAGCTCATAAACACAGTGTTTTGAATCATGGTCACATCATTTGTCATCCTCGTGACAAGCGAAGACGTTGAAAAACGGTCGAAATTTGAAAAAGAAAAGGATTGGACCTTTTCAAAAAGTGCCTTGCGGATATCAAAGCCAAAGCTTTGGCTTGCATGTCCTGCATAGAATGAATTGATAATCCCCGCAGCGAATGCCAGGGCAGAAACTCCAAGCATAACGCCTCCCCAGTAAATCACAAGATTGAGGTCCTTTTTCAAAACCCCTTCATCTATGATCTTTGCCATAAGAAGCGGCTGCCAAAGTTCGACAACGAGCTCAACGAGCATGAGGATCAACGCAACGGCCATATGCAGCCGGTATGGTTTTAAAAATGAAAATATCTTGGACACGGTGGCCACCTGCCTAACGATTCCGGCAATCGATCGTAAAATTCCATCAATCCTTCGGAAATCTAAACATTCTTACAACTTAATCATACTGCTTTTTTACCCATTTTTAAAAGAATATGCAACAATTATGGATGTTAACTTTGCTGTTGACAAAATCGTTTTTCTAAAGTATAGTTAAATATTGTGCGCTCGAGTAGCTTGAAATCGCGCAGATTGCAATGTAATAAAAACTGGCATTCTGCTTTTGTTTTAATAGAAGGACTTATTCACACTGGCGCGGCTTCGGAGCCGCAAGGATGTAGGAGAGGTAGGGCTTACATCGTTTAGGTACCAAACAACCAGGTGGAATATTGAACCGCGGCAAAGGATTGTTGTTTTGCAAAAAACAATCCATAATTTATTTAAACTATTACCTTGCAACATGCTGCAAGTTACTTGAAATAGGGCAGATGCCCGCGGAAAATACGGTTTTCCGCCAACATGAATATCAGAACTATACCGCACGTAAAAAGGCAGGGAAATGTCTCCATTTCCCTGCCTTTTTCTATTGTTTAGCCCATTAGCGCTTCGAGTTGTCCCGGCCTTCGCCATCGAAACGGTCATCAAAGCTGTCACGATTTTTATTCGTTTCCCTCAACGTATCATCCGTCCCTCTGAACGGGTCATTGCTAATCATTGAATCTCCAAAGCTTGATTCAGGTTTGGCATTCGGAGTATTTGATAAATTCGGATCCGAGCCCAATCCTGGGTTATATGCTCCAGTACCTGTTCCAAGCGACGGATCATTATCCGTTCCAAGAGTGGAATTTCCACCGGCACCGCCTTTAATCGTATCTTCATCCGTACCAAAAGCAGCTCCGGCTGTATTCTGGTTAATAGCTGATGGGTCGTTGCGGTATAAGTTGTCATCGGATCCTGTTGGATAGTCGGACATATCACTTAAATTCGCACTGCCCATCGAGGCTCCTCCAGACATCATGCCGCTCGTTTCATCTGTAGTCCTGTTTGTGAAATCCCTGTTTCGGTCTCTGTCCAGGTCATTATTTAGGTTCCCGCCAAGTGTGTCGCGGTTGGCGTCAACGGTTCCAGTTCCGAAGTCGTTCCCTGTCCTCATGGTTGGGTCATCCATCGTCGTGCTTCCTGACCATTCATTCGAATTTTCAGTGACAGCACCCGTTCTGCCAGTGCCCAGCCTGTTCTCATCTTCATCTACGAGGACGAGGATTTTACCTGCTTTGACATCACTTTCGTAACGGTTCGCTTCGTCCTCCGGGATGCCCATGCCAATCAGCGCGCCTGCCAAACCGCCGGCACCTGCTCCAACCGCGGCACCGGTCAATGTCGCCGCAATCGGGCCCGCTGCGAGGATTGGTCCTACGCCAGGGATTGCCAATGCGCCCACCCCTGCCAAAAATCCAGCCAGGCCGCCAAGAACACCGCCCGTTGCCGCGCCTGTCGCCAAGCCTTCCTCTGCTTTCGTATCTGTTTCTTCGTGTATCTCATCAATGTCGTCTCTGTCTCTGGCAACTACAGATATCGCATCCCTGTCATAACCTTGAGCTTTCAAATCTTCAATTGCTCGTACCGCTTCATCACCGTTATCATAAACTCCAACAATTCTCTTATCCATTTGATCTTCCTCCTTTAAAGGTTGATACAAGGATTTATTACCCGCCAGGCCTGTCCATTAACCCTCCAATAAATTACAAATTTATTTCAAATGCTTGCCTGGCGCGGGTTTCGACAGAATCAGCGCTCTTCTATCCATTAGGATTTACCATTGACGAGGTTTTCTTACACGAGTTGATTTTTGTTTATCTGGGTGGCAAAAAATAAAAATATATTAAATGGGTATCCCCCTTTTAGGACCTGCCAGAAATAATATGATGAGCGACTCTCTCCTATTTCTTGCTTGTCAATCCATCCAAAAAGGTAGCGACCATAAAAGCAAGGCTTTCGTTGACATCCAGGTTCAGACCAAAGCCACCTTTTTGTTCAAGCGAACAGAAACCATGAATCATGCTTCGCAATCCGCGGACTGCATGCAGCGCTTCTTTTTCTCCAAGCGAATAACTGCTGATGCTATCTAATACAAGACTGACTATTTTACTGCCTGCTGCCTGGACATCGCGGTCAGCCGGGTCAGGCGCGTTAAAGGTTGCTTCATAAATTCCCGGCCGCCTCCCGGCAAAGTCCGCATAGGCAAAACTCAGCGCCAGGATTGGTTCATGTTCCCGTTGAGTTTCGATTGCCCGTTCCAGGGCATTGTATAGTTCATTTATTCCGTAAATGGCCAGCTCTTTTTTTACTCCAGGCAAACCATCGATATGGTTATAAAGGGAAGGGGGCTTAATGGAAAGCGCCTTTGCCAAATTGGCCAGCGTTACCTCCTCAAACCCTCTTCCGTCTGCAAGTTCAACTGCCGCCAGGATGATTTTTTCCTTGTCGACTGCAACTTTTCTTCTTGGTGACATTCTTTTAAGCCCCTTTGACTATTTTGTTTTCCAAATGAAGGATTGCCTGTTCCATAACAGCCAGCGGCTCCTTCAGCATTACACCATGACCGCAGGCAAGCAGTTTAGGTTTCAATCCCGCAAGCTTTCGCGCACTTTCCAAGGCGAGCTCCCGGCTCCACGTACCAAAGGAAGGGAATGGAAACAAAGGCTTCATATC
The DNA here is from genome assembly GCF_003515685.1 of Neobacillus notoginsengisoli. Taxonomy (GTDB): domain Bacteria; phylum Bacillota; class Bacilli; order Bacillales; family Cytobacillaceae; genus Bacillus_D; species Bacillus_D notoginsengisoli. Next base: position 101,002 of record NZ_QWEG01000004.1, on the reverse strand, counting down.
TCCCGCAACTGCTATGCCTCCCCTCGTCTGAAAAGCATCACCGGCAATTAGCATTTCCGTTCTTGTATCAAAAAACGCCATCGACCCTGGGGTGTGGCCAGGCACGCTGACAGCAACCAGGGATTCGATTCTTTCCCCATCAGAAAGAAATCCGTCCGCCCTTGTGATCAGTTTTTTCGGGACGCCGCCTTTAATTGGTGTTTGAGGTTCTTCTGCATCTAGGCTTCTATCATTTTCCATTAACCTCGCGTCGCGTTTGGAGATGTAAACGGGTATTTCTCCTAAAGCTGACTTCAGAGCATCAAGCGCTCCGACATGATCCTCATGGGCATGGGTCAATATAATTTTTCCGATTGGCTTCCCAATCTTTTTCGCCGAGCTGATAATTCCCTTCGCGCTATAAGGCAAAGCTGCATCAATCAGCGTCAAGGTCTCTTCCTCTTCTACAAAGTAGCAATTAATCGGAAAAACGGAAGGCATAAAAGCGAGTTGGTAAAGCTGCCCTTCTTTTGTTAATTTCATCCTAATTCCCCCTTTGACTAATGGTATTAGTTTAATAATAACTAATGGCATTAGTTTAAGCCAGTAAAAAAATTCCGCATAAGTAGCGAAATTTTTATTAAATGCTTTTTTTCCAATTAAAGTTGAATTCCTTTTCCGGAAATGACAACGCTATTATTTCCTAATTGTCCTGATACTCCGATGGATATGGTTCAACGCCTCCGAAAAGACAAGCCCCATCGCAATGGCTCCGGACATGAGAGACGCTCTTCCAGCTAGGCTCATAGCCGTGGAATAATCAATTTCGACAAAATGCCTCATCGCATTATAGGCCATTCCACCAGGGACGAGGGGAATCATCCCGGATACACTAAACACGATTACCGGCGTCCGCGACGACTTTGCCAGCATATGGCTGATGATGCCGACAACAAACGCCGCGACAAGCGTTGCGCCAACCCCATTCGATGTGTCCCGTTCAATTAAATAATAAATCGTCCAGCCGAACATCCCGACAAAACCGCATTTAATCAGCATGCTTCGGGGAGCATTAAAAAGGATTCCAAATGCAGCTGTCGCAATAAAACTCAGTATGAGTTGCTCAATGACGGCCATAAGCCGACAACTCCCTTCTATAATAAAGCCAGGACAATCGCGACTCCCGAACCAATGGCTATCGCGGTTAGAGTGGCTTCCGCGCCCTTGGACAGGCCTGCAACGAGATGACCCGCGATTAAATCCCTTACCGCATTTGTCAAAAGAAGCCCCGGTACAAGCGGCATCACCGAACCGATGATAATCTTATCCAGCTGGTCTCCCCATCCAATTAAAACGAAAATCAGCGCAACAAGGCCGATAATCAGGGCACCGCAAAACTCGGCGAAAAACTTGATTGGCACTATTCTTTGCAGATAGGTAACTGTTAAAAACCCCAGCCCTCCGGCAAAAAGCGCCGGGATAAAATCTATCCAGCTCCCTTTATACATAATCATGAAACACGCGCTTGCCAGGGACGCCGCAGCTGTCTGCATTGAAAGCGGAAACGTATGGCTCATCTTATCTATATCATCAAGGAGCTCCACCGCCTGCTCCAAGGTAATGTCTCCTTCACTGATCCGCCTTGAAATCGAATTCACAAGGGCAACTTTCTGCAAATCAGTAGACCGGTGGGAAATTCGAATCAGCTTCGTCACACCTGGTCCGCCATCTTCGGCGGTAAAGATAATACCAGTCGGGATGACATAACTATGGGATGCCTCAATTCCGAATGAAGAAGCCATTCTTGTCATTGTATCTTCAACCCGGTACGTTTCCGCCCCGTTCTGCAGCATAATTTTGCCGGCATTCAGACAGACCTTCATCACATCATATACTTCACGACGCTGATTTTCCATTTCATCTCTCCACATTTCTTTACATTTCAAATCATTATATCCTGTTTTAACGATAAACTGAAAACATATTTCACTTCCCCGCGTTCATGCTGGACTCCGGAGGATTTTGACAGGGATTTCTTCCCTGCCATCTTGAGCCCATCCTTTCTTCAATGGCTTGTTTTCTGATATTCTATTTAGGAAACCGAAATAATCATACGATTACAGTCCCGAAAGAAGTGAGCAAGTTGGCAGAGGATGAAAGTATTTTAAAACGCAATTTGACCATTATGTGGTTTTCGAATTTTTTTGTTGGTGGAAGCATGACGATGGTTATGCCATTTATCTCCCTTTATATTGAAACATTCGGAAATTTTTCTGCTGCCTACGTCCAGCATTGGGCTGGGATTGCATTCGCCGCGACCTTTGTGACGGCCTTCCTGTTCTCGCCTTTTCTTGGCAGGCTTGGCGACAAGGTTGGAAGGAAAAGAATCCTGATTATTCTTGGCCTGGGAATTGCCTGTTCACTTTACTTAATGGGGGTTGTGACTACTGTATGGCAACTCTTGGCTCTCCGCCTGTTTATGGGCTTTTTTGCCGGAATGATCCCCATCACCCAGGCTTTTATTTCAACCCAGACCCCGAAAAGGATGGCAGGAAAAGTACTTGGTACTCTGCAAACCGGCAGTATCGCAGGGACCCTGCTCGGTCCGCTCGCGGGTGGCTTCCTTGCTGATACTTTCGGATATGCTGGTACGTTTAAAGGGACATCCGTCATAATTCTGATTTCTGTCTTCTTAATTTCTATGGCGCGCGAATTTAAAATCGGAGAGATGGATGAGAAATCGAAATATTATTCTAGGAGAGATGTAGTACGGCATATCGCGCGGAACCCTGCCCTGACAACGGTCCTTCTGATTTCAATGTTTATTCAAATTGCCCTATTCAGCATCCAGCCAATCCTTGCACTCTTCGTGAGCGAACTGAATGGCCCCGAGAATCTGGCCTTTATTTCAGGGATGGCCTTTTCGGCAGCGGGAGTAGGCAATTTGTTGATGGCAAGAAAATGGGGGGAGCTCGCTGACAGGAAAGGTTATTTGAACATCTTGATTATTCTCCTTTTGTCAGGCGCATTCATCTATACGTTCGGCTCGCTTGTCACCGCTGTATGGCAGCTCGTCCTGATCCGCTTTGGGCTTGGCATTACGATTGGCGGCATCATCCCTGTCCGAATGGCATATATCCGCCAGGAAGCTCCTGTCGCAATTCAAGGAGAGGTGCTTGGCTACAACACCAGCCTCCGATTCCTTGGCAATATCGCCGGGCCCATAATGGGCGGTTTCCTTGCGGGAAGCTTGGGCTTTTCGGCGGTTTTTCTCGTAACAAGCGCCCTGCTGTTCCTAAGCGGATTTACATTACTGACGGTCACGCACAAAACTCGTCTTTTCAATAGTAAGGTACATTCTTAAGCAATAAATTTAAAAGAGGGCCAGGCCAGTCCTCTTTTACTTATGCTTCCCGACATGTGGCGTTTACCATGCCGCCAAAAGGGTAAAGTCCCGTTCATATGCATAGCTAATTCATTAGAACAGGAATATGAGAGAAGCGGGAGGAAACGATTACCCATGGAAGTCAAATCGCTAATCGAAATTGAAAACCTCGCATTAAAGAAGCTAAAAATCTACAAACAGAGTTTTTTCCGTTATTTATTAAGAGCGATGCTTGCCAGCATGTTCATCGGGTTTGGCGTCATCGTTGCCTTTAAGACAGGAAACTACTTTTATCTTGAGGAATCGCCGCTGACCTATCCGATGGCTGCTCTTACGTTCGGCTCCGCGATTATCTTAATTGCTTATGGCGGCGGGGATTTATTTACAGGCAATACTTTTTATTTTACATATGCCGCCTTAAGAAAGAAGATGCGCTGGCTGGATGTTGTCCAACTTTGGGCCGCGAGCTATGCTGGAAATATACTTGGAGCGACAACCTTCGCAATTTTGATTTATACAACCGGCTTGTTTGCTGAACACGCTGTGAATGGCTTTTTACTGAGTGTTGTAGAAAAGAAAATGCATGTGCCCACAAGCGAACTGTTCTTCAGAGGTATCCTCTGTAACTGGCTTGTCTGCCTCGCTTTTTTCATCCCGACTACCCTAAAAGGCGACGGGCCTAAGCTGTTTACGATGATGCTGTTCGTTTTTTGCTTCTTCATCTCAGGCTACGAGCACAGCATCGCCAATATGTGCACCTTCGCCATTGCACTTGTCCTCGATCCCCCGGGCACAATTTCCTGGGGAGGGGTCATTCATAACCTTGTCCCCGTTACAATCGGCAATATGATTGGCGGCGCACTGTTCATGGCAGGTATGTATTACTTCGTCAATAAACCCTTTTTCGGTGAGTCCGAAGAAGATTAAAGGTTTCAGATATTAGAAAAGGCAGGCCCCGCTTAAAAGGGTCCTGCCTTTTGTATCGCTTAGCCAATAATGACCCTTTCCTTCGAATAGTGGAACTTCTCATTTTTCGGCTTGCCCCTAACAAGGAACAAGAATGAGAAAATGCCAATCCGGCCAATGAACATAAGGGTCATCAGGAGGCTTTTTCCAACCGTCCCGAGTTCCGGCGTAATGCCAAGAGACATTCCGGTCGTTCCAAATGCGGACGATACCTCAAACAAGATTTCCATCAGTGAAAAGGACGGTTCTATAAACGAAAGAAAAATCACAGAAAAACCGCAAAGCATGAAAGCTGTCATGATCACGATATATGACTTCACGATATCCTCCGGCATAATTTCACGCTTGAATACTTTAATTGTACTGTTTCCCCGCGCATACGAAATGACACTCAAAAGGGCAATTGCAAAGGTCGTTGTCCTAATTCCACCTCCTACACTGCTAGGCGAAGCACCAATGAACATGAACAGACAGAGGAGCAGATGGGTAGGCGTTGAAAATTGATTAATATCAATAGTCGACAAGCCCGCACTCCTTGTTGATGTTGAATGGAATGCTGAGTAAAAAAAAGCTTCAATCCAGTTTTTACCAGTAAGCAGGTGGTTCGCCTCAAAAATGAAAATAAAAACCGTTCCGGCAACAAGCAAGGCAGCAAAGGTGGTCACCGCAATTTTTGTAAATAAGGAGAACCTGAAGTGTCCTTTTTTCCTTTGCGCCAGAAATTCACGAAACTCAATCAAGACCGGAAACCCAATTGCCCCCAAGATAATCAGGAGAATATTAATGGTCTGCACTAAATAATCATTGGCAAATGGAATAAGCGACTGTCCGGTTATATCAAAGCCCGCATTCGTTGTTGCACTGACTGAGGCAAATAACCCTTGGCGGAACGCTTCCTGCCACGTAGGGAAATAATTAAGGAAGTGGACGCCTAGTATGAGCGCGCCAATCAGTTCAATTGCAACGATTAGCACTAAAATTTCCCGCAGCAAATACACCAGGCCGGATAGAGCCGACTGGTTCTGGTCCGTCATTATCAGCATGCGTTCCCTAAGCCCGATTTTCCTGCCCAAAATCAGCCACACAAATGTACCAAGCGTCATCACTCCGATTCCGCCTATCTGCAGGATAAACGCCAGAATGAAGGTGCCGGTGTAGCTAAGCGTTTCGTGGAGGGAAATGGTCGACAGCCCTGTGACACTAACCGCACTGACGGCCGTAAAGAGAGCGTCAATGAAAGATAGCTTCACTCCCTCTTGCAGCGTTACCGGCATCATTAACAAAAAGGTTGAAATGATGATGGCAGACAAGTAATAAAGGACGATGATTTGAACCGATGATAGTCTCGCTGTCAATTCATCCAGTTTTATCTTCATAGAATTAACCTCTGAGTTCGTAATGGAATAACCACATTATACAAAATTAAAAATAGAATAGAAACCTAATGCAGCCAGCTTCAAAATAAAGCATCCCCTTGCAAGAACAAAGGGATGCGTTTTTAAATAGGTTGAACTATATAATTTCCGATACCGAACTCACAGTCTGTTACCGACGATTTCCAACCATTCAAGCTGCCTGAGCCGAATGCTGAACAAAGCCACGGGATCATGGAAACGCTGTGGATTTTTCTTCATATCATCCGCCATGCTTCTGCTGTTTTCCAGTTGAGCCTGGGTATCTCTTAGCGTCGCATCAAGGACTTCATGCGGACGATGGAAGAACAGTGATATATCCCTGCCAATCGCTTTCTCGAACAAATCAAACTGGAGGAAGAAACGGTCATTCACGTGTCTGGCAGTATCAAGATAGTCCTCGGTTTCAACATATGTCTTGTAGCGGTTATAAAGCATCGCGTTATTTTGCGGCAAGGCTCCAAAAAGCTTTCCGGCACCCTTTAAAAAGATCTGGGAAGGCGTCCGGCGCAACAGAATATTCACTTTATCAAGCTGGTAGCCGTTTGTCATCCGGCCAATGTCCCTTTTCCAGTCTTCGACAATACGGAAGTCGCAGTCCAGGCGAATCCAATCCTGTCCATAAAGCTTATTGAAACCGTCACTCATTTCATCAAGATATTCCTGGATATGAATTAGTTCCCCGCCTGTTTCCTCAATCCATTGTTCGAGAGCAGTGCGGAGTTTCGGCATGGCGGTTCCATTCATATACTCATTCAGCCTTCTATTCATCTCCTCATTCAAATCGAGATGAATATTCCTGAAGTCACTATCCTCTTTAATCACATCTGCTGTTCCCCGCAAAATTTCCGGGATTTCTGTGAGCATCTCTGCTTTTGCTTCATCTACTAACAGACGATAGGATTTTTGTATCTTTTCAATCTTTTCTGATTCAATATCATTTAGCTGATGGATGGCGCCCGTTAATTTTGAAGCCATTTGCTCCTCATTTTCAATCTTATCCTGAATACCTTTCTCTTGTTCCGTACGCTGTAGGAGCAAATGATCCAACGCCCTCCTGATCAACAGGAGCAGCTTATCGGAGCGGCTTCCTATTATACTTCGCTCAGGGGTTCCGATTACAGCAGCCTTTACAATGTCTTCAAATAGATAATTTCTATCTGGAGAAGGCCCTGCTTTTATCACTTCTGAATCGGGGAAGGATGCTTTAATCTGCATGGCTGCCTGCTCAAACGCATACGGATCCGGTTCCCCTGTCTGGGTAAGCAGGAAATGAATCGGCAGTCCAGGCTGCATTTCACGGATTTGGCCGATAACAATCCTTTCGGGGGTTGTTAACGGTTCTCTTGATTCGACGGTCACCAGGAGGCTGTCCGCTAAATGAATATATTCCATCTCATCAGGTCCAAGTGTTTCATCCTCAAATTCAGGCAGGTCGATAAAGGATAGACCTGAATCCTTAAGGAATGGAATCGGGAGCGAAAAAGAAATGATGCCATTCCCATTTTCAGCACTTGTCAATTCTTCGAAGACTTCCACTTCGTCTATGCCTTCATCGGTGACTTTGCTGACAGCCGCTTCATCCTGGTACTTAAACGCAAGCGCACCCGAGTCGGCTCCGTCTGGATAGGCATCCCCGAAAATATTTCGGAGCACGTGTGCTTTCCCGCTCCCCTGCATGCCTACTGTCACAACATGCCTTGTGCGGAAGTTTGCAAGTTCTCCGGCAATCCACTCAAATCGCGGCCCAAGCTGCATCCCCTGACTGTTTGACCACGCGGCGATTTCTGAAAGCAAGGAAAGTCCCTCTGTAAAGTCATTTTCAGTTCTCTTAGAGTGGGATAGCGCAGTTTCAGCTGTTTCAATTGATTTCGCGGAAATCCCACCAGGATACTTGCCGCTCCATGCCAGGAGGGCCGATGCCGCCAACCCGATTGTCTGCCTGTCTTCGATATCAAGCCAATTCTTCAGTAAAGGTGGCATAATTCCAGAAAGGGATTGGATTGAATAATTGCCGGAAGTTGTAAAGTCCAGATAGGCTTCCTTATATAACTCGGTCAACTCCGGCCATTCCCCGTTCGGAAGATCAGATAACCCGGCAAGCAATGCATTAAATTCATTTATCCACGCAAAATAATTCTCTGTGCCGAAGTAGTTTTTCCAAAGCGAGGCAGCTAGATGTCCGAATCTATCTTTGTCCAATTCATACAGAAAGGCGAGCACCTTCATGAAATAGGCAGGATGCATTCCGCTAGTGGCGCCCCTGTCGACATAGGAAATGAGGACGTCCGCCCAGTCCGTTGTTTTTGTCCTCTCGAGTTCGTTTGCGGCCAGGTCGGTTGCACTGGACCAATCACCGCGGCTTTCAAAAAAATTCCGCGCCAGACTGGCTGCATCAGGATAGCCCGGGTTTTCAGCAATCAGCCCTTTTATCGTATCGGAGGCAGCCTCCTCTTTGCCTTTTTCAATATAGAGAGCAAACAGCTGAAGCGCAACCTCAGCCTTAAGAGAATTGTTTTTCGGTTCGGCCGCCCTGTACAGGTCTTCCGCTTTTGCAAGTTCACCAAGCTCGTAATATGAATCGGCTGTATTTTTTACCGACCACGATTTCAGCGAGCCGCTGATGCCCTCCCATTTCTGGATGGCCGCTTCATAGTCCCTGAAGCCAAAGTAAACTTCACCTTGGGCAAAACGGATTTCCTGAAGCCCTTCTTCTCCTCTCTCCCTTGCTTCAAGATACGCTTCCGCAAGGACAGCCGCCGGATGCTCACTTTGCCCCTCCATAAAGCTTTCATAATACTTTTTTTCAATTAGCATTTTTTCGAGATTCATAGCCGTCCTCCCAGTATTTTTTTATGTATTTGTTAGTGTATCATGTTCTGTCATCATTATTAATTCATCTCTATCTTAACAAAGTACCTTTAAAGAAGCGAAGCCGAAAGATTGGGCAGATGCCGTGTCTCGTTTTGAAAACCAGCATACCTTGTAGGGACTTTCACCTATAGTAAAATAAAGGAAATAAACCCAATGTATTTCCCGAAAGATTACTGCCGACAAGACCGGGAATAATATATTAAACCTATTCAATGGAACAAGTCAGGAGGTGGAAAAATGCTCTATTTAGATAAAAAGCATGATCCCCGCAAAAATGCCGCCCTGCTAGCAAAGGTTTCGGCCTTTCAAACGGATTTACGGGGGGCCATAGCCGAAACGGAAGAGCTTTTCAGGAAGCACAGCGCCAACCCGTCCAGTTATTCATTTGAAACAGAACGGAAAAGGCCGATAACCGCTAAGTTCAAACAACTCTTCACAACCATGCCTGTGTTCTTTTTTGCAAAAAAGACCTCCCCGGCCATGGAGGAATCGAAAACGATTGTAGCGGATGACGGCAGTGTGTACCCTTCCTGGAAAAACATCCTTGATGAAGAATACAGGCACCTGATGTCGGTTTCGAGAAGGGAAGTAAATGTTGCGGATTATGGGGCGGTCGGGGATGGAGTAACAGATAATACAGAAGCCTTTAAACAGGCGATTGGAAACGGAAGGGTGACTGTCCGTGTCCCCAAAGGGACATTTGTCACGAGCGAAATCCGGCTTCCCTCCTGGACATGCTTGATTGGCGAGGGGAAAGGCCAAACAGTGCTGAAGCTTAATGAGAAAGCGCCAAAGTCCTCCCAGCTTGTGACAAATGCGACTCACTGGAAAGGCAATCGCAATATTCTTGTTAAAGGGATGACCTTGGATTGGAACGTTGAGAGGCTGGGCGATGTAAAGAAAACGGCAGCCGGGAATAACCGGTCCAGCTGCCTTCTTTATGCGAATGTCACTTTCGGCTGGGTGAAGGATGTGGAGGCAATCAACCCCGGGCTCCATTGCTTTGATGTGTCCTCGACAATTTACAATTACTCCGGTGACGGCTATCGGGCTAGGGGCGGAAGCAATTATATATGGCTGGACGGATTGAATGGCTACGGCTTTGGCGATGATGGTGTGACAACTCATCATAGTGATAATATCCTCATCTCCAATTGCCACATGTGCGACCCAAGCGGCCGTGCCCATAAGAAAGGTTTTTCAAATTCAAACGGCTTCGAAGCAGATGATGGTTCGAAAAATGTATGGCTTGTCAATAATTCATCAACCCGCTGTTTCGGCGGTATCGAAATCAAAGCGCACGGCAATTCATCCGCCGCGTCAAACGTCAACATTATCGGCCACCTGTCCGTTCACGACAACCGTTCCTTTAACTGGAGGCATATCGACCACCATAAAAGTACGGATCCTGTTTCAAAAACGGCCTTTCATATCAGGGCAACCAATCTCGTTTCAATTGCACCAATCCGTACAGAGCTATATGCCGGCTCGAAGCCAAGAGCACTTGTTGTTTCGGCTTATCGAAATGTCTCCATAAACTATTTTACTGCCATAGGCGACCCGGACTATGATTATCAGGGAGAGCCTGTAATGGCCATTCAATACCGTTCCAGAAATGTCGCGCTTAATCATGTTTCAGTCAGCGGTTTCCGGACCGCGGGAACAGACTTGAAAGTATTCGGAGGGGAGAACTGTGCTGATTCCATCCTGATTGGCAGCCTTACCGTACACGATTCAGCGAAAGATGCCATATCCATCGGCAAGGGCGTCCAACAGGCGCGCGTAGAAACGGTCCTTGTTTACGAAAAGGACGGAAGCCTGGCCAAAAAAGGGTGAATGTAACATTCCTTCCAAGGAGAGAATGCTTGGGATCCAGCACTTTTGCAGTGCCTCATAGTGAAAAACCTGTTATACTAAAACTCAATAAGAAGGATTGCCAGAGGGAAGGTGTCCACACACCATCCCTCTTTCTCATTGTCAGGCAATCTATGCAGGAAGGAACATTGAAGAATGGAACAAAAGCAAAATTTTAAAATATATGCTATTTTGGTAGCGGTGATGGCGGCATGGGGCTTGAACGTCATTGCCACTAAAATCATCGTCACCGCCTTTACGCCGGTAACGATTACCTCACTAAGAATATTGACTGCGGGGGGAGCGGTATTTCTGTATCTCGCCTTTATGAAAAAGGTGCGCAAGCCAACTAAAGCAGAATTTCTGGCCATTGTAATCGCCAGTATTTTTAACGTTGTTTGCCACCATTATTTTCTGTCGGTTGGCCTGACAAAAACAACCGCTTCGAATGCGGGTTTGATTCTTGGTCTCGGCCCTCTGTTATCAGCAATCCTTGCAGCCATTTTCCTTGGCAGCCGCTTACACATTATCCGGATCGTCGGGGTCTTAGCCGGGCTTGCAGGCGTTACGTTTATCGTCCTGGATAACGGCCAAGGAGTCGGAACGATTTCTCTTGGTGATTTGTTTATTTTCCTGTCCATTTTGGCACAGGCAGGCAGCTTCATCTTAATCAAAAGAGCTTCCCGTACGATGGATCCCCGCCTTATGACTGGATATATGCTAGTTTTAGGCTCTATTCTTCTGTTTTTTATCAGCCTTGGTCAGGAGCCCGGGGGACTCGCCATGCTTGGAAATGCTCCCGGATCCGTCTGGGTAATCTTTTTTGCCTCGGCCGTTATTTCAACCGCCTTTGGGCATATGGCCTATAATTACGCAATCGGAAAAGTGGGAGTCGCCGAATCAGCGATTTTTATAAATCTGAGTCCGTTTTTCTCCCTTGTTGGCGCGGCCATTTTCCTAAATGAGGAGATTACCATTTCTCACATTGCGGGCTTCCCCTTCATTCTGGCTGGCGTATTGTTCGGGTCAGGAGCCTTTGAAGAATTGATGGCTTCAAGGAAAAGGAACCTTGGCCGAAAGGAACGTCATACCTAACCGGATATCGAACAAACAGGGGCTTGCTCTAGGAGTGTTGTCGAATTTCTCGTGCCATTGAATAACCTTTTTCAGGAGCGGAGCTATGAAGAAAAAACAAATGATTATTTGGTATATCACCGGCAGCATCGTTTGGATTTACGGAACAAATCTGCTGCTCGCCCAGTTCGAGCCCTCCCCCCTAGTCACCCTTGCCGGCCAAATAAAAGAAGGGCTGTATGTTGCTGCAACAGCCATCCTCTTTTATCTAGCTCTTAAAAAAACAGAGGAACTCAATACAACAAAAATCGATAAACAACGCCTCTCTACCCTCATTCAATCGATGGTCGACTTTGTCAATTTCAAAGACGGCGAGGGCAGGTGGGTTGAAGTGAATGAATTCGGGCTAAAGCTTTTTGGGCTCGAAGGGGTAGACTACCGAGGAAAAAAGGATTCAGAACTAGCTACCTATTCTAAGGACTATGCCGAAGCCCTTCATTATTGTGAGGTTTCTGATGAAGAGACGTGGAAAAATCGTAAAATTACCCGGGTAGAAGAAGTACTAGTTTCCCCTAATGGTGATAAGAAAATATTCGATACGATTAAAGTCCCTTTATTCAACCCTGACGGAAGCCGCAAAGGCCTCGTTATTATTGGGAGGGATATAACCCAAAAAAGGCAACTCATGAACTTGCTTGAGGAAAGCCGCCAGCAATACAAATCCTTATTTGAATACAGCCCTGACATCGTATACATGACTGACCTGGACGGCAGATTCATCGACTTGAATCCGAGATTTGAAGAAGTGACAGGTTATAAACGCGAAGAAATTGTAGGTAGGCGTTTGCAAAATCTTCTCCCTTTCCGTTACAAGAAAACGTTAGAAAAATACATTTCAGTCGTCTTAAATGAAAAGCGACCGCAAATTATTGAGCTTGAATTAAATAGTAAGGACAGAGAACAAATCGTTTTGGAATGCACATCCCTACCCATGATGGTTCATGGAGAAACGAGGGGAATCGTTGGCCACGCCAAGAATGTAACAAGACTCAGGAAAACAGAAGAGAAATTGAGAAGGACAGAAAAGCTTTCAATTGTGGGCGAATTATCCGCAAGTGTTGCCCATGAAATCCGCAACCCACTCACATCTTTGATTGGGTTTGTCCAGCTTCTTGAATCGGAGGATAAAAAGCATCAATTTTATTACTCCATTATGGCGGAGGAATTGAACAGAATTAACCATATTGCAGGTGAACTGCTTTTACTTGCCAAGCCGCAGGGAATCAAATTTGTCCGTGCAGGCCTTCAAAACATTATCCGGAATGTCATCTCCCTTTTGGAACCCGTTACGGCAATTCACAATGTCGAGATATGCCGGGACTTTACCGAAAAAGATATTTGCATTGACTGTGAGCCAAATCAGTTGAAACAGCTTTTCATTAATCTAATGAAAAATGCCATCGAAGCCTCCTTCCCGGGCGGTAAGGTTTTTGTAAGTATAGAAACGCCCGAAAAAGAAAAAGTGAGAATTTCAATAAAGGATGACGGAATTGGAATCTCAAAGGAACGACTTGAAAAAATCGGCGAACCCTTCTATTCCTCAAAAGAAAAGGGGACAGGACTTGGACTGACAGTCAGCTCTAAAATCGTTGATTCCCATCATGGGAACATGGTCTTTACAAGCGCATTGAATAAAGGGACAAGCGTTGTGATTGAGCTTCCGGCCAGACGCGCGCCCGAACTCGGAGCGGCAACAGCCACTTTACTATAGCCTTAAAAAGAATATTGTTTTCGCAAAATTAATTTCCATTAAAGAAATCGTTTACAATATTGCCAAATTAACTTTTGAACATAAATTTTTTTCGCCCTATCTGCCGCAATTATTGAAATTGTCTAAAAGTGGTTGACACTTCACTCATTGTCTGATAAATTATTTTTAAATAAGAAAAGGGCAAGCGCCCGGTGTGAAGCTAGACAAATTCCACATTCTTAATTTTTTAAAAAATCAATGACGAGAAGAGTAAGCCAGGAAAACTGTTCCCCAGAGAGCCGGCATGTGGTGAAAGCCGGTGTCCAGTACCTGACCGAAAATCATCTCTGAGATGCAAAGCTGAAAGAAAGTAAGCTTTGACGGGTTTCCGCCGTTACAAGGAAGACGTATGATTGTACGTTACTGAGTGCCGCATGCCTTTTTGGCGATTGCGGAATGTGGGTGGTATCACGGGTTATTAACTCGTCCCTGTTTTTAACAGGGGCGAGTTTTTTATTTTACTATAGTAAAAATTCACAAATATATTCGAGAAATGTCCGGGTTGGCCGCTTGCGCATTCTCATGAAAGGGAGAGTTAAAATGAAAAAGTTTGACACACTGTTCATCGGGTTCATGTTATTTTCAATGTTTTTCGGAGCTGGCAATTTAATTTTCCCTCCAATTCTTGGCGCTTTGTCCGGGACATCTTACTGGATGGCGATGGCAGGATTTATCCTGACTGCTGTTGGTCTTCCATTCGCAGTCCTTCTGGCTGTTTCCCTCGCCAAGGGCGGGGCGGAAGCTCTAGCGAACCGGGTTCATCCAACGTTTAGCACGATCTTCATGGTTGTTGTTTATTTATCAATCGGGCCATTCCTGGCAATCCCGCGGAATGCCACCGTTGCTTTTGAAATGGGCGTCCTCCCGTTCGCCCCGGAATCTTTAAGTAAAACTATGACATTATTCGTTTTCTCAGCTATTTTCTTTGGAATCGTCTATTTGACCGCTCTCAATCGGGATAAGATGGAAAAATATATGGGACGCTTGATCACGCCGGTTTTGCTTATCGCCATTGTCGCCTTGTGTACGGCAGGTTTCACAAAATTAAATGGCCCGTTTCCGGCTCCGTCCGGCGGCTATGAAGCGGGAGCCTTCTTCAAAGGCTTTCTAGAAGGCTATAATACAATGGATGCCTTGGCCGCACTTGCTTTCGGAATTGTGATCCTAACTGCTATTAAAAAGCGCGGGGTAAGCGATGATAAACAGCTCACTCGTTACACAATGAAAGCCGCTGTTATCGCAGGGACACTTCTCACTCTGGTCTATTTGTCGGTTGCGTTTGTTGGCGGAAAAATCGCTGTTGGCAGCTCATTTGAATCTGGAACCGAGCTCCTGACAACTGCTTCGGCACTCCTTCTAGGCAAATACGGCCCTATGCTGCTCGGACTTATTTTTACACTCGCTTGCTTTACAACGGTTGTCGGCCTTACAGCTGCCTGCGGCCAATATTTCTCGAACCTTTTTCCAAAGTTGAGCTATAAAGCAGTCGTAGCCGGCGTTGCCTTCATTGGTTTTACTCTTTCAAATATGGGCTTGGCGCAAATTCTAAAGGTTTCTGTTCCGTTCCTGGTTACCGCTTATCCGCTGACAATCGTCTTGATTACATTAAGCTTTTTCCACCGCTTTTATAAGAATCCGCGCATGGTCTACGGAACATCGATGCTATTCACAGGAGTCTTCGCGGCGATCGGCGGTTTAAGCACATTCGGGTTCAAACTCGGACCCGTCCTCGCTCTTCGGAATGCTCTCCCATTCGCTTCAGCCGGGATGGATTGGGTCCTTCCCGCTATCGTGGGCGCGCTGCTTGGCTTAATGATGAGCGGCAGCAAAGGGGAAAAATCAATCAAACAAACTGAATTAAAAGCGTCTTAAGGAAAAGGCTGTCTTAAAGTCAAATATTGATTATAAACAGGTTGATTGAAACGGAGGGCACCGACTCCGGCGGGATGCAGCGGCAAGGTGGAGACCCCGCAGGCGCAAGCGCCGAGGAGGCTCCACTGACGCCCCGCGGAAAGCGTGTGCCCGGAGTGGAGATCAACAAACAATTTTCACAAAGAAAATGAGAAAAGCCATCCGCTGGTTAACAACCGGGATGGCTTTCTTATTTATTGGGCACATTCATGATCTGAACTTCTCCGCAAAAGCCTGAATGGCCTCCCGATCAATGGCTTCCTTGTCTTCTTTTAACCTTAGGATAGATTTAACAATACTCTTTTCAAGAAGATTAAGCGATTGGAAATGGATTTGGAAACCAAGAATATCTTTCGCTACCGCATGTTCTCTTAACTTTTCCGGAAAGGATTCCCTAAGTTCCTTCTCCCGCTCGTTTTGATCAGGGTGGGCTCCGCAAATGAATAAGCCTAGTCGCTTTTTTAGCAGTTCTTCCTGATGTCTTGCCATAAAGATTGAGAGTGCCTTTTGTATTTTGCCAAAATAAATAGAACCCCCGAGGATGATTGTATCAAACTGATCTAAGGGCGGAATATTGCCTCGGGAAACCCGGGCCGTCCTCGTTTCACCTTCCAGCATATCAGCAAGCAAAGCCCCGGCATGCTCGACAGCCCCATGCTTCGTTTCAAAAAGAATCAAATTCCTCATACCGTTCCCTCCGTTTCATTTACATTTCTCAGCACAAGATAGAGGCAATACATGAATAGGAGTATGAAAGCAGCAAAAAGGGCTATCTCTGCAAAACTTGACTGAACCCCTGCGGCAATCATCCTGATGGCCATCGCCGTAATCGCTGTAAGCAGCGTGATTCCTTTAATAATCAGGACAGGCCCGAGTAAATAACCGGCCGGCTTCCGCTTAATGAGCATGATTCCCGCAAAAATTCCTGCAGGAAGCACAAAACCGAGGTCGAGCGCCTGAATGACTAGCGTTGTATAATGATCCAGCCCAAATGGAACAGTGTGATTGAACGAGGCGGGTAAAATTCTTCCTAACCACATCAGGCCAACCGCAACCCCTAAGAAAATGAGCACTCCCCCTAGAAAGCGGACTGGCATTCGGGGGTTGAAGCTCGAGGCCAATGTTTCCATATTAAAAGAAAGAAGCACGAGGGCGAATGCGAAAAAGCTAAAGGACATGAGTGCAACGTAGATAAGAAAGAATGTGTTATAGGAGGATAAAAACGAGTAAGATGTATACGTATAAAGGAAGTAACCGAGTGTGCCGGCTAAAAGCAGCCTTCCTTTTAATAAGCCTTTTCCGTACATAAATAGCGATAGCAAAAGAAGAGGAATGCCTATTGCCAGCGTGACGATGTCTTGTGCGATTTCCTGCTCAGCACCAGAAACCGAATCATCTTGATACAATCCTTTCCCATAGAGTTGGACTTCTGTACCATTAAGGGTTTTGAATGGATGCGGTCCTGGCCCACCGCCCGAAAAAATGCCCCAGGAAGCAGCAATTGCGGCTAATATCATAATTGATATTGTCAATCCGGTCACTACTTTTTGGGATTTCATCATCCTGCGCCTCTTTCCCTTAAAATTTATATTCCTGTCACCCCTATTCTATCTGAATTGTCAATCAATTTCCGCGAAGAAAATCCACAACTTTGTGAAGCTTTTTGCCATAAAAAAACCTGTCCCAAAGCCGTATGAAAACTGGCCTTAAAACAGGCATTTCCTGATAGACATTATTTCATCTTCAACTTGTAGCCAATAAACAGGATCGCAAACCAAATTGGAGCGACGATGTAAGCCACCGCCATTCCCTCAATAAAAGCCATGGCAACGACAACAACAGCAAGCGCGGCCAAGGCGAAGTATGAAGAAAACGGATAAAGCGGCATCCTGAACGCCCCGCCTCCAGGATTGGCTTTTCTGAACTTTATATGAGTGATAATGATTATGCTCCAACTGGTTACCGCCGCTACCGTTGCAATCGCGGTAATATAGTAAAACACCTTCTCCGGAACAAGATAATTCAGGAGAACCGCCACCAGCAAAATGGCCGCCGAAAACAGAATCCCTCGGGACGGAACACCGAATTTACTCAATTTACGGAAATATGCCGGCCCGTTCCCCTGTTCAGACAGGCTGTAAAGCATCCTGCCCGTCCCATACATGCCGCTGTTGAACGCCGACAGAGCAGCTGTTATCACAACAAAGTTGATGATTCCTGCGGCAGCCGGCAGGCCAATTTTGTCAAATATTAGCACAAACGGGCTTCCCGAAGTCCCAATTTTATCCCAAGGATATAAAACCATAATAATGCCGAGCGCACCGATATAAAAAATCAAAATACGCCAAATCACATTGTTAATCGCAGTTGGAATCGTTCTTTTCGGGTTTTCCGCTTCTCCAGCTGTAAGACCGATCATCTCAATCCCGCCGAACGAAAACATGACCATCACAAGCGACAGAACAATGCCTAAAGCCCCGTTTGGCATAAATCCTCCGTTTGCCCAAAGATTATCAAAGCCAATCGGTACGCCGCCGTTCCCAATCCCAAACAGGATGATGCCAAGCCCAGCAAGAATCATACCGATGATCGCCACTACTTTAATCATGGCAAACCAAAATTCGAACTCTCCATATGCTTTTACGTGAATCAGGTTAATTGCCGTAAACACAACGAGTGCACAAAGTGCCGATACCCATTGCGGCACACCGGGAAACCAGTATTTTATATATACGCCGAATACCGTAATCTCGACCATCCCGACCACAATCCAGTTAAACCAATACGTCCAGCCTGTTACATATCCGGCAAAATGGCCAAGATACTTATTCGCATAGGCACTGAAGGACCCAGATACAGGATCTTCGACCGCCATTTCCCCTAGCGCCCGCATAATCATAAAGATAACAGCGCCGCCAATCAGGTAGGATAGCAAAATGGCCGGCCCAGCCAACTGAATGGTCGCACTCGAACCATAAAATAAGCCGACACCGATTGTGCCACCAAGGGCAATCAGCTGGATGTGCCTGTTGCTTAAGCCTCTCTTTAAATGTTCCTCATTTTTTGTTTCCATACTCCGCTTGCACCTCTTTACTTCCGATTACCTTTTTAACAAATGCATGTTTTCTTCTTTACCCCAATTTTATCCCTTGCTTCTACTTTTTTGATATAATCTGCGGCAAGCGGAACCTTGCAGGCTGTATTGCCGACATCGACATGAACCTTGCCAATTGCTTTAGCCACTTTCATTGCTTCATCATAGAAAGGCTTCACAAACGATCCTGTGCAAATAACAAAGTCATTCATGACATATCGGACCCTGTTTCTTTCCTGATGGATGGACTTTTCAATCCTTTGCAAAAGTCGCTTTAGTTCATCAAGATCGAGTTTTTCATCCGGGGTGATTGAAAGATAATTTGAATAGGTGCTCCAGCCGCAGACAGCGATATACTCTTTATCAGACTCAAGCCACTCCCGCGCAAGTTCCAGGGCATACTTGCTTTCGGCCGCCACTTTTGCAACCGTATACTCAGCCGGCATATACCACTTTGCTTTTTCAACCCACTTCTGCAGTCTTTCCTTCTCCATCAGCTTTGGATTTACCGATAGCCCTGCAAGGTACATGGCATCGGAATTTCCTGTATCATAAAGCGCCAACCCGAGCTCCTGGTCCTTTTTAACATACTTGACAAGCTTTTTCATATCACCGACTTTTACACCGAAAAGCGGTTCCGGTGCCCCGTGGCGCAAAAAAGTCTTCTTCGTTTGCTCCGTCCCCATCCCGGACAATTTTTCCATCACTTCTTCCAATGTCATCATTCTCGCCCACTCCCCATTTTTCTCCTGTTAATTCCCCATTATATCATCACATGGTGCAAGATAAACAGAACAGGCAAGGCTTTCCAGAATGTAGGGTTTCGGCAGCTAATTTCCACTTATATTTTGCCTAACTGGTTGAAAAATAAGGTCGTACCACTATATTTGCAAGAGGAGGATGGTAACTTGATTAAAAAATCTTTCGCCATTATGGCGGCAAGTGTTCTTGCCCTCGGACTTGCGGCCTGTAATAACAATGCCAATAACGATAACGCTACGGACCATCGAACCGGGGCGTATAATGTCCGTGATAACGGAGACAGAAACAATGATCTTTTTGGCATGGATCATGAAGGTCCATTGACAGAAGAATGGAATCCTGGCCATAACGATGACCGAAACGATAGGTTTGGTACATTAGGCGATAACAACCGCCGCGGCAAGGATAGAAATGGCCGCTTCAATAGGGACAATATTTCAAGTCTCGAGACTGACATGGACAGTAAGAATTATCCAAAAACAACGGCTATCCTTGTACAGCCGGCCGAATACCAATTTGTCAGGATTGATCCCCGCACTGGACAAATTCAGCAGATGCCTGGACAGGGACAGGGTCAGGGACAGTTCCAGCAGATTCCAGGACAAGGACAAAACTGGCTGATTTCCATGCCGCCAAATACTGGAGCACAGCCTCCAGTCATGCAGCCTGGACAAGGCGCGCCTAACCAGGGTCAGGGTGGCCAGGTTCAAGTTCCACAGCAAGGGCAGCAACAGCAAGCACCCGCACAGAAACAAGGCCAACGGCAGGGGCAAGCGCCCACACAGCAGCAGCAAAAGCCGACTGCTGGCATTGACAAGTTCGAACAGCAGGTCATTGATTTAACGAACGTACAGCGCCAGCAAAACGGTTTGCCGCCACTGAAAGCCGATACAAAATTAAGCGGAGTGGCTGAAAAAAAATCGATTGATATGCAGCAGAAAAACTACTTCTCACACACAAGCCCGACATACGGATCGCCATTTGATATGATGCGCGACTTCGGCGTTACCTACAGGAGCGCAGGAGAAAACATTGCCATGGGCCAACGCACTCCACAGGAAGTCGTCCAAGCCTGGATGAACTCCGAAGGACACCGCCAGAACATTCTCAACCGTGACTTCACCCACATCGGCGTCGGATTCGAACAAGGCGGCTATTACTGGACCCAAATGTTCATCAGCAAATAATGGAACAAACAAACCGGGTTTCTAAATATGGAACCCGGTTTTCCATGCCAAATAACGGCAAAATGTAGTATCCTTAAACCAACAAGGAGGGGTTATTATGTGGATGCTATTTTTTGTCGTACTTGGGACTGCAGTGCTGTTTTTGCTGCTCGGCTGGGGTGTCCGAAAAGGCGCCTACTGGCTCATTTCAGGCTATGCCAATCGTTCAAAGGAAGAACAGGAACAGCTGCTTAAAGCGGGATACCCCCAAAAAATTGGTTCCTTGCTCATTGCGACTGCGGTTGGAATGATTGTTTTGCTTCCGTTATTATTTACTTCCTTTACTTATAAAGTTGAGCTCATTTTCGGCTTCATGATCGTTTTTTTGCTAGGAGGAATCATTTATCTCTCCCGATATGAAATTCCCCAAAAACGGAAGAGAAGCTATGTCATCAGCATCGGGATTGCAATAGTTACCTTCAGCTTTCTAGCTGTGCTGATGTTCTTTGGTTACGAGAAAACCGAGCTGATTTTACGGAAAGACAGCTTTGAAATTACCGGAATGTACGGAAAAGAAATTCCCTACGAAGATATTCGATCAGTCGAGCTGATTGACGAATTACCCGAGGTGACGTTCCGAGTCAATGGGTTTGCGATGAGCGATATTGCCAAAGGAAAATTTAAAGTGACCGGCCATGGGACCAGCCTGTTGTTTATTCAAAAAGCGAAGCCTCCCTATCTTCTCATTGAAACGGATGATGGTGATATTTTCATTAACAGCCAACATCCAAATCAAACCCAGGCGTGGGAAAGAAAACTGATTGAGCGGATCGAATAGGTTCTGATTACATACTTAGGAGGCTCATTATGGCGACTTTTGGCTTTATCCGGCATGGCAGTACAGCATGGAATAAGGAAAGACGGGCACAAGGCAGTTCCAACATCCCCCTTGACCAGGATGGGATCAACGAAGCGAGACTGGTCGCCGAAAGGCTATCTGGCGAAAGTTGGGACGTGATTTACGCGAGCCCCCAGCTCCGAGCAAAGCAGACTGCGGAAATCATCGCTATCACGCTCGGAGTCGATGAGATACATTTCGACCCCCGACTACGTGAGATTAACGGCGGGCAAATTGAAGGCACGACTGAATCTGAGCGAATCGTGAGATGGGGCAACAACTGGCGGGAACTCGACCTTGGCATCGAGCAGCATGAAAGCGTCGTTGAACGGGGACTCGCTGCCGTCCGGGATATAAGTGATGCTAATCCTGACAAAAATATCCTCATCGTCAGCCACGGCGTGTTTATTCGCAAAATTATTTCCGAACTCGCGCCGGCTTTGAGTGAAGAGGCAGCGTTGTTGAACACTGCGGTAACCGTGTTAGAAGAGAACGGCGAAGTGTGGGAGTGCAGTTTGTATAATTGCACGAAGCATTTGAGGAAGTAATTCTATCAAGTACAGAGATATTTATTTGTAAAAAGGATTTTTGCGTGACAACCAGGTTGAATTTTTGCTGGCTGTTGTCACTCATTCGGGGGTTGCGTGACAACCAGATCGGACTTTTGCGGATTGTTGTCACTCATCTGGACTTTGAGTGACAACCAGATTGGATTTTTGCTGACTGTTGTCACTCATCTGGACTTTGAGTGACAACCAGATCGGATTTTTGCGGATTGTTGTCACTCATCTGGACTTTGAGTGACAACAATACCGGATTTTTGCAGATTGTTGTCACTCATACGGGGTTTGCGTGACAACCAGATCGAACTTTTACGGATTGTTGTCACTCATACGGGATTCGAGTGACAACCCAGCTGGATTTTTGCGGATTGATGTCACTCATCTTGACTTTGAGTGACAACCAGACCGGACTTTTACTGATTGTTGTCACTCATACGGGGTTTGCGTGACAACAAGACCGGATTTTCGCGGATTATTGTCACTCATCTAGACTTTAAGGGACTACAAGACTAAAAGGGCAAAACCCGCACCCGGATTTTGCCCTAAAATTTTTATTTAATCCTTACTTTTTCCTGTGACTCGATCCAAGACGGGTAGAAAGCCAATTCAAGTGTCAACGGGTTTTTGTACACATTCTTTCCGGGCGGCAGACTGATTCCATGCTCTGTATACCCATTGCCATATGTGGTAAACGACTGACCAGAGCTTGCGCTATCATGTCTTTCAAGATCTTTTCCTTCCGCATCCTTAATACTTGAAAATGGAAAGTAATGAACCTTTCCTTTCATTCTCATCAACAAGCTGCCATCCTCCACCTTCACGCCATAAAATTTTCCTGGCTGAGGCTGTTTAATAATCGTTTCCTTTTCCGTGTCGACAATCATATAAGCATCACTTTTATCAACGGCCTGTATTTTGCCAGGAATGAGATAAAGCTTTTTCGGTTCCCTAAAGTAATTGCTCTGCACATAAAGAATTCGTTTGTCGTCGGCTGGGCCACCGCTGGCCGTTATCCCATTTGAAATTTTATTCCATGTCTCGCCACGCTCATCCACAAGCCGGATTTGGTCAAAATTTAAAATCCTTTTCGTATTGGCGGGATCCATTTTGACATGAATGGCCACCCTGAGCGGATAAATCTCCACCTTTTCAAAGGTAACCTTCTGGCCTTCTATGGCAACAGTTTTGTTTATAACATATTCCTTTTTCGCGGAAATTTCTTTATTCAGCTTAAAATCAACCTCATGCTCTGTTCCTTCAATTTTTACCTTTAAATGAAACGCCCTAGCTTCTAACTGTTCCTGAAAAGAGAAATCGAGCGTACCGGTAAACGACTTTTCCCCTTTTGCAGAATAATGCGGCATACCATGGCTGGCACTTTCCAACACGAATCTCTTTCCATCCGTATTTTTAAATTTCACATCCTCAAGGCCAATTTCCTGCCGTTCTGTCACCGTATCAATGGTATAAAACAACAGCAGCCCCGTTTCATCTGCAATCGCCCTCGTAACAGTAAACGTAACCCCATCCTTCGTGCTCGATGCGCCAATTTCCTGGTCATATTCCGATTCGAGCGCGGCAATGATGCCTTTGTCTCCCTGAATCCAGTCAACAACCTTCGCAAAGCCTGGCAGTTCGGATACATATCCCGCGAAAGCCGGCGAAAGCCTGATCGAAGTAAAAAAGCCTATGACCATGACAGCGGCAGCTGCCACTGAAAATAAACTTCTTTTCCACCTTTGAGTCCGCTTTTTCTCAAGAATGCCCTTTTCAAAACCTGCCAAAATCGCAGAATCCAGTAATTCTTCCGGGACAGGAAGGCCATCGACAAACCGTTTGTAATCTGCTAGCTTTTCTTCTTCCGGACTATACACGGTACCCTCCTCCATTCTCACCAAGTTTTTCCCGCAACGCCTTTAACGCTCTGTTCAGCCAAGTTTTAATCGTTCCTTCAGGATGGTTGAGCGCCGTCGCAATCTCACTAATTTTCAAGTCCTGGAAATATTTCATCGCCAATATTTCGCGCGATCGGTCATCCAGCCCCTTCATCGCATCCCGAATTTCCAGCCCGTCGTGGTTCTCGATCCGGCCTTCCGAATAAAGGATTACTTCATCAAACACAACCCTTTTCCTCTTTTTCAAAACGTCATTGCAATAGTTGATCATAATCCGGATGAGCCAAGTCTTGACGTACGAAGCCTCCCTGACAGAACGGATCCCTTTATAGGCGCGGAACGTCACTTCCTGCACCGCTTCAAGCGCATCTCCCTCATTCCTTAAAAACGCGAGCGCTGTTTTATATAAATCAATCTTGTAAGCTTTCATCATTTCAAGGAAAGCCTCGTCATCCCCCTTAATCGCTGCTTTCACCATTCGCACCCTGCTATCCACCTGTCCGCCCCCTTTCTACACATTAGACATCCAGTCGGCTAAAAAGTTTTAAGAAATTTCATTTTGCAAAAGAAAAAAGAGCCGGTCAGGCCCCTTGCTGGCAAAACTCAATTTGGAAAGTACTCCATCGGCTCTATGCAGCGGGCATATCCATTGCGCTCATAAAATCGGACGCCATCCTCACTCAGCCAAACGATAATAAATTCGTACTTATTTTCTTTCACCCAGTCATTGACCACGGAAATCAGTTTACTTCCAATCCCTTTGCCTCTATATTCCTTCACTGTATACACATTTGTCATATATGCAAAAGGTGCGGTCACCCTTCCAGGCCGCGGCACTTTCTGGATGAGTTCAATATAAATATGTGAAACAAGCTGCTCTCCTTCCTCCGCGACCCAGATAAACCATTGGCCGCTGCTGATTGCCTGTTCGAGAAAATTTTTGCACTCCATAGTAAAAGAATGATAATCACTCTTTTCCTGTGCGGACGGGTAATCCTCCAGCGTAAAATCCCATCTCATTTTGATTAACTGTTCAATATCCTTCGTTTCAGCAAGCCTGATTTGCAAACCGCTTCCTCCTCAAATACCTCTCTTTCATTACTAATTCATTTTTTGCCGGTAAATTCCTTCTTCTCATTTGATGTCAATCTCAAATAATGGTAATCTTGAATAATCCTGATTAAGAGGGAGTTGGGGATTTTGGCAAAAATAACACTCGCAGAAGCGGTTAAACTGAAAAGTATCTTAAATAAACGGGTTCATGAGATTGAAGAGGAAATGGACCGGGTTGCGTTCGTTGAAATGGAGAAAGGCGGGAAAAAGCCAAAGCTCCCCCGCACGCTGAAGGAAGTAGAGCTTGACCTTGATGCTATCCGTAAAGACATGCGGATTTTGGACAGATTGGTCTATGCGGCCAATATCGAAAACACTGTTATCTTCAATGATGAAGAGCTTCCGATCGTGGAAGCAATCGAGCTTGCGACCCAGCTCCGGGCAAAAGCGCGAAAGTATAAAGAGTACGGCGCAGCCCAGAAGGAAGAGTTTCCTTATACATATGGCGAGAACATTTCTATCGTGAAGGTAGCGCTCTTCGAACCTGAGGAATACCGCGTCAAAGGGCTGGAAGCGGAGCGTCATGCCAACAAACTTTCCAACCTGATAAATGCGAAAAACTATTCGATCGAACTGGATTTCGACGCTGATAATTATTTCTAACCTTGAAGGGGTGAGACTCCCCTTCAAGGCGCGGAAGGAGCGCCCCAGATACAATTGGTATTTTGTGATGGCAAAAGGCAAACCGATGACCGATTCCCTATCACACTGTCACTCTTGACCGATGACCAACTATGGCAATGGCGGCTGATGGCTAAATTTTAGTTCATTTTTGCTCCTTCCGTGAATCCCTCTTCCTTTTGGAAGGGGGATTTTTTTTGTCCTTTTCTGGACGCGCTTGCCACGTGCTTTAGTGACCAAAGCGGCGGCTAACCGATGCTGTTCGTACACTAAAGCTTCCTTTATTAATCGAAGGCTCTGCTGCCAGTAGCTGTTCAATGAATAAGTCCGCCTTTATTAATCGAAGGCTGTTCTGAAAGTAGCTGTCCGGGCACTAAACCTTCCTTTAGTAACCGAAGGAACGGCTGCCAAATCTTTTTTGCTGCCTTAAATAAAAATATACTTTCTTTTACACAAACCTTTCCGCGGGAATGGTCGTCTAATTATTGAACGGGAGGGAAGAGGGTTGAAGGGATATGCGGTTGATGGGCTTATTTTGCAAGAAAGAGAAGAAATGATTGATCAATTAATGACTTTGTACGGGCAGGAAATCCTGCAGCTTGTTTTTTCCTATGTGAAGAACAAGGCCGTCGCAGAGGATTTAACCCAGGAGATTTTCATTAAATGTTATAAGTCTCTTCATACATATAAAGGGCGGGCTTCGTTGAGGACTTGGCTGTGGAGAATCGCCATTAATACGAGCAAGGATTATCTAAAAAGCTGGTATAACAACAATGTCGTTGTTTCAGAAAATGAACCTTATGCAACACGCTGCAGTACAAATACGGTTGAACATGAAGTCATTAAAAAGGATGAGGATGCCCAGCTGGCAGCGGCGGTGATGAAGCTGCCTGTCATGTACAGGGAAGTTATTTACCTTTTTTACTTTGAAGACTTGATGGTAAAGGAGATTGCTGACTTAATTGGCCTGAACCAAAACACAGTCAAAACCCGGCTGAAGCGGGCAAAGGATCTACTAAAGGAACTACTGGAGGGCTGAATCAATGGAAGATCGATTGAAAAAGCTGCGTACATCAATGAAAAAGAATACTTTCGCGGATCTCGTTTTTACAGAAGATCTTCAAAAAGAAATCAAGAAAAAAGTGAAAACTTCATTTGAGAGTGACGAAGACACCACAATGGCTATCTTGCAGCTTCTTGTTCAGGAACGGACTGGCTTTGGGCTCGTAAAACTGCTAGAAGCTCGTGGCATGAAGCGTTTCGTCGAAAACGAAGGATCCCTTTACACAATCCTCCACCAACTCGAGAAAAACAGGTTGATTTTCCCTAACTGGGAATCCGGAGTGAAATATTACAGACTGGCAGACAAGGGAAAGAAATTTCTCGCAAAAAACGAAAGGCGGGCTGCCTCTAACCGCCTAGGCCTAACCGAGCTACTGGGAGGAAATACAAGTGGGACATGAAAAAAATTCCTTCATTCAAGAAGTCGTTAAACACATAAAGTCCAATGAAGCAAAAAGGCTCGTTAAGGACGAACTCGCCTATCACATTAAATGTTCGACGGAAGAATGGGCGCAAAAAGGAATGTCTGATGAAGATGCCGAGAAACAAGCTGTTAAGCAAATGGGCAGCCCGATTCAGCTCGGCATGCAATTTGACAAGCTCTACCGTCCGCAAGTTGATTGGCTGATGATTATCCTATTGGGGCTTGCCCTGTGCTTTGGTTTTCTGTCACTTATACCAGCCGGTTATATTTCAATCCCACACTATGCCGTCAAAAAAATGCTGACTATCCTCATTGGCGCCGCGGTGGCCCTAGGCTTGATGCTCGTCAATTACCGGATTCTGAAAAAATATGGCTTTGTTTATTTCGGCTTGGGAATATCCATTCTATTGGCTCTCCAATTCTTGGCGAGCAGGTATATTATGGGAATGCCATATCTGGCTATCGGTCCTGTAAGGATTGAAAGTACGATGGCCTTGCCGTTTCTGTTTTTGGCATGGGCATCATTTTTCGAAAATAACCGGATGAGGCTTTGGCAATTAGCCCTATTATTTTTCATCTCCCTCATCATCCTGATTCCGGTCAGTATGCTTCCAACGATTATCTTATATATTGTCATCGTTTTGGCCATGCTTGCCAGGAGACTTTCAAGAACGTTCTCTTTTGCAAAAACGGCCGCGATTTTAACTGCGATGATCACCATCATGTCAACCGGGTATTATATTCAAATGAAAAATTATGTAAAGATGCGTTTTACTGCCTTCCTTTACCCGGAAAGGGACTCCGAAGGGTTCGGTTATCTGTATCTACATCTTCGGAAGGCCTTATCTTCCGCAGGCTGGTTCGGCCAGCGGGAGCATGGGGATTTTCTGCCTGAAGGCCACACTGACATGGCTTTCGTTTCCATCACACACTATGCGGGCTGGCTTTTCGCGGCAATTCTATTGGCCACTCTGCTATTTTTGGCAATCAGGATGGCATTCATCTTAACCATGATTCATGATTCTTTCGGAAAAATGCTCGTGACCGGGGCCGTCGCCCTCTTCTCAGCACAAGTTTTCTATAATATCGGGATGTCAATCGGCCTCCTTCCCCTCACCTCTGTTTCACTGCCGTTTATCAGCTACGGACTCATGCCGACATTGATTAACGCATTCATTGTCGGGCTTGTCTTAAGTGTGTACCGGAGAAAAGATTTGCCTGTCCATAGCGCCGCGCCAGCGAAGCCTTTGCAGTAAACAGTCCTGGAGTTCCACCCCCAGGGCTGTTTTCTTTTGCAAAAAAGAAAAATGCTGAGATATAGTTAAGTTATTCTGTACAGGTTGAGGGGGAGCCAAATTGAATTGGATTGTTTTTTTAATTATTATCATCGTTGCCTATATGCCCATCTTCTATCGTATTAACATTCGGTTGCGCTATTTGGAGGATGAAGTCCGAAGGCTTAGAGAGGAAAACGAAAGAAATTTTTGCGAATAACAGGAAATTCTTTAGCAACTTTCCAGCCGTTCATCCGTCTAATAGATAACAACAAAATCATCCGGGGGGATGGAAGTGGAAAGGCTGTTGAAAGAAGTTGTGATATTTTTGTCTTTGGTGACGGGGATTTATTTGATTCTGACGTTAATCCCGGTTGGACCGCCGACACTCGCCGTGTCTGCGGGTAACCAGCATATGACCGCGGCAAGAGCCTCTTTTTGCTGGGAGGGAATTATTCACTCGAAGTGTGAAGACACTATTTCCCCGCCAGAGCTCGTCAAGCACCACAACCTGAAGCCAATTGTCGTCTCCCCCGGGGAAGAAGTGAAAATTGCTTTCAAAAAAGTCCCGCTTAAAGACTCAGTCGGTATCAGCCGCTGGGTCAGCGACATCGATGCTGAACGAGCCACACTGAACGGCAACATCTTCACAGCACCTGATGAAAAAGGAATTTACGTTTACAGCATTCACGGGAGCTGGGAACGTGGCTCCTCGGGGTACGCGTTTGTGATAGAGGTTAGGTAGTAGGTAGAAATACAATTTAATCGAACGTTTGATTGAATTCATTATAAAGTTCATTTTTCCTCTTCGTACACTAGATAGAGGTAAAATAGAAAACACCTTTCCCTAGCAATGGGGAAAGGTGTTTTTCTTGCTGAAGGCGTCAAGCCTCATCATTTGACATATTCCTCTTTAAAACGCTACCCTGTTCATTACAGCTTACTTTTTGTAACTAGTTTGGAGGTATATACAGCATGATTGTCTCAGAACAAACTCTTTCTTCGGTCATTCAGGAGCGCCGCTCTGTCCGGAAGTATGATCCTTCTTTCAAAATTTCCCGCGATGAAATCATTGATATTTTGCAAGAAGCAACTCTTGCTCCTTCATCCAACAATCTGCAGCCTTGGAAGTTTCTCGTCTTTACAGATGAGGAAGTGAAAAAGGAACTTCGCGGCATTGCCTTTAATCAGGAGCAGGTGGAAACGGCTTCTGCAGTCATCGCCGTCCTCGGTGATGCCGAAATGTATCACAATATTGAGGATGTTTACCGGAGCGCTTATGAAGCAGGTTATATGGAAGAAAAGATAATGGAGCGCATGATTGAAAACACAAGCCGCACCTATCAGAATGCTTCGCATGAGGTTAGGGAACATATCGCTACGTTCGATGCGGGCCTGGTGTCCATGCAGCTCATGCTTATTGCAAAAGCACGCGGATACGACACTGTGCCAATGGGCGGCTACAATAAAGAACTGTTCAAGGAACGATTTGACATTGGTGACCGCTACATTCCCACTATCCTTATTGCACTCGGCAAAGCCGCTGCGCCGGGCCGCCCGACAACACGGTTCCCTGTAGGGGATGTTGTGGAGTTTATTTAATTCTTTAAGGCTTTTTCTTTTGGCAAAAATTCATACATGGTTTCGGACGTGATTGCCAACACTAACTCCAGGACATGAAAACCAGGAGGGACAGGCATGGATAACACCCATGAGTTCGTTGAGAAGATTCACGAAAAGCAAAGAAAAGACAAGCAAAACAAGAAGCGTCAAGGAAAAGGAAACCCGAGCGACCAGCTTCCGAATAAGCAACATTAATACATGAGAAAAAAGGCTGAAAACATCAATGTTTTCAGCCTTTTTATTGTTTAATACTTTTTAAGCGCGTCAATCATGAGCTTCCAGAAACCATCTACATCCAGTTCCAATCCGAACTTGGCGTTCACTTCTCTGCCCGTAACTCCATGAAGATCGACTGAAGTCGTTCCCGCTGTAAACTCGCCTTTCGTTTCGACCGTAATATTTACCTCTTTCATCTTAAATAATTCCGGTGCGACACAATAGGCAACCGTTAACACATCGTGTACAGGCGCTCCATCAAAATCGAACATCTCTTTATAGGTTGAAGCAAAGAAAACAAGTAACTCTCCAACGATTTTAGCAACTTGATTATCAATTTGATTCACTTGATTTATCACGTCTTTTGTTGCCAAGGCCTGGTGTGTGATATCCAGCCCCATCACGGCAATTGGAAGGCCACTATCAAATATTTTTTTTGCCGCTTCCGGGTCTGCCCAAATATTAAATTCAGCCGTAGGTGTCCAGTTCCCAAATGTCCCGCCGCCCATCAGGACAATTTCTTCTATATTATCCTTTATTTCCGGTGCCTTCGCTAAAGCGAGGGCAACATTTGTTAATGGTCCGGTTGGCAAAATGGTAACCGGGTCTTTCGACTCTTTTACAAGTCTAATAATGGTGTCTGCACCATGTTCATCACTCCAGCTGCGGGATGGTTCAGGGAGATCCGGCCCGTCCAATCCGGAATCACCATGAATGCCAGGTGCCGTTTCCCGCACACGAATCAACGGTTCACTTGCTCCCTTAGAAACTATCACATCTTTTAATGAAACCAAATCACATATTTTTAACGCATTATCCGTTGTTTTTTCAATCTCCGCATTTCCTGAAACAGTTGTAATTCCCAGTATCTCCAATTCCGGCCTTGCAGCGGCTAAAATAATTGCAATCGCGTCATCATGGCCAGGATCACAATCCAAGATGATTTTTCTTTTGTTATTCAATCCTTTTCACCTCTAGAAGTTATTACATCACAAGCCCCATCATTGTTCCTGAAATAACAGATGCCAATGTTGCCCCCAACAGCAATTTCATAGAATGTTTTGCTACGAAATTCCCTTGTTTTTCACTAATGGCCTTGATGGAGCCGGCAACGATTCCGACCGTTCCGAAGTTCGCAAAGCTGACCAAATAAACAGATACTATGGCGACTGTTTTATCCGAAAGCTGTTTTGAAATATCGCCGAAATTCAACATTGCCACAAATTCGTTTGTAATGAGTTTCGTGGCCATGATTCCGCCTGCCTGGACGGCTTCTCCCCATGGAATACCCATTAAGAAAGCAATTGGTGCAAAAATATAACCAATAACCGTTTGGAAAGAAATTTGGAATACGCCGAGGAAAACGACATTGATCAATTCCATTAAGGAAATAAACCCTAAAAGCATAGCTGCTACGATAATGACGAGTTTAAACCCATCCATTACACTTTCGCCAATCATTTGGAAGAATGGAAGCTTTTCTTTTTCTTCCACTTGAACTAAATCCTCTTTTTCGTCCAAGTCATATGGGTTGATAATATTTGCAATAATAAGTGCGCTGAAAATATTCAATACGACAGCGGTTACAACGAATTTCGGCTCCAACATTTTCATATAAGAACCTACCATCGCCATACTGATTGCACTCATTGCTGACGTACAAATCGTATAAAGCCTTTGAGGCGATAGAACAGGAATTTGTTTAATGATTGTCAGGAATACTTCTGGCTGCCCAAGTGTTGCCGTAGAAATAGCAAAATAGCTTTCCAGCTTTCCCATGCCAGTGATTTTGCTTAAAATCAACCCTAAATATTTAATAATAAACGGCAGTACTTTTATATAATTTAAAATTCCAATTAAAACGGATATAAAGACGAGCGGTAATAATACTGACATAAAAAATGTGAATGCGCCTTCATTTACCATGCCGCCAAATACAAAGTTGATCCCTGCATCAGCAAGTTTCATTAACTCTTCAAAGAACACGCCCACTTTTGTGATGGCAATCAAACCGATATTGGTGTTCATCATAAAGTAAACTAAAATGACCTGTACAACCAACATGGTTAGAATTCGTTTATATTTAATGTTTTTTCTATCATTACTGACTAGGAAGCCAATAACAAAAATAAATAAAAGTCCTGTCAATAAAAAGATAAAGTTCATGTAAAGCCCACCTTCTATTGTTAGCGTTTTCAGCTAGCTTTTGAAAAAAACAACTTCTATAAAGTTTTTGATTATTTCACTTTATAGAAGTTGAATTGTTTTTTTCTCTTTCTAACTTGGCTGTTGATTTCCACTACGGGCACACGCTTTCCGCGGGGCGTCAGTGGAGCCTCCTCGGCGCACTGCGCCTGTGGGGTCTCCACCTTGCCGCTATATCCCGCCGGAGGCGGTGCCCTTCGCTTCCATCAACGTTTTAAAAAATCAACAGTATTCCTTAATAGAGCCTTTATTTTAACACTTCAATTACTTTGCTTTATTGTTATAGCTAACTGCGAGTTGAGATCCTACTTTAGCATTGTGTTTTACTAGCTCGATATTGGCAACAAGGCTCTTGCCTTCTGTTTTTTCTTTGATTGCGCCAAGCAAGAATGGCGTGCTGTCTTTACCGGAGATGCCTTTTTCTTCTGCTTCTTTCACCGCGTCAGCGATAATGCCATTGATGTAATCTTCGTCCATCGCATGCTCTTCTGGAATCGGGTTCGCAATGACCGCTCCGCCTTTAAGGTTCAATTCCCATTTTGTTTTCAGAGTATCAGCGATTACATCAAGTGAATCAGTGAAAAAGTTTAATTTATGTTCACTTCTTCTTGTGTAGAATGCTGGAAGAACTTCAGTTCCGTACCCGATGACAGGAACTCCTTTTGTTTCAAGGTACTCTAGCGTAAGAGCCAGGTCGAGAATGGATTTCGCGCCTGCGCAAACAACAGCTACATTTGTTTGTGCCAGCTCATCAAGGTCAGCTGAGATGTCCATCGTTGTTTCTGCGCCTCTGTGAACGCCGCCGATGCCGCCTGTTACGAAGATGCCGATTCCTGCCATTTCAGCACAAATCATTGTGGAGGAAACAGTCGTCGCACCTAGTTTCTTCGTTGCAACGATTGCAGCCAAGTCACGTCTTGATACTTTGGCAACATCTGAGCTTTTACCGAATAGCTCCAGCTCTTCCTCTGTCAAACCAATTTTGATTTTTCCGTCGATGATTGCAATTGTTGCAGGAACGGCGCCATTGTCACGAACGATTTGTTCAACTTCGCGTGCCATCTGGACGTTTTGCGGATAAGGCATACCATGGGAGATAATCGTTGATTCCAACGCTACGATTGCTTTACCTTCTTCTTTTGCTTTTTGTACCTCTGCGGAAAATTCAAGATATTGTTTCATTTAAATTGCCTCCATATCTAAAATAAATTGTTTTTGGGATAGTTCCTGTCTGACTGTATACTCTGACATAATTGTTTTGTGTGCATTGACCAAACCAGATTTAATAATGTAGTCGAGGTCTTTCTTTTGTAACCAGGAATAAACGACCCCTGAACAAAAAGAATCTCCTGCACCTGTCACATCCACAACCTTTGGTGTTTCAATAGCCGAGTAGTGATGGATCTCTCCGGTTTCCACTCCAACCATGACACCTTTTGATCCATTCGTTACAATCACATTTTTTACGCCTAGTTCGAGCCACTTTTCCACTGACTCTTTCCAATCCTTCTCATCTTTGATTTTCATATTCATGAAGGTTTCAGTTTCATCCCTATTTACGATGAGCCAGCTTACTGCATTCAAGGCTTCTGGAAGCCTATTCATTTTTGGCCCTGAAACAGGGATCACGACTAATGGAATATGATGCTTAGATGTGAAAGAACTAAGAAAATCAATCGTCGCTTCTGGACAGTTCAAATCAACGACAATACATTTCGCTTTTCTAAGAATCGGACTGTTTTTCATTAACAACTCAGGGGTGATATTTTCGTAAATATCCATGTCTGCTAATGCGACTGTTAAGTCACCATTCTTATCTAAAACTGCTGTATAGGAGCCTGTTGATGAATGTTCAAATGGAGTGACATGCTCCAAGTTCATAAATGGTGAGGATAAATCATAAATCACGTCCCAATCGGAATCATTGCCCCTAGCGGATAGCAAGATGACTTCTTCGCCTAATCTACCTAAGTTTTCAGCAATATTTCTCGCGACGCCTCCTACCGATATCGAAGATTTCACCGGATTGGACGTCTCATGAGTAATTTCATCTTTGGCATAGAACTTTCGGTCAACGTTAGCCCCGCCAATGCAGATAATAGGAGTTGCTTCATTTAAAACAAAAGCTTTTCCTAGAATATATTCT
The DNA here is from genome assembly GCF_003515685.1 of Neobacillus notoginsengisoli. Lineage (GTDB taxonomy): Bacteria > Bacillota > Bacilli > Bacillales > Cytobacillaceae > Bacillus_D > Bacillus_D notoginsengisoli. Next base: position 66,675 of record NZ_QWEG01000004.1, on the reverse strand, counting down.
TTCTTAACTAACTCGGAAATACTATTTGCAATGGAGGATAATGGCAGTCCCATTAATTCTGATAATTCCTCTTGGGAAATAAATGGATTTGCGTGAATCATGTCTAATACTAATTTTTCACTTCTGCTAATTTCATCAGTCATTGTGCAAACCCCCTTTCGTGACAAATGTTTATAACTTAAACATAAGTTTAGTATACGTTTTCATTTCTGAATGTCAACAATATTCTTTCGCAAAAACAATTGCATAATTACCCAATTTTTATTGTTAAAGGTGATAAAGCTTTATTTAACGCAATTATTAGTCTTAGCATTTATCCCGATGATTAAAAATGGAAAAATTAACTAATATGTTTTTGCATTGCCTGAACATGTTTTTTACCGATTATCATTTGTTTGTATAATTTTGATAGCGTATAATCTAGTTGCCAATAGAATGAAAATATGAATATATTTGTAAACACAACTTTAGGGAAAAAGTTTTTGAGGGCGGGGATCTTCCATGGATAAAGAGAAACAAATTTTACATCTTATCAGAATGAACCCTTTTATATCGCAGCAAGAGTTGTCACAAAAAGTCGGTTTATCACGACCTGCGGTTGCGAATTATATTAGCAGCCTGACAAGACGCGGTGAGATCAAGGGCCGCGGCTATATTCTTAGGGAAGAATCGTCGATCATCTGTATCGGAGGGGCTAACACAGACCGGAAAGCACGAACAAATCAGAAAGTGCGCTTATATTCATCCAATCCGGTCAAAATTACTGAGGCTTGTGGCGGAGTCGCACGCAATTTTGCCGAAAACTTAAGCAGGCTCGGCTTTAGCACTTCTCTAATGACTTGTGTCGGAGATGACATAGAAGGAAACTGGATTCTGAAGGAAACAAAAGGCCAAGGGGTTGACGTAAGCCAAGTATGGGTGCTGCCAACAGAAAGGACAGGAACTTTTACTACTTTATTAGATCTTGACGGTGAAAGCATTGTCTCAATGGCAGACATGAATATATACGAAAAACTGACCATTTCCATGTTCGAGGAAAAATGGTCCCATATCGCCGCCTCACAGGCTGTTTATTTGGATACGAATATTCCTAAGGACTGTATAAGCTACTTAATTAAACGCTGCAAAGATGATAACATTCCTTTGTTTATCGACCCTGTATCTACCGCCAAGGCGCAAAAGCTTCCTTTTCGTCTTGATGGAGTGGAACTATTGCTCCCAAACCGCGAAGAAGCAGAAGTGCTAGCCGGCATTCAAATTAACACCTTTAACGATTGTCAAACCGCCTGTGAAAAAATTAGACAGCGCGGGGTTCAAAAAGTGATCATCACGCTTGGTGATGAAGGGGTATATTATTGCTCTGTAGAGGAATCCGGGCATTTGCCATCTTTCCAAACAGAGGTGGTTGATGTCACAGGGGCTGGCGAAGCATTTGCATCCTGTGCGATATACGGAATTATGAACGGGAAATCGTTATTTAACGCCTGCCAATTGGGCCTTGCTGGGGCTGCTCTTACTCTTCAAACAGAAAAATCGATCTCACCATTTTTAAAACCTGAAAAAATTCAAGAACTCGCCGACGAGTTTACGAAAGAATAATGAAGAGGGTGGCCATCTTTGGCCACCCCTCTCTAAAACTATACATACGATTTCACGAACACGCTATTTTACCTAACTTCTTCTCTTTGCCCAGAGTACCTCAGCACTAATTCCTCCCCATTCAGCACTCTCAGCGCACCGGCAGCCAAGGCTTCCAATTCTTCTTCTCCGGGGAAAACGTACACATTACCTAGGAACTCGACCCTTTTTTTGATTCGGACGATGATATAGTCGGAATGAGCCAAACCGCCTGTCAAAATCACTCCGTCGACTTCGCCGTCAAGAACTGTGGCCATTGCGCCGATTTCCTTTGCAATCTGGTGAACCATAGCACGCAGCACAAGTTCCGCCTCCGCATCACCGGCGAGTGCTCTCTCTTCCGCATCCATAACACTCTTCGTTCCCAAATACGAACAGACTCCGCCCCGTCTCGTCACAAGATGAATCAGTTCTTTTTCGGTATACTTGCCCGAATAACAAAGGCTGATCAGCTGTTTCAATGGAAGTGTCCCGGCCCGTTCAGGCGAAAACGGCCCTTCATTGTCGGCATTGTTGACATCAATCAGCTTTCCCCGCTTTTGAGCGGCGACAGAAATGCCCGCCCCAAGGTGCACAACAACGAAATTCAGCTCATCAAGCGGCCTCCCGATTTCGCTAGCGATTTTGCGCGAAACAGCTTTCATGTTCAACGCGTGCAGCTGGCTTTTTCGTTTAATCCCCGCAAAACCCGACAAACGTGCCTCCGGTATAAATTCATCCACGCCAACCGGATCAACTATGAAAGCCGGAATCCCAACCTCGCTGGCAATTTCAAAAGCCAGGATTGATCCCAAATTGGAAGCATGTTCGCCAAACACACCAGTTCTTGCATCCTCGAGCATCGCCTCGCACACCTCGTACGTGCCGCTTTGCAACGGTTTTAGCAATCCGCCCCGTCCGGCAACCCCCGAAAGTGACGCTGAATCAAAGCCATTCTCCTCCATAAACGTTTTTACAGCCTGAAGCCTGAACGGAATCTGGTCCGCCAATCTTCGAAATCGATTCAAATCCTCCTCGCCATGGCGAATCGTTTTTGCAAAAAGAAGTTTCATATCTTCATAAATCGCCAGCTTCGTAGAGGTCGAACCCGGATTGATTGCAAGAATGCATTTGGACACAGTTGTCACCCCTTTATACCGGAATTGCCGCGTTCGATGCCGCGACAACCGCGAGTGCAATCGATGCAAGCTTTGCCTTGGCCGAATCGGAACGCGAATTGAGGACGAGTGGCACTTTTGCCCCAAGGACAATGCCGGCCATCGTTCCGTGCGCATAATACGTAATCGCTTTACCAAAAATATTGCCTGCCTCAATGGTCGGAACAATCAACAAATCCGCCTTGCCGTCAAGCTCGCTGTCGATTCCCTTATGAAGGAGCGAGTCCTTGCTGATCGCCAAGTCGAGCGGTAGCGGGCCTTCAATCGGTATGTCCATCTTTACCTTGATTTCCGCCACAAGCAGGCTCGCCTCGCACGTCACCGGCATTGACTCCATCACCAATTCATTCGCGGCAAGAATGGCTGTACGCGGACTGTCCATCCCAATTTGCTTCAGGAATTCAAGCGCGTTCAGAACAATCTGCTTCTTTTGCCCGAAATCAGGCGAGATATTAATGCCTCCATCCGTCATAAACAACAGCGACTCGGTTCCGGGAATTTCAAACGCCGATAAATGGCTAAAAATCCTTCCGGTTCGCAAACTCAGCTGCCGGTGCAAAACACCTTTCAGAAACGGAGTGCTGTTCACGAGCCCTTTCATGATCGCCTGAGTTCTGCCGTCACTCGCGATTTCCGCCGCTTTGAACGCCGCTTCCTCATCCGTTGATGCCGGAATAACCTCGAATTTATTTAATGGAAAGCCCATCAGGCTAGCGAGTTGTGAAATTTGGTTGTGATCCCCCACCAAAACCGGCTCGATAATCCCCAACTCAACCGCATCCTTAATCGCCTCAAGCACCGCCAAATCCTGCGCCGCCGCGACACTCATCCTGATCGGCCTTCTCCGCTTCGCTTCCTCGATAACCTCCGAAAAACTTCCGTACCGCATTCACCCAACCCCTCTCATGGCAAAAGTGGTCCATGCTCCCGATGTACTAGAGCATACGCCGTTCCATCCACACTCACTATTATTGTAAACGCTTGCAATCGTACGGAGCACCCGCTTCATGCCAACTTTGTTACAAAACGGTGAATGCGTATGGAAGGCGGGCTGGATTTCGGTTTGAGATGGCAGGTTTAGTGAACGAAAGGCCAATTATCAAACCCACTTCGGACTATTGGCGCTTGAAAACCTGGTTTTCTGTCCGAACTTGGGGTATCTTCGGACTGCTCAAGCTTGAAATCACGGTTCACTGTCCGAACCTTGGGCATCTTCGGACCGCTTGAACTTGAAATCACGGTTCACTGTCCGAACTTAGGGCATCTTCGGACTGCTCAAGCTTGAAGACACGGTTGACTGTCCGAACTTGGGGCACCTTCGGACTGCTCAAGCTTGAAATCACAGTTCACTGTCCAAACCTTGGGCATCTTCGGACTGCTCAAGCTTGAAAATACGGTTCACTGTCCGAACTTGGGGCATCTTCGGACTGCTCAAGCTTGAAAATACGGTTCACTGTCCGAACTTGGGGCATCTTCGGACCGCTTTAGCTTGAAATCACGGTTGATTGTCCGAACTTAGGATATCTTTGGACTGCTCGAGCTTGAAAGCACGGTTCACTGTCCGAACTTGAGAGGTAACTCCCGGGGCCCATAAAATAGCAACTACCAACACAAAAAAACGCCAATCCCACCGGATCAGCGTTTCCAAAGAGCCAGGCAGCGACCCTGGCCTAATATACAAACCTTAATTTCGTTTCATCTTATATCCAACGTATAAAATGACAAACCACACCGGGCCGACGAACAATGCAACCCGCATTCCTTCGATGAATGCCATCAAGACGATGACCATCGCCAGGAAAGCGAGGGCGAACCATGATGAAAATGGGTAGAAAGGCAGCTTGAACGCAAGCGAACGAACTTCTTCTGCTGTTCTTGCTTTCCTGAATTTCAACTGGGTCAAAAGAATGATTGTCCAGCTGGTGATGACCGCCACCGTTGCAACCGCAGAAATATAGATGAACACCTTTTCAGGAACCACATAATTCAAAAACACTGCAACAAGCAAGAAAAGCGACGAGAACAGGATGCCCCGGCTCGGAGAACTCGCTTTGTTCAATTTTCCAAAAAATTTCGGTCCGTTATTTTGCAAAGAAAGGTTGTACAACATCCGGCCGGTGCTGAACAAACCGCTGTTAAAGGAAGACAGGGCGGCAGTGATTACAACAAAGTTGATGATGTGCGCTGCACCGGGAATGCCGATATGGTCAAAAATCTGCACGAACGGACTGCCTTCCGCGCCGACTTGGTCCCACGGGAACAATATCATCATAATACCGAGGGCGCCGATGTAGAAAATAAGAATTCGCCAAATCACACTGTTAATTGCTTTCGGAATTGTCCGCTGAGGGTTTTCAGCCTCGCCCGCCGTGATTCCGACCAGCTCGACGCCACCGAACGAGAACATGACCATCACGAGTGACAACAGGATGCCTGTCAGGCCGTTCGGCGCAAATCCACCGTGTACCCACAGGTTCTCAAAGCCGACCGCTTCGCCCCCATTGCCGAAACCAAAAAAGATAATCGCAAGCCCGGCAACGAGCATGCCAACAATGGCAACTATTTTAATCATCGCGAACCAAAACTCAAATTCGCCGAATGCTTTTACGTTAATCAGATTGACCGCTGTAATGATGACCAGCGCAACCAGTGCGCTCACCCATTGCGGGATATCCGGGAACCAATAATTCACATAGACGCCGACGACCGTGATTTCGGCCATTCCGACGACAACCCACATAAACCAATACGTCCAGCCGGTCAAATAGCCGGCGAACGGGCCTAAATACCTGTTCGCATACGAACTAAACGAGCCGGAAACCGGTTCAGCGACCGCCATTTCCCCTAACGCACGCATGATGGTGAAAATCACAATTCCACCAATCAGGTATGACAGAACGACTGCCGGTCCCGCTAGTTTAATTGTTGCGCTCGACCCGTAAAACAGCCCGACTCCAATTGCGCCTCCAAGGGCAATCAACTGAATATGCCTGCTGCTTAACGCTCGTTTCAACCCTTCTGTCTCATGATGACTGCTCCCCACTTAAAAAACCCCCGTTGACTAGAAATAGCTGCTGTTTTATCGCAAAAACCCTTCTCTCGCATTAAAAGAAGGATTTTGCCCTCGATACGATTTATCCATCCATAATACCACATACATCTGGCTTTCTTTAAGAAATTTTCCAACTTTCTTTTTGGCAAGTCCTGCGTGGGCGCGTGCCGTTGGGCTTTGCGTGACAGCTTAACACGTTTTCCGCCGTTACCTGTCACGCATCCAGGGAAATCCGTGTCCTCACCACTTATTCCTCCACATCATCCATTGATTCCCCGTCCAGAATATCGGCGCGGACTCTTTTCACCCGGCGGTCATCCATTTCTTCCACCGTAAACAAAATATTCTTGTGCTGGAACGTATGCTGCTCGAGCGCGCTAGGGATGTAGCCAAGGTGGCCGATGACAAATCCGCTGAGCGTATCGTATTCTTGAATCGGGAGATCGACTTTTAAGAGGCGCTCCACTTCATACAAATTCGTTGTTCCATTAATCATATACGTGCTCTCATCAATCATCGTATATTCTTCGTCATCCACCCCAGGCTCATCGTATTCATCAAATATATTTCCAACGATTTCCTCAATCACATCTTCAATCGTAACAATCCCGTCCGTGCCTCCATATTCGTCAATTGCGATGGCAATATGGACGTTGTTTGTCTGCATATCCTTGAATAAATGGTCAATCCTTTGTGACTCCAGGACAAAAAACGGTTCGCGAATCAGCTTCCTGAGGTTAAATGCATCTTCTGAGGAATTTTCAATAAACTGAAGGAGATCCTTGGCATGCAGGATGCCAATAATATTATCAATATGCTCCTCATAAACTGGAAAACGCGTATATTTTTCATGCACGACGAGGTTGACCACCTCGCTTAAGGTGAAATCAATCGGAAGCGCGACGATGTTCGTCCGGTGCGTCATGATATCCGAAACCGTTTTATTGTCAAATTCGAATATATTATTAATCATGATTTTTTCGGCTTCCAGGATCGTTCCTTTTTCTTTGCCAACATCAATCATCATGCGAATTTCTTCTTCGGTGACGTTCTCCTCTTCCGCATTCGGATCCACTCCAAATAGGCGGACAATACCATTCATGGACGCCGTTAACAGTTTACCAAATGGAGACGTTACTTTTGACAAAATAATGAGCGGTTTGACGGCAAAAAAAGCAATCGGTTCCGCTTTTTGAAGAGCGAGCCGCTTAGGGACAAGCTCACCTAGGACGAGCGTAAAATAAGATAGGATAAGCGTAATGGCAACGAGCGACAGGGTGACCAACAAGCTATGGGAAAGCGGGACGCCAATCTCCTTAAGCCAGCCCCCAAGCCGGCCGGCAAAGCTTTTACCGGCAAAAGCACTTGCCATGAACCCGGCAAGTGTAATCCCGATCTGGATGGTCGCGAGAAAACGGCTCGGCTCAGATAGGAAATTCTCAAGCATTTTTGCCTTCTTATTGCCGTTTTCCGCCATTAATCTAATTTTATTATCATTTAATGAAATAAAGGCAATTTCCGATGCTGCAAAAAATGCATTCAAAAGGATTAGAATTGCCAGTACAAGTAGTTCAATTACCAATAAAACCAGCTCCCGGGAATAAGTAATCAATAAAAATAATATGAGGTTTCATTCATACAAGTTCTTTGTTAGGTTTCCGCTTATTGGCAGGAAAATATTCCTTCAATAATAGGCAAGTACAGCCAGTTATTACGATATACCCTAAGGAAGGGATTCGTATTCTTCGCTAAATCAATTTCTTTTTTCCGCATCCGGTCGCCTTTTTTGCAAAAAAATCCTATTGACGGTTACTGAATGGCGGACTATAATGTAAACTTCGGGCAAATCCCGCGTGGTTCGAGAACCTCCCACGATAAAAAACTAAGGAGAGAGAACAATGAAGAATAGGACACTTGCTGTAAATGCGCTTATTGCCGCGCTTTACATTGTGGTCACGATGCTGGTCGCACCGCTTAGTTTTTCAAATATCCAATTCCGCTTATCCGAGATGTTCAACCATCTCGTCGTTTTCAATAAAAAGTACTTTTTCGGTATCATTGTTGGTGTTTTCCTGGCGAATCTTTTCTTCTCGCCTAACCCGGCACTTGACCTCGTCTTTGGGTTCGGACAATCTGTCATTGCCTTGTTAATCACGATTTTTTCTTGCCGCTTTATAAAAGGAATTTGGGCGAGGATGGCGGTCAACACTGTTGTCTTCACATTTACGATGTTCCTAATCGCTTGGGAATTAAACATTGCTATGAAATGGCCGTTTTTCGCCACTTGGTTGACTGTTGCCATCGGTGAATTCGTTGTCATGGCAGTTGGTGCGCCATTAATGGTTGCCATTAACAAACGCCTCAATTTTGAAAAGCTCGTTGATTAAATAGGTAAAGCCTGCTTCCATTCAGGAGCAGGCTTTTTATGTTCAAAAAGCTAATTGTTAGGAACGGTCTTTATTTTTGCAAAGAAATAATAATATTTATAAATGATTGCGGCTACGAGCACGAGCCTGAGTATCCACCTGTCGATCATAATAAACGGGATGGCAATCATGAAGTCGGCCAAAAGGAGGATGGTCAGTTTTTGCCGTAATGTCATGCCGCCTTTACGGACGAATTCTTCCAGATGCTTTTTATATAGCTTGCTGCCCTTAAACCATCTCTCGAATCTTTCCGAGCCCCGCATGAAACAGTAAGATGCCAGAAGGAGTAATGGGGTTGTTGGAATAATCGGCAAAACAATTCCAATGATGCCGATTCCGAGCGATAAAAACCCCGCGACGACAAACAGCAGTCGCAGTGGCTTTCGAACCATGCCCGCCTCCCCCTTTCATGTTTTCAATCTTTTTAAACAGGTAATGCAAATGAACGTTTATTCCACTTTAAACGAATACTTCGTATAAGAATAATACTCTTCGCCTTTATCGAGTACAACCGATGGGAAATCCGGGTGGTTGATGGCGTCTGGATGCTTCTGCGTTTCCAGGCAGAGTGCCAGATAACGTTCCGCCTTGACATTGCCATTGATAAGAAAGTCGCCTTCAAGCTGGTTTGATGTATAAAGAACGACGGCAGGCTGATTTGTTTCGACTTCAAGCGTCCGGCCGCTTTCTTCACAGCTCACTTTAATCGCAGGCTGCTTTTTCCTATTCAGGACGAACGGATGGTCATAGCCTTTTCCGGCAAGAATGTTTTGCGGATGGCTTGAAGCAGGCCCGTCCGCCACTTTCCTTCCATTCCGGAAATCAAACGCGGTGCCTTCGACATCAAGGAGCCTTCCAGTCGGCATCAGTCCGCTATCGAGTTCAAGGAACTTGTCACTGTCAATTTGCAGTGTGTGTTCCAGGATTGTCGACTTCGCATTTCCGCTTAAATTGAAATATGTATGATTCGTTAGGTTCAGAATTGTTTTCTTGTCTGTCGTGCCATTGTATTCAATCACAAGCTCGTTTTGGTCTGTGATCGTATAGACAGTCCGCAACGATACATTTCCAGGATACCCTTCTTCGCCATCCGGGCTCTCATATGTAAAAATCAGTTGAGCTTTATCTGTTTCTATTTTTGTCTCTAGGTTCCAAATCACCTTGTCCAGACCGCGTTCTCCACCGTGGAGATGGTTTTCACCATTATTTTTTGCCATATGATAATCCTTGCCGTCAAGTGTGAATCGGCCTTCTTTAATCCTGCCGGCAATCCTTCCGACCACTGCGCCAAAATATGGCGAGTGTTCGACATAATCCTCTATGTTGTCAAAGCCGAGGACAATATTTTCAAGCTTCCCTTCTCGATCGGGTACGATAAACTCTGTAATAATGCAGCCATAATCGAGGCAGGTCATCGTCATTCCGTTTTTCCCTTTGACTGTATAGGCAGTGACTTCGCTGCCGCCAAGTTCACCAATCTTCTTTTTCGTTATTTCCATTTTCCTCATCTCCTTGCTCCATAAATAAACAGCCTATCTCTATCTATCTTATCGTATACAAGGATATTTTTCGCCTGAAGCCATTTTATTGTTCCAAAAAAGGCAGGTGTGCCCCTGCCTTTTCAAACCAAAACCTTTTTATTGAGCATACCCTCCATGCCATCCACCGATATCGGTTCACTGAATAAATACCCCTGGCCGACTTTGCAGCCATGCACCAATAAAAAGTCTACTTGTTCTTTTTGCTCGATCCCTTCCGCAATCACATGGAACTCCATATTCAATCCCATGTCTAGAATCGTTTTGACCATTGAACCATCCTCCATATCATCTAGGAAGGATTTGTCGATTTTGATCGTATCGATTGGAAGATGCTTAAGATTGCTTAGTGAAGAGTAGCCTGTTCCAAAATCATCTAAAGCAATTTTTACTCCGAGCCGGTTTAAATCTTTTATTATGAGATTGGACCGCTCAAAGTTTTGCATAATGCTTTCGGTTATTTCCAATTCTAAATAGCCGGGATCCATGTCGGTTTCATTAAGAATCCTTTTGACGGAACTGACAAAGTCATCGTCCTGGAACTGCCTGACTGAAATGTTCACGGACATAACCATTGGCCAATACCCTTGACTCAACCAGCTCCTGTGCTGTTTGCACGCTTCTTTCAAAACCCAGTTGCCAATTGGGACGATCAGGCCGGTTTCTTCGGCAAGCGGAATGAATTCACAAGGCGAGATAATTCCCCGTTCAGGATGGTTCCAGCGGATGAGCGATTCAATTCCAATAATATAGCCTGTACTCAATTCAATTTGGGGCTGGTAATACAACTCAAATTGGTTAAGCTCCAACGCCTTGCGGAGGCCAGTTTCCATTTCCATTTTGCGGGATGAAAGCCCATGGAGGCCAGCGGTATAAAACTGATAGTTATTTTTGCCACGGTCCTTTGCCAGATACATTGCAATATCGGCATGCTTGATAAGGGTTTCCCCATCCTCTCCATCCGATGGGTAGACACTGATTCCGATGCTTGGCGTGACATAGAACACTTCATGATCAATGGCGAACGGTTTAGAGAAACTGTTCAAAATCCGCTTGGCAACCTTGATGATTTTTTGCCGGTCCATACCCTCCAGCAAGATAATAAATTCATCCCCTCCTTGGCGGGAAACGATGCCATCGCTGCCAACAACCTGGCTCAGCCGATCGGCAACCGCCTTCAAAAGCTGATCGCCAACTGTATGGCCCTTTGTGTCATTAATGATCTTGAACCTATCCAAATCAAGAAATAGGATAGCAAGCTTTTCCGCCTTGTTCCTGGACATTGCTTCCAATAACTTTTCCCTGAATCTGTTCCGATTGGGCAAACCAGTGAGCCCGTCATTATAGGCCATAAACTGGATCGTCTGTTCAGCTGCTTTTCGCTCCGAAATGTCTCGGCCGACAATTTGCCTTGCCGCCCTTCCCTCATAAAAAATCGGCATTGAAACCATTTCTACATCAATCAGCTGGCCATCAATGCGGACAGCCTGGAATTCAAGGTTAATTTCATCCGGCCTTTCTTCCCCAATGGTCAGTTCCCTGAACCTCATCTCGTTCAGATCTTTGGTCGGAATTAATTTGGAGAGCGGCATCCCAATCATTTCTTCTGGCGACTTGGCACCAAAAACTTTTGCTCCAGTTTCATTTACATAATCAATCTTCCCCCTACTGTAAACAGCAATAATATCGGGGGACATCTCAACGAGACTTCTATAGCGGTTTTCACTTTCCTTTTTGTCTGTAATATCAAAAAGCACCGAGCTGAAGTTAACAAGCTTTCCCTTTTCAACCGTTGGAATTCCTCTGTCCTGAATCCAGCGGATTTCCCCATCCGGCCGGATAATCCGATAAATGCTCGTAATCGCTTCACCTTTAGAGAGCGCCAAATCCCTCTCTGGCAAAACAACCATGTCATCCGGATGAATAACCCTTTTCCACAAATTGTGATCATGATAAAATTCGGCAAGGGAATACCCATAAAGCTTCTCAATTCCGGGCGTAATCTTTAAATGATTCGTTTTTAAGTCGTGTGACCAGATGGCCACATCAAGGCTGTCAAAAATGGCGTCAAGCCGATGCCTGTTTTTCTGAAGTTCTTCCGTTGTCAGATTTACCCCTTTCAGCATGACCAAAAGCAACAAAGAAGCGGCTAGCAAAATAAGGGCATGGAGAATTTGTTCGTTTAACGGCAGAAAAATGGAACTGATTTCCGCAGCCAGCACGACGATAATGAAGAAGATGATGAGCTTTTTGCCTCTATTCCTGAAGAGTATGTTTTTCATAATGGCCCCTTTATGCCTTTGACAATATTCGGCATTTTTCTCTTCTTTTAACATACCAAAAATTAAGCACTGGCTCAATGTGGTTTTTTTCCATAAAAAAACTGCCTGCCGGATTTAGGCAAACAGTTTCTAAGTGGACTATTGTCCGCCGACCTTTTGGGCCGCATACGGGATGATTTCCCCAACCTGGTCCCCGAACGGGTCCAACTGCTGGGATTCAAGGATGTTTCCGTCCTTATCAAGGACGGCGAAACCCCTCACTGATTTCGGTCCACTCGGATCCTTCAGCTCCGCTTTTTCAATAAGAGTCAGATATTTATCAGATAGGAGAGTATAGTCCAGCCCAAGCTCCTCTTTCAATTCTTTATGATCTTCTGGGGAGGATGCGCTTAGGGCATAAACATCACCCGGGAATTGAGCAAATAAATTTTTGTTTTTCTGCAGCTCGACCAGCTGCGATTTACAATAGTCTCAGGTATTGCCGGTGAAGAAGAATACGAGAGTAGGTTTGTCCTTGTTTTCCAGGGAAACTTCCTTCCCCTTGTCATCAAGTAAAGCTTTATTCCCTGAACAGCCGGCCAGTACGAGCGTAAAGGCCATCAACAGGAAAAAGCTTAGTAAGGTTTTTCGGTTACGCATATAATGTCTTTTCCCCTTTCAAAGCGAGTTGTGTCTAGTATACCTTATCGTTTTAGTGGCGGGTTAATCAAGTTTGTGAATAATTTCGCAACTTCCGAAAATTTCTTTGACACCCATATACCCATAGGGGTATAATGAACATAGATTTTAATCCATTTTTGAAAGGATGAGATAGATGGGCAAAAAAGTCCTTATTGTAGGCGGAGTAGCTGGCGGTGCTACAGCAGCTGCCAGACTGCGCAGGCTTGATGAGAAAGCAGACATCATTCTGTTCGAACGCGGTGAATATATCTCTTTTGCAAATTGCGGGCTTCCTTATTATATAGGCGGAACAATTACGAACCGGGATAAACTGCTTGTCCAGACGATCGAAGGCATGACAAATCGGTTCAATCTTGATATCCGGAACCTAAGCGAAGTAACGAAGATCCATCGCGACCGGAAAACCGTTGAAGTGAAAAACTTGAAGACAGGTGAAACGTACGAGGAATCCTACGATAAGTTGATTCTCTCCCCTGGCGCGAGTCCAATTAAGCCGCCAATTCCAGGCATTGAAGAGGCAGAAGCTTTATTTACGTTAAGGAATATTCCAGATACCGATAAAATCAAAGCGTATGCAGATGAGAAAAAGCCGCGGAAGGCAACAGTCATTGGCGGCGGGTTTATCGGTATTGAAATGGCTGAAAACCTTTGGGATCTCGGCATTGAGGTTACCGTCGTTGAAATGGGCAATCAAGTAATGGCGCCGTTCGATGTTGAGATGGCCTCCATCCTGCATGGCCATATGATAGAAAAGGGAGTCAACCTGATATTGGAAGACGGCGTTTCTTCTTTTGAACAAAACGGCAAAGCGATTGTGTTGAACAGCGGGCGGAAGATCGAAACCGATATGATTATCCTGGCCATCGGGGTCCGTCCAGAAAACAAACTGGCGGCCGAAGCTGGGTTGAGGACTGGCGAGCGCGGCGGGATTGTGGTCAATGAGTATCTGCAGACAGATGACCCTGACATATATGCAATCGGGGATGCAATTGAAGTCACCGACTATATTAACGGCAAGCCGACGCAGATTCCACTTGCCTGGCCTGCGAACCGCCAAGGCCGTCTTGCCGCCGATCACATTAGCGGCCTTGCGGCGAAGTACAACGGCACACTTGGCACATCCATTGCAAAAGTGTTTGACCTGGCCGCGGGAGCAACCGGGAACAACGAAAAGACCTTGAACAGGCTTGGCATTCCGTATGAGGTTGTCCATGTCCATCCTGGTTCCCACGCGGGCTACTATCCCGGTGCAGCGCCAATCGCGCTGAAGCTTATTTTTGACAAAGAAACCGGGAAGATTTTCGGTGCCCAGGCCATCGGCAAGAATGGCGTCGACAAGCGAATTGATGTCATCGCTACCGCTATTAAAGGCGACCTGACTATTTATAATTTGCCGGCTCTGGAACTTTCTTACGCACCGCCATACTCATCGGCGAAGGACCCTGTCAATATTGCGGGCTATGCAGCTATGAATATTGCCGACGGCCTCGTAGAAGCGGTCCAATGGCATGAGATTGATGAGATCGTTGCGGATGGGGGCATGCTTATTGACGTACGCGAGCATTCCGAGCGGGAAAAGGGTTATATTGAAGGCTCGATCTGCATCCCGCTGGGTGAACTCCGCGAGCGAGCTTCGGAGCTTCCAAAAGACGAAACGGTTTATGTATCATGCCAGGTAGGCCTGCGCGGTTACCTTGCCGCTAGAATCTTGTCCCAGCACGGCATTAAGGTGAAAAACCTCGACGGCGGCTACAAAACTTATTCATCTGTTTATGAACCCACAGCGACGAACTGTGGAAAATCGGTTAAGGAGTAAAAACAACAATGGCCTCCATTTATTGGGAGGCCATTTTTCAACGTAAATCTGCATTATTGCAAACGGTATACAAGAAACCGCTCATTGATATTTTTCTCGGCCAAGCCGGGCAGCGGAATATCCTGGACTAATTCAAAGGAAGTCTGGTATTCAAGGAAATGAACATAATCTCCGGAAGGATAATAGAGAATCATTTCAATCTCCCGGGGACTTTTTTCTGCAGATTCCAGAATCCTGTGAACTACTTTTGCAAAAATAGCCAGTGTAAATGGATTAAAGAAATAAAACCGATTATCCTCCGGCTGAATCTCGTATTCCTCAGCCAGACAGCAGTAAAAATGAAGCTTGTCGCTGCGTTTCTTCCTTTTTGCCAAGTAGCTAGTCCGGTTTTCCATCGCCTCATGCCAAAAAACTTCATTCATCTCAATACCCACAACGGTTGCATTGAAGAGATCATTGGCATAGAACGCCAGCCTGCCCTTTCCGCAGCCAATGTCAACAAGCCTGTCCCGGCTTGAAAGACTATACTCGGAAAACAGTACTTTGAGTGCCTCATAAGGGGTCGGTTCATAAGGGTGGTAATGAATCGACTTTAAAAAACCTTTCTGGCTGCCACCCGTTTTTATATTCAGCAGGGTATCATGATAGCGTTCCTTATCCAATTAACATCTCATCCTTTGATTCGATTCAGCACGGCTAATCATTAGGACGAAAGAAAAAAACCGCTGCTGATGAAGATTCCATTTACTTCAGGCTTCGCATTAAAAAGGCCTTCGTCCGTTCGTTGCGAGGATTCGTGAAAATTTCCGACGGTGGTCCTTCTTCCACGATTTCACCGTTATCCATGAAAATCACCCGGTCAGCCACCTCACGGGCAAAACCCATTTCGTGTGTCACAACAATCATCGTCATATGCTCCTCAGCGAGCTTCTTCATGACCTGGAGCACCTCGCCAGTTAGTTCAGGGTCAAGCGCGGATGTCGGCTCATCAAAAAGGAGGATGTCCGGGTCCATCATGAGCGCTCTGGCAATCGCTACCCTTTGCTTTTGACCACCTGATAGGTTGGCCGGGTACGCATTCGCATGGCTTGTGAGGCCGATTTTTGCCAAAAGCTCGTCGGTCCGTTTCCGTAACCCAACAGACAGATCCTTCTTGACAAGTTTAGGCGCCAGTTCGAGATTTTGTTTCACGGTTAGGTGAGGAAACAGATTGAAATGCTGGAATACCATCCCCATCTTCGTAGTGACCCGCTTTGTTTCCAGCTGGCTTCGGTAGACACCATCCTTCGCCAGATAATCTCCCTCAACCGCAATGCTGCCGCCGTCAATTTTTTCGAGATGGACGAGGCTCCGGAGCATGGTGCTTTTGCCGGAACCGGAAGGGCCGATAATCGCGACAACTTCATTTTTATTCACTTCAAAAGAAATATCCTTCAGCACTTCGACCTGGCCGAAAGACTTCTTTATATTGCTTACTTCAATCATAGCCATTTTCCCCACCCCTTTCTATTGGAAATTAAAGCGCCGCTCAATCCATTTAAAGAAAACCGTCAATACAAGCGTCATGGCAAGATAAATAACCCCGGCTACGAAAAATGGAACAATTGTAAAATCACGGTTCACAGCCGTCTGGGCAAAATGAAGCAATTCAGGAACGGCTACAGCGTATAGGAGTGCTGTATCTTTTACAAGCGTGACCGATTCGTTCGCGACAGCCGGTAGGGCAATCCTGAACATTTGCGGCAAGATGACCCGGACAGTTGTTTGCCATTTTGACAAGCCAAGCACCTGTGAGGCTTCATACTGGCCTTTATCAATCGCCAACAGGCCGCCGCGGAAGATTTCCGCAAAATAAGCCGCATAGTTTAGGATGAAGCCGAGCGAAGCCGCAAAGAATCGATCCAGCACTAAATATTCCCCAACTACTGGAAGCATCGGCAGACCGAAGCAGATGAACAAAAGTTGGAGCAGAAGCGGCGTACCGCGCATCACATAAATATATCCTTGAGCCAGCCAGGATAGCGGCTTAAAACTGCTTTTCACTGCGAGCGTCAGCAAAAATCCAAGCGGAATGGATGAGATGATCGCGACGAAGAAGAGCAGAATCGTCATTTTTGCCCCTTGCAGCATGGGTCCGCTGATTGAAAAGATATAGTCGAGAGACATAGGAATTCCTCCGTAGCAAAACCGAAACAAACAGGGTTCCTATAGGAACCCCTGTCCTGTTTATCATTCAGTTATTATTTTAGTATCTTATCTTCCCCGAACCACTTGTTTGAAACTTCAGCGGCTTTGCCGTTCTCGTTCAATTGATCGAGGGCTTTTTGTAGCTTTTCAAGAAGTTCCTCGTTGCCCTTTTTCACGCCGATTCCATATTGCTCAGGAGCGAGTGACTCATCAAGGACTTTAAAGGTGCCTTCTTCTTTGGTCATGTAGTAGTCGATGACGACTTCATCGATGACAACCGCATCCAGACGGCCGCTCTTCAAATCGTTAAGCGCCATGACATTGTCCGCGAACTCGGTTACTGTTTTAACTTTTGTATTCACCGGGTTTGCCGCCAATGCATCTGAAGCTGAAGACAATCCTTGGAGACCAACGACTTTTCCTTCCAAGTCAGCCAGCTTGCCAATTTTCGAGTCGGCAAGAGTGACAACCACCTGGGCATTTTCAAGATAAGGCTTTGTGAAAAGAACCTTTTTCTTCCGATCGTCCGTAATAGTGTATCCGTTCCAAATCAGGTCAATCCGTCCACTGCTCAGTTCGGACTCTTTTGTTTTCCAGTCGATTGGCTGGAACTTTGCCTTCATGCCCATTTCCTTGGCAGCTGCTTTCGCATAGTCAATATCGAAGCCGACAAGCTCATTGCTCTTGTCTCTGAATCCCATTGGCGCGAACTTATCGTCAATTCCGATAATGAGTGTATCGTTGTTTCCTTTTCCGGCTGTTGAGCTGCCTGAGCAGCCTGTCAGGATCATAAACAATGCAGAAATCAAAAAGACTGTCATTCCTAAACGCTTCATCATTTTAACCACCCTTATTTATATTTTTTGAAAATCCTTTAGTACGTTACCATATTATCACACTATCAGATTATAACATCAAGTGTTTTATTGAACAACCCTCTCTTTTATTTTTCTATATAACAATAAAAGGCAATGCCCCGTCTTAGTTGAGGGACATTGCCTTTTTATTTCAGCCGGCGCTTCTCGTATTACCTGCAAATTGGCTGTTGTAGAGGTCGGCGTAGAAGCCGGCTTTTTCTAGAAGTTCTTCATGATTGCCTTGTTCGATGACTTTGCCTTTATTCATGACAAGGATGAGGTCGGCATCTCGGATGGTTGAGAGCCTGTGGGCGATGACAAAGCTAGTCCTGCCTTTCATGAGATGGTCCATCGCTCTTTGGATTTGCACCTCTGTCCGGGTGTCGACGCTGCTCGTCGCCTCATCGAGAATCAGGATAGCCGGGTCAGCCAAGACGGCCCGGGCAATTGTCAGAAGCTGCCTCTGACCTTGGGAAATATTCGAGGCTTCTTCGTTTAGGATTGTGTCATAGCCATCGGGAAGCGTCCGGATAAAGTGGTCCGCATTGGCGGCCTTCGCGGCAGCGATGATTTCCGAATCAGATGCGCCTTCCTTCCCGTAACCGATATTATCCCGGATTGTACTGTTGAACAGCCAAGTATCCTGAAGGACCATCCCGAACAAACTCCGGAGGCTGCTCCGTTTTAGGTTGGTGATATTGACGCCGTCGATGAGGATTTCTCCCGAGTTGAGCTCATAGAAACGCATCAATAGATTGATCAGCGTTGTTTTGCCAGCGCCTGTCGGACCGACGATTGCCACCCTCTGCCCTGGCTTGGCCTGGATGTTCATATCTTCTATTAACATCCCATTCTCTTTATAGCCGAATGAAACATGTTTAAATTCAACTTCGCCAGCTACTTCCGCTAATTCCCGGGCGTCTGCCGGTTCAGGAACTTCCTCGGTTTCGTCCAAAATTTCAAACACACGCTCCGCACTGGCAATTGTCGACTGAATGATGTTCGCAATTTGTGCCGTTTGGGCTACCGGCTGGGAAAACTGCCTTGTGTATTGGATAAACGCCTGGACATCCCCGATTTCAATCGTCTTTTTCATCACGAGAATACCGCCGACAGCTGAAACGAGGACATAGCCTATATTGTTAATGAAGGACATGATTGGCATGATCATTCCCGAAATAAACTGGGCTTTCCAGGCAGATTCATATAACTGCTCATTGATTTCTTCAAATTTCTCCTGTGACTTCTGTTCATGGCCGAAAACCTTGCTGATCTTATGGCCGGTATACATTTCTTCGACGTGTCCATTTAGCATGCCAAGCGATTTTTGCTGCCCCATAAAATACTGCTGCGATTTCTTGGCTATATTTGCAATACCTAAGACACTTAACGGAAGTGTCGCAACGACAATCAGTGTCATCAGTGGACTGATCGAGAGCATCATGATAATGACACCGATGATGGTCACGAACGAAGTAATCGCTTGTGTCAGACTCTGCTGAAGGGTGTTACTGATATTATCAACATCATTGACCGCCCGGCTGAGCACTTCTCCATGTGTCCTCGAATCGAAATACTTCAGCGGCAGCCGATTAAGCTTTGCTTCGACTTCCTTCCTCAGGTTGTACACCGTTTTTTGCGCGACACCGGCCATAATGTATTGCATGAGGTAGGCGAAGGCGGCACTGATAACATACAGCCCAATCAAGATAACTATGATTTGTCCGATATAATCAAAATCAATTTTTGCCCCAGGGACGCGCCTTATTTTCATCATCAGGCCTTCAAATAATTTTGTGGTGGCCTTTCCCATGATTTTCGGGCTGACGATGGCAAAAATGGTACTAATAATCGCAGTGAGCAGCACGCTCAGAAGCTGGAGTTTAAAAGGCTTCAAGTAGCCAATCAGTCTCCGCAGCGTCCCTTTGAAATCCTTCGCCTTTTCGACAGGCATGCCCATGCCGCGGGGACCGAATCCGCCTCCCGGTCCACGTCCATGATTCTGTTTCTCGTTGCTCATCAGACAATCTCCTCCTCGGAAAGCTGAGACATGACAATTTCCCTATAAACCTTGTTTGTTTCCAGCAGTTCTCTATGTTTGCCAATGCCGGCGATTTTTCCTTCATCAAGAACAATGATCTGGTCGGCATCCATGATAGTGCTGACCCGCTGGGCAACGATCAGGACCGATGAATCGCCTGTTTCTGCCTTCAAAGCCGCTCTCAGTTTCGCATCCGTTTTGAAATCAAGCGCAGAAAAACTGTCGTCAAACACATAGATTTCAGGCTTTCTGACAAGCGCCCTGGCAATGGAAAGCCTTTGTTTCTGGCCTCCGGAAACATTGGATCCACCCTGGAAAATGATAGAATCATAGCCATCCGGCATTGCCTCAATAAAGTCTTCGGCCTGGGCAATTTTCGCTGCATGACGGATTTCCTCATCGGTGGCATCTTCTTTTCCGAAGCGGATATTCTCAGCTATTGTCCCAGAAAACAAGACAGCCTGCTGCGGAACAAAGCCGATTCTGCTTCTAATATCGTCCTGGGTCATCTCACGGATATCGACTCCGTCTATAAGGATCCTGCCACTCTCAATATCATAAAAGCGCGGCAGCAGATTCACCAAAGTCGACTTGCCGGACCCGGTCCCTCCGATGATGGCCGTTGTTTCGCCCGGTTTCATTGCGAAAGAAATGCTTGAGAGCGCCGGCAGTTCGGCACCCGGGTAGCGGAATGTAACATCCTGGATCTCGACAACCCCTCTTCCAGCTTCCGGCTGCTTCGGTGCAAGTGGATCGCTAATATCAGCAGTCAGCTCCAGCACTTCGGTGATCCGGCCCGCAGAAACAGCCGCGCGCGGAATCATCACAAACATCATCGAGACCATGACAAGCGAAAACATAATTTGCATGGCATACTGAATGAAAGCCATCAAGTCCCCGACCTGCATATGCCCGTGATCAATCCGGATGCCGCCGAACCAAATAATGGCCACGGTAGTCAGATTGAGGAAAATCATCATAATTGGCATAAGCGTTGCCATCAGTTTGTTTACTCTAATGGCCGTCTCCGTTAAATCCAGATTCGCGACATCAAAGCGCTTTTTCTCGTGTTCAATCCGATTAAAGGCGCGGACAACCCGGATTCCAGTCAGGTTCTCTCTGAGTACCCGGTTCAAGCCGTCGAGCTTTTTCTGCATCGACTTGAACAAGGGAAGGCCTTTTTTTGCAAGAATCACAATGACTAAAATAAGGACAGGCAAGGATACTGCGAGAACAAGAGTCAGCTTCGCATCTTTTGACACCGCCATAATAATTCCACCAATACACATGAGCGGCGCCATGACCATCATCCTGAGCATCATGACAAGCACTTGCTGGACCTGGGTAATATCATTGGTTGTTCTTGTAATCAGCGAGGATGTCCCAATCTGGTCAAATTCGTGCAGGGAAAACCCACTGACATGAGAAAAAACTTTGCTTCGGAGGTTCTTCCCGAATCCGGAAGCGACTTTTGCCGAGTAATAACTTGCAGCGATTGAACAGGCCATTCCGCCCGCAGCAACGAGAAGCATGTACCCGCCGATTTTCCAAACGTATGCGGAGTCCCCATTCATAACGCCCTTGTCGACAATGTCGGCCATGAGCGTAGGCAAATAAAGCTCCGACAGCGACTGGAGAAAAACGAGAACAAGTACAAATGCTGTCATTAAAGCAAATGGCTTTAAGAATTTGCTTAATTTTTTCATGCTTTACCTTCTCTCTTACTTTCGTTTAAGAAATATTCATTGACCTTTTCGAGTAATTCGGCAAGCTTATGGCTGTCCTCCTCGCCAAGGTGGTCAATCAAGCCAAGGAACGTTTCCCTAAAAGCTTGTTTCGCCTTAAGGGTCACTTCAAGGCCCTGCTCTGTCAGCCTTATCTTTACCGCGCGGCGGTCCTTCGGGTCAATTGTCCGTTCTACAAGCCCGTCTTTTTCAAGTACATTGATGAGCTGAGTCACGGTAGGCGGGGTAACCTGAAGTTTCTGGCTAATTTCTGAAACCTTCATTGCCTCCGTCCCCTCATTCATCCCTTTCTTGATAACAATGAGCAGTTTGAACTCACTTGGATTGCAGCCGGCAATTTTTTTCGTATGCCAGCCGGTTTTCCTGAACTGCATAAATGTATTGATCAGCTTTTGCGAAATTTCACTATCCATTTCAGCCACTTTGGTCACCTCGGAATAATTAGTTAGGTTACTTAATTATTAGCGTTATTAAGTATACTTCGATTTTGTGCTCCTGTCACGTGGAAAGTTTGTTTTTTTGCAAAAAACTCCTAGTTTTTTAACTAAAAAATCCCGGAGAACTAAGTTGCACGTTCTCCGGGATTTGTATTATTTAAATGCCATCGCAGCCTTGACAGCTTTTTTCCATCCATCATAAAGTTCGGTTCGGTTTTCTTCCTGCATTTGCGGTTCAAAGGAGCGGTCAATTGCCCATTGGGCGGCAATCTCGTCCATGCTCTCCCAGTAGCCAACCGCCAGACCGGCGAGGTATGCAGCGCCAAGGGACGTTGTTTCATTGATGACAGGCCTTTCAACAGGCACTCCTAGAAGATCACTTTGAAATTGCATCAGAAAATTATTCATGGCCGCACCGCCATCAACACGCAGTGTTTTCAGCTCAATGCCGGAATCTGCCTCCATAGCGGAGAGGACATCTTTCGTCTGATAAGCGAGCGACTCAAGTGTCGCTCTGATAAAATGTTCCTTGCTCGTTCCCCTTGTCAGGCCGAAGACCGCGCCCCTTACCTCGCTGTCCCAATAAGGAGTGCCCAAACCAACAAACGCCGGCACGACGTACACCCCATCCGCGGAGTCTACCCTCTCAGCATACTCCTCGCTGTCCTTTGCATCTTTTAGCATTCTGAGGCCATCGCGGAGCCATTGAATGGCTGAACCGGCAACGAAGATACTGCCTTCGAGGGCATATTCAACCTTCCCACCGAGCCCCCAGGCAATGGTCGTTAACAGGCCGCGCTCGGATTTCACCCCTTTTTCCCCAGTGTTCATCAGCATGAAACAGCCGGTTCCATAAGTGTTTTTAGCAATGCCTTTTTCAAAACACGCCTGCCCGAACAAGGCCGCCTGTTGATCTCCCGCAGCCCCGGCGATTGGCACAGGCTGGCCGAAGAAATGCTCTTCAATCGTATGCGCGAAAATTTCCGAAGAAGATTTCACCTCAGGCAGCATTGATTTTGGCACGTCCAAAATTTTCAACAGCTCTTCGTCCCATTTGAGGTCATAAATATTGAACATCAAAGTCCTGGAAGCGTTGCTATAGTCTGTCACATGGGCACGGCCACCAGACAACTTCCAAATCAGCCACGTATCAATCGTCCCGAACAGCAGCCTTCCTTCTTCAGCTTTTTGCCGCGCGCCTTCAACATTGTCCAAAATCCATTTTACTTTCGTGCCGGAAAAATAAGCGTCAATCAACAGCCCCGTCTTCTCGCGGAAAAGGTCATTGTATCCGCTTTCTTTCAGTTTTTCGCAAATCCCGCTCGTTTGTCGCGATTGCCAAACAATTGCGTTATACACTGGCGTCCCGGTTTCCTTATCCCATACAACTGTCGTCTCACGCTGGTTCGTAATCCCAATCCCGGCAATCTGCTCCGGCTTGATATTCGATTCCGAAAGAGCGCTTGCGATCACCGACAGGATGGATCCCCAGATTTCGTTTGCATTGTGTTCCACCCAGCCTGACTTTGGGAAATGCTGGGTAAACTCTCTTTGCGCGACATGGACAATTTCGCCTGCCTTATTAAAGAGAATCGCCCTTGAACTGGTGGTACCCTGGTCCAGCGATAGAATATACTTTTCCAATGAAATTCCTCCCCCATTGTTCATAACCTTGGAATTGTTATGAAAAGTATACCCTCAAAGGGGCATTGGGTTCATCTTTGAACTCGATTCAGGAGAATTTTTGCCAAAAAATCCGCAGCCGACTGCCTTGCTCTTGCGGCGTGGTTCCTTTTTGGGGATGACTGTCGTGGGTCGGGGGCTTCCGCGTTAACAAACCTGAGTTTCACTAAATCTTTGGCGCGAATCCCCATCTTGCGCGCCATTCTAACTGATTTTAAGCAACACTTTGGCGCGAATCCCCATCTTGCGTGCCATTCTAACTGATTTTAAGCAACACTTTGGCGCGAATCGCCATCTTGCGCGCCATTCTAACGATTTTAAACGACACTTTGGCACGAATCGAAGCCTTGCGCGCCATTCTAACCGAATTTAAGCGAAACTTTGGCACGAATCGAAGCCTTGCGCGCCATTCTAACCAATTTTAAGCGACACTTTGACGCGTATCGAAGCCTTGCGCGCCATTCTAACCAATTTTAAGCGACACTTTGGCACGAACCGAAGCCTTGCGCGCCATTCTAACCAATTTTAAGCGACACTTTGACGCGTATCGTAATCTTGCGCGCCATTCTAACTAGTTTTAAACGAATCTTTGACGCGTATCACAGCTTTGCGCGTCATTCTAACCAATTTTAAGCGACACTTTGACGCGTATCGAAGCCTTGCGCGTCATTCTAACCGATTTTAAGCGACACTTTGACGCGTATCGTAATCTTGCGCGCCATTCTAACTAGTTTTAAACGAATCTTTGACGCGTATCACAGCTTTGCGCGCCATTCTAACTAGTTTCAATCGACACTTTGATGCGAAACCGCGAATCGCAATCTTGCTTGATAACTAAACAAAATTTTGTATTGCATTTTCTTATCCATCCCTGCGCACGACAGCTTTTATTGGATATAGCCCTTTATTAAACTGTTATTCGTAGTAAATATTCTTTCCACCGCCCCTTGCTTTAAAATACTTCATTAATACTCTTGTATAAGTCCTTCTACCCAACTCTAATTGGCACCACTCCATCAAGCTTTTGATTGTCAATTTTCTCTCGGGAAAGAGAAACATAAACTCTTTTGCATTTCTTACAATCGCAGCTTGTTTTTCTTCCTTGAAGTCGCAATTTCTGCATGCCAAAAAACGCTTGTCGAGAATAGCCAATTTCGACAGACAAGTTTTGCAAAACATGCCCTTCCATACCTTTTCATAACTATACTCCGGCAGCTTGGAGTACCGGCTGGCATCCTTGATGGCAGACAGAAGAATCTGGGCCAGCTTTTTATGTCCGTCATTGAGCCGAGACGGGCTATTCAACTGATCAATAAATTGGTTAACTTGTGTTGGGAGGATGATTGAATGATCCTCGGGAGCATTGTATAAAGTGAATTCGGGATGGATGAAAACCAGGCGGGATTGAACGAGGAAATTTAACTTGTTGTCCCTGAGAAATTGGTGGAAAAGGAGGTCGGCTTTGTTCAGTTGCTCGACAGGGTTCTTGCATTTATTTCCTTTCTTAGTATACAGTTGCCCATCTTTCCAAATGTAGTCGCCTTTCAAATTCTTCACGTCAATTAAGTTGGTGATCCCTTCCGAGACGATCATACTATCAATTTGGAAATCGGAGTTATTCGCCTCGAGAAGCATGTCATTCAGGATATACCTTTCTTCCTGAAGTGTTGCGGCTAGCTTGTCAAAAGCAAGTTCCCCCTCGTAGCCTGATTCCAAATTCGCCAAGTAAAACTTTTTGTTTTCCGACAACTCCATGCGCGTCTTCAAATACCGCAGGCCGATCAGTTCATGGGATTCCGTTCGTTCTTTCAGTATCAAAAAGTCACTCCCTTTCTAGGTTTCTATTCTAATTTTATCTGAACTCCGCATACCCCACTTAAACAAATATGAATTTTCTGTTAATTATTTCCCAACAAAAAAAGAGACACCCGATTACGGGTGCCTCCACCAAAACTATTTCCTATGCATTTTAAACTCAAGGAACAGCTGATTATAGTACGCCAGGTTCCTTTGGCCGAGGTTTTCATACACTTCCAGCTTTTCTGTCAGTTCCTCGGACGGGTAGAAGCGCTCATCCTCGGTCATTTCCTCAGGCATAAATTGCAATGCTTCCTTATTTGGGGTCGAATAACAGACCCATTCTGTATTCTGGGCGGCTATTTCCGGATCCAGCATAAAGTTGATAAACTGATGGGCCGCTTCTTTATTTTTCGCCGTTTTCGGAATGACCATATTGTCAAACCATAGATTCGATCCTTCGCTTGGGACGACATAATCGAGGTCCTCGTTTTCCGACATGATGTCAGCCGCATCGCCAGACCAGACGAGTCCAATCGAGGCTTCTTCATTCGCCATCAGCATCTTAATTTCATCGCCGACAATCGCTTTGATATTGGGCGTTAGTGTATCCAGCTTATTCTTGGCCTCACGCAAATGGACTTTATTCGTATCATTCAGCGAGTAGCCTAGGCTGTTAAGACCCATGCCGATAACTTCACGCGCGCCATCAATCAGCAGGATTTGATTTTCTAAATCCGAATCCCAAAGGTCGTTCCAGCTTGTGATCTCTTTATCATGCAGCATCTTTGGATTATAAACGATGCCGACCGTTCCCCAGAAATACGGGACGGAATATTTATTTTCCGGGTCGAATGGCAAATCCATGAAGCGCTCGTCGATGTTTTTTAAGTTCGGCAGCTTGGAGTGGTCGATTGGGAGGAGCAAGTCCTCCTCTAGCATTTTTGCAATCATGTACTCTGATGGCACGGCGATATCGTAAGCCGTACCGCCCTGCTTGATCTTTGTCATCATCGCTTCATTGGAATCGAAGGTTTCATAAACGACGCTGATGCCTGTTTCTTTTTCAAAAAGCTTGATGAGATCGGGATCAATGTAGTCACCCCAGTTGTAAATGGTTAGCGTATTGCTGCCGGAGTAGCCTTTTGTATCATTCAATTTTGCAATAATCCCAAGCAAAGCGGCTGAGGCGAGAACGATTGTTAAAAACATGCGCATGAGCTGCTTCATTTTTTAACCCCCATTCCAGCCGGCTTCTGTCTTTGTGTGATGAAGTAATAAACCACAACAAGGAGTGTTGTAAATAGGAACAGCAGCGTCGAGAGGGCGTTAATATTCAATGAAACGCCGCGGCGCGCCAGTGAATAAATCTCAACAGACAATGTGCTGAACCCGTTGCCGGTTACGAAGAATGTAACCGCGAAATCATCCAGGGAATATGTCAGGGCCATGAAGAATCCGGCCATGATTCCTGGAGTCAAATAAGGCAAAATAACCTTCGTCAAAACATCCAAGCTGTTGGCGCCAAGATCCCTAGCGGCGTCAACAAGCGAAGGGCTCATTTCGGACAACTTCGGGAGCACCATCAGGACGACAATTGGGACACTGAACGCGATATGTGAAAGCAGGACCGAATAGAATCCAAGTTTGTACCCGGAAACGGTAAACAAAATCAGGAAGGACGCACCGATGATAACGTCCGGGCTTACAATCAACACATTGTTCAGCGACAGGAGAGTATTTTTCGTTGCCCGCTTCCTCATCGAATGGATGCCAAGCGCGCCAATTAAGCCGATCATGGTGGCAATTAAGGCGGATAGCAGCGCGACAACAAGCGTATTCAGAACGATAATCAATAGCCTTGTATCACTTAACAGTTCTTTATACCAATCGAGTGTAAAGCTTTCAAAACCAAACATCTTCCCACCGCTGTTAAATGAATAGAAAATCAGGAAGAAGATTGGCGAATACAGGATAAAGAAAATCAGCACCAAAAACAATTTTGCAAAAGGGGATAATTTTTTATCCACGCAGCACACCCCGCTTCCGGATACCGGTGAGCGCCATAATGGCAAACATCGCCAGAATCAAAAATACCGCGATTGTGGAGCCCATTCCCCAGTCCTGTGTGACAAGGAAGTTCTGTTCAATCGCTGTTCCAAGCGTGATGACCCTGTTGCCGGCAATCAATCTCGTCAGCATGAACAAGGACAGCGCCGGAATGAAGACTACCTGACAGCCCGATTTCACCCCTTCAATCGTCAGAGGGAAAATGACGCGGCTGAACGTCGTCCACTTCGATGCGCCAAGGTCTTTGGCAGCATCAATCAAAGCCGGATTCAACTCGTTAAGCGAATTGAAGATTGGCAAAATCATAAACGGTATAAAAATGTAAACCGATACGAAAACGAAACTGAAATCGGTAAACAGTATTTGCTTCGTCCCAATTCCGATCGCCTCAAGAAACTGGTTGGCTGCGCCGTAAGTCCCGAAAATGCCAAGGAACGCATACGCCTTCAAGAGCAGGTTAATCCAGGACGGAACAATGATTAGCAGGAGCCATAGCTGCTTATGCTTCGTTTTTGTCAAAAACAGTGCAGTCGGATAAGCGACGAGCAACGAAAACAACGTAATCAAGAACGCATACCAGAACGAACTGAACACCATCTTCAAATATACTGGCGTGAAGAACTTTTGATAGTTTTCAAAAGAAAAATGGCCGTCGATATTTAAAAAGGAGTAATAGACGACTAACAAAATTGGTGCGATGACAAAGAAAATCATCCAAAGCGTATACGGGAGAATATACAGCTGGCGGGTCAGGTTCCGGTTCATTCTTCGTCCCCGTCCTTATAAGCTTCCAGGCGCCGGTCGAATTCTTCCTCTGTCTCGCCAAGACGCATGACGTGGATCGCCTCCGGCTCAAAATAAAGTCCGATTTGATCGCCAACAGCCGCTTTTTTCGTCGAATGGACGAGCCACTCGTTCCCATCCTTGTCATAACAGCTTAGTTCATAGTGCACGCCGCGGAAAAGCTGGGAATCCACCTGGACCTGAAGCTTCCCTTTTTCACGAGAGGTGATTTCCAAATCTTCCGGGCGGATGACAATTTCAACCGGTTCATTTGGGTTGAAGCCTTGGTCGACACACTCAAATTGTTTGCCGGTGAATTTAACCAAATAGTCCTCAATCATTGTTCCATGGACAATATTCGACTCACCGATGAAATCGGCGACGAAGCGGTTGATCGGTTCGTCATAAATATCCGTAGGCGTTCCGCTTTGCTGGATTTTTCCTTCATTGATAACAAAAATCTCATCCGACATCGCCAGCGCTTCCTCTTGGTCATGTGTGACGAAAATGAACGTAATGCCAAGCCGGCGCTGCAGTTCACGCAGTTCATACTGCATCTCTGTGCGCAGCTTTAAGTCGAGAGCAGATAATGGCTCATCGAGAAGGATGACTTCCGGCTCGTTGACAATCGCCCTGGCAATCGCGACACGCTGGCGCTGCCCGCCGGACATCTCTGTAATTTCCCTATTTTCGTAGCCGGCCAGGTTAACAAACTGCAAGGCTTCTTTCACTTTCGCCTTGATGTCCGTTTCCCTCATTTTCTTAATGCGCAGGCCAAAAGCCACGTTTTCAAATACATTTAGATGGGGGAATAACGCATAATCCTGGAATACGGTATTCATCCGGCGCTTATTGGCTGGAAGATCGTTAATTCTTTTTCCGTTAAAATAAATATCTCCGGAGGTGGCCTCGGTAAACCCGGCAATCAGCCGAAGAATCGTCGTCTTTCCGCATCCAGATGGGCCAAGCAGCGTGTAAAATTTGCCCCGCTCAAGTTCAAAACTGACATCGTCCAGTACAGGACGATCAGTATCATATTGCTTTGTTACATTGTCAAATTGAATAATCATTGAATTATTCATTGGCCGCCTCCTTACTCTTACATCCTATATTTTGAAACTGATTTGATCTTACTCATCAAATCATGTCTTTTTTCGACAAATGTTACATTCGGAACAATTATACATGAGGGGGGCAAAAATTCAATATTCTTTCTTTTTTTTACATTATTTTAAAAACAAAGGAAACTCCATGCAGAAAAAAAGAGCTCTTTTGAAATCAGTAAGGCTCTTAAAAAACTTCTATATTATATGTAAGTTATATGGAAGGGGGTCCTTAATGCGCCAAAACCATATAGCCCATATAGATGGCCATCCCCCAGACAACCAGGGCGGATACTTGATTGAGCCTTTTCAGAAAACTTCCCCTCTGATCAAACTGGCCAACCTTCCTACCTGTCATAGCCAGGGCAAAAAACCAAATCCATGATACAACGATACAAGCGATTGTGAACAGCCACTTATCAACTCCTGCATACACAAGGGAAGCTGTCCCAATGACACCAATTGTATCAAGAATGGCATGGGGATTCAGCAGTGAAACGGAGGCGGCGAAGGCAACCTGCCTTTTTGCTGAAAAGAGCTCTTTCCGTCCATTGCTCGCACCCTGACCGGACGTTTTCCAAATCGACCATCCCATATAGGCCAAAAACAAAAATCCCACAATAAACAACAAATTCCTCAGCCATTCAAAATTTAAGACAATGATAGACACACCGGCAACAGCCAGCGAAATCAACAGCGTGTCACAGATGCCTGCCGTCACAACCGCGGGTAATGTCCCGGTAAACCTTTTATGGATTGCTCCCTGGTTAAAAATAAATACATTCTGAACCCCTAACGGCAAAATCAAGCCAAATGCCAAAATCACTCCATGAAGTAACGCTTCCATCCCATTCACCAGCTTTCCAATCCAACGAAACTCTTTTGTCTAAATAGTTTGTTTTATTGTTCAATCTATTATATACCGCCAAAAAAGGCAACCACTAAGTAGTTGCCTTTCACTATTCGTATAGCTTCAGGTCCCGCAAAATGTCCTGTAAGGTTTGCCAGTCTGATCCGGTACGGTGCAATACTCTTTCTGTTCAGTTGAGTGGGCGTACGGGTCTGAAAGCACCTTTAGTAACTTTTCCATCACACTGTAGTCGCCTTTTTCAACAGCCGCGTCAAGGGCTTCCTCGACCCGGTGGTTCCTTGGGATGACGGCCGGATTGCTTTGCTGCATCAATTGTTGGGATGATTCACGAGGTTCATTTTGCCGGCCGAGCCTTTCCTGCCAGCGTTCATACCATTGTTTAAATTCATCTTTTTCGTGCAGGACGGTATCCTCCGGTTTATAGAGAGTTAGGGCACGGAACGTATTTGTATAGTCGGCATGGTATTTTTCCATCATCGTAAGAAGATCGCCTATTAAGGATTCGTCCTGGGGCTCTTCGTTTAGCAGGCCAAGCTTCGCCTTCATTCCTTCGTGCCAGTTCTTTTGGAACAGCTTTGCAAAACTGGAAAGGGCTTCGTTGGCCATTTCAAGCGCCTCATCCATGTTTTCATGAAGGAGAGGCAGAAGGGATTCGGCAAAGCGCGCCAAATTCCAGACCCCGATGTATGGCTGGTTGCCGTACGCATAGCGGCCTTGCCTGTCAATTGAACTGAAAACAGTCGCTGGGTCATACGTATCCATGAACGCGCACGGGCCGTAATCAATTGTCTCCCCGCTAATCGTCATATTGTCGGTATTCATGACACCGTGAATAAATCCGACAAGCTGCCATTTTGCAATGAGTGAAGCTTGGCGATCGATAACCGCTTGCAGGAAAGAGACATATTTGTTTTCCTGCGCTTCCATTTCAGGGTAGTGCCGGTGAATGGCATAATCCGCAAGTGCGCGAAGGTTTTCAATTTCATCCCGGCCGGCGGCGTACTGGAACGTGCCGACCCGGAGATGGCTTGAAGCCACACGGGTCAGAATGGCTCCCGGCAGCTCGGTTTCCCTATAGACCGCTTCACCCGTTTCCACGACTGCGAGGCTTCTGGTCGTCGGGATGCCAAGCGCGTGCATCGCTTCACTGATGATATATTCGCGGAGCATCGGTCCTAACGCCGCGCGCCCATCCCCACCGCGGGAATAAGGCGTCCTGCCAGGCCCCTTAAACTGGATGTCCATCCTATCTCCCTGAGGCGTAATTTGCTCGCCAAGGAGGACAGCCCGGCCGTCGCCAAGCATCGTAAAATGGCCGAACTGGTGGCCGGCATACGCCTGGGATAGAGGCGAGGCGCCATCTGGGATTTGGTTGCCCGCAAGCTGTTCGACTCCATTTTCACTTTGGAGAGCATCAGGGTCCAGACCAAGCCGCTCCGCAAGGGAGGTGTTAAACACCGCCATTTTAGGAGCGCGGACTGGTTTCGGTTTTTGCAATGTATAAAAGACATCAGGTAATTGGGTATAACTATTATCGAAGTTCCAACCTATTTTTTTTGTCATAGGAGCTCCTTTCGGTTCCTTATCTTCTGTTTAGATTATTATACCCTTTCCCTTTAGTTAGAACGCATCCTGCGCTTATTGAACATCGGAAGAGTCGTCATAATCATAGCGGAAACCGTCCTTTTGGGTGTTGCGGCCTTTTTTGCTCAGTGGTTCTTTTTTCTCTTGCTTAACTTGGTCGGTTCGGTTCTGATTTCTCTGTTTCAATGGATTTGCCTCCTAAGTTCTGTTTCTTTTTATTGTCCCGGAAACTTCTGCGTGACAACCAGTCAGGTTTTTCCATAGTTGTTGACACTCATCCGGGATTTGCATGACAACTAAACCGATTTCTTCCTGATTGTTGTCACTCATCCGGCATTTGCGGGACAATCAAATCGAGTTTTTAACGATTGTTGTCACTCACACTTGCTTTGCATGACAACCAAACTGAGTTTTTCACGATTGTTGTCACTCATCCGGCATTTGCGTGACAATTAAACCGCTTTTTTCATGAGTGTTGTCACTCATCCGGGTTTTGCGTGACAACCAAACCGCTGTTGTCCTGATTTTTGTCACTCAACCGCGATTTCCGTGACAACCAGTCAGGTTTTTCCATAGTTGTTGTCACTCATCCGGAACTTGCGTGACAGCCTGGAACAAAAATTATAGCCTGGGCCATTTTTGCAAAAAAAAACGCCCCAGCCATAATGACTGAGACGATTCTCCTAATTAATAAATCAAATACTTTTCCCTAACATCCATGAACTGATCCAGTTCATCTTCCCACTGGGCTTTCATTTCATCGACGGATTTTCCGTTTTCAATCGCTTCCCGCACCCAGCCATTTCCGATCAATAAATCGAAGAAGGAGATTCCCTTGCTGTCCGGCGCGCGGAATTGGAATTGGGCCGGATACAATTCATGGATGGTCTTCACAATATGAAGCCCCGTTTCGACCGGCTTAAACGAATCCCGATTTGTAATGTGAATCTGGATACCGTGAGATAAGGCCCCCGAATGCTTGGAGAACGTCGGGATAAACGATGCCGCGCGGAACTTCACGCCTGGCAGATCCAATCCGTTCAGCTCGGCAGCCAATTTATCCGCGTTAATGAACGGCGCGCCAATCAGTTCGAACGGCTTCGTCGTCCCGCGGCCTTCAGAAACGTTGGTCCCTTCAATCAATGCCGCGCCCGGATAAACGAGAGCCGTTTCCAGTGTCGGCATGTTAGGCGACGGCATCACAAACTCAAATGGCGTTTCATCAAAATACATCGTGCGCTTCCAGCCTTTCATTTCAACGACAGTCAGGTCTGCGCCGATATTGAATTCTTTATTGAACAGTTTCGCAAGCTCGCCCACGGTCATCCCATGGCGAAGCGGAATCGCATAGTTCCCAACGAAAGACGTATACTTAGATGCATCAAGCACTGGACCTTCCACCTTTGTTCCGCCAAGCGGGTTCGGACGGTCAAGAACGATGAATGGGATGTTGTTTTCCTTTGCCGCTTCCATCGCATAGGCCATTGTGTAAATATACGTGTAGAATCTCGTTCCAACATCCTGGATGTCAAAAAGGAGCACATCCACGTTTTCCAGCATTTCCGGGGTCGGCTTCCGCGTTTGGCCATATAGGCTGTAAACAGGGAGGTTCGTTTTTTCATCGATATAGTATTCAACATACTGGCCGGCCTGGGCGCTTCCCCTTACACCGTGTTCCGGTCCATAAAGAGCGGTCAATTCCACATCGGGATCATTGAACAGCAAGTCAACCACGCTGGTCAGGTCTTTGTCCACTCCCGTCGGATTTGTAATAAGCCCAACCCGCTTGCCTTTAATTAAATCCTTGTGTTCCTTCAGCAAAGCCTCGGCGCCAAGCTGGAACCTCTTATGGTCCTGGCTTTTGCCATTGCCTTTGTCATGATTCGCAAATACCGCTGTCAATGATGACAAAATTAAAATCAGTGTCAGTACCGCAGCCAATCCTCTTTTCAAAAAAACCACTCCCCATTTCGTTCGTTTTTTCTTAATAACCCCTCTGCTTCCAACCATCTCCGCTGAAGTTCAATTCAACCGGCTCGCCATCCAGAGATGAAAGTTTCACGTTATCCACATACCAGCCCCGGCCATTCACGGAACTGTCAGTGGTATATGTGAACCGAATGAACTTAGTTGCTTCCGGTATTTCCACATTCCCAGAAAGCCAATCAACACTGCTGCCGGTAAACGTTTTTGCCCGCTCCCAGTTTAGCCCATCGCTAGACAATTCGAGATACCCATAATCAGCGTCCGCTTCAATTCGGTACCACGTCTCAAAAGTAAGATCCGCAGACTTATCCAACTCGACCTCGGCCACAAGGGAACGCTGCAGGCGATCGCCGTAGCCGGAAAACCAGGCCTTTCCATCAGGGATGTTAACCGGAATCGCATCAGCAACCTGCCTCGCCAACTGCCTGCGGGCCAGATTCGTTGTCACCGTGTTTCGCGTCGGGTGCACCCGGTTCGTCAGCAGGATAGCAATTGTGCCGTTGTTTCTGTTCACAACGATTGACGTTCCCGTGTAACCGGTATGGCCAAGCGTCGATCCTTCTGACAGTGCATCCATGAACCAGCCTTGGGCAAGCTCCCAGCCTAAGCCATGGTCATTTCCAGGAAACTCTGGAATCTGGTTTTCTATAAGCATTTTGACTGTATCCGGCTTCAGGATTTGCTTGCTGCCGTAGCGGCCATCATTCAAGTACATATGGGCCAATTTTGCCAAATCGCCCGCAGTCGAGAAAACACCCGCATGACCGGCGACGCCGCCCAATGCCCAGGCATTCTCATCGTGCACCTCACCCCAGACAAGGCCTCTGCCTATTGCCGGTTGAAACTCAGTTGCAGCAATCCGGCTCTTTAGACTTGCCGGCGGGTTGTACATCGTATCCTTCATGTTAAGCGGGTCCGTCAAATATTTCTTTACAAACTCGTCCTGGCGCTGGCCAGACAGTCGTTCAATCAAGAATCCTAGTGTAATCATGTTCAAATCACTGTATGTATAGGCAGTGCCCGGTTTATTGCTTAAGGGGTGATTTAGAACAAAATTCATCCTGTCGTCGCGGTTCGTTCCTTGCGTATAAAGCGGAATCCACGCAGCGAAACCCGAAGTATGGGTCATCAACTGGCGGATTGTGACATTTTCCTTCCCGTTTGCCGCAAATTTAGGTATGTACTTGGCAACCGGTTCATCCAGCCCAAAGCGTCCCTGCTCATATAAAATCATTGCAGCAGTCGTAGTGAAAATTTTGCTGATTGAGGCCAGGTCGAAAATGGTGTCCTCCCGCATCGGTATTGGATTCTCCGACTTGGTGAATTGATCATCCTTGTATTTGTAGGCAAATCCATACGCATCATGTTTTACGATATGGCCCCGGCGCGCGACAAACGCCACCGCACCCGGCATGACTCCTTCGGAAATCATTTCGTTCATGTGTCCGTCAATTTCATCGAGCGGCTGCTTCACCATCCCTGCCCCGCGGACCGATCCGTTGTGCAGGACAGGCGACAACGGGCCAGGCTTATCCCATGCAAACACAGGATGCGCTTTTTGGGAACCCGCTTTTCCCTCTCTTTGTTCCATCGATGTCCCTGTGTTCCGGCTACCCTCTGCGGCAGATACGGGAACGAGCGCTCCAGTTGTGAGCACAGCCGCCAGGGCAATCGCCAACGTTTTTTTCTTCATCCTTCCTCCTCTCCGAGCGCGAGCTCTATCACAAAATGTAAGGGCTTTCAAGCTATAGACTATCCAACTTTCAATTCAGCTGTCCATCCCACCTATGGCCTACGAAAAAGGAAGTTGCTATCGAACTACCGGCATAACCAGGTGGAAAGAAGGACTTTTTGTAAAAAACTGCAAGCTACCCAGCTTAAAAAAAGCCCCAAAGGGCAGTCTTCGGGACATTTGTATCATTTTTCAAAACTTGCATAAATCAGGTTGGGAAATTTTTATTACGCCGTTTTGAATCCTTAAATAATAAAAGTGCCTGGCACCCCGGCGGGACTCTTTTTGTCCCACCAGGGTGCCAGGCACTACTTTGTTGCACTGCTTTTATGCATTTAATCTATTAATCCGTCCCCAAAGTGACGCCCATTCTTTTTAAATATTGTCTGTAGGCTATGCTCATTCTGTCGCATTTTAATGAGAGTTCAACCTGCAGGTCTAGCGGGAGGTCTTCTGGTTTTTGGTTCTCGACGATTGGCTTGTCCTGGGCAAATATCATATCCTGAAATTCAATAGTTTCCTGATCGGTTGTGCCGGTTTCATAGTTGAACGACATAATCCCGTAGGCGATGGATTTACTTTCATCAACAGGCAAAATAGTAAGCAAAATCGTCATCCTATTATCCGAATCAGGGTCCCTTTTTGTAAACAGAACAGTTAGCGGCCGAAGGATTTCATACGTATAGTAAACATCTTTTGCCACCCCTGTTCCATCTGGGTCCGGCTGGAAGATTGCAATCTCATCACTATAAATTCGGTCGTCTTCAGTATGCACGTCGTACTCGCCAATAACAGGATGCTCCTGAACGCCAAGATACCCCTCGTGTATAAATGACAAATGGCCGACATCGAGGAAGTTTTCAACAACCCTTGGCGGTTTGGCATGCACCTGTTGCGGCCCCCAATGAATGTTGCGGTATTTTTCATCGGAGAATTGCGGATAAGAGAACATTTCGGGATTGTTGTTGTTAAGGTTAATCCACACAAATCCATATGCTTCCCGGCATGCATATTTGATTGCTCTGGCTTTTAATGGAATGGACCTTCCTTCAGGCAGCTGGGGAATCTTCGTGCATGCTCCTTCAGAATTATACTCCCAGCCATGGTATGGGCAGACTAACTTTCCATCCCTCACGCACCCTAGCGACAGGGCCGCGCCTCGGTGGATACATAAATCCTTGAATGCATGGATGCCTTTATCATTGCGGAAGAAAACGACTCTTTCGCCCATAATCGCGACTTGAAGCGGTTCATCTTTTACGTCCTCTATTTTGCACGCAACAATCCAGTCATTGCGTAAAACATGATCTTCCACAATCATTTCTATCTTCCCTTCACATTTCAGTATTTTATGTACTTTATTTTAGAAAGGTATTTTACTAAAGTCAACAAAAATACGAACATTAACTCAAATTAACAATTAAATATACGTATTTAACTGTTTACATCTGCTTATTCCTTCTTTATAATTCAACTATAATTCGCAATCAGGCTATAGTGGGAAATTAATGATAAGTGAAAAAATGGCACCGAAAGTAAAAGATTCACTTTCATTCCAACTTATCGTCAGCTATTCATGAAACACCATCTTAAAAAAACCATCAAAGAGAAGGAGACGGGGTCAGTGAAACAAACGGGGAAAAACACAAACATTTCAGTGGGTATCGACGACAAGATTAGCTGGGGGAAAGCATTGTTGCTCGGTATGCAACATGTCCTTGCTATGGACTTGTATATCGCGCCAATCATTATTGCAGGATTACTTTCACTAAATACGACGAACACAACCTTTTTCATTCAAATGTGTTTCCTGGCAGCAGGGATTGCTACACTCATTCAGACAATTGGCGGAGTTCGGATGCCGGTTGTCCAGGGACCTTCCTATGTTCCAATCGGCGCATTGGCGGCAATAGGCGGAAAGCTTGGATTAGGCGCGGTTTTCGGCAGCCTTTTGCCAGGAGCTTTACTCATTGCGATTCTTGGCTATCCACTTAAATGGTTCGCAAAAGCAGTCAGAAAGATGATTCCACCGCTCGTTGGGGGAACGGTTATCGTCATTGTTGGCATCTCCTTGATGCCCAGCGCGTTTAACAGCATTTACACTTCACCGGGAAATGTCGGCCACAATGTGTTGATTGCCTTTGTTTCTGCCGCCGTTCTCATTATCTGCATCCTTCTAGGCCGGAAAACAAAAGGGTACGGAACTTTTTTCCGCCTTTTATCGGTCATTCTCGCCATTGTTGCAGGAACTCTTACTGCAGCTTATTTTGGCACAGTCGATTTTTCAGCCGTGAAAAAAGCATCATTGTTTTCATTGCCAAGCTTCTTCCCATTTGGGAAACCCGTATTTGATTTGCATGCTATCCTGACGATGGTTTTCATTTATATGATCATCTTAATTGAAACAACCGGCACCTGGTTTGTGGTTTCTACGGTTACTGAGAGTGAATTGGATGATAAGAGGCTGAACAGGGCCTCCTTTGGCGAGGGGCTTGGCTGCTTCATTGGTTCGTTGTTCGGTGGCACTCCAATGACCGGCTATTCCTCCAACGCCGGTATCATTGCCATTACAGGAGTTGCGAGCAGGATGGCGATTATTGCCGCTGGAATTATTCTAGTGGCTCTCGGTCTTGTACCAAAGCTATCTGCTGTCATTACATGTGTGCCCCAGCCAGTGATTCAGGGGATTTTCGGGGTGGTTTGTGTCGCCATCGTCATGAATGGATTGAAGGTCATCCAGCCAATTGAAATCGATGACCGGAATATGATTGTCATCGGCGTTCCGATTCTGCTTACAATTGGGACAACGGTTCTTCCAAAAGAAATCCTTTACAGCGTTCCGGATTTTGCGAACTATATCCTGTCCTCCGGTACAGCTGTTGGTGCCATTGCAGTGCTCATTCTGAATCTGATCGTCCCGCATGAGCGGAAAGCACCTGCTCCCAAAGAAGCGAATTCGTTGTCGTAAAACGAAAAATCACCCCATTATCAGCGCTTAGGCTGAGAGTGGGGTGATTTTTTTAAAAAAAACCAGGGGGCTGTTTTGCAAAAAAAGCCGGCATCCACGACTGCAATCCTCGTATCCGGGACTTTGCTGTCGCGAATGAAATATCCTTACTGTTCCGCTTCCCACTTGGCGACTTCTTCCCTGACACGTGGCGCAACTTCCTTGCCAAACAGTTCAATCGCTCTCATGACATCTTCATGCGGCATTGTTCCGAGCGGTAAGTGAAGCATGAACCTGGTAATGCCAACCTTTTTGCGCAAAAAGATGATTTTCTCTGCGACAGTATCTGGGTCACCAACATAAAGCGCTCCTTCTAAATTCCTGGCCTGATCAAAAGCCCTCCTTGAATATGGCCCCCAGCCGCGTTCCCGGCCAAGCTTGTTCATCACGTACTGCGTGGAAGGGAAAAACTTATCGGCAGCCGTCTCGGTATCTTCTGCAACAAAGCCGTGGGAATGGGAAGCGACCTTCAGCTTCGATAAATCATGGCCCGCATGCTCTGCCGCTTTCCAATACAGCTCGACTAGCGGGGCAAAATGCAACGGGCTTCCTCCGATAATGGCAAGGACTAACGGCAGTCCGAGCAACCCGGCCCGGACAACGGATTCCTGGTTGCCTCCACTCCCAATCCAGATTGGCAAAGGATCCTGGACCGGCCGCGGGTAAATCCCGATATTATTAATTGAAGGGCGATGCTTTCCGCTCCATGTCACTTTTTCAGACTTCTGCAATGTCAAATGCAAGTCCAGTTTCTCTTCAAACAATTCATCATAATCCTTTAAATCGTATCCGAACAGCGGGAATGACTCGATGAACGATCCCCTGCCCGCCATGATTTCCGCCCGGCCGTTTGTCAGTCCGTCAAGCGTGGCGAAATCCTGGAAAACACGCACCGGATCATCAGAAGAGAGAACCGTCACCGCGCTTGTCATCCGGATTCGCTTTGTTTGCATGGCTGCCGCGGCCAGTAATACAGCCGGCGAAGAAGCAGCAAAGTCCTCCCGATGGTGCTCCCCGACTCCAAACACATCCAGTCCTACCTGATCGGCGAGAACAATTTCCTCAGCTACTTCTCGCAAACGCTGCGCATGGCTAATCACCTTCCCGGTCACCGGATCCGGTGTTGTTTCTACGAACGTACTTATGCCCAATTCCATCAACTATTCCTCCTTGATTGCACCTGCTTACCCTCCATTTTACCTTTAACTGAGGATTTCGCAGGCATTGACGCTCATTTTCCGGCCCTTTTCTTCCAAAAGAAATAACCGATCGCCGCCAAAACAAGCAGCCCCACAAGATAAAGGCTGTACTTTTCGGCATAAAGCCGGACTTTAACCCAGTCTTTCCCCAAAATTCGGCCAAGCGTAATAAACGTAAACGTCCAAATAAATGCACCGGTATAGGCATAAAACACAAACTTTCTAAGCGGGTAGTCGTTTATTGCCGCAATATAAGCTGAAAGATGGCGGATCCCGGGTATAAAATAGCCGATTAGCAGGATGACCGGACCTACTTTTGAGAAAAGTTTATTCGTATAGTTGATCTTTTCCTCGGTAATATGAAACTTCGGGCCATATTTATGCAAGAGCGGCAGCCCAAACTTATGGCCAATAAAATAACTTAACGAAATACCACCTGAAGCTCCTGCAAAAGCACTTAACAAGGCGGGAATGTAGGCTAACTTCCCCTTAAAGACATTAAAACCTACGAATGTCAGAAGAAATTCGTCCGGAATGGGTAGGCCGACAATCCCCCCGATAAGCAAAAAAACGATGCCAAAATAGCCATAATGCTCAATAATATAGTTTAATTTCTCAACCACTATGCATCCCACCGAAAAATTCATTACCTTATCATTACCCCATTTTTAATATGATAAAAAGCAGCGTTTAATATTTGGCGGGAATCCTTGGGCATAGTAAAAACAACACATACTATAAGGAGTGGAAATATGCCTGACTTCTGCGCTTCCTTGTGGCCGGAGGATCCGACACCGGATAATCAAAAAACTTGCAGTGAATGCGGCTTGGACAAGCACGGCTCGCGAATGGTTTGGGGCGAAGGGAATCCCAATGCGCCAATCCTCGTTCTATTGGACAATCCCGGTGCCCGCGAAGATACGAGGGGAAACTCCTTTATCTGCGGAACGAGGCAAACGTTGCAAAATGCTGCCTTTGAGGCTGGATTAAAGGCCGAGGACTTATACGTAACTTATGTTCTAAAGAGGAGACCAACGAAGAAATATGAGAAAGAAAAAACAAGACAAATCTGTTTACATCACCTGGAACAGCAGCTGCAGGCAAAAAAGCCTCAGTTTATACTCTGTCTTGGTAATATCGCCGTCCAATCTTTTTTTCAGAAAGAGGAGGCAGAAGTAAAAACATTACGGGGGAAACTGCATGATGTTCGTGGATATCGTACAATCGTCGCCTATCACCCATTAGCAGTGCGCCGGCGGCCAAATTTGTGGCCTTATTTTTTGGAGGATTGGAAGATGCTAAGTGATCATTTTAATATGCACTAATCGAAAAATTGAATGTAAGCAGGTTTTAAAACACTAAGAGTCCAAATAAACACCGGATTCGGACTCTAATACTGTTTTTGAGACTCCGTGAGTCCGAATCAACCCCGAATTCGGACTCTAATACTGTTTTTAAGACCTCGGGAGTCCGAATCAACCCCGGATTCGGACTCTTAAACTGTTTTTAGACCTCGAGAGTCCGAATCAACCACGGATTCGGACTCTTAAACTGTTTTTAAGACCTCGAGAGTCCGAATCAACCACGGATTCGGACTCTTAAACTGTTTTTAAGACCTCGAGAGTCCGAATCAACCACGGATTCGGACTCTCAACTAGCTTTTGCAGACTCAAGAGTCCGAATCCCTTAGGCTGTTACCCCGTGATTTGATTTCTTCTATCGTAGACTGATTCAAGTTACCTTAAAAAAGTGTAAAACCATTCTTTAGAGAAAGAATGGTTTTACGCTTTTCGGTATTCTCTACGATTTACGAGACAATTAGCTACCACGAGCAAGCTTTTCTTCCTATATAATTTATTTTTGTGCCCTAACTTTAAATTCCTCGTAACGCTTTTTATATTTATCTTCCGTAACTGCATGAAACGTAAGCTTTTCAGCAGTCTTCCAAAATGACAGATTGAATTTGGCCGCGCTATCAAGAAAGTTTCCTTCTAACTTGGTTTCTTTTCCTTCAACATTCGTGTAAAAACGCACGATCCGCCCGTCTGTTATTCCGTTCAGCTCATATTTTCTTTCCTTGTAAAGGTTGCCTCCACCCCGCACTTTATTCATAACAAGCAGTGAACCAGTTAATTCACCTTCGAGGAGCGCTTCATCAATTTTCAGGAACAGCTGGTAAGATTCGTCATCCGAGGAGGAAAGGTATCCATATACACTTTTCAACTCCGAAAAAAATCCTCTTATACGGTTTTTTTCTTTTTCCTCTGAATGGTAAATGGCATTTTGCAGCTCCTCTTGTTTTGCTTCAACAAACTTTTTGAGCTGCTCTTGACCAACAGCCTCGTATAATTTGCTGTCTTTTTTCCCCTGCTTCTGTACAAGATTTTCTCCGGAAAACCAGGCGTCAGACCTTAGCCACTTCCCGGCAAAATTAACATTGAATACGTATCCTTTATCGGTTACTTTTCCAGTCACATCGTATGTTTTTTCTTCCATAAACGGCGGTTCCCCGGTTTCTTCAATAACCTTTTGCTGATGAAGCTTCCCCTTCACTTTTCCATTTCTACTCGTTAACTCGAACCAAGAAAGCACCTCGCCATCATGATGAACAAATGCATCCGATTTGTTCAGCGGGTCTCTATGGTCTTTTGCGTAAGAAGATGCCCACCAAATAGCCGCTCCAGCAAGTAACCCGAGGACTGCCGCTACCCACCAAACGCTTAGTTTCCTCACCTCGTTCCCCCCCCATGGTCTACTGCAAAATGGGATTTTTCACCTTACTCGTTATCATAAACTATGATATTAAACGCAAAAAGACAACCTTTTAATTAGTTGTCTTATTGTCCCCAGGGTCGGGCATTTACTGTAAGTTATTCTTCCGTTATAGCCGGTTTTCCTGCTTCCAAAAGCACTTTGTTTTGTCCTAACAAAATAGCTAATAAGATAATAAAAACTCCAGTCCCAATCAGCAGCCATTCAATTTTAATTAAATCTGCGATTGGGCCGAAGATAAGCATGCCAATTGGCATCATCGAAGTTGAAATCATCCCCATGACTCCGAAAACTCTGCCTAAGTAATCCTCTTCAATTTTCTCCTGCAAAAGAACCGTCGTCGGAGTATTGAAAATCGGCATGGTAATTCCGAAAACAGCCATGAAGGCTAAATACATCCAAAAGATCGGTACGATACCGAGCGCGAAGGTACAAATGCCCATAATTACACTCGCAAATGCCATCGTTTTCACTTTATTTTGGAAGCCTCCCCAAGTTGCAATGATGCCTCCGCCAGCCATCATACCGATTGAAAAGGCAATTTCAATAGCTGTCAGCCTCCATACATCATTACCAAAGCTCCGGGCCACCTGCAATGGCGTCAAAAATGCCGCAGGCGCCATCAGTACAAAGAAAACAGCAAAGAAAAGGAAGAATTGCTTAAGGTACCCATGTTGATTCACATATCGCAATCCCTGTTTAAAGTCACTCATGTAGCTGTTTGTCTGTTTTTCCGCCGCCTTTTTATGTGAAGGGATTTTCAAAAAGGCGAGCAATGTGACAATCGCCATCGCTGCTGTAATCACATCAATGAAGAAGATGATTTTAAGCGAAGCCATAGCCAATAAAGCCGCACTGACCATTGGCGATACAAACATGATGATTGCTTGAATACTTCCAATTATTCCATTTACCTTTGTCAGCCGATCCTTCGGGACAATCTGTGGCAAGATTGCACCGACCGCCGGCGTCTGAATGCCCGTTCCAAAGGCACGGATGGCTGCCATCACAAAAAGGAGCCATATTTGGTCGTATCCCATTAAAAAGAGAATGGCCAGGATAAGTGTCGCTAAAGCAATCAGGCCGTCCGCCAACACAATCAGTATTTTACGGTTATAGCGGTCCGCCCAAACCCCTGCAACCGGGGACAGAATAAAGGTTGGAATGAAGCCGCAAAGAATATACAGCATCATCATGACACCTGATTCAGTCGTTAGCGTGATATACCACATAATCGCATATTGAACCAAGGACGATCCAAACAAGGAAATCGTCTGGCTAATCAAAAAGAGAATGATATTCCTGAACCAATTCTCCTTATGATCATTCATTTCCACATTCATTCCTAACAACTCATTTCTCAGTTAATAAGAATCATTATACCAATTTGCTGAACTTGATAAAAACCCCTCCTTCATAAATTGAAACATAAAAAAATCCCCCAAACTCAAAGCATGGGGGATCTCACTCATATTCATTTAATAACACTAAAACTTAGTATATTCCCACCGCATCAAATCCAGCATTTACAGCGGCCTCTTCATCGCTTCCTTCTCCGTAAAGATCAATTGCCGATTGAACAATCGCCCGGCGCGCGTCACTGAATTCGGAATTCGGGGTTAGATAAACCGTTAAGGCCCGATAGTAGATCTGCCCTAACTTTTGCCTGCCAATTTCCTCGCCAATCAAGTATGCGGCATGGTTTGGAATGGAGGAGTTCACATGGACCCCGCCGTTATCCACTGACGTTGGCATAGGATAATATTCGTCCATATGGGCCGGATAGACTCCGCTTCCGTACGCCGCCCGTTGCGGATTGCTGACCACGACACTGTTTGGATCACTCAAGCTGCGCAATCTCGTTACCCCGTCAGCTTTTGCCGCCGGCGCCATAATATCCTCGCCGATTTCCCAATCGTCATCATCAACGAGTGCGCCAAAGACATCCGCGAACGATTCGTTTAGTGCGCCCGGTTGATGGCGGTAAACCAAGTTTGCTGAATGCGTGATAACACCATGAGTCATTTCATGGGCAGCAACATCAAGACCGGCTGATAGTGAGATGAAGAATTCACCATCCCCATCCCCATACGTCATCCAACGCCCATTCCACGATGCATTATTGTAATTTTGGCCATAGTGGACCCTGGAAACGATCGCCATTCCTTTCCCATCAAGGGAATTCCGGCCGTGTTCATTTAGAAAATAGTCATAAACCTTCTCAGAATTATAATGCGCATCGACAGCGGCCCGATCATAGTCGCCCACAAATGC
The DNA here is from genome assembly GCF_003515685.1 of Neobacillus notoginsengisoli. Classification (GTDB taxonomy): domain Bacteria; phylum Bacillota; class Bacilli; order Bacillales; family Cytobacillaceae; genus Bacillus_D; species Bacillus_D notoginsengisoli. Next base: position 21,957 of record NZ_QWEG01000004.1, on the reverse strand, counting down.
TGCAGAATTTCCTACATATAATGTGTCATTACTTGCGTTGTTATCATTTTTGGCATCATACGTAAAAATCCCCTCGAGGTTTTTGTGAGCATAATCAGCTAAAGCAAACTTCGTTCCAGTGCCTGATTCCTTCACTTGGGTGATATGTATTTCCCTATGGTCACCATGGACACCTTTACCAGCACCTTTTTGAGTTTTCATTTCTTCGGCATGCATGAGGCCATTATACTTATCTATCACCGCCCCGGTTTTTGCATCGACAAACACAAACCAGTTTCCAGGCTCATCTCCCATGAAGTTGACATTCACCTTATAGGCAGTATGATTTTCACCTTCAAAAGGATAGACCACAAGATCAGCAGTCGGTTCATATGTCAGCTCTTTAGGAGCATTGACGTCCGATAGGGCCACCCGAAGGGCAGCATCACTGCTTAAGGAAGCTGCCGTGTCCACAGCGTCATCGGTTATCGTTTGATTGATTCTTCCGTTGACGGATACCACTTCATTATCCTCATTAAAGTGAACAATCATTTCCGCCCCTTCTACGTTCAACCCGTTAATCGACTGATGAAAGCGTACGTGAGTCATACCCAATTCATCTTTTTCTACACCTTTCACCTTTAGATTTTTGCCAGGATTTTTAATGCCAGTTTTCACAGCGTTCTTCTCCAAATAAGCCAATGCATTGGATGGGGTGCTTGCAGAAAACTTGTCCGCAATCCGCTCCTTCACAAACAGCGGCACGTTTGCCCTTTCATTCCACTTCTTCGAAATCTGGGCTTGATTAGCCTGCTGTGCGAATACGCTGTTTACCGGAATCGCACCTGCCATCAATCCAAGCGACAAAACAACAGGAACAATCATCTTTTTCGCCAAATTTTCTACCTCCTTTTATTTCAACGCCTTCATTATAGTTGAATAAGGATATAATTACATGAATATTTGGAATTATAAATATTTACGGGGATTAGTGGTAAATAGTTCCTAATCAAGCATGGTAAAGGGGTAGAAGAGACCAATTTGATTAGCAACTTAACAAGCGCTTCTCGGGATGTGGATATAACGAACAAAATATAGAACAGCACTCAGAGGCTTTTTAACCTACAAAAGGCAGTCCCCTCATCGGAGGGAAACTGCCAATTTAGATGTGCCTTCGAGTATATATGCGACAATACCTAGGATGCTACATAAAATATTATTTCACCGAAATAGCCATCACATCATCAAAATATCTTGTCTTGTGATATCCATGCAACAGAATCCTTTTAGGAATGGCTTTCTCTTCAGAATTGCCACTTTGCAACTTCAGTGTATAAACGGTTGTAAAATAACGCGGCTGCTCAATTTTTTCAAAATTCATGATATCATTTGAATCATGTTCAACCCCGTTTTTATCAAACAGAACCCCTTCAGGATCTATCTCCATCGGAGTGGTACCTTCATCATAATCGCCTTCAACATCAAACCAAAGCGAATCAAATGCCCGATTATTAATTTCATGATTACTCATAACAAGAACGGTTGGCTTTCCAATTTCAAATTTTTCAATGGAAATCGTACTTCCTGCATATTCGAAGGTTTGGGGATAGCGCTTTGAAGCATCGAGTTCGACCGTTTTTTTGTCTTCTACTGTTATAACGGCAGATTCCAATTGAAGATTGACTTCTTTCGGCTTTATCTTAAAAAGCGGGTCAAAATGAGCCTGAAAAGTAATCCAACCCATTTTTTCTTCTATATAATTGTTTCCATACTTTTCAGCTTTCGCTTTTTTATTGTTTACTTCAAGGTTGTTGAAACTAAGATATTCGATTCGCTTATTCGGCAGTCCATTTTGAATGGAATATCGTAAAATCGTTGCCGTTGGCGCGATAATTAGTTTTTCTAATCGGACAGGGATGCCGTCGACTTCCGTCTCTTGGTCCAATGCATATTCGGAAAACGGCTGTTTTACCACAGGAATCTCAAATTTCCACTCAACCGTTTTACTTCCTGCCTCATCTAAAAAATAAACATTATGTAGGCTGGAAACATCACGGTTCACCTTCTGGAGCTTTGTGATCTTAAGCTGAATCGTTGCCTTTTCTTTTTTCAGAGGCGAGAGAGTAATTTTTCCACGATATACGTTCTTTTCCTTATTATTCGCCTCCGACTCAAGGTCAGGAGGATAAAACCTCGGATAATTATCACTCTTCATGATTTGATAATGGTTCTCTACTGCCGCCCCATTATCAAGGAAAATCATATATTGGTGTTCATCAGCTGTGTCCTCAATTTCATAAAAAATGAGCGTCTGAAACTCATCAGTAACCGCACTCTTGATTCTAATTTTTAGTCCTTCACTTTCCGCTTCCAGATTCAGCATTTTCCCCATACCTTGTCGCAGAAATCCTCGCAACTGCTCATCTTTTTCTGCATAAGCATAGTAAAGGCCTGTAAAAGAGCCTGTCAAAACCTCAAGGCTTATTAGTAATGTGAAAATACTTGCAAAAACAGTTGCCATTCTTATCCGCTTTTTACGCTTCAGCTGTCTAGTCTTTTCTCTTTCTGCCAGCCTGGCTCGGACGTTTGCCATGAAATTGGTCGGTACGTGAAAACCCTCAATACCTTCATCAAAATTTTTCATCGTTAGCATGACATCCTGAAAGGCAGCCAGATCATCCTGACAGTCCCGACAATGATAAATATGAATTTCGAAATCAACCTTTTCTGGCCGAGATAGGGTTCTTTCAAAGTAATCGATGTAATATTTATGATACTCTTTACAGCCATTTAAGCTTCGTTCGAATCCAAATCCCCTTTTAAGCGACTGAATTCCTGAAAACAAAAGCTGCTTGATCTTTTCCGTTGAGACGCGCAATAGTTTTGCTGCGTCCTCCAGGGAGATTCCTTTTAAGTAGGTAAGGACCACCGCTTCTTTCTCATCCTCTTTCAACTCATCAAGCGCTATAAATAAATCCTGCCTTGGTAAACCTTCTTCTTCAGCTTGGAAATTTTTAACTTTAGAAAGCTCCCGGCAGGTTTGAATAAAAATCGATGTCACCCACATTTCGAACGTTGTTTCTCTATTTATTTTGGGAAACTCTTTGTGCACTTTTAGAATAGCTCGGTAAAAAAGCTCTTCCATTTGCTGCTGATTCCGAAGATAAGACCAACCCAAGAAATAGAATGATTGGTTATGCTGATCGAACCAATTGGCGATGGAATCCACTTCTTTTCCACTTACCGGTATAAAGGAAATAGGATCTATTTTTGCCGGAATCATAAAGCGGTTCCCCCTTGAACACTCTCTTTATACCTAATCATATAAGCAAAACCAGTTAATGGCAATACTACCTGAACAAGGATTACACTGATTTTTACCGGTGATCCAAACCGAATAAAAAAGCCTTACGGAAGTTTAATAAATTTTGCAGCCCCCATACTAATAGCATGGGGGCTATAAGTTTGTTTTTAAGTAGTTGACTGAAATAGGGTTCTTACTAAATGCATCAATCATCCGTTCTCCCTTTTCTGTTGTGGATCTCACGTTCCAACCAATACTTCGCGAATCCAGCAGCTCATAGTTCAAGGAAAACTGAAATTAAGTTCTATTGTGTAGTCGATCAATTCTATATCAAGTCGTTGTCACGGGCTCTCGATCCTTTGTCTCTTTTTGGGTTGCTGAAACAAGAACAGAACCCAAAATGACGATTATTGTACCTATAATAAATTGCAAGCTAACAGAGGTACCAATAAACAAAATTTCAGTTAAGATCGCCCAAAAAACGTAAGTATTGTTAAGCGATTGTCCCCTGGCAGCACCGATAATATTAATTGATGAGTAGTATAAAGAATAATTCATGGCCCCTAATAAACCAGCTACCACGAGCAACCATACTACATGGGTTGATGAAACTTCAAATACTAAAGGATATCCTTTTACAAACGGTATAACTAATATGCCGAAACTCAGGGCTGAAATCATCTGTCTAATATTAATCGCAAATAGAGGAACAGCTTTTTTTCCCCTCATTCCCCATGCGCCGATTACCCCTTCAAGCCCCCAGAACAAAGCGGCACCAAATGCACACAATACTCCGATGAAAAAATGACCGCCTACGTCCATTTTCGATGGCACATAGGCTAATACGATTACTCCACAGATACTAAGAACTACGCCTAGCCAAGTTCTTGCGTTCATTTTTTCCTTTAAAAAAAAGAAAGCAAGCACAGCACCTATCCCAGGGAATATAGAAGCAATACTTGCAGCATATGTTACCCCTGCATATTGGATCCCTAGAAAGTAAAAGGTCATGGCTAAAGGTCCACCGCACACTGCTCCTAAAACTAAAATCGCTCCGCTCTTTGATTTGATCAGCTTTAATACGTTAATAAATTCACCTTTTATAATCATCAGCAAGGAAATCCAAAGTGCAGAGAAAAAGTCATGCATGAAAGCAGCTATAATTGGAGCAAGTGCAACAGCCTCCTTAAAAGGTGTACTTGCTATTATTACTCCTATGAGTACCGTATCTACTCCCCAGGCAATCGCTGAAGTTGCCCCTAGGCCTATACCTTTTCTAGTTTGTTTAATACTTTTTACATTCATCCATTCTACCTCTTCTCCATAATCATTTCACCGGAAGCCGGCTAAAATAAAGAATCAGCTTTATTTTCTGATGAATCATTTCACTCAACATTTAAAAGGATGAATGATGAGGATAGGAAAGAGAATGTGACCTTGCCACGCCCCGCTAGAAAAAAATAAACTAGCGCATAAAATCGTTCCATCACTTAGCCCCTCTTCGCAGTGGCCAGCAATGTATATTTAATTTGTCTATCAAGAATAAAGTTTATTCATTTCAGCAAAACAAAAAACTCAAATGCTTCCGAAAAGAGATCAGCACAGTCCTAACCAACATTCATATAGGACGAAAAAAAGTGTTTATATAAGTTAAATGAAGATAGGGAGGTGAAGGTCAACCACCTCAATCTAATTGTTGCGGATGGCCCTGCTCATTTTAATAGAAACTTATTTTGGTAGGACATACAAAACAACCGAGGAAATGGTTTTGCGGTTTTGTTTAATAATGAAGGTTGGGTGTAACTTTAAGGGGGTGGCAAAGGAGGCCGTCATCTAAAAACTTTCCATTCATCAGGAAAATAAAGATTAAAGTGAACTATAATAATCAATGTTTGATAGGGGAGAGGATTTGATGCAGAACCCTGAAAACAACTATATTATTTTACATTATTCTAACTTTTACGTCAAGTTCTTTTGGAACTAATTACTCTGTCACTTTTTGGATAATTTAGTTGATGAGCTTCTCTCAAAACGAATAGTCAAAAGCCAGGAGCCCATTTAATAAATAATTTTATCTATTGACAACGGTATTGCTCCATTGCTTTTGTAAATTGGAGCATTTTCTTTATTTGACAATATACATATAAGGTAAAGATAGGTCTTTCTCTTTTAAATAAAATGATTGGTACACTGTTAGAAATAAAGTGAGGGATGAGTAAATGACACTAAAAATGAACCCCCATAGAGACTATTATCTAAATGCCATACATTCTGCTTTAGAAAAAGGAATGGCCGCTAAAGAAGTGGTATGCTCCATTACTACAGGATTTCGATCTATTCCCTCCTTACGTACTGCTCCTGGCCTTAATCCATATCATGCTTCCGTAGCCGATATTGGATATGGATTCGATGCAGTACAAGGAACCACTCAACGTCTTCTTAAAGGGGAACGAATGCCTTTTGAAAAAGAGATGCTGGTGTTCGATCTTGATACATTGCGGATTAGCGAAAAACAATTAAGTCCTAATTTTGAACTGGCTGTTAAAGATGCATCTTCAGATGTGTCTTACTTGGTCGTGCAAAGTAGATATTTAAATAATCAAATCTCAACTTGGATTAAAGAAGCCAACAGACTGGGCCAAGAACTCCTTGGTCGCGACTGGGAAATCGTTCGCAAACGTATCGAGAACGTTCAAGCAATTCCGCGACTTTAAGAGGATTACATTGGAGGGAGAAAAATGCCTTATACACAAACGCTAGGTATGAGTGCGGATGATCAGCATCGTTTATTAGATTGGTGGAACGCAACTGAGTCAGGTAAAGTGATTGTACGGCATTTAGTCTCGTTAGTTAGTGAGCTGCGTTTAAACCCGGAATCGAGTCATGCTGATGGAATGGTTCTTTTTTATCGGGCAGTCTCTGAAATATCATACGGTTACGCTGGAATCCGGGGCTGTATTCGCCGGGCTTTTTCAGGAGAATACTCTAATGTCCTTCGGAAGAATATGGTCATGTGTCATAGCTTTGCCCACAAATATTCGGTCGATGCAAAAGTACTCCTTGAACGTGTCGCTAAGCAAATTACTGGTGAAAATGCTCTCCAATTAATAAGTCGTATACGTGAGACATTACGGAAAAATGATGAAATGTTAATTGAAATAGCCAATAAAGCCCGTGACTTCTTCGGAAAAGGAGCTCTACAGTCCTTACAAAATGAAGTAAAGCACTCATCGATTATACCCACTCAATGAGGGCTGTTACTTCTTTTTGTTTTGCATGCTTTTCTATATACAATTAACGCGGATACTAGATCTTTGTATGCGCGTTTCTATATCATGAGTAGATTCATCATTGCAATCGTTGCTTTACCAATCATATGATAATTCTTGATCATTGTATATTAATGGAAATTATCACCTACTCTCCTTACTTTATCAGATTTATGAACAATCATTGCTGAATTTACCAAAAATTTAAAAATAATAATACTTAACTTCAAGTACAAATTAAATCTCCCCTCAAAAAAGGGACTGAAAGATCCATGAACTAAATCCATAGAACTCCCAATCCTTTCCTTATTCCATAAAGTATTTATTGCATCACTGAATTTATTGCTAATTAACTCTTAACACGATGGAATAAACGGAAAATTTAGGACGGAATCAAAAGCAACGATCCTCACCAAGGAGATCGTTGCTTTTTTGGCAGTAACTGTTTTACGTTAAGTTTGGAGCCCAAAAAGTAACCGGACTTCGGCACCGATGCCGAACCAGGAAATCATCTCTCAATTTCACAATGCTTGTATCCTTGTTCAGTTGAAAAGACTTCATACCATTGATAATTTGGCGCCTTGAACCATTCGTAGGACGGTAGATAAACCATATATCGGACAGCCCCTTCGGCGTCATAGATTTTTTTGAATACTCTCACCTTTTTATATCCAAACTGTTGATCCAAATAGCCTTCCATTCCTTCTCTGGCCAAACTGTTCTCTTCTTCTCGTTTAAGCTTGTACAACTCCAAAAGGCCTTCAATAAATATTGCCAGCACAACCAGGGTAACAGGAATTAAAATAAAAACCAAAAACTTCAACAAAGAACCATCCCCTTCCATTTTATGATTCATTTCTGATTTTACCGTGGCCCGGAAGCGCACGATGTGATTCTTTCCACACTTTTCAAAAAAATTTCCCACTTTCGAACCGTTATTTTTTTGAGTCTACACACGAGCTTCATATTGTCTCCCTTTTATTGCACCTTCACAAAATCTTCACATTTTTCAAATTTAGGTGTGTCGTACGTCACAATTTCTTCCATTCAGCTATTTTAGAATGAAATTGCTAGAACAAAGGAGGGGGAAATTTGAAAAGGTCATTAGTAACATTTGTCATCTGTGTGTTTATCGGACTGGGCTTTGGTTATGTAGTTTTTGAAATCATTGGCGGGCAAAAGGATACTGCCGCCTCGCAAAACGAACAGACCTCACCTAAGGAGAATGAACAGCCAGAAACGAAAACTCCAAGCTCAGAACCTACAGAAGCCCCAACAGCATCAGCTGACACCGAAATTCTGTCAACGAAGGGCTGCCTAGGCTGCCATGCTGTGAACGGCCTGAAACTCCAGGGCAGCGCGACAGGCCCGGATTTATCCCAGGCCTATGAAAACGTTGAGGACAAACACGGAAAACCACTTGCAGAGTTTCTAAAAGAGCCGACGTCTGCGGTCATGTCCAGTGTCATTGCCGGAAGCCCGTTAAAGGACGAGGAAATCACAGAAATTGCCGACCTGCTGAAAAAGGCATCCGAAAAAAAATAGCTTAATAGATAATCCATACTTTCCCACAAAAACTTACCTAAAAGAGGTGAAGCATTCATGAAAAAATGGATCCCAGCAGCATCGGGGCTTCTCGCAGGATTCACGGCAGCAACACTATTTTTTGGCGACTTCTCGCAAAGCGTTAAAACAGAACGACAATCAGCCCATGCAAAAACAAACGCTGAAAAAGTATATGTTCCTTTTGGAGAAAAGGATGAATATTATTTATTTGCTTCAGGCGGCCACTCCGGCCAGATGTTCATCTATGGTGTTCCTTCAATGAGGCATATTCGGACCGTGCCTGTGTTTTCACAGGATTCCGCAACAGGCTATGGTTGGGACGATCACTCAAAGAAAATGCTCGGCGACTATACATGGGGCGATCTCCATCACCCGGCTTTCTCGGAAACAAACGGGGACTATGATGGAAAGTACATGTTTGCCACTGATGTCGGAAACAGCCGGGCTGCGGTCATGAATCTGGAAACGTTCACAGTTCGCGACATTATTAACGTGCCAAATACAAGCGGACCTCATTGTGCCGCATTTGTAACAGAAAATACAGAGTATATGTTCCTTCCGACACGGTTTGCTGTGCCAATCGGCAGCGAGTATGCCGAACTCGACGACTACAGCGAGAAATACCGCGGGGTTATGTCCGCCGTTACCTTTGATGAGAAAAAAGAAAAGCTGAATATCAGCTACCAGGTAGCCCTTCCGCCTTGGTCGTTCGACCTTTCCGACGCTGGCAAGAAGATATCGAAAGATTGGGCTGTCATGACGACCTACAATACTGAAGAAGCGACTACAAATCTAGAAATCAATGCCTCCCAGGCTGACCGTGACTATATTGTTCTTTTTAATTGGAGAGAGCTGGAGAAGATGGTCAAAGAAGGCAAGTACGATACAGTAACCGGCCAAAAAATGATTTTCCCTGAAAAACATAAAGGGGGCATTTATCTTGTTCCAGTTGCAAAGTCTCCTCACGGTGTTGACGTCACTCCAGACGGAAAATACTTTATTGCATCAGGCAAGCTTGCTCCTGCGATGACTGTGTTTTCTTTTGAAAAAGCATTTAAAGCCATTGAAAATAAGGACTTCAAGGGGGAACGCAATGGCCTGCCTGTCCTGAATTACGATTCGGTCATGGAACGTGAAGTGAATCCCGAAAATGCGCTTGGACCGCTTCATACCCAGTTCGATGATAAAGGTATGGCGTACACGACGATGTTCATTTCCTCCGAGATTGTAAAATGGGACCCAAATACAGGCGAAACCCTTGACCGTGTACCAGTCCAGTACTCGCCTGGCCATTCTGTTGCTGCGGAAGGCGATACTGTAGCACCTGATGGAAAATATATCATTGCCTTGAATAAGATTGCAAAAGACAGTTACCTGTCAGTCGGGCCTTCCCATCCTGAATCCATGCAACTAATCGACCTGTCCGGCAAAAAGATGGAAGTCATTCAATCTGCGCCAGTCAATCCCGAGCCGCACTACGCTCAAATGATAAAGGCTGACAAAATTAAAACGATATCCGTTTATCCAAAAGATGAAAAGAATAAGGATGCTGTCTATAAACAGGAAGACACGAAAATTGTCCGTAAAGGCAATGAAGTTCATGTGTACGGGATTGCGATGCGTTCCAAGTTTATCTTCGATGCAAAAGCAAAACGCCCTGACCAAATCGAAGTGAGCGAAGGTGATAAAGTCGTTATTCATCTGACCAATATCGACTTTGACCAGGATATTACCCATGGGTTTGCCATTAACAGCTATGACATGAATATAGAGGTGCAGCCTGGTCAAACCAGTACGATATCCTTTACGGCTGATAAGGCAGGAACCTTCCCGCTTTACTGCACAAACTTCTGCTCCGCGCTTCACCAGGAAATGACAGGGTACTTCCTTGTAAAGCCGAAACAGTAAGAGACCGGAACAATCAGCGGACGGTATCAGGCCAAAATCTGATACCTTTCGCTGTTTAATAGAAAGGTGATGCATAATGAAAAGGAAGAAACTGTCTCTTCTATCCTCCGCTCTTTTAATTGCGGCGGCTTCACTCATATTTCTTTCAGCATACTTTCCATGGTGGGGGATGAATTTTATTGCCCCGCAATACCCTGAAGGTTTGGATATTATTGTTTACCCTGACAAGTTGGAAGGGGAAATAGATATTGTCAACGGGTTGAACCACTACATTGGGATGGCCGAATTCAGTGAAGAAAATTTTCCTGAATTGTCCTATGTGAAGTATTTAATCTGGGGACTGGCAGGCATAACGTTGCTGACTGCGATTTTGCGAAAAAAAGCCATTTTATATGGCCTTATCACCCTGTTTGTGGTCGGCGGAAGTCTAGGCGTTTATGATTTGAACCGCTGGCTGAAGAACTTTGGCACCAATTTGAGCCCGACTGCCCCCATCACAATTGAACCGTTCATCCCGCCAATGATTGGAGAAAACAAACTTGCCAACTTTATTACAAATAGTTATCTGGACAACGGCACCTACCTTGTTCTTGCAGCATTTGTCCTGATTCTGATTCCTTTATGGAAGGACCGGAAAACATCATGATGAAAAAACTTCTCATTCTCTTCATATTCCTGTCATGTATCGCCTTGGGCCCTGAAAAGTCATTTGCTGCACCTGGCGATTTGCAGAGCAAAATTGATGCCCTTGAAGAGGGAGAAAGTTTGACTCTTGAAGGAATCACATACGAAGGAAACCTTGTCATAACGAACAGTATAAAGATCTCAGGAACAAAAGGCACAGTCATTAAAGGTGACGGCGATGGGAACGTTATTTCCATCAAGGCGCCGGGTGTCACAATCGCCAATCTTACAGTTACAAATGGAAGCATGGACCGGACAGCTCCGGAAGAATATGCGGGAATAAAAGTGTTCTCGAACGGCAACACAATTGAAAATGTCTATATCCATGATGTCTTTCATGGCATTTATTTGAGCAAGGCCTATCACAATACCTTGAAAAACAATCATATACTCGGGTTTGCGGACGGTGAAGTTGCCGGTCAAGGAAACGGAATCCAAGTCTATTACTCGAATGGGAATATGATAACCGGCAATACAATCGAAGGAAGCCGCGATGGAATGTACTTTGATTATTCCAATGGAAATACGATTCTAGACAATGAAATAAGCCGGACCCGCTATGGCCTTCATTATATGTACTCGCACTCAAACCGCTTCAGCGGAAATACATTCGCTTTCAATACAGGCGGCGCCGCACTTATGATGTCAAATGATATTAAACTTGCAAACAATCAATTTATTTTCAACTATGGCAACCGATCCTTCGGTGTTTTGCTGCAGCAGACCAATGATATTGTTATTGAAAACAATACGTTCTATCTAAATCAGCGGGGAATCTATTCCGACCAGGCTAACCGTACGACAGTCCGGGAAAACCGAATCGTCCAGAACCAAATTGGCGTTGAGCTTTGGGCCAGTTCCAGTCAACATATATTCACAGAAAACACAATTTCTGAAAATATCATCCCCGCAGTAACACTTGGCGGCCAAGGCGTGAATAACTTTTGGAACCTGGCCGATAGAGGCAATGATTGGGGCAGTTCCTTTCCGCTTGTCGACCTGGACCAAGACAGAACTGGGGATTTTCCAATAACCTACCGCTCATCTCTTTATGAATTGCTCGAAGACCAGGAACTAACCTATCTTTTTCTAAAGAGTCCGGCACTGAAAATCTATGAAAAGTTGAACAGCTTTCTAAACGGGGAAGAAGTGATGTTTGAGGATGCCCATCCCCTTGTTGGTAGCGGCGGAACCGCCAACCCTTCCCGGATTTTGATTACAGGGCTGTTCCTCATTGGCATCTTACTTTTTTCAAAAGGGAGATATCGGCTATGCATTATATTTGGAAAGAATGGAAGGAAACGATAAGAGGAAAAGGCCTATGGCTCTCTATGGCCGCCATTATTGCGGTTTCGGCAGGAATGCTGTTCACTTCCTCTCTTCCATTTGACCAGGGCTTTTACATCCTCCTGATTAACTTGTTTGATACATTGACTTATTTCATTCCGATTTTATGCCTGTTTACCGGTGCATTCAGTGTTTTTCAGGAAAAGGAACAGAAAACAATGGTCATGCTGCTGACAAAAAAAGATAGCTTTCCGTCGTTCCTGCTAAAAAAATCCCTGGCACTTCATACCGTTTTCCTGCTGCCGTTGGCTGGTTGGCTGTTTTTCTATCTCTCTCTACTAAAATTCAGCTATAGGATTGATTTTGCCGGCTACGGCATTTTTATTCTTTCGGTATTCACTATTGTCATTGTATTCATGCAACTTGGAGTTTTGGTGGGAAGCATCAGCCGGAATAGGATGCAGATTATCGGTTTCGCAATCCTGATTTGGTTCTATTTCTTTTTCCTCCACGATTTCTTGCTGCTGACATTTTTGCCAAACGTTACCCATGAAAACGTAAAGCTATTTTCAGCGGCCTACTTCCTGAATCCAATGCAAGCGGTTCGGATTTATTTGGAGACTGGGCTGGAAGTGTACTCATTCAGCCATATGTCAAGGCTTCTTCAATCGTTCATGTGGACGAAACCGGTCTATTTTTATCTGGGAAGCACAACATTCTGGCTGCTCGCTTCATTTCTTGGTGCCGTAGTGTTTCACCGCAAGGAGGGTGGAGAATGATTTCAATCGAGAACCTATCCCAGTCATTTGGAAAAAAGACAGTATTAAAAAATATTCATCTAAATATCAATCGAAATGAGGTCTGTGCCCTTGTCGGCCGCAATGGCGCCGGGAAGTCGACACTTTTAAACAGCATGCTCGGGCAGCTTCCGGTCAGCGAAGGAAGGGTCCTGATCAATGGCAAAGAGGTAACCCAAAAGAACAAGGAATGGAAGAAATCCGTATCTTATCTACCGGAAAAATTTCTTCTCTACCCGTCACTGACTGGTGCCGAGAACATGGCCTTCTTTTCCGAAGCAATCAGCGGAAAAACGGATGAATCAAGGATGGAGGAAATGCTAAGGTCTGTAAGCCTGTGGGATGACAGGGACAAGCAAGTGAAAAATTACTCAAAAGGAATGCTTCAGCGCCTTGGGCTTGCAATCACGCTTTACCCTGATGCTGATTTGCTCATTCTGGATGAACCGACAAGCGGCATCGATCCGATTGGCCGGAAGGAAATCCTTGAAGTCATCAAATCACTGACAGGTAAAACAATCTTCCTGTCCTCCCACCATATTGATGAAATTAGACAGGTTTGTACACATGTTGCCTATCTTGAAGACGGAATCATGGAAAAATATTTAGTGGACGAATTTTTGGAGAAGAAAAAGCTGGGAGGCATGGAGGAATGAGAAAAAAACGGATTGGACTGTTGTTGTTCCTGGCCGTCGTGCTGCTTGCAGGCTGCTCAGGGAGTCCTGACTATAAAGTTGAAATAAAAGAGCAAATTTACACCTTAAAAGATAAGCCTTCACAGATTGCAATAAATGTTATGGAAGACGGGGAACCCGTGTCAGGCTTAAAAATTACGGGCGAACTGACAATGGTGGATATGGACCACGGGACAATGAAAGCCGAATTTGCCGAAAATGAAAAAGGAACGTATAAAGCTGAGACTGTCCTTCCGATGGCCGGTAAATACGAAATGGCTTTAACGATCAATCATGACGGAGATAAAACGGAAAAAATCGTCGAGTTTGACGTAAAAAAAAATGAAGGCGTTGCCTTAATCAACGGTGAATGGGTTACAGACGAGGATATTAAGTTTTACACATTTATCAATAAACTTCACACCGCAATCAACCGTGAACAGGACAAGGAAAAATATAGCGGAAAAGAGCTTGAAGAGGCTCTAGCCTACTGGGATGCCCAGGATAAGATCAATGAAGACAAAAACCAGCTCCTCACCCAGATTATCAGGCTCCGTTCCGTGGCCATGCTTGCCAAGGAAAAAGGCCATAGCGCTAGTCAAGTGGAAGTGGAAAGGCAGCTTGATGACATCAAAAAGCAATACAGCCAATTCGATATTGCCCCTAAAATGATTGCAGATTTTGGTGAAGAGCAGTTCTGGGCAAAAGAACGTTCACAATATGAGATGATTGTCTTGACCCAGAAGGTGCAGCAAGATTTAATCGAAAGAGCGAAAAAGGAAAATCCAAAGGCAGGCGAACAGGAAATCCAGTACATCGCCCAAATGGAATATGAGGAATTGCTTGTTTCACAAGTGAATTCCCTTGACATTGTCATATTATAACTCTTTGAATGTTTTTTAGAAGAAACAGAAAGGCAACAGCGCGTTGCCTTTTTATGTGATTAAATCGTGTTTTTATCTTTTAAAACAAGTTTCGCAACACACTCAACATGGACGGTATGAGGGAAAAGATCAACCGGCTGGACAACTTCCAGGACATATCCGAACTGCTCAAGCTCCTTAATATCGGTAGCGAACGTATCTACATTGCAGGATACGTATACAATTCGTTCCGGCTTGGCGCGCCCGATTCTCCTCATTACTTTTCCGCCTGCACCTGACCTTGGAGGGTCAAGCAGCAGCAGTTCTGGTTTTCCGAAGCTCTCGAGGATTTCATCAATTCCTTTTCTCGCATCCTTCGCAAGGAAAGTTGTATTGTCAATCCCATTATCCGTTGCATTGCGTTTCGCTGATTCAATGGACGTCTCAACGATTTCAATGCCTGCCAACTCCCCTACCCTGTTTGCAAATGGCAGAGAAAATGTGCCAACACCACAGAAAAGATCGATCATTTTCTCAGTCTTTTTCGGCTCGCCCATTTCTATTGCAAGCTCGACCAACTTTTGAGCCTGGGTCGGATTTGTTTGGAAAAAGGTATCAAACCAAAGGCGAAACCGGTAGCCATCCATTTCATCATAAATGAAATCCCTTCCTGCAAGGACATGAGTATTTTGTGATTGAGTACGGTCTGCCCAATCTGTGTTTTCAAGCCACAACAAGCTTTTCACTTGAGGGAATGCCGTAGTGATCCGTTCCACCAAATCATCAGCCGCTTCTTGATGGGCAGCCGGTCCTTCAGTTGCAAACAAGGCAAGCATGATTTCCCCAGTTGCAAACGATTGCCGTACCATCAAGTGCCGCAGCAGCCCTTCGTGTAAGTCTTTGTTATAGCCGCTCAATTGATGGCTTTTCGCCCAAGCGGCCACTTCCATTGAAGCCGCAACCATCTCCTTGCCAGCAATCAAACACGTTTCCAATGATATGATTTTACGGAAATTCCCTTGCTCATGCAGGCCAAGCGTTCCATCGGGAGCAAACGTAAACTCCATTTTATTGCGATAATGCCAAGGATTATCCATGCCAATCGTATCGAGAACCAAATTCGGGTCGAAACCTTGTGATTCTACAGCTTGCCTCACATGGTTTGTTTTTTGTTTCACCTGTCCTTCATATTGCCAATGCTGCCACACACAGCCGCCACATTTTTCAAAATGGGGGCAAGGTGGAGCCGTTCTTTCAGGGTGGGCCTCCAAAATTTCATTAGGAAGCGCCCTCCACCGTCTTTTTTCAGGTCTGTCCACCGTTACACTCACTTTTTCACCCGGGAGAGTTTGCGGGATGGTCAGCTTCAACTTTTTCAGATTGCCATGTTCGTTTTCACGCCAAATCGCAGCCTGGCCAGAACCCTTCTCATCCAACCGGTGGATATCGGCAACCATTGTTTCTGCACTTGTTGTTGTCAATGAAGTTTCCTCCCCTTGTTAGTAATACAACATCTATAGTAAAAGGTCTTTAAGGTCTATTAATTGTCCACACACCTTACCTAGTATAAAGGACAAAGCATGATTAGAAAACACCTAGTAGATTTTAACATATATCATAAATAAAAGCGCCCCTATCCCGGATTGCGTTCTTTTACCAAATAAAAAACAAAGGTGCCTGCTCCCGACTCACGAACAAACGGGCAGCAAGGCACCTTCTATCCTGAAGGGACTATTTACTATTCTGTTGGATGTTTGTATATGTAATTTCGATATTCCCAGGGAGGACAAATAGGTAATCAATTAAGTTCTCAAGAAGGTCCATTAAATGGGCGGCCGTTTCATCATCAAGTTCCTTTTCCAGCTCCAAAATTTCATAAAAAGGATTTTCAGGACGAAGAAGCAGGTCAAGATAACGGATGGGCTTCACTAAATCCAAATTCTCTACAATTTGTTCCGATTGTTCAGACAGTGGCTGCCCATTCCCTTTGGCTCCTGCAAAATGCTTATAAATGCTTTCAATTACACGTTTTGACATGACCGCTGTCGCAGCATTGTCCTTCCACTGATAAATATTTAAAGCTGAGCGGTAGGCCCGGACCAAATCGGGTGGGATGTCTGGTAATTGTTCCAGCTGATTTATTGGCTGTTTGGAAGAGTGAGGGTCATAGATATAAACATCTATTGGATTTCCTGTATCATCTGGAACACCTTTTAAAATCATCACAAAGGTTGAATCCTTTTTACACGATGAACAGGTTCCTTCAGTCAGGAACCCATTTTTGCTTTTCTGATAGTTGGCCTTAAGGGAAAAACTGCTTGTTTTCCGGCAAGTGGGACAAGATGTTTGAATAGTATTCGGAACTTTCGTATGTCCATAATGGCTATAAGAGACAATAGAACTTTTCCTAATTCTTCTCATATGACCCTCCAGTTTTCATCATCTTATACTAAAACAAAGAATATTTCGTCTATTATTATCATTATATTCCTTTGCCGGCATAAGATAAATGCATAAAAAGGTACATTTTGTAGATAATCAAATTTTTTGTTACCAATTTTATGTTTCTACGGACAGCGGGCTTTTTGAGTTCCATAAGAAAAAACCACCTATATTAAAATAGATGGCTTCCTTTTACACGTTATGATTTTGTTTGACCAATCCTTTTGTAGACATACTAACTAGCACAAATACCAACAGTGAAACAACAATAGGGATGGTGACACTGTTCATGCCAAATGCATTGCTATGGAAGTGATAAATATAAATATACGAAACAAGTCCGACAATCATAGAGGCAAGAGCCCCGTATTTATTCGCGCCTTTCCAATAAAGGCCCAATACGACATTCCATAAAAATGCCGATTCAAGCCCGCCAAACGCAAATAAATTTAACCAAATTAATAAATTTGGCGGATTTAATGCGAATACCACCACGGCAATTCCGACAACTGTCGTTACAATGAAGCTAATCCGCTTTATTTCAGAATCCTTAGCACCTGGTTTTATAAAACCTAAATACACATCTTTTACAACTGTTGAGCTTACTAAAATCAATAGGGCATTCACGGTAGACATAATGGCCGCCATCGGAGCAGCTAATACAACCCCGGCAAGAATTGGCGGAAGTATTTCAAGCGTTAATGTTGGCATCACTTTATCGCCAATTTCAATTCCCGGCATGACAGCCCGTCCGAATGCGCCTATCAAATGCATCCCGAACATAATGGTTCCAATCCCAATCGTCCCAATAATTATCGCACGATGCATCCCCTTGGAATCTTTATAACTCATCGCACGGACTGCGATTTGCGGCAAGCCGATCACGCCGATCCCGATTAAAATCCAGAATGTCGATACATATAGCGGCGAAAGGCTTCGATCCGCGCCATACGGTGATATGAGATTTGGATTTTCCGCAACAAGCTCCGCCATTATAGCGGAAACCCCGCCTCCTTCTATAATAACCGCCGCAAGCAGGATGACCGTTCCGATAATCATCACTGACCCTTGCAGCGCATCAGTTAAGGCAACGGCCGCAAAGCCTCCAACAATGACATATACGAGCACTGCTACTGCAAAAATAAGCAATGCCCCACGATAGGATAACCCAGTTAATGACTCAATTAACCTTGCCCCGCCTACCCATTGAGCTGTCATTGATGCGAACAGAAATACAAAGATCGCAACTGCGGATAGTAGCACAATCGCATTAGACTTGTAACGAGCCTTCAGGAAATCGATTAAGGTGATTGCCTCATATCTACGCGAGATAATCGCGAACTTTTTTCCCAAAATCATTAAGACGAAATAGCCCGCCGGCAATTGAGCCATCGCCAGAAGCACCCAGCCAAGGCCAGCCTGATAGGCAACGCCAGGACCGCCAATAAAGCTTGACGCGCTGCCATATGTGGCCATCATCGTCATCGCGAGTATGAAGCCGCCCATTTCTCTTCCGCCAAGGAAATAATCCGATAAAAACGAATTGGAGCGCCGAACGTGGGCATTAGCCCAAAAGCCAATATAAAAAATAGCAACAAGAAATAGTGCAAGAGGAATAATTACTTGCCAGTGCATTCTTCATCTTCCTCATCAAGTGAAACTTCGGTAAAAAAGAATTTCAAGACCATTATAATTAAAACAATCATGAAAATCGTCCCGGCAATACAGCTGTAAAAAAACCATGCCGGAAAACCAAGTATGTACGTATAGGTTTTCGGATCCTTGTTTCCGAGGCCATAAGCAAAACCATACCAAATCGCAAAGTTAAGCAACACAAGAGCAACACCCATCAGCGCTTCCCGGTGTGCTATTTTAAAGCGTTTATCCTCCATAAATTAACCCTTCCACTTCTAAGAAATTAGGAAGGCAACTAACCCTTATGGGAGTTGCCTATTAAAAAGAGCATCTCGGGTCCCTTTTTCATTCTGAACTAGATTATACATCATTCTAACTGGACATGCGATGGCTTACACTAGGAGTCTGCTCCCAGACTCAAATCGCGTCGAATTTTAGTTAATCAAACGTTTGATTAATTCAGCCTGAAGCATTGATACGACTGGATTTTGAGATGTCGAAAGTAAACTAGTGAAATCCGAACCACAGGGTGAGGAAAATTGGGATGCCAATGTAGGTTACTCTTATGATTTTTCCGAAAAAGTAGCCAACGTTGCATGAAGAATAGGTGGAAATGATGAAAAAGCTAACGACGGCATCATTCCTGAAATTTATATTTTTGTATTGTTATTCATTTCCCAAACTTCTTTCATTCTCGTTTTTTACAATTCTTTTATATTGAATATTGATTTTTAAATTCGAAAATCTCGTCAACAGCTTGGTGGTATCCACCGGATTTTTGAAAGGATTCCCTACTAGTTTCAGCAGCTTCACGGAAAGACGGGTTGTTTAGCACATGCTCCGCGGCTTCATAAAGCTGCTTTGCGGTCAAGCTTTGCATTTGTAATTTTATACCCGCACCGATGTTAACAACTTGACTGGCAATGAACGGCTGATCCGCACTTTGAGGGATGATTATGAGCGGAACCCCGCTATAGAGAGCTTCTTGGGTACTGTTCATTCCACCATGAGTAACAAATAATTTAGAGTCTTTCAACACTTCAAGTTGTGGGACATAATTTTTCACAATGAAGTTTTCGGGAATTTCCCCTAAATCAACCAGCCGGGTTTGGCTGCCAATCGACATCACCACAGTGTGATTGCTATTTCCAAATGCTTCAAAGCAAAGTTTATAAAAATCAATATCCCGATTAAAAACGGTACCGAGCGAAATGTAAAGGGGACTTTTTTCTTTTATAGCAGCTATCGCAATGGCATCCTGCTCTAATCGTGAAGATATCGACGGGCCTACAAATTTATAAGTTTGATCAAATGTTTCTCCTAAAGGCTGAAACTCCCTGGTTGTATACACAATTGTGAGCTGTGCAGGATTGCAAAAAACCTCGAAGGGCGAATGAATCTTTACACCGTATTTCTCAAATACCCTTCCCGTGAGGCTTTGAAATTCATCGTATATAGGTTTAAGAATCTCTGCAGGTATTTTATTAGAATGCTGTTCCAATGTTTTATCAAAAGAAGCTTTTGTCTGCGCAAAAGATGTACAAGAATTGATTGCCGGAAGCTTCAAGATTTGAGCCAATAAACGTCCACAGCCAAACATGGAATCGTGGATGATATAATCAAAGTGCTCTCCTCTGATCTGTTCAAGAATGGCAGGTATGACTACATCTGCCGTATGTAAAAGACCGTTAACTCTTTCTAGTAAATGGTTTCTACCACCTGAAATAAAGGCTTTTATAAACTTCTGACCGTCAATGGTTCTCACCATAGCTCCCATCTTCTCTATCCGTTCCCGGAATTCTTCAACTGTAAAATACACCACCTCTTCTCCACGAGAAATAAGCTCTTCAACAACTCCAATAGTTGGATTGATATGTCCTTCTGATCCAACATTGATAAACAAAACACGTGCCATATAACTACCCCCCATTTTTCATATATTCTTTCCATTAAAGAGTTAAAAGTATAAAGAATATTCCTTGGAGATCTTTTCTGTTTCCCTTATATTAACCCGCTACCGCTTCCTCGTGAGCCATATCATAAAATACTCCGGATTTCTTACTAATTAGTGGAATCTAAAAAGTTATTTTTTAAAAAAGCATAACATGCAAACAACTCCTCAGTTCAAAAAAATAAACAGAAACCTTTAAGGTCCTGTTTATTTTAAAACCAAATTTGTAGTCACTTAATTGGATACTTCTACTGTTCCCCAATTGCATCCAGATTCTTTGACTCAAAATCATCGAGCAATGCACGCGCTTCATCTGTTGACTCTGCGTTCATTAATTGATTTCTTAGTTCACTTGCCCCTCGGAATCCTTTTACATAAATCTTAAAAAAGCGTTGAAGAGCCTTGAATGAACGCAGTTGTAAACTTGAATACTTATCATTGAGATCCAGATGCAGCCTTAAGAGATCAAGCAATTCCTTACTGCTGTGCTCTTTCGGCTCTTTTTCAAAAGCAAATGGATTTTTAAAAATTCCACGCCCGATCATTACCCCATCAACGCCATATTGATGGGCGAGCTCCAAGCCTGTTTGGCGGTCTAGGATATCCCCATTGATCGTCAAAAGTGTATTTGGTGCAATCTGGTCACGTAGTTTCTTAATCTCCGGAATCAGCTCCCAATGAGCAGGTACTTTACTCATTTCCTCTCTTGTACGCAGGTGAATGGAGAGATTCGCAATGTCTTGTTTCAATATGTGTGTCAGCCAGTCCTGCCACTCGCCTATCTCTGTATAACCAAGCCTGGTCTTTACACTTACAGGTAATCCTCCTGCTTTTGCGGCCTGTATTAAATCTGCAGCAACTTCCGGACGAAGGATAAGCCCGCTTCCTTTCCCGTGATCTGCCACATTAGGTACAGGACAGCCCATGTTGATATCGATACCCTTAAATCCTAACTCGGCCATCCCAATACTCATTTGCCGAAAGTTTTCAGGCTTATCGCCCCATATATGGGCGACAATTGGCTGTTCATCCTCCGTAAAACTCAAACGCCCACGCACACTCTTGATCCCCTCTGGGTGACAATAACTTTCACTGTTTGTAAACTCCGTAAAAAACACATCAGGTCTCGCTGCCGCGCTTACGACATGGCGAAAAACAACATCCGTCACATCTTCCATTGGTGCAAGTATAAAAAATGGCCGTGGTAGATCACGCCAAAAATTTTCTTTCATCTTTCATGTCAATTCCTTTCACTATGGGATACCAAGCCAGCCTTTATCCCAAACTTAAAAGCGAGATTCCCATGCTTCTTCTACACTTATACCATTTTTGAACACTTTTTATCAAACTGATTTGAATGTTTACATTAACAACTAAAGTAGTTCCGTCGTGAAAGTCCACCACACTACTACGCGATTCCACTAATAAAGGTAAAATTTTGCCAATAAGAAAATTAGAGTAACACTTTATTGTAGAGTAGAAAACAGGAATTAGACTTTGCCCTTCTTGTCCTCGGGTTTCAGGGTGTTCCACCTTACTAAGCCAGACAAGTGGGCAAGTCCTTTTCCTGTTCCCCCTCATCAAACCGTACGTGAGGT
>NZ_QWEG01000049.1 GCF_003515685.1 Neobacillus notoginsengisoli | reverse complement strand
TTAGTATCTTAATTCCAGGATGATCATATTAGTCCATGCCTTCCGGGCTGTTTCCGGTTCTCTGGAGGAAAGCGGACATCAGAGACTGAGGTAAGAAAGCAAAGGAGTGAACTGGGAAGTTAGGACATTGGCTTCAGCTTGCGCGCTGTGCCCTTGCATGAGTCCTTGTCCTAGTATTTCAGAACGGAGGTCAGAGAACGTAGGAACAAAGATTCCAGGCGTTGAGGGACTTAGGGGCGTGGAGACAAGGAGAGGGAAGGAGGGAAAGTAGGATCTGAGTGCTGGAGACTTAGGAACGCAGCTAGGAAGTGACTATGGTTGATATTCGAACTAAGGGATGATACATGAAAACAGAGGCCTTATATACTGTATGAAAAACTGTATGGTAAGACGAATTGGTAAGTAGGAATGCAAAGGATGACGTGCTGGTGAGCAGGGATGATTGGTAACGATGGGAAAAGGATGAATAAGAATCATGGAGTGAAAGGAAGTCTGAGACAGGGAGCATGCGGTACAACAAGGCGTGCGACGTTGACAAGAGACAGCGTGGAAGTTGATGGGAAGGAAAAGGTTTCTGATCGAGGGTATGTTTCCAAAGCATTTTCTGAGCGACTGATGATGCATAATGTTTGAAGTCTTTTTCTGGAAAGGGGTGTGAGTCTGGAAAGGTCAAAAGTTGAGCGGAAAGGTGTGCACAAGACTGGAAAAGGACTTAGCGAGGAATGGGATATGACACAGCAAGTGAAACTCGTGCCAGATCCTGATGGTGTGCAGCCATGGTTAGGCACTACCTGGTTCATCTGTCAAGCCATTGAAGGTGACATTCAGGTGAGCTTCTGTGCTGTTGATGGTAGCCTCAAGGGTGCACTTCAATGCTGCTAGATCAGGGCTCATAACCTGTTGAGCAGCTACTGGCCCTAAGGCACAGAGGCTAAGCACAGATGCTTACCTGGTAGTTGAGAAACTTAGATGATGGTGGTTCAGGATCAAGAAGTGATTGTATTAAGTTCTCACAGAGAACTGTTATATACTCTAATTCAAGTGGAGCTTGAAATACTTGTGGCTGTCAGATATGGTGCACTACCAAGTGTTACTACTAATACAAGTGACTATGGTATATGTTTACACTAGTGCTGCTAGTATAAAGTGCACATGTTCAACAGTAAGCAAGTTAAACAACTA
>NZ_QWEG01000048.1 GCF_003515685.1 Neobacillus notoginsengisoli | reverse complement strand
TTAAAATTTTATTTTAATAATTTTTTTTTTGGTTTAATTATTTTTGTTTTTATTATAAGCCCAAGAAGATTTGAACTTCTACATTTATCTCATCAAGATAACATTCTACCCTTAAATTATAGGCTTAGATATTTTTATAATATATAAAATAGAATTTATATAAAACTAAACTTCTTTTAATAAAATTAATTTAAATAATAAAATATATAATATTATATAAAAATATAATTATATAAATATGTATATATTGAGGGGAGGGAGTTTATAAGTAAATTATAAATTAAAAAGTAAAATAATAAAGTATAAATTAAAACTTACTAATAAGTAATATAACTAAGTTAATATAATTTATTTTTAAATATTAAATTAATAAGGTGCTATATCGAAAGCAACTAATATACTTGGAACAAGTATTATAAAAGCTACAGCTACAGGTAAAAGATTAACCCAACATAATTCAATAAGTTGATCGTATCTTAATCTAGGTAATGTAGCTCTAAATAAAACAAACATAAAACAGAAGATACAAGTTTTTAAACCTAAAATAATAGCTTGAAGATTAATAATTGAACCATTAAAAATAATTTCAGGGAAATTATATCCACCTAAAAATAATATAGCTGTTATACAACTATATAATACTATAGAAGAATATTCAGCTAAGAAGAAGAAAACAAAAGGCACAGAAGAATGTTCAGTAAAGAAACCAGCAACTAATTCAGATTCAGCTTCTTGTAAATCAAAAGGTGTTCTACTTGTTTCAGCTAGTATAGAAATAAAATAAAATATAAAAACAGGTAATAAAGGTACAATAAACCAAATTGATTGTTGTACTTCAATTATAGTTGTATAATTAAATGAACCTGTTAATAAAATTATTACTAATATAGCAGAACTAAAAACTAATTCATATGAAATCATAGCAGCTGTTGATCTTAATGATCCTAAAAAGGCATATTTAGAATTAGCAGACCAACCTGCAAATAATATACCATATACACCTAAAGAAGATAAAGCTAAAGTATATATTATTCCTAATGAAAAATCAAATAAAGTTAAACCTTGACCGAAAGGTATAATAGCCCAACCTAATAAACTAAATATTAAAGTAGAAACTGGTGCTACATAAAATAAAACTTTGTAGGAATGATTAGGTATTACTGTTTCTTTCAAAATTAATTTTAAAGCATCAGCAAAAGGTTGTAAAATACCATAGTATCCTACTACTGT
>NZ_QWEG01000047.1 GCF_003515685.1 Neobacillus notoginsengisoli | reverse complement strand
GAATTTAACCTAATTTGAAAGTCTTTGTATGCAAGTATTATGCTTTGTATTTTCTATATAAGAGAAGTAGTACCGAGGGTTTAGGTAGTTCATGTTGAAGAAGAAAAAGCTTGTATTGAATTCAATTCTTATTATCAATATCAATCCATTAACTTTTTTCTTATGATGTTTTGTTATTTATTTATTTATTCCATGGTGTCATCATCAAGGATGAGTAGCTAAATCTCCTTAGGGGGATGGTTGAAGCACTCTAGATGATGCAAAAGCACCATGTTTGTTCTTATTGTTCATTGTGATTCAAAGTTCTTAATGCTTATTTACTTCTAATTCGCGATATGAGGTAAGTATGATTATTTGCATGTTATTGTTATCCATGATGTTAAAATACTATTGTTAGGGTTTAGGGAGACCTAGCTTTAATGGTTGTATTTATATTTATTGTAGATGTGTAGTGAAATAGCTGAGAGGTGATTATTACATATTTGCAGTAGGTATCTTTTATTGGAACTCTTTTGTAATTAAATTGATATCCGAGAGGTGACGGTTTAGTTATGAATTAATATGTTGAGTTAATTAGATTGAATAGCTGAGAGGTGACGGTTTGATTAATAAGACATATTCAATAGCATGCATAAGAGAATCCCGTTTTAATTGAGTGGAATAGCTGAGAGGTGACTACTTGATTATTATAGGTATTGATGATTAATTGGAATAGCTGAGAGGTGACTAATTAATTGTTATAGATTGAACATGAAAGAATAACATGTTATGTTTGCATGATTTAGTTTGTGGATACCAACTCTTCCCCCTATGTCATCATAAGATCTTCTTTACATCTCTACCATCTTCTTAAGTTAGGTTAATTATAGTTGTTTGTTTGTTACCTATAGGAAGTAGAATCAATCTCAAATTTTATTATTGATTCCCTTGGTGTTTCTTAACCATTGTTTTCTATTGTGTTTGAGCTAAGATCTCCCCCTCTGAGGTGGGTACGACCCTTGCTTGTTACTTGTCTACTTTGATAACCAATTTATACAGGCACAAGAAGGAACTTCAATTATAAATCTATCTTTTGATTAGTAGATACACAAAAGTCTAACATCATCCCACTTCTATCCCTCCCACCCTTCTATTTTTATTTCTTTTAATTATTGTTTTTAAGTGTCTTGTTACTTAGTCCTCTTATTGATCTTGCAGCAAAGACGGATTGAAAAAAGCTCCAGGAACGAAGCCACAA
>NZ_QWEG01000046.1 GCF_003515685.1 Neobacillus notoginsengisoli | reverse complement strand
TATAATTATTATTATTTTTAAAGAAAGAAACCTTAGAATAAATAAATTTTAAACTGCTAATTAATTTATTTATAATATTTACTATAAAGTAAACAAATTTATTGAAAAGGAAAGAAATATTATTATAAATAAATTTTAAACTGCTAATTGATTCATTTACAATAATTACTATAAAGTAAACAAAAAGGATAAACATATCTGTTATTTTAATTATTAAAGTTTTCATTATCATCATCATTTTTTTAATTTTTATTTTTAAATTATTAATATTTGTTTTTAATGTATAAACAAAACTATCTACATACCACCCCAGTAGTAGATAGATATAAATAGCAAAAGCCACACAATATCTACAAAATGCCAATAAAGTATACCACATTCTACTCCAATGTGTCGGTTTAGTGTCAAACGGTAATTGACCAATTTGAGAAGACAAAAGAAAAGAAATATGGTACCAACCAGAACATGCAAACCGTGCAAACCCGTAGTACTATAAAAAGTACTACCATACACAGAATCTGCAATAGTAAATCCTGATTGAACATATTCCAAATATTGTAACGCAGTAAAGACTGATGCTAATAGGACTGTTGCTGATCAAGAATACATTCCTTTTAATTTATCTCCATTTATTAGAGCATGATGGAATTCTGTTACTGATACTCCAGAAGAAAGTAACAATACTGTATTTAGTAATGGTATTGCTAAAGCATTTAAAGGTATTATACCTTGAGGTGGCCATACTCCTCCTATTTCTATAGAAGGTACTAAGCTTAAATGGAAGAAAGCCCAAAAGAAAGCTAAGAAGAAAAATACTTCACTTATAACAAAAAGACAAAATCCAGTAAATATACCATTTCCGACTTTTTTTGTGTGATTTCCTTCTAAATTACCTTCATTCTCAACATCTAAAAACCATTGAAGCATAGTCCATAATGTTAAAGTAAATCCTAGTCTCATTGTAGTAGAATCATAACCTTGCATCCATGATACAGTTCCTATTGTTAAGAATAATAAACTAAAACTTATTAATATAGGCCAAGGTGAAGGGCTTACCATATGATAAGGGAAAGGTTGAACTGAACCTTTAGAGATACCAGATTGTTGTAATTGTGAACCAGAGAAACCTAATTGTGGATATAACATTGCGTTTGTCATTTTTTTGTTTTGATTTTTGTTTTTTTGTGTAAAAAAAAATTTTGTTTAAATATTCTATGACATTATAATTATTTAAATATAACTTTATTTCTT
>NZ_QWEG01000044.1 GCF_003515685.1 Neobacillus notoginsengisoli | reverse complement strand
CACATCGGTGTCCTCCCATTCATCATCATCCATGGGCTGTGAAAAGGCATGATAACCTGTAGGACACAAATCCCCTCCATGGCTGAGGTGAATCTCTAAGCCTGCCTGGGGACAAGTGGATCAATATCATCATGGAGTTTCTGGTCAGATAGTTGTTGGGGCTCACCAGCCTTAGAGAAGACTCTTCAAAGAAGGTACCATTCCACTGTTCCACTCTATGGAGAGGAGTCCTTGCATGCTGGCTTTGGCAGCACGAGATACAATATAGTGGTCTTGAGAAGCAATCTGGACACCTATATAATCCGTCTCCCCCACATATGGTACAAATTCTAGGATTAGGAGGAGCCTCAGCATCCAGGAGGATGTTCAAATACTCCTTGTGATATGGTTTCCATTCTCAGAGAAAGTCATTCTGAGTCTATTCTGAGCCCATGTCATAGCTTATCCCCATACTATATGGCCAGCTGAGGGTGACAAAAGCCCATAGCCTATGGGCCAGCTGACTGTGGGCCCATGTTAACTTGTCACCCATGGCCTATGGGTGGGCTGATGGTTAGTTGGTCACCATGGCCTATGGGTGGGCTGAGTAAGCAATGTTCCAAATCATATGAGTGGGCCCATGGCACAAGGACTAGATAGTATAGTTGGGCTGACCCATAGAATATGGAACATATTAATCATTAGAATACTATGGGGTGACTATACAATGATAATTATAGAATATAATAGTGAAAAAAAAAATCTCATAGATTATGAATGGGCCCAGATGATATGGTCCTCTCCTATGGGTGGGCCCAAGCCTAAGTACCTCACTGCCCATGGATGGGCCCACATAATATTGGTATTGAAGGGTATGGCTGGGCCCATGGTTCATAGGCTTAGCATATGGTGAATCCATGCAATTTTTCCTTCTCCATGTTGAATGGGCTGAAATCCTGTGACCTGACCATGGGGTTTTGGTGTAGCTTTATTGGTGTTGGTGTCTTCAGCATTAGTCTCAGCCGAGAATGTTGGCCAAAACTAATGCCGAAGGCATCGGTGTTCTTTAAAACTTGGGTATGATATATGGTCCAGCTGTACTGGAATGAGCCAAGGTCAAACTATGGTCACAAGATACATTGATGCTTATAACATGTCAGGCATGATATCTAGGTGACTGATGAAGTAGTCTGATGATACATCCTGGCGCCGAAAATCTCGGCCGAAATCGTCGGCAGAGTTCCCACGGGTCAGTTTCCTGGTGCTGGCGTGAAACGCGGACAACAGGGCTTGATTTCTTAAGTCCATCCTGTTTTGC
>NZ_QWEG01000043.1 GCF_003515685.1 Neobacillus notoginsengisoli | reverse complement strand
GAGCATTAATACTGTAAGTATCAGATGAATTATTTTCAAATTCTAAAGGTTGTATAGAATGTAAAGCATCAGAATTAAAATCATTATTTAATGTTATTGTATTATTATTAATTAAAGAAAAACCTTCAGAAAAAGTAGAAAAACTATTTAATATTTCAAATTTAGTTAAGTCTGTAACATTTTTAGGTAAAGATCCTTTAATTACATATTTTGTAATTTTAGTTGAATTATTAGAATCATTATTTAAATTTTCTTCATCTAAATTATCAATATTATTATTAACTATAGTAAATAAATTATTTGAAACATTATTCCCACTTATTGTAGGATTTGAAAATAAACTTACTCCACCTTCTGAAAATGTATTATTAGAATTTCCATTTGATGAAGATATATCTGAACTATTATCTGAGTTACTATTATTAGTATTTGAATTATTATCTGAATTACTATTATTAATATTACTATTAGTAGTATTTGAATTATTAGAATTATTATTATTAGTATTACTATTAGTATTATTTGAATTATTAGAATTATTATTTAAATTAGTATTGTTTGAATTATTATCTGAGTTAGTACCATTATTGTTTAAATTAGTATTATTTGTATTAACATTAGATGTATTATTTGAATTAACATTAGATGTATTATTTGAATTAACATTAGAATTATTATTTGAGTTAACATTAGAATTATTATTTGAATTAACATTAGAATTATTATTTGAGTTAACATTAGAATTATTATTTGAGTTATTACTTTGTGCAAAATCTCTTAAAGCATTATCAATTTCATTTAAACTTCTAGTATTCACTCCTCTTCTATCACTTTCTCTAACTTCTTCTAATCTTCGAGCAAGCTCCTCTCCAACATCTGGATGTACTACTGAATTATCTGTTTCTGGATTTACAGGTGTAGCATTTGGTCTGACAGGAATTTCAGGAGTTCCAGGTCGTGTTACTGGTGTATTATTTGGAGTTTTTGTTCCTCCATTCCCAAAATTCTCATAAGAGCCAGAACCACTATCAAAATTAATAAAATCATAAACTTGATTTACAAGATTATTACTTGCTTCGATATCACTTAAACATAAACCTGAAACATTACTTATATAATAAAATAAATGATTATCATTATTACATAAATAAACAAAATGATTATATATAGATTTAAAATTAGCAAAAGAAATATTATTGAAATTAGATATAATTTGATGTAAGAAAGATAAATTAATTTTATGCTCAAAAGTAATAAAGTTATTAAAATAAGAATTAAATATATTAATATCAAAACAATTATTCAAATCATTAAATG
>NZ_QWEG01000042.1 GCF_003515685.1 Neobacillus notoginsengisoli | reverse complement strand
AGACAAGGGTGCCTACATGAAAGACCAGAAGTACAACTGCAGGAAGGCGATGCAACTAATGTGTCGTCTGATTCCTTCCTCAGTTTGTCTGCTCAATGTCAACTTTTGGCTTCATGTGTAGTGCATGCGATTCTTGAGGACTAACCCCATTGTTATACTAGTAGTCTGTTCTTCATTCTGTACCGATGATACATTGTGGCGCTGATATGTTGTTTTGCTACTTGTACCGAATACGTTATAGAAAACATGAGGTGACTACACGACACTTTTACAGCCGCGGTTGGTTGGAAAAAAACCTGGTGTTTGCCTCGATCTACCACCGTCGTGATGCCTCCCAAGCGTAAAGTGAACACTGGTGCCGCTGACTCTGCTGCTGAGGAGGGCATTCTATCAAGTTCAAAACGACTGAGGGGTGCTGGAGTTTTGGCAAATCACGGTGAGCCTTTCGAGCGTTGATATTTTATTTCGTTTCAATACCCTCATGTTGTAGAGCATGATCCTGAGGTTCAACCAAGGTGTTCCTCACATACTGGGAAAGGCCACAGGGGTCAGCTACAGCAACTTCACGCCATCGAGCGTATTCAAACTGCGAGACGCCCAAATGGACCGTCGACTGAAAGTCTTGACATTGCTACAGAAGGACAGCCAATCAACCCTATGGCTCCCTCTTTTGACTCAGATGATGACAGGGAGGAGGAGAGCCAGCCCCCGTGGGCAGTCTCATCTTAGGCTGTACATAAGACATGGTCACAAAATCATCAGGACCTGGTAACATCCATGCTTATGCAGCCTGGTTAGCAGTTTAGTCTCAAGCTACCCTCTTAGAATATTCATTCTGCTAGTGACACTCAATCTGAGTCAAGATCTATTCTGCGGGCACCCACTTCTGTATCATTGTCTTGTTCGTCCCTTCCGTCGTCTAGAAGGGCCTCCGTGTTCTCCGCTGCCTCGTCATTCAGAGGATCTACATTACCAACATCTCGTGCTTCATCCGAGTGCAGATCTGGCGATCAGGATTCCAGACAACAGTCATCACAGCTCCAGATGCTTGCAGCGGCTGCTACTCAGTTAGATGCTCTGTGTTACGATATGCTTTTTCCCCTATTTTTCCCGCTATTATTTGACGACCTTTTGACTTAGAAACGTCTAAGTCCCTTTATCTTATCTTATCTCGGAAAGCCCCTATGCCCGATCACTCACATATGCCCGGATCCCCTTGGATCTATGCCTTCCCGTCTACGTATGTTTCTCATCTCCGTTCTATTTGATATTTAATGGCTGCCACACCTCACGGTGAACGCACCGATCGCATATACGATCGTGGCAGCATATGTTTTCCT
>NZ_QWEG01000041.1 GCF_003515685.1 Neobacillus notoginsengisoli | reverse complement strand
AAGTGCATGGTACAGGATTACCGCTATCTGAATGAGGGAACCGTTAAAAATAATTATCCTTTGCCGCTCATCAGCCAGCTTGTTGACAAGCTTAAGGGCGCAAAGTACTTTACCAAAATGGACTTACGGTGGGGATACAACAATATCCGAATCAAAGAAGGCGATGAATGGAAAGCCGCCTTCGTCTGCCATCTCGGATCGTTTGAACCACTCGTTATGTATTTCGGACTCTGTAATTCGCCAGCTACGTTCCAGGCCATGATGAACGAGCTGTTTGCGGATATGGACGACATCGTGGTCATCTACATGGATGATCTACCTATATTTACGAAATCTGGATCGCTAGCCGATCACCATGAGGCAGTTAAGCGAGTACTCCAATGCCTCAAGGACAATGATTTATTCGTCAAGCCTGAGAAATGTTATTTTGACAAGACCAAAGTAGAATTCTTAGGAATGATTGTCTCACGCGAAGGCGTTCGCATGGACGAATCGAAAGTTAAAGCTATCCTGGAGTGGCCAGTACCACGAACGGTCAAACATGTCCGTTCATTCTTAGGACTAGCAAACTTTTACCGTCGCTTCATAGACAATTATGCTAAGGTCGTGAAGCCTCTCACGGACTTGACAAGAAAAGAAGTATCTATGCCTAACGCCTGGGGCACAGCACAACAAGAAGCGTTTGACACGCTAAAACAACGTTTTACCACGGCCCCCATCCTTGTATATCCCGATATAGATGCAGAATTCCGGTTAGAAACTGATGCATCAGATTACGCAACGGGCACCGTACTATCTATCAAATGCCCTGATGGAGACTACAGGCCTGTGGCCTTCTCTTCTCATGCTCTATCAGCACAAGAACGTAATTATCAAGTCGCCGACAAGGAAATGCTAGCCATTATCCGCACATTAGAAACATGGTGACACTATCTAGAAGGTGCTCGACACAAATTTGAAATTTGGTCCGACCACAAGAACCTTAATTATTTCATGTCATCACAAGATCTTAATCGGAGACAGGCGAGATGGGCTCTCTACCTCTCCCGATTCGACTTTACCTTGATACACAAACCGGGTACAAGCATGACGAAGGCAGATGCCTTATCCAGGAGAGTCGACCATGCCAAGGGCATTGAGTCTGACAACTCAGGCGTCACACTAATTAAACCAGAATGGATCAGGGCCCAACACGTTGTTGTGGAAGCCGAAGAAGGACAGATACTGGACAGGATCCGATCTCATTCTTCCGATCTAGATCTCGGACAAAATTGGACTTTAGAAGATGGCCTCTACAAGCGAGATGGCCGTATTTACGTACCAGGCGATGCTACGCTTTTCCAGGATATTATTACCCTGCACCATGATAACCCTATCGCTGGACATCCTGGTCGGTCAAAGACTCAGGAACTGGTGCAATGTAACTATTGGTGGCCAGGTTTAGCCATACAAGTCAAGGAGTACGTTTCATGCTGTGATCGATGTGTATGCATGAAAGACTCTCACAATGCCCCAGCTGG
>NZ_QWEG01000040.1 GCF_003515685.1 Neobacillus notoginsengisoli | reverse complement strand
GTACCGTGAGGGAACAGTTGAAAAGAGCGACTTATTAATAGAAATTAGAATAAAAAAGAAATAAAGATATTCGAAAGTATTAATAATGAAAAGTATGATACGCAGTGAAATAGATCTTGAATTAGTAACTCTATAAGCAGTCAAAATTCTACTATTAGAATGATGGCGTACCTTTTGCATAATGGGTCAGCAAGTTAATAGGAGTAGCAAGGTTAATAGCCTAAGCGAAAGCGACTATCTCATAAAAAATTTAAGTAAAATTTAAGAAATGATATGGGTTAAGTTACTTCTATTAGACCCGAAGCCAGGTGATCTTTCCTATACCAGATAAAATGATCGAACGGGTGAATGTTGCATAATTCTCCGAAGAGTATTGGAAAGCGGTGAAATGCCAATCTGACCTGGTGATAGCTGGTTTTCTACGAAACATATTTCAGTATGACATCTACAATAATATTTATGAAGGTACAGCACTTAATTCCCAACAAGTATTAAATAATAAATATATGTTTGTTTTTTAATAGGAGTTTAGGTTGCGGAGACCTCGAAAATCTTACCAATGGAAATAAATCTCGGAATTGCATAAATTGGTGGTAGATATTCAGACTATTCATGCTAAGTTGGATAGTCAAGACGGAAACAGCCGTGAACACAGATTAAGGTCCCAAATGATTATTCAGTGAAATAAAGGAAGTGGTTAGTTGAATGCAGTTGAAAAGTGAGCTTGGCAGTCGCTACTTATAATGAACGTGTAATAACGTATCAGCCCTGAGATAATTGCTCCGAAAATTTAACGGGTCTTAAATAATCAACCGATATCGTGTTAATTTTAAAAATAAATCCCTAATTTTAATAATAAATTATTTATTGATTAATTTAAATTAAAATATTTTTGTTTTTTGTTTTTTATTTATTATCTTTTTCTATTTTTATTTTGTTTAATTTTATATAAAATTTTTAACTAAAATTCTTTTTATTTTTAAATTATTAATAATCAATATTTAATAAATTATTAATCTTAAATTTCTCTTTAAAATCTAGGTAGTAGAACATTCAGATAATTTTAAAAAGTTTAAATCAACTCAAACCTAAAATTGACAGTGTTTCATTGTTAATAGGAATCTGAAGAGATAATGCTGACATGAGTAACGTAAAAAGAAAGTAAAATCTTTCTCGCCGAATACGAAAGGGTTATTAGCAAAGATTGAATCTACTAATGTTATACGGTTTCTAAGGTTTAAAACATTGTTTTGACTGATGAATTATTATATTAAAGTCCATGGAGAGTATTATTTATACAGAATGAAGTGTAGAATTTTAAAGGGATATAAAATTTAAACTAAACTAAATTTTCAAAATACTTTAAGAGTAAAATAAATTAATTAACAATTTTTGTTTTTTAATTTGTTTTTTTGTTTACATGGAAAGAAGATTAAAAGGATAAAGTTAAGGCATTAGCTTTTTAATATTGAAATATTCTGTATTAACTTAAGTGAATATGAGAGTTAATTGTATTTTTATAATATTAGTTTGGTTTTTTAATAATATTATAGA
>NZ_QWEG01000003.1 GCF_003515685.1 Neobacillus notoginsengisoli | reverse complement strand
ACCTCACGTACGGTTTGATGAGGGGGAACAGGAAAAGGACTTGCCCACTTGTCTGGCTTAGTAAGGTGGAACACCCTGAAACCCGAGGACAAGAAGGGCAAAGTCTAATTCCTGTTTTCTACTCTACAGCCTCTTAATTGTTTGTAAGCTTCCGGGGACATTTTTTCCGGGGTCCATGCCGGTTCCCAGACGAGCTCGACAAATGCATTTCGGATTTCGGGCATTGCTTCAATCTGGTGCTTGACTCCGCTTGTGATGCTGTCGTGAAGGGGGCAGCCAGGGGTTGTTAAGGTCATTGTAATTTCCGCATCGGTTTCGTTTTTCATATTGATTCCGTATATAAGGCCGAGGTCGACTACATTGATGTTCAATTCAGGGTCTAATACTTTTTTCAGTTCTTCACGGATTTTTTCAACTAACGTCATAATCAACACTCCTTACTTTTTTAATACGAGTACTATGGTGATGCTGATTGCCAGTAATGCAAGGGAGGCTGCTGTTTGGCCTATATAGAATAAGGCAGCTGATTTTAGGAGGATGGATGCAAAGACGAGCAGGGCTCCTCCAGCGAGCAATATAAATAAAGGTGGGGCGGCTTTGTCATTGACCATGTCTTTAAGGGAAGGGACAGCTCTTTTGCCGATTTCCCCGCTATATTTATGCGTCCACCATAGGAACGGGACAATTTTGTAAAGATAGCCAAGGATGCTCATGGCAATCCAAAGCATAATATACAAATATAAGAGCGGGCCAATGGCTGCTGAGAAATGACCTGAAAGGAAAACAGCCAGTGCCGCCAAATGGATGATGGCGCCAAACCCGATCCCGATTAATGCGAACAAAAATGGTTTATCAAGCTTTTTCTTGATTCTTTTGTCGATGATATGCTTGATGTGCCAGGCAAAAAGCAGAAAGCCTGCTGCGAGAAGTGTGAGTCCAAATCCCAATCCAAATTTATTTCCGGTCCAAAAAGAAAGCAGCATAGCCACAAGCCCGCCGGCATAAACCGCAAAAACTACTTTTGCCAGTTTCATTCCGAAACCATGCGCAAGGGAAAACATCGGCACCATCTTATATGAAAAGCCAAATATCAATAAAGTGAACCAGCCGGCAGTTCCAAGCAGCAGATGGCTTTTGAAAATAGGGCTGTATAGTTGGCTTCCTTCACCAGTTTTTATACTCCATGCCATCGCGATGCCAAGAAAGATCGTCGCAAAAAGGCAGACAAGGGAGGAGCCGACAAAAAGGGTCAGTATATTGGGTTTGGCCTGTTTTTTTAATGTCATTCCCATTTGAACAAGAAACATCACAATTCCTAGTAAGGCAAGCACCCCGGGAAGGAATGCTTTTCCAGGATTGTAGTATAGCATCGCCGAAAAAAGACCAATTCCCAACGCTGTCACGGCAAATTGGCAAAAACCGAATTTTTCGCTCCAGATTGATGTCAGGAATGCGACCGGTACGAGTTGATACATTGCCCCCATCGCGGTCATCAATGCCCAACCAAGCAGAAGTAGGTGGACGGAAGACCAAATAGGCGGGATACGGAAAATCCCCTCTGATACCAACGCGCCGTTCATGATTAAGATCAGCTGTGAAAGAATGAGTGCGGCAAGGCTGGTAAGGATAAATGCAAAAGGCAATTTTATATTCGTTTCATTTCCTGATTGCTGTGGCAGCATACAAAGTCATCCTCTACCGGAAGATTTCAATTTTAAAACTTCCATCTTTTTGTTCTTCCGTTTTTTGTTTATACCCCAATTCCTCCAATTGTTCGTAGAGGAACATCGGACGTCTGTCATTAAAGATTGTTAATGTTTCATTTTCTTTAAGCGTTTCGAGAGTCGCGAGCGTTCTCATCATCGGCTGCGGGGGCTCGAGTCCGCGGTTATCGAGAATCATTTTTGTTCCCCCTTTTTTATGAAAGTAACTTTCCAATGCTTTTTCTCAATTTCGACTGCGTCATGATCGAATCCTTTTGCTTTCATGACAGCGAATAATGGGATAGGTTTAAAGGGAGCATGAAGAATAAAAATATCGTTCTCCTTTAATCCAAGCACAGCATCCATGATTTTTTGAAAAGGTTCCAATTTATTTTTCAAGTCCTCGCGAACATCCAATTCAACAATCTTCTTTTCCATTCCTTCATCTCCAAATCGTTCGTGTTTTTTGAACGTAGTTGTTGATTTGCGCTCCAGGCACTTCGCTTTCCGCGGGGCGTCAGTGGAGCCTCCTCGGCGGCTTAACGCCTGCGGGGTCTCCACTAGCCGTTGCATCCCGCAGGAGTCTACGTGCCTTCCGCTCCAATCAACTATGCAATATTCTTTAGTTCAGCCTATATATCTAAAATTAAAAAAGTTCCTCCTGCAGTGCTT
Source organism: Neobacillus notoginsengisoli (assembly GCF_003515685.1). Lineage (GTDB taxonomy): Bacteria > Bacillota > Bacilli > Bacillales > Cytobacillaceae > Bacillus_D > Bacillus_D notoginsengisoli. The sequence continues at coordinate 401,962 of NZ_QWEG01000003.1, read as the reverse complement.
CACGGTCGATTAAATAAAAGCCGTTTTCGTTTTGGGAAATATACTGTTTTCTTCTCAAATAATTGACTGTCCTCGAAACAGTTTCCCTGGAAGTGCCAATCATATTGGCTAGCTCCTTGTTCGTAAATTGGGTCGTAATTTTATAAACTCCTTCTTCGTGCCTTCCATTCGATTTTGTCAGCCTTAGGAGGAGTAGGATAATCTGTTCATATGTATTGTGGAGAATCTGAGCTTCCAGCCGAGCCTGAAGATCAACAATTTTCTCTCCAAGTACCTTGAACAGTTTAATGCTGAGATCGGGAAAAGCAATGAGCAGCTTTTCAAACTCTTGAATAGGGACAACAATAAGTTCGGCGTTTTCAACAATCTCGGCATGGGCCGGAAAATTTCCTTTTCTGAAAAAGCCGGCATGCGGAAACATTTCACCAGGCTCAAGCACAGAAATAATTTGTTCCTTCCCTGAAGGATCGGTCTTGTAAATCTTGACTTTGCCAGAATGAATGAAAAACACACGATCCAGCGGGTCATCCTGCATAAATACATATGTTTTGTTTTTGTAAAAACGTGTCTGGGCTATTTTAACTACTTCTTCGAATTCACAGAAGTTCAGCTCTTTAAAAATCGGTACTTCAGACATACGTTTTATAATATCAGTCCTTCTCATGGGCGCCACCTTTTACCCTATATATTTATTGTTAACCCTAGTTTATCAGGGCTTTCGAAATGGAAATGTGATTTCAATCATAGTTGGAAGATTAAATATGAACGATGTGTGAAATATCACACTACTAGAAATAAAGTAAGAGACAATTCAACCTCGGAAAGGTAGCAAATATGGAAGGGTAAGTACTACCGGTAGCAGATATTAAGCTGATAACGAGGAAAATAAACGGTGATGGTTAATGAACGGCAAAATAGCATACGAATTAAAATCACTTACATAATGTGATTAGCCGCACACCGCTTAAGTTTTTTAGAAAATATAATAAAGAAGAATTAACTAACATATTAGGAGTGAAAATAATGCAAACTTTTGCAGCAGTTGTAAATGTTCCCGATTTTCCGCCGCGTGAAAAGCATCCGACAATTTTCAACACATTTGATGGTCTAAATAACGGTGAAACAATGCAAATAATCAACGACCATGATCCTAGACCGCTTCTCTATCAATTCATGATGGAGCGCCCGGAAGCTTTTGAATGGGAGTACCTAGAAGAAGGACCGGAAATTTGGAAAGTCGCAATCCTAAAGAAATAACATCAACCTAAGGCAACAGGGCTGCTCTGTTGCCTTTTTTCTATGTCCAAACCTTATTTTTAGAAAAGTATGATAAAATAAAATGAAATAAAGGGGGAACAGTGAATGAAGAAAACAGCACCTGATTTGGAAAAAGAATTCCTGGAGTATGTAAAAAAAATGACCGCTTACCATGAAGCACTTGGACTCATCTATTGGGATTTACGGACCGGCGCGCCAAAGGCAGGGGTTGCCCAGCGATCAGAAGTCATCGGAGTCCTGTCAGGTGAAGCCTTTAAAATGTCAACATCGACTGAAATGGAAAAATACATAAAAGAACTAACCGGAACAAATTTGAATCATGTTAATGAAAAGGTTCTTGAGGAATGCAAAAAGAATTTCGAGCGGAACAAAAAAATTCCTGAAGAAGAGTTCAGAGAATATGTCATCCTCCAGTCAAACGCAGAATCCGTTTGGGAGGAAGCAAAGAAAACGTCAGATTTTGGCATGTTCAGTCCGTACTTGGAGAAACTGGTGGCAATGAATAAAAAGTTCATCAATTATTGGGGCTATACCGGCAATCCTTACGACGTCCTTCTTGATCTGTATGAACCCGGGGTAACGGTAGAGATTCTTGATGATGTCTTTGCAAAATTGAGAAACAAGATTATCCCGCTTGTCAGCAAAATCTCAGAGTCAGGGAATAAACCGGAGACTGGCTTTTTGTTTCATTCCTTTCGGAAATCCGCTCAAAAAGAATTCAGCCTGGAAGTCCTTAAGCAGATTGGCTATGAGTTCAATGCAGGAAGGCTCGATGAAAGCGTCCATCCTTTCGCGACAGGGCTGAACCCTGGTGATGTAAGAATCACGACAAATTATGACGAAAACGACTTCCGGACAGCTGTTTTTGGCACAATTCACGAAGGCGGGCATGCATTGTATGAGCAAAATATATCAAAGGAACTCATTGGTACGCCGCTTTGTTCAGGAACCTCAATGGGGATCCATGAATCACAGTCTTTGTTTTATGAAAACCTTGTTGGCCGGAGCCTTGGGTTTTGGAAGAGTCACTATGAAAAATTAAAAGAATACACCGATGGCCAGTTTGACGACGTTGGAGTTGAAGACTTTTACAGGGCAATCAACGAATCAAAGCCTTCTTATATTCGAATTGAAGCCGATGAATTGACGTACCCGCTCCATATCATTATTCGGTATGAGATTGAAAAAGGCTTATTTAATGACGAAATTGAAGTGAAGGACCTTCCTGAAATCTGGAACAAAAAATATGAGGAATACCTCGGAATAAAGCCGCGCAATGACGGGGAAGGAGTGCTTCAGGACATCCATTGGGCCGGGGGTTCGTTCGGGTACTTCCCTTCTTATGCCCTCGGGTATATGTATGCAGCCCAATTTTTGAATAAGCTCAAGGAAGAAATGCCGGACTTTTCAACGCGGCTGGAAACGGGGGATTTCGTGCCTGTGAAGGAATGGTTTACCGAACGAGTGCATCAGTATGGCAAAATGAAAAAGCCTCTTGAAATCCTTGAAGCCGCGACTGGTGAAGGATTGAATCCCAATTATTTAATTGATTATTTGGTTGAAAAGTACTGCCGTATTTATCGGCTGAATAATGAAGGATAACAAATGAAAAAAGACTATCTTCTTTAACTGGAGGCGGCAAATAGTGAGGAAAATCGTTCCGCTTCTGTTGATTGCCATTAGTGCATCCCTTTGGGGCTGCATTGCTATCTTTGTCAGAGGCATGGCGGATATGGGGTTTAGCCCAATGGAAATTGTGGCTGTCCGGGTTGCTGTCGCGGCCATTATTCTAGGCTTGGTCGGCTTCGTAAAAAATAAAAGCGAAATGACGATCCGCCTTAAGGACCTATGGCTTTTTATTGGCACAGGCATTTTCAGCATTGTTTTTTTTAATTGGTGTTATTTTACGGCCTTGAATAAGATGGATGTTTCACTGGCAGTTATTCTCTTGTATACATCGCCCATGTTCGTTTCCTTCTTTTCTTTCATTTTCTTTAAAGATAAATTTACAAAAACAAAAATTGCGGCTGTTGCAGGGACATTCATTGGGTGCATTCTCGTCGCAGGCTTCAGGGGAGGTTCTGAAACAGTCGGACCGCTGGCACTCCTCATCGGTTTAGGCGCCGGACTTGGCTATGCATTGTACAGTATCTTCGGGAAAGCAGCCTTGAGAAAATACAAGCCGTACACAATCACGTTTTATACCTTCTTTGTAGCAGCTGTGTTCCTCGTTCCGCTGACGAGGCTTTGGGAACAGACAGATCTCCTGTTCAGCCAGGAAGGCCTTTTGTATGGGGCAGGGCTGGGAATTGTTCCGACGGTGGTGGCATACTTTTTGTATACGAAAGGACTGGAGCGCACCGACAGCAGTACCGCTGCCATTATCGCTACAGTTGAACCAATCGTTGCAACGATGCTCGGGGTATTCCTATATGGAGAAGGCATGGGGATATTACAAATGCTCGGCTCGGCCATTATCCTTGCATCTGTCTCAATGTCCAACATTGATTTCACCGCACTCCGTACCAACCGAAAAAGGCTTCAGTCCATGTGACTGAAGCCTTTTTTTTGTTAAGGAAATTATAAAATATGTCCTTGTGGAAAACTCAAAACAAGTTGTTGTAATCCAGCTTCAGCGCCTAGCCCCTCGAGGTCACAAGCCATTCCGGCCAAAAGGTTAAAGATCGAACCTTTCGTCCGGCTCGTCTTGTGCTTGTCGGGGCTGACCAAGGCGCTTGCGCATTTTGTTCTGCATAAATCTTAATTTACCAAGTCTGCCAGCCTTTAGAGCCAAGCGGAGCATTCTGAATAATATCAATCAATGGAATCGTATAAGCAAACAGGATTAAAGCAGCAGTAATGCCAAGCCAAATTTTCCAGTTTTCAAATACAGCAGGCGCCTTTTCCGCGCCTTCTTCCGCTTCACCAACAGGGAATTCTTCTTCCCCTTTAGGAGCAAAGAAAGCAAGATTGATAAAAATCACCAAGACTAGAATAATACCAATGAACAAAATGGAACCGCCAATTGCCTGGGCAACCTGATAAGGAATCCATTCAGCCGCCTGGGCTGAGCCGCCATATTCAGAGAATGCCGAACGCCTTGGAGCTCCAAGCAGCCCTGCGGCATGCATCGCACCGGACATGAACGTCATACCGATTGTCCATACCCATGCCTGGATGATAGCCAGCTTGTTCATTGATTTTGTCAGCTTCCTGCCTGTCAGGTGGGGGACTAGCCAGTAAGAGATACCAAAAAAGGTCAGGACAACAGTTGTCGCCAGCGTCAAATGGAAGTGGCCCGTAACCCAGATTGTGTTATGGACAACTTGGTTCATTTGGTGGGATGCGTTGATGATTCCGCCCGCACCGGCGGGTATAAAAGCAGCCATACCAATGAATGGAACCGTAAATCTGGCATCACCCCAAGGAAGCTTTTTTATCCAGCCGAATAACCCTGAAGCGCCTTTGGCACGGCCTGTTTTTTCAAACGTCGCAAACATCGTAAAGGCGGTCATCAACGAAGGAATGATGACCATAAATGTCAGGATGACCTGCAGGAACTTCCAGGCAGGATCAATTCCTGGTTCGGTCAGTTGGTGATGGAAGCCAACCGGAATGGAAAAGAGCAGGAACAAAAGAAATGATAGCCTTGCAAGTGAATCTGAAAAGATTTTCCCGCCAATGATTTTCGGAATAATCGCATACCAGCACATATAGGCTGGAAGAAGCCAGAAATAAACGAGCGGATGGCCGAAATACCAGAACAACGTCCGGCTGACAAGAACGTCAACCCTATCGACAATCCCCAGCGACCATGGAAGGAGCTGCAGCAGGACGGTAGCTGCGACACCAAGTGTGGCCACAATCCACATGACTGTATTCACAATGACCATGAAGGTTAAAAGCGGGCTGTTTTTGCCTGGATTGTTCCTTCGCCATTTTCCATAGGTCATGATCAATGCTGCACCGGAAACCCAGCTTCCGACAATGACAAGAGTCAGGCCAATATAAAAAATTGGGTGAGCCATTAATGGAGCATAAAAAGTAAATAGGACAGAAGCTTTTTTCAAAAGAATCATCGTAGCCGCCATTGCTGTACCGGCGGTCATAAGCCAGAATCCGATCCATCCAGTCTTTCTAGCCTTGTCAGTCATCGGGCCGGCCGTTCTGCTGACAGCAGCCGCCTGGAAGCCGAGAATAAAGAAGGTTGTTAACACTAATCCAAGTAGAACGCCATGGACAGTTAGAACCTGGTAATAATCAATTCCAAATGGAAGCTGAAATTCTCCTGAGCGGACTAGAACCTGCAATAGTCCCATCAGCCCGCCAAGCGCGAGCGCGATGAACGCGACATATAAATGAGCCATTGAAAGTTTTGCGTCACGTGGATCAACTTTTACATGAGTGGAAGAAGACGGCATTATTCGATCACCTCAATTGTTGAATACATTAAATGGTGCCCTGTCCCGCAATATTCGTTGCAGACGACAAGGAATTCCCCAGGCTTGTCAAAAGTGGTCGTGAATTCACTTACGTACCCGGGCTCAAGCATCATATTAATATTCGTTCCAGCAACTTCAAAGCCATGGATGACATCCTTTGTTGTTGCGATGACTTTTACTTTTGCGCCAAGCGGCACTTCAACTTTCATAGGATTATAGGAAAATGCGGATGCGACATACACAAGCTGATAGTCCCATTCCTTGCCTTCGACTTTTGTCAGTCCAGGCTTGTTGAATGGCTCCTGAGTATCGACTTTTTCCACATCAACCGTCGCCAGGCAGCTTGGCGGCTGGTTACCGAGATAAAATGCGCTGACGCCAACGACAGTCAGAAAAAACACTAAAGTCGCTATTCCAAAAACAAGCCAAATCTTCTCAAATTTATGGATATGCATACATGTTCTCCTTTCTTTCTTTTAGAAGCGGTCTAGGAATAAGAAATAAACACCTGCCCACGAAAGAATTAAAAATGCGCCAAGCAGTAAAACAGAAATGAGTGTCCCCTTAAGAACCGGCTCATCATCCTTGACTTTTTGTTTTACATTAGACTGCGTTTTAGCCAGCTCTGTTTTTGCCATCCCCTGCACTCCCTTCAAAATAGTGAGAAATATCAATAAGTACTATTTCATCATACAAAACTATGAGAAAAGAAAAAGTTGGTTTTTTAATGTTCACAAAGTGTACATATCTAATAATTCACTATGATAATAGTGATAACTTATTAAATCAGTGATTTAAATCACTTGATCCGCGCATAGAATGTGTCAAGAATGTGAACATCGTTTTACAGGGTTGTGAACTCCGGCTTAATCGAGTGACAAAAGTAACTGAGATAATAAAACTGCAGGCTTTTGAACCATTTTTTTGCACCAAATGGAGGTTGGCAGATAAACTATATTAAACACAATCCGGACTAAAAAAAGGAGAAGAAAGGAAATGGAAAAATATTATTGCGAAAAATGCCGGCTGTTGTATAATTCGGTTACAAAATGCCGCGTATGCGGTATGACCGCGTCCAATAAAATCAAGATTGATGTACAGAACCATACACGGTATTAACTTTGGAAAAGTTTTTCAATGAATTGACCTAAACATTTTTGTATAATATAGGTGCACAGCAACAACCCTTCAAAACGTGGCTTCTCCCATCCCGGGGGAAGCTTTTTTTCGTGCATTGTCATCGTTAGTTGTATAGTTTCGCGCTCATTGGGGAATAGGTCAGTAACCGAGCCTGTATAAATCCGGTGTATTAGGTAAAAATACCCTCAATAGAGTCGAAGGAGAATGTACGATGCCAGCAGTTATTTCAATCGCCGAAGCGCTCCCTCCTTATAAGGTAGAGCAGGAAAGGGCTGTCGAATTTGCCAGGGAGCTATTCTCGGAATCCTTTAAGGATATAGAAAGGCTCCTGACCATTTTTCAAAACGGTCAAATCAAGAGCCGGCGTTTTGTTAAAGATATAGAATGGTTCAAGGAGGAAAGGTCCTTTAAGGAACGGAATGATGCTTTTATCGAAGCGGCCGTCGAGCTTGGTACGGAAGCGATTGCCAAGTGCTTGGCTAATTCCGGTTACCTTAAGAGAGAGGTGGGACCCGAAGAAATTGACGCAATTTTTTTCATTTCAACCACTGGACTGGCAACGCCAAGCATTGAAGCGAGGATTATGAATAAGCTTTCTTTTTCCCCTCATACAAAAAGAATCCCGATATGGGGACTTGGCTGTGCAGGCGGAGCCGCGGGACTCTCGAGAGCTTACGAATACTGTCTCGCCTTTCCCGATTCACTCGTCCTTGTACTCAGTGTGGAGCTTTGCAGCCTAACCTTCCAAAAAAACGACCGCTCAAAAAGTAATTTAGTCGGGACATCGCTTTTCGCGGATGGAGCCAGCTGCGCCCTCATTTCAGGCGACAAGAAGGAGAAACTTCAGAAGGGAAGAGTTCCGTCAATCCTTTCAACGCAGTCAACGCTGATGCCGGACTCGATGGATGTAATGGGATGGGACATAAAAAACGAGGGGCTTTATGTAATCTTTTCAAGGGATATTCCTTCTATCATTGAAGAATGGCTTCAGCCGAATGTGATGGAGTTTCTAGAAAAGCAGGGACTTGCGATGGAAGATCTCCGCTACTTTATCGCCCATCCAGGGGGAAAAAAGGTACTAGATGCTTATGCAAACTCTCTTGGTATTAACCATTCACTTATGAATATTTCTTCAGAAGTGCTTCAGGAATTTGGGAATATGTCTTCTTCCACTATTCTTTACGTATTGAACAGGCATATGGAATTGAACCCTGAAGAAGGGGCTTACGGACTCGCAGCCGCACTTGGGCCGGGCTTCAGCTCAGAACTTCTTTTAATGAGGTGGGAGGAATGACGTTGTTCGCGGTTTTCCTCTGTTTTGTCATTTTACAAAGGCTTATAGAGCTCTTTATTGCAAGAAGAAATGAGCAGCGGATGAAAGCGGAGGGGGCCATTGAATTTGGCCAAGAGCATTATCCATGGATGGTCTCGATGCATGTTGGATTCTTTCTATGCCTTATCGGTGAAGTTGCTTTTTGGCAAAAAAGCCTGTCCCCATTTTGGCTAATCCTCCTGCCAGTTTTTCTGCTGGCACAGGCAGGCCGGATTTGGGCCCTCACTTCGCTGGGCAAATATTGGAACACGAAGATTATTGTGCTACCCGGTGCGAATGTTGTAAGGAAAGGGCCGTACCGTCTGGTCAGGCACCCAAATTATGTGATTGTCACCCTTGAAATGTTCGTCATTCCGCTTTTATTCAATGCATATATGACCGCGGCCGTTTTTGCTCTATTAAACGCGATCATGTTGTCAATCCGGATTCCCGCCGAAGAAGCTGCTTTGAAAAAACTGACTGAGTATGAACATACTTTTGGCAAAAGTGGCAAACTTTCGCCGAAAATGTTAAAGAAATTTGACAATTAAATCCGAGATATTGAAAACCGTTCTCAGTCGTGATACACTTTCTTTAACGATGAAAATCATTCTCAACTCAGGAAGGTGTTACATATGGCACTGTTATTTGTAGGCGGAACGGTTTTAGTTTATGGAGCGGTCATGAAACATGTTTTAGGCCAAGTAGCGAGGCCTACTAGGTAAATAAAATAATCAACTACTGCTAAACCAGGGCTTCCCTGGTTTTTTCTTTTGCCTAGAAAATTTTTCGTTCATTGAAATCGCATACATTTCAATAGGAATTGAGTGAATTTTCGTTTAAAATATAGGGAGATTATTTATGATAAGGGGACTCTCATTCATGATTCAGGCAAAGGGGCAGCATGACGCAACAAAAATAGTAAAAGGGGTTTTATCAGGGCTGCATCACTTTTTTGAAACGAAAAATGAAGTGGCTTACACACATAAAGTAAAACAGCTTGGCCAAAAGTACGGCTCAGGTGAGCAGGTCATAGCCTTCTGCGGCCATTTCTCTGCCGGGAAATCGTCGTTAATCAATCAGTTGGCCGGAGAAGAAATTCTTCCATCGAGCCCTATTCCGACAAGCGCCAATCTTGTCAGGGTTAAATCCGGTGACGAATATGCCAAGGTTTATTTCAAAAAAGATACCCCTTGGCTGTATTTGCCTCCCTATGATTACAATACTGTAAAGAGCCACTGTCTTGATGGGGACGAAATAACCGAAATAGAAATTAGCAGGCAAAGCACAATTCTTCCCGAGGAGACTGTCATTCTAGATACGCCGGGAATTGATTCAGTGGATGACGCACATAGAATTGCAACGGAGTCCGCCATCCATCTCGCTGATCTTGTTTTTTATGTCATGGATTATAACCATGTCCAATCCGGCGTTAATTTTCTGTTTACAAAAGATTTGCAGGACGCTGGAAAAAAAGTCTATTTAGTCGTAAACCAGATAGACAAACATCAGGAAACCGAGCTGAGCTTCACGAGCTTCAAGGAAAGTGTTTTATCCTCCTTCCGGTCGTGGGGAGTGGAACCTGCGGGGGTTTTTTATACGTCCCTTAAAAATCCGGAGCACCCTGAAAACCAGTACAGGGAACTTGAGACGTTCATCCGCTCGAAGGCCGCAGAAAAGAGCGGTCTGGAAACCTCAATGATCGCTGCCGCAGCACAGCTTGCAGAAGATTTTTTGCAAAAAGAAAAAGAGTCCCAATCGGACGAAAGAGACATATTATTGAACCTGATTTCCGATCGGGCACATTCAGGGGAAGAGTCAGTTTCAGAAAAAATTGCGCGGCTTGAACAAGCTTTGAACGAAAATGCCAAGCGAATGGATACAGCACGGTCAGAACTGGATAAGGAAGTTTCACGAATTCTTCAGAACGCTTATTTGATGCCTTTTGAAACGAGGGAGCTTGCAAAAGACTACCTGGAATCGGTACAGCCTGGATTCAAGGTGGGCTTTATTTTTTCGGCAGGAAAAACGAACGCGGAAAAGAAGTCAAGGAAGGAAGCATTCCTGAACGATGTCAGTGAGAAAACGAAGCAGCAGGCGGAATGGCATTTGCGGGAGCTTTTCTTGCATACGTTAAAGGAAAAAGGAATCAGGAACAGTGAGCTTCTTGATTTAGCGGGCAGCTATAGAATTCCTATCAACGAATCACTTATTGAGAAGCCTGTGAAAAAGGGCGCTCTCCTTTCGGGTGATTATGTCCTTACTTATACAGATGAATTGATGGCCGAAATCAAGAAAACGGCCAGAAATCAACTGAGTGGATTCAAACGGACGTATTTGGATTACCTTGGGGAAATAGCAGAAGAAGAGCGAGTAAAAGTTCAACAGGAGCTTGACCGGTTAGCACAATGGCAGGATGCGGAGCGGAGGCTTTCCGCCCTCAACAAAGCTATCTCAAATACGAAACAGCGATTGGATGAAATTTTGCAGGGGGAAGGGGCTTTGGATGGAAGTTCTCCAGAGTGGCTTTTTCATCAGGGAGAGGAAAATCTGAAAATCATCAGGGACGGTCTTACTCCAGAAAATAAACCTGTAGAAGTTGAAGATGTTCACAAGAAGTTGCCTGCCAAAAGTACCAGTCCGGAGAAAATGGGGACGATAAAAGCTGATCTTCCGGACCGTCTCAGGCAGGCCGCCGAAATTGTTTCTGGACTGCCGGGTTTTAATCACCTTGCCGCGGAACTTCGCGAGCGGGCGGGCAAGCTTGAAAACAGGAAGTATACTGCCGCACTCTTTGGCGCTTTCAGTGCGGGGAAATCTTCCTTCGCCAATGCGCTCATGGGCAAAAAGGTCCTTCCCGTATCCCCGAACCCGACAACGGCCGCGATTTGCGGGATCAAGCCCGTGGATGATACGCATCCACATGGGACTGTCGTTGTGAAAATGAAAGATCAAACAAGCCTGCTAGCAGATGTCAATCAGGCACTAAAGGGCTTTGCTCGGGAAGTTAGCAGCTTTGATGAAGCGCTGGATACAATTCGTGACCTTGAACATCACTCTTTCCAAGGCGATACAGTCGAAAAGGCAAACTTATCTTTTTTACATGCTTTCAAGAGGGGCTTTGAAAATGAGCGGACGAATATTGGGAAGCTGATAGAAGCTGAATATGAACAGTTCAGTGAGTTTGTCTCGAAAGAAGAGAAATCTTGTTTTGCGGAGTGGATTGATTTATATTACGATTGCCCATTCACAAGAAAAGGGATTACGCTTGTCGATACACCCGGGGCGGACTCGATTAATGCGAGGCATACTGAGGTTGCATTCAATTATATTAAAAACGCTGACGCCATCCTGTTTGTAACCTACTACAACCACGCATTCTCCAGGGCGGACCGGGAGTTTCTCATCCAATTAGGCCGTGTGAAAGAGGTCTTTGAGCTTGATAAAATGTTTTTTATGATCAATGCCATTGACCTTGCCAAAGATGAAAGTGAGAAAGACTTAGTTGTCTCTTACGTGAAAGGACAGCTTGAGCAGTATGGCATACGGAATCCGGCATTGCATACTGTATCAAGCTTACTTGGATTAAAGGAAAAAGAAGGCGCCGATGCCGGTACAGATACAGGAATTCCCTTGTTCGAAGATACGTTTTATCGGTTCATTTCGGAAGGGCTCGCAAAAATGGCCTTTGCTTCTGCAGAAGAGGAACTGATTCGTGTTTCTAAACGAATTGACAGTCTTCTCCAATCGGCAAGCGAGGATCGATCCAAGGCTGCTGAAAACATCAGCCGCCTTAAGGACCAACAGGGAAGGATGAAGGATTTTCTTCAGTCACAGTCGTCCGCCCAACTTAAAAAGCGGGTGGTCCAGGAAGCCGAAGAACTTGTCCATTATTGCAAACAGAGGGTATTCCTGAGATTTAACGACTTTTTCAGGGAGTCGTTTAATCCCGCGGTCTTAAATGGCAGAGGCGGGACCGTGAAAAAGGCTCTTCACTCGGCGCTGGAGGACTTATTGGACAGCCTTGGCCATGATTTGGCACAGGAAATGAGGGCGACAGCTTTAAGGATTGAAAGGTTTGTCTCCATTTCAATGAACGAACAAAAGGATGGGCTTGAAAAGGATTTAGCCACCATGTGTGAAGGTCTTTCTTTCTCTGAAACAAAACTTCCTGAACCCGAAGGCCTTGGGTTTTCGGCTGCCTTTGCCAATACGGACAGGTCCATCTTCTCGAAACAGCTTTCCTTGTTCAAAAACCCAAAGGACTTTTTTGAGAAAAATGGAAAGAGAGCAATGCAGGAGCAGCTTCAAGCTGTTCTCAGTACAGAGGCGGATAGTTATCTTAACGAGCAATCGGAAAGGTTGGCAGCGTACGGAAGCCGACTTGCTGAAGAGGCGTTTACTACGATAATTGAAGATGCATTGGAACAGGCAGAGGACTTCATTTCCAGCTTGCAAGAACTTTTCGGCGGCGGACTGGATGTACAGCAGCTGCAAGATTCATTGAATGAGATGACTCTACTCCTAAAATAAACCACTATCTCACCTGTTTTTATGTTATAATAGACTAAGATAATGATAGGTAAAGGCGCATAACAGCGCCTTTTTTTATGGAGGAAAAGTGCACATGCAAACGAAAAATAATGAATCTCTTCTGTTGATCGATGGAATGGCCTTATTGTTCAGGGCCTTTTTCGCAACGGCGGTGAGTGGCCAATATATGTTGAATTCAAAAGGAATGCCAACGAACGGCGTCCATGGATTCCTTAGGCATATGCTGACTGCTGTTTCCGAATTTTCCCCTACCCATGTTGCCGTCTGCTGGGATATGGGAAGCAAGACCTTCCGCACCGAACTGTTCGACGGCTACAAGGCGAACAGGGGGGAAGCGCCTGTTGAACTGATCCCACAGTTTGATTTGGCAAAAGAAGTGACCGCCGCTTTCGATATTCCGAACATTGGCCTGGCAGGGTATGAAGCCGATGATTGCATAGGGACGCTCGCCAGACAGGCGAGCGGCTCTATCCATGTTTCGATTCTGACGGGTGACCGTGATATCCTGCAGCTTCTTGATGAACGAGTATCTGTTATTTTGCTGAAGAAAGGGTACGGCAATTACCAGGTTCACACACCGGAAACATTTTATGAGGAATGTGGGCTGATTCCCCGTCAAATGATTGATTTAAAAGCGCTTATGGGCGACCCGAGCGATAATTATCCCGGCGTGAAAGGAATTGGCGAAAAAACTGCCATGAAGCTCTTGCTTGAGCACGGCCATATTGAAGGAATCCTGGCGAATCTCGATAGCCTTTCAAAGTCCCATAAAACAAAAATCGAGCAGGATCTTGATATGCTCCACCTTTCAAGACGGCTTGCGGAAATTCACTGCGAAGTCCCAGTCGGATGCGAACTACCATCAGCCTTGTTTTCTCCTAATCGGCAAAAGGTCGAGGCGATGCTGAACGATACCGGCCTGCGCGGTATTTCACGACTGATCCCTTACCAGTCAGAGCCTGTTTTTGAATAATAGAAGCCCGTTTCCAATAGGAAGCGGGCATTTTTATTCACTTCGCGTTGTTATCTTTTCGTGTTGCTTTTCTTCGCCCTGTTCTCGAGCTCGCTCTTTGGGTCCGGTGTGCGTGTCGCATCCTGACCGAACCCCTGCGGATTCACACCTGAGGCTTTTGTCCCGCGATTCCCATCATTTTTACTCACTTTGGCCACCTCCTGTTTTCTTAGTATCTCCATAGGGAATAATAAAATAACGACAGAAAATATAAGGCGTAGAGGTGATTGGAGTTGAACAAAGGTGTCATTGTTTCATTATTGAGTATTGGGCTTGCACAGGGTCTGAAAATACCAATCCATTATGCGAAGAAGAAGGAATGGAGGCCGGAGTTGTTTTTTCAAACTGGCGGCATGCCAAGCTCCCATTCCGCAGGTGTATCGTCATTGACAACATTCATCGCGTTAAAAAGAGGGGTGCCAACAGTTGATTTTGCCCTTTCGCTAGTTTATGGACTAATTGTTATGTATGACGCCCAAGGGATCAGGAGGCAGACAGGAGAACTTACGTTGAAGGTCAACTCCATTAATGAGTTAGTTGAAAAAATCCACCATGAAGATTCTACAGTGGAATTTGAGGAAAAAGCACCAACAAAATTGAAAGAGATGCTTGGCCATAAGCCTGAAGAAGTGCTTGGAGGAGCCGTTCTGGGACTATTGATCGGGTATGCCGGACACCTTTTGACAAAAAACGATAGTAAAATGTCTGATTTTACATTACACTATAAATAAAGGTGTAACTTGTAAAATCAGGAAGGTTGGTCATACAGGTGCAGACGGTAGATTCTTATCTGCAGCATTTGCAGGCAAAAGGCTTTCTATTGCAGGAGGACGCCATCGGGTTCATTTATTTTGGCAAGCATTATACGAATGCTTCCGATGAGGTGGCAATCGCCGCAATCGAGCTTACCTTAAAAGCCCAAATGGGTTTTGAGGGCAGTTTTTACGTGTCGTTATTGGAGACACTTGTTTCTAATAACGTCGAGACTAAGAAAGCCGCTTTCAAGTTTGTTAAGGAGAATGAACTCCTATCACTATAATAATGCCAAAATTCAAGCCGGGCGTGTTTATGCACCCGGCTTTTCGGCATTCAAATCGTTTCCGGCAACAGGAGTGTGCAGAATACTGCGATTCTTCCGCGGCAGTTCCGAGAAAATCATCCCTGCAAAGATCAGCAGGCAGCCAGCCAGCGCCGAGGCGGTCAGCACTTCATTTGCCCACATAAAGCCTGCCGCTGCTGCAAATACCGGCTCCATTGCAAAAATGAGCGCAACCCTTGTGGCGGACGTATACTTCTGGAAGGCCGTTTGCGCAAGGAACGCAAGGGCAGTTGCCAGAATGGCTGTGACAGCCAATGCAAAGAGTACTTCACCTGAAAAAATGACAGAGGGAGTAAAGGCTTTTTGCCAATCATCAAATACAAATGCAAAGAGCGATGAAAGGACTCCAACCGTCGCAATTTGTATGATTGTCAACAGCAGGGAAGGGAATTGGCTGCTGTATTTTCCGGTGAAAATAATATGAAAAGCAAATCCGATCGCACAGATAAAAATAAGGCCATCCCCTTTATTTAAAGGTGACACGCCCGTCATAGTAAGGAGAAACAGCCCGATTGTCGCGACTAGGACGCCAATGACGGCATTTCTTCCTGGCCTTTGTTTCAAAAGCATAAAAGAAAAAAGCGGGACGAGGACAACGCTTAAGCCGGTAATGAATCCTGCTTTTGACGAAGTTGTATACAACAAGCCAGCTGTTTGGGCCGCATAGCCGACAAAAAGGAACAAGCCGATGAATGCCCCTGAAAACAATATGCGCGCATTCAGTTTCTGAAGCTGCCTGCGTTCAAAAATTAATAGCCATATGCCGAGGAAAAACGCGGCAGTCAGAAATCTGATCCCGTTAAATGAAAAAGGCTCGAGAAAGCTGATGGCATTTTGAACCATGACAAAGGTGATTCCCCATACGAATGAGACGGAAAGTAATATAATATCTGCAATCATTCTTTTACTCATCGACAGTTTCCTCCGGAGTATTCATTCTGATTGCCAATCGCGAGCATTCATCCGCCACTTTATTTTCATGGCTAGGAATCCACTTTATGAAAAACAAATCCAGTTGAGATGAAAGCTCAAGCGCCCTCTCAAGCAGGGGGACGTACGATTTGTTTTTTGCGAATTCTTTTTCTATTGCTTTATTTACAAGCTCTGAGTCGGTCCTGAAGGAGACCGTTTTATACCCCTTTTCAATACAGATTTCAAGAGCCTTAATGAGTGCGTGGTATTCCGCTTCATGGTTTGACATGCAGCCTAGCGGAATGGAATACTTCTCGCCGGAACCATGGCCTTTAATAAAAATGCCTGCTCCGCTCGGTCCTGGATTTCCCGCACTTGCCCCATCAATGTAAACTTCGATCATCTTCAAACCTCCACCAATGTAATAAGCTGATTTTACCATAAATCCACATTGCCAACAGACTAAAAAAGAATGGAAATAGTGTTTATATAACAGTCAAATGTGTATCATGAAAAGAATGGGGCTTTTTTTGACTAACTTTGTGTCTAGCTATATAAACTGAACTTGAGACTTTTATATAGTTGATTGGAGCGGAAGGCACGAAGACTCCTGCGGGATGAAGCGGCAAGGTGGAGACCCCACAGGCGCCATAGCGCCGAGGAGGCTCCACTGACGCCCCGCGGAAAGCGAAGTGCCTCGTGACAGGCAAAAACCGCCTGTCCCTGCGATGATAATTCTCAGAAGCTTTCCTTTGTGAAGCGCAAATCAACGACAACGTTCAAAAATTCAATTCGTTTTATATAGAGGAAAAAATAAGTAGAACCTATATAGATTAATCTTCATGCATTCGTGAAAAAATTTTAACAATGTTACCTGATACTGGAGGGCAGTGTTGATGAAATATAAACTTGAATGGATTTTTAAGGTGAAGGGCAATGAAAATGTCCGCTTTTCTTCAGGTTGGCTTGAAGGGGACCACGCTCTTTTGACTGCACAGGAGCTTGAAAAAACAGGCAAGGCAACCGATTTTTCCTTTGAGGATGAAATCGGGACAGAATGGACGTTGAAAGAAATGAAGCGCCTGCTAGAAGAAACGGAAGAGGAACCGAGTGACGTCGTCTTGTATTTTGATGGGGCATTCAAAAAAGATTCAAAAGAGGCCGGCCTCGGAGTTGTCTTGTTTTTTAAGCAAGGAAAGAAAAAATACAGAGTCAGGGCGAATGAACGGATTGCCGAAATGGATACAAACAATGAAGCGGAATATGCGGCACTTTATTTTGCCGCGACGTTGCTTGAAGAGTATGGGATTGCCAATATGCCTTGTGAAATCAGGGGCGACTCCCAGGGGGTGCTAAAGCAGTTGGAGGGTGAATGGCCCTGTTATGAAGAAGTGTTGAATAAGTGGCTTGACAGGATTGAAAAGAAATTGGAAAGCAACGGAATTAAAGCTATCTGCAAGGCCGTCCCGAGGAACGAAAACAAGGAAGCGGATAAGCTTGCAAGCCAGGCGCTAGATGGGAAAAAAATTATGGCGAAAACTCAATTACTTTAGGAAAGGGGCAGTGGGATGGAAAAAGAGACAATCGACAGAAAACAGCTATTACATAAAATAAACTGCCTTTTTTCCGAGTATTGTGAAGGCTGTTTTTTGCAAAAAGTCAACTCAGATGAAGGGGGGAAACGAAAATCCCATAAATTCTGCATCAGTAAATGCACGGTTGGAGGAGAGATAAGAGAACTCGGAAGCAAGTTGACCGGAAAAAAGAAAGGGAAAAAATAAAAAGGCTGGCGCAATGCCAGCCTGAAAAATCACGTGTAGGTTTAATGATTAAAGTTTTACAACGTTTGCAGCCTGTGGTCCGCGGTTTCCTTCAACGATTTCGAAAGAAACTTCCTGGCCTTCTTCAAGGGACTTGAAGCCGTCGCCCTGGATCGCAGAAAAATGGACGAATACGTCTTCTCCGCCTTCAACTTCGATAAAACCATAACCTTTTTCGTTGTTGAACCATTTAACTTTGCCGTTTTGCATTATACCATTTCCTCCTAAAACCTTGCAGGCACGGTTTGTGCCCCAGTTGAATATTATCATGAAAGAGCCTAAAGCAGGTGTTCCCTGAATAGTCTGCACCATGATGGTTTAACTATACACGAAAAAAGGAGGGCGGTCAAGGAATGAAAGCGTTTTTACTGGAAAATTTAGCAAAGACGAGGTTGGGAAAATAGTCTTTTTAAACCATTCATAAATGCCGGCCGGCGGCAATATTCTTATATTAAAAACAAAAAAAAGGGTGAGGGTATGTACCGGCTGGCGAAAGGAAAGCAGGAATTACTTTTGCGTTTTTCGAGTGGAACAAAACAAGGGTTGGAGGAACAGGCGGAAATCTGCAGGCTATTGATGGGCAAAGATATAAATTTTGAAAAAATAGCAGCTATGGATAGTCTGATTCTTCTCCATAACAAGCTTGGTGCAATCGTTGTACAAGTAGACCGGCATCCCTCGCTCGTCCTCAACGTTACAGCCGTCATACCAAACGAACGTTGGCTAACCATAAAATCCCTTTAGGTACTCCACCTCATTTATGTGGTGTTTTTTTTTACCTGTAAATCAATTCTTCAACTGTCTTAAATTGAGCGAATTCCATTCCTGAGGTAAAATAAGGACGTGTCCACAAAAGGAATGGTGGTTAAATATATGAAAAAAGTCATTATTGCTGAAAAGCCATCTGTTGCGAAAAACATCGCGGATGCCTTGAAAATCAGAGGTAAACAGGATGGATATTATGAAGGGGAAGAGTATATTATCACATGGGCATTCGGCCATTTGCTCCAACTCTATGACGCTAAGGATTATGACCCGAAAATGTCGAAGTGGAAAATGGACAACTTTCCATTCATCCCTGATCAATTTAAATACAAAGTAAAGAGTGATCCGAAAAACCGGGAAAAAGATGATTTGGGTGCCAAAAAACAGCTCAAGACCATTTACAGCCTGATAAATAGGAAAGACGTCGACGGGATTGTGTCAGCCTGCGACTATGACCGTGAAGGGCAGCTGATTGGCGACAGTATTATTTATAACAGCAAAACGAACAAGCTGGTTTATAGGCTTCTTCTCAATGAATGGACGCCCACAGAAGTGTTAAAAGGGCTCGGTGCGCTGAAATCGAACTCCGAATTGAGGCCGCTGCTTGATGCGGGTATGAGCCGGCAATGGGCCGATTGGACGATTGGCATCAATCTGACCTCCGCCGCAACCTTAAAGTACCAAAAAGGTTCAGGAAAAGCGCTCAATATCGGCCGGGTGCTGCTGCCAACTTTGAAAATCATTTATGACAGAGACAAAGAAATTGAAAACTTTGTTCCTGAAAATTATTTTAAGCTGACAGCATTGTTTAGAACTGAAAGCAATGAGGGATATGAAGGCGCATACCAGGCGAATGAACAGGAAAACTTCAAAGAAAAGAATGATCTTGAAGAGGTCCAGGCGGCGATTCAAGGCCATAATGGGCTGGTTACAGATAAAAAGACCGAGAAAAAACGGGAACAGCCCCCATTTTTATTCAATCTTTCCAATCTTCAAGGCTATATCACAAGTAAATACAAAGGCTGGACTTCCGATAAAGTTTTGAAAACGGCTCAGTCTTTATATGAAAAAAAATTTATAACGTATCCAAGAACTGCAAGCTCAGTACTAGAAGAATCGCTTGCCGGAAAGGCTGCGAAAGTCCTTGAACTTCTGTCTGAGAATCTGCCATATAAAAACGAAATCAAATTCTCAATATCAAAGCGAGTATTTGATTCCTCGAAAGTCGAAAGCCACAGTGCCATTATCCCGACTTACCTCATCCCTAAAACGCTGACACCCGATGAATCAACCGTCTATCATGCGATAAAGAACCGCTTTATCATGCAGTTTATGCCAGCGGCCGAATATGAAGAAACAAGAATTACCACTTCTATTCCAAGTTCGGGTCTTAAGGGCGCATTCGTTTCAAAAGGAAAAGTCCAGCTAGTCGAGGGATGGAAAAAGGTTGAAAGGATTGAATCCAAGGATACTCTTTTGCCAAATGTCCAGCTAAACGAACAAGTTGAACTTTGCAAAACGGACCTCACGTCACATGTAACAAAACCTCCTAAGCATCATACCGAAAAGACGCTCCTACGCGTCATGGAGACGTGCGGAAAAGGTCAGGAAAAAGAGGACAGCGAGGAAATGATGGCGGCGATTCTTTCAGGCTACAGTATCGGCACGCCGGCAACCAGAGCGGAAACAATTAAAAAACTAAAGGATATCGGCTATATCGAAGCACAAAACAAAAACCTGAATTGTACAAGCCTTGGCCGGAATTTAGTTGAAACCTTTCCAATAACGGAGCTTTTTGATCTCGAATTCACCGGCAGGCTTGAAAAGACTCTGAACGATATTGAAAAGAGAAAAGTTCAAAAGGAAGAGTTTTTGCCAATGATTTTTGGTTTCACGTCTTCCTCAGTCGAAAGGATAAAGGCTGCAAAATCAGAAATCCTTCAAGAGGTATCCAGGACAAGAAAGACAGCTGAAGTACTCGGAAAATGTCCGGCGTGCGGAGGAAGCATAATTGAAGGCCAAAAAGGGTTTGGCTGCAGCAATTGGAAAAGCGGCTGTAAATTTGTTATCTGGAAAAACGACAAATTCCTGGCTGCACTGAAAAAGAAACCGACGCCAACGATGGTAAAAAGCCTTTTGAAAAACGGGTCTGCCAATGTCAGGGGGCTGACGAGCAAAAAAGGCACCAAATTCAACGCAATCCTTCGGTATGAAAAAAATCCTGAGAAAGACTATTACTCCTGGAAAATGGATTTTGACAATCAACCGCGAAGAAATTCAGCAAAAAAGTAACATTTTGGGTGAGAGCCATTTCGATGGTTTTCGCCCAAAATAATAAAATTTTCCAAGAAGGATAAAAATCACTCCTTTCTATCGACAGATTTGTTACAATAGAGTGGCAGTTGCTATTATTCTAACAGTGAATGTGGGGGATTTTTTTTGGAGAAAATCAAGCACAAGTCGGACATTGAAATTGCACAGGAAGCGAAAATGCAGCCAATTACAGAAATTGCTGCAAATGTCGGACTGACAGAAGACGATCTTGAGTTGTACGGAAAGTACAAGGCAAAACTTTCGACAGAGGCATTGAACAGACTGAAGGAAAAGCAACCTGGTAAAATCATTCTTGTAACCGCTATCAATCCGACTCCGGCAGGGGAAGGAAAGTCGACTGTAACAGTCGGACTCGGCGATGCTTTTAACCGGATTGGCAAAAAAGCAATGATCGCGATGCGCGAGCCTTCACTTGGCCCGACGATGGGAATCAAAGGGGGAGCGGCAGGAGGTGGCTATGCTCAGGTACTGCCAATGGAAGACATTAATCTCCATTTTACAGGGGACCTGCATGCCATTACGACCGCCAACAATGCACTTGCAGCTTTAATTGACAACCATCTTCAACAAGGGAATGAACTGCGGATTGACCAGCGGCGAATTGTCTGGAAGCGAGCGGTTGACTTGAATGACCGTGCTTTGAGAAAGGTGATTATCGGTCTCGGCGGACCAATCCAGGGGGTTCCGCGTGAGGACGGTTTCGATATTACTGTAGCATCTGAAATTATGGCTGTGCTTTGCCTAGCGACAGATATGGCCGACCTGAAAAAGAGACTTTCCAGAATGGTTGTTGCCTATAATGATAAAAAAGAGCCTGTCACCGCGGGGGACCTTGGTGTTGAAGGAGCGCTAGCGCTTATTTTGAAGGATGCCATTAGGCCTAACATCGTCCAGACAATTGAACATACACCAGCAATGGTCCACGGCGGCCCATTTGCAAATATTGCCCATGGCTGTAACTCTGTCATCGCCACAACAACGGCAACAAGGCTGGCTGACTATGTGGTCACAGAAGCTGGATTCGGGGCAGACCTTGGTGCGGAAAAGTTTTTGCACATTAAATCACGCAGTGCCGGCATCCGTCCGGAGGCTGTTGTAATCGTTGCAACAATCCGCGCGCTGAAAATGCATGGCGGAGTGCCAAAGAATGAGCTTGGAAAAGAAAATGTGGCTGCTCTTACTCTTGGTGTTGCGAATCTGAAAAAGCATATCGAAACAATCAAAAGATTCGGCCTGCCACCGGTAGTCGCGATCAACCGATTTGTCACTGACTCGGAGGAAGAGGTTAGGGCGCTAATGGATTGGTGCGAGAAGGAAAACGTACCGGCCGCGCTAACTGAGGTTTGGGAAAAAGGCGGAGAAGGCGGCATCGAGCTAGCCCATAAGGTATTAGAAGCAATTGAAAAAGGCGAAAACAATTTTCAGCCGCTTTATGATCTGTCAGATTCCATCGATGAAAAGGTCAGGACGATTGTCCAAAAGGTTTACGGCGGCGTTGATGTTGAATTTTCTACAAAAGCCAAGAAACAGCTTGAAGATTTTGAGAAGCTTGGCTGGTCCAACCTGCCTGTCTGCATGGCAAAAACACAATACTCATTGTCTGATAACCCGGCGCTCGTTGGAAAACCAACTGGGTTCATTATTACCGTCCGTGAATTCAAGCCGTCAATTGGCGCCGGTTTCCTCGTCGCTTTGACTGGTGAGGTTATGACAATGCCAGGCCTGCCGAAAAAACCGGCAGCCATGAACATGGATGTCGATGAAAACGGCCACGCAGTAGGTTTATTCTAGGGAAGAATGATACTATATATGAACGGGGAGGCTCCTGTATAAGGGCCTCTTTGTTATGTATAAAGCGTACACTTTGCGACAGGAAAGCTGCTCTTAGAAGGAATCCAGTCGCATAGCGAGCGTTTGTGCGACATGAATGCAGCTCTTAGAAGGAATTCAGTCGCATAGCGAGCGTTTATGCGACAGTATAGCTGCTCTTAGGAGGAATCCAGTCGCATAGCGAGCGTTTATGCGACATGAAAGCAGCTCTTTGAAGGGATCGAGTCGCATAGCGAGCGTTTATGCGACAGTAAAGCTGCTCTTAGAAGGAATTCAGTCGCATAGCGAGCGTTTGTGCGACATGAATGCAGCTCTTAGAAGGAATTCAGTCGCATAGCGAGCGTTTATGCGACAGTATAGCTGCTCTTAGGAGGAATCCAGTCGCATAGCGAGCTTTTATGCGACATGAAAGCAGCTCTTTGAAGGGATCGAGTCGCATAGCGAGCGTTTATGCGACAGTAAAGCTGCTCTTAGAAGGAATTCAGTCGCATAGCGAGCACTTATGCGACAGGAAAGCTGCTCTTAGAAGGAATCCAGTCGCATAGCGAGCGTTTATGCGACATGAAAGCAGTTCTTTGAAGGGATCGAGTCGCATAGCGAGCACTTATGCGACAGTAAAGCTGCTCTTAGAAGGAATCAAGTCGCATAGCGAGCACTTATGCGACATGAAAACTGCTTTCAGAATGAATCAAGTCGCATAGCGAGAACTTCTGCGACAATAAAACTGCTCTTTGACGGATTTTTTGCAAAAATGAGGTGTCAAATTGTTCGATCCTACAGCATTTGATAATATGAAAGTAATTATTGAAGGAACATTCTATGACCTTGATGCAGATGGAAAAATCATGGTCATGGACAGGAAGGACTTAATGGACCTTGCCAGCATTTCTAGGCAATTTTCACTTTTTTTCTATGTCCCCGAATTCCCTGGAATCGAGGCGGAATTTAGGCTGATAGCGGGTCTCGAAAACCTTGCTTCGGAGCTTTTGGAAAAAGATCAGGCTGGGCCAAAAGCCGGCTGTGAGCTTATCTTGTATTTCAGGGCGGTCCATGACGATTCCCCGCTGATTTATCGTGAGATTCAGACCTATATGGAAACAGCGTGGGGATCTGAACGGAAGATTCTCCAGACGGTATACAGGAACCCGCTTGATGGGCAGCCGGCTGTCATGAATGAAATTGTTGTTGATTTCAATAGGCTCGTAACAGAGAGTCAGCTAGAGGATTTGAAAGACATTCCGGTCTACATGGTGGATGCCATTGGAGGCTTATATTCTTTGCTAGCGGAAGGACGTAGATAACAAGTGGGGAGGATTCAAATGTCAATATACCAATTCGAAGCGAAATCGATAAAAGGTGAAGAAGTCCCAATGTCCCGGTACGAGGGACAGGTTGTTTTAATTGTCAATACAGCGAGCAAATGCGGCTTTACGCCTCAGTATACGGGTTTACAGGAACTATATGAGCGTTACAAGGACAGCGGTTTCACCATACTTGGGTTTCCATGCAATCAATTCGGCGGCCAGGAACCGGGCGATGAGGAAGAAATCCAATCGTTTTGCTCGTTAAACTACGGAGTATCCTTTCCGATATTTTCGAAAGTCGATGTCAATGGGGAAAAAGCACATCCGCTTTTCGCTTATCTAACTGAAGCAGTACCTGGGATTTTGGGAAGCAGAAGTATTAAGTGGAATTTCACAAAATTCTTGATTGGCCGGGATGGAAAGCCAGTAAAAAGGTTCGCACCTCAAGAGAAACCCGAAGAGTTGGCAAAAGAGCTAAAAACTTTACTCTGAATACTGTGACTTTTCTGAAAATAAATATTATAATAATCATGGGAATACACTAATACATAAAAATGTTGCTGCTTTATTGTAAAAAGGGGGAGTTTTTTTGAAAAAAATAGCTTGGGTGACAGATAGCACAGCTTATCTGGATGAGGAACTGAGGAATCATCCAGATTTATACACAATTCCAATTTCCGTCATCCTTGATGATGTGGAATATGCCGATGGGATTGATCTTACAGCTGAGGAGCTATACGCAAAGTTAAAGGTACTGAAAACACCGCCTAAAACGTCCCAGCCGTCTGTCGGAGCATTCCAACAACTATTTGAAAAGCTGGCGAAAAATTACGATGAGATTATTACTGTTCTTTTGTCCTCAAAATTAAGCGGGACCGTCTCGTCCAGCCAGCAGGCAGCCCAGCTTGTCAGCATACCTGTGACAACGATTGACTCAAAAATACTAGCATTCCCTTTATCGGCTTTGTTAAAGAAAGGGATTGCTCTTGAAAAGGAAGGAAAAAACGTAGAGGAAATAACTCGGGAGCTGGAAAAGCTGCGTGACGAAAATGAAACCTACGTCCTTATTGGCAGCCTTGAACAGCTTCACAGGAGCGGCCGTATGAGCGGTGTCCAATTTTTTCTCGGCAGCATGCTTAGCATCACGCCAATCATTTCAATTGTAAATGGCGGATTAGAGACGAAAGAAAAAGTGAGAAATACGAAAAAAGCGAAGGAAAAGATTGAAGGGTATATGAGAGCCGCTTACGAAAAGCATGGCTTTAAAGAAGTCTACCTTCTATATGGCTTCCATGAAGATGCCGCGCTCGACTGGCAAAAGGAATTGGAGCCAAAGTTCCCGGGTCTCACCTTCCGCCGCTGTCCGCTTGGTGCGACCATAGGTGTCCATGCCGGTGAAAACACGCTTGGAATCAGCTGGTATCATCACATCGACTAAAGTGCCAATTCGGCACTTTTTTAATGCCCGAAAGCCCGGCTGCTCGCTGCTGTTCAGCCACTAAGTCTGCCTTTAGAGCCCGAAGGACATGCTGCTTACTGCTGTTCAGCCACTAAGTCTGCCTTTAGAGCCCGAAGGACATGCTGCTTATTGCTGTTCGGCCACTAAGTTGGCCTTTAGAGCCCGCAGGACAGTCTGCTCGCTGCTCTTCGATTAATAAGTCTTCCTTTAGTAGCCGAAGGAGGGTCTGGCAGCTGCTCTTCGATTAATAAGACAGCCTTTAGTAGCCGAAGGAGGGTCTGTCCGTTGCTCTTCGGTTAATAAGACAGCCTTTAGTAGCCGAAGGAGGGCCTGTCCGTTGCTCTTCGGTTAATAAGTTATCCTTTATAGCCCGAAGGACAGCCTACCACCTGCTGTTCGGTCGCTAAGTCTTCCATTTACAGCTTGAAAAATACACCCCCTTGCCCCTTCATGGTAAAATAGCTAGGTGAAAGGGAGTGCGGTTAGTGGATCGGATGATTAACAAAATTGAACGTTTTGTAAAAGAGCAAATGGGCGAAGATGTGACTGGGCATGACTGGCACCACGTCGAACGTGTCAGGAATAACGCTCTTTTAATCGCGGCAAAAGAAAATGCCGGCGACAAATACATAATCGAAATGGCTGCTTTATTGCATGACATTCCTGATGAGAAATTGAATGCTTCGGCCGAAGCTGGCCGTGAGAAGCTTGATTCTTTCCTCGCGTCGCTTGGTTTAGAAGGAGCGGTTAAACAACAAATCAACGAAATTGTTTATTCCATTTCCTTCAAGGGTGGTCAAGGCACGGAGCTTCCTTCCTTTGAGGCAAAAGTTGTCCAAGATGCCGACCGGCTTGACGCAATCGGCGCAATTGGAATCGCGAGGGCTTTTGCTTTTGGCGGAAAAAAAGGACAGCCTATCTACGCGCCAGAACTGACAGTCCGCGAACATATGACACTCGAGGAATACAGGAGTGGTAAGTCGTCCAGTATCAATCATTTTTACGAAAAGCTCCTCAAATTGAAGGACTTGATGAATACAGAAACAGCAAGGCGAATGGCCGAAGAAAGGCAGAGCTTTATGGAAGCCTTTCTCAAACAGTTTTATAGAGAGTGGGAATGCGATAAATGAAAATGCTGACAGTTGAAAACCTCTCGAAAACATATGGCGAGAAAAAATTGTTCAATCACATATCTTTTACAGTTGGCGAAAAGGAAAAAATCGGCCTGATTGGCATTAACGGAACCGGGAAATCTTCTTTATTAAAAATCATCGCAGGAGTTGATGATTCGGATTCGGGCGAAATCAGCGCTTCGAAGGATTACGTGATCGCGTATCTTGATCAAAATCCCGAGATCGATCCTGAACTGACAGTCCTTGACCAAGTATTCCATGGTGATGCCCCTGTTGTAAAAACAATGCGGAACTATGAAAATTGCCTGGCAAGGCTTGAGGCCGACCCCGAAAACCAACAGATTCAGGAAGAGTTATTCCAGCTGCAAAAAGAAATGGATGCTGTAAATGGCTGGGATGCGAGCACGAATGCAAAAACGATTTTGTCCAGGCTTGGCATCGAAGGGTTTAGCAGGAAGGTTGGCGAGCTGTCAGGAGGGCAAAAAAAGAGGGTCGCCCTTGCCGGGGTCCTGATTGAAGCCCCTGATTTGCTGATTCTCGATGAGCCAACAAACCACCTTGATTTTGCATCAGTTAATTGGCTTGAAGATTACCTGAAGGGATATAACGGTTCTGTCATGCTCGTTACCCATGACCGCTATTTTCTCGACCGGGTAACGAACAGGATTATGGAGCTTGATGGCGGAAACCTTTATACGTACAAAGGGAACTATGCCGATTTCCTTGAAGCGAAAGCAATCCGGGAAGAAAATGAGGCAGCGACACTTGATAAACAGAAGAATCTTTTTAGACGTGAATTGGAATGGATCCGCCGGGGAGCACAAGCCCGTTCAACGAAGCAAAAGGCGCGAATCGACCGCTTTGAAAAGCTGGAGGAAAACGTATCCGGTTCCAGATCAGCCGAAAGACTCGATATTTCCTTAAGCGGAAGCCGGCTCGGTAAACAGGTTTTTGAACTGAAGGAAGCAAGCAAAACATTTGGGGGAACGGTTATCCTCGACAAGTTCGACCTGCTTGTAAAACCGGGTGACCGAATCGGGATTATCGGTGGGAACGGAACGGGTAAAACAACCTTGCTGAACATATTGGCAAAAAAGATTCCGCTAGACAGCGGAGAATATCAGATGGGCCAGACAGTGAAGATCGGTTACTATACCCAGGAAAATGAAGACATGGATGAAAACCAGCGAATGATTGAATACATCAAGGAAACGGCCCAGGTAATTGATACCACCGATGGGAAAACAATTTCGGTCTCACAGATGCTTGAGCGCTTCCTCTTCCCGCCAGCTACCCATGGAACACCGATCAGGAAGCTGTCCGGAGGGGAAAGGCGAAGGCTGTATCTCCTGAAAATTTTGATGGAAGCACCGAATGTCCTCTTGCTGGATGAGCCGACAAATGACCTCGATACACAAACGCTGACAGTTCTTGAAGATTATCTTGAAGACTTTCCTGGTGTGGTCATCACCGTATCCCATGACCGGTATTTTCTTGATAAGGTTGCCGAACAGCTGTTGATTTTGCATGGCGGCGGCAAAACCGGCTCATTTTACGGGAATTATTCTGAATATATGGAGCAGGAAGCAGTAAAAAGCGCACCGGCTGGAAAACCTGCGGGAGAAAGCCAGCCGGCACGGGTCCGGGAGAAAAAGAAAAGAATGTCCTACCAGGAGCAGAAGGATTGGGAAACAATCGATGACAAAATTGCTTCGGTTGAGAGCAGGCTGGAGGAAATCTCCGGTGAAATGGCCACTACCGGCAGCAATTTCGAGCTTGCCCACAACTTGATGAAGGAAGATTCGGAGCTTAATGAAGAACTTGAAAGGCTCATTGAGCGGTGGTCGTATCTTTCCGAACTGGCTGAGGGCTGACGACTATCCGGGCGATTCTAACGGGATGTATTTCAACTCGTTTATTTTCTCAAAAATAGCCAATCCATTGAGTATGAAATGGCATGGGCATTATGATACAGTAAAAGTGAGGTGAGCATAGTGAAAATTGTGTCTATTGAACCGACTCCGAGCCCGAATACAATGAAAATTAATCTCGATCAGAAGCTGCCAATGGGCAAGAGCCATAATTATAAAAGGGATAAACAGGAAGGCGCGCCTTCCGTAATCCGAAAGATCCTTGAAATTGAGGGGATTAAAGGGGTTTACCATGTCGCGGACTTTATTGCGATTGAACGAAATGCCAAGTATGACTGGAAGGACCTGCTAGCAAAAGTAAGAGAGGCCTTCGGTGAAGAATCCGAAAGCCCGGACACCGGAATGGAAGCTGTTACCGGATTTGGCGAAATCCAAGTGCAGGTGCAAATGTTTAAAGAAATCCCGCTCCAGGTAAAATTAATGGACGGGAATGAGGAAAGGCGTTTTGGCATGCCGGAAAACTTCCTTGCTGCCAGGGAGAAAGCCCAATTAGAAGGTGAAAACTATATCCTTCTTAGGAAATGGCAGGATTTCGGCATCCGATACGGGGACTTTGACCAAATCGGGAAAGAAGTGGTCGAAGAGCTGACGGCGGCCTATCCGCAGTCCCGCCTGGATGAACTCGTCAAAGCCGCTGAGGCAGGCGGAGTGAACGCACCGGTACGCCAGATGCGCGAGCGTCATAAAGTTACCTTGGAAGACCTGGAAAATCCCGACTGGCGGATCCGCTACCAAAAGCTTGAGCAAATGCCAGACCCTGAGCTGGAAGATTTGCCACTGCTTGAGAAAGCGCTCCTAGATGAAAAAGCTTCAATCAGGAGGCTCGCAACTGTCTATCTGGGCATGATTGAAGATAAGGCAGTGCTGCCAGTGCTTTATAAGGCATTGAAGGATAAAACGGTCACGGTCAGAAGGACAGCCGGAGACTGCATGTCAGACCTTGGTTTCCCTGAGGCAGGCCCAGCAATGGCTGAAGCACTGAAAGATCCGAACAAACTTGTCCGCTGGCGCGCGGCGATGTTCCTTTTCGAAGTAGGGGATGAATCGGCCCTTCCTGCTTTGAAGGAAGCAGCGAACGATCCGGAATTCGAGGTTGCCATGCAAGTGCAGATGGCCATCGCGCGGATCGAAGGCGGCGAAGAGGCAAAAGGATCTGTTTGGAAACAAATGACCGAAGCCAGGAAAGCTGGGTTGTAGGGTTTTTGGCAAAATATCGTTTAGACTTTTTCAAAAGTAAAAAAGGCTAATTTACTTTGTGGCCATTTTTTGAAAAGCTTTGTTTTGCTAAGTGGGCGGAAGAGGGCTAGTAATATTAGGTGATTACTCGTATAGGCATTAGATAGTAGATTCTCACTATACATTCAATTTGAGTAGTGAATTAGTGTAGTGGTATGACTATAAGCAATTAGTTAACCTCAGAGACTGACTAGTCATTTGGCTGATTTTTGCAAAAAAGACTAGTTAAATACCAAAGAATAACTAGGTATTATGAATTAAAAAACCGTCGATTAACTAGTGAAAACTCACTAGCCTAAGATCTTGCCTTGAATTACCGACCTAAAATACTTTTTATTCAAGACTTTTAATTGGAGGGATATGTATGTCAATGGCATATGAAGAATACATGAGGCAAATGGTGCAGCCGATGAGGGATGAGCTGACCAATGCAGGATTTACGGAGCTTAAGACGTCAGAAGAAGTTGAAGAATTTATGAAGGAAGCGAAAGGGACTGCGCTTGTAGTTGTCAATTCTGTTTGCGGCTGTGCGGCCGGCCTTGCCCGTCCAGCGGTCACCCAGTCTGTTTTGAATAGTGACAAGAAACCGGATCGTTTGGTAACGGTTTTTGCCGGTCAAGACAAGGAAGCTACCGCGAAAATGCGCGAGTTTTTTGGGGATATAGAGCCTTCCTCGCCATCAGTCGCCCTTGTAAAGGACGGGAAAGTTGTCCACTTCATTCCAAGGCATGACATCGAAGGCAACACGCTGGAAGGCATCATGGAAAATCTGTCATCTGCATTTGCAGCGAATTGTTAAAAGGATGCCATTCGGCGTCCTTTTTTGTGGCTAAGGTTGCCTGTCACGACCGCGCTAGCGCATCTTGTTCACGAAGGGAAAGAGTTTATGTTTGTAACGACTGCAGGCAGAGTAAATGAAAAGATGATTGACTCGGCAAAGAGTGTTTCAACACAACTTGGCATTCCTTATGTGCCGCGAAGGAAAAAGTCAATCCAACAATTGCAATCGGAGGCCCAAAGCAGCTGTATCGTCACCGGGAATGAACGGTTCAATCTGTTTGCGTACGGGGAAAGTGACCCTTTCTATTTCCACCCGTCTTCTGCGATGTTCCGGGTGAAGCGGCTCCTAGATGGAGGGACTGACCCGCTAATTGAAGCCGCTGATTTAAAGGACGGCGAATCGTTCCTTGATTGCACCCTCGGGCTCGCATCCGATTCGATCGTCGCGAGCTGCGTGATAGGTGAAAGTGGGAATGTCACGGGAATTGAAGGGAATCAATACGTCTCTTTTATTGTCAAAAATGGCCTGAAGACATGGGATTCAGGACTTAGCGCTTTGGACGAAGCGATGCAGCGGGTGAATGTCATCCATCGTGAGGCGGTCGCCTTTTTGAAAACCCAGCCGGACAATTCTTGGGATTGTGTCTATTTCGATCCGATGTTTGAAGAAAGCATTGAAGAGTCAGAAGGGATCAAGGGGCTTAGGCAGTTCGCACTACATGGCGGTATTGGCGCCGAGGAGTTCGCCGAGGCATACAGAGTGGCGAGAAAAAGGGTTGTTCTTAAAGACCATTATAAAAGTCGGCGATTCGATTTGTATGATTTTAAGCGGACGATCAGAAAAACAGCTAAATTCCATTTTGGCTATATTGAAAAAAACTAAAAGCCGGCTCCCAGGCCGGCTTTCCTAATTCTTAATCCCATATTGCCAAATAAATAAAGTAGCCCAACATTATTAGGCAACCCGCAGCAATTACCCAACTCATCATCCACACCCCTGTCATCTATTTTCTACACTATACTATCTATTACTATCTATTATCCACTATAAAAAACTTTAAAACAATATTACCCACTCTAGCCCAAAAAGGAGTATAATAGAAAAAAGATAAAAATTATTTTGAAAAGGGGCTGGGGATATGAAAAAGTGGCTGAGGAAATCGTTTGTTGTCATGGTTTCTTTACTGACCTTTGGATTGGTCACGCCTCACCAGCCGGGTTTCCTGGATCGAATAAAATCTGACAACGACTCCTCGGAACGTGAATCGGTAAATAGTGATGCTGTTCATAGTGCTAACTTTGAAAGACAAAGCCCGGCTGACAGGGACACGATGATTGAAAATATGGTCAAGCTTGCAGAAGCGCGTTCCTATGAAAAGTTCGGAACGAAAATCAGGCCAGTCATCGAAAATGAGTTTAAAGAAATCATTCTTCCTAATATTGAAAAGGCGATTGCCGAAACAGCGATCCTGTTTCCTGATGAAGACCTTGCTGCGCTTGCCATTTCTGAACAGCCAGGAGGAGGACATTCCGAAAAAATCTTCAATGTTAAACATAGCCGGACCGGAGACCATATCATCCGTTTCCACGTGAGACGCGATAACCCGCCGCAATCAGGCTATTGGTTTAACTTCCATTATCATACCTTCCACGATAACTTTGTCGATCATCATGACCTCGGCAGCATTTATTGGGATAAAAATACGCCTCCGAAGTGGATGGCCTAAATAGGACTTTCCAACCCGGCAAATGCCGGGTTTTTTAATTCACTGTAAAATTATTATGTAAACCCTCTTTTTGGAATCTTAGGAATATCGGTTCGTTCATGCAAACATTGAGATTGAAGGGTTTACCAAAAATATCCTCAAGCTCCCACACCATTGCCATGCTATAATTCTGTTAGACTAACAATATATTTACAGGGGAAAAGAGAATTGAAAAAATTAATATATATTCTGGGTCCCATCATTTTGCTTCTTACCTTTCTCACCACTTCCAAAGCGGCTCCTGGTGGGGTTGCATTGAACGATTACAAAGATAAACAGGCATTCATGCACTATGCATATAATCAATCTGTAAACATATCAAGTTTAGAGAAAATCATCTTTTTGCCGGAAGAGCCGTTCCATATTGCTGAAGCATCCCAGATTGTCAACAGGCTGGCAACGCTGCCCGCACCCCTGCTTAGCAAAATTGACAAAGCTGGAATTTCCGTCCGGCTTTTTGAAGGGAAGCTGACAGACAACCCAAGTGTAAAGCACCTAAAGGGCGTTACTCCGCGCGGCTATAAGGGTGGAGCAACTTGGGACGATGTTCCCGGTATAGGCGGCTCGAACGTTGTCCTTGTGAAAATCGGCGCTAGTGAAATAGGAAAAGGCCATGGATCAGTCAATCTCGAACTTCACGAGCTGGCCCACTCAATTGACAATAAAGTTTACGGGCATCTCACACAAAAGGAATCATTTAAAAAGGTATGGGAACAGGAACGTGACAGCCTTTTTCCAGGCAGGGATTATTTTCTTCTCTATCCCGAGGAATATTTTGCAGAAGCATTTGCACTTTATTATTTAGACGGTGAAACGAACGCGCTTCTTAAAGAAAAAGCACCTTTAACATACGAAATGATTAAGGACCTGGACTAATTTATTCTTCCAGCGTCCTTTATTTGATACGATATTCATTTCCTCATCTAAGAAATGCCCACTCTTAAATAGTCCATATGCAAAATTTCGCCAATAATGTTAGATTAGGTTACAGGGATCATAAATGGTGTAACTCGCTGATGCTAAGAACAATGCAAAAATGATGCTTCCATACATGGGTTCATATACTATCAAGGTTGAGTAGTTTTTATTAAGGAAAAGGGAGAGATGGATTTGCAGCATGAGGAGAATCAATATCTGGATTTATGCAAAAAAATATTAGAAACTGGAGCCAAAAAAGAGGACCGCACAGGTA
This sequence comes from Neobacillus notoginsengisoli, assembly GCF_003515685.1. GTDB lineage: Bacteria > Bacillota > Bacilli > Bacillales > Cytobacillaceae > Bacillus_D > Bacillus_D notoginsengisoli. The sequence continues at coordinate 368,663 of NZ_QWEG01000003.1, read as the reverse complement.
CGGGTACATATTCCATCTTCGGGCAGCAGATGCGTTTTGATCTTCAGAAGGGTTTTCCGTTGCTCACCACAAAACGAATTCCTTTCAGGCTCATTGTGTCTGAATTGCTATGGTTTTTAAAGGGAGACACCAACATCCGGTACCTTCTCCGGCACAACAACAATATTTGGAACGAGTGGGCGTTCAAACGGTGGGTGGAGAACCCAGAATACAAAGGTCCCGATATGACAGATTTCGGAATCCGTTCACAGCAAGACGAGGACTTTAACAAGTTGTACGTGGAAGAAATGGACAAATTCAAGAAACGCATCCTCGAGGATGATGAGTTTGCCGCCAAGTACGGGGAACTTGGCGACGTGTACGGGAAACAATGGCGGGCATGGAAGACTTCCACTGGGGAGACCATCGACCAAATCAAGGATGTCATTCAAATGATTAAAACGAATCCAGACTCTAGGAGATTGATCGTGTCGGCCTGGAACCCGGAAGATATCCCATCGATGGCCTTGCCGCCATGCCACACCCTCTTCCAATTTTATGTGGCGGAAGGCAAACTAAGCTGTCAGCTTTACCAACGGAGCGGTGACCACTTTTTAGGAGTCCCGTTCAATGTGGCATCGTATGCTCTATTAACCCATATTATCGCACAAGAATGCGGACTTGATGTCGGGGAGTTCGTTCATACTATCGGAGATGCACATATTTATTCCAACCATGTGGAGCAGGTAAATACCCAAATGGGAAGGGAACCTAGACCGTTTCCAACCTTGCATTTGAATCCTGACAAGCCTTCCGTTTTCGATTTTGATGTGGAGGATATCAAGTTGGAAGGATATAATCCTCATCCGGCTATCAAGGCGCCAGTGGCGGTATAAGAAACAGCATAGGAACTTAACAAAGAGGCATCAGTATATGAAAGGAGGTGTGAGTGTATGATTTCGTTCATTTGGGCGATGGATAAAAACAGGGTCATCGGCAAGGAAAACCAGCTGCCGTGGCATCTTCCCGAAGACCTTAAATTTTTCAAAACATCGACAATGGGACATCCGATCGCAATGGGCAGGAAAACCCACGACTCGATTGGCCGCATCCTGCCGGGCAGGGAGAATATTATCATTACCCGGAACAAGGATTATACATGTGAAGGCTGTACAGTGTTTTATTCAACTGAGGATTTCGTTGATTTTTGCAAAAAGAAAGACGAGGAAGTTTTCGTGATTGGCGGGGCGGAAATTTTCCGTGAGATGTTCCCGTTTGCGGACAAGCTCTACATAACCTATATTAACGAAGAATTTGAGGGGGATACGTTTTTTCCTGAATTTGATCTGAGTGAGTGGGAATTGCTTTGTTCAGAAAAAGGGATACGGAATGAGAAAAATCCTTATGGGTACGAATTTCGGATCTATGAGCGTAAATAGCCATTAACATGCAAAAACATCAGCAAAGGGCTGATGTTTTTGCGGTTATTCATTGATTGCTTTGTTCATACTCGTCTAGCTTGCCAAGCATTTGCCGGAAAGCATCCGGCTTGAGAAACTCTTCTTCCTTCAGATGGGCCTTGATCCAGGAAATTAGTTCAGAAGGGCTGTTAAAAAAGACTCCGCTTGTATCGCTTTTCCGGACCATATAACGGCCGTTATCGTCATCGATTGTGATTTCCACCGGCAGGACACACTCAAAGTTATCGAGTGAAAATTCCAAGCTGTCCACTCCCTTCTATAATTGATTTTTTTGCTTGCTCAGGGTGCTTTTTCTTAGTATATGTTATTCTGACAAATGAAATCAACAAAAAAAGTATAGAAATTTCAAAATATTGTGAACGTTGGTAAAAACCTTTTAAACATTGACTAACACCCCTGTAATTGTTAAATTGGACATGCAGGGAAGAGGTTTCCATTCCTAGGCTTATTTGTGAAAGTTATATGTATTTTCGCTTGTTTTTGACCCAAGGTGTTTATAAAGTACTATAATCATAGTAGATTCACTTATAGAAAGGGATGTTAACGTATGCTAAATAATATTGGCGTTCCCGGCTTAATTTTGATACTAGTTCTTGCCCTCATCATTTTTGGACCTAAAAAGCTTCCAGAAATCGGCCGCGCTTTCGGCCAGACACTTCGTGAATTCAAGAAATCGACTCGTGAATTGACAAGCGATGTTATGGAAGATTTTGAAGAAGAAAAGAAAAAAGCAACAAAATAAGGTGTAAGATTCCGGTCTTGCACCTTTTTTCTTAAAGTTTAATTCGTTTTAACCGGGGGTTCACGGCCTTGCAGCTTGAAAGCGAAGCTTGGGTAGGGCCCCTTTTCTTATACACATATCCGTATGCTGCCCGCGTAAAAAAAATCCGGGCTGCAGCAATCTACAACGCATTGGCAGGGAGAACATTATGGAAGATAAAGAATTAAATGTAGTTGACCATCTTGATGAACTTCGCAAAAGAATCATCATCTCTGCAGTGGCATTTGTCGCCTTTTTTATCGCAGGTTTTTATTATGTTGAGGACATCTACCACTGGTTTGTACGTGATCTCGATGTGAAATTAATTGTCCTTGGGCCAAGTGATATCGTCTGGGTTTATTTTACACTGGCATCCCTGATTGCCATAGCAGGAACGATTCCTATATTGGCTATCCAGATCTGGCTCTTCGTAAAACCAGCGCTGAAGCCGATTGAAAGAAGGATTTCGCTTTCGTATATCCCGGCCTTATTCATTTTGTTTATTTTGGGAATGGCCTTTGGCTATTTTGTTATTTTTCCGAATGTCATGAAGTTCCTTGTCAATCTGGGCGGAGACATGCTTGTCACCAATTTTACGGCTGAAAAGTATTTCCGGTTCATTCTAAATATGACGCTTCCTTTCGGTGTCCTGTTCGAACTTCCGCCGGTGGTTATGTTCCTTACTTCGCTTGGCATATTAAATCCTTACGTTCTGACGAAAATACGCAAATATGCTTACTTTATATTAATTATCATTGCAGTTATCATCACGCCTCCAGATCCTGTTTCTGATTTCCTGGTCAGCATTCCGCTGCTGCTCCTGTATGAAATTTCAGTGAATTTATCAAAATTTGTCTATAAAAAACGGATGAAAAAACTTGCTGATGATGAAACGGAAATTGCCGCTGAATGATGTTTAAAGCTGTTCCTGAAAAGTCGTTAACCGCGGCTGTTTTGGGAGCGGCTTTTTGTTTTATGACATCGTGGTTGTCTCCTGAATGGTCGGGGATGCGACGGTTATAGGATATCATTCATCGGGCTGGGAACGGGGGCACCTGCTTCTGGAAACGCCTTTTGGCTTTAAACGGATTCTGAACCGGTTGAACGGGACAAATGTTTCCGAAAATCTGTTAAATAAATTTACCACGTTGCACTGATATTGTCCCCTATAAGTAGACATTCAAATAAAACTCCGTATACCATGGAGGAAAGAATGTGACTTGGAGGGGATTTTCTATGGCCAAAAAAGGACAGACATTTAAGAGCTACTCAGAAGAATTCAAGCTCAATGCCGTGATGAAATATGTGAACGGTTCAAAAAGTTATAAAGTATTGGCGAGGAGTTGGGAATACGGAATTGTAGCCAGCTGAAGGTCTTGGTTAGGAAATGGAAAAGCAGAGAGGCTTTTGATCAACGTAAGGGGGTTAACCATTTTTGTAATCTTTCCAAAAACCGGAATAGCCGCCGAAAAGTTAAAAGTTGATTTAACCACATCTCCTGATGCCTTTTTGTTTCAATTAACAAATTTGGTACCTGGAGACTGGGCTAATAGGACTCTTTTAATTAAGAATAACGGTGAAGAGGACTATACTTATATTACCTCAAGTAAGTTGAAAAAGGGGTCAAAAAAGTTTTATCACAAGCTTTGGTTAAAAGTATCGGATCATAAAGAAGTGCTATTTGAAGGTAAATTAAAAGATTTTAATAATCTCGAAGAACGATTTTTGAAAAAAGGAAAATCAGAAGAACTCTTCTTCACGGTAAAACTTCCCGAGGAGTTGGGAAATGAGTTTAGGGATTAGAATGTGAGGTTGAATTTACGTTTTATGCCGAAAGTGCTGAAACAGATGAAATACCACCTGGTGAAGTACCTGGAGGACCTGGAAATCCGATAAAGCCTGAAAATCCTGGTTTATCACCTCTATCCAATACAGCCACAGAGATGTTTAACTTAATCGCGATTGGAGGAATCTTGGTTATTGCTGGGATTGGATTAAGAATGGTGATTAAAAAAAGAAGTTTTATAAAAAGAGTTTAACCAGGCCCTGATGTGGTAATAGAATATCGGGGTCTGTTTTTATTTAATTATACATATAGTTAATTTGATTAGATAAAGTGATAAAAGGGGGATTTTTTGGAATGTTTATGAAAGTGTGTACTGAGTGCCGAAAACCGTCATTCAGCAGCTGTGACACAGGCACATGGCTTTGCTCTGTGTGCGGGGAGGATATTTCCAGTGTGAAATTGCAGGCTCCTGAATCAAGGCCAAAGCATGTGGAGTTGATGGCTGTCAAATTTGGTGAGCAGCCAATTGAAATAGACCACCGGCAAGAGTATGCATGCCATTTTGAATGAAATGGAAATATTTTAGAAATCTGATCATAATCAGAGACATTTCGGGCGGTACATAAGGTATAATATAGTCAAACGGGTGAAAAAGAGGATTGATATTTTGTTAGTGAAAAGCCTGGAGTTCAAAAATGCTGTTGGACAGAAGGTTAAAGTTGTTGAGATTCCTGTATTGGAGGAAGGAAACCCTTATAGTTTCCTGATTCGATTCCGTTTGCAAGCATTCGTTACATCAATTTATGGGGAAAAGCAGCCGAAAAACTGCTATTCCTTTCGGGATTATTTGAAGAGAGCCTTGAGATGGCCTGACTATGAACAGATTTTTCATACGACAGAACTAAAAAACAATGCTTAATGATGTGGGTACCGGGAAACCGGTACTCTTTTTATATCATCCACCGCGGCGAATCTGTATAATAGAAAGCAAGTGATTAGCAGGGAAGTGATTATTTTGGGGAAAATTAAAATTGTGACTGATTCAACTTTGGACATGCCGAAAGAAATGATTGACCAATATGGGATTGAAATCGTCCCTTTGACGATCACTGTCGGCGGGCAAAATTATACCGATGGGGTCGATATCAGTCCGGTGCAGTTTTTGGAAAAAATGAAGCATGCGGCAGAGCTGCCGAAAAGCTCCCAGCCATCCGCGGGTGCTTTTCTTGAGGTGTATGACAGGCTTGGGGAAGAAGGGTACGAAGTCCTTTCCATCCATATGACCGGTAAAATGAGCGGCACCGTCCGTTCAGCCGAGAGCGCTGCTCAAATGACAAAAACGAAGGTAACGGTCGTGGACTCGAAATTCATTTCGAAGGCACTTGGCTTTCAGGTGAAAGAAGCCGCCAACATGGCAAGGGAAGGAAAATCGATGGATGAGATCCTTGCCCGGCTTGAGGAAATAAGTGAAAATACAAAATTGTATATTATGGTTGATACGCTCGAGAACTTGGTAAAAGGAGGACGGATTGGGAAAGGCAGGGCGTTCCTTGGTTCTTTATTGAACATCAAGCCAATCGCTTCCCTTGAAGGAGCCGAGTATAATCCTGTCACGAAGGTGCGGAGCCATACCCAGGTCGTTAAATTCCTTGCAAAACAATTCGCCGAGGACGTGAAAGGAAAAACCGTCAAGGGTGTTGGCATTGCCCACGCCGGAGCGATTGAACTCGCCGAAAAAGTGAAAGAGAGCATTTATGATCTGACAGGCTATGAAGGAATTGAAACGGATTATACAACCTCAATTATCAGCACACATACAGGGCCAGGTGCGATTGCTCTTATGTATTATTTTGACTAGAGATCAACTTGCTTTTTAGAAGCAAGCAAAACTCTTTCTTCTTGACCGCTTGTTTGTTAAACTATTCACGATTATATGTTATAAAGAGACGGTGAATTCATTGAAAATTAGAACGTTATTTTTGGCCATGGCTACAGCAGTACTGGTTCTGTCGGCCTGTGGCGACAAGGATATAAAGGGTGCGAAAAACTGGCCTGTCGAGGATTTTAACTATACGAACCAGGACAAAAAAGCTTTTGGCTTAAAGGATTTGGAAGGCAAAGTCTGGATGGCTGATTTCATCTTTACAAATTGTGATACAGTTTGCCCTCCGATGACAGCAAATATGGCTGAAATTCAGGAAATGGCGGCTGAAGAAGGGATTAAAAACATCGAATTCGTTTCCTTCAGTGTCGACCCAGAGACTGATACGCCTGAAGCCCTCAAGGAATATGCCGAGAAATTCGATGCTGACTTGAAAAACTGGAATTTCCTGACCGGCTTTGAACAGGAAGAAATCGAAGAATTCGCGGTAAAGTATTTTAAAACGCCTGTCGTCATGCCAAAAGAAGGCGACCAGGTGATTCACGGGACGAGCTTCTTCCTTGTAGGCAAAGATGGGAAAATCAAGACATTCTATTCAGGGGTAAGCAATGTTCCGTACGATGACATTATTAAAGATATAAAAACACTTCAGTAAGCCCTTTTAAAGGGCTTTTTTATATGGTATCATTCACGACGGATGCTATTAAACTATATTATAATTGTATAGAAAGGGAGTGAAACGGATGTGGAAAAAGATAACCTGGGTCATCATGGCCACTATGCTGCTTGCTTCTTGTCAGCCAAAGAAACCTGTGAGTCAGCCGGTCAGAGAGACGAAGGTGGAAGTTGAGAAGGTTATCCCCGAAGACTTCATTCCGCGTGATCTCACTGTGACGGCAGTGGGCGACTCCCTGACAGAAGGAATTGGTGACAGTACGGATTCCGGGGGCTATTTGCCATACTTAGAAGCGAAACTCGAACAGGAAAAAGGCATTGAAAATGCTGTCGTCCAAAACTATGGGGTAAAAGGCACGAGAAGCGACCAGTTACTGAAACGGCTGCGGAAGCAGGAAGTAGCTTCGGCAATAAAGGATTCAGATATGGTCATCATCACAATCGGCGGTAATGACATCATGAAGGTCGCAAGAAGGAATATTCTTAATATGCAGTATGATAGTTTTGCCAAAGAAAAAGATTCCTATATTGCCAGACTTGAAAAAATTATGGATTTAATTAGGAAAGAAAATCCGGGGGCCGCCTTAGTCCTAATTGGCACTTATAATCCATTTTTACAGTGGTTCCCCGAAGTTGAGGAGCTTGACCAAATTGTTTCCGATTGGAATGAAGCAGGGAAAAATGTCATCGCCTCATACCCGAATGCTTTTTTCGTGGGAATCGATGATATTTTTACTGATTTGCAGGTGAATCTGCTCTTTGACGACCAGTTTCATCCGAATGATAAAGGGTATCAGTTAATTGCAGAACGAGTTTTTGAAACGCTTGAAGAAGAGGCCTTGCCGGCAATTGCCGGGAATTCTGGTGCGGCGGGTGATGAGGAGAGTCGTGAATGAATAATCGTTGGAAAACAGCATTTTTTATTTTATTGGGGATCGTGGTGGCAGCCATTGTGACACTCATGATTCTTGTGGCCATCCCTCCTGAGGGCTCTAAGCAGGAGCGGGTCGGCATAAAGGAAGGCGACCGGGTTGAGTTTAACATCCGAACGAATAAAGAGGATGTCAATAAACTGGTCAATTATTATTTGGAGAAGGAAGTGTCCGAAACACCGGTCAACTACCGGGTCGAAGTCAAGGATGAGGTAGAGCTTTATGGGACTGTCCCGTTCTTCAGCCAGCAACTAAACATGAAATTGACGTTCGTTCCAGAAGCGCAGAAAAACGGCGACCTATTGTTGAGGCAAAAGTCTATTTCAGTCGGCCAACTGCATCTTCCGGTACCGTATGTGCTGGATTTCATCCGGAAGAGCTATGAGATTCCCAGGGGAGTAGAAATTCTCCCAAACGAACGGCAAATCTATATTCATATGCAAAAATTAAAACTGAAAAGTGATGCGAAACTAAAAGCCAATGCCTTTGATTTGGAAAAGGATGATATTTCGTTTACTTTGCTCGTACCGGTGAAATAAAATGAGTGCCCCTGTCAGAGGGCACTCATTTTAGTTTGATTGGGAGTTTTTCCAATTGGTTTCCATTGTGAATGATGCAAATTAAATAGGCCTCGTTCGCTTCAAAAGAGCAGTTTGGCATCGGAAGGAGGATCATTTTCGTTCCGGCTTTCCTTGCCTCGAGGTGAAAGCTGACGGGTGAAAGGGGAAGCCAGGGAGTAGCTGATAGATAGGCTGCGGACGGAAAAACAACATCCCCCTTATGGACAGACCAATCAACCTTGCCAAGGCGTGATGCCAAATGCAAAAAACAAGCCGCGGACTCACCTGGTGGTACAAGATGGTCGGCACTGAATTTAGCGATATCAACTCCAGTTTCATCCCCGGTGATCACTGCAAAGATTTTCTCCTCTTCCTGAATCGTGAAAACGTTTGACACGAGTAGCTTTCTGTTCACGTAAACGTCAATTTGGCATCTTCCGGGCGGAAAGGCTGCCAGGCTGCTGACTTGTTTAAAGGAAAGATCTTTAATGATTAACAGCCCATTTATAAAGACATCAATTTTGCCAAGATTGGGGTTGCAGTGAAACACTCGGCCAGTTCCCCTAGGTAACGGACCTTCGTCGTAAAATAAATTCATAGCTGTCGGTTGCGTTGCCATACAAGCCCTCCTTCTGGCTGTTTTGTTGTATATGTATGACTTACTCTTTCTGTTATGCAAAAATAATAGAAAAATTCCGTTTACTTTTTCATCTGGAATGAATATACTAAAGCTAACGATAAGAAAAGGCGGGTGAAGTGTAATGAGAAAAATGATCATTGTCGGTAATGTTGCTGTCTCTTGCACCACCCGTTCGGCCATTTAGGAAACAGGAACCAGTCTGTCCATTTCCAAAAGGATGAACCGCGGGTGTGCACGCCCGTGGTTTATTTTATTTTTGGGGAGGAAACGACTTGAATTTAAACATGATTGGTCTGAAAGAAGAAATGAGAGCGGAACTGGCGGCGTTTCCGGGGAAGGATGTTGTCCTCGGAAGAGTGGCGCTTGAGCATAAACATTTGTACCGGGTGTGGACGGAAGAAGGGGAGCTGCTTTGTGAAGTATCGGGGAAGCTTGCATTTTCCGCAGGCGGCAGGGAAGACTTCCCTGCTGTCGGTGATTGGGTCATTCTTTCTTCGAGAATTGAAGAAGGAAAAGGCACGATTCATGGGATTTTACCGAGGTTCAGTAAGTTCTCTAGGAAGGCTGCGGGGCAGACCGCGGAAGAACAAATTGTCGCCGCCAATATTGACACTGTTTTCCTCGTGAACAGCCTGAATGATGACTTGAATTTGCGCCGGATTGAGCGCTATTTATTGCTTGCGTGGGAAAGCGGCGCGAATCCGGTTGTTATTTTAAGTAAAGCGGATCTTTGTGAAGATGTTGGCGCCAAAGTGGCCGAAGTTGAGGCAGTTGCAATTGGCGTGCCAATTATACCAGTCAGTGCGGAAATGAATGAAGGCCTTGACCGTCTGGCACCATTTTTGAAACCAGGGAAAACCGTTGCCCTTCTAGGTTCGTCCGGCGTAGGGAAGTCGACGCTGACGAATTCGCTTCTCGGTGAGAAGAGGCAGGCAGTGAAGGAAATAAGGGAAGATGATGACAAGGGTCGCCATACAACAACACACCGCGAACTGATTCTTTTGCCAAACGGGGCAGTGTTAATTGACACTCCAGGAATGCGTGAGCTGCAGCTTTGGGATAGCCAGGATGGGCTGTCCGGTGCGTTCGGAGATATTGAAGAACTGGCGGAACTGTGCAAGTTCAGGGATTGCAGGCACACAGATGAGCCGGGCTGTGCGGTCCAGGCAGCGATTTTGCGTGGAGATTTGCCTGAAGACAGGCTGGCAAGCTATAACAAGCTTCAGCGGGAGCTTGCCTATATTGAACGAAAAGCCGATAAGCGCGCCCAATTGGAAGAGAAAAAGCATTGGAAAGCAATCCACAAACAGATGAGAAATGTTAAAAAGTGATGAAAGGAGCCTGTTTTCAGGCTCTTTTTTGCATTAACAGGTTATTCTGGCTGCTGGAGAGCCTAGTTGCAAAAATTCAATATTTCTTCCTATTCTGGCAAGGATAAGACAACTTGTTTTGAAAACCAATGAGAGTTCAGTATAATTTCATTAGTTATAACCGATGGGTTATAGGGAATAGGAATGAGGAACATGATTAGTAGGCACATGTTCAGTATTAGCGGAAAGGATGATCGAATTGGGTATTTTTAAAAATCTCTTCGGCGGTAAGAAAGAGGAAGTAAAAGAGGTTGAGCTCGTTGCTCCAATGACAGGTTTTGCGACACAGCTAGAAAATGTAGATGATCCAGTTTTTGCCCAGAAAATGATGGGGGACGGCCTTGCGATTGAGCCTTCTGAAGGAGTCGTTGTTTCTCCGGTGGATGGCGATATCATTCAAGTCTTCCCGACGAAACATGCAATCGGAATCAAAGCGGAAAACGGAGCGGAAATCCTTATTCATATTGGCATTGAAACAGTCGGGATGAAGGGCGAAGGTTTTACTACGCATGTGATGGAAGGGGACAAGGTCAGGAAAGGGGATAAACTTGTAACATTTGATATGGCGTTGGTCACTGAAAAAGCGAAAAGCACGGTTACACCGCTCATTATCACGAACAGTGACGCAATGGACGTTGAACCGCTTGCTTCCGGCAATGTCGAAAGAGGCACAACGCCATTTTTGAAAGTAACTGCAAAATAAAAGCCGCCATTTTGGCGGTTTTTATTTTGAATGTAAACTCTGCTTCCCTTTATTCGCCATTCCGCCGGACAGGATGAATTTCATCGCTTCTTCCGGCTTTACGTCAATGATTTCTACCTGGTCTTTCGGAATGAGAAAGGTGAAGCCAGCAACCTGGAAGGTTTGCGGAACATAAACGGCGACACTATCCTTTAAAGGGCTGTAAAAACTTTCAATGTCATCCGAAGTGATAAATCCGAGGCTTTTCATCTCTGTCCCCGGGATTGTAACGAGGGCCACTTTTGAAAACGACTTTTTCTCGCCCAGGAACGACTGGACAGTATCCTTTATGACCGAATAGACGGTTTTGACAACCGGGATCCGCTCGAGAAGCCGGTCAATCAATGTAATCAGTTTCCCTGTAAGGTATTTTGTTGATAGAAAACCGAGGAACGTAATCAGGACAATTGTCAGCAGCAGGCCGATCCCTGGAATATAATCATTCTTCATAAAAGGTTTTAGGACATTGCCAAGGAGACTGTCCAAAAAGACAAACGTTTTATAAATAACATAAATGACGATAATGATTGGGACAATCGTGATAATCCCGTTAATGAAATTTCTCAGCAGTGACTTCATTCTTCATCTCCAAAAACATTTTTCTCTATTATAGCCTTAGGAGCTTGTTTTTGAAACGATTAATCAGGCTTTTCGACGATGATCCCTTTTATGAAAACAGAAGGCGAAGTTCCGCTTCCGTCAGGATGAGACGATTCCCCGGTATGAACGAAACGGATTTTATGCGAACCTACACTCAATGTTGAAGCGATATAAATCGACCGCTCCCTTTTAAAAGGCCACCAGGTTGTAAGAATTGCTGCGTGTTTTCCATCAATGAACACATCGACCATTCCACCGTTCGGCATCCGGTCGAGCGTATAGCCAACCATAGTGCCGGTGAATTCATACTCAAGAAAACTTTCTTTTTCATTCGCAAAGTAGCCATTTCCGTCTTTCGTAAATCCTTCCATGGCCGAAGGTTTTGCTATCGGGACGTACTCCCGGCCAAGCGTTTTATGCATTGGAGCAGGCAAAGGAAACGTTCCAGGTTCATCCCCAGAAGCCAATTCCTCCACTTTTTTCAATATTTCCTCAGCATATAGGGCGTAGCCTTGTCCATTCGGATGAACCCCATCTTTCGTCAGCTTTTCCGAATCAAGGCCGGATTTTGCAAAAGGAATTCTCATATCGATATGGGCCGCGCCGTACCGGTCTGAAATGTCTTCAATCACTTTAGCAAATTCTGCATTCGTCAGGCAGCTTTCTGTAAACGTAAAAATGTCTGCAGCCGGATAATCGAGCTTGACCTGTCGGATCAGTTTTTCATAATAGAAAGAAAATTGCGCAGCATCCATATACTTTCTGTCATTTTCCCCGAAAACGAGAAAGACAAGATCTACGCCCAGTTCCGGTTTTTCAGTGGCATACTTTATGATTCCTTCGAAAGCCGTTGCGCCGCTCTGAACAAGTGAAAAGCGCCTGCCCCGTAAATCATAGGCATCCTTTATTCCTTTTTCAAACCGGGCGAACCAGGTGGCATTTTTTGATTCCGCACCAGATCCTCTGCCAATGCTGTCCCCAATGATAAGATAATTGTAGTCTTTTCCCGCTTTGATTTTGTGAAAAAATCCTTGTTCAGACGCCTCTGTTCCTTTGGCGGATGTAAACTCGCTTATCGCTAAAAATAAGCAGATAAACCCAAGGACAGCCGGCACAAACACTTTAAATAAACGACTCTTCATTTTCAAACTCCTAACAATGTCATCATATTGTTATTTTAACGTAATCTTTTTGAAATAAAATCAGTTGAAATACCTATTTTTTTGGGTATTCACGCTTCGGGATGGTTTGGTATGATAATGTTGTTTTAACAATGACTGCGGAGGGATTGGATATGCTGCCAAACGGACTTTCGCCGGGTGACGAAATCAGGGTGATCGCCCCATCAAGAAGCATGGATTTAATCAAAAGCGACCAAGTGAAACTTGCTATTAGCAGGCTTGAGGGCCTTGGATTCAACGTGACATTCGGGAAGAATGTCCATGGCCATGATGAGTTTTTCAGCTCTTCTATAGGCAACAGGATTGACGATTTACATGAGGCGTTTTCCGACTCGAATGTTAAAGGCATGCTGACTGTCATTGGCGGGTATAATTCTAATCAGCTCCTGAAGTATATTGACTGGGATCTTATAAGAAGAAACCCGAAAGTCTTTTGCGGATACAGTGACATCACAGCCTTATCGCTGGCTATTTATCGGAAAACCGGACTAATTACATATTCTGGTCCGCATTTTTCCACTTTCGGGATCAAGCACGGACTTGACTATACACTCAGCTCCTTTCTGGAAGCGGTGACGAATGACGCGCCATATGAAATCGAGCCATCTGGCGTTTGGAGCGATGATGCTTGGTATCTTGACCAGGAAGACAGGAATTTTATCAGGCAAAATGGCTTTACTGTTATCCAGGAAGGACAGGCTGAAGGGACATTAATTGGTGGAAACTTATGTACGATGAACTTGCTGCACGGAACAGAATTCATGCCTTCACTTAAAAATTCGATTCTTTTTATCGAAGATGATCTGGAATCCCATTCATTGACTTTTGAACGGAACTTGCAATCCTTGCTTCATCAACCCGGTGCAGACGGGATAAAAGGCGTGTTAATTGGAAGATTCCAGAAGGATTCCCAAGTCACGGAGGATGCATTGAAATCAATCATCCATTCAAAGGCGGAGTTGAAGGGCATCCCGGTGATCGCGAATGTAAACTTCGGCCACACTCAGCCACTGGCGACGATTCCAGTTGGTGCTTATGCTAGTATGAAGGCTGTTGATGGCGAAGTTAAAATCGAAATCGACCAAACAAGGCTCCACAAAAATCCATTATCGCAATAAAAGTAGACGTAAACCTAGGAGAGGATTCATATGAGGAAATCATTCTATCACTTTTTAATGAAATACAGGCATCCGAAGCCGCCGGATGACATTAGCGAGTTTGCGAATGCGGCTTTTCGGGACCATGGATTCCCAAAAAACTCGGAGGATTATGAAGAAATCACCCTTTACCTCGAATTGAACGCGGATTATTTAAAATCAATGGCGGTTTTCGATGAAGCCTGGCAGGAATATGTACAAACTGAGCAACGCTAAAACCCTTTCCTAAACTTGGAAAGGTTTTTCTTTTTTGCCTCGTGTGCGCTTAAACACCACAAGCATATACTATTGTAATCATTTCAATCAGGAGTCAGGGGGTGAATCAGATGGAGAAGAGGAAGAAACCGAAGTACGCAAAGGGTGATACGGTTGTCATCCTGATGTACGGCACAGTCGGAAAGGTGACGGATATCAAGTGGATGGGCAGCAAGTATGCATATGAAATTAACAATAGTGAAGGGCTTTACGTTGAATCCTCGCTCCAATTGCTTTCGGAGTACGATGGCACCCCGTTGGAGCAGGAACATCTTGATATAGAGTACAAATTTTTCTTTGGCGATCTCGTCCAGGTAAAGGGATATGGGAATGACCTTTTTAGGGTTGTGGGGGTCAGGACAGAGATTTGGCGCTATAAAGAAGATGCATGGGAGGATATTATTTACGAGCTTGCCAGGGTAAAAGACGGAGAATGGCTCGAAGCCGGGGAAGAGGAACTCACTTTACTTGCGGATGCTGAGCATGCTGACACCTTTATTAAGAAGCTGGGGTTTTTATCCATCATCGGCAAGCAAGAAAAAACGGCCCAGTCCAGGACAGAGAGTAAAAATACGAAATCGGAAGAAGCCCAGGAGCTAGAAAAAAGAAGGCAAAAAAGGGAGCTAGTTGACAGTCTATTGGACATCTATAATGATTACAGGATTTTACATCAGCTTTTTGGGGACCGGGAATACGCCCAGGTCATGGAGGTAATCGTAAAAAAGCTTCAGGAAATCCACAAAAACGATGAAAAAAAACACGTCTGAATGGATTATTCACCATTTCCCCGTTTTTCCACCACCACCATTCTTTTAGTCTCACCCATATGAAAAACGTTTTATTTTGGCATCACGCATGAAAAACAATTGAGGTTCATACATTCTGTAAAAAGGAGGCGACGCGAATGAGAGAAATTGAAGTCATTATAGACACTGAGGAAATTGCAGAATTTTTCTTTCATGAGCTTACAAAAAGAGGATACGTCCCAACAGAAACGGAGCTTGAGGAACTAGCTGATATTACTTTTGATTACCTCCTGGATAAATGCATAATTGATGAGGAAAATGGATAAAGAGAAACAAGCGGCCTGCTGGCATGGGCCGTATTTTTTTGAAAAAATGAATCGCCTCTGAAACATTTACCTGGCCCAAACGTATACATACCAATTACAACGCCAGGGATATTTCACAGTACATAATGTTCAAAATAAAGGAGGAGGAAAGAGAATGTCGTTTTTTAACAAAGTATTGGCAAGTGTAGGAATTGGCAGTACAAAAGTGGATACGAAACTTGAAAGGGACACTTTTGCCCCAGGAGATCCTGTTAAAGGGATCGTGGAAGTAACGGGTGGCAGCATTGCGCAAAGTGTGGATTCAATTTATCTTATCCTCAATACAGCCTACCTTAAAGAGTCTGATGACAAAAAACATTATGTAAATGCAGCAATTGACCGGTTTAAAATCTCCGAACCTTTTCATATTGGGGCGGGTGAGCGGAAACAAATTTCCTTTTCGTTCAGACTTCCCTTGGATACGCCTGTTTCAATAGGTAGGACAAGGATATGGGTGTCAACGGGGCTGGATATAAAAAATGCCATGGATCCGACTGATACGGATTATATAAGGGTTGTACCAACTTCCGGAATGGCATCCATCCTTTCAGCTGTTGAAGAGATGGGCTTCCGCCTTAGAGAAGCGGATTGTGAACATGCGCCTTACAGGATGCGCCGTAGACTGCCATTTGTGCAAGAGTTCGAATACATCCCTGTTTCCGGAAGCTTCAAAGGGCGTCTTGATGAGCTGGAAGTGGTGATGTTTCCTGTTGGAAACGGGGAAATCGAAGTGCTTATGCAGGTTGACAGGCGTGCCAGGGGGATTGGCGGACTGTTATCAGAGGCACTGGCGACGGATGAATCGAATGTAAGGGTCGTTGTGACTTCAACGGACGCAGCCACTGTGAGGCAGCAACTGCAGACCGTGATCGAGCGTTACTCATAATCTAAAAAAGGAGCATTCCTGCTCCTTTTTTAGGTGTTTTTTCGTTTTTTCGCTGAAAACTCTTTCGCGTGGGCTTCATGCTCGGCAACAATTTGCTCTGGCGGAATGTGATTGTTTTTCTTCGGTGCGTTAATGCGGTTCCGGTCCTTTTTCCCCATTTTCATTCCTCCTTAACTGATAGAAATTTTTGCAAGAAAAGCAGAATGATTTTATCCCACTTCTTTCATAGTCTTCTCTAGGAAACGTTTTAATATTATTCGCGTTTATGATATGATTGTTAAGTGGTTAGACATCTTACAATTGAATTAGGAGGCAAAAATATGAGTATACATATTGGTGCAAAAGAAAATGAAATTGCTGACATCGTCCTATTGCCTGGAGATCCACTCCGCGCAAAATATATTGCAGAAACTTTCCTGGAAGATGCAAAATGCTATAACGAAGTCCGGAACATGTTCGGCTATACGGGAACCTATAAAGGAAAAAGGATTTCTGTTCAGGGAACTGGAATGGGCATCCCGTCTATTTCTATTTATGTGAATGAGCTCATCGAGAGCTACGATGTGAAAACACTTATTAGAGTAGGAACATGCGGCGCGATCCAAAAAGATGTTAAAGTACGCGATGTCATTCTTGCTATGACTGCATCCACCGATTCCCAAGTCAATCGCTTGAATTTCGGCGGAATTGATTACGCACCGACAGCTAACTTCGAATTATTGAAAAACGCCTATGATGCGGGTCTTGAAAAGGGCTTGAATTTAAAGGTGGGGAACGTATTTACTGCCGATTTGTTCTACAATGACAATGCGGATCACGAAAAGCTTGCCCAATATCAAATCCTTGCTCTTGAAATGGAAACGACTGCCCTTTACACACTCGCAGCAAAATACGGAAGAAAAGCACTTTCCGTATTGACTGTAAGTGACCATATCATTACTGGCGAAGTCACAACTTCAGAAGAGCGCCAGATGACATTTAATGATATGATAGAAGTGGCTTTGGAAGCGGCAATAAAGGAATAACACACAACTTGGTAAATCAGGCTCTCTCCATTAGGAGGAGCCTTTCTCATTCCAACGATTCATCACTTTACCAGATATCATCTCTTGTTTTCCGCTTTAAAAATCGGAGTCCATCCTTGCCCTTACCAAAAAGGAGCTTTATACTACTATCAGATACCAAAATATCTTAAAAATCGACATGGGTGGTTTACGTGAAAAAAACAATTATGATCATTAGCTTCAGTTTTCTGCTTGCAGGCTGCAGCGAGATGGATTCCCTTATGAAAAAAGTATCCTTTTTAAAAGATAAATTTAATTCTCAAAGTGAGTCAGAAAATCGTTATGGAGAAAATGGACAATCGAATGAAGGGTCTTCTCCGCGGAATCCGGATGGAAACAAGCCTGTTCTCGAAGCGGTCTATTTCAATCAGGTGGCAGAGGCAAATGGAAAAAAAGTCATTCTCAATCCTGAAAATATGCTTTCGCTCGTAAATAAAGAGTTTTTCCTTTCGAGCGATTACAAACCAAAGGATTTAATGAAGCCTGATATTCCCTTTTCCTTTGGCGACCAGGATGTTGAAAAAAGCCTCATCAGGGAGGAAGCAGGCCTTGCCTTGGAAGAAATGTTCATGAAGGCTGCCGAACAGAATATCGAGATATTTGCAGTTTCCGGCTACCGTTCTTACACAAGGCAGAAAGCACTGTTTGATGCCGAGGTCAAAAAATCCGGCTCTGCAAAAGCCACTCAGCTTGTAGCTCTTCCCGGACAAAGCGAACATCAGACAGGGCTGACAATGGATATTACCAGCAGGTCCACAAATTTGAATTTGACAGAAGAATTTGGCGAAACTGTCGAAGGAAAGTGGCTTGCGGAAAATGCTCATAAATTCGGATTCATACTCCGTTATCCGAAAGGAAAAGAAAGCATAACAGGTTACCAGTATGAACCATGGCATTTTCGGTACGTGGGGCGGGAAGCCGCAAAAACCATCTACGAAAATGACTGGACACTTGAAGAATTCTTCAATGAAGTAGAGAAAATCTAAAAAAGGAACCGGCATAGGTTCCTTTTATTTTTTAGAGAGGGTCACGAATATTTCTTTTTCCATCCAATTAAAAAGATGGTATCCTAGATTATAAGGGTAAAAATAGCATGAATAGACAGAACGTGGAAGTGGTGAAAGCTGTGGATGAACAGAATCAAGTACAGGAACAAGAACAGAACGAAGAGCAAGTAAAACAGCCTCCGCAAATTAGGATGAAAAGATTTAATTTTATTATTCTTCTTGTCGTCCTCGTTTTTTTATCAGTTGGAATTACAGCTTTTGCTCTATCTTTCGGCAAGGAGCCCCATCCGGTCGTGATAGGAGGAAAATCCGAACGGGAAGAATTCAACAAGCTTTACAAAGCTTACGATATTTTGAAAGAAGGATACTTTGAGGACCTCGATGAAGGAAAAGTGATTAATGGGGCCATCAACGGCATGATCCAATCACTGGATGACCCTTATTCCGCTTATATGGATGAAGAAGCGGCAAAGCAATTCCATCACAGTGTCTCCTCCTCCTTTGAAGGAATCGGGGCCGAAATACAGGAAAAGGATGGACATATCGTCATTGTTTCACCTCTTAAAGGTTCGCCCGCTGAAAAGGCAGGCCTGAAACCAAAGGACCTTGTACTTATGGTCGATGGGAAAAGCATTCAGGGGATGTCATCCACTGAGGCAGTCATGCTGATCAGAGGAGAAAAAGGGACCAAGGTTGAACTGACAATCCAAAGGCCTGGCGTGGAGGGAACAATTAAGGTTCCGATCATTAGGGATGAAATTCCAATTGAAACCGTTCATGGGGAAATGTTAGAGGACGGTATCGCGAAAGTTCAGATCACCACTTTTTCGACCAATACATCCAAAGAGCTGGTCGAGACTTTAAATGGCTTACAGAAAAAAGGGATGAAGGGGCTTGTTCTCGATTTGCGCCAAAATCCGGGCGGTCTGCTTGAACAGGCTGTGGCCATCTCAAGCATGTTCGTGCCTGAAGGAAAAATCCTATTCAAGGTTGAGGACCGAAATGGAAATGTGAAAGAATATAAATCGGAAAATGAAGGCAATCCGGAATTCCCGCTCGTTGTTCTTATTGACAGCGGCAGTGCGAGTGCATCAGAGATATTGGCCGGGGCCGTTAAAGAATCGGCTAACGTCCCTCTTGTCGGGCAAAAATCTTTCGGTAAAGGCACAGTCCAAACCGCGCAGGATTTCCCTGATGGATCGAACGTAAAATTTACAACGGCGAAATGGCTGACCCCAAAAGGTAATTGGATTCATAAAAAAGGAATTCAGCCGGACTATAAGGTTGATCTCCCTGATTATGTCAATCTTCCATATCTGGACCCCAAGCTTGAATTAAAACTTGGCAGTTCATCCAATGAGGTAAAAACGGCGCAGCAAATGCTTGCCGCCCTAGGGTTTAACCCAGGCAGGACAGATGGGTTCTATGATGAGCAGACGGTTAAAAAAGTGAAGGAATTCCAGGCTGCTAATAAATTGCCGGAAACGGGCGCCATTACAGGGGATACAACTCAGAAAATAATCGAAAAACTTCAGGAAAAAATCATCAAGGACGACCCCCAGCTTGAAAAGGCGGTCGAAGTTTTGAAAAAAGAAATGAAATAAATATAATTTTCTTTATTCCCCTCGGTATTTTTATACCGGGGGATTTGTTTTGCAAAAATAGGAAGTGTAAACCATAAGGTTTGTCAGAACAGAGTAAATACTATAAAATGTGTCCTTAGATGGCTACCACTAGCGCATAGTGATGGGGCTGGATGAATCGACAGAGGATAAATGGGGTGAAAATGATTGGAACAAATAATCCATTTTGATGATCAGCTCAAGGAGAGGGTTTTGGAAATGGAATTTGCTTGTGAAAATTTATGCAAAACACTCCAGGAAAAATTCCAGCCGAATTTCGATTTACACGGGATAAAATTAATACTTGAACTTATTCGATCGAAAAAAGGAAAAAGACTTCCACCCGGTGCGTGTTTCGAGGATGATTATGAATCAGTTATTGAAATAGGTGTGGAGCAAGAAGATGACTATTATCCAAATGGGTATATCCCTTTGTGGAAATGCAAGGAAGAATGGTTTCAGAAAACAGGCTATTTAACGGATAAAAATCTGATTGAAATTGGCAGAATGATTGAGGCGATGGTAATAGAAATCCTGGAGGATCAGGAGAGTGCCCAATTAGAAGGGGAATAGGGAAATGAAGCAGGCAGAAGTATATATTTTATCTGGCTTTCTTGGGAGCGGGAAAACAACCTTATTAAAACGGCTGCTAGAGGAAGAACGGACAAATGGTAGAAAAGTTGCTGTCATGATGAACGAACTGGGCAACGTTTCAATCGACTCGGGTGAGGTTGGGGAAGACGTCGCCTTGAAGGAACTGCTTGGGGGATGTATATGCTGTACGATGAGCGGTCAGGTTGAAGCCCAACTACAGGGGCTGCTAATGCTCGAAAATCCTGATGCCATCTATGTCGAGACAACAGGGGCGGCCCATCCAGTCGAGGTCTTGGATGCTTTGCTATCGCCGTTGTTTGCCGATAAAATTCAACTGAAAGGGATTGTGTCCACCGTTGATGGCCAACGTTGGCTGGACAGAAATCTGATGGGCCCGCAGCTTCAACAATTACTCCTTGAACAGGTCCGTCATGCCGATTACCTTATTGTTAACAAGTCGAGCGATTTAACCGAAAAGGAAAAGGCAGATATCGTCATCAGCCTCCAGGCAATGAATCCTAAGGCGAAGTGCGTGCTTACGGATTATTCAAAGGTTCCATTAAATGAACTAAGGAACCTCTCCTTATCAAGTGGAAAAGGTAAAAGCGGAAATGTAAATACAAAGGCGCTTGGCCTGGGAACTTATGTACACACTTTTCATACTTCAGTGAGCAGAGAGAAGTTTGACCAGTTTCTTCGTAACCACCTTCCCGATGCCATTTACCGGATTAAAGGTTATATTAAATTTCAAGGAACGGCTTATCCCGAGCTGTTTCAATACTCGTACGGTATGCCCTCTTTCCTAAAAGAGGAGATGAATATTCCATTAAACATGGTGTTTATTGGGGAAAATATGAACTGGAACGAAATAAAATCCGAATTGGAAAAGCTTGAAGGCGATTAAGTAGTTGGTTTTACTCCGGTGTGAGGGGGTAATTTACGATTATTACCTCTTTTAAGGAGTTGGTGGAAATGCCTTGGTCAAAAAATAATTATCCTGCCTCAATGAAAAACCTTGATCCAGATGTTAGGGAAAAGGCAATTGAAATTGCCAATGCCATTCTTGAGGAAGAAAATGATGAAGGAAAAGCAATTGCAATCGGAATTGATAAGGCAAGGGAATATGTTGCTAAACATGGAGAAGAATAGAAAATACCCCCGTCTTAATAAAGATGGGGGTATTTTCTTTTTTGATTGTATGATTGGATAGGTGCAGTGGAAAACTTGTTTTATTGAAGCAAAACAGGGGTGGGCCAATTGGCAGCGAAGACTAAAATTCCGGTTTTTATTATCATCATGATCATTTTTGCTTCTTCCTATCCAGTCGAGGCTGCCACGGTTCCAGTGAAAATGGCAACTTGGGAAGAAGTAGACAAGCTGTTTCCGAATTTCTCCAAGTTTACCGTGGTTGACATGGAAACAGGGATGAAATTCCACGTTCAGCGGAGGGCAGGCAGCAGACATGCGGATGTTCAGCCATTGACTCCTAAAGACACAGCAATCATGAAGAAAATATACAATCAGAAGTGGAGCTGGAAGAGGCGAGCCATTTATGTGCAGAAAGGCAAAAATAAGATTGCGGCGTCGATGAATGGAATGCCGCATGGAGCAGGCGCGCTGAAAAATAATTTTCGAGGTCATTTTTGCATTCATTTTTATAAGAGTTCCACACATCGGAAGCGGGAAATGGATTTAGCCCATATGCTGATGGTTTTTAAATCCGCTGGAAAGTTAGATGAATTAATTGGAAAAGCCGACCCTTATGAAACCGTGACCTATTTTGTCACAGGAATCAAGGAGCATGACAAGGGGATTGTCCAGCGGTTATCGTTAAGAAAAGCGGATTGGAAGAATATTTTCTCGAAAGTAGAAGCAGTCAAAATAGCGAGATTGCCGCTTCTGCCTGCCGAAGATATGGATGACGAGCTAATGGTGTCAATTCCAATCGATATCGAATGGCACTTGAAGGGAGAAGGCAAAAGAATAACGGAATCAGAGATCAACCTTTTCAGGGCAGCCCCTTTTTCCTCCTGGAAAGTTGATTCACTGGACTTTATTGAGAAAAATGAATTGGTGCAGTAATGCAGATACGGCTGGATTCGGCAAATTGGAAAGGCCGCCGGCTGAGTTAGGGGTTTGCGAGGCGTTTTTTCATCCTTACCACCGAAAGAACAGCCAGTCGGCTAATCGGAAACTTAGGTAATCTGTAAAGGAATTTGGCGAGCTTTATTAAGGGAAGAATTTCCCTCTATTGCAAAAATGGGGGCTCAAAAGGCGGATATAAGGGTAGTTTATCCCCTTAACGTCTCTAAGTAAGCCAAAATTGAATGATTTGGATAAGATAAAGGGAAAAACTCCCCTTATTTTTAGGGAAATATCGGTATTTCCCAACTTA
Organism: Neobacillus notoginsengisoli; assembly: GCF_003515685.1. Classification (GTDB taxonomy): domain Bacteria; phylum Bacillota; class Bacilli; order Bacillales; family Cytobacillaceae; genus Bacillus_D; species Bacillus_D notoginsengisoli. Next base: position 345,984 of record NZ_QWEG01000003.1, on the reverse strand, counting down.
AGCGGAATTTTTCCCTTTCATTTTCAAACACCAACGGGCTGTTCGTTAGGAAAGCTCGCCAAACTTTATAAACGTACGTTCATCTTCAATCAGGCCGCACACTCCACATTGTACACGCTGGGCTGGGCCCTTATATGGCATATGGAATGGTTCAAGCATCTCTGGTGAGTATTCCTTCATCACTTCACCGGTTTCAGAATCCATTTTAACGGAATGGGGCACCTGTTCAATTATATTAAAGCGGCTTCGATTTGTTTTGCAATTTGGGCAACGATAAGGCTGTGACATGTTATCCTCCTGCTATCTCTTCTATAGTCCTATTTTTTGCAATGTAATCCGTTAATATGTAAAATGCATGTGAATTAAGCTTACCTGGGAGATGAACGATTTGCAGGATAAATATTACAGAAACTTGCTTGATGAGTACCGTAAAATATGGAACCACCGGCTATTGGCCGTTCCTAAAGGGAAATCAAGCGAGTTCGCTTTAAAAGAAGCAATCAGGAGGGAACTTCTCGACGAAAATTCCCATCCCCGGACGAGAAAAGACGTGTTTACGAAATTTTATCAGGCTGTTAAGAGAATTGCCGAATCAGAAATAAGCTCCGAAGCTAAAGTGCAGTTAATCAATCTGCACACAGAGAAGATGGAACAGCTCATCTGACATTCAATTGTTTCCGAGCGATCTTGGCAAATTCCCTTTGGCTATGGAAGCACGATTTCCGACAGTTGGACATCAATGGCTCTTTGCAGCCTGACCTCTAGAATTCCATCCCTCACACTGGCTGATGCTCCCTTTTTTCTAACAACGGAAGGAAGATTGTAGACTTGTTTTTTGCCTGTTTCAGGCAGGTTTTCTAGAATTAATTGACTGGATGTATGAAAAAGCCTAATATTTTCAAGATGTTCCTCTGCAACTTCAAGTCTGACAAAAACAAAGTCATGTGTATTAAAAATTGCCGCCTGGTATGGTTCTTCCTCGACTGAAGTTGCCCTGTCATCATTCCCCTCAGTTTGAAAGGGTTGAAAGGAGTTTCCCGGAAAATAAGCTTCCATGGCATCCTTTACATATTTTTCGATTGTTTCCGGCTTCATATTCTGAAGGTCGGAAGGCATGTTTTTATTAAACGGAAATGATCCCCATGGAAACATACAATCATCCTTTCGTTTCAAAACTTTTTTGTAGCATACTTGATGTAATACTATCATATGTTAAATGTGCTGAAAGGCCATTCGTACGCAGGATAATATAGGAAAAAGCAATAGCAGAATCCAAAGGAAGAGAGGGTTGCCGGTGAGGAAAAAAACAGTATTCATTACAGGGGGAGCAACAGGGATCGGGAAAATGACGGCCATCCATTTTGCAGAAAATGGATGCGATTTAGTGATTAACTACCGTTCCAGCAAAGAAGCTGCTGAATCTTTAGCAGACAAGTTGATTGAATCTTATGAAATCAACTGTCTTCTCGTACAAGGTGACATCTGCAAAAAAGAGGATTGTGAGAAAATTGCTTCTTTAGCTGTGCAAAGATTTCCTTCAATCGATATCCTCATTCATAATGCTGGTCCATATATTCACGAACGGAAACGAATGACGGATTACACATATGAAGAATGGAATGATATTTTTTCAGGAAATCTTACATCTGTTTTTTACCTGTCCAAATTACTGTTGCCAGGAATGAGGAAAAATGGGTGGGGCAGGATCATCACCATTGGTTATGACAGGGCAGAAACAGCACCTGGGTGGATTTATCGCTCCGCCTTTGCAGCAGCAAAAACCGGACTTGTTTCACTTACAAGGACGATTGCCATGGAGGAAGCAGAAAATGGGATTACGGCGAATATGGTTGCACCGGGGGATATTGTGCCGGAGTGGAAGGAAAAAGAGATTGCGGATGCCATCTTAATAGAAGATGGGAATGCTCCAGTTGGCAGGCATGGAACAGGCGAAGACATTGCACGTGTAATAGGCTTTTTAGCCGAGGAGCAGTCCGGTTTTATTACGGGGAGCGTCATACCTGTAACTGGAGGGTTGGATGTTTTAGGGAAATTCCATAGACTGTAAAAAACACCTTGAGGGTGTTTTTTTCTTCTATATAGGTTGAACTTAATTTTTACACAAATTAGCCAAGGAAGCAGGTTGATTGAAGCGGAAGGCACGAAGACTCCTCGAAAATCCTCATTATGCTAACGCATAATTTCGTGCGAAGAAGATTCACGGAAGCTCTCCTTGTGCTATCGCATTTTCTTCGTGCAAAGCCTATTCGGGGAAGCTGTATGTCCTGCGGGATGCGGCGGCAAGGTGGAGACCCCGCAGGCGCCAAAGCGCCGAGGAGGCTCCACTGACGCCCCGCGGAAAGCGAAGTGCCTCGAGACAGGCAAAAACCGCCTGTCTCTGCGATGATTATTCACAGGAGCTTTCCTTTGTGAAGCGCAAATCAACCAAGATTCACCTAGAAAAGAAAACCTCTAGTTCAACCTATATAGGTAATAAAGCGTTCAGCATGCCAGCCAAACTTTTCGCATACATTGTATGGACAAGAAAAGGGGGTTGGAGGTATGGCGCATATCGGTTCGAAGGGCTGGTATATAATGCGGTTAAAGGAAATGGGAATAAAAAAGCATCCTGTCGGCCTTAAAAAATTGGAGTTATACAAGACGTGGGTAGTAAGAAACCTATACTTGGAGAAACTTACCACTAAAATAAGTGATCCATAATAATATTATGTAAACATAAGCAAAAAAGCGAAACCGCCGCTGCGGTTTCGTTTTTTAAGCTTCCATAAGCTCGCTTTCTTCCTGTGCAGGTGTATTCCGTACAAGATGGAATGTATATCTGTCTTTTGAAATTTCATACAAATCAAATATTTCACCTTTTGCGTTCAGCTGGCTGTACAGTGAAGGACGTGTTTCATTGGCTTTTGCCGTATATAGAAGCTTTTCAGCAGCCTTTATTGAACGGATGTTGGCCTTTCGAATGCGCATAAATACCGTTTCAATTCCAAGCTCATAAAAGGCTTCTTGGAAAAAAGCTTCTTTGGCAGCGTTATTGTAGCCGCGGCCGTGGAATGGTTTACCAAGCCAGGTTCCAAGGAATCCGGCATTGGATTCTATATCAAATAAAGAAATTGTGCCGATTGGCGTTCCCCATTCATCGAGAATCGTCCGGGAGATGACTTCTCCCCGTTCCTCAGCCTCAATCACTTGCTTTGTAAGGAAAAGAAATTCCTCATACGAGTTGGCTTTATGGCGGACAAAAGGGAACACATCAGGATGAGTAATAAGATCGTATAATGCATGGCAATCGCCAAGCTCACGCTTTTTAAGCATAAGAAAAGCCTCCAGTCAGGGCAGTCCGGTCCCGTAGCAAGGAACAATCCACCCTCGAAATTTTTTTGAGTTGCGAAAAAAATTTCGGGGTGGGAATCGAACCCACTAGGACCAGTTTGACTGGTGGCGCACCATTTGCCTTCCCATTGCACAATATTAGTTTGTTGTTTTAAACTTGATGGCAAATCACATAAACATAGGAATAAGTATATTTACTTAAAGTATCATACAAGAAATTTGCCAAAAAATAAATAGGTTTTTTTGAGAAAATAATATTGATTTTCCGATATATTTCTACATTTTCCTCATTTTGGCCAATAAACCTTCCCATCGACCATCGTCCAGAGTGGTTTTGCCAAAAAATGAAAGGGATGGTGGCTCCAAAGGACAAGGTCTGCATCCTTCCCTGCTTCAATACTGCCTACGCGACTATCAACGCCTAAATTTCTGGCAGGCAAAATTGTAATGCCTTCAAGAGCCTTTTGACCATCGAGTCCTTCTCTCATCGCAATCGCGGCACAAATATTTAAATAATGGATAGGCGTATAGGGATGATCGGTCGTGATGGAGACTTCAATGCCTTTGGTTGTCAGTTCGTGATAGGTTGCCCAGCTTTTATTTTTCAGTTCAACCTTGGACCTGCGTGTCAATGTAGGGCCGACGGATACTTTCATCACTTTGCCGGCAAGTTCTGAGGCAATCAGGTGGCCTTCTGTACAATGCTCGATACGCAAATCAAGATTGAATTCTTCAGCAAATCTTACTGCAGTCAAAATGTCATCCGCCCGATGTGCGTGAATACGCACAGGAATTTCTTTTTTTAAAGCTTTAAGAATCGGCGCTATCCGTAAATTAGACGAATCATTCCGTTCCCCCGCCTTATAAAATTCTTCCCTCAGCATCCCCATAATTCCCATCCTCGTAAGAGACTGATTGCTCCCGCTGCTATGAATTCTTTTCGGATTCTCTCCAAGGGCAATTTTCAAGCCTGCAAGAGGGTTGATAATCATATCGGTGATGTTTTTGCCGGCAGTTTTTATGACGGCAGTCGTTCCGCCAATCACATTTGAACTCCCTGGCATGACATGGACTGTTGTAATCCCATACCTGATCGCATCAGTAAAGGAGGAATCCAAAGGATAGACGCCATCTATCGCCCTAATATGCGGAGTCATCGGCTCGACAGTCTCATTGGCGTCATTACCTGCCCACCCGGTTCCCTCATCATAAAGGCCTAAATGAGTGTGGACATCAATGAAACCAGGGAGAAGGTGCAGGTTGGCACATTCGATTACCGCGCATTCTTCTTCATGTATAATCCGGCCTATTCTGCTGATTTTCCCTTTTTTTATGAGAATATCGCAATGGTCAATTGGATTGGATGTAACAGGAACGACTCTGGCATTTTTCAATAAAATAGTTTCCATCTCGACCCCTCTTTATATTATTTGTTCATACTGGTTGAAGCTGTCCCGAAATAGGCTTGGTGAAACAACAATCATGAATTGGACAAGCAGGAATACAATAGTAAAAAAAGCATTAAGGAGCAATCATGAAAATATCAGACTTCTATTTTGAGGCGGCCAAAGCATACTTAAATTCGAGCCTGATCTTTCTCTTTTCTGCCTGTTTGTTCGTCTTGATCAACAGCTTGATTGGCAATGTTCAACTAATGGTCCTGACCCTTCCATTTATCGGTGCAAGCTTTGCCTATTTTCATATGCACCTAGCAAAAGTTAAGAGTGCTGCAACTTCAAAGATGACTTTTATGAATAAATCAAACACCTTACTAAAGTCTGAATCTATCCTTCCTCTATACGAAAACAGACTGAAGCCTGGTCTTCTTTTATTTTCTCCCGCCGGGTTGAAGATTGGTGAACTTAGAAAACACCGTACTAGTGAATTTCCTGCCTTTACCCATGTTTATGAGTTGAAGGATGAAAACTTGCTGACAAAAGCCTTTTATATCGTTTCTGGAAACCTGATTGACGCTTTCCATGCAGATAGGCGTAAACTGGGCTGTTTAGAGAAAAAGGGGGATCAATGGCTGTTTAGGACGGATATTGGAGGACAAACAGCGATGCTTGAATGTACTTCTATGTTTATGGACAGTAAGATTTTTATTGCAGAAAACACTGTCGCCTGCAGGCTGAGAAGAGGTATCATGCCAGTTGAATGGAGTTCTGTTTTTTTCGATGCGAATACCCCTGTACTGTCTTTTCATAAAGACGTCACAGAGGAAGATAGGCTGTTATTTTTTGCGATGCTTGTAAAAGAATTTTTCATTGACCGTTAGGATTGGAAAAATGTCAGGATCCTTTTTGATGTACAAAAAGCGGAAAAACAGGTAAGGAGCCGCACGAGCCCCTTTTCATTAGTTGTCTAGCTCCAGCGCCCAGCGCCTAGTGGACTTCGGGCCCCTCGATACGATAAGTCAACATCGATTCGCTAACGCTCACCGTGTTTCCTTTATCTCCATCGGGGCCCTCCAGTCCATACGGCGCTGAACGGGCGCTTGCGCTTTTCTTATTTCTCGGATTGCAAAAATTCTAGAACAGGGCCAAATGGCTGGGATTCTCCAACTTTAAAATAATTTTTGAAAGGATCACCTGTATCTCTGTACCTTTTCAAGACACTTGGCAGGGTAAACTCCTTTGGATCAAGACCGGGCTCTACTTCTTCCCAAAACAGTGGTGCTGCGACGCCTGCATGGTTATTTCCGCGTGGGGAATAGGGGGCGATGATCGTCTTCCCGGGAGCATGCTGGACGTAGTCTACGTAAAGTCGATTGCCGCGGTTTTTCTTCAGCCGTTCAATTGTAAATAAATCAGGCGCTTTCGACACCAAATAGTTGGCAATGAATTCCGTGAAGAGGCGGGTATCATCAAACGTGTACGTATCTGGCTTTAAAGGGATATAAACTTGAATGCCTTTATTCCCAGATGTTTTGGCAAAACCGGTTAAATTTAGTCCGTCAATCACTTCTTTAATATACAATGCCGCTGTGACGGCCATCCCGAACTCCTTCGGGGAAGGGGGATCTAAATCAAACACAATTTCAGATGCCGTTTCGGATACAATCGTCCGAAAGGGAATGTGAAACTCAATTGCCAACTGATTTCCTAGCCAGACGAGCGTTTTTAAATCATTGCAGACGATATAATTTATTCCTTCTTCCATATAGGTTTTTATGAAATCGGGTGCATAATCCGGACAGTTTTTTTGGTAAAAAGCTTCACCGAACATTCCGTGCGGGTACCTAATCACGGTTAATGTACGGTTTTGCAAAAAAGGAAGCATCGCGGTCGATACTTCCCGCAAATACGTGACAAGGTCGATTTTTCGAATTGGAGGTGTTTCCCATATCGGTTTTTCCGGATGAGTCAGTTCAATTTCCTGAGGCACATTTTTCTGGTTAAAAAGAAAGTCATCATACGTACAATCCTCTGGTTTAAGGTCAAATCGAAACCTGCTGAAATGCGGCTCGCGAAGTTCATTTTGATATAGCTCTAGATATTTTACTTCGAAGCAAATGGCCGGCTCCACATAAATGAACCGGTTGTCCTCACTAGTAGCGTTTTGTTTTATTACGGTAAACAATGCCTGCTTTTCCTCCGGCTTTAGGCCGAACAGAATATGGCCGACATGAATCACTTCATTATCTTTATAAACCCCACAGTAATAATAGCCATTGGACTTCTCATAACGGGTCAAAAAGCAATTGACAATTTTCCAGTTCTTATACTTAATCCACTTGTCGGTTCGTTTGCCTTCTTCCCACTGTCCTTTAGGATCTTTCGCAATAATGCCCTCCCCATCATGAAGGACGACCTGTTCCCAAATCCTATGAAAGTCAGTATGTGGTTTAACCAGGTGCAACAGATCACGGCTGTTTCGGTCTGTTTCTTTTGGCAATCCGGATTGGGTAAATAAGGTTTCCAACTGCTTCTTTCTTTCAAGATAAGGAAGATGGAAAAGCTTCTTCCCGGCCAGGACAAGCACGTCGAAGGCCATTAGACGTGCAGGGGTATGCTCTGCAGTCTCCTTTATCCTCTTTTCCGACTTCATTCTTCCCCTCGTCTGAATCGCGCTGAAATCTGCTTTATACTCATTTTCCAGGATGACGAGCTCACAATCGAGTGTTAACGGAAAGAAACGTTGAAAGTTTTTTTTATTGGCCTGAAGAAACAGTTCAATTTCAGGGAATTGAGGCAGCAACGTTTTGCCATTCCTGCTTATCAGTTCAATCGTTGAGCCATCCCAATGAAGAAATGCCCTAAATCCATCATATTTAATTTCATACAGCCAGCCGGGGCGTTCCGGGCTTTCAAAACTTAATACAGGGAGCATAGGTTTCATCGAATTTCCATCCCCATCCAGTAGTCATTGTGTGCATTTGGACTTGAAATACAAACTTTCCATGTTTTTTATAGGTTAGTTTTACACAAACTAACAGAAAAATGAATGGAGAATGAAAAATGCATACGATGTGGAAAGGGAGTATCAGCTTTGGTCTTGTTAACATTCCGATCAAACTTCATGCGGCAACCGAGGACCGGGATATCAAACTGAGGACGCTCCATAATGAGTGCCATACCCCACTCAAATATGAGAAAGTGTGCCCTTCCTGCGATAGAGAAGTGAAAAACGAGGAAATAGTCAGGGCCTATGAGTATACAAAAGGGAAGTTTGTCGTTTTAGATAACGATGACCTCGAAAAGCTTAAGAAGGAAAACGAGGAGAAAGCAGTCGAAATTATCGATTTTGTCAAAATAGAAGAAATCGATCCAATATATTTCAACCGTAGCTATTTTATGTCACCGCATGAGGGCGGGGGGAAAGCCTATTCGTTACTGAGAAGGGCTTTGGAAGACTCCAAAAAGGTCGGTCTCGCTAAAATTGTCATCCGTTCCAAGGAGCAGCTGGCTGTCATCCGGGTTTATGAAAATACATTAGTCATGGAGACAATCCACTACCCAGATGAAGTCAGGAAGGCGAATGACGTACCAAATGTTCCTGAGGGCGAGAATGTGACAGATAGAGAGTTGGCAACAGCCATTCTTTTAATTGACCAGCTGACGACTGAGTTTGTTCCTGAAAAATATACGGATGACTATCGGACAGCCCTGCTTGAGATGATTGAAGCAAAGCGGGCCGGACGGGAGGTTGTCGCGCCAGCAGCGAAGGAACAGCCATCCAACGTGACCGATTTAATGGCTGCTCTTCAGGCTTCTATTGACAGAACGAAACCGAAAAAGCCAGTGGCAGCCAAGAAGAAAGCCGCTGCTCGTAAGAAGAAACAAGCATGAATGAAAGGCCGGTCCAAGTGGGATCGGCCTTTTAAGCAGTTTTTTTAGCTGAAAAGTGTATTGCTATATGTGGTAATAGTTTAGAAAGATTTAGTTGTATTACAGTGGGGGGGTAGCTAGCAAGATGAAAATAGTTGTATTATCAGACACACATATCCCTAAAAGAGCGAAAAGTTTTCCGGAGTTATTGATTGCTGATTTAAAAACAGCGGATTTGATTATTCATGCGGGTGATTGGCAACACCCCGTGGTTTATGATTTTCTTTCAGCCTTTGGCAAGGTGGAAGGTGTCCATGGAAATGTGGATAATGAAGAAATTAAAAATCTGTTCCCGGCCAAAAAGATGATCCAGGCCGGTCATTTTAAAATTGGAATTATTCACGGATACGGTACGGGAAAAACAACCGAGAAGAGGGCGATTAAAGCTTTTAAAGGTGATCAAGTTGATTGCATTATTTTTGGTCATTCTCATATACCAGTCTTGAAAGTTGTAGAGGGAATTCTTTTATTCAACCCAGGATCCCCGACAGATAAGCGGCGGCAACCGCAGTATTCATACGGAATAATGGAAGCCGGGGAAGAGCTTTTTGCACGGCATGTTTTTTTCGATTGAACATCCGACTAAAACCTGAATTAGACCAGACCTCTGTTTTATGGTATTATAGTAAGTAGCATTAGTATTTCGTTCTCACCGTTTATGAAGAGAGGCAACGCATGTCCTTTTTATAACGGTGATTTTTCATTCAGGGACATCCGGTTTGGGTCATAACAATACCCTGAGGCAGGGCGGGCTTTGGCCATGTCTTGTGAATAAATTCTTGGAGGTGCCTAGGAATGGCGTTTGGTAGAAGAAATATGGAAGAAATTGTGATGGAAGAGACTGACATATGGGAGTGCACCGCGGAAGGCTGCAAAGCCTGGATAAGAGATAATTTTAAGAGTACAGAAGTTCCTCCATGCCCAATCTGCAGTAATGAAATGCGTAAAACGACACGGGAACTGCAAGTAGTCGCTAACACGAGCAAGCGTTATATCTGAGTTTGGGGTCACATTGTAAGTCCACCGCATAAAGATAAGTATATTGAATAGGATTAAAGGTGCTGGATTTTTATCAGCACCTTTTTCATTTACCCATGCTACCCCATGTGTTTGCTGCAGTATTGCAACACCATTTCTTCTTCATCATCCTCAAGCTCAAAGTCAAGAACTTGACCGGATTCCTTTTCAAAAAAGTTATATTGGGCTATTTTTTGCTGCCCATCCTCTACAGAAAAGATAATCCTGAGCCCCGTACCCAGCTCGGAATATAATTCATCTTCTTCATCAACCTTAATATCGAGCAAAAACTCATATCTTTCGCCTTTCAATAAACCGAATGGGTCCTCAAGGTGTTCAACGCTGTGTTCGGTAATTTCCATCCAGATGCAACCTCCTACTAAAACTCTTCATCTGTTCCTTATAATAACTCTTATTAAAATACCATAAACCATCGACTTTATAAAGACAGTGGCAAATTAAGGCGAATTTAAGGCTAATTTAAGGCTATTCAGCTAAATAATTTGGGAACAATATGTGAATATTTGAATAAACATATTTCAGTTTAGGAAAAAATTGCTACTATTAAATTGATAATTATACTCGGAGAGTACTATCTAGATTCACAACTTGCAACAGGTGTGAGGGTTGTATTTTTTGTGAAATTATTCACAATGAGGTGAGATTGTTGTTGGCAAAAGTAGAGATTTTTGAAATGTTGGCAGCGCGAAAAAACTTTTATCAGTTTTTGCACAAATTATTTTACGCTCCATTAGATGCCCAAACAATTGATTCATTCCTTCAATATGTAGATATAGAGGGGCTTGAGGAACTTGGGAACGGCGGGAAACTGCTGCAAGAATTTTTTCATGGACCAATAAATTCAAGTGTTGAGGCGGCCGAGTTCACACGGCTCTTTATCGGTCCGGGTCCTATGCCTGCCCCTCCTTGGGAATCGTTTTATACAGGCAGGGAGCAACTCCTGTTTGATGAGTCGATGTACTTAGTCAGGGAGCAATATTATCTTGCTGGCTTAAAATTCGTAAAAGAAAACAATGAACCTGACGATCATCTTTTACTTGAGCTTGAATTTATGATCCATCTTATAACGAAGAGCCTGGAACTGACTGAACAAAAACAATTGAATGACTGTCTTGAGAAACAGCGGCTATTTCTGATGAATCATCTTGGACGATGGATTGGTGAGTTCGCGAAAAAACTAGTTGATTGCACCAATAGCAAATTATATAAAGGTGCCGGCTTCCTGGCGATGGACTTTATTATCAATGATATGGAAAGCCTGAGAGAATTAATGGGAGGTATGGCCAATGTCAAAAAATAATAAAAAAGGACTTTTCGAAAAGCAAGTTAAAAGGCGGACGTTTTTAAAATGGTCAGGCGGGATTGGGATTCCGTTAGTACTTGGGGGAGTCGGGGCAAGCCAGCTCGTCAGCAAAAAAGACCCCACGAAGATTTCAAAGGCGGAAACACCTGAAAAAGTTATTTCCACTTGCAGTATTAATAACTGTGGAGGCCGCTGTATCATAAAGGCCCATATAAAAGATGGAGTTGTTGTCAGAATCAGTACCGATACGAATGAGGACTCCATCCTTTCCCCACAAATGCGCGCTTGCATTCGCGGACGAGGCTATAAAAAAATGCTCTACCACCCCGACAGGCTCAAATATCCGATGAAAAGGGTAGGGAAACGGGGCGAAGGAAAATTTGAAAGAATTTCATGGGAAGAAGCAATTGAAACAATCGCGAATGAGATGAAGAGAATTGGAGATACATATGGCCCCGAATCTAGATACGTTAATTATGCTTCTGGCCAGTCCTGGGGCCTTTTTAGTGGCAGGAATATGGCTAGAAAATTGCTAGCGATGACGGGTGGGTTTTTAGGATATAGAAATGACTACAGCTCCGGAGCTGGAAATGTTGCGACTCCATATACGTATGGCACGAATGATTCTGGATCAAGCTTCGATAACTTCCTTCATTCAAAGTACATTATTCTATGGGGGCATAATCCATCTGAGAATATTTTTTCAACCCCGTATACTTCTTACCTTCGGGCAGCCAAGGCAAATGGGGCGAAGATTATTGTCATTGATCCACGCTATACGGATACCGCCGTTGCGTTCGCTGATGAATGGATTCCAATTTTGCCAACAACCGATAACGCAATGATGGATGCGATGGCATATGTCATGGTTACGGAGAACTTATATGACAAGGAGTTTGTCGATAAATACTGTATTGGCTTCGATGAGGCCCATATGCCTGATGGTGTGCCGAAGGAAGAAAACTTGAAGAACTACCTTCTTGGCAAAACAGACGGCATTCCTAAAACTCCGGAATGGGCAGAAAAAATCTGTTCCGTACCCGCTTCTAAAATCAGGGAAATCGCGAGGGATTACGCAACCATAAAACCTGCTGCCCTTTTACAGGGCTGGGGGCCGCAACGCCATGCTTATGGCGAACAAATTATGCGTGGCGGCGCACAGCTTGCTTGTTTGACGGGGAATGTCGGAAAGCTAGGCGGATGGGCAGCAGGTACCGGGTATTGGTCGAGGTCGGACATTGCCTATCCAATTACTTTTGAAAATCCTGTAAAGGCGACAATCCCGTGCTTTCAATGGACCGAGGCCGTTGAGCGTGGCACTGAATTGACCGCGGAGGATGGGTTGCAGGGAACAGATAAACTTTCGACAAATATTAAACTCATTTTTAATATTGGCGGTAACATGCTAGTTAATCAGCATTCTGATATTAACCGGACGACAAAAATGCTTGAAGATGAGAGCAAAGTGGAATTCATCGTGGTGAGTGACTTATTTATGACGCCAAGTGCAAGGTATGCCGATATTTTGCTGCCTGGTACAAGCTTCTTTGAACGATGGGATATAGGGGTTCCTTGGTGCTTCGGGGACTATGTTGTATTTGGGGAAAAAGCTATAGATCCACTATATGAGTGCCGTAATGAATATGATGTTTTTGCTGATGTGGCTGAGCATTTTGGGCTTCGGGAGGAATTTACAGAAGGAAAAACGATGCTCGATTGGGTGAGAGTAAGTGTTCAGCGCACCCGTGAAGAACTAGATCCAAACTTTCCTGACTTTGAAGAATTCCGAAAAAAGGGTGTTCATCATTTTACGTTTGACGAACCTCTAATAGGCTTCCAGAAACAAATAGAGGATCCTGAAAACAATCCTTTTGAAACTCCTTCAGGCAAAATAGAACTTTTCTCAAAAGCTCTTTGGGATATGAAAAAACACGATGAGATACCGCCTTTTGCAAAGTATGTACCTGCCTGGGAAGGTCCGTCAGACCCGCTGAAAGAAAAATATCCGTTGCAGTTGATCAGCTGGCATTACAAACGCCGCTGCCATTCAACACATGACAACAATCCTTGGCTTGAAGAAATGGCGCGCCAGGAAATGTGGCTGAATCCGATGGATGCTAAGGCTAGGGGCATAAAGGACGGGGACCGGGCAAAAGTTTACAATGACCGTGGCATGCTCTATATTCCAGTGAATGTAACGAGCCGCATTTTACCTGGAGTCGCGGCCATTCCACAAGGCGCCTGGTATACCCCGGATGAAGACGGAATCGATCAGCGCGGTTCAATCAACGTTCTGACAAATCACCGGCCAACACCGCTTGCAAAAGCAAATCCACAGCTAACGAATCTCGTTGAGGTGCAAAAAGCATAGAGAGGAGTGATGAAGATGGCACAAATGGGATTTTATATTAATCAAAGCCTTTGTTCGGGATGCAAGGCGTGCACAGTTGCATGCAAGGATAAAAAAGATCTTGAAGTAGGGCAGAACTTCAGAAGAGTTTATGCTTATGAGGAAGGTGCTTATATTCAAAAAGGGGCTGCAATCGTCCATAACATTAAAGCCTTCTATTTCTCCATATCGTGCAACCACTGTACAAAACCAAAATGTGTTCCAAGCTGTCCGACTGGCGCAATCCTAAAGCGGAAAGAAGATGGAATTACCGTCATTAACCAAGATAAATGCAGAGGAACAAAATTCTGTATATCAGCTTGTCCGTATGGGGCGCCGCAATATAATGAAAAATTATTTAAAGCGAATAAATGTGATTTTTGCCTTGACCTGCAGGAAAAAGGGGAAGATCCGGTATGTGTATCAACGTGTATTATGAGGGCGATTGAATTCGGGCCGATTGAAGAACTGCGTAAAAAATACGGTGCGGTCAGTGAAGTAAAAGGAATGCCAAGTTCAACCATCACGCAGCCGAATCTCGTCATTACTCCTCACAAGGATGCACGGTAAAGAGGAAAACATGGATGGTGCCATGCATCTTGGAATTTTGCGTGCAAGCACCCGCGCCTAAAACCCGTGACCTGTCACGCATCCGTGTATTGCGTGACAGGCTAGCGTTAAAAAGTCAATAAGCTGTCACGCATTGACAGCATTGATAAACAAAAAAAAGTCCTGGGCATGAGCCCGGGACCTTGTTATGCGGATGAGAGGACTTGAACCTCCACGGGGTTGCCCCCACTAGAACCTGAATCTAGCGCGTCTGCCGATTCCGCCACACCCGCGAATGGAATACTTTTATACTATAACATATCTTGGCACAATGCGCACGGATTTTTTAAAGTTATCCCAACCCGGCAAGAAAGGAATCAAGACTTTCTCAGGCCTGCTTCGGCCGAATGATTCAATTTCTCGTCAGGTATGTCATGCAATAAAGCAGCCATCTCTATAAGCAGACTTAACGACCGAACAACAGTGGGCAGACCGTCCTTCGGTCACTAAAGGCAGACTTAGCGACCGAACAGCAGTGAGGAGATAGTCCTTGGGTCACTAAAGGCAGACTTAGCGACCGAACAGCAGTGAGGAGACCGTCCTTCGGTCACTAAAGGCAGACTTAGCGACCGAACAGCAGTGAGGAGACCGTCCTTCGGTCACTAAAGGCAGACTTAGCGACCGAACAACAGTGGGCAGCCTGTCCTTCGGTCACTAAAGGCAGACTTAGTGACCGAACAGCAACGGGCCGTCCTTCCTTCGGTCTCTAAAGGTAATGAATTGATTCTGATTACTCAAACATTCCTCAATTATTCTCAATATGCTAACGCATGATTTCGAGTGATGTAGATCCAGGGAAGCTTTCCTTTGTGCTATCGCATTTTCTTCGTGAAGGCGGTTAATGTCCACTTGGATTGGCCACAATGTTATTGGTAAAAAGTTGATAAATGTATGTAAGGTACTCAAAAACGAAAACAATAAAAAAGAGCAGCCTCGGGGGCTGCTCTATGCTTTACCTGGATGTTCTCTGTTGCGGGGCCTGATTTTTGTTAATGTGATGATGGCAGAAATCACACAGACGCCACTTAACAGGATGAAAATCCAGCTGTCGGACTTCTTCATAAGAAGGGCAACCATCGGTGGGCCGGCGGCTACGCCGATAAAACGCATCGAACTGTAAATGGATGTGATGGTACCCCGCTCTTCCTTCTCGACCCCATCAGTAATCAATGCATCGAGGGAAGGGAGGCAAACGCCAATTCCAATTCCGCAAAATGTAAACATTGTCAGCAGGAACCAAAGTTTTTCCGAGAAGAATAGGGCAGCAATTGAGCCTCCTGCCATTAATATGCCAATTAATATCATCCATTTCATCAGTAACTTGTTTTTCTTTATTACTTTTCCAGTAATAAAGGAGGCGAGACAAAGGGCGCCTAATGGAAGGGCAAGCAAGAGCCCTTTTTTAATATCCTTGAAGCCCATTTCTTTTTCAAAAACTTCAGAAAGATAAAATAAAATGCCAAAAAGCACAAACATCAAAATCCCGCCGATAAAAAAAATAGCATATAGCCAACGGCCTTTCTTTGTGAAAGTATCTTTCACGTTTTTGAAAAAAGTTTTAAAAGGAATAGGTTTCTCTTCGGATTTCGGACATTTTACCAAAAAGACCATCATTGCGATAGAGATTGCACAAAACACAGGAATTAAAAAAAATGGCAAGAACCACAAAATCCCTGCTAGAAAGGCACCAAGAACCGGGCTAAGTACTTTCCCAAATGTGTTGGATGTTTCAATTATCCCTAAAGTACTGCTTACCTCATCCTCCTTCTTGAACATATCTCCAACAAGCGGAAGGACAATCGGTGCGGCACCAGCGGCACCGACTCCCTGCAATGCGCGGCCCGCTAAAATAATCCCATAGGCATCAGCCGCTTTCCATGAAGCCCATGCTGAAATTAGCCCTCCCAGGCCGGTAATGATAAGACTGGGAATTATGACTTTTTTTCGGCCAATGTGGTCAGAAAGATACCCTGCCACAGGGATAAGAAAAATAGCCACGATGGAATATACAGTAATGATCATACTTGTTTGAAAGGGAGAAATGTTCAGTTCCTTTTCCATAGAGGGAAGAACAGGAATCAACATGGAATTACCCAAGGTCATCACTAGAGGGATAGATGACAATGACAAGATGGCCCACTTCTGATTTGCAACCGAAGCGGATTTGCTTGATTTATTCTTTCCCGTTGTCTCACAAAGCTTTTCGCTGAAATCCATAATAAGCTGAACCGCCTTTTCGACAAATTCGTAAACATTCCATTTTGGCCGTATCTCGGGAATCTGGCCTCCGCTATAGGACTGCTGTATCTTTACTATTTACCAATGTTCTCAAATGTAGTAAAAAGAATATATCCTTTTATTAGCAAAGTGATTGGGGTCTTCATAAGATTCGCACATTTTTATGGAACTTCTTGATGTAACAGAGCTAGCTGAAGATTGGCATATGAAGCTGATAAAAATTTTCCAGGCAAAATGAAAAAACCACGCTTCTCAGTGTGGTTTTTCCGCTGTTACGCAAACTGCCAGTACCGGCCATACCTTTTTAAAGAAAACCTTGATGCTCTCCATACCGGCCACTTTAAAGTCTTCCTCCAGTTGTTTGCCTATTTCCAGGGCTGTGATGTCAGTCGCATCCTTCTCCCTCGGCTGAACGGTAATTGCCATTTTTCCTCCCTTTTTTAAGCAATCAGCCAGGTCCATTAACGTTTCACGAGGACTCTCCCAGAGCGGATAGTTGTTTACCGAATAAATCCTGTCGTATGTTTCGGGTTTAGACCGCAGTTCCGATACTTCGCCGTGATACAGATTGAGTTTTCCTTCCTTCATTAATCCATTATGTTTTAATGAAGCCTCTTCCATCATTTGTTTGGAAAGATCAATTCCATCCAAAAAGACGTTTGGATTTTGTTCAGCAATGACTCCGATTGCGTAACCAGGCCCATAGCCCACTTCAAGCAAAGTCTGTCCATCTCTAATCGTAAGCTTCTGAAGTGTCCAATCATTGATTTTTCTGTTTTCAACATACATGATTTTTCCCGCTAGTTTTCCTAAAAACCCTTTAGGAACAATGAATTGTTTTGCAAAGTTCGTCATGCTGTTAGCCTCCTTGAAGGATGTATACCCTTTTTATGAAAATTTACAGTTGAAATGAGAAAATTGTGTGATTTGTTACAGAGGGTGAGAGAGGATTTTTATTATACTAGAAGCAGGAATCAATCGTCTGGAACTCACTTTATTTAGAGGTATGTTCGATTTTGGTTGTTGATTTCCGCTCCACAAAGGAAAGCTACCTTGAATAATCATCGCAGTGACATGCTGCTTTTTGCCTGTCACGAGGCACTTCGCTTTCCGCGGGGCGTCAGTGGAGCCTCCTCGGTGCAATTGCGCCTGTGGGGTCTCCACCTTGCCGCTACATCCCGCCGGAGTCTTCGTGCCTTCCGCTTCAATCAACGCAATTATTAATCAATATTATCCTTTACATTGCTTGTTTATAATAGTGGGAAGAAGGGGGAGAGGAAGGATGCAGCTGTTGGAAGGAATTATCAAAATTCTGGATGAAAAGGGGCCTTTATCTCTTTATTCCTTATGTGATGAAGCAAATGGGCTTTGTTTGAAAGAGAAAGCACCGTTGCTTCCTTCTGAGGTTAAATCCATCTTGTCTAGGAAAAATGAATTGTTTTTAGTTTATAATGGAATTATTTCAATTATCCCCGAGAAACAGCCTGTTATATTGAAGGCATACTCGGAACGTCCCGGAAAGCATGCCTATCAAGTCAAGGTCAATTTTAGTAATGGCATTTTCACTTTTGTTGAGTGGCGGGACAAGGGATTTCCCGCCTTTCAAGAAACACCAAGGGAAAGGCAGCCTGGTGACATCCGTGATTTTAAAGCCAAACTGTATCATACACAAATATGGAACTGGAAAAGGAATTATGTAAAAGATAGAGGGATTGTCCTTGATGGTACGAGTTGGTCAGTCAGCCTGCAAACGAGGTCAGGCTCCTATATCAGCTCTGGCATCAATTACTTTCCTGCTAACTGGACAGCTTTTTGTATGGCAATTTCAGAACTGACAGGCTCTCCGTTTAGGTGAGCCTGTCGTTTTTTTACACAATACGAAGGCTGAAAATGGGACAGGCATTTGCAAAAAAGCGGGAATCCTATAAAATAAAAGAATAAAGTGGTTTATACAAAGGTGTGTTTTTATTTTGAGAGAAATAACGATGGAAGAATTAAACGAATTAAAAAATCCAGTCATTATCGATGTCCGTTCACCAGTGGAATTTAAAGAAGGTGCGATTCCTGGAGCAATTAATGTCCCCCTCTTTTCCGATGAAGAACGGAGCGATATCGGGATCATTTATAAAAAAGATGGCAGCGATGCGGCGAAGTGGAAGGCAATGGAAATTGTCTCCCCGAAAATACCTAACCTCTTAAGAACAATTAAAGAACATACTGGACCCTCGGGAATGCCAATTATTCAATGCTGGCGAGGCGGAATGCGAAGTAAAGCCGTTACTGCCTTTCTAGAATTTTCCGGGGTTAGTGCCAGAAGGCTTCAAGGTGGTTATAAAGCATTCAGGCAGTATAGTTTGAAGCGGATTCCTGAGTTGCTTCCACAAAAGTCGATTGTTATTCATGGCATGACAGGAACGGGAAAAACAGAAGTACTTCACCTTTTGGCGGATAAAGGGTATCCAGTCATAGATTTGGAACACCTAGCCGGGCACAGGGGGTCGATTTTTGGCGCGATTGGCCTTGGTGAAGGAAACAGCCAAAAAACATTCGATGCGATGCTGTACAAGCGCCTTGCTGAGCTTGGCAAACCTGCCTATACGATTATGGAAGCTGAAAGCAAGCGGATTGGGCGGATTGTTCAGCCGAATGAATTAATGGATGTAAAGACGTACGGAATCCATGTCCAAATTCATCTTCCAATGGAACAGCGGCTGAAGCTAATAGAACATGAATATATAACTCCTTATGAACAGGAGCCATGGTACCATGAGAAGGTAAAATCCGCACTTGAAAGAATTAAAAAGCGTATTAAAATCCCGGAAGCTAAAAACAAGCTAGAGGACGATCTAGACAAGAAGAATTATCGCGGCATGATCAAAACATTGCTTGAATCCTATTATGACCCGATGTATGAGCATAAACAGCTTGAATATGTGGGGGAATTTAAAGACATTTACGCAGATAGTATTGAAGATGCGGCAAGGAAGATAGAAGATTATTTGGCAGAACTCTCACTTGGCCCTTGCATTGTGAGTCAAACAAGGGGAAATAGCTGGTAAAACAATATAAAAACAGCCGCCGGCTTGGCCGGCAGCTGCATTCACATGGCAAAAATCATTACTTCTTAAAAGGCCTTAGCCCTCTCCGCTGAATTTCATCCTTCAGAACTTGAATCCATTCCTTCTCCGTTCCAGACTTCATTGCATCGCGATACGAAACGACTAGCTGCTCATTACTCATAATTTTCATTGGTTTGTAATGCCTCCTTGGAAGGTGGATTGAATATTCAGTTTATTACATTGTAAAGGTTCCAGCTGGTTTTGGAAAGCCTTTTGGTGAAATTATTTTAAAAAGGTACTTTAGGACGAGCAATGGCACTTTATTACTATGGAAATAGGAATTTTCAGATATGTTTACTCTGAATCTTTCCGGTGGTATAGAATCCATGCGACCTTCAGAAAAGAGGTAGAGAAATGGATCAGAAAAATAACTGGTATGCTATTGATTACCAAGAAAAGACTTTTACAAATATGGAATTCCTTCGGGAAGATGAAATTTGCGATCGTTCCTATTGGACATTTAAAGATGCGTTCACTCAGGAAATTATTACAGTGGAAGCGGAAGAAGTAAAGGAACTTCGCAAAATTGAAAGCCCCACCTTGCAGTACCCGGCTTGATTTGTTTATACTTGGTAAAGATAATCGTAAGGGGGCTTTAATATGCAGCACTTAAACTGGAAAGAAAAAGAGACAATAAAAAAAGTGAAGTGTGTACACACTGATGCAAAAAAATATATGGTTAAGTATGTTCTCACACCAGGAAATATTTATGACGTGAAAAATGAAACGGAAGAGTTTTATTTTGTTGTAGACAATACTGGAGAAGTTGGCGGGTATTACAAGGATTATTTCGTGGACAGCGAATAAGGGGGGACTGCCGGGAATTTGCTGGCAGTCTTTTCCGTTTGTTCAAGAAAAAAGAAAGGATCACAAACCTATATTTTTCAAAAATGAGGGGAGAGAATGGGATATTTTTATGTTGGGATAGGAGGGGCGGCTGGCAGCCTACTCCGCTATTTGCTTTCATTCCTCCAGACGCCCGATTCCTTATTGCCATACGGGACACTAATCGTAAATTTGTCTGGTTCATTCTTTCTTGGCTATCTTACTTCTAGATACAAGGACAAGATTAAAATTCCCGAATATTTATATACTGCCTTCACAACCGGCCTTATTGGCTCCTATACGACTTTTTCAACGTTTTGCCTGGAGGTAATCAAACTAATTGAGAGCGGACATGCAGTCCTATCTTTCCTTTATCTTCTAATAAGCGTAGCCGGGGGAATAGTTTTAGCTTGGTACGGCTTATTCGTTGGCAGAACGGGTTGGAAAAGACGGGAAGGGGTTCAGGGATGAAGCTGGTCTTTATTGCGGCAGGCGGGTTTTTAGGGGCTATACTGCGGCTGTATCTATCAAGGATGCTCAATCGGGTCGAGAGATTCCCCCGCGGAACACTAATTGCAAATTTATTGGGTTCGTTCATTCTTGGAATTTTGGCCTCTAAAGCAGTGAATGGAAATATGTATGCCCTCGCAGGGATTGGCTTCACAGGCGCCTTGACGACCTTTTCCACATTCATGCTTGAACTAGTTCAGCTGGACTCCGCACGCAAAAGAAGGACATCCATTGGGTATTTTGCGGTAAGTATAACAGGCGGAATGATTTTAGTCTTTACCGGCATCTTAATAGGCAGAATGTAAGAAAACCTTCCCGGTAAGAGAAACCAGGAAGGTTTTCATTATTTTTGAACAGATACACTACCCGAAGAAACTGGATTCTTATACAGATGCCTGCTGATCAAGGTCTGCAAAATAAGGAACGTCCCGCCTACTGCCCAATACAAAGGAAGAGCCGCAGGAGCATTCAGTGAAAACATGACAATCATGATGGGTGAAAGCAACCCCATGAATTTCATTTGTTGCTGCTGCTGTGCAGGCATGCTTGATTGAGATACCTTGAATTGCAGGAAATACACAATGCCAGCAATCAATGTAATGGCGATATCCGGGCTTCCAAGGCTGAACCATAAGAAATTATGGGAAGCAATCTCGGCGGAGCTTCGAATGGCGTAATAAAAGCCCGTCAATATTGGCATTTGGATTAAAATAGGGAGGCAGCCCATGTTCAATGGGTTAACCCCATGCTTTTGATAAAGTCCAAACATTTGGCTTTGCAGTTCCTTTTGTTTTGCAGCATCTTTTTCCGCCTTTATTTTCTTTTGCAATTCATCCATTTCAGGCTTTAAACTGTCCATTTTGCCTTTCATGATTAATTGATTTTTATATTGCTTAAGCATGAGCGGCATCAGGATCAATCTGATCATCAATGTAATCAGGATGATTGCCATCCCGTAATTGCCTCCAAAGAATTCCCCGAGAAAATGAATCGCTGAGCTGAAGGGCTCAACAAACACTTTTGTGAAAAAGTTACTTTTCCCATCTGCCGGTGCACATCCCGACAATAGAAAAACAGACATTAATAGAATACTTGGCAGTATAAAAAACTTATTTTTCCCTTTCATATTTCCTCCCGAGTAAATTATTTTTACTTTAGCTAGAAAGGAGGGAAAGGGGTGCTTCAGGGTCATCCGTTGAACAAAATTTCCTTTTTATATATTTTCCAATCCATTTAATGACAGAATTGGATGCTGGCGGCAAGCTCGTGGTTTTGGTAACTGAGAGTTGCAAACCGGTCGTTTCTGCTACCTTTTCTTGATTTGTAAAAGAATAGGTGCTGCTAAAATCAATCAACAGCTTTAAGGCAATACCAAAATAGATCCAGGCATATAAAGTTGTCCACGTATTCAGGTCATATATTTCTGCCAGCAGGTCTATCATGGAATCACCTCCCATTAGCGAATGATAAAAGTATACAGGAGAAAAGGAAATCCCGCAATGTGAATGAATGGGAAGAACAAAAGCGCAAGCGTCGTGGTCATCTCCGTACAAACTGGAAGGGCTTCGACTGAGATAAAGTGAAACTTCCATCAGCGATTTTTGCTGATGGTTAGTCCCGTTCTACTGCCGCTAATTCGCCAAAGAGCACGGCGACTAAGCGGCACTACGAACTTGATTGGTTCAACTAAGCCGCTGAAATGCACAGCGGCAAGTTTCACTGTATCTCACGAATCGGACCTTTAGGGTCAGTTGCCGACGGAGGAGGCTTGACTTCCCCTTAAGAGTGGGATAAAGGAATCACGAAGAGCGAAGCTACTACCTGCAGTACTTCATGAATTAGCATCTGTGAAGTCCTTCATGGGCTTTGCGGCGAACTGAAGGTAAGCTTCCTGAATATGCTACGGCGCAGGAGCACTAAGCGCATTCGTGCATGACTTATCGTAGGGAGGAGACCTGAAGTTTGCGCACGCGTAGGCGCTGGAGCTAGATGTAGCCTTGCTTGGTAATAAGTTACCCATAGTAGCCTAAAAAAAGGGACAATTGAGCGGTAACCATCCCAATTGTCCCTAAGATTAAATAGTGTGTTTCATTCCTGGGGTTACAGTACCTAATAAGTTTGCAGAAACAAGCCGCTTCCTGACACCGATGCCAATGGAAGCTGCCAGTGCAGCTTTAATGAGGCCGACCGGAATGAAGGGATAAAAGCCACCTTTAAAAGCTCCAGCCCACGGAAGGCCTGCGGACATTTTCAGCCAGGCTGTTCCAATCACGAGGGTTACAATCATTCCGATTGTGTTGGCGACCATAGCATGCTTGAAGGTAAAAGATGATTTTTCCATATAAAATCCAATGATAAAGGCAGTAGGAATAAAACCTACCAAATAACCGCCGGTCGGTCCGAAAAGGACGGAAATTCCGGATTTCATTTCAGCAAAAACAGGGACACCAACAGCACCAAGCGCGAGGTAGAGCATGATGGAAATCGTTCCATAACGGGCCCCTAGAATTGTGGCGGCGAGACCGATCGCAAGCGTCTGGCCGGTAATCGGGACCAGAGGAAGCGGAATCGTCATCTGTGCCAGAATCCCCGTAATTGCCGCAAATAAAGCAGCCAAAATCATGCGCCTCAATTTCAATTGTTCATTTGACATTTTATTCTCCCCTTTTTTGGTTAACCAGAATGTTTATTTGGTTGACATATAAAACTTTATTACGGAGGGGAGGGTTTTGTCAATCTTCATTTCATCACCAATAAGTGATCGTGTCGAACAGCCCGATCAGAATTAAAAAGAAGCCCGCGCTTTTTTGCACGATATTCCCTATTTTCCGGCTCTTCCTAATAAGGGAACCATCCATCCCCAAATACCACGCAGCAGCCAGAAAAACGATTAATGGAAGGGAAGTTCCGATGGCAAAAACAGGCGGCAGTACAACACCGAACGGGGTGCTGAGGACGATCGGCATCAAAGTGACGAAAAATAAAATAAACATCGTTGGGCAAAAAGAGATTGAAAAGGCAACTCCCATCAAGAACGAACCCCATTTTCCGGATCCCTTGTTTAACGGAATCGCTGAAAAGAGAGAATTTAAAAATCCCATTTTGAAAAATCCTGCTAAAAAAAGGCCGAGAAGGATAATAAACGGGCCGATTACTTTTCGGGAGGCTGCAAAAAACATCGTCAGCGTATTTTGGAATTCATGGCCGATTGCCCAGACAATCAATCCGAGACCGGAAAAAACGATGATTTTTCCCAATATAAAGAACCCCGCATGGACAGCCTGGCCATGCGCTTGCATACTTCTGTTCCCGTAATAAGTAATCGCGCTAATATTCCCTGTAAGCTGGCAAGGCGCCATTGCCCCGATTATTCCCAGCATAAATGCTGCCAGAAGAGGGATATGTTCAACTGTATGCAGCATATTGAGAAAAGGGGTGCTGAAGAAATTGCTAATATGAGTAAGAAGCTGATACATCATCCGTTATCCCCAATCTTTCATTATCTAGGGTTAAGATTAACAAATCATTATGAAGAAATGATGCAGAACTTGCCCCCCAGCTAATCTAGCAAAAATGAGCCAAGAAAAAACGCCGCCCTCATGGACAGCATTCATTCGTTACCTCACGGGGGCGTTCCAATGTCTTGTAATCGTTTCATAGGCTTCCTGGACTTTTTCATCACTAGGAGGTTCCACATCTTTTAATGGATACTCAAGGCCAAGAGTTTCCCATTTATAGACGCCAAGCTTATGATAGGGAAGGATTTCAACCTTCTCAACATTTTTTAACGTACCGACAAATTCCCCAAGTTTGGCCATGTCGCCCGGATCGTCTGTTACCCCAGGTACAAGGACATGCCTTAGCCAGACCGGAACTTGCCGATCTGATAAATATTTCGCAAATTCGAGGATGTGCTCATTTGCCATGCCGGTCAAGCCAATGTGCTTTTTCCTATCAATATGCTTGATATCAAGAAGCACGAGGTCGGTGTATTCCATTAGTTCATCCATCTGCTTGAGGAAATGAGAGGCACTTGAAAAACAGCCTCCTGATGAGTCAATCGCCGTGTGGATGCCTGCTTTTTTGCATTCCTTAAATAATTCGAGAAGGAAAGGGATCTGCAGAAGCGGTTCGCCGCCGCTGACGGTTATCCCTCCGCCTGAGGATTCCATGAAAGGAAGGTATGAACGGAGATCATCCATTATTTCCTCCACAGCCATCTGCTTGCCAGTCCCTATTTCCCACGTGTCGGCATTATGGCAAAATTGGCAGCGGAGAAGGCACCCCTGTGTAAAAATGACATAGCGGATACCAGGGCCATCAACTGTACCAAACGTTTCAATTGAGTGTATGTTTCCGTTCATAAGAAAATCTCCTTCCTTGATAAAAAAGAGGGGAGCCGGCGAAGTAGCCCGGCCACCCGATTATTATTAAAGTGATTCGTGGAACGTACGGTTTATGACATCCATTTGCTGTTCTCTTGTCAGCTTGATGAAGTTTACCGCATATCCGGAAACCCTGATTGTCAATTGCGGGTATAGCTCTGGGTGTTCCATGGCATCCATTAATGTTTCCCGGTTAAATACATTTACGTTTAGATGGTGCCCATCTTTGAGTGCGTAACCATCCAGGATGGAAACAAGGTTGAGGATGCGGTTTTCATCTTCTTTGCCAAGCGCTTTAGGGACGATAGAGAATGTATTTGAAATCCCGTCCAGCGAGTATTCATAAGGAAGCTTTGCTACAGATGCTAGAGAAGCAAGCGTACCTTTTGTATCACGGCCGTGCATTGGGTTTGCTCCCGGTGCGAACGGCTCGCCAGCCCTGCGTCCGTCAGGCGTATTGCCTGTCTTTTTGCCATAAACTACATTGGATGTAATCGTTAGAACGGACATCGTTGTCATGGAATCCCTGTAAGTTTGATGCTTATTAAGCTTCATCATAAAGGTTTTGACAATATCGACAGCAATGTCGTCAACACGGTCATCGTTATTTCCATACTTAGGGAAGTCACCGTTTATTTCAAAATCAACGGCCAATCCATTCTCATCACGGATTACTTTTACTTCACTGTGCTTGATTGCGCTTAAAGAGTCGGCTACTACACTCAATCCAGCAATGCCTGTTGCCATTGTTCTGAGGATTTCGGAATCGTGGAGCGCCATTTCAATCCGCTCGTAGCTGTACTTGTCATGCATATAGTGAATGACGTTTAGCGTATTGATGTACAAGCCCGCAAGCCAATCCATCATGTTATCGAACTTCTTCATCACTTCATTATAGTCAAGGACATCGGAAGTGATCGGAGCATATTCAGGTCCAACCTGGATTTTCAGAACTTCGTCAACTCCGCCATTAATTGCATAGAGAAGGGCTTTTGCCAAATTGGATCGGGCCCCGAAGAATTGCATTTGCTTTCCAATGGCCATCGCGGACACACAACAGGCGATTCCGTAGTCGTCGCCCCATTCAGGCCGCATGATATCATCGTTTTCATATTGGATAGAGCTCGTTTGAATGGACATCTTCGCACAGTATTTTTTAAAGTTCTCAGGAAGGCTTGTTGACCATAGGACAGTCAGGTTCGGTTCTGGAGCCGGCCCGAGATTATCAAGAGTATGCAGGAATCTGAAAGAGCTTTTTGTCACAAGCGGGCGTCCGTCCAAAGCCATTCCGCCGATGGATTCCGTTACCCATGTAGGGTCGCCGCTAAACAGCTCGTTGTAATCCGGTGTTCGCGCAAACTTTACTAGGCGGAGTTTCATGACGAAATGGTCAACAAGCTCCTGTGCCTCAACCTCTGTAAGTGTGCCAACTTTCAAGTCGCGTTCAATATAAATATCCAGGAAGGTGGAAACGCGACCCAGGCTCATTGCAGCGCCATTTTGTTCCTTGATTGCAGCAAGGTAACCGAAATACAGCCATTGAAAAGCTTCAACTGCATTGGCGGCAGGAGCGGAAATATCATAGCCATAGCTTTTTGCAAGTTCCTTCAGCTCGCTAAGCGCGCGAATTTGTTCCGCAAGTTCTTCCCTGTGGCGGATATTGTTTTCTGTCATAACACCGCTGGTGGATTTTAAATCGTTCTTCTTTTCTTGAATAAGGAAATCCACTCCGTACAGGGCTACCCTCCGGTAGTCGCCGATGATCCGGCCGCGTCCGTATGCATCAGGAAGGCCTGTGATAATGCCTGCTTTTCGCGCAAGCAGCATTTCTTCTGTGTAGGCATCAAATACCCCTTGGTTATGTGTTTTCCGGAAATCTGAGAAAATCCGCTCAACTTCTTCATTTAATTTATACCCATATGCTTCGCATGCGGCTTTTGCCATTCTGATGCCGCCAAACGGCTGCATGGAACGATTGAATGGCTTATCAGTCTGGAAGCCGACAACTTTTTCGAGGTCTTCGTTTAAGTAGCCTGGCCCATGGGAAATAATTGTTGAAACTGTTTCGGTATCCATATCGAGGACGCCGCCTTTTTCCCGTTCCTGGGAAGTCAAATCCATCACTTGCGCCCAAAGCTGATCTGTCGCGTCTGTTGCCCCAGCCAGGAAATCATCGTTACCTTCATAAAGCGTGAAGTTCTTCAAGATGAAGTCGCGGACATTTACTTCTTTTGCCCACTTACCTTTCTTAAATCCTTTCCACTGTGCAGATTCATCTTTGGTGGCTTTAACCAACATCGTTTGTGTCATTGTGGTTCACCTCTTCAAATATTTTAAAAGCAATATAACAGCTTAACTATAAACATCTTAATTTGAGTATAACAGATGGGATGTGAGAAGAATCACCCTTAAACAGACCAAATTGTTAACATATTGTGAAACTTATTGTTTTAAGTGGGTTTACGCTTGTGTTAACCACTGTGGTTAACTGAGTAAAAATTCAAAAACCTTTCATCTGTATTATAATTAAATCATGGTTTATCAAAACTGTTATATAAGAAGAAACCAATGATATCAACGTTATTACCATAGATGTGTTAGAAACAACCTTCGTCATTCTTATAAACAAAAAGCTGTTTTCCCTGAAGGAAGACAGCTTTTTGTTTGTTTTTTGGAAACTATAGATTTCGCGAAAGGGGATAGCTCATTTATCAAGCTTGGCTACCTCTAGCTTCAGCGCCTACGCGTGCCCAAACTTCAGGTCTCCTCCCTACGATAAGTCATCATCGAATGCGCTTAGTGCTCCTGCGCCATAGCATATTCAGGAAGCTTACCTTCAGCTCGTCGCAAAGCCCATGAAGGACTTCACAGATGCTAATTCATGAAGTACTGCAGGTAGTAGCTTCGCTCTTCGTGATTCCTTTATCCCACTCTTAAGGGGAAGTCAAGCCTCCTCCGTCGGCAACTGACCCTAAAGGTCCGATTCGTGAGATACAGTGAAACTTGCCGCTGTGCATTTCAGCGGCTTAGTTGAACCAATCGGGTTCGTAGTGCCGCTTAGTCGCCGTGCTCTTTGACGAATTAGCGGCAGTAGAACGGGACTAACCATCAGCAAAAATTGCTGATGGAAGTTTCACTTTATCTCAGTCGAAGCCCTTCCAGTTTGTACGGCGATGACCGAGGCGCTTACGCTTTTGTCAATTAATCTACAATAATATAAGCAATCATTGGCCCGTTATGTTCTATATCGGGGTGGACCTCGCAGATCAGCCTATAAACACCTTCTTTTTCAAAAGAAAGGTCCAGGACAGTTTCTTCTCCTTTTTTAACGGTTCCTTTAATAGAGGTGTTTTCAATCTTGAACGGATGTTCATTGCCGTTGACTCCATAAATAATGAGACGTACCTTTTCCTTTTTTTCAAGAAATATTGTCCCCGGATCCCATCTGTATGCCTCTATTTTTTTCCCAGTGGGAAGTGTTGCCGCAAACTCCCCTGTCACCATATGGACCTCGCGAACGGTTTTTCCGCTAACCTGATTGAAAACCACATCGTCACCGGCTTTTAGTAGCCACCAGGCCGCTGCTGAAACGATTGCCAAGCAGGCAGCAAGAAACAAGATAACCGTACCTTTTTTAATGACCAAAAATTGCATATGACCCCTCCTGAGATTTGTCCTACCACTAATTTATGCATGGGTGGTGAGGAAACTTGTCTCTTTTTTAAAGAAACTTCATTTGGGGAAGGGGGAAGGTTTTTATCCAAAAGGAAAAGCCGATAGGATCAGAGATCTTATCGGCTTTTAAGGCGTGACGATAGATAGAGCATGGCGAAAGAAATGATGATGATGATGATGACTAGTGCCCAGGCTCTTTCCGTTTGTCCAGACTCCATGGCAACATATATGGCAATTGGAACTGTTTGGGTTTTTCCGGGGATATTGCCGGCAAACATTAAGGTTGCGCCAAATTCTCCGAGTGCCCGGGCAAAGCTGAGGATTCCCCCGGTAATAAGAGCCCTGGATGATAAAGGAAGGGTTATATGGTAAAAAGTTTTCCAGGCACCCGCACCATCCATACGGGCCGCTTCTTCTATTTCGGAATCCAACGATTCAAAGCCGGCTTTTGCCGATTGATACATCAAGGGGAATGCCACAACTGTAGAAGCAATTGCAGCTGCCCAAGGGGTGAACATCATTGAACTCCCAAAGACGCTTTCAATGAATAAACCAACTGGGCTATGTTTACCGAAAAGTATAATGAGTAAAAAGCCTATTACAGTCGGAGGGAGGACGATAGGGAGCAAAAATAAGGTTTCAACGGCAGTTTGCCCCTTGAATCTCTTTCCTGCCATAAGCCTGGCAAGCAAGGTGCCGAACGGAAATGCGATACATAAAGCAAAAGTGGCGGTTTGAATTGAGAGAATAATAGGATCTGCCATATCTATATGGAACACAACAAATCATCCAGTCTGTATAAATATTACCGCCTTAAAAAAGGCGACTGCCTTTCCAAATGTGAAAGGAAAGACAGTCTTAATTTAACAAAGAAACCCTATTCTGTCACTGTTATAGGAAAAAGCCCTAGCCAAGCCTGTTTTCAACAAGTGAACAAACTTCATCAGCAGACAAGCCGTTCGCTTCAATAACAGAAGCTTTCGTCACCGTATCGTGCATCCCCATCATATTTGAATCAAGGCCGGTAATGACACAACATGCGCAATCGGCTGAATCTGATTCCTGTTTTAGTTCGACCACATCATAGCCGCGTTCTTTTAGTGCCTGCTGTACATTTGTGAGGGATTGTTCCACACCAATTTTAGCCATAAAAACCACACCTCCTTCTTCCATATTCTCTCTAGGAAAGAAGAAAATATTCCTTCATTGCATAATCATCTGTTGTTGGAAAATCCTAAAAAGGGAGGTGTAATGAATTGGGAAAGCGAAAACAAGATCCATCGACAATCGGCCTGAATTCTTCACAAGTGGAAGGGCAGGGGACGACAAATCGTGAAACAGGTAATAAGGAACACTCTTCATCAAGGAATAAACAAAAAAGGCATTGATTATTATCTGGGGACAAATTTAGGTAAACAAAAAAACAGGGGCGTTAACCCCTGTTTTTTTAGTACATCTTCGCAACTTGTTCCTGAAGATCTTTGTTTTCCAGATATTCATCATAGGTCATTTGCTTATCGACAAGGCCAGAAGGAGTCAATTCGAAAATCCTGTTGGCGATTGTCTGGATAAACTGATGGTCGTGGGAGGCAAACATGATTGATCCTTTGAAGTTAATCAATCCGTTGTTCAATGCCGTGATAGATTCAAGGTCAAGGTGGTTTGTCGGCTCATCAAGGAGCAATACATTCGCGCCTGAAAGCATCATTTTAGAAAGCATACAACGGACCTTTTCGCCACCGGACAGGACGCTTGCCTTTTTCAGAACCTCTTCACCAGAGAAAAGCATTCTCCCTAGGAAGCCGCGCAGAAAGCTTTCGCTATCATCCTTTGGCGAGAATTGACGCAGCCAGTCAACTAAAGATAAATCGCTGTTTTCAAAATAAGCTGAGTTGTCTTTTGGGAAGTATGCCTGGGAAGTCGTGATACCCCATTTGTATGTTCCCGCATCTGGCTCCATTTCTCCCATCAAAATCTTGAAGAGGGTCGTTTTGGCCAGTTCATTTGTTCCAACAAGCGCAATTTTATCGTCCTTGTTCACCGTGAAACTGATATTATCTAAAACTTTCACTCCGTCAATGGTTTTTGTTAGGCCTTCAACCATTAACAGATCATTCCCGATTTCCCTCTCTGGTGAAAAACCGACATAAGGGTATTTTCTTGAAGAAGGCCGGATGTCGTCCAAGGTGATTTTATCAAGAAGTTTTTTCCTTGAAGTTGCCTGTTTTGATTTAGAAGCATTGGCGCTAAAACGGGCAATAAAGCTTTGGAGCTCCTTGATTTTTTCTTCCTTCTTTTTATTCGAATCCTGTGCCATCCTTTGAGCAAGCTGGCTGGATTCATACCAGAAATCGTAGTTGCCGACATAAACTTGAATTTTGCCAAAATCCAAGTCGGCGATATGAGTGCAAACCTTATTAAGGAAGTGCCTGTCGTGAGATACAACAATGACTGTATTTTCAAAATTGATCAGGAACTCCTCAAGCCATTGGATGGCTTTAATATCAAGATGGTTTGTCGGCTCGTCAAGAAGAAGGACATCTGGCTTACCGAACAGTGCCTGGGCAAGGAGAACCTTTACCTTGTCAGATCCTGATAGGTCGGCCATTTTTTTGTCGTGGAGGGATTCGTCAACCCCAAGTCCTTTCAACAGAATGGCTGCCTCTGATTCTGCTTCCCAGCCATTCATTTCGGCAAATTCACCTTCAAGCTCAGCTGCCCTCATCCCGTCCTCGTCATTGAAATCTGCCTTCATATAAATGGCGTCCTTCTCCTGCATCACTTCATAGAGGCGGGTATGGCCCATAATAACTGTTTTTAAAACATCATATTCCTCATATTCATAGTGATTCTGTTTTAGGACAGCCAATCTTTCGCCCGGGCCCATGTGAACGCTGCCTGTCTGGGCATCGATTTCGCCAGAAAGGATTTTTAGGAAAGTTGATTTTCCAGCGCCGTTTGCTCCAATCAACCCATAACAGTTGCCCGGATTGAACTTTATATTAACATCTTCGAAAAGTTTTCTGTCGCCAAAGCGTAAACTTACATTACTGACTGTAATCATAGCATCCTCCAAATACACATAATCCTAAAAATTATACCATGTTTAGTGAGGGGATGCTAACTAATCCAAAAGAACCAAGTTGTTTTTGTCAATTGATTTGCGTTTTTCGTGTACTTCAAGTGGGTAAAGTCAAGAAGCAAGCACGCGCAGCATAATGAACAGAATGGATTTTTGTGCAAATTTTTCTAAAAGATTTTTAGGATTTTCACACTTTATTCATATTTTTGTTGTAGAATTAAGTTTAGGAAAAGCCGAGAAGAGAAGGTGAACCGTGTGGCGAAACAAAAGATTACGGAACTTGTTAAAAAGTTAAGGGATTCGGGAATCAAGGCTAGCCTTACAAAGCCAAAAGCCGACTACCTGTCCAACCTGCAGCACCTAAGTAAGACTCCTTCTTCAGTTAATTGACAAAAAAAAGCGGATAACCTGACCCAGGTTATCCGCTTTACTATTTTGATACAAATTAATCTATTTCTTTCATAATCGCTTTTAGGACTGCCTTTTGGTCAAAGTCCTTACCCATCGGAAACTTATCAATAAATCTATTGTTTTCATCAACTAAATAGGTAAAAGTGCTGTGGATGAAAAATCCGTTTCCTGGATCTTTGTATTGGAATTGGAAAGGCTCGGCTGCTTTTCGGATCTGTTCGTGGCTAATCTTTAAATTATCTTTGTCACCAGTCAGAAAAATCCAGCCGCCATCATCCTCAATTCCAAACATTCCCATATAATTACGCATGACTTCAGGTGTATCTCTATACGGGTCAATCGTAATTGTAATAAATTCAACGTCTTTCCCGAAAACGCCGTTCTTCTTTAAATCTTCCTTAAGCGCGACCATTTTTTGAGTGGTCGTCGGGCAAATATCTGGGCAATGGGTATAGACGAATTCAATAAGTTTAACCTTCGTGTAATCATCCCCGAAACGGTAAACCTCATTCTTTTGCGTTTTAAGTTCCACGTCTTCTGGGATTTGCGCAAGAGCATCACGTACGATAAAAAAAGATATGCCTCCCGCTATCCCAAGTGCAATAGCCGCAACACATATAATGATTATTTTTTTCATGCAAAAACGCCTCCTTTATCAAAGATAAAGGAGTTTTCGATAAAAGTGTGTGGACATTCTGTGAACGAAGTTTCAGTCAACATTACAGTATTCAATTGGGCAGTTTTCACAATTATTTTCTGTTTTCAAAAACTCCAAGTTGTGAATCGTAATCTTTTTGGCTTTTACACTGATGACTTTCTCTCTTTTTAAATCCCCTAACATCCGGCTGATAATCTCCCGTGCCGTCCCACAAAAATTAGCTAAATCCTGAGTCGTGACAGGGACAGTAATATAGATTCCATCTTCCTTCGGGATCCCATAACTGTTGCTAAGCCTGATTAGCGTAGAATACAGGGCGCCTTTTTTTCCGTAGAGCACGAGATCTTTAAACTTGGTCATCGTTTTCCGCATATGGTCATTCATCCACTTTAGGAACTCATAGGCTAACTGGCTGTTTTGAAAAAAAGCTTTTTCAAGGTCAGGAATCCCCAAAGCGGCAATTTCTGTATCCTCAACAGCCCTGGCACTGAAAATATACTTCGGATTTACCGTGAAAAGTGTTAATTCCCCAACGATATCGTTATGGCAGCATAATCTTAGTAGTAATTCCTGTCCTTCAGAATTCATTTTTGAGACTTGCACTTTCCCTGACAAAATAATATAGACCTCTGCTGCATCCTGTCCTTCCCGGAATACATATGTCCCTTTTGGGCAATGGAACCTTCTGTTCGCAGATTTCAATAGTTCGTTTAATTCGTATGATAAGGCAGGGCTTTTTGAAAAGTCATTCATTATATTTCACCCAAATCAAGTTATTGTTTGATGAAAGGAGAAGCTTCATTCTTATTTTACATGTGACGGGAGGGAATCGAGGGATGCTTTCTTACAATAATGAGAACAATTGAAAAAGCGGGGAGTGCAGCTTAAATAATTTCTTGGAAAAGGTAAATACTACATATGGATGAGCAAGGGCTAGAACAAAGAGAAGGAGGCGGTTTCATGTTTTTTGGAAGAAGGTTTCCCGTTGAAAAGGAAGAGGAAACATTGATCAGCACAGAAATTTATTCATGCAGTGATGATTCTTGCATTGGCTGGATGCGCAAAAATTTCGCCTCGGATGATTTATTATGTCCTATGTGCGGAAGTACAATGGATTCTGGAGTAAAGGACTTACCGGAAATATAAAAAGGAAGGAACGCTGGCGGCTGATCTTCAACCAGTCCCAGCTTCCTTCTTTATTTAAAGATTTTCATTTTGCTGCTTAATTTCGTCCCCTCCCATAATGACATTTGCTTCCTCTAACTGTTTGTGTTCGTCAACGGAATTACCCGGGATGCTTTCGGGATTCGGAAATGTATCCCCGGTTTCAATTGTAATCGTTGGGTTTTTTATTGCAGGGGTCGTATACTTCGTTTTCTTTTCCATTGAATTCAGCTCCTTGGGAATTAGCATATACTTTTAAGTAGTTGCTTATTCTCGCCCCTTTACTTCGAGTTCGGAAGCTTGATGGCCTTTCTTTTCTGATAGTTTTCGAGAGTCCCGAGTTCGGAATTGAGCAAAGTTTCCATGTTTTCTAAATCAGCTCTCCTTACTTGGGGATCAAGAGGATTCCATTTTATTGTGTAGACAAAATAATACTCCTTAATCTGCCTAAAAATAACCAAGGAGCAAGGGAATTTATCGAAAATAGCTTTGATATTATATTTTTTTGTGTAACTCCAACTCACCAGTTTCATTTTCTTTCCTCCACGGGTATACGCTCATAGTAACTATTTAAACATATAAAATAGACTTCAAACGTTCTAAACCACTATAAAATAAAGCTGTGTTAAGGAATATTGCTGATTTTTAACTTCGTTGATAGGAGCGGAGGGCACCGACTCCGGCGGGATGCAGAGGCAAGGTGGAGACCCCATAGGCGCCAAGGCGCCGAGGAGGCTCCACTGACTCCCCGCGGAAAGCGTGTGCCCGTAGTGGAAATCAACGGCCAAGTATATAAGACAAAAAATACCGGTTCTCCCAGCTGGGAAGGAACCGGTATTTTCTTTGAATCATCAATCAAGTTTTTTTGCAATGCAGCCTTCACATTCTAAAACGTACGATTCGGCTTGTTCCTGAATGTTTTCTCCGCAAACAGGGCATTCCTTTTGTGGCAGGTTTCGAAAGAATTCAACCGGGTTGATCAGCACTTCATTCACCCTCCTTATATAATACAGAATACTAATATTTACACTATTATAATACAGTATAATCATATTTTTATAAAATGTGAAAAAAGAAATTTTTAGAAAGAATGGGTTTTTCTCTTTCTAAATTGTGAACTTTCTATTACAATTGTATTAATAATGTTAAAAACGCAGGGGTTGATACTTGACAATGGGTGAATTCGCTTACACATTCAGTCCTGTTTTACTGATTTTTGCATTTGCTCTTACCATAATGGCTTCTTATACAGCTTTAGATATGTTTACCCTTATTCAATCGTCAAGGAAAAACAAAGGTTTACTGTTTATCGGTGGAACCTTCTCGATGGGAATTGGCATTTGGGTGATGAATTTTCTCGGTCTTCTCGCTGAGGACATAGATCGATTTTCCACATATCAAATTCCATTCACCCTTCTATCAATGATTATCGGCATTTCACTGACTGGAATGGCCTTCGTTGCATTAACCACTAAAAAGGTGAAGTTTTCCAGCTTACTAGTTGGAAGCCTTTTTCTCACAATGGCCGTGTTTTCCATTCATATCATTGGAATGTATTCAATGGAAATAAGCATTGCTTTTAACCCGTTAATCTTCGTTATATCAGGTCTTTTAATCTATGGTTCTTTTCTTTTTTCACTTTGGCTGCTTTTTTACTCGAAAAACTTTAAACGGAGCAATACAGCTTGGCTTAAACCTGTCAGCGCGGGAATTATCACTGCGGCGATTGCACAGGGTCATTTCTTATTAAAAAGGGCTTCCAACTTCGGGAAGGTGCCCATATCGGACAATAGCCTGATTATTGAAGACTCCTTTATTGTGTATCTCGTTTTATTCGTCGCGTTTTTAATCTTCGGGGGATTGATCATTTCAAGTACTCTGATCAGTAAAAAACTTGCCGCCGCCGATAGCCATTTGAAAGATATCTTGGCCGCTCTTGATGCATCCGCTATAGTCGGCATCACAGACAAAGACGGCAACCTGATTGAAGTAAATGATAAGTTCCTTGAAATCACCAAATACAGCAGAGAAGAGATTGTCGGACAAAGCCATCGGCTGATGAATTCAGGCTACCATCCTAAGGAATTTTTTAAACATCTCTGGGATACTGTCCAGTCGGGCAAAATCTGGCATGGAGAAATTTGTAATAAGGCAAAGGATGGGACCTTGTATTGGGTTGATACAACGATTGTTCCTTTCCTCAATTCAAAAGGAACCCCATACCAATTTGTTTCGATTCGAACGGATATTACAAAAAGAAAAAAAGCTGAAGCTGAACTGCTAGAAAGACATAAAGAAATAAGTGACAT
This sequence comes from Neobacillus notoginsengisoli, assembly GCF_003515685.1. Taxonomy (GTDB): domain Bacteria; phylum Bacillota; class Bacilli; order Bacillales; family Cytobacillaceae; genus Bacillus_D; species Bacillus_D notoginsengisoli. The sequence goes on along the minus strand of NZ_QWEG01000003.1, from coordinate 309,588 downwards.
TACCTTTGCCTTAGACCAATCTTCCATTGTTGCGATTACGGATTCCAAAGGGATTATTACAAGTGTCAACGAAAAATTTTGCGAGATATCCAAGTATACTCGTGAAGAATTGATCGGCAAGGACCACCGGATTCTTAATTCGGGCACTCATTCTAAGGATTTCTTCAAGGAGCTTTGGAGGACAATTGGCCAAGGGAACGTATGGAAAGGTGAAATTTGCAACGAGGCGAAGGATGGAACGCTATACTGGGTCGACACGACGATTGTTCCGTTTCTGAACCATAAAGGCAGGCCGTATCAATATGTAGCTATCCGAACAGATATATCAAACAGAAAGATTGCTGAAACAAACTTGAAGGCTTCTTTAAAAGAAATTGAGGATTTCAAGTTTGCGCTTGATCAATCCTCCATTGTCGCCATTACGAATGAAAAAGGAATTATCCAAAGTGTCAATGAAAACTTTTGCGAAATTTCCCAGTATTCAAAGGAAGAACTGATTGGGCAGGATCACCGAATTCTCAATTCGGGTCATCATTCCAAAGCATTTTTTAAAGATCTATGGAGCACAATCGGCAGTGGGAAGGTCTGGAAAGGTGAAATCCGGAACCGGGCCAAGGATGGAACCTATTACTGGGTTGATACAACAATTGTTCCATTTCTTAATGAAAAAGGACGGCCTTATCAATATATGGCAATCCGCAACGATATTACAGAGCGGAAAAAGACTGAAGAAATGTTACACCGCCAAGATAAACTGGCAGCTGTCGGCCAGCTGGCTGCCGGGGTGGCTCATGAAATTCGAAACCCGCTCACTTCTATGAAGGGGTATGCGGAGTTTCTGCAGTTGGATGAAAGAGACCCTGAAAGGCAGGAGTTTTTGAATATTATTTTGGATGAAATAGAGAGGGTTAATGTCATTGTTGAAGATTTCATGGTATTGGCAAAACCGAAAGTTGTTGAACTTGAGGAGAAAAATGTCATTCCAGTCATCCAAACTGTATTGTCCCTGCTGGAATTTGAAGCACGGAAAAAGAATGTCAAGCTGCATTTTGACTACTCGAATGAAATCGTTCAAATTGAATGTGACGAAAACCGCCTCAAGCAGGTATTCCTGAACTTTGTGAAAAACGGAATTGAGGCAATGCCCAATGGGGGGGAATTGCATGTTAAAACGAGCATTCATGAAAATAATGTGCAAATATCCATTCAGGATACCGGCGTAGGAATACCGGAAGAAAAATTAAAGAAGCTTGGTGAGCCATTTTATACAACGAAAAAGAACGGGAATGGCCTCGGCTTGATGGTAAGCTTTAAAATTATTGAAAGCCATAACGGAAAAGTATTTGTTGAGAGTGAGCCGAATAAGGGTACGACCTTCAATATCGTCCTCCCGGCAAAAATCGCCTAAGCCAACAGCAGAAGGGAGGGAGCCAATCCCTCTTTTTCTATGATTTGGCCATGCTGTGACAAGAATCATTGCACCTGATTTCAATAGTAAGTTAACTTAATAGTATTGCAGTCATTATGAACTTTCATAATGCTGTCAAAATAATTTAATAATATCTTCACAAGTAAGAGCAAAAATGTATTACTATGGTTATATCAGGCTTAATGTTATTAACAGGGGGGATATTAAATGGGTGAACCAAATTTTGTTAAAACGGTTTGCGGCTATTGCGGTACAGGTTGCGGCCTTGTCCTTGAAGTCCAGGACAATAAAATCGTCAAAATCCGCGGTGATAAGGAAGCGCCTGTCAACAAAGGGCAGACTTGTGTGAAGGGATCGTTTGGATATGAATACGTCCATTCTCCAAAAAGGCTGAATTCACCTTTATTGAGGAAAAACGGAAAACTGGTTCCGGCAACCTGGAAGGAAGCTTTAAATTTCATAGCGGAAAAACTAGGTTCAATTAAATCTGTATTTGGAGCCGAAGCGATTTCCATGTTTGCTTGTGCTAGAACAACGAATGAATCCAATTTCGTCACTCAAAAATTTATGAGGACTGTGATTGGCAGCAATAATATTGACGGATGTAACCGAACCTGACACGCTCCTAGTGTTGCCGGTCTGGCAACTGTTTTTGGAAGCGGTTTCCCAACGAATACGCTTGACGATTTCGACAAGGCTGAAGTTCTTTTGCTAATGGGTTCCAATACAAGTGAAGCTCATCCGATTATTGCGAACAGAATCAAAAAGGCAATAAAATCTGGTCTGAAAATGATTGTCATCGATCCTAGAAAAATTGATATGACCAAATTTGCCCACCGGCATCTCCAAATCAATGTCGGATCGGATATTGCGCTCATAAACGCATTTATCCATGTCATCCTGAAAGAAAGACTTTACAGCCCTAAATTTATCTTGCGCCATACCGATGATTTCGAGGCACTCAAGAAAAAGGTCGAATTATATACCCCAGAGTATTCCGCTGCAATTACGGGCGTTCCTGCGGAAGATATCGTGGAAACTGCACGGGAATATGCTTCAGCGAGCGGCGCGATGATTGCGTATACGCTTGGAATAACAGAGCATCATTGCGGCGTAAATAATGTTTTTGACATTGCCAACCTCGCCTTGTTATCCGGAAATATTGGCAAGGAAGGCAGCGGCATTATGCCGCTCAGGGGCCAAAACAACGTGCAGGGTGCGGGCGACATGGGCTGCCTGCCGAACCAGCTTGCCGGTGGGATGAGCCTCACCAATGCAGAATATCGCGAAAGATATGAGGAAGAATGGAAGGTCACTATTAATCCGATTGCCGGTGACACCCAAACGAGAACTTTTGACAAAATTGAGACAGGTGAAATAAAGGCTATTTATGTAATAGGTGAAAATCCACTTCTTGCAGACGTCCATATGAATCATACGAAAGTCCTTCTTGAGAAACTAGATCTGCTCATTGTCCAGGACATCTTCATGACGGAAACGGCCGAGTACGCTGATGTTGTACTTCCGGCACGTTCATGGGGAGAGGTGGATGGAACGTTCACCAATACTGATAGACGGGTCCAGAGGGTCCGAAAAGCTGTAGAAGCCCATCCAGAAACAAAGGAAGACTGGGAGATTCTATGTGAGCTGTCTACATTGATGGGCTACCCGATGAATTATACGAACAGTGAGGAAATCTGGAATGAAGTCAGAAAGCTCGCGTGGGAAATGTACGGCGGCATATCCTATTCCCGTTTAGAACGTGAGTATGCTGTTCATTATCCATGCCCTGACGAAAACCATCCGGGTACATTGATCATGCATGAAAGATTCCATACAGGAGAGGAATCAGGGCGAAGGTCACCATTTGTGCCTGTGGAATATACCGCTCCGCTCGAATTGCCTGACGAGGATTACCCATTCACCCTGACGACAGGAAGAAGGTATGAATCATACAATACTCACACCCAAACGCGCTATTACGCGCCAGGTGTGAAAATTAGGCAAACGGAGGAAACAGTCGATATCCATCCTTCCGATGCCGAAAAGCTCGGGATAGAAAACGGAGATCTCGTCATGGTGAAATCCCGCCGCGGAGAGCTGACAGTAAAATGCAAAGTCACCGAACAGGTCGTACCAGGACTTGTATTCATGAGTTTCCACTGGCATGAAACGCCAACGAACGTCCTGACGCTAAACGAATACGACCCTATCTCTGGAACAGCTGAATACAAAGCATGCGCAGTGTCAATAGAACGTGTGTAAAACGCAAAGGAGCAGAAATTTTCTGCTCCTTTTTCTAATCTCTGGCGCTTTTTATTATGCAAACCGATAGTAAATCATCAGGAATGTCGCTAGAACAAAAATAAAGTTTAGAAATACAAACACAACCTGATCGGCAACCGTCTTATGGATCGAAATGGGCGGTTTGTAAAAAGAAACCCCTTCGATGATGAAAATAGCGAGAATGATATGGATCATGAAATGTCCGGCCAGCTCAAGCCATCCAAATAAGGTTGTAGTAAGAATAAATAAACAGGTCAAAACAAATGCTAGCAGACGGTTTAGAACCCCTACTACTAAAAGATATCCGACCACAAATTCAATAAAGGCACTTAGTACCACAAATATTTCTGGTGGAAATCCAAAAGTAGGAACGTGATGATTCGCAATGATATCAAGCGAAAGACCCGGGAAAACCCATTTTTCTACCGCCACCCAACAAAGAGACAGGCCAGTCCCTAAATAGAGGAAAGGAAAACCCCATTGCTCGAGCCTTGTATTGCCAATCAGCAGGACAAAAATGATGGCCAGATAAAACCCATAATCCAACATATGAAAGAGGCCATGCAAAGGAGTAATATAAATGAATAATCCAAGCAAAATTAATGAACCAGCTTTTGTTGCATAATGGTGAGGTGTAATCAATAGGCCAATCGCAAGCCATACCAGAATTGTAACTTCGATTGAAGGAATATGGATTTCCGGGGCAAAAATTGTCCCCATTAAAACCTGAATGATTAATGCGGCAGCTGTTCCGTATTTTAATAATACTCTTGAATATTTCCGCAGCCCCTCCAGGTTCCTGTCAATTTTCGCCACAGGCTTCCATTTCATAATCCAGGGCAATAGCTGTGGCAACGCTGCAAGAATGAGGGCAGCGCCAATTGAGATTGAGATAAAGACCGGCGAAATGATTTCTTCGATCGGCGCCTTTTGGGGCACAGCTTCGGTAAACCACTTAACATGCGCGGCCGAAATCAGCGGGGTTGCTGTAAGTCCTGCAAAAAGCAGGTAAAAAAGAGTTCTTTTCTTCATACGATTATTTGCCTCCTTCTAAGCTTCTCTTACCCCTCAAATGAAACCATTAGCCCACTAAAACCTCATTTTTTTCACCTGTAAAATTTTGAATATTCATTTTATTGGTTAACGAAACGTAATGTTCCCGTCATTCTTGTTACTCAAATAACATCCCCCTGTTCTTGGTATTTTATTTTTTCATGCTAAGATTTACAGTGTTAGCTTCACAAGAACTTAGGGAGGAATCGACTTGAAAAAAACATTGGGAACATTCATCATGGCGGCTGCTCTCTCTACGACAGCTGGCGTCAATGCGCAGGCAGAGGAAATTGAAGTTAATGCTGGAGACACACTTTCAAAACTTGCAACTGTACATAACACTACAATTGACAACATAAAGGCATGGAATGGATTAGCATCTGATACCATTTTTGCAGGAAAAAAGCTAACAATTCTTACTGAAATGCTTTATGAAGTGGAGAAAGGTGATACCCTTTGGGATATTGCCCTTGAGCATCATACTTCTGTCGAGGATTTAAAAGCCTGGAACGGATTGACTGGCGATTTGATCTTCCCTGGAATGGAGTTGTCAGTAAACGGTGTAAAAACAGCGGCTACTGATGCAGCCCCAGTTAAAAAAATCAATCCAGGTAAAACAGTCAGGATAGCCAAAGACAGTCCTGTCAAGAAAGTAAAAGCAACAAATACTGTAAAGGCTGCACCGCGTGCCCAGAAAGTTAATCAAACAAACGCACAACCGGTAAACGGGAAGGTGCTGACCATGACAGCGACAGCCTATACGGCATCATGCAAAGGCTGTTCAGGAATTACGGCCACAGGCATAAACTTGAAAAACAATCCTGGAATGAAAGTCATTTCAGTTGACCCATCAATCATTCCGCTTGGTTCTAAGGTATATGTAGAAGGTTATGGACATGCAATTGCCGGAGATACCGGTGGAGCCATTAGAGGAAATATCATTGATGTTTTCATCCCATCAAAGGACGCAGCCTTAAAATGGGGAAGAAAAACAGTGAAAGTGACAGTCCTAAAATAAATAAAAAGGAAAAAACCGCCATTTGGCGGTTTTTTCTATCTTGGGGCAGATCCAAGTCAAAAAGTCGACTCTCTGTCCCAAGTTCAACTATGATGCCTGCTTCATAAGGACAGCTGCACTCTTCCTTTGATAGAAGTACCAATTCAATGCAAATGAGATGACATAAAATCCAATAAAGAAGTAGAAGGCCGTGACGGGGGTCCCAGTTGTGTTTACAGACCAGCCGAATAGCTTAGGAATGAAGAATGATCCGTATGCCGCGAACGCAGCTGTAAAACCAAGGACCGGCGCCGCTTCTTTCGGAATAAAAATACCGGGAATCATTTGGAAGGTTGATCCTGATCCTATACCTGATGCTACGAACAAAATCAGGAATGAAGCGAGGAAGCCCGAAAACTGCTTTTCTCCCAAGAAGAAGATAACTCCGGCTGCCCCAATTGCTTGAACGACAAGCACGTATGCTGTCACTTGTGCGCCACCAAGCTTATCTGCAATCCAACCGCCAACAGGCCTGGCTGAAGCTGCGAGAAGCGCCCCTAAGAATGCCAGTGGAACATATTGGGGAAACTGTGACCTTAGCAGTAACGGAAACGCAGCGGAATAGCCAATGAAAGAACCAAATGTCGCGATATATAATACTGTCATAATCCAAGTATGCTTGCGCTTAACAATAACAAATTGATCTGATACAGACTGTTTGGCATTAGGCAGGTTATCCATGCCGAAATAGGCTGCAAATGTCATGATCACTATAGGGATTACCCAAATGAATGCTGCATTTTGAAGATATACTTGGGAACCATCAGGCATGACTTGTGAACCTCCGACAAGTGCGAAAGTGCTTGACGCGATGACCAGCGGCGTAATGAATTGGACTACCGAAACGCCCATATTTCCAAGGCCGCCATTAATGCCTAGTGCTGTACCTTTCTCTTTCTTTGGAAAGAAGAAAGAAATGTTTGCTGTCGAGGAGGAGAAGTTCCCTCCTCCCAAGCCACATAGCGCAGCAAGGATCAGCATGACAGAGAAAGGAGTATCAGGATTTTGAACAGCGATTCCAATTCCAATGGCTGGAATTGCAAGTACCGCGGTTGAAATAACCGTCCAATTTTTACCTCCGATTTTTCCAACGGCAAAGGTGTAGACAAACCTTAATGTCGCGCCTACAAGCCCGGGTATTGCAGCGAGTGTGAATAGTTGCTCTTCAGTGAAGCTGAAGCCGATATCGTTTAGACGGACAGCAACGACCGACCAAATTTGCCAAACAATAAAGGCCAGCATGAGCGAAGGGACAGATATCCACAAATTCCTTCTCGCGTGTTTCTTTCCTTCTTTTTGCCAAAACTGTGCATCTTCAGGATTCCATTGATTAATACGTGCCATGTTTTTTCCCCCATCCAAAAAATCGATTTATCACTAAGTTGGTGCTGTTAATGTTAATGATAGTGTGATGTTATCATCATAAATGTGATTTTCGTCACTCTATATTTGAAGGATTTGTGAAAATAGGGTTCTGTTCAAAAAGTTGTAAAAATTTCATTCTCAATTCACGTTAATGGAATCTGTTGTTTTTAATGAAACCATAATGGGTAAACTACTCCCAAACAGATAGAAAGGAAGAATGCTATGTTATGGACTATTATTGGTCTCCTTGTACTTTTCTGGGTTCTTGGATTGGTTTTCAAAGTTGCGGGAGGGCTGATTCATCTTCTCTTAATTGCAGCGGTTGTTCTATTCGTAGTCAATTTCTTTAAGAACAGGGCCACCCGGTAGTTTTCAGCAAAATAAAAAGTGCTGCCAAATGCGCAGCACTTTTATTATGTGAAAATCAGTCTATTTCCCTAAAGACACCAATAAAATTCTTTGTCTCCCCGGCATCATCCTTGATGGCCTTAATCGTTAAATACTCCTGATAAATCTCACCATTTTTGCGTTTGTTCCAAATGAGGCCCTCCCAGCAATCTTTCACCTTTAAGTCAAACCACATTTTTCGGTAAAATTCGTTATCATGCTCGCCTGATTGCAGAACACTAGGAGTTTTACCGATTACTTCCTCAAGCGTGTAACCTGTAATCCGAGTAAAAGCAGGATTTACTTTCAAAATAATCCCTTCCGTATCGGTCACTGTTATTCCTTCATTACTGTGAAGGATAATTTGCTCAGAAATACTTTTTCGCTCGTGATAATAAGTCCATGCGGAAAGAATCATGCAGGCGAGAGCAAGTTCGGATAAGCCCATAAACCCGATTGCATGGTGCCCGGTAACACTATAAATCGCCCCTACAATCATTGGAGGGAAGAAGCCTCCTAAACCACCCATCGCCGTTACAAGCCCATTCACAATCCCTGCCTGCTTAAAAAAGTATAATGGAACCAATTTAAATACAGTTCCATTCCCAAGGCCGGAACATACAGCAACCAGTAGACAGCCGAAAGAAAAGAGTGGAAGGGACGGTGTAAAGGACAATAAAATTCCGGCAAAACTCAATCCTGCAAAAGCAAGAATCAGTACAAAATATGGATTGATTTTATCTGAAAACCAGCCGCCCGCTACCCGGAAGAGGAGGGAGATGACAATGAAAATCGCTGTGCGAATCCCTGCATCCGTTGAAGTCAACTCGAAATATTTAACTAGAAAAATAGGCAAATACACTGTAAAAGCAATAAATGATCCAAAAGTTAAAAAATAAAAAAGGCAAAGAAGCCAAAGCTTTTTATTTTTGTAAACTTTCTTCACTTGGCTCATGATTGGTTCATCAACTTTTCGTTCTTGTTTATCTCCAAAAAGCAGATGGATCATTGCGAATATAACAACAAGGAAAATGTATAACTGTACAGTGTTTCTCCAGCCAATACCCGATGCAAGGACCGGCGCCAGAAATGCGGTTATCGCAGTTCCTATTGTGCCAATCCCATAAAGGCCGTTTATAGCGCCATGTTTATCTTTTGAAAAGTATTTTGGGAGAGAAGTTGTTCCAACTGAAAATATACTTCCGCCAAGCCCAAGTAATAGGCTTCCGGCCAGTAGTGATGCGAAAGATTCAGCTCTGCTTATCATCACGATAGGTAAAATCAATACGAGGAAGCTGATTGCAAATAGTTTTCTGGCACCAAATAGATCGGTAAAATACCCCATTGGTATGCGGAATATCGACCCTAGGAAGACAGGAATGGCGATAATCCAGGCCGTATGGGCAGCAGACATGTGTAAGTCTTCATCTATGAAGGGCATTAACGATGAGATCAGGGCCCAGACCATGAATCCCGCAATAAGGCTAGTTGTTTGAATGAATAATTGTTTTGTACCCTTTCCCATTGATACTCCCCTTTGATTAGTCATTTAGTCATAGTGTATTATATCGCATTAACTAAATAATACTATAATTATCCTTCTTTGGTTGCTTAATCAAGTTAACCTTGTACCAACTACTAATTGTGGTGAAGAAAAAAACTTAAAATGACAAAAAAACTGCTTGGCAGCCAAGCCCTTCAGATTTATGATTATAGAATCTAAAAGGGTGGTAATTGGTATCGTATACATCCAATTAGGCAGCGAACATATTTCCTTTAAAAAGAGAAGGCGAAAAATATGAGGTTCAGGAAAATTGCTTACGATCCGCCGAAAGTGCTTGTATTCGGGTTTATTCTCATTATCCTAATTGGTGCTTTATTTTTATCCATGCCAGCGGCAACTGCCAATGGGGAAGGGCTGCCATTCATCAAAGCTCTTTTTACCGCGACTTCCGCTACGTGTGTAACCGGTTTGGTGGTGGTTGATACCGGAACTGCTTTTACGAAGTTTGGGCAAATCATTATACTTTTACTCATCCAGATTGGCGGGCTCGGGTTTATGACATTTGCAACCTTCTTTGCATTCCTGCTGGGGAAAAGAATTTCGTTGAAGGAACGGATTCTCCTTCAGGAATCATTGAACAATATTTCTATAGAAGGGATTGTCCGGTTCGCAAAAAGAATTCTCATCTTTACCGCTATTTTTGAAACGTTCGGGGCCATCATCCTGTCAATCAGGTTCTCATTTGACATGCCGAATGGAAAAGCGATTTATTACGGAATTTTTCACTCGGTTTCCAACTTTAATAATGCGGGTTTTGATTTGATGGGTGAGTTCAGGAGTTTGACCGGGTATGTAGATGACCCTGTGGTTGTCCTGACTGTATGTCTGTTAATCGTGATGGGGGGGATTGGTTTTATTGTTATCAATGAATTGTATGAATACCGCCGATCCGGCAGGCTGTCCTTGCACACAAAAATCGTTCTATCTTTTACAATAGGGCTCCTAGTCGCGGGAACACTTTTCATTCTCCTTTTGGAGTATACGAATAGTAAGACACTTGGACCGTTATCTCCGGGAGGAAAGATTCTCGGAGCTTTGTTCCAGTCTGTAACAGCGCGGACTGCAGGAGCAAATACGATTAGCATAGGGGATATGACACATTCAGGACTCTTTCTCATCATTCTTCTAATGTTCATAGGTGCATCGCCTGGATCAACTGGGGGAGGCATCAAGACCACGACATTTGCCACCTTAATAGGGGCGGTCTGGTCGCAAATAAGAGGGAAAGAAGATGTGGTTTTATACCGCAGGAGAATAGGCTATGAAACAATATATAAAGCATTAACAGTCACTATGAGTGCCCTTTTTCTCATCATCCTCATGACGATGCTTCTGACGATCACTGAAGAAGGGGCCGACTTTTTAGCGATTTTATTTGAAACAACCTCTGCATTTGGAACAGTGGGCTTATCTATGGGACTGACGCCACATCTCTCTCCCGCCGGTGAATTAATCATCACGATCATGATGCTTGCCGGGAGGCTGGGCCCTTTGACAGTTGCTTATGCGATTACTTTTAGGCGGAGGCAAGACCCGTACAAATATCCTAAAGGCAAAATAATGATCGGCTGACAATGGCAAGTTAGGAGTGCATAATGAATGGTTAAAACATACGCAGTAATAGGGCTGGGAAGGTTTGGGGTCAGCCTTGCAGCCCGTTTGTTTCAAGAAGGCCAGGAAGTGCTTGGCGTTGATGTCAATGAGGAACGCGTGGAGGATGCCCAATCAGTCGTCACCCACGCCGTTATCGCTGATTCTACCGATCCTGAAGCGTTGAAATCGATAGGCATCCGCAATTTCGATACTGTGATTGTGGCAATCGGGAATGATATTCAGGCGAGTATCCTGACGGTCCTTCTTTTGAAAGAGGCAGGTGTGAAAAAAGTTATTGCTAAAGCCCTAAACAAACCACATGGCCAAGTGCTCGACAAGGTCGGCGCAGACTGGATCATATTCCCAGAGCGGGATATGGGTGAAAGAGTCGCGCACATGCTGTTATCGCCAAATGTCCTGAACTTTATTGAGCTGTCAAAAGAATATAGCGTTGAAGAAATGAAAGTTCCGGAATCAATGACGAGCAAAACACTCAGAGAACTCGATTTGCGTGCTAAATATAATTTAAGTGTCATTGCAATCAGGCATGCCAAATCAATTAATATCTCACCTTCGCCAGATGAAACAATCGAGGCAGGGGATGTACTTGTGGTCATTGGCGAAAATAAAGATTTGGAAAAGTTCGCGAACCTTCAATAATAAAAAGCGGAGGCCTTAGGCTCCGCTTTTTATTTTGCTAACCGTTTCCGTAAAAATAAGGTAGTATATAGGAATAGTCGAAATTCTCAAAAAAGGGGCAGAGGCAGAATGATTGATCTACGGAGTGATACAGTCACAAAACCAACAGAAGAAATGCGGATGGCCGCTTATAAAGCAGAGGTCGGGGATGATGTGTATGGCGAGGACCCAACTGTTAGGAAGCTTGAAGAGACTGCAGCTAGTTTGCTTGGCAAAGAAGATGCATTATTTGTAACCAGCGGGACACAGGGCAATCAAATCGCAATACTTGTCCATTGCACCCCTGGCCAGGAGGTCATTCTTGAAGAGGAATCGCACATTTTTTATTATGAATCCGCTGCTGCTTCAGCACTTGCCAGCGTCCAAACAAGGACAATCCCTGGTATCCGGGGGAGAATGGATCCCGGGAAGGTGGAGAGAGCAATTAGAGGGGAAGACATCCATTATCCCGAAACTGGTTTGATATGCATTGAAAACACACATAACCGAGCTGGAGGCGCGATTATTCCTTTAACCAATATGAACGAGATACATACTTTAGCGAACAAGAACAATATTCCTGTTCATATTGATGGCGCCAGACTTTTTAATGCCTCTATCGCACTTGGTGTGCCTGTTAGTGAATTGGCCAAGTATAGTGAAAGTGTCCAAATTTGCCTATCCAAGGGACTAGGTGCGCCTGTTGGTTCTCTATTGGCGGGAAACAAGGCGTTTATCCGAAGGGCAAGAAAATGGCGGAAGCGGCTTGGAGGCGGAATGCGCCAGGCAGGGGTCATTGCTGCTCCAGGACTAATTGCTCTTACCAAGATGCCGGGGCGCCTTGGGGAGGACCATGAAAATGCGAAAAGGCTGGCTGAGGGAGCTAGCAATATCCAGGGACTTTCTGTAGTAAATAAAGTGGAAACGAATATCGTTGTCATTGATATTAGCGGAACCGGCATGGATGAATACCAATTTGTTGAAAGGCTTAAGGAACGAGGAATTCTTGGCGGTACATTCGGTGAAGGACTTGTACGTCTGGTGACAAATTATGATGTAAGCAGGGACGATATAGATTCAGCCGTTTCTCATCTACATAAAATCGCAAGGGATGAGTCCTAAAAGATTTAAAACGAGGAATCAGGCGTTCCAGATTCCTCGTTTCATTTTCCGGCTTCTAAACCAGGAACTTGTAGAATTTAAAGAGATTTTGTCTTCTTATGGCAAATGTTTTCTGTTACGTTTATCATGTTTTGTCATTCTATGCGCTTGCCCAGGAAATAAAAAATATTTCCAATGATAGCCGCACATATTTCCGCCGCGACTTATATTAACTGCTCATAAACACTGTTAAGCTCCTTTGCCCGTTTCTCATCCTGCTCATTTAGGGCATATTTTATTTCTTCAGGCAAAATTGTATTTAAGAACTGAATATCTTTTTGCGATAAATTCCTAATAAATTCATTTTCATTCCCTGTATACCCTTGAAGGTGTTCATAAATCTGTTTCCCATCCTTATGGCTTTCTGTATAGTTTGAAAGGATTTCCCGTAAATATGCCAGTGTCTGTTCCATTGAGTGTCCTCCTTATTTGAACTCTGATGCAAGAAAGGTGTAGGCAATTTTTACTGGAGTAATGAAAGAATTGGCTCCACTGCATCCAAAAGAGTAGGGGCGATATAGTCTGCTTTTGATTCACTGGTTCCTATAAAAACGGTTTTGCAGCCAGCTGCAATCCCAGCTTCAATATCTCTTTCATGATCCCCGACCATAACTGATTCTGTTAAATCCAATCCGTGTTCTTCTGCCAATCCAACCAACATCCCGGGATTCGGCTTTCTGCATCTGCAGCCGGCGTGAGGTTTATGAGGACAATAAGCAATGCCCGAAATCATTCCTCCTTCTTCCGCTAACAATTCACAGAGTCGCTTATGAACCTTTTCCAATTTTTCTTCCGTCATAAACCCAAGTCCAATACCGCCTTGGTTCGTCACGATAAAGATTGGATCCCCTGCTTTTGAAAGGCGGGCTACAGCTTCTGAAGCACCCTCCAACAAAAATAGCTGCTTCGGATGATTGACAAATTTCACTCGTTTCGTCAAAACCTCGTTTAATACTCCATCCCGGTCCAGGAAAATGGCCTTTTTCAATTCGATACAGCTCCCCATACTTTGCTTATCTTTATTGTTCCTTTAACCTTTATGTTATAAACCGTAAACGAAACCATATTTTTATTAAACTGCTCCAAACTACATACAAAGTGATCATCACCATTATTTCTTAATTTCCAGAGTTAGGAATAATCGTCTGTAAAATAGGGAAACAAATTGATAGCAGTTCTATATTTGAGAAGGGGGAGGTGAGGCAATGCCTTCGCCAGTTGTTCGGTCATTGCCCAATTGGTTTACAATTGCAAATTTGCTTTGCGGGATTTTTTCCATCATTTTAAACATGAATGACATCATTACATTTTCAGCCTTGTTAATCTTTGCCGCCGCCTTTATGGATTTGTTCGATGGGAGAATTGCGAGAAGGCTTAATGTAAATAGTGAGGTCGGGGTAGAGCTTGATTCGCTCGCGGATATTGTCAGTTTTGGGGTGGCACCTGCCTTACTCGTCTATTCACTTGCCCATCCTTCCATGCTAACTTCTTTTGCTTTTACTTTTTATGCAGCGATGGGTGCACTTAGGCTGGCGCGTTTTAGTGCAAGTCCCACAATAGGTTATTTTATGGGCATCCCCATCCCATTAGCTGGAATGGTCATTGCCGGTATGGCTTTATTTGATTACAGCAATGCCTATGTTACAATCCTGCTTGCTATACTTATGGTAAGCCCGATTAGAATCAAGAAATTTTAATGCCTGTACTACTTTTCCTCCCTGTGGAATAAAATGGAGCATAAACTCCTTTGTGAAAAAGCAGGGATGGTGAATATGGGCAGAGTTATAAGGAAGGGTATGATTGTAACAGCAGGAGGCCTCATCCAGGGGTTGGGGATGGGCCTCTTTTTATTTCCCCATAACATACCATCAGGAGGCGCTGGAGGAATTGCTGTTCTTCTTAATTACTTTTTTTATCTTGATATGGGGTTTGCCTTATGGGCGGTTAACTTTTCCATGCTTGTATTGGCAATAAAATATCTTGGAAACCGATGTACAATATGGACAATGTTTGCCATTACAGTAACATCGCTTTCCATTTATTTTTGCCAAAAAACAATTGATATCCCCTTTCAGAATGTCTGGATTGACTTGATCACTGGATCGTTATTTCTTGGAGCCGGCGTAGGCCTTCTCCTCAGGCAGGGTGTGTCTAATGGAGGGGTCGGAGTTTTGGCGCTGATCATCTCTTCTATGAGAGGAGTGCTTCCTGGAAGGCCGCTTTTTTGGATCAATGGCTTTATTTTTTTGCTGACTGCCTCCATTATTAAATGGGAAATTATTGTTCAGGCACTATTGAGCCAATGGATTTCAACAAAAATCATTGATGTGGTTTTTAAAATCCGGTTTTATCATGGGTATCCTTTTGCATATAGAAAAAAATAAGTTTACACATAATTATATCGGAATGAATATTTGCTTTTATCTTTTTCTTTGCCCTTGCCACTTACATGAATCAACGTAGCTGCAAGTACTCCTACAATCAATGTCAAAGCGGCGATGGACAAAAACATACCAGTCGTTGACCATTCCATAAGCCTTGTAAAAATGGGCGGGCCGATGGCAACACCGATAAAACGCACAGAGCCATACAGTGAAGTGACAAAACCACGCCTTTCTTTTCCGACTGAACCAGTAATCAGGCTATTCAGGCAGGGGAGGACAAGGCCGGTCCCGACACTGCTTATGACGAGGACGAGAAGGAACGGTACGAGTTTTTCAAAAAATATGAGCAGTGAGTATGAAACAGTCATCAGGCCGAGGCCAATGACAATTAATCGCTTCATCATAACCAGGTTTTTGCCGATTTTACTGCCGGTAATATAAGAGGTCAACCCCATCACAAGAAGTGGGATGGCAAGAATTAACCCTTTGATGATTCCGTCGATTTTATATTGTTTTTCTAATAAATCGGACAAATAAAACAGGATGCCAAACAAAGTGAACAGGCATGTGGCCCCGGCCAAATAGGCTGTGAAAAGCCAGCGTCCTTCAAACTTAAACACACTTGCCAATCCCCGCATATATTTGCCAAAAGGGGGAGGTGCCTGTCTGTGGCTTTTTTCTTTAATAAAAAATAATGTCAGCAATATGGAGACAGAACAGATTGCCGGAAATGCAAAAAAAACGGCATACCATGTAATGATTCCAAATGCTGCGCCCAATATTGGTGACAATACCTTTCCAAGTCCGTTGGATGCTTCTACAATCCCCAGTACCCTGCTTTGCTCCCCGCCTTTAAATAAATCACCGGTTAGGGCCATTGCAATCGGTGCCGTGCCAGCCGCGCCTATCCCTTGTAGTGTACGCCCGGCCAAGATCCACCAATAAGGATTATCAAATAAAGAAGATGCAAACCCGGCCAGCAGTCCGCCAACCCCATAAAGAATGAGTGCAGGGAGGATGATAATTTTTCTTGAAAAGCGGTCTGAAAAATACCCCAATATAGGAATGAATATGGCAGCCGCAATTGAAAATACCGTAATTGTCAAACTGGCTTGCAGTTGTGTTAACCCTAGCTCTGCTTTCATCTGGGGCAGTATGGGAATTAACATTGAATTTCCCAGTGTCATTATGAGTGGGATTGAACCAATTGCCGCAACAGTCATGCCCGAATTTTTACTTGCCACCGGGAAACACTCCTTTTATATTGTTTAACATTCCTTACTTTAAATTGAGAGGAGGCAGAACGAGCCAGCCCTTTTCCTTGTTTATTTTTGAAAGTTTATCGGCATACTCAGTCTTTTGGGTAATAAAGTCACCGAACATTTCTCGAAGATCCGCTCTAATTGAAATCCCCATGATATAACTTGCCAAGACATTGCTGCCTATGATGTCACGGGTTAGAAGTGCCGCGATTTCAGAATCGTTAATCCTGGCACCTGCCGGGATATCTTCAGCTGAAACATTCGGCCTGTCGGGAGGAGCGGGGGGCAGCCGGATTCCGTTCTCTTTTAAAATGGCCTCCACCTGTTGTTCTTCTTGCTTAATGCAGTTTTCCATTAAATCTTCAATAAAGACTTTAAGGTCATGGTCACCGGAATGGTTTGTAAATACTTGCAAAGCAACAAGATAAGCCTTTGTGCCAAGCAAATGTGACCATAAATGAAAAACTTCCCCGGCATGCAAAGGTTCATCTTGTGGATTTTCACTCATTATTCCCATTGCTCTCTCTCCAATCAATTTCAAGTTAGGATTAGTATGAGTGCTTTTTTTGAAAAATATCACCATAAATTTAAACGCTGGTGAAAGTATTTTATTAGTGGAATTGTTATTAAGGGGAAAAAAACATCAACAAAAAGAGGATGGCGTCATCGCCACCCACCTCTGGGTTATTGTTTTATTCCATAAAGAATGCAACCCACTCCAGCAAAAACCCATAGCATTTTCATCAGAGACACTTTCTCAACAAGCCCAATCAGTCCAATCGTTGTTGTTGAGACAAGGATGAGCGGCCCTATAAGTGCCAAGGAACTATTGATGAGCATAGCTTTTTCAACCGCATTAAATTTTAGCATAAGCAATGCGGCGAAAATTTCAATCCCTCCGGAAACGATCCGTAAAAATGACATCGCTAGGACTGTTTTTTCAATAACCGTAAACATAAAGCCCTCCATTTTTGGACGAGGTTCTGTTCGAGTATATGCCATTACACTGTTCAGATAGAACTCCGAGACGCTCCTTGTTTCTTGCTTTCCTTCCTGAGTAAAATACGATGAATCTAAAAATATTTTTGTGGGACAGGAACCTATCGGGTTTTCCTTCATACATTTAAATCAGGCTGATTAATCCGCCTATAATCTAGTACAAGGGTGGGGGGTTTAAGATGAAACGTAGCCGTGTTCAGTCACTTTTGATTCTTCTGTTGGCCTTTTTGCTTGCAGGTACCTTTTTGTCAGGCTGTGCGGAGAGTGGTGCTAAGAAAAACAATGCTGACGGTGAAAACAAAAAAACCACCGCTATTAAAACGATCCGGATCGGGTACCAGAAAAATGGTCCGCTTGTCATTCTAAAATCACTTGGAACATTAGAAAAACGGCTTGCCCAAAAAGGTATCACTGTAGAATGGAGAGAGTTTCAGGCAGGACCGGCGCTCGTGGAGGCCCTTAATGCCGGAAGCATTGATTTTGGCCGTACAGGAGACTCTCCGCCCATTTTTGCTCAAGCAGCAGATGCCCCCTTTGTGTATATAGCTGCAGGAAAGCCAAAATTTAATGGAAGTGCCATTTTGGTTCAGAAAGATTCACCGATCAAGTCGCTCAGTGATTTAAAAGGCAAGAAGGTTGGATTTGCAAAAGGGTCAAGTTCCCATTATCTGCTGATTAAGGGACTTGAAAAAGCAGGGATCAACTATATTGATATTACACCCGCTTTTCTCGCTCCTGGTGATGGCCGGGTGGCTTTTGAAAAAGGAAATATTGATGCGTGGGTTGTTTGGGATCCTTTTACTTCATCAGCTGAAGTGAATGCAGGTGCAAGAATGCTCGTTAACGGGGAAGGGCTTACGACGGACAGGGATTTCTTTCTGGCCAGCAGGGATTTTGCAAAGCATAAAGAGATTATTGCAGATATTGTTGAAGAAATTAAAAATTCCTCCGAGTGGGCGAATACCCATCATACAGAACTCGTTGATCTGTTATCACCAATATTAAAAATAGATAAGGAATCGCTTGAGATCGCAGTAAAGCGGCGTGTTTACGGGGTGGATGAAATGAACAGCCAAATTATCAAGGAGCAGCAAGAAATAGCCGACACTTTTTACAACTTGAAAATTATTCCTAAAAAAATTGATATTAAAGAAGTCCTAAATAATTAAAAAGGAGGCATTCTTATGCTGCCTCACCTCAGCAAATTTGGAAGGTATATCATTCCCTGGATTTTTCCAGCTCTGATATTGGTTTTATGGCAATTTTTTTCCTCGCTTGGCCTGATCCCTTCAAGGATCCTTCCGGCACCAACTGATGTCATTACGGCAGGTATTCATTTGCTGCAAACCGGTGAATTGGTGGAACATATAGCTGTCAGTCTCGGAAGGGCGGTGGCGGGTTTTTTAATTGGCGGCACAATAGGGTTTATCCTCGGGTTATTGAATGGAATTTTTAAATTGTCTGAGCTGATATTTGACACTTCCATCCAAATGCTTAGGACCATCCCGCATTTGGCCATGATTCCACTTGTTATCCTCTGGTTCGGTATTGATGAAACCTCGAAAATATTTCTCGTATCGATTGGGGTTTTGTTTCCGATTTATATAAATACGTATCATGGGATCAAATCAGTCGATAAAGGCTTAATTGAAATGGGGAAGGCATATGGATTAAAAGGCCCATCCCTCTTTTTTACCATCATCTTTCCCGGTGCCCTATCTTCAATTCTGGTCGGAGTGCGTTTTTCGCTTGGGGTTATGTGGCTGACGCTTATTGTTGCTGAAACGATATCCGCTCATTCGGGAATTGGGTATATGGCCATGAATGCAAGAGAATTCTTTGCCATGGATGTCATTGTCCTAAGCATTGTCCTATATGCACTTTTCGGCAAACTCTCGGATGTCATTGCAAGAGCGATGGAGGATAAGTGGCTAAAATGGAATGCTTGAACTACCAGATAGGGGTGTTAACCGTGTATTCAGAACCATCTCCCTATGTCCTTTTGAAGGGTATACGAAAAAAATATGGAAACAGAGCAGTCTTGGATGGAATTGATCTTGCCGCGGCACCAGGTGAATTTATTTCAATTGTTGGAAAGAGCGGCTGTGGAAAGAGCACACTTCTTCGGCTGATAGCGGGTCTTGAGTCAAATGAAGGTGGAGAAATATTTATTAAAGGGAAAAAAATGACCGGGTTAAATAAAGATGCCAGAATTATGTTCCAGGATGGGAGGCTTCTCCCTTGGAGAACAGTACTGGAGAATGTTGGAACAGGTTTAAAGGGAAACTGGAAACAAAAAGGAATCAATACACTTCGCAATGTGGGACTGGAGGAAAGGAGCCAGGATTGGCCCTCAAAGCTTTCAGGAGGGCAAAAGCAGCGGGTTGCGCTTGCGAGGGCATTGATTCACGAACCGGATATTCTTCTTCTTGATGAACCGCTTGGAGCTCTAGATGCTCTTACGCGTCTAGAAATGCAGGATTTGATAGAGGAAATATGGAAAGAGCAGAAATTCACCTCCATTTTGGTCACTCATGATGTCGAAGAGGCTGTAGCGATTGCAGACAGAGTGATATTAATTGAAAATGGGAAAATCGTGATGGACCGGGTTATTGATCTGCCACGTCCAAGACAGCGCTCCCAAAGAGCGTTTCAGTGCCATGTAGAAGATATATTGAAGCGGATTATGGAACGAAGAAACGAAAATGAGTTGAGGCTTGTTGGAAAATAAAACTTTGGGGAGCGGTACATACAGTATCGCTTTTTACTTTGTTAATGACTATCCACTTGCATAAAAATAGTGTAAAGTAGTCTTAACAGGGAGTTAGCGGTTGATAGGTCAAAGATAGTAAAGTGCTAGCAACTGCTAAGAAGTATATGGAAGGGGATTATGATGAGTAATCAACGAGTCCAGCTCAATGTAAGGATCACAAAGGAAACGTATCAGAAGTTAGATGAGATTGTTGCTTACTATCAGGAAAACGTGAAAGTAGGAAGGATTTATAAAGGTGACGTTCTATCCGATATAATCGAAAAGTCGCATGAAATAATGGAAAAACAGAAAAGCAGACAACGGTCGTAGAATATGTTAACGGTGTGCTGCATGTTTTTTAAGTAATGGTCTGGTTTTTGTAAGCCAAATCTTCCAAAATTGGCTGGAATGCGTTCGTATCTATGCTGCTTATGATTAGGATACTAAATAACGGAAGGCCTTTTGCGGATTCCAATATTCATGTAGGGAAGGTGTGGCTGCAAATGAATTTCCGAATGGTTGCTTCCCTTTTAAGAGGGATTGCGAACAACAGGCAAAACAAACGAATGTTTTGGGCGTCCTTGATTGGACTTGGAGTCAGTGCGACTGCGATGGGTTTAAGGCGGACGAGATACCGAAATGTTCTCCCGCAAATCCAGCAGGCGGCTGAGCGCTTTATCCCCAGTTCCATGATGAAAAACACTGCGTTGGCTGAGTTTTCATCCGAACTATTTACAAAACCGCCTTCCGGAAGCAAAACAAAACAGTAACAACAAAAGCCGCTCTTGCGGCTTTTTTGCATACCAAGGTTAAAATAATATTATCGATTGATAAAGGGTGATCATATGCTTCGGGACCATATAAGACACGATCTTGATATATTGTTTATTGGTTTTAATCCAAGCTTGCTTTCCGGGAAAACAGGGCATCATTTTGCGAGCCCGAACAACCGATTCTGGAAAATCCTTCATGAGGCCTCGATTACACCGAGGAAGTATAAGTCAGAAGAAGATTATTTGCTGCCTGAAATTGGACTTGGCTTAACCAATATCGTAGCCAGGCCAACGAAAGCAGCCGATGAAATTACAAAGGAAGAATATAGGGTTGGCAGGGAGATTTTGAAAGAGAAAATAAAGATGTACAGGCCATTGATTGCCTGTTTTGTAGGAAAGGGAGTGTATCAACAGTACAGTTTGCAAAAAGACGTCCCCTGGGGAGCACAGAGTAATCAGACTGTACCGGGAACAACCGACTTCGTGGCCCCATCTTCAAGCGGACTCGTCAGAATAAAAATGGACGAGATCGTCAGGATTTACAGTGAATTGCCGGGATTGGCGGAAAGGTTAAAAGAACATAAATAAAGGCGCCCCCGAAAGAGCGCCTGCCCCTTCCGTCCGAACTGGTTAAGTGTCCCGCAACAAGCGATTTCGGAAGAGGCAATCTCATTTTAACACGGCCATTCTTTTGAAATCAATCGGCTAATCCACCTATAATGATGGCATTATATTTCATTCTTAGAAAAAGAAGTGGTATCATAATGGTTATCTAAGATAAGGAGTTGTTTTTATGGCAAAAAAAGGCGTTATCACAATGGAGAATGGTGAAAAAATCGAATTTGAATTATATCCCGAGGAAGCACCGGGGACAGTTGAGAATTTTGAAACTCTTGCAAACAAAGGCTATTATAATGGGCTGTCGTTTCACAGAGTCATCCCAGGATTTGTTAGCCAGGGAGGCTGCCCTCATGGAACAGGCACTGGTGGTCCGGGTTATACGATTAAATGTGAAACCGAAGGAAACCCCCACAAGCATGTAGCGGGATCATTATCAATGGCGCACGCAGGCAAGGACACAGGCGGAAGCCAGTTCTTCATCGTCCATGAACCTCAGCCACACCTTGACGGAGTCCATACAGTTTTCGGTAAAGTGACTTCCGGGCTCGAAACTGCGAGAAATATGAGAAACGGCGACGTTATGCAAAAAGTCGAAGTTTTTGAAGAGTAAAACAGACAGGGGCTGCAGCCGGCCATTTAACCGGCTCAGCCTCTCTTTTTTGATTAGGGGGAGATGGTTGCATGAAATTGATATCATGGAATGTGAATGGAATCCGTGCCTGTGTAAATAAGGGGTTCCTGGATTATTTTCATCGGGCTGAAGCGGATATATTTTGTCTGCAGGAAACAAAATGCCAGGAAGGCCAAATTACGATGGAACTAAAGGGCTATCATCAATATTGGAATTATGCCGAAAAGAAAGGATATTCTGGTACGGCGGTATTTTCCAAAGTGAAGCCGCTGAGTGTGAGGTATGGCCTTGGAGAATCAGACTATGAACCAGAAGGAAGAATCATTACTCTGGAATATGACGATTTTTATCTTGTGAATGTTTATACGCCAAACTCCCAGCGCGATCTTGCAAGGCTGGAATACAGGCTTGAATGGGAAGAGCAAATCAAGGAACATCTGCTTAGCCTTGAGGAAAAGAAACCAGTTATTCTTTGCGGCGACCTGAATGTAGCACATTCCTGGATTGATCTAAAAAATCCTAAATCGAATGTTGGCAATTCTGGTTTCACAGATGAGGAAAGGCAAAAGCTGACAGAGCTCCTCGAGGCCGGCTATATTGACAGTTATCGCTATTTTTACCCTGAACACGAAGGTGCTTATACGTGGTGGAGCTATATGCGCCAGGTCAGGGAGCGGAATATTGGCTGGCGCATCGATTATTTCCTTGTTTCGAAAAAGCTGGAGGGCAGGCTAATGGATGCAAAGATTGATTGTTATATTATGGGCAGTGATCATTGCCCGGTCATTCTTGAATTAAAATGATTTTTGCCCGCCGCTTCAAACAATAGAAAAATGACATTCAATCAGTTTCAGGCGCTAGATGTGATAATTTTCTAACGCCTGAAACGGCCCATTACTTCAATTGCTTTTGTTATGTGGACAAATGCGTCTGGGTCTGTTTTCTTGATTGTTTCTTTCGTTTCTGATAATTCGTACTTTGTTATAACTGTCGTTAGGACTTTTTTAGGTTCGAGCGTATATCCGCCTTCTGCATCGGTCATTGTTATCCCCCGCTGGTGAAGGCTTATTAATGCTTCGTTTAATTCTTTCCACTTGCCTGTTACAATCGTCACAGCCAGTTTTGTATGGCTCGTGTGGATTGTATCAACGGCACGTCCCGATGCAAAAATTGCAAATAATGTATAGATCGTTTTATCAGCACCGAAAGCAAGTGCAGAGGCAAGGACAACGAACAAATTAATCCATGTGATTAGGACCCCGACCGGCAAATCCTTTTTCTTTGCAAGAATAAGGCTAATAATGTCAATCCCTCCGGCAGACCCTCCAAACCTGATTAATCCACCTATACTGGTCCCGAAAAGGACTCCTCCAAATATGCTGGACAGCAATAAATCACTGCTGAATGCATTGACAGGAAAAACCTTCATTAATATTGATAACAATACAACTGAATAAATAGTATAAACAAGAAATTTTTTGCCTAGATGAAAATAGCCAAGCACAAATAGTGGAATATTGATCATTAGAATGACCCAACCCGTGCTAAGCGGAATGAAATGATTAATGATAATCGCAATCCCCGCCACCCCTCCGGTCAGCACTTGGTGAGGAATGAGAAATGTATTTAAAGCTAGTGCCATCCCCGCAGTAAAGAAAGTGATGGCCATGAGTTGAAACATAGTTTTCCGCACAACTTTCACACCTCGATGTTTTATAGTCAACCTCCTGTCCTAGTCTATTATTCAATGCTTAGCAATACTAGTGAAAAATTAGGGAACTTTACGATGGAAAAAACTGAATCTTTATAATGTTTTGTGTAGCAACAACAAAGCCGGGTATGGTAAAAAGAAAGTATTAAGAGTACGGGGGTTAATACAGATGAATATCGTCTGGTTCACGAGGGATATAAGGACTATTGATCATTTACCTCTCTATGAAGCAGCAAAATATGGAGACGTTTTACCATTATATATTTTTGAGCCTTCCTTTTGGGATGGAGGGAATTTATCAGAAAGGCATTATGACTTTGTGATGGAAAGCCTTATTGATTTGGCTGAACGATTAACCGCGCTCGGCGGAACACTGTATATTGCCATTGGTGAAGCAGAGGATGTGTTTTCAAAAATAATGGAGGAACGAGGTCACGTTCATTTGTTTTTTTACGGCGGGAAAGGATTTCATCGACCTGCTTTTTTTAATTGGATAAAGCAAAACGATTTTTCTTACAAGGTGTTTCCTTCAATTGAAATTGAAGAAAACAGTACATACACATTTAGAAAATGGCTTGAAAAAATTGCGATGTTAGAAGAGTTACAACCTGTCCGAATAAAGATGGCGCAGACAATCCCTGAATGGCTATTCTCCTCAACCGGAAAACTTGAACTCTTTCATCTAAGCGGTGAACCAATCCGGTTTGGGCAGGCTGGAGGTGAAGGAAACGCAATCGAGACGATGGAGTCTTTTCTTGTGGACAGGCATGTAAATTATTTAGCGGGAAAGAAAAGCCCGATAAAAGCCTCATTCTATTCAAGCCGTCTGTCTCCATATTTAGCCTGGGGGAATATTTCTCTAAAATCTGTTGTTTTAATGACACTAAAATTACTGGAAGAAGACCCTGCTGCCGCTAATAAAAAAGCGTTAGATCATTTTTTGCGAAACTTATTTAAACGGTTTCTTTTTACAGAAACGAGCCTCGGAGCTACACCAGTTATTTCGTCGTTAGCTAGGCAAGAAACGAAGGAAGGGAAATGGGCAGAGGAAGCCTTGGAATCAGGCAAAACTGGCATTCCAATCATTGATGCATCCATGATTTTCCTAACGAAAACAGGCTGGCTGCCATATGCTCTTCGGAAAACTGTCGCTTTTTTTGCCTCGAACGGACTTGGTCTCAATAAAGATATTGTTTCCTCTCTACTCGGTTCGTTACTGCTTGATTATGACCCTTCGATTCATGAATTCGAGATTGAAGAATGTGCATCTTTAGAAAAAAACTCGAACTATTTTCATATTGTTAGAGCGGGCAAGAGAATGGATAAAGACGGTTCATTTATTAAAAGGTATATACCTGAATTGGCCGGCTTGCCTGGTAAGTATGTGCATGAACCCTGGCTTTTTCCAGGCTTTTTCCGATTGGATTACCCCGCTCCGGTAATCAATCCTGAAAAATTATATAAATCGCTTATTCATCAATCGAAAAAAACTAATAGTCACGAAGATGCGAATAGAGTGAGAAATAACGCAGCAGCTAAAAATGAACAGCTTTCTCTCGATTTGTTTTCCGACTAAGAAGAACTTGTTAACGATTTTGCCACAAAATTAATACACGTTATTATTCCCTTTTTCGGCTTAATGTAATATACTAATTAAGAAAAATAGTAACACATTAGGTTGTTTTACTTTAAAGTATATCCTAATTGCATGAAATACGAGGAGGTGTGCTCAATTAAACTGTCAAAACGGCAGGAGGCAATTATGGAAATCGTCAGGAAGTCCGGCCCGATTACCGGTAAAAGGATTGCCGAACAACTTTCGTTATCTAGGGCGGCCTTAAGGCCGGATTTAGCTATTTTAACGATGGCGGGAAATCTTGAAGCGAGACCAAGGGTAGGCTATTTCATTAATAAAGACATGCGGACCTCTTTCCAGTCCGTCCAGGCTGCCAGGCAAAAGGTATCAGAATATAAAGCCCACCCAATCGTGATTCAGAAGTCAGCTACAGTATACGATGCGATCGTCCAACTCTTCCTTGAGGATGTCGGGACTATCTATGCCGTGGACGAGAACGGGCACCTTGCAGGAGTCATTTCTCGAAAGGATCTGCTTAGAGCCACTCTTGGCAATAAAAACCACGAAGAACTGCCAATCAGCATTATCATGACCCGGATGCCGAATATCGTGATGATAGAGCAAGGGGAAACATTACTGGATGCTGCAAAGAAAATGATTGATTTTCAAGTTGACTCCCTGCCTGTTGTAAAGGAAATCGATAAAGGAACCCATACATATGCAGTTCTTGGCAGGATAACGAAAACCACCATCACAAAAGCTTATTTGGAAATCCTCGGGCAATGAACCTGTTAAGGAGTGAGTGCAAAAGTGGCAGCTAAGGAAACAGTTTATGTCATATCCGATTCAGTCGGCGAAACGGCCGAATTTGTTGTCAAGGCAGTTGCAACCCAGTTCAACGGGGGGAATATTGCAATCCGCAGAAGTTCTTATGTTGAAGATACAGAAGATCTTGAAGATGCCATTATGATGGCGAAGCAGGGAAACTCCATCATTGCTTATACTTTGGTCGTTCCTGCCCTAAAGGAATATTTGGACAGACGGACAAAGGAAGAAGGCATTACCGCGATTGATTTGCTCAGCCCCCTTATGGATGCTTTCATTAAAAAGTTCAATAAGGAACCCGAGCACCG
This sequence comes from Neobacillus notoginsengisoli, assembly GCF_003515685.1. Classification (GTDB taxonomy): domain Bacteria; phylum Bacillota; class Bacilli; order Bacillales; family Cytobacillaceae; genus Bacillus_D; species Bacillus_D notoginsengisoli. The sequence goes on along the minus strand of NZ_QWEG01000003.1, from coordinate 283,173 downwards.
CCCAGGACTGATGAGAAGGCTTGATGATGACTATTTTAGGAAAGTAGACGCCATTGAATTTGCCGTTAAGTACGATGATGGAAGGGATCCAAGGGGAGTCGAGAAGGCGGATATTGTCCTGATTGGTGTTTCGCGTACATCAAAGACTCCATTATCAATGTACCTTGCCCATCACCGTTACAAAGTGGCTAATGTTCCGCTTGTCCCGGAAGTGGCTCCTCCGGATGAAATTTTTTCTATCCAAAGAGGAAAATGTGTTGGGCTTATTATCACCCCTGACAAGTTGAATGAAATTAGAAAAGAGCGCCTGAAGGCATTGGGACTGACTTCCCATGCAAATTACGCCAGTTTTGAGAGGATCCTTGAGGAACTGGATTATGCTGAAAAAATCATGAAACGAGTCGGATGCCCAATCATCAATGTCTCAAATAAAGCAGTCGAAGAAACCGCAAGCCTTATTTTAGATGTTCTTAAAATTGAAAGGAGTTCAACCCGATGAAAAAGTATGTCTACCTATTCAATGAAGGAAACAGCCAAATGAAGGAATTGCTTGGGGGCAAGGGAGCGAATCTTGCTGAAATGACCAGAATTGGCCTGCCTGTCCCATTTGGTTTTACCATTTCCACTGAGGCTTGCAATGCTTATTATGAGGCGGAAAAAACAATTCCTGCCGATGTAGTATCAGAGGTCCTTGGAGCATTGGGAAAACTAGAGGAAAATACAGGAAAGAAGCTTGGTGATCCAGCCAATCCGCTGCTCGTTTCTGTCCGCTCCGGATCTGTTCATTCGATGCCGGGTATGATGGACACGATCCTAAACCTCGGACTGAATGACGAAACAGCTGAGGGTATGGCGCTACTGACAGGCAACCCGCGTTTTGTGTATGATTCCTATAGAAGATTTATTCAAATGTTCAGTGATGTCGTACTTGGCGTTGATGTGTTTTTCTTTGAGCAATATCTTGAGGAAAAAAGAACTGAAAAGGGCTACGCTTCAGATCCGGAAATGAAAGCCGGAGACTGGGCCGAGGTAATCGAAGGTTACAAAAAAATAGTTGAAAAGCATACTAGAAAACAATTCCCGCAGGATCCAACTGAGCAATTGTTCCTTTCTATCAATGCGGTTTTCAATTCGTGGAACAACCAGCGGGCAATTGTCTATAGAAACCTAAATAAAATTCCGGATCATCTTGGAACTGCTGTCAATATCCAAAGCATGGTATTCGGCAATATGGGCAACGATTCTGGAACCGGAGTTGCTTTTACAAGAAATCCGTCCACTGGGGAACACGTCCTCTACGGTGAGTACCTAATCAATGCCCAAGGTGAAGATGTCGTAGCAGGTATCCGTACCCCTCAGCCGATTAAGACACTAGAAGAAGAAATGCCTAAAGTTTACAACCAATTTGCCGAATTATGCAAAAAGCTTGAGAAGCATTACCTTGAAATGCAGGACATCGAATTTACGGTTGAGCGCGGAAATCTATTTATCTTGCAAACCCGGACCGGTAAGAGGACTGCGCAGGCGGCCATCAGGATCGCAGTCGAGATGGTTGAAGAAGGGCTTATTTCAAAACACGACGCCCTTATGCGTGTCGAACCTGATCAACTAAACCAGCTGCTTCACCGTAGGATTGATGATAAGTTCGAACGGGTTCGCCTGGCAAAAGGCCTGCCTGCTTCACCCGGAGCAGCGACAGGAATTGTCGTTTTTGATGCGGATGAAGCCGAAGCCCTGAATAAAGAAGGCAAAAAGGTCATTCTTGTCCGCCCTGAAACGACGCCGGACGATATCCATGGAATCATTGCGGCACAGGCTGTTGTCACAAGCAGGGGCGGAATGACGAGCCATGCTGCCGTTGTTGCCCGTGGTATGGGCAAGGCGTGTATTTGCGGCTGTGAAGCGTTAAAAATAGACTTGAAGGAAAAGCTATTCCAGGTAGGGGATACGATTGTAAAACACCATGACGTCATTACGATTGATGGGGGAACTGGGGAATTAATGCTTGGTGATATCCCGATGATCGAGCCGGAATTGTCAGAGGAATTTCAGGAGCTTCTTTCCTGGGCGGATGAAGTTCGCACGATCTCAGTGAGAGCCAATGCGGATAACCCGGTGGATACAATGAAGGCGCTTGAATTTGGCGCCGAAGGGATTGGGCTGACAAGGACGGAGCATATGTTTATGGATGCTGAGAGGGTACCGGTCGTGCAGGAAATGATTTTGTCTGAAAGCTTTGAAGAAAGAAGCGCGGCGCTGGAAAAACTTCTTCCTATGCAAAAAGAGGATTTTGAAGGGATTTTCGAAACAATCAAGGAACTGCCTGTCACCATTCGCCTTCTTGACCCGCCGTTGCATGAGTTTATGCCTGATAAAGAGGAACTGCTCGTTGAGATCACTAAGTTACAAATCCTTGATCCTGACGCACCGGAACTAAGAGAAAAGCAACTCCTGCTAAAGAAGGTTCGCCAGCTTGAGGAATTCAACCCGATGCTTGGGCACAGAGGGTGCCGCCTTGGCATGATTAATCCAGAAATCTATGCGATGCAGGTCAAAGCCATTTTCTATGCCGCCGCTTCGGTAGCTGAAAAAGGGATTAAAGTAAGGCCGGAAATTATGATTCCGCTTGTCGGCCATGTCCATGAATTAAGGCAAATGCGCCAGCTGGTCATTGATGCAGCCGATCAAATCCAAGCTGAAACAGGCAGGGTATTCGAGTATACAATCGGCACGATGATTGAAATTCCGAGAGCGGCTCTTACCGCGGATGAAATTGCTGAAGAAGCGGATTTCTTCTCATTCGGTACAAATGATCTGACCCAGACGACATTCGGCTACAGCCGAGATGATGCTGAGGGCAAGTTCCTTCAGGCGTATATTGAAAACAAAGTGCTGCCTGATAATCCGTTTGCAGTCCTGGACCAAAACGGTGTCGGAAAACTCGTTGAGATGGCGGTAAAGCTTGGCCGTAAAACAAAACCGGGATTAAAAACAGGTATTTGCGGCGAGCATGGCGGCGAAAAGAGTTCAATTGATTTTGTTTTCCGGATGGGCCTTAATTATGTAAGCTGCTCTCCTTTCAGAGTTCCATTGGCGCGCCTTGCAGCAGCGCAAGCGACAATTCGTCACGGAAAGGTTGTCGAATCACCCGTTTTCAATGCTTAAAAAAACCTCCTGCTTGAAATTAAGTCTAAGATAGTTTATTATTTTCCTATCCTATAGGATTAGTATAAAGGGGAGTAGCTTTTACAGCAAAGTCGTCATTACGGGGTCTAACCCCCGGCTTTGTTGGCAGCAGCGATGTTGTTAGCGAGACCTTTACCTGTCAAAGGTAAAGGTCTTTTTTCCAAAAGAGCCTTTGCCGGACGGCAGGGGCTCTTTCTTTGTGAATGCCAATCAATGGTTGGCGGGTATCATATAGGGTATAGGAAGGCCTAGATGAGCTTTGCAGACCTAGAGGAAAAAATTACTGCATGAGTCAACAAGGAGGAACTGAACAAGATGGAGTTATTTTCAATGGAATTTTTGACTGCCCTCATGGCAATTGTCATGATTGATCTCGTACTGGCAGGGGACAATGCGATTGTTATCGGACTAGCTGCCAGGAAATTGCCCAAAAACCAGCAGAAAAAAGTCATTATCTGGGGGACATTCGGGGCAATCGCCATCAGGGCAGCAGCCACTCTCATAGTGGTATGGCTGTTAAAAATACCAGGCCTGTTACTGACCGGTGGAGTTTTGCTCATCTGGATTGCCATAAAGCTTCTAACAGAAGAGAAGGGCCATGAAGTAAAAGCAGGAGAAAGTTTCTGGGCGGCCATTCGGACAATCATTATAGCCGATGCGCTGATGGGACTTGATAATGTTCTCGCAGTGGCGGGCGCCGCGCAAGGAGACTGGGTACTTGTCATCCTCGGCTTGCTGATTTCAATACCGATCGTTGTTTGGGGAAGCACATTAATCTTGAAATGGGTAGACCGGTTCCCTGTTATTATTACGATCGGCGCGGCGATACTTGGATGGACAGCATCCAAAATGATTGTAAGTGAGCCATTTTTGAAACAGTATTTTGCCAATCCGTTCATAAAATATGGATTTGAACTTGTAATTGTTGTGGCTGTCATTTTGATCGGCAGAATGATTAATGCGAAGAGAAAAAATGTTGAATAAGCTTAGTGAAACAGCGAAAGAAGGGGCCATTCGGACAGATTGGTTCCTTTTTTTGAGGGTAATCTAAAAACAAACACGTTTAAATCAGGTAAGGAGTAATACATTATGCAGGAAATCATGAATGCCTATGAAAACGCAGTTCAAAATACAAAGTATAAAATAAAGGAAGATATAGCCGTCTATATGGAGCAATTGAAGGACATACCGGCTCTAGCGGATTATCTAAAAGATCGTTCTCATTATATCGAGCCTTTATGGTTAAATGTATGGCTCAATAAAGTAACGGCTGCTGTACCGAAAAAGGTTAAGAAGGAATATTTGCAGGAACGTGGATTTGTTACTGAAGGTGTTGATAGGAAATTAATCAACCGCCTTTTCAGAAATGAGATGAGATCGTACAAGCCATTTGCCGCAGTGGATTGGTTTTTAGAAGAAATGCATGAACAACCTGAAAAATGGGCAGAAATTTACGAGTTGGCAAAAACCCGATTAAAGGAGCGGGAAGAAGCCCAAAAACTGGAGAATGCCCGAATGGAGCTTTTTGGTTCAATTACCTGTTTGACAGCGGGACTGCTTCAGGACCATGAACGGCTTTTGTTTTTAAAGACAAGGCATGCAGTTGCTAAAAAACTTGTAGAGGATATGAGGACGAAGCAAAGGTTCAAACAAATTGACACGTTTATGCTTGAAGAAAAGCTGCAGGAATTGGGGGCTTTTAAACCCGTGGATTACTACCGTGTCAGCGATTTTCTGAAAGAGTTGACTGGGAGCATCCATAAAAGCAGTCATCATGGACGAAGGTTTTATGAATATGAAACATATTACTTTCCGTATGAACATTTGGTTAGCGTAACTGTTTTAAAAAATGCCTCCAAGCTGATTTCTGAAAATCTGCCTGAAGGGATCGAAAGCGAATATTTCCGATTTGATGGCGATGCTGACAAGGATGAATTCCTGTCCTTGTTTATCGCCGATCAGGCAGAAGAGTTGGCGATTTCTATCATGGGGAAAATTGAGGAGGAGTATATGTCCGACTTGATTGAATTGGCGCCAGTCCCATTTGACATTGAAACCCATCAAGCTATTTATGAGGCGGATTTGGCAGATAGAGAAAAAAAGCTTGCCGCTGAAAAGGCTGAGGCTGAAAGGAAGGCTGCGGAAGAGCAGAAAATGCTCGAAGATGTGTTTGGAAGAGAATATAAGCCAACTGCCAATAAAGCAGTCAAATACGTCCTTCATATTGGTGAAACCAATACCGGTAAAACCCATCAGGCTCTTGCCGCCATGAAGAAAGCGGAAAGCGGTATTTATTTGGCTCCCCTCCGTCTGCTTGCCCTCGAAGTTTATGACAGGTTGAATGGGGAAGGGGTTCCTTGTTCATTAAAGACGGGGGAGGAAGAAAAGCTTGAAGCTGGCGCAAGCCATATTTCGTGCACAGTTGAAATGTTTCATGAAAAAGATGCATATGAAGTTGCTGTCATAGACGAAGCACAAATGATTGCGGACAGGGATCGCGGTTTTTCTTGGTATACGGCCATCACGAAGGCCAATGCAAAAGAAGTCCATATTATCGGCAGTAAAAATATTAAGCAAATGCTCATTCAATTGCTCGGCAGTTCCGAATACGAGCTAATCGAATATAAGAGAGATGTGCCGCTGAAGGTTGAAGAACAGGAATTCACATTAAAAAAAGCGAGGAAAGGGGATGCCCTAGTCTGCTTCTCCCGTAGACAGGTTCTTGCGACTGCGGCAATCCTGCAGAGCAACGGCCATAAAGTCAGTATGATTTATGGAAGTATGCCTCCGGAAACCCGAAAAAAACAGATGCAGCTTTTTCTCTCAGGCCAAACATCATTGATTGTTTCTACCGATGCAATCGGCATGGGCTTGAATCTGCCCATCAGAAGGATCGTCTTCCTGGAAAACGAGAAATTTGACGGAACTTCCAGAAGGAGATTAACTTCACAAGAGGTTAAACAAATTGCCGGAAGGGCAGGGAGGAAAGGGATATACGACCAAGGCAGGGTGGCGTTTGTTTCTGAAATACCAAAAATGAAAAAATTGCTGGAAGCAGAAGATAAGCCTGTCGAAGTATTTGCGATTGCCCCTACCACTTCGGTATTTGAGCGTTTCCATAAATATAGCCGAAGCCTTGGAGACTTTTTCGAATTATGGGAAAAATACACGAGCCCAGAGGGAACCAAAAAGGCAGAACTCACCGAGGAGCGGAGCCGCTATGAAATCATCGAAGGAACGATGATCGAAACGAAGTTCCCAATGATGGAGTTATATGGTTATCTTCATTTGCCTTTTTCAGCAAGAGAACCTGAATTGACAGAGCAATGGCTTCAAACGATGGAAGCCATTTCCGAGGGAAGGGAACTGCCTGAGCCGGAATTGAAAGATCGAAATCTTGAGGAAATGGAATTGGCGTACAAATCAATTGGCCTTCATCTCTTGTTTTTGTACAAGCTTGCGCGGAGGACTGAAGCAGTTTACTGGGAAAGGCTGCGGGAACAAGTAAGTGATCGTATTCATGAAGAACTTAAGGACGTAACGAAAAGCCATAGCAAAAAATGCCGGATTTGCAAAAAAACATTAAGGAATGACTTTCGGTATTCAGTATGTGATGATTGCCATTCACGGCAAAATAAAAGAAGAAACCATTTTAGGCAGAACAAAAGAAAGCCTGGCAAACTCTAAAAATAATGAGCAAAACCGAACTTATGTTCGTAAAATGTAGAAATATATGTTATAATTAAGATAATCGGCGGTTCTTCAAGGGTGGACATAAGCACTCCCAGCGAAAGGGGGTGATGCTTAATGACGGTTTTTCAAGGAATGATGCTCGCAATTTCGTTCGCTAGCCTAATTGTGGCAGTAATGTCTGTAAACCAAAAAAAATAACCCACCCTTGAGCCGGCAAGCATAAGAGGCGGGTTTTTGCTTTATTCCCGATTCCACTTCCGGGGAACCGTCGGTCAAGTGCCGGACATGCTGCAACATGGCCGGCACTTTCATTGTCTCATTTAGTTCATTATACCCGATTTTGGCCAAAAAGAAAATAGTGGAGCATTTTTTGGGGTGAAAATAGGCTTTTTTGGATAAGTTTGTTCATTTTACAACTGGCTGGCTTCAGCTTCCACTTCCACTTTATTTGCCTTATTCCAGCTAAGCTCTTTTCCGGACTTTTTCTTCACTTCAGCAATAAATTGTAGAAGTGACCCCATAAATGCCCCTTCATCTTTTTCTATGATTCCTTCATGCAATCGTTTTCCGCTGCTTCCCTTAAATGGACTGCCCAATTTCTTGTTTGCATTAAAAATTGTTTACCTAATTGTTGATTTTCCTACTCAAACCCTCCAAAAAAGAATTCCTTTCTATCAATCTATTTTTTCAAGCAGTAAATACGAAGGATGTTGAAACAAAAAACAATATTCAATTTCCACCTTTTTATTAATTGGATTATGTAAGCGCCACCAACCGTTTTTTACATAAAAAAATCAGAATACTAAGGTTTTTTAAAGGTTTTCTCCCATCAAATGTCGAAAAGGCTTTAGAGAATGTTTATACAGGTAAATTTTCGGAAACTAGAATATTACTGAGGATAGGCAGGTGAATAGGATGGTTTTTCATCCAACTGAGTTCCAGCTTCATTTGTTTCATGAAGGGGCTTTATTTAAGAGCCATGAATTATTTGGCGCCCATGTCATAAGCGAAGGCGGCAGGACATATACAAGATTTTGTGTGTGGGCTCCACATGCCTCCGAGGTAAGGCTCGCAGGAGATTTTAATGACTGGGAAGGAAATGGGTTCAATTTTGAAAAAGTCAATAAGGAAGGGGTTTGGCTTTTCGTTGCCGAACAGAATTTAACTGGGTCTCTCTACAAGTATGAAATTATCACTTCTTCTGGGGAGAAGAAGCTAAAGGCTGATCCGTATGCATTTTATTCAGAAATCAGGCCTAATACCGCCTCTATCGTCCACTCACTTGGTGGATATAAATGGAATGACCGTTCCTGGATGCGTAAACGTGATAAAAAAGATTCCACATCCGAACCTGTCTCTATTTATGAGGTGCACCTCGGGTCTTGGAAGAAGGCTGAAGATGGCTCTTTTCTAAACTATAGGGAATTAGCCGATCAACTTGTGCCCTATGTACTCGAGCATGGATATACACACGTTGAACTCCTCCCTTTGACAGAGCATCCCCTCGATATTTCTTGGGGATACCAGACAACCGGGTATTTCTCCGTGACAAGCAGATACGGGACACCACATGATTTTATGTACTTTGTGGATAAATGCCACCAAAATAATATCGGCGTGATCCTTGACTGGGTGCCCGGCCATTTTTGCAAAGATGCACATGGGCTGTATAACTTTGATGGCGGTTATGCGTATGATTACCTGAACGAGCATGAGCGTGAGAACAGAGTTTGGGGTACAGCCAACTTTGATTTGGGAAAAACAGAGGTTAACAGCTTCCTCATTTCAAGTGCCATCTTCTGGCTCGAGAAGTACCATATTGACGGATTCAGAGTCGATGCCGTTGCCAATATCATCTACCGTCCAAATTCTGAAAGCGAGGTAAATCCGCACGGCATTACTTTTTTGAAAAAGCTGAATTCCGCGGTAGGATCCATCCGTCCCAACATCCTGATGATTGCAGAGGATTCCACGGACTGGCCTAATGTGACCACTACGCCAAAGCACGGTGGCCTGGGGTTTACATACAAGTGGAATATGGGATGGATGAACGACATGCTGAAGTACATGGAAACGGATCCGAACCACCGCAGATACCATCATAATAAAGTAACTTTTTCAATGATGTACGCTTTCTCAGAGAATTTTATCCTCCCCTTTTCTCATGATGAGGTTGTGCATGGGAAGAAATCTCTTCTAGATAAAATGCCGGGCGATTATTGGCAAAAATTCGCCCAACTCCGGCTGCTCTTAGGCTACCAAATTGCACATCCCGGTAAAAAACTGACATTTATGGGAACAGAATTAGGGCAATTTTCGGAGTGGAAGGATAAGGAAGAGCTTGACTGGCATCTCACCGATTACGAAATGCATGCAAAACTGAACTTATTCGTAAAAGAGTTAAACAAGCTCTATAAACGGTCAAAGCCTTTGTACCAACTCGATTCCACGCCGGAAGGGTTTGAATGGATTGATGCGAACAACCATCAGCAATCGGTTTTTTCGTTTGCGCGCAGAGGCACCAATGACGACGATTTCCTCGTCATTGTCTGCAACTTCACTTGGCATGCCTACACAGGCTACCGAATCGGAGTTCCCGGACTTGAAAGGTACCGGGAAATTTTGAACAGTGATTCCCTGGAATTCGGCGGTTCAGGAGTCATCAATAAAAAAGTCATTAAGGCTGAAAAGGAGGGTTTCCATGGCATGCCATTTTCAGTAGTCATGAATGTGCCGCCTTATGGAATCTCTATTCTTAGGCCTGTCAAAAAGAGAAAGGGGATAAATGCCAATGCAAAAGAAGAAGATGGTAGCCATGCTTCTGGCAGGAGGACAGGGGAGCAGGCTAAATTCATTGACAAAAGAACTGGCTAAACCGGGGGTCCCGTTTGGCGGAAAATATAGAATCATTGATTTTCCTCTAAGCAATTGTACGAATTCGGGTGTTTATACAGTTGGGGTGCTGACACAATATCAGCCGCTCGTGCTGAACAGTTATATCGGCATTGGCAGCGCCTGGGACCTTGACAGGATGGACGGAGGGGTTACAGTTCTTCCGCCCTACAGTGTCTCTTCCGAAGTAAAATGGTATGAAGGAACAGCCAGTGCCATCTATCAAAATCTGACGTATTTAAGGCAATATGACCCTGAATACGTTCTGATCTTGTCTGGTGACCATATTTATAAAATGGATTATGAGAAAATGCTTGACCATCACATAAAACACCAGGCTGACGTCACAATTTCTGTTATTGAAGTTCCTTGGGAGGAAGCGGATAGATTTGGGATTATGAATACGGATGAGAACGATAGCATTATAGAGTTCTCCGAAAAGCCAAAGGAACCTAAAAGCAACCTTGCATCAATGGGTATCTATATATTCAATTGGCGTATGCTTGAGGATTATTTGGAAAGAGACAATGAGAATCCCGAATCATCCCATGACTTCGGAAAGGATATTATCCCCCTTCTCCTGGATGAAAACAAAAAACTCGTTGCCTACCGGTTTAAAGGCTACTGGAAGGATGTCGGTACTGTCCAGAGCCTATGGGAAGCCAACATGGATTTGCTGGACGAAAACTCAGAGTTAAACCTTTTTGACCAGAACTGGCGCATCTATTCCGTCAACCCTAATCAGCCGCCGCAATATATCTGCCCGGAGGCTAAGCTGAAAGAATCACTAGTAAACGAAGGTTGTGTGATTGAGGGCGAGGTGGAGAAGACAGTCGTTTTCCAGGGAGTCTCGATTAAAAAAAGGGCTTCAATTAAAGAATCTGTTATCATGCCGGACGCAGTGATTGGCTCGGAGTGCGTCATTGAGCGGGCGATTATATCGCCTGGTATGTCAATCCCGGATGGGGCGGTCATAAAAGGGTATGACGGTGAAGCCATTCTCGTATCCGAGGATACAATTGATCAACTCTTGTCCAAATAATCCGCAGGGAGGGGCAGCAATTGAAAAAAGATATGCTTGGTGTCATTGATGCAACAACATTCCATAAAGACTTGGATGGACTAACGGTCCATAGGTCCGTCGCAGCTATGCCATTTGGCGGCAGATACCGCCTCATCGACTTTATCTTGTCAAATATGGTGAATTCCGATATTCAGAGCGTGGCGATTTTTTCAAAATACCATTACCGATCGTTAATGGATCATCTTGGCTCTGGGAGAAATTGGGATTTAAACAGAAAAAGGGATGGCTTATTCTTCTTCCCATCGACTCTGCATGACAAGCCGGTGACAGGAATTGGGCCGCTTGAAGACTTTGCCGCGAATATCGACTTTTTCACCCGAAGCAGACAGCCATATGCGATAGTGGCGAATGCCTATACCGTTTTTAACATGGACTTTTGCCCGATTCTAGATGAGCATATCGAATCCGGTAAAGATATTACAGAGATTATGAAGAACGGATCATCGCTGGGCATTTACCTCCTTAAAAGGGAGCTTCTCATTGAATTGATTGAAAAACGGGAGGTTACCGGCTATCAGACAATTCGGGACGCCTTGACAGACCTGAACAGCCAATATAGCGTCCATTATCATCAGTATGAGAATTTCGCGATCCAGGTTGATTCAATCCGGAGTTATTTTGAAGCGAGTAAAAGCCTTCTTAACCCGGCTATTTGGAATGAGTTATTCGCGAAGGAAAGGCCGATTTTGACAAAAGTGAAAGATGAACCGCCAGCAAGGTATACATCAACTTCCTCAGTCACGAATTCCATCATTGCGAATGGCTGCCATATAGAAGGGGTTGTGGAAAACAGCATCATAGCAAGAGGAGTGACAATTGGCAAAGGAGCAGTCGTGAAGAATTGCATTATTATGCAAAAATCCAAAGTCGGTGAAAACTCCGTGCTGGACCATGTTATTTTGGATAAGGATGTTCTAATTGAAGACGGAGTGGAATTGATCGCATCAGAGAAAAGCCCCAATGTCATCCGCAAAGGAAGGGTACAGGGAGTGTGGAATCACTCGTGAAGCTTTTGTTTGCAGTATCAGAATGTGTACCGTTTATCAAATCAGGGGGCTTGGCGGATGTTGCCGGGTCGTTGCCGAAGGAATTAAAGAAACTGGGCTTTGATGTAAGGGTCATGCTCCCAAACTATTCGCTTATTCCTGAGGAATACAAATCTAAAATGAAAAAAGTGGCCGAACATACGGTAACTCTTGGCTGGAGGAATCAATACTGCGGAATTGAAGAGTTGGAGCATGATGGAATCATCTATTATTTTGTCGATAATCAGTATTATTTTTTCCGGAGCCAAATGTATGGTGACTATGATGAAGGGGAAAAGTTTTCATACTATTGCAGGGCTGTCCTGGAAAGTATCGGACAGCTTGGCTTTTTTCCGGATATCATTCATTGCCATGACTGGCATACGGGAATGATTCCGTTTCTTCTCAACCAGCAGTATAGGCATCGAGATGGCTACAAAAACATCAGGACCGTATTTACGATCCATAATCTGCAGTTCCAGGGGATTTTCCCAAAAGTGGTGATGAATGATTTATTGGAACTGGATGATCGGTACTTTACTCCAGATCAGCTGGAATACTACGGAAATATTAATTTTATGAAAGCCGCGTTGATTTCCGCCGACAAAATTACAACGGTTAGCCCTACATACAGGGAAGAAATCAAGACCGAGTATTTTGGCGAAGGGTTGGACGGCGTCCTTCGGATGAGGAGCCGGGATTTGGAAGGCATTGTGAATGGAATCGACAATGAGCTTTATAATCCGGAAACGGATCTGTTCCTAGATGTTCCATTCTCTTCTGAGAACCTTGAAGCAAGGGCGAAAAATAAACTTGCAATCCAGAAACAGTTCGGCCTGCCTGAAGATAGCGGCGTCCCTCTAATGGCAATGGTGACAAGGCTAACGAAACAAAAGGGCCTTGAGCTGGTCAGAGGGGTTTTCCACGAGATTATGGCAACCGGTGTCCAATTGATCGTCCTTGGTACCGGGGATCGGGAGTTTGAATACTTCTTCAGCCATATGAGCAGCCAATATCCTGGCCAGTGCAAAGCGTTTATCGGTTTCGATGAATCTTTTGCCCACAGGATTTATGGCGGGGCGGATTTGTTTTTAATGCCTTCGAAGTTTGAACCGTGCGGTCTGAGCCAGTTGATCGCGATGCGGTATGGGGCGGTTCCGGTTGTAAGGGAAACCGGAGGGCTGAATGACACGGTTAAATCTTATAATGAAATAACTGGCAGCGGCAATGGTTTTACCTTTACGAATTTCAATGCCCACGACATGCTGTTCACGATTGAAAGAGCACTCTCTTATTATAGGAGGGGGGAAGAATGGCGCCGCCTTGTGAGCAAAATGATGGAACTCGACTTCAGCTGGACACAGTCAGCATTGCGCTACCAGCAATTGTACAAAGAGCTTCCAAGAAGAGGTGATCCACATGTTTTCTAGTGTTCCAGAGTTTAAAGAAGCTTATATAAGAAAACTGGAAATGGCATACGGAACGAATTTTGAAGAAAGTAGCCGTAGGGAGCAGTTCCAGACACTTGGCATTCTGATTAGGGAATATGTCAGTAAAAATTGGATAAAAACGAATGAAATGTACCGGACTTCCGGCAAAAAGCAAGTTTATTATTTGTCAATTGAATTTCTTCTCGGCCGTCTCTTGCGCCATAATTTGATGAATCTCGGGGTTGAGGATGTTGTCGGCAAGGGACTGAAGGAACTTGGCATTGAATTGGATGACCTCGAGGAATTCGAGGCGGATGCGGGCCTCGGAAATGGCGGCCTCGGACGTCTTGCCGCTTGCTTTCTCGATTCGCTCGCCTCACTGAGCCTTCCGGGCCATGGCTGTGGCATCCGCTATAAGCACGGCCTTTTTGAGCAAACGATTGTGGATGGTTACCAGGTTGAGCTTCCTGAACAATGGCTGAAGCATGGGCACGTATGGGAAGTCCGCAAGGGGGATGAGGCTGAGGAAATCCCATTTTGGGGAGAAGTTGAAAGTACAGTTGAAAATGGCCGGCTTGTCTTTAAACATATCAATGCCGAAATCGTGACTGCGGTGCCATATGATATGCCTGTGCTCGGCCACCATAATAAGACTGTCAACACGCTCAGGCTGTGGGATGCGGAACCGTCGAAGTTCACGGCTAACACGGATATCCTTAAGTACAAAAAAGAGACTGAAGCAATCTGTGAGTTTCTATATCCTGATGATACGCATGACGAAGGAAAAATTCTTCGCCTAAAACAGCAATATCTTCTTGTTGCTGCAAGCTTGCGAGCGATCACCAAGTCGTTCAAGAAGAAAAACCGAAGCATACTCGAGCTCCATGAACATACAAGCATCCACATCAATGATACCCATCCGGCATTGGCAGTTCCTGAACTGATGAGGATCTTGATGGATGATGAAGGGCTTGGCTGGGACGAGGCGTGGCATTTAACTGTCAACACGCTTTCCTATACGAACCACACGACCCTTTCAGAGGCGCTGGAAAGATGGCCGGTTCGTATATTTAAGACATTGCTGCCGCGAATTTATATGATTGTCGAGGAAATTAACGAACGCTTTTGCAAGGGGCTTTGGGACAGGTACCCCGGCGACTGGAACAGAATAGAAAACATGGCGATTATCGCTCATGATGAAGTCAGGATGGCGCCCCTTTCGATTGTCGGCAGCCATAGCATTAACGGTGTGGCAAAGCTGCATACGGATATATTGAAGGAGCGGGAGATGAATCTTTATTATCAAATCTTCCCGGAGCGATTCAATAATAAGACAAATGGCATCACACATAGACGTTGGCTCATGAAAGCAAACCCGCGGCTGACGGACTTGATTACCGATTCGATCGGGCCAGACTGGGTTAACGATACAATGCAATTGGAGAAGCTCCTTCAGTTCAGAGACAGTTCATTCCTCGAAAAGATGGCCGAAATCAAGCATGGCAATAAGGAGCGGCTGGCGTCCCGAATTCTTGAAAAGACAGGCATAGCTGTTGACCCGCATTCCATTTTTGATGTCCAAGTCAAGCGGCTTCATGCCTATAAACGGCAGCTGCTGAACGTTCTTCACATTATGTATTTGTATAACAGAATAAAAGAAAATCCGCATTATGACATGTATCCAAGAACGTTTATTTTTGGCGCAAAAGCCTCACCGGGTTATTATTTTGCCAAAAAAGTCATTAAACTGATCAATAGTGTCGCGGACAAGGTCAATCATGATCCCGAGGTTAACAAAAAGATGAAAGTCGTCTTCTTGGAAAATTACCGGGTTTCACTTGGGGAGGAAATCTTCCCGGCAGCGGATGTGAGTGAACAAATTTCAACGGCGAGCAAGGAAGCTTCTGGTACAGGAAATATGAAGTTTATGATGAACGGTGCGCTGACGGTTGGAACACTTGACGGCGCTAACGTAGAAATCACAGAGCTCGTTGGCCGAGAGAACATATTCCTTTTCGGCCTAAGTGCGGCGGAAGTGCTGGAATACCAACGGAACGGCGGCTATCACGCCCAGGAATATTATCATTATGACCGCAGAATCAGGACAGTGGTCGATCAGCTTGTGAACGGATTTTTCCCTGATACGTACAATGAGTTTACGGAAATTTATGATTCGCTGCTTGCCTCTAATGACCAGTATTTTGTTTTCCGGGATTTTTCATCTTATGCTGATATCCAAGAGGAAATTGGCAGGCAGTTCGGCGATCAAACAGCGTGGAATAAAAAGAGCCTGATCAATATTGCAAAATCGGGATTCTTTTCAAGTGACCGGACGATTCTGGAATATGCGGATGATATCTGGCATGCGGAACCCGTTATCATTAAGTAAGTCTGTCTTAGAAAGGAAATCTTTTGCAGGTTTCCTTTTCTTTTTGTTCAGATCATCATTTTCTAATAGGGGAAGTTATTTCTATGTTAAAGATTGCGGGAGTGAAAAAGGGGCTGCTGTTGGCGGGAATTGCCGGAATTCTTTATATCGGTTTCCTTCACATTAAAATAATTCAACACAGTAAAGAAGTTCATTCAAAGGATACCGAGTATTTAATCGTCCTTGGAGCAAGGGTGAAGGGATATGTTCCTTCGCTCGCACTTCAGGCGAGAATTGAAGCGGCGGCGGATTATCTTAGGAATAACCCAAAGGCGATTGCCATTGCTTCGGGAGGCCAGGGCCCGGGAGAAAATATTACTGAAGCCATTGCCATCAAGGAAGGACTTGAAAGGCTTGGGGTTGAAGGAAACAGGATTATTCTTGAAGACAAATCAACTAGTACTTATGAAAACATTTCTTTTTCAAAAAAGCTCATTCCAAAAGGATTGAAAAAGGGGCTCATTGTGACAAATGATTTTCATGTTTACCGGGCGAAAATGATTGCAAAGAAATACGGGCTTGATTTAGGAGGCCTGCCGGCTGAAACGCCAAGGATGGCGATCGTGAAATCCTATGCCCGTGAGTATCTGGCAATTACAAAATTCTATTTAACCTCAGTATTATAGGAATGGTAAAACGGGTAATAGACTCATAGGACCTATCTACTCTTCATTGATTCTATTGGGAGGTTTTATAGATGAATAAAAGATTGGCTATACTGGCTGCCCTATTAGCTGTCATACTGGGAGGCTGCAGTGAAAGTGGTGACGGAAGCGATTTAGGCTCATATGCCGCCCAGGCTTCTGAGTATTTGGAAAAAGCGGCTAATTTTGCAAAGGAAGCATCCCTGAAGGCCGAGGAAGCTGTTCATGACGAACAGGCTAAAGAGGAATTAAAAAGCAAATTGATCGAAATGAAAAAGGAAATCAATGAGTTTAGTCAAGCGGAAGCACCAAAAATGGCTGAGGGCCTCCACCAGAATATCACTGAAAAAAGCGGATTGCTTGAAGAAAAAATCGACCGTTATCTGGTACGGATAGAAAACGGTACATTGGATGAGGATTTCTTGAAAAAAGAGAACTTTCAAGAACCAATAGATGAATTGAAAGAAGCATTTGAGGATTTAAAGGAAAAAGGGAAATAAACCGGCAGCCTGCCGGTTTGTTCTTTTGGCGAAAAGGATGCAATTATTTGAAAAATGAGTCAAAATAAAAGGGTACATATTAAAGCACAGGAGTGAGTGAAATGAAGGCACTTGTTCATGCGGGAATAACCGGTATGGAAGGATTGTCATTTATGGATTTTGAAAAAGCGGAGCCTGGCAAAGGTGAGGTCAGAGTCCGCTTGAAAACCGCTGGCATGAACCACCGGGACCTTATCGTGCTTGAACGCCACAAAGGCTCGGAACCTCCCCTCGTCCTTGGTTCGGATGGAGCCGGGATTATTGATGCGGTTGGGGAAGGAGTGGAAGATGCAAAAGTTGGCGATGAGGTGATTATCAATCCCGGTCTCGGCTGGCGGGAAAATACCGATGCCCCTCCGCAGGGCTTTGAAATTCTTGGGCATCCGTTTCACGGTACTTTCGCCGAGTATGTCGTCATCCCTTCTGAAAACGCGCTTCCAAAACCGGCATTTTTGACCTGGGAAGAAGCTGGGGTTTTATCGCTCGGAGCCCTGACTGCCTATAGGGTTTTGTTTACGAGGGCAAAACTGAAAGAAGGGATGAAAATCCTCATTCCGGGAATCGGCGGCGGAGTTGCAACGCTTATGCTTCAGATGGCAAAGTCCGTAGGGGCCATTGTATATGTGACATCGCGTTCTGAAGAAAAGCGCCAAGCAGCGCTCGAAATGGGAGCCAATCAGGCTTTTGATAGCAATGGAGAATGGGCTGAAGCGCTCGGCGGCAAAAAAATGGATGTCGTCATCGAATCAGTGGGGGCGGCAACTTTTAATAAATCGCTCAGCCAGTTAAGGACAGGCGGTACATTGGTAACGTTTGGGGCTTCCGCAGGTGACACAGTGGAGCTGAACCTAAGGGCATTTTTCTACGGTCAATTTAATTTACTTGGCTCAACAATGGGAAGCGGCGAAGAACTTAGGGAGATGTTATCGTTTATCGAAGAACACAATATTCGCCCTGTAATCGACCGAATGTTCCCATTGAAGGATTATCAAGCTGCTTTTGATAAGCTTAACAGGGCAGAGCAATTAGGCAAAATAGGCTTTATCATCGACTAGTGAAAGAAGAAGCTCTTTTTCTGAAGGGCTTCTTTTTATGTATAAATATTTCCTTTTTAAGCAATCTATGGGTAATGGCCACTTTTGGCTCCAATTGCAGAAAGAGGGGTAAAAGGAATGTATTTTTACAGGGAAGATTTGATCAATATTATAACACCGGACAAGCCCGACCCTGCCGCGGCAAAGGTTATGCAGGAAATCCTCGGCGGCCACTTTGGTGAAATGAGGACGATGATGCAGTTCTTCTTCCAAAGCTCGAATTTCCGTGGGACTGATAAAAAATACCGGGATTTACTTAGAGGGATTTTCCTAGAGGAAATCAGCCATGTCGAGCTTGTCCAGACGACCATCAACCAATTACTGAACGAATCGGGTGAACCGGGGGCGGGAGCGGATAGTCCCAGCGGCGCACCATTGGAAAGGCCGGTTCTTCATGCGAACCCGCACCATTATATTATGGGGGCGCAGGCTTCCCTCCCTGAGGATGCGGCCGGCAATCCATGGAACGGCTCATGGGTATACAGCCACGGCAATCTGATTGGCGATCTACTCGACAATCTTGTTCTTGAATCCACGGGCGTTTTGCAAAAATCAAGGATTTATGAAATGAGCTCAAATAAAACGTTCAGAGAAACACTCGCTTTCCTGATCGTCAGGGATAATGCCCACCAAAATGCGTTTGCCAAAGCATTGGAAACATTAGGGGTTGAGTGGGGCAAGCTTTTTCCTGTCCCGAATTATGATATTAACAAGTATCCTGAATGCCGGAAGTATGTAGATATGGGCTTTCACAATGCCCAATTCAACTTCAGGCTGGATGACACTTTAATCGGAGAAATTTTCAGCGGCCAATCGCCAAGCAGAAACGGCGGAGAACTGAAGGTCGTGCCGCCGCCACAAGGCCATCCTGTCCCTGTGCTGCCAGAATTGCCGAATGAACACGCGCCAGGCATTAGTGACTTGAATAGATAGTTGGAATTCCCCTGCAGGAATGCGGGGGTTTTATTTATCCTGGTTTTAATTAGTACCGCTTCTGTTTCCATGAATTTTAATTTGAAAGGCATACTCGGCCGATTTTCCCATACTTTTTCTTTAGGACCACCTATTGAAAAGGGGGAAAGCTTTTGAGATACCAATCAGCCAGAATGGACCAAATCCCGCCTTATATGTTTGCTGAACTTGGAAAGAAGAAAGCGGCAATGATTAAAGCAGGGATCGATGTCATTGATCTAGGAATTGGCGACCCTGATTTGCCGACTCCCGCCCATATCGTGGATAAGCTTGGCGAGGAAGCGAGAAAACCGGAAAATTTACGGTATCCGAATTTTTCGGGGCATCCGGAATTCAGAAAAGCGGTTGCTGAATTTTATATGAGGGAATACCAGGTGGAGCTCGACCCTGAGACCGAAGTGTTGGCCCTGATTGGCTCCAAGGAGGGAATCGCCCATCTTGTCCCGTCCATGATTGATCCAGGTGAGATCGTGCTTGTCCCTGACCCGTGCTATCCGCCATATAGGATGGCTGTGCTGCTTGCAGGCGGAAGCTTCCATAACATGCCGATGAAAAAAGAAACTGGGTTTAAGCCTATTTTTGCCGATATCCCAGAAGGTGTACTGGCAAAAACGCGCCTGATGTTTTTGAATTATCCCGGCAACCCGACTGCAGCCTCGGTGGATGGAAGCTTTTTTCAGGAAGCGGTTGATTTTGCAAAAGAGAACCGCCTCGTTATCGCTCATGATTCAGCGTACAACAAAGTGACTTTCGGAGATTACAAAGCTCCAAGCATCCTAGAGGCAAAAGGGGCAAGGGATGTTGCGGTTGAATTTGGCTCACTATCAAAAACGTATTGCATGACCGGCTGGCGAATTGGTTATGTTGTCGGGAATAAAGAGGTGATCAGGGCACTCGCAGTCTATAAAAATAATACGGACACAGGGCAATTCACTCCTATACAGTTAGCGGCTGCCCATGCTTTAAGAGGCGATCAAACATGCATCGAGGATTATAATAGGGTCTATTTTAACAGAATGAAAGGAATGGTTGGCGCACTTCGAGAAATCGGCATTGACGCGGAGGAGCCAAAGGCAACATTTTTTATTTGGGCGCCAGTCCCGCCAGGCTTTTCCTCAGCGGAATTCTCTGCGGCGGTTTTGGAACAGGCAGGGGTCATTGTGACGCCTGGCAGTGCATTCGGGCCTTCGGGTGAAGGGTTTTTCAGGGTGTCTCTATCTGTGCCAAGTGATCGGTTGGAGGAAGCGGCGAACAGGATTAAAAAACAAAATAAGTTAAGAGGGGACGGAAGGGATAAGGATGTTGAAACACTACGATAACTATATTGATGGTGTATGGACGCAATCAGAAACGGGGCATAATGTGCAAAATATTAACCCCGCAACAGGGGAGATACTCGGTGAAGTGGCGGTTTCATCAGCACACGATGTCGACAGAGCCGTGAAGGCTGCGAAAAGAGCGCAAAAATCCTGGCGGCTCGTCCCAGCTCCAGAGCGGGCGGAGGTTTTGTATGAAGTTGCGAGGATTCTGAAGGAAAAGAAAGAGGATTTAGCGCAAATTTTGACAAGCGAAATGGGAAAGGTGATCGCGGAAGCAAGGGGCGAGGTCCAGGAAGCAATCGACATGGCCTACTATATGGCCGGCGAGGGACGGCGTCTGTTCGGTGAAACCGTACCTTCAGAACTCCGGGATAAATTTGCGATGAGTGTCAGGGTTCCAGTTGGTGTTGCAGGGCTGATTACCCCCTGGAACTTCCCGATTGCGATTGCTTCGTGGAAATCACTGCCTGCTCTTGTCGCCGGAAACGCGGTTGTCTGGAAGCCAGCTTCCGAAACACCATTTATGGCGGCTGAATTTATGAAGGTCTATGAAGAAGCGGGACTTCCGAAAGGTTTGATGAATGTCGTATTTGGCAGCGGAAGTGTAGTTGGCAATGCCCTAGTCGAGCACCCTGATGTCGATATTATTTCGTTTACAGGCTCAAATGAAGTAGGAAGAGCCATTAACGGGAAAGCAGGAAGGCTATTGAAACGGACATCCCTGGAAATGGGCGGGAAAAATGCCGTCACTGTTCTCGAGGATGCGGATCTTGATCTTGCTGTTGACGGTATTATCTGGAGCGCATTTGGAACAGCCGGCCAACGTTGCACCGCCTGCAGCAGAATTATCGTCCACGAAGCAGTAAAGGAAGAGTTGGAACATAAGCTCTTGGAACGCGTACAATCGTTAAAGGTAGGAAACGGCGCTGATGAACGGATTGATGTAGGGCCTGTTATAAATAAGGGCTCACTTGACCGGATTCATGAATACGTCCAAACAGGCATTGGCGAAGGTGCAAAATTATTATGCGGCGGTTCTATTTTGAATGAAGAAGATTTTGCAAAAGGGCATTATTACGAGCCTACTATATTCACAGATGTTTCCCCACATATGACGATTGCCCAAAAGGAAATATTCGGGCCGGTGACATCGATTATCCCGGTAAAAAGCCTCGAGGAAGCTATTGATGTTAATAATAGTGTCGAGTTCGGCCTGTCGAGTTCGGTATTTACTAAGGACGTTAACCGAGTGTTCAAGGCGATGCGTGACTTTGATACAGGAATTGTTTATATCAATGCGGGAACGACGGGAGCGGAAATCCATCTTCCATTCGGCGGGACGAAAGGCACAGGGAACGGACATCGGGATTCGGGCGTCGCGGCACTTGATGTTTATACAGAATGGAAGTCAGTTTACGTTGATTTCAGTGGTACCTTGCAGCGGGCGCAGATTGATAATAAATAGGCAAAGGAAAGGAGGCATTGGCTTGGGAGTAGCCGCTAAATCGGAAAAACTTCAGTCGCCAGAGGAAGCGGTTGGGCTGCTGCGTGAAGGAAATTCTATCATGGTTGGCGGCTTCGGCCTATGCGGAACCCCATTTACGCTAATTGATGCAATCCAAAATGAGCCTTCAATAAGGAATCTGACCATTATTAGCAATAATCTCGGGGAAGCAGGCAAAGGTCTCGGAATCCTTTTGCAGTCCGGCCAAATCAAAAAAGCGGTCGGGTCGTATTTTACGTCCAACAGGGATGCCGTCAAAGCCTGGAAAGATGGCCTGCTTGAAATTGAACTGTATCCCCAAGGCTCATTTGTGGAAGCAATCCGTGCGGGCGGAGCGGGGATTGCCGCATTTTATGTGAAAACCGGGGTTGGAACAGAGCTTGCTAACGGCAAGGAGGAACGGATGTTCGGAGCGGAGAGGAATATTTTAATCGAGGCAATCCGCGCCAATGCTTCCCTAATCAAAGCATGGAAGGCGGATACGTTAGGCAATCTCATCTACTCAAAGTCCGCGCGAAATTTTAATCCGGCCATGGCTACAGCGGCGGATTTGGTCATTGCCGAAGTTGATGAAATTGTTCCTGCCGGCTGTTTGGACCCAGAACAAATTGTCACTCCCCATCATTTTGTTGATGTTCTTGTTCTGAGCAGCTATGAAAAGGTTGGTGGCGTTTATGTCAAAAATAGTTGAAGCGCGAAAAAAAATTGCCAGGCGGATTGCAAAGAAACTGAAAAAAGGAATGGTTGTCAATCTCGGCGTTGGCATTCCGACGCTTATTCCAGAATTCCTTGACCCAAATTCCGGCGTTTTTCTTCACTCCGAAAATGGGATGCTTGGCATGGGGCCGCCCCCTCCTCCTAATGAAATCGATATGGATTGCATAAGCGCAAGCAAACATCCTGTCACGCTAGAGCCAGGTGCGGCGATTTTTTCGAGCAGCGATTCATTCGGGATGATTAGGGGCGGCCATATTGATGTAGTCGTTCTAGGCGCACTGCAGGTGAGTGAAAATGGTGAAATCGCAAACTGGGCTGTACCGGGCACGGATATTCTTGGAGTGGGCGGGGCGATGGATTTAGTCCCGGGGGCAAAAACAATTATTGCGGCTCTTACTCATACAGCGAAGGACGGTTCTCCAAAGCTTGTCCGAAAGCTCACCTACCCGACGACAGGCATTCAGTGCGCGAAGCTGATTGTAACAGAACTCGGGGTCTTTTCGGTCTCCTGCAGGCAGCTAGTGCTAGAGGAAATATCCAATGATTGTACACTGGACGAATTGAGGGCATCCACTGATGCCGTATTTACAGTTGCTGAAACATTGAAAAGATGGTGATTTTGCAAAAAGGGGGAAATTAAATGGATTTCACTTTCCCGGAAGAGATAGAGCTCCTCCGTGCCGCGGTCCGGGACTTCGTGAAAGAAGAAGTCGAAAAAGTGGCAATGGAGATTGAAGAGAACGATGAAATTCCAGAAAAAGTCGTCCGGTTATCCAAGGAAATGGGGCTTTTTGGACTCGGTATCCCGGAGGAATACGGC
Source organism: Neobacillus notoginsengisoli (assembly GCF_003515685.1). Taxonomy (GTDB): domain Bacteria; phylum Bacillota; class Bacilli; order Bacillales; family Cytobacillaceae; genus Bacillus_D; species Bacillus_D notoginsengisoli. Next base: position 259,826 of record NZ_QWEG01000003.1, on the reverse strand, counting down.
GGGCTTGGGCTTGACATGGTCGGCAAATGCGCTATTTATGAGGAGCTAGGCAAAACGCATAATGGCTATACGACTTTGATTGGCGCACACACAGGGATCGGTTCGGTTGGCATTGTTGAGCTTGGGACAGAAACGCAAAAGAAAAAATACTTGCCTAAAATGGCTTCCGGTGAATGGGTTGGCGCCTTTGCACTGACTGAACCGAGCGCCGGGTCCAATGCAGCGGCTCTAAAGACCAGGGCAGTGAAAAAAGGGGACCGCTATATCTTGAACGGTTCCAAGCATTATATTACAAACGCTGTCTGCGGCCATGTTTTTACGGTCATGGCCGTGACGGATCCGGAAAAAGGCGCCAAAGGCATCACTTCGTTTATTGTAGAAAAATCCTTTCCCGGCTTTGTGCTTGGCGCAGTGGAAAGGAAAATGGGTCTGCGCGGTTCGCATTCGGCCGAATTGTTTTTTGAAGAGATGGAAGTTCCGGTTGAAAATGTTCTTGGAGAGGAAAACAAAGGCTATATCAACGCCTTGAAGATCCTTGCGAATGGCCGGGCGGGACTGGCGGCGAGGAACCTGGGTTCTTGTGAAAAACTGTTGGAAATGAGCCTCGATTATGCAATGAAAAGGGAGCAATTCGGAAAGCCGATTTTTGAGCAGCAGGCCGTCCAGCATATGCTTGCGGAGATGGCAGCGGAAATAGAAGTGCTGCGCTCAATTACTTACAGGGTCGCCTGGATGAGTGATAAAAATATGCGAGTTGTAAAGGAAGCGGCGATTGCAAAGCTTTACGGGTCTGAAGTTTACAACAGAGTGGCCGACCTGGCCGTCCAGATCCATGGCGGCATCGGCTATATGAAGGATTATCCTATCGAAAGGTTTTACAGGGACGCCCGGATTACAAAAATTTACGAAGGTACAAGCCAAATCCAGAAAAGTATCATTGCAGCCGAACTGAAAAGGGGTTTGAAAGGATGACCGGGTTAAAAAGTGCCGTCATCATTGATGGTGTCCGGACTCCCATCGGCCGGATGGGCGGAGCCTTGAAGGATGTCGAAGCTGACCGCCTTTCTGCAGTGGTCATCAAGGAGCTGCTGACGAGAACAGGGACTGACGGGAAAGAGATTCACGAAGTCGTTTGGGGCCATGCAAAGCAAAGTTCGGACACGCCAAATTTGGCAAGGCTGGCTGCCTTGAGGGCCGGCCTGCCTGTGGAAGTTCCCGGCTATACAGTTCACCGCCAGTGCGCTTCCGGTCTGCAGGCTCTCTTGAATGCTTCCCAAGAAATCATGTGCGGATTAATGACTGTTGCCATTGCCGGCGGCGCCGAGAGCATGAGCACGGCACCCTATTATTTACGGAAGGCGCGTTACGGGTATGGAGCAGGAAACGGGGAGCTGCTCGACCCGAATACAGAAAGCCAGCCCCGCGCCCAGCCAATCGAGGTATATGGGCCTCTTACAATGGGGATGACGGCAGAAAACCTAGCCGTCCAGTATGATATAAGCCGGAGAGAACAAGACGAGTTTGCCCATCGGAGCCAGGAAAAAGCGGTCGCTGCGATTGCTGCGAGAAAATTTGTTAATGAAATTATTCCCATCCCTCTAAAAACGAAAAAGGGAGATTCCTATTTTGCAAAAGATGAACACCCAAGGTTGACCTCACTTGAGAAACTAGCTCAGCTAAAGCCCGTTTTCAAGGAAGGAGGCACAGTGACAGCCGGTAATGCGAGCGGACGGAATGACGGCGCCGCAGCACTCCTTGTCATGAATGAAGAGGAAGCAATGAAGCGAGGAATTAAGCCACGGGCAAAAATAATCGGCCAGGCTTCAGCCGGTGTTTCACCTAATATTATGGGTATTGGTCCTGTCCCTGCTACAATAAAAGCATTGAAGAACGCAAATCTGGCTTTAAAGGATATCGACCTCATCGAATTGAATGAAGCTTTTGCCGCACAATCGATTGCCGTTATGAAAGAACTTGAATTGGATCCGAAAAGGGTGAATGTAAATGGCGGGGCGATCGCCCTCGGACATCCAATCGGCGCGACAGGCGCGATTTTAATGGTAAAACTTCTTCAAGAGTTAGAGCGAAGCGGCAAGCGGTACGGCCTTGTGTCCCTATGTATAGGAGGCGGCCAGGGACTGACAGCGATAGTCGAAAACTTACGAATATGAAGCAGAGGGATCGGAAAATGGAAAAACCAAAAATCCTCCAAATTCTGTCTATGTACCATTCGGAAGGCGAGAAAATTTTGACTGAAGGTGCAGAGGTTATTCGGACAGTCAAAATTGACAATGAAACGATTTGCAAGCTTGCGGCTGATGTGGACGGCATCGTCCTGCGAGCGCCGGCCAGGATAACAAAGGAAATCATTGATGCAGCCCCAAAGCTAAAGGCCATTAGCGGGGCGGGCGTAGGCTTAGATAATATTGATGTTGCTTATGCCACATCAAAAAAAATCCCCGTCCTGCATGCTCCAGCCGTCAACGCTGTCTCGACAGCGGAACATGCTGTCATGCTGATGATGGCACTAGGAAAGAACCTTATATCATTCCATCACGAAATGAGCGGCGGAAACTATCAATCCCGAACCTCTCTGAAATCGTTCGAACTGAAAGGAAAAAAAGCGGGTTTAGTCGGTTTCGGAAGCATTGCAAAAGAAACGGCCAAAAGGCTGAAGCTGGGCCTGGATATGGACGTGGAAGTGTGGGTCCGCAAATATAATGAAGCAAAGCACGGAGCAGCGAGGGAGTGGGGGATTAAGGTAACCGAGGATCTGGAATCCTTATTTAAGACTTCGGATTTTATATCCCTTCATATACCGCTTACCGATGCGACAAAGGGATTCATTGACAGGCAGTTGCTTTCATTTATGAAACCCACCTCGTATCTTATCAATACAGCAAGGGGGGGCATCATCAACCAGGACGATCTAATTGAGGTTTTAAAGGATGGAAAAATTGCCGGCGCCGCATTGGATGTATTTAATCCTGAACCGCCTCCTGCAGATGATCCAATTCTCAGTCTGCCAAATGTCATTGTTACGCCACACGTAGGCGGCACGACCGTTGAGTGTAATTACATTATGTCAACAACGGTTGCCAAGAATATTCTAAAAGCATTGGCTGGTGAGAGGCCGGATAATATCGGGAATCCCGAGGTGTTCAAAAACTAACGGCGGTGAGCGGATGAGAAGTTATTCAATTGCCCTTATACCCGGAGATGGGATAGGGATTGATGTCATTAAAGAAGGAAAGAAGGTTCTGGATACTCTTTGCAGCTTGGATGGCGGGATAAAAATGGATTACCGAACATTTGATTGGGGATGTGAATATTATTTAAAAACCGGCCGGATGATGTCCGAAACTGGGCTGGATGAATTAAAGGATGTTGATTCCATCTATCTAGGTGCTGTTGGCTATCCCGGGGTTCCCGATCATGTATCACTATGGGGGCTTCTACTTCCAATAAGAAGGAAATTCGAGCAATATATCAATCTTCGGCCGGTTAAGCTGTTGCGGGGGATTCAATCCCCTTTAGCCGGGAGGACTGCAGAGCATCTTGATTTTACTGTCATCCGTGAAAACAATGAAGGAGAATATTCAAGCATCGGCGGCAGGATGTATGAGGGAACAGAAATGGATTTGGCTATTCAAAGTGCCGTTTTTACGAAGCATGGTGTTGAAAGGGTGCTCCGCTATGCGTACTCTATGGCAAATAAGATAGGGAAACCGAAAAGGCTGACTGCAGCAACCAAATCAAATGGAATCAACCATACGATGCCGTTTTGGGATGAATATGTAAGGAAAATCAACCTGGAATACCCTGAAGTAGAAACTGAGATTACCCATATTGATGCATTGGCCGCTTTTTTTGTGACGAAGCCGGATGTTTTCGATGTTGTTGTCGCATCGAATCTTTTTGGCGATATTTTGACAGACTTGGGTGCCGCGATTGTAGGCGGTATGGGGATTGCTCCTTCCGCGAACATCAATCCAGATAGGAAATTCCCTTCGATGTTTGAACCGGTACATGGTTCCGCGCCAGACATCGCAGGAAAAGGCATAGCGAATCCGACAGCCGCCATTTGGTGCGCTGGGATGATGCTTGAACATCTCGGTGAACATGCACTTGCGAACATCTTGATGGAAGCCCTTCAGCAGGTTTTGGAGGAAGGCAGAATGGTAACTCCGGATTTAGGAGGGACCGCAACGACAGTGCAATTCGGTGAGGAAGTTTGCGGGAAAATCAAACGATTAGGCTGAACCGCGGGATTTTTGCCATGAAAATTGGCCGTTATGTACTCTTGCAAAAAGGCGTGCTTGAAATAGCATGCCTTTTTAAAATGGAAATGGTTAAGAAGACCCGGCGGGATTCGAACCCGCAAGATGCACTTCAGCCCGGCTGGCAGGCTGAAGGCTGCTCTTCCATTGAGCTACAAGCCTTCTGGGAGTAGTTTAACCAGGAAGAGGAAGAATATTCTATCCAAAAGAAATTACTTCTTCCGATTGCTGATTTCTTCGGTAACAATAAAAGCAAGATCGTCATTGCCGAATAAGGACAAAACGCCTAGCAACGTCTGGTCTGGAACTTCGCCGGCTTCCTCTTTTGGGACTGTGAGCTCAAGTGCATCCTTTAATGCCTGGTTGGAACCCTGACCGGGATAGGCCCTAAAGTATAGCTCTTCGGGATCAAGCCCATTATTGATGCACCACTGGGCAAAGACAAGAATCATCATTTTTTCATCAGCTTGGTAATTTGCAATAATTTTATCCTGAAGCTCTTTATTATCCATTTGTATCCCCTTCATCTATGTAAGACTCCTTATAGTATAATGCTTTTAATGAATGAAGGCATGTAAAAAGAAAGAGTGATAAAAACTTTCCTTAATTTGAAGGGATATTTCCATTCATGTCGAATTGCTCTTGTAAGGAGTGAAGCCATTGGAGACAGTAATTTTAGTAACTTATAAAATTCCGGGTATACCTATGCCGATTAAAATTGCTTCAACCATTGAGCCGAATAAAGAACAAATCCACAATAAATTGCTTGAACTCATGGAAGAAAATCATATAAACGGCGATATCCAATTCAGAAAATTGCTAGTTGAAAAAGAAAATTCGATGTACATCTTTGAACTCGGTGAAAAAAGGTGTATGGTGTTAGTTGAAAGGCTGGAAAAAATCATTGAATTTGACACATGAATGTATATTTCAGGTGCATTATTGATCCCATTTGTGGGAAAACAATGAAGGTACGTCCATTAAAGTAAAAGCGAGGGGAAAGTGTTGGAAAAAATTGAAGTTGGCGAAATTTTTTCAATCAGTGACGAGAACGAACAGGAACAGCAGGTGGAAGTTCTGGCTGTAATGAATATTGAAGGCACGGAATATGTGGCCGTCAGCTTTTTGGATGACCTCCAGGAAGAAACGGACGACGACATTGATATTTTCTTCCTTAAAGTGGATCAGGAAGGTGATCTTGATGCAATTCAAACGGATGAGGAATTCGACAAGGTCGCTGAAGCTTTTGAAGAATTGATGGACCAGGAAGAGATTGAAGATTAAAACTGTGAGCGGGAAAAGACCAGGAAGGAGTGATCAGCGCTCCCTTCTGGTCTTTTTTTGACTATGAATGTTTATAGAATTATGACTATGATCGTTTATGGCCGACCGAATAGATTTGGCCATACTAGTATTTCCTTCGCCATCATGCCCAGCCTCCCATAGCATCATGCCGCCGAAACCATTTGACAGGGCAAGTGCGGTTTTTTTCCTCACTGTCTTTTGACCATTATAAAAGTAAGCAGTACCGTTCAAGATAATCATATCCTTATTCGCAAAATCAGGGTTTTTGCTAATAATTGTTGCGTAAGAAATTTGTTTTGCATTTATATTTTCAGGCTGTGCATATAGTGGTACCCCTAGGACTAGTTTGCTTTTTGGAATTTCCAATGAATTAAAAAGCCTCGACCAGTAATGAACCACATTTTCAGTAAAATGGTAGGGAGCAAGATTCTCGGCATGATAGCCGCCGTCCCACTGGCCGTCGTAGGCCATAATATTTACATAATCGGCAAAATGGAACATTTCAGGTTTAAAAATGACCGATTCCACTTCAGCTCCAGTTATCGCATTGATTTTGGAATTTACGGCAACAGACAGTTCCTTTTTCTGTCCATGAAGTTTCACACTCAACTCCTTCATAAAAGCAGCCAGATTCGCGGCATCTGCTTCTGTCCTTGGGTGTTCAAAATCGATATCAATGCCGTCAAGGTTTTCCTGATCGGCAATATTAATAAGGCTCTCAACAAGTTTTTTTCGTGAATCAAGATTACTGATTGCTTTCTTAAAATAGGGATAAGATTCCTCGCCATTAAGATGGTACCAGCCACCGACAGAAAGGATTACTTTGCTCCCGTTTTCATGAGCCAGCCTTACCGTTTTGCGGAGGTTCTCCCAGGCCATATCTCCGTTCAGCAACACATCACCGTCCTCAGAGGGATGAGCGAAAGAAAAAATGACATGTGTTAAATTTCGAACATTTATTAGATCCGGATTTCGAAAGTCTTGTACATATCCCATTACAACTTTAGAGGAAGCGGATTCAGGCATTTTTTTGCCAGGCAAAGATTTTTCTGATTCAGGTGCCAAATGATGTTTCATTACTGTTTTCTTATCTTTCATATGTGATGTATAAAATGATCCGGTCATAAAACCGGACATGAAGATAATAATAATCATAAGAGCAGTCATGATTTTTCTGATATGAGCCAATCTGGTTCCTCCTTCGTCTCTTACCATAAAAGTCTAGCAAAAAAGCGAGAGCGGAGGGGGTGGTAATTTAACCCTACATAGCATGGAGGTTGTATATGCCTTTAATGCGTAAATACTATCAGCAAGGAACAGATTAACAGAATCTAAATAGGATTGAGGGGTACAGATGGAAAAAAAGCAGGAGAGAAAGCAGCTAAATAAAGATATGAAAGAAGACAAACAAAAAGGTTTATATGGCCTCGATCATGACGAAAGCCTTCTAACTGTTGAATTTGCGACAACTGAGAATTCTGACTTAAAGGAATAAAACGCCAAAAAATCCGCCCGAAATTGAATCCGGCGGATTTTTTTGTGTTAACTCGGATCAACTTCATCCCATGATGCGATTGTGACCCTTGTTGACTCGCCTTCTCTTTTTTCCCGTTCAGATGCTGACTGGCTTAGCTTCGCATCCGTGTCAAGCCCCGGTGCTATGGTCGGGGCATTTTCAGGACTGCGCTTTTTCTCCATATGAAACACTCCTTGCTGATTCTAACGTTTCCCAATTATTTTTCTCAAAAACATTTGTTTTAGCCAGGGGTGTCGTAATGAAGATAGAAAAAAATCGCGCCTTATAGAAATCCTTCCTGTGGCATATCCTAAAGTCACTCGGATCTTTAAAGGAGGATAAGAAATGAAAACGAAGGATGATTTTTTAAAAGGGGCCAAGATCACCTCAGACAGTCATGTATACGGCCCGCCAAATGGCGGCAGTGAGAACCATCATTCTCCGCAATCATCGAAAAAGGGCGTAAGGGGCAATAATAAAAAACAGGATCAGTAATCGGTTAGGAGTGGACAATTATGCTTGAAAAGACAGGAAGAAAAGGACCGGCGGACGATATGGAAAGCAGTCCTACAGGATACGGGTTTGTACCAGCCAGTCCTGAAAAAAGCAGCTTAAACATGAAAGTGGATCAGAAGAAGAATCAAGAAAAACGGTAAGGATGATGTTGGCATGGGTGCTATTGACAAACACGGCTACCGATTTGAACCGGAGTTTAGTGTCATAAGCCAAAAAGGTGCGATTCATGTATACAAAAATGGCGATTTTGTTGAAGAAATAACGTTTTCCTTCAACGGGAAATTTCCTGTAGTGGATAAAATCGAACAACTTGTTGATGAATACTGCCATAAGAAAGGAATCTAAACAACCTCTAGTATTCTTTTTGGGCCTGGGAGGCCTTTTTTTTATAAGGTTGACGGAAAGATCATCGTATCAAAAACAGTTGTCTTGGGAAGATTATTTTTCAAAAGAACAGAAAGATCCATCGTGATATTTCAGGAGGTTGCCATGACTGTATACGTATATCAGACATTTGATATAAAACAAGAGAAATTCGTCGAAGCATTTAAGAGCCTTGAAAAGATTGTTCAGTACAGAAATGAAAATTACAGCCATCATATCAAGCTTTTATCTCCAATCGTCGGCCCTGATTATACGTATGTCCTTTTATCTGAATATGAAGGACTGGCAGAAATGGAGATTCAAAACAAAAAGATGTTCGATGATGAGGAATATAAAGAAATTTTCACCCCATTCTTTTTGGAAATGATGGTCCAGGGCAGCATGTCAACATCCATGTTCAGGAAAGTAAAAAGAAACAGCGGAAAGCCGGTAGAAAAGGAAGGGAAGGAAAAGGATTAAATTCCTGGATTATTTTTCTGGCAGCTAGTATAACAACTGACCGAACAGCATGTAACCGATCATCTTTCTAGGAGGCAGACCATGGACTTTTTTATCCCCTCGGAAAAATCGGCCAAGATGAGCAGCGGTTCGGACAAAGGAAATTTAAAATGGTGGCAGCTGTCCCTGATTGGCATAGGCTGTACAATTGGCACCGGTTTTTTCCTTGGCTCGGCAATCGGTATAAAAACGACGGGCCCTTCAATCGTGTTCTCTTTTTTGTTAGCTGCCTTTGGCACATACACCGTCTATAATTTGCTAGCAAAAATGACCGCTGAAGACCCGCAGGACGGTTCCTTTTGTTATTATGCGGGCAAGGCGTTCGGGCGTTGGGCGGGATTCAGCTGCGGCTGGAACTATTGGAGTTCAAATATCCTCATTATGGGAAGTCAATTGACGGCTTTGTCCATTTTATCGAGATTTTGGTTTCCTGGTATTCCGCTATGGCTCTTTGCATCGGGCTATGCAGTCCTGGCAATCCTTGTAGTGCTGACCGGCAATAAAGGGTTTGACAAGGTGGAAAACTTGCTTGCTGTAATAAAAACATCGGCAATCGTCATGTTCATCATCCTTGCTGCACTGGCATTGTTCGGCGTGTTGCATGGAGATGTGAAGCATCCGGGTATCCCTTCTTCCATGGGTAAACTCTTTCCAGCAGGCCTGACAGGTTTTTGGTCATCTTTAATATACGCTTACTATGCGTACGGAGGGATAGAGGTAATCGGCTTGATGGCGACAAGACTGAAAAGGAAGGAAGACGCTCCAAAAGCGGGGGTAATTATGCTTATCGTCCTGGCGGTTATTTATGTCCTGGCAGTCGGATTTGCGGTTATTATGGCTTATCATACTGAATTTACGGAAAAGGAAAGCCCGTTCGTCACCGCTATGGAGCATTATAACTTGCCATTTTTCCCACATGTATTCAATGCGGCCATCATCATGGCTGGTTTTTCAACTATGACCGCTTCATTATTCGGCGTGACAACCCTGCTGGTGACATTATCAGAGAGCAAAGATGCACCGGCTCTTTTTGCAAAAAAAATCAAGTGGAAAAGTGTGCCGCTCCCATCACTTGGACTTGCAACCGCCGGGCTGATCGCATCGATTATCACCGCACTGTTGCTTCCCGGAAAAATTTATGAATATATTACCACCGCAGCAGGAATCCTGATTTTATTCAATTGGTCGTTTATTATCATGTCTTCCTTTAAAATCCTTGAAATAAAAAGAGGGGGGAAGGCACTCGGATTTATTGGGATTGCCCTTTTGGCCGCGGCTGTGAGCGGGACGATTCTCGAAAGCAATATCAGATTTGGATTTTTTGTGAGCATCGGTTTTGTGGCCGTTATCGCTCTTGTTACGCTCATCATGCAAATCAAAGTGTGGAATAAAGAAAAGACTGTTTAACCAGATATTTAAAAACGCTCAACGTGAGCGTTTTTTGTATTTCTCCTAAAGAGGTGTGATTCTAATGAGAGTGGGTAGATTAAAGGTACAGGATAAGTTTATTGCCAAATGGAGCATATAGATGCCAAGCAGGGAGGAGTTTAATTGACTACTGACACCAAGTTCCCATTTTATGACCATGTACTTGGTCTGCTTCATCCTTATCTGCCAATGATTGTCAACGATATGTCGAGCCAAATAATGGAACTAGACCTGGAAGCTGAAGATGATTGGGAAGTATACGACGACATAGGGGAAACAGTTTATGAAACAAGTACTGACGAGGAATACTCAGAAGAGGATTACCTTGCAAACGATGAAGCGGATTTTTTAAACATTTCCATTTCATTTGAAAGGGGCTTTTTCCCGGATCGGGATGGGAACAATAGGTTGGATTCGGAAGAGTACGATTTTGAAGTCATCATTAAACCGTTTTTTACGACAAAGCCGTACATCCTATTGGGTCTTCATAACAATCACACGAAACGATTTTTTGCAGAGGTAAGGGAATTCGATGACTTTCAGCCAATAGATATTATGGAACGATTTTCTATGCTCATACAAGCCTTGTTTAAAGATGAACCTCTTTACAATAAAGTTTTTATGATGACAAGTATGGCACAGCTCGCGATCAGAGAATTAATTGTGTTTGATGAACCAACTTATATAAATGGGAGGGACGGAAATATCCAATATGTTTCAAGTCCATATTTTGAACTGGATAATCCTCCATTCCATGAGTTTCTGATTAAACAACGGCATACTAAATAAACAACGGGAGCCAAGCGGGCTCCCGTTGTTTTTGCGATGTTCTTATTTCATCCACTCAGTGTGGAAGGTTCCTTCCTTGTCGATCCTTTGGTAGGTGTGCGCTCCAAAGTAGTCGCGCTGCGCTTGAAGCAGGTTGGCCGGTAGTGTCTCCGAACGGTAGCTATCGTAATAGGAGACAGCGGCGGAGAAACATGGTACAGGAATGCCGTGTTGAACGGCGACACCAATGATTTCCCTTAATGCATCTTGGTAACCTTCAACAATTTCCTTGAAGTAAGGATCGAGGAGAAGGTTTTTCAAGCCAGGTTCACGATCGTAAGCCTCTTTGATTTTTTGCAAAAATTGCGCTCTGATTATACAGCCGCCGCGGAAAATCATCGCGATGTCCCCGTAGCGGAGATCCCAGCCATATTCCTCGGAAGCGGCTCGCAGCTGGGCGAACCCTTGTGCATAGGAACAGATTTTGCTCATATACAAGGCCTTTCGGACAGATTCAATGAAAGCCTGGCGATCACCTGTAAACGTCTTGGCGGCAGGGCCCCGAAGGATTTTGCTCGCCTCGGTACGTTCATTTTTCATTGCTGAAATGAACCGGGCAAAAACTGATTCAGTGATGACCGGAAGGGGGACACCAAGATCCAATGCGCTTTGGCTTGTCCATTTGCCAGTCCCTTTTTGGCCGGCGGTATCGAGGATCAAGTCAACGAGCGGTTTGCCGGTTTCTTCGTCTTTCCTTGAAAAGATATCTGCTGTAATTTCGATCAGGTAGCTGTCGAGCTCGCCTTTGTTCCATTCTGAAAATACTTCATGGAGTTCATCGGCATTCATCCCCATTACATTCTTAAGTATGTTGTATGCCTCGGAAATAAGCTGCATATCCCCATACTCAATGCCGTTATGGACCATTTTTACATAGTGGCCGGCGCCATCAGGCCCGATATAGGTAGTACAAGGTTCGCCATTCACTTTTGCGGCGATGTCTTTGAATATTGGGGCAACAAGCTCATATGCTTCCTTCTGGCCGCCTGGCATGAGGGATGGGCCTTTCAAAGCGCCTTCCTCACCGCCAGAGACGCCTGTACCGATAAAATGGAGGCCAAGCTCGCTCAGTTCTTTATTGCGCCTTTGTGTGTCGGGGAAGTATGTGTTTCCGCCGTCAATTAAGATATCGCCTTTTTCAAGATAAGGCTATAGCTGATCGATGGTTGCGTCAGTCGCGGCGCCCGCTTTGACCATCAGCATGATTTTGCGCGGCTTTTCGAGCGAGTTTACAAATTCTTCAATTGAATAGGCCGGAAATATGTTTTTTCCTTCTGATTCCCTTGCCATTTCATCTGTTTTTTCAGAAGAGCGGTTGAATACAGCCACACTGTATCCTTTACTTTCCATATTCCAGGCAAGGTTTTTGCCCATAACAGCAAGACCGATGATGCCAATTTGTTGCTTTGCCATATTGAATAACTTCCTTTCCCAGTTGATATCTGTCGCATGATGAACATTTTGACACTCTGTCCTTAGTATACCAAAGGTTGCCACAAGTAACCGAATTAAAGCCTTGGGTTGATCAGGGAAGGTTATGGGCATGCATATTTGCACCCTACCTGTACACTCCAGGGATGTTTTGAAAGTGATCCAAAATCAAGAGTAAAATTTGAACGTAATGTGTAGATAATTGTATAGTATTGGTGAAGGAATACTGGGGGGTGAGGATACTATGGCAAGAAACGCTGGCATAACTGACGATATGGTCGTTGAAATGTATAAAGATGGAATGCCTTATAAACAAATGAGTAAAATAATCGGCATTACCGATAGGGCTATCAGGAATATTCTCTACAAAAAAGGTATTGATGTAAAGCGATTGGGCCCACCTAGAAAACACAGCGTTAATGAAGATTTTTTTGACTTTTGGAGTCACGAAATGGCATGGGTTTTAGGAATTATTATTACAGATGGCAATATACCCATGAAAAACTATTCTACTATTACAATTACCCAAAAAGATGAAAGAATTTTGAAGCTAATAGCTAACTATATGGGGACAGATTATAATATTGGAGCAATCTATGAAACTAGGAAAACTCCGACACTTTTTATTCATTCGGCAAAGATCCGAAAAAAATTAAATCAATTAGGCATTTCAGCTAATAAGTCATCCAATGTTTTATTTCCACCAGTGCCGGAAGTCTACCTGCCATCGTTTATCAGAGGAGTTATTGATGGAGATGGCTGGGTGCAAAACCGAGGGTATGTAATGAACATTACTACGGCTAGCCCAGAATTCGCCAAAGGGTTAGAAACTATTTTTCGATTATGGAAGTTGAACACTGAAATCACTACAGAGAGCTCTTTAAAGGGCACTATTATTTACCGCGTATGGGTTAAAGGGAAAAAAGATGTCGCTCAATTAGCGAGGATTATTTACGAACAGTGTAAGGATGATTGCAACATTAAGAAAAGAGAACGAATGTCTCAATATTTATGATGTAAAATAATTTATCGGAAGGTGCATGACAAATGTGGAAAAATATTAACGGAAGACTCATTCAAATTACCGATGAATCTAGGGTGAAATTTAGAACGAATATTAGTAAAAGTCTTTTGAATCAACTAACTGATCTTGCAAATCAACATGATACTCGCGTTAATTATCTTTTGGAAACAGGCTTAGAAGCTGTTCTTAATGAAGGTGTTATAACATTTACTAAAGAAAACAGACCAAAGGACAGAGTTCAATATAAAACGACCTATGATAAGGATTTACTTGAACAAGTGAAAGCTTTTGCAAAAGACCATGATCTGTTTATTAATGATGTTATTGAGTATAGTGCCGGATACATAGATGTAAATAAGGCAAAGGGGGAAGGGTACAAACATAGGATCGAATAAATCTTAGTTTAATTAACAACGCCCCGACCATAATATATATTCTAGGAACTTAAATCCGAAGAGAGGTTTAGTGTCTCGTTAATCAAGTAAACTCTGGATAGTGAGACGAAATAGAAATTTTCACTAAGAAACCATCAACTGCGGCAATCACCCAATCTGCGGCTGTTGATGGTTTAATTTATTTATTTAGTTCCCCAGCTTCATCAAGTGCAATAACAGTTAACACGAACATCGCATGTGACCATGTCAGCGGCATGACCCATGCAGGCTCACCGGTGTTTTTATCGATTTGTTCCGGCAATAATCCAAGATGATTTGCATGTTTAACAGCCCAATTAAGATATTCACGAGCCTCTTCGAATTTACCAATTATTACATTGTATTGAGCGAGCCATAATGTCGTTAAAATCCACGGATTGCCGCCAATATAAACATCTCCTGGAAAACGCTCGATGCCGCCGACAACCGGTGATGTCAGCAACTTTTCAATTGTTTCCGCAGTTTTCTCCATCCGCTCATCTTCCGCATCAATCATATTAAACGGCACAGATAGACCGAGCAAGCAAATATCTACGACTGGATCTTCCATCAGCCTAAATGTTTTATAGCCTTTTTGATTTTCTTCCATTAGAACTGCTTTGCCCGTGGATTTTGCTTCCTCGTATTTTACCTTGTCTACTGCCAGTTTCAATGCTCTTAAATAAGTGCCGGTTTCTTCATTCCAGCACCTTTCCTCTATTGTTTTTTTGATTAAGTTGGCTGTTTCATCCCATTTTTCAGCTAACGTCCCTTTATTTCGTATCCTGGCTAGTTCTGCCGCTCCCTTCAGTCCTCCATATACTGCTGCAGATGAGTACGTATGTTCTCCATTCCGTTTTTCCCATAAATCATTGCTAGGATACGGTAAATTTGTTTCAGGATCAATATATGAGTGCAAAAAATCCGCGCCTTTCTCGACGGCTGGCCATATCGTTTTTAGAAACTCTTCATCCTTCGTCAACATGTAGTGATGATGGATTCCCCAAAGAATTGAGCCGCATTCATCAATTTGAATGCCCCATGTTGGCGCCAGCACTCCGTCTGAATTAAAACGGTGCTCCCATGCTCCGTCCTCCCTTTGCGTGGTCACCGTAGAATAATAGAATGTTGAAACGAGATCATGATAGCCTGCCTTGTCTGCAGCAGTGGCGATATAGGCTGCATCTCGGCCCCAGCAATAGGCATAACCGCCCGAGTAATCGTAATCCTCATCCACTTCCGGGCCTGCGATAAAGGCGCCAGTCGCTTCATTGTTCAATAGTTTAAATGTAAGCAATGATCTATTATATATTTTCTTTACCTGTTCATTTTCAATGTTCATCTTTTTTGCCTGCTTCAAAAAATCTTCCCAGTAGCTGGCTGTAATCATGGAAAGCTCCTCTGCCCCTGCCTCTTTTGCAGTAGAAAGCACGGAAGCAGCTTCTCCAATGTCTGCACCGGCAGCGATAAAAAGCGGAAAATGAACTTGTTCACCAGGCCGAAGCAGTCCAAGGTCCCATGATAAGGCTCCATCCGTTTTATTCATAATCTGGTTTCCATTCAAATGATTCACTTTGGCAGCTTCCCATGCATTTCCGCATTGGTATTGTGCTGCCTCCCTGCTGCTTCCGACCGCAAATGCATACTGACGAAAATAATGGATTAGACAGTCTTCTGAAAAATTATAGAGGACCGTATTATAGCGTTTTCGGTCGTCTACCATGAAGTCGGAATAAACAACAAAAGATAGATTTCGAGCTGAAGCTGAGTGATTCATAATGGAATAGTCTCTCACAAATACATCCTTGCCAGGGACAATGAAATCTTTTTGGGTTACTTCAATTCCAAGTTCACTGTTAAATCCATTCGTCACAAGAATGTTCGTATTTTCCTCATATACCTGCCTGTATTCCCATCCTTTTTCATGTAAAAAATCCGTCTCGGAATCTGGCCCCGAAAGTTGTACCCCCGTATAAAACCGGTTCACATGCTGTGGGAAATCTATGGCAGGCCAAGTAAGCCGCTGCAGCTGGCCATCTTTAGTAATCGAGGCAAGCATTTTCGAATTCCCGATAATGGCATCAGTCAAGTATGGTTTCTTCCTCATCCACATCCTCCTATCAGCTCTTGGGACGAACCTACTTTATCTATCCCCGCTCCCCCTATGTACAAACTTTTTTTTGCAAAAATACATAAAAAAACAACAAAGACAGCGCTAATGATTAGCGCTGTCACTTTACGGCCTGGCTAAGGGCGGCTGTTAAATATTTTCTCGGTGTTCCGTAATAGACGGTTTGCTGAAATTCCGGGTAAATAGACTCGAATGTTACATAAATCGGGGCATCCAGCAGCCATGGAAAACAGCTGTAGAACACTTGATCGCCATACACAATTGCTGTTAAGGCCAATTCCATTTCTTTTTTGAAAATCATGTAACGAACCTTGGAATATTGTTCGTCATATTCCCCGCCACTAATATGAACTTTTCCAGATAATGAATATTCGCCCATTCTTTGAACCCATTCGGCTTTCACTTCATCCTTGATTTGATCAGATGTTGAAAAACCGTACTCAGGTCCTATAGTCAAGAATAGTTTTCCGGTTGTATCCGAGTGGGCAAGTGTGTATCTTCTGCTTTCGAGTGGCCTGAAAGGGGTAATGGGGGCTATAAATGTTACAGTCAGCATGGAAGGCTTAAACACATTCAAGGCACGCATACTCCTTTCCTTTATACCTGCTGATATAGTGTATGCGTCCTTTTACGATTCGTGACAATTGCCTACTTGAAGGCAAACTTGTTGGCAAAAGAAAAACCCTTTCAAGAAGAAAAGGGTTTTCATACTATTTACTTACTTCTTATTACATACGTACCAGCGACATAGTCATGCAGGGCGCGTTTTTCTCTTGTGAAAAGTGCCATCAAATAACCGATACCGAGTGTAATAACAGAAAGGAAATTGGCAAAATACCTTCCAATGGCCCGCCCATAACTAATTCGTCCCCCATCCGGGCCGATTACTTTAATTCCCATAACCATTTTTCCAAGCGTGGCCTGTTTTGTTGAACCTTCAAGACCAGCTTTATAGCCGATACCGATGATGAATGACAAGAAACTCTTTAATAAATCGCCGTTCGATAACATTAAAATTGCACCAAGGATATATCCCGCGATGGACAACACGATAGAATCGATGATAAGTGCAACGAGACGCTCGCCGAAGTTGGCAAAACGCACCTGTTCATTTGCATAAATAGTAGATCCGTGACTACCGTATTGAGGTGAATGCCCTCCCCCTCCATACTGGCCATGGTTTCCTGGTGCTTTTTGCTCGGGAGCAACCGTGGGTGGACTTGAAATAGGTTCAGTGGAAGCACCATTGAATTTGTGGCCGCAGGTGGAGCAGAAAGATTCCTCCGGTTTACGTGCGGCTCCACAATCCGGACAGCCCTCGGGAGCTTGTTTTTCGAGATATTCCCCGCACTTGCTGCAAAAACGGGCAGCATCATCATTTAGTGTATTGCAATTTGGACAGTACAATGAATAACCCCCTTAAAACGCTCTTGTTACTTAATAGTATAATAAACAGAAAGAAATATTACTAGAATAATTTGTCGGTTTTTTGTCACATATTGTCATAGCACATAAAAAGCAGGCTGTCCGATATGGACAGCCTGCTTCAATCCTTATTCTTTTACCGGCGTGGCGGCTTGCTTCCAAATAGCGACAACCCTCCCGCTTTCTCCTTCATCGACAATAAACGATCCATTAGAGTAGCGGTCGTTATATTTAAGGGTATTCGTATTTACATTTACGATCTGTCCTTTTTCTGTCAAAACGGACAGTAGATCTGACTCCAATGCGGTCTCAATGCCCGCAACCCGGTGGGGATTAGCTTTCAATTCCCTCAAGACCACCACACCTCTTTTTGCGCGCGTAGCCTTTTCAAACTCTCTCAGCCTCATTTTTTTAATGGCACCCCGCTGGGTGACCACCACTATCGATTCCTTGCCTTCAGGGTTTACCACCTTCCCGCCGGCAATGAGATCGTCATCCTTCAGGTTCATGCCTTTGACCCCTGCTGCCCTGATCCCGATTGGGCTGACCTCATCCTCACTAAACCAAAGGGCGTATCCAAGATTGGAGACAAGGAACAGGTCCTGTTTGCCATCTGTCACATGGACATCAATAACTGTGTCGTTGCCTCTAAGATTAATGGCTGTTAGTGGTCTTGAATATCGCTGGGCCTGATAGAGCTTCAATTCTGTTTTCTTAACCATTCCATTCCTTGTGACAAACACGAGGAAGGATTCGACCTCGAACGATTGGACAGGCAAAGCTTTAATGATTTCTTCGTCACGTTCTATAGGAATGATATTCGCGACATGCTGACCCATGTCCTTCCATCTGATATCAGGAAGCTCATGAACAGGCAGGTATAAATAGTTCCCTTTGCTCGTAAACAGAATTAATACATGTTTTGTATTCATATCAAGCTGGACAAAAAGCCTGTCGGAATCCTTCATGGCAAGATCCTGGCCATTTGACGCGGAGTATGAACGGAGGCTTGTCCTCTTGATATAGCCTTCCTTTGTAACCGTCACGATAACATCCTCGCTAGGAACCATCACTTCGAGGTTGATTTTCAGTTCTTCAATCTCTGCTTCAATGCTGGACTTGCGACTGTCGGCAAAACGTTTCTTTACATCCTTCAAGTCTTTTTTGATGACAGAGTTCAGCTTCTTTTCGCTTTCAAGAATGGAGGTTAAATCATTTATTTTTTTTGCGAGTTCTTCCGCTTCCTTCTGGAGGGCGGTAATATCCGTATTAGTCAGGCGGTAAAGCTGTAAAGAAACGATGGCTTCAGCCTGCGCCTCCGTAAAGGCGAACTTGGCAATAAGGTTATCCTTCGCATTCCGCTTATCTTTTGAAGCCCTGATGGTGGCAATAACCTGGTCAAGAATGGAAAGTGCCTTCATCAACCCTTCTACGATATGCTGGCGTTCCCTCGCTTTTTTTAGTTCATAGTTGGACCGCCTTGTCACAACTTCCTTCTGATGCCCAATATAGGCATCGAGCAGTTCCCTTAACCCCATCAGCACAGGGCGCTTATTATGGATGGCCACCATATTGAAGTTATAAGAAACCTGCAGATCGCTGTTTTTGTATAAATAATTTAGGATACCTAAAGCATCCGCATCTTTTCTTAATTCAATCACGATTCTGAGGCCGGTCCGGTCAGTTTCATCACGGATTTCCGAGATGCCTTCAAGCTTCCGGTCCAGCCGGAATTCGTCCATTTTTTTAACAAGGTTAGCCTTATTGACGTCATAAGGGAGTTCAGTGATGACAATTTGCTGTCTGCCGCCTCGTATATCCTCAATTTCAGCTTTGCTTCGCACGATAATTTTTCCCCGGCCAGTTTCATAGGCCTTTTTGATTCCGTCAATCCCCTGGATGATGCCGCCAGTCGGAAAATCCGGTCCTTTAATGACAGTCATCAACTCATCGACCGTCACATTAGGGTTGTCCATCCTCATTATGACCGCATCAATGACTTCTCCGAGATGATGAGGAGGAATATCAGTGGCATAACCAGCTGATATTCCTGTTGAACCATTGACGAGTAAGTTCGGGAACATGGCAGGTAAAACGGTTGGCTCACTCGATGTATCATCGAAGTTAGGAATGAAGTCTACTGTCTGCTTTTCAATATCCCTTAGCAGCTCTGTTGCAATCGCCGACAAGCGCGCTTCTGTATAACGCATAGCTGCCGGAGGGTCGCCGTCGACACTGCCGTTGTTTCCATGCATTTCGACAAGTACATTACGAACTTTCCAATCCTGGCTCATCCGGACCATTGCTTCATAAACAGACGTGTCGCCATGCGGATGATAGTTACCGATTACATTCCCGACCGTCTTCGCGGCTTTTCTGAAGCCTTTTTCGTGTGTATTGCCCTCAACATGCATGGCATATAAAATCCGCCGTTGGACAGGTTTCAATCCGTCCCTTGCATCCGGAAGGGCTCTTTCCTGGATAATATATTTACTGTATCTTCCAAACCTGTCGCCAAGGACATCTTCAAGAGGAAGGTCACGGAATTTCTCTGTCATGGTCATAGTCCGGTCTCCTCCTCGGTAACTGTAATATTTTCATTATCAAGTATACTGTCTAGCTCCGCTTCTTCTTCCAATCCAAATGCGACATTTGACTCGATCCATTTTCGCCGCGGCTCTACCTTGTCACCCATAAGAGTGGTGATTCTCCGTTCGGCCCTGGCAACGTCATCTATTTTTACCCGAATGAGTGTCCTCGTTTCCGGGTCCATTGTCGTTTCCCACAGCTGGTCGGCATTCATTTCACCTAGCCCTTTATAACGCTGGATCATATAGCCTTTTCCGACCTTTTTCATAGCCGCCTGAAGTTCATCCTCATTCCAAGCATATTCAATGACTTCTTTTTTCCCGGCTCCCTTGCTGACCTTGTATAGGGGAGGAAGGGCGATAAAAATCTTTCCTTCTTCCACAAGCGGTTTCATATACCGGTAAAAGAAAGTGAGCAGGAGAACCTGGATGTGTGCTCCATCTGTATCGGCATCTGTCATGATAATGACTTTGTCGTAATTGATATCGCCAATGTTAAAATCTGTTCCGACTCCACCGCCAATTGCATGGATAATCGTGTTGATTTCTTCGTTTTTAAAGATATCCTGGAGTTTGGCTTTTTCTGTGTTGATAACCTTTCCCCTCAAAGGCAGGACAGCTTGAAAACGGCGATCGCGCCCTTGTTTTGCTGAACCGCCGGCCGAATCGCCCTCTACAAGATATAGTTCATTTTTTTGTGGGTTTCTAGATTGTGCCGGGGTAAGCTTGCCCGATAATACAGCATCAGTCCGCCTGCGCTTTTTGCCGCTTCTCGCATCTTCCCTGGCTTTTCGGGCAGCTTCCCTCGCCTGATACGCTTTAATCGATTTTTTTATCAGTAATGAACTGATGTCTGGATTTTCCTCGAGAAAATAAGAAAGATGTTCGGATACAACCGAATCGACTGCCGATCTTGCTTCACTTGTTCCGAGCTTGCTTTTCGTCTGCCCTTCAAATTGAAGCATCCCTTCAGGAATCCGCACAGAAATAATGGCTGAAAGCCCTTCGCGAATATCAGCGCCATCCAGATTTTTATCTCTTTCCTTCAAAAGGGAAACCTTCCGGGCGTAGTCATTAAAAATTCGTGTCATCGCGGTCTTTGACCCTGCTTCATGTGTTCCTCCGTCCTTTGTACGGACGTTGTTGACAAAGGAAAGGACATTTTCGGAATATCCGTCGTTAAATTGGAAGGCAAACTCAACCTCTATATCGCTGTGGATTCCTTCTAAGCTTACGACAGGATGTAAAGCTTCTTTTCCTTCATTTAAATATTCAACAAACGCTTCTATTCCATTCTCATAATGGAATGTCTCCTGGGTTCCATTCCGGTCATCGACTATGTTTATTTTCATTCCCTTTAACAAGAAAGCAGATTCTCTTAGCCGCTCGCTCAAGGTTTCAAAATTATATGCTGTAACGGAAAAGATAGTCGGATCCGGTTTAAAATGGATCGTTGTGCCAGTTTGGTTTGTTTTGCCTAGTTTTTCAAGAGTTGTTTCAGGTTTTCCGCCGTTTTGGAAACGCTGTTCGTAAATGAAACCATCTCTTTTTATCGTCACAACCAGCCATTCGGATAAAGCGTTCACGACAGATGCCCCGACACCATGCAAACCGCCGCTTGTTTTGTAGCCGCCTTGTCCAAATTTTCCGCCGGCATGGAGGACTGTCAAGATTACTTCGGGCGTAGGCTTGCCAAGTTTATGCATTCCAGTCGGCATACCCCGACCTTTATCACTTACACTGATTGAATTATCTTTATGGATTTTAACAGTGATTTCGCTCCCGTAACCGGCAAGCGCTTCGTCGATCGAGTTGTCGACAATTTCATATACCAGGTGGTGAAGACCCCTGGCATCAGTACTTCCGATGTACATGCCGGGTCGTTTCCTGACTGCTTCGAGCCCTTCAAGAACGTGGATGGCATCATCATCATAGTTAAAAGCCTGTTGGTTTGTTACCACTAAAATACCCCTTTCATAAAATGCCAAAGAAAGAAATACTGCTCTCTCCAAAATTCATTTTTTATATTAAAATTAAAGGAAAACACACAAGTGAACAGGTGTTCGTAAGTTAATTTTACCATAACTTGCCCTGCCGTCTATGCTTTATTGTATCGATTTATTTCGTTTTGGCAAATGCGTAAAAAGAAAAAAACCTGCAGAAATGTCTATTTTGTGAGGAATGAAATACTTTTTTAAATAATAAAATTGCTGTCTTAAAGGGAATTTTGATTATTTATTATAGAGTTGATTAGAGCGGAAGGCGCGTAGACTCCTCGAAAATCCTCAATGATGCTATCGCATAATTTCGTGCGATGTAAGTTCAGGGAAGCTTTCCTTTTTGGAGCGGAAATCAACAAACGTTTTACAAAGCCAATGAGATAAGAAAAGCTGCCGATGATGGCAGCCTGTTTTAGAGGGGATCTATTGAATCATAGCAAGTTCAACTTTAATGCATTTATCCATAACAACCGTATACCCTTTTTCTTTCAAAAATTGATACGCTTCCTCATTGGCAAGCCCTAGCTGAGCCCAGAACACATCTGCATCTATCTCTGCAAACTCTCTTGCCACCTCAGGTAAATATTCTGAGCGGCGAAACACATTGACAATATCAACATGGCCTTCGATGTCCTTCAGTGAAGCAACTGCCTTTACTCCGAGGGCTTCCTCTATTTGAGGGTTTACCGGGATAATTTCATATCCGGCTTTTTGCATGACCTCCGAGACCATATAGGAGGTTTTTGCAGGATTATCACTCAGTCCCACAACAGCAATTCGTTTAGATTTCCCGAAAATTTCTTTCATTTCTTCCCGGCTGGGATTTTTGATCATATTTAGTTCCCTCCTCAGCTCCTATTAGTTCTAGTTTACCTTGGAAAGGTTGAAATACCCATTTATTTGCCTTGGGGTCAAAATCTTAATAGATATATGTCTAGTGCCACGTGATAAAATAGCAATAGAAATATGGCGTTTTCAAAAGAAAATGGTACAATAAAGTGTAACTTCCAACAAAACACGCTGAGTATTAGATTTAGAAAAAGGAGAATTGGAATGGCTGAAACGGTTTTATTATGTATCCTGGCCTATTTAATCGGCTCAATTCCTTCCGGTTTGATTGTCGGTAAGGTCTTTTATAAGAAAGATATCCGCCAGTATGGCAGTGGAAATCTTGGCGGAACAAATACATTCAGGACTCTCGGAGTCAAGGCCGGGATTGCGGTTACTTTGGCTGATATACTGAAAGGGACATTGGCAGCATCTCTTCCGGCATTATTAGGAGTGGCGGAAATAAATGCTTTGATACCAGGGATGATTGCGGTTATTGGACATATGTATCCTGTGTTTGCGGGGTTCCGGGGAGGAAAAGCGGTTGCGACATCCGGCGGAGTTCTCCTGTTTTATGTTCCAATCATGTTTTTGGTTATATTCGCTATGTTTTTCATTTCTTTGTTCCTTACTAAATATGTTTCTCTATCTTCGATGGTTGCCGGAATCAGTGCTGTTACTTACTCTATTTTAGTAGAGCCAAGGGATATTCCGTTGATTATCATTGTCATTATTCTTACTACTTTTGTTTTTTACAGGCACAGAGAAAATATTAAAAGAATCTTGAATAAGACCGAACCTAAAATAAAATGGCTATGAAGGGACATTTCCTTCATAGCTTTTTTTTTCGTAAAATGCTTTTTGAAATTGGGAATATTGTCGATGCTGGTATGATATTTTCTTTTGTAGGTGGTTTTTGACGTAAAATAGCAAAAAGTAAGGAAGAAATTGCTAGGTATAAATTTGTAAAAATATTGGAATTTTTGTATGATTGAAGCGTAACTAGTTTATATACCCTTTATTTAACGCCTTAAACCACTAACTTGAGAGGTTTTTAAAAATAATTTACCAAGGGTCAAAAACAAATGGAATTAGCATTTAAAAACTTGCCCTTTCCATGTTTTATCTTAAATAAACATTTTGAAATAGAATCCGCTTCGCTCTGTGCTAAGGAAATCTTTTCAGAAACCTCAACATTTCTCCACTTGATTGCAGAAGAATATAGGCTAAAAACAAGTCAATTCCTCTCTGCGTCTAGAATGTCAGGCTCAATAGAAGTGGCAATGAAAGAAGAAGAAGCCTCACATTACTATCAATTCTATAAATCGAAGGACTCCTATGGCAATTTAGTCGTCTACTGTTTTCCTATCTCTAATAGGGCTGCTGAGCTTAAGATGGCGATGGATCGGCTGGAAAAAAGAGTTCTTGCTTTTAACATTGAATTTGCGAGCCAAAAAGCAGATATGGAAAAACAGGCAGAGGAACTAAAGGCAGGAAAAGTTTATTCTGAAGATTTAGGTAAGCTGGCTGCTGGAATCGCGCATGAAATAAGGAACCCTCTTACGACTGTTAAGGGGTTTATTCAGTTGCTTAAACCCGAGCTAAAGGAGATGGGGAAAGAGCAATATGCAAATGTCGCCATTGAAGAAATTAATCGTGCGAATATGATTATAGGCGAGTTTTTGAATGCGACAAAGCCGTCAGCCAGGGTAAAAAATGAAACCTCTGTCAATGGGCTGGTCAGAGAAGTCATTATGCTTTATGAAAGCGAATCAATTTTGCGAAACATTAAACTTGTCTCCAGGTATGATGAAAATGATAATGTTTATTTACTTGATTCAGGCCGCATGAAACAAGTACTGGTCAATCTAATAAAAAATGCTATGGAAGCGATTGAATCATCAGAAAACAAAGATAGACGCGAAATTAGGATTAATACAAATACAGCAGCCGATGGTTTCTCAATTTCAATAGAAGATAGTGGCTGCGGAATGGATCTTGAAACACTAAGTCAATTGTTCTCCCCTTTTTACTCAACTAAACAGAACGGTAATGGGATTGGCCTGAATGTTTGTAAAAAAATCATTGAAGATCATAATGGGACGATTAAAGTAAAGAGCAATGTTGGGAAAGGCAGTGTTTTCTGCATTTCTGTTACCAACTCCAATACGTGAATATGGCAATTTCCCAATTTTCACGAATCGTTCAATATCATTACAATTAGATAAGAGGGTCTTCCTTTACAATAGTAGTAAGCACTTTACAGTGAAGGGAGACTTCCAATGCCAGGAACAAAACAGTTTGACTTTGTTTTTTCTACCTCCGTCACACCGAATCCTTCCAAAGAGGAGTTTATTGTAGAATTCTATCCCTGTACGCCCGATTTAGAATGCAATGGAAAACCAATAAAAATAACGAGGAATTTCGAGGAATTGATTGACTTTATTGAGGAAATGGAAGAATTGGAGAACGCCTCTAACCCTGCATTTAACTCCTAATAAAATGGTGTCCCTCATCGGGACACCATTTTTTATACTTTCAGCAACTGGAACTTTCCGCTTCCGAACACGTCTTTTACATAATCAAGTTTTGTATCGTTAAAATAAACAAAATCCTGATCATGAATTAAAATCTTAAGTCCTTCAAATTCAAATTCCTGGTCTTTCGGTAACTTCTGCTCTTCCAGAGACAGATTCAGCTGTGGCCCGCCTCAGCCGATGCCCATAGTCAGCCGGATATACAATTGTTCACCGTCGGTTTTTTTTTCATTATCAAGCGCCTTAGATAGTACACGGAAGGCAGCATCTGTCAACTTAAACATAGAATCACCTCATTGGGAAAATTTTTCTTTTAAAATCATGTTTATACGTTAAAATATAGGTGGAATGTTATTAACTAACATTTATCATAAAACATAAAGCCCCTCGGGAAAAATATTTTGCTTATAGGAGAGGATTCCATGTGAAGGAATACCCGCTTTTTAAAACGATAGCAGTAATTGGAGCATTGTCTTTGACTACGCTCCTAGCTGCATGCACGAATGGATCTGAAACGGAATCAAGGCCCGTACCAAAATCTCATGCGGACAGACCGTTTGAAGTCCAAGGGAAATCAATAAAGGAATCATTAACCATAGGGGCAATAGGTGACATTTTGATCCATGACCTTGTGTATGAAGATGCAAAATCATCAGATGGCTACAATTTTAATCCGATGTTTGAACCTGTAAAAGATTTGCTGCAGGCTCCAGATATACTGACTGCAAATCAGGAAAGCCTTGTTGGCGGTACAGAACTGGGTATTTCCAGCTACCCATCATTCAACAGCCCTTTCGAGTTGTCGGAAGCTGTGATCAATAGCGGGGTTGATATCGTTTCTACGGCCAATAACCACTCGCTTGATAAAGGCTATCGAGGCGTTGAAAAACAAATTGCTTATTTTGAAAAAATCAGTCTGCCTTATGTAGGGACAGCCGTCAGCCAAGAAGGCCGCGACAAAGTGACTGTGCTGAAGAAGAATGGGATCAGACTTGCCTTTTTATCTTACACTTACGGAACAAATGGTATCCCAATCCCGCAAGGTAAGGCGTTTTCTGTCAATCTGATTGACAGGGAGTTAATGAAAAAGGATATTGCCAAGGCACGCCAGGAAAGTGATGTGGTTATAGCCAGCATGCACTGGGGAAACGAATATCAGCGCTATCCGACTGATGAACAAAAGGATTTGGCGAAATTCCTTGCCGGTGAAGGCGTCGATATTATTTTCGGGTCCCACCCCCATGTGCTGCAGCCAATGGAGTGGATTGAACGGTCTGATGGGAAAAAGACTTTTGTCGTATACTCTTTGGGGAATTTCATCTCCGCACAAGTACGTGATTATAAAGATATTGGCGGCCTAGTCACCCTGGAAATCACAAAAACGATTAGTGAAAAGGGTACAACGGTTGAACTGGCCAATCCCTCCTTCCATCCGACATTCGTATACCGGAAAAATGGCCGCAATTTTAGGGTTGTGCCGATGGAAAAAACGGGTGCGTATGGAATATCCACCCCTGAACAAATGACATTGGAAACAATCGAACATATGACTCAGTGGCTCCGGTAAATTCGGGGCTTTTTTTGTTCGCTGTGCCTTCTCTTTGATTTTGTTATGGATAAAGGAAATAATATAGATGAAACTGTATTAAGTTTTGGATTTGTTTCCGAAGCGGAGGTTAAGGGAAAAGGAACACATACACTTACTTTGGAACTGAAACTACATATGGTTTAGGGAAAACGAACCTTGGATTTTTGGCCAAAAGGGTTACACGAGGAGGATTCAACATGAATTTACAGGTAAACGACACGGCAGCTCAATGGTATAAAGAAGAAATGGAACTCAAAGCGGGAACTTTCATCCGTTTTTATGTCCGCTACGGGGGATTCAGCCAGCTCCAATCGGGATTTTCTCTAGGGGTTTCTGTTGAAGAACCAGTTGATCCAGCTGTCACAGCGGAATCAGAAGGACTGATATTTTATATTGAAGAGAAAGATTTATGGTATTTTGACGAGAGAGACGTTGAAGTTGTTTTGGATAAAAAGAGTAATGAACCAATATTTAACCATCATTAAGACGAATTTAACGAGTAAAAGCGGCCTAAATGGCCGCTTTTCATCATTCCCAAATATGTTCATGCAGCCCTTCGGCATTCAAAATTTCCTTTTGACGTTTTCCAATCAGGTCAAAATGGGAATATCCATCTGGGCGGTAGTGAATCCATTCTTTTTGAAGCCCGTATTTCCGTCCCCATTCAGCCAATCGCTTCAGATCCTTACAGCCTGCTTTCGTGACGGTTTTACAACCAGGAAATCTGTCATCCAGCCAGTAGTGAGTTAAAAAAGCAATTTCTCCATGGTCTATCTTTCGTTTCCATTCAATTATCTCTTTCTTTTTAATTCCGAATGCCACCCGTTTTCCCCTTCCTTAATCCTCTTTTCCGGCGGCTTTCTCGTAGGCGCTGTGCCAGTCGGGGTATTTCCTCTTTAAAGAAACCGGCCGGAAATTTTCTTTTTTTACACACACATGAACTGAACTGCCAGTCAATGCCAGTTCCCCCTCTTCGTTGAGGATTTCATATCCATATTTCACCCGGAATCCATCGTATTCCTCAATCCACGTTCTTACAACAGCGGATTGTCCATATCTTAATGGTTTCTTATAGGACGCCTGGATATCAATAACTGGCGAGATGATGCCGTCTTCTTCCATTTTCGCATAACTGAAGCCCAGTTCTTTAATAAAACTGGTCCTCCCTATTTCCATCCATACTAGATAATTGGCATGGTATACAACGCCCATTTGATCTGTTTCGGCATAGCGTACGTCGACCTTTGCTTCACTGATTACCATATACTAAATTCCACTTCCTTTTAGCGTTTCACAATACAGTTTTTCTTCCCCATGGTACCATATTGAACGGGCTCCCGCTAAAATCCTGCTTTAAATAAAAGTCAAGAGGACCCGTGCAAAAACAGGTCCTCTCGTTTAATGATTAATCTTGTCCTTGATACCTTGCTTCATCTTTGACTTCCATTCTCATTGCTTCAATGCTTTCACGCCTGCGGGCATTTTTTTCTTCAACTTGCCTTTTCGTTTCATCACTGTCACTTAAGGCAAGAGTTTCTTCAGCTCTTTCCATATTCTCAATTGTGTTGTGAATCATTTCCTGCAGCTTTTCAACATTATCGCTGCGGTCATCTGGTTTTGGGGTTGTTTGATCGGCCATTCTCATTCCTCCTATTTCTTTGATGCATTTCATAGTTTTCATCAATAGGTGAAAAAATATGAGTGGTCAATGCGAGCAAAAGATAAACCCGGCTACATGGCCGGGTTTAATCCTTTATAACCTGTTAAATTCCAGCTGGCAAAGCAAGCGAAGTTATTCCCCTTTTGTCTGGATTACCTGGGCGTGTTCACCGGAAGTGTCTTGCATTTTCTTCCCTTTATTGCCGCTGAATCCCCTTGGCTGTGTGCCCAAGTGTTTTGGGGTAAAATGTTTGCTGTCTTTTTTAGGATTTCCCATTGCCATCCCTCCTGACAATATTTTTGCCAGGAACAGCTAAAATCATATATGGTAAAACAATGTTTCTATTCAGCTCTTTCGATTCGCTTTGCCTCAAGGCGCTTTTCGATTTTTTCCATTAACGCCTCATCCTTCATAATTTGGTTTTTATTCTCAGATACAAGCTCAGCAAATGAGCGTTTACGTGGCTTTCGCATAGTATCACCTTCCTTAATTACTATTCTAACAGTAATTATGCCCGGAAACGGTTTCAATTATTACAACTTTTCGAAAATTTAATCGAAAGTTTTATTTTATAAGGAAAAGTAATAAGTGTTTATTTTTTGAAACAATTGATATAGACAGTTATATAAAAAATACCGACCATTGCACTGGTCGGCTCATGTTTATTTCAAATCGTTTACATATTGGACCATGGCATCGTGAGGCATGGCCCCTTTAAACACGTCCTGTATGATTCCATTACTGTCGATAAAATAGGTTGTCGGTATAGCAATGATCTGATAAAGTGCGTTTACTTTGTCATCTACATCCAAGGGGATCGGGAAGGTAATTCCATTCTCATCGACAAATCCTTGTACATCCAGCTGAGGATCTATATTAACAGCAAGAATGACGACATCATCGCCCACTTCAGTAGATAGCTGCTGCATAGCTGGCATTTCTGCTTTACACGGGCCACACCAAGTTGCCCAAAAATTCAACATAACTTTTTTCCCTTTAAGGCTAGATAGCTTGATTGTATCGCCTTTCAATGTTTTTAGCTCAAAATCCGGTGCTTTGACTCCTGGCTTAAGCCCATCTACTATTGCCTCACTTTTAACCCCAGTCTCTTCTTTTTTATCAACTGCCTGGAATATCGCAATGGCGGTCAATGCAATCAGTAGTCCGGCGGCAATCCACTTTTTTGCCATTTGCGCCCCTCCTTTTATCCTCTAATTCGATTTTACACTATACAGACTGGGGAAATAACATGCCTATCGTCTAAAAAAATGCCGATAATGTGACATTTCTCTCCTTCATGGCAATTGACGATTAAATCTACCTCAACTCTCTTTCAAAAGGGGAAAGCTGAACATAAAGACAGCAGAAAAAACACCATGCGAAATGCCGCATGGTGTTTTGGGTTGATTAAGCTTTAAGCTTTTCACGGAGAACCATTGGCAAGATTCCTCCATGGCGGTAATAATCAATTTCAACTTCCGAATCGAAGCGAACAAGTACTTCAAACTCGGTTGATTTACCGTTTTCGTCAACTGCAGTCACTTTGACAACGTCTCGAGGGCGTACGTTTTCATCAACTTGTACAGTAAATGTTTCTTTCCCTGACAGTCCAAGTGATTCGGCATTTTCTCCTTCTTTGAACTGAAGCGGCAGAACGCCCATCATGACGAGATTGGAACGGTGAATCCGTTCAAAGCTCTCAGCAATGACTGTTTTGATGCCGAGTAGGTTTGTTCCTTTGGCAGCCCAGTCACGTGAGGAGCCCATTCCATAATCCTTGCCGGCAATGACGACCAGTCCGGTTCCTGCTTCCTTATATTTCATACAGGCATCATAAATGGTTGTTACTTCCCCGGTTGGCCAGTAAGTAGTGAAACCGCCTTCTGTTCCAGGGGCAATTTGGTTTCTGATCCTGATATTCGCAAATGTTCCACGCATCATGACTTCATGGTTGCCCCGGCGAGATCCGTAAGAGTTGAAATCACGCGGCTCAACACCTTTTTCACGCAAGTACTTGCCGGCAGGTGTATCTTTGCCAATTGCGCCTGCAGGTGAAATATGGTCTGTCGTAACCGAATCGCCAAATTTGGCAACTACCCTGAGGCCGTTGAGTGGCTCAACTTGGCCTGGCTCAGGTGAAAGCCCTTCAAAATAAGGCGGGTTTTGGATATAAGTCGAATCACGATCCCAGGAATACAAAGGCTCATTGCTCGTTTTAATTTCATTCCAGCGCTCGTTATCACTGAAAACATTCTCGTATTCCCTTCTGAACAATTCAGGGGTAACCGTCTTTTTAACAACTTCATTCACTTCATCGGTAGCCGGCCAAATATCCATAAAGTAAACATCGTTCCCGTCACGATCTTTCCCAATTGGTTCCGTCCGGAAATCAATATTCACATTTCCTGCAAGAGCATAAGCGACAACCAATGGCGGCGAAGCCAGGTAATTCGCTTTTACAAGTGGATGGATGCGGCCTTCAAAGTTACGGTTACCGGACAATACTGAAGTGACAAGCATATCGTTATCCGCTACAGCTTTTTCAATTTCTTCCCGTAGCGGTCCGGAGTTACCGATACATGTCGTACATCCATAGCCGACCAGGTTAAAGCCTAGCTGCTCAAGATAAGGAAGCAGTCCCGAGTCGCGCAGATAGCCTGTTACGACTTTAGATCCAGGCGCCAAGGAGGTTTTAACGAATTTAGGTACTTCCATTCCAAGTTCAACCGCTTTTTTAGCAAGTAATCCAGCACCTACAAGGACGTAAGGATTGGAGGTGTTTGTACAGCTTGTGATCGCTGCAATTGCGACGGCTCCTGTTTTCATAATGGTTTGGTCACCGTTATGGAAGGAAACTTTTACTTCTTTGTCAAGTTCTTTTTCTTTCAATCCAAAGCCCTGATTTCCCTGTGGGGCGCTCACCGCTTTTACAAACTCTTCCTTCATTTTGGAAAGCGGAATCAAAT
Source organism: Neobacillus notoginsengisoli (assembly GCF_003515685.1). Classification (GTDB taxonomy): domain Bacteria; phylum Bacillota; class Bacilli; order Bacillales; family Cytobacillaceae; genus Bacillus_D; species Bacillus_D notoginsengisoli. Next base: position 228,480 of record NZ_QWEG01000003.1, on the reverse strand, counting down.
CCTGTGGCCGTTTCGGACCGGATAGGTTGGCTTCAATGGTGGAGAGGTCGATTTCAACGACATCTGTGTAAACTGGTTCTTCATCTGGATTGAAGAATAATCCATTTGCTTTGCAGTATGCTTCAACAACTTTTATTTGTTCCTCATCACGGCCGGTTAAACGGAGATAATCAAGCGACTCGTCATCAATTGGGAAAAATCCGCATGTAGCGCCATATTCTGGTGCCATGTTGGCGATTGTTGCCCGGTCAGCAAGCGGAAGGGCTGAAACGCCAGGCCCGTAGAATTCCACGAACTTTCCAACGACCCCCTTGCTTCTTAGAACTTGGGTAACCTTTAAAGCAAGGTCCGTTGCGGTTGCCCCGTTAGGAAGCGTGCCAGTGAGTTTTACCCCGACTACTTCAGGTACAGGAAAATAGGACGGCTGACCCAGCATTCCTGCTTCAGCTTCAATCCCGCCTACTCCCCATCCAAGGACTCCGAGACCATTGATCATGGTTGTATGTGAATCTGTCCCAACGAGAGTGTCAGGGAAAGTTTCCAGTTCACCTTCAGAGTTTTTCGCGACATGGACAACATCGGCAAGGAATTCAAGGTTTACCTGATGGACAATCCCTGTTGCCGGCGGAACCGCGCGGTAATTATTAAAGGCTTTTTGTGCCCAGTTCAGGAACTGGTAACGCTCAGCATTTCTCTCAAACTCAAGTAGCATATTGGCTTCGAGAGAACCCGGATTGCCGTATTGGTCAACCTGGACAGAGTGGTCAATGACCAAATCCACTGTCTTTTCAGGATTAATCGTATCGGGATCTCCGCCAAGGTCAGCGACTGCCTTACGTAATGAAGCAAGATCAACAACAACAGGCACCCCGGTAAAATCCTGGAGGATGACCCGGGTCGGTTTGAAAGGAACATCAACATCCTTTACTTCGCTCGTTCCCCATTTTGCCAAGTTTTCAACATGCTCTTTAGTAATGACGCGGCCATCATATTGCCTTAGGACTGACTCTAATAAAACTTTAATAGAGTATGGCAGCTTTGTAACTTTGCCTGCGCCTGCATCTTCAAGGGCGGCGAGACGGTAATAATGATAGCGTTTACCGTTCGCTTCAAATGAAGAGCGGGCATTAAATACATCAGTTTTCGACATATACTTACCCCCTTATTTCCATACCTTAATGATAAATCAAAAAATTGTAAAAGTCGAAAAGTTTGAATTTAATTGGATGTAAACGACTTTTCTCACAATTATATCGTAGTATAATAAGTTCCCTCTGTAAATGACTTGATAATTATAAAATAACATAAGTTTTTCTTATAACATAAGTTTTTCTTATCACCAGAATCTTCACATGCCAAAATTAACTTCTTCATAAAGTGGAAACACTAATGACGGGAGGTGATGAAATGCCGAGACGGAGAGCCAACCACGTACGTCCGGGAATGAATGCGGCAAAAGCCCAAGGAATGGGCGCTGGATATAATGAAGAAGCAGGAAATGACCCTCTAACCGAAATGGAAAGGCAAAATAATAAAAAAAGAAAAAAGAATCAATAAGGATAAAAGCGGAAGCGCCTGTTTAGCGCCGTATGGACTGGAGGGCTCCGAGGGAGATAAAGGAAACACGATGAGCGTTAGCGAATCGATGTTGACTTATCGTAGCGAGGGGACCGAAGTACACTAGGCGCTAGGCGCTGGAGCTAGACAAACTTAAAAAGAACAGGCTAGGATCGTTAGCCTGTTCTTTTTATTCATTGAAAGTGATTTACCTCTTCCACAATTGACTTTAAATCCTGCTGGAACCTTTCCAATTCTGCCCGCTGATGTTCTGATGCGACTTCCAAAGCGTTTTCAATTTGCTGATACGCTTCATTCACTTCATTTTTTAAATGCTTCAGCTGATGTCCGTAGCTTGCGCTATCACGGACAATTTCGGAATAAAGCTCCCTTGCTTCCTCTACTCCCTGCTGGGCAGCCTGAAAAGCCTGCTGTTTGTTTTTATGATACGGCATGATGTCCACTCCTTCATGATGGTAGCGTGTACCGTTAAAATGTGCGAAATCATGTGAAATATTCAGGCGAAAACCAATAACCTTTTGGAATCTCCATGTCAGTACCTGATGGATAAATTCATGCTGGAATCACATCCTATGAACAGGAGGGATGGATATGGCGAAAAAAGATAACCGAAAAAATGCAAAAGATGTGCAAAATGTTAGCCAGCCGGAACCTATGAGCGGTTCCCATAAGGTGAAAAACCGGCAGCACTCACGGCAAAAGCATAATTCCCATCATGATATGTGATAAAAAAGCCCCTGACGTTTCAAAAACGCAGGGGCTTTTCGAGCATTGTTACCACTGTGATAACGAAGTAAGAATGATGTTCTCCTCTTCACGGGTAACCGTCCGTAAATCGAGAATAACTTCACCATCGTGGATACGGGCAATGATTGGCAGCTCAGCTTCCAGCCTTAGTTTATCCGCCAGCTGTCCGGCAGAAAGGGTTTCGTGCGTGAGAGAAACAGAATAGGATGGAAGGCTAACATCGGGCATCGTTCCTCCGCCAACTTGGCCAGTTGAAGGAATGGCAGCTGCTTTATACCTATTTGATTTTGCAATAAGGTTTTGAATAAAGCGTTCTGCCCTTTCTTTTAATTCATCCTGGCTTGTCAAAAGGCTGCGTACAGTAGGAATATTCCTTATCCCTGCCTCACCCTTCGCATAGTCGATCAATGTCCCTTCGAGTGCCGCCAAAGTCATTTTATCAACCCGGACAACCCTCGCCAGTTGATGTTTCTTTAACGTATCAATTAATTTCTTTTTACCGGCAATAATCCCCGCCTGCGGGCCGCCCAGCAGCTTGTCCCCGCTAAAAGAAACGATATCAGCCCCTATTTTGAGGACTTCCCTCACATGGGGTTCTTCGCCAATTCCATGTCTTTTGAAATCGTAAAGTGCCCCGCTGCCGAGGTCTTCATAAAAAACAATATTGTCAAGGCTGGATGTAAGCTGGACAAGTTCATCGGTTTCAACTGTTTTCGTAAAACCAATTGTTTTAAAGTTGCTTGTGTGGACCTTCATAATCATCGCTGTATGTTCAGTGACAGCCTGTTCATAATCATAAAGATGGGTTTTATTTGTCGTACCAACTTCAACGAGCTTTGCCCCGCTCTCTTCCATGATGGATGAAATCCTGAATGAACCACCAATCTCGACAAGCTGACCGCGTGAGACGATAACTTCCATTTCTTTCGCGAGCGCCCGCAAAATCAAATAGACAGCAGCAGCGTTATTATTGACCACCATTGCCGCTTCGGCACCGGTAATATCCTTTAATAAGCATTCAATATGGCTGTGCCTGGACCCTCTCTCGCCTTCTTCCAACTTGTATTCGAGATTGGAATAATTCCCGGCAACCTCTGCGGCATGCCGAATTGCTTCCTCGCTAAGTCTGGCTCTTCCTAGATTTGTATGTAAAATAGTCCCAGTCGCATTAATAACTCTTTTGAGGGTAAAGGAATACACCTTTCCAACTTTTTGAACGAGTTGGTCGAATAAGGCATCTGTAAATGCGGCTGTGCCGGGTTCCGGTCCTACCCAGTTCCCCACTAATATCGCTTCCCTTACCTCATCAACGATAACTCTTACTTGCGCGACAAGCTGGGTGGAATCAATATTCGTTCTTAGTAACAACTCTTTAAAGCGGCTGTCCTGCTGAAGCTCATGGACAGGCGGAATAGATCGAAGCAACTGTTTCATTAGGAAAAACCCCTTCATACAAAATTATGCGCTTCCATTATACCATTTTTCATAAGAAGGAAATGGAAGCTTAGGGCAAAAACAAAAACAACTCCCCGGGAACAGGCCGGGAAGCTGTTTATAAAGATTCCATTTTATTGATGAGTTCTTCTGCCTTCGGAAAAAGGCCGGTTTCATTTTTGGAGTAAAGATTCTCTCCATTTACTGTTACCTCAAACACACCACCGGAAGCCGGTACCAGCTCCATCTTCTTAATATTGTGGCGAAAATGTGTAAACAATTCTTCCGCGACACTCGCGGCTTTAGGCGCATAGTTTCACATCATGCAAAATTCGACTTTAACTTCAAAAGTCTTCATAAAAAAACCTCCATTATTGTCAGTTGATGATAATTGTAGTATATCCTTAAAATAATTCGCAAATCATCTGCCTGCCTGCATGCAGAAATCCACTGTTAAAGGTATACTAATGATTGGAGGTGGACAAATTGAGCGAACAGGAAAAAATCCGCCTGACCTCTTTATCAACGAAAGCAGGTTGAGGCTGCAAAATTGGTCCTGAGGACCTGGCGCAAGTTTTGCGTCTTTTGCCAAAGCAAGACCCCGTCCCTGAGCTTCTGGTTGGACATGAAACTTCGGATGATGCGGGAGTCTATAAGTTAACAGATACAATTGCTTTAATCCAGACGGTTGATTACTTTACCCCAATCGTTGATGATCCCTATATGTTTGGCCAAATAGCCGCTGCCAATTCGTTAAGCGACGTTTACGCAATGGGCGGCGAGCCCAAAACTGTCCTCAATATCGTAGGGTATCCAATCAAAAAACTTGGCGCCGAGATGTTGTCTGAAATACTGCGCGGTGCCGCAGATAAGGTAAAAGAAGCTGGGGCTCTTACAGTCGGCGGCCATTCGATTGATGACCAGGAACCGAAATTCGGCTTGTCCGTCACAGGTATCGTCCATCCGGATAAAGTATGGAAGAATGTCGGTGCCTTGCCGGGGGATGCTCTTGTATTAACCAAACCACTCGGTGTGGGAATCCTGACAACTGGGATTAAACGCGGTGCAGTTTCACCGGAACAGGAAGAAAAGGTAACTGAAACAATGGCAATGCTTAATAAAACAGCAGCAGAAGCGCTGAAAAAATATCATCCCCATGCCGTTACGGATGTGACCGGATTTGGCTTGCTCGGCCATGGAAGCGAAATTGCCCGCGGAAGTTCCGTGAGCTTTGAGTTTGATTTTGCTGCCGTGCCATTTTTGAACGGCGCTCTGGAACTAGCCAGGGATGGCGTCGTACCGGGCGGAACGAAGTCCAACCACGCCTGGTTAAAAGAAGATATTGAGTACAACGGGCTTTCCACTGAGGAGCAGCTTCTAGTGTGTGATGCGATTACTTCCGGAGGTCTGCTCGTTTCAATGCCAGCAGATCAAGCGGGGAATTATGTGGCGGACCTTCATACATTAGGTCTCCATGAAGCTTCTATCGTTGGAAAAGTGATAAAACAGAAAGAAAAACTTATCTATATCAGCAAGTAAAAAAAGGAGCCTGTCCGGTTTTTGATACGCCGGAAGGCTCCTTTCTTTATATTTTTTTGCTAATTTTATCAAGCATGTCCTTTGTCATGGAAACAAGGTCGTATTCAGCCTTAAAGCCCCATTCTTCGGAAGCCGCTGAAGAATCAAGCGAATTCGGCCAGCTGTCGGCTATTCTTTGCCGAATCGGATCAACCGCATAGGACAGTTCAAATTCAGGGATATGCTTTCTGATTTCAGCCGCAACACCTTCCGGATCAAAGCTCATAGCGGTTACATTGAAGGAGTTCCTGTGAACAAGCTTAGCAGGGTCAGCTTCCATCAAGTTGACGATTGCATTCAAGGCGTCAGGCATATACATCATATCCATATAAGTCCCTTTATCGATGAAAGATTTATACTTTTTGTTTTTAACAGCTTCATAATAAATTTCTACCGCATAGTCGGTCGTACCGCCGCCCGGAGGAGCAACATAGGAAATCAGCCCGGGGAAACGTAAACCGCGTGTATCAACTCCAAATTTATGATAATAATAATCGGATAAAAGCTCACCGGCTACTTTATTGACACCATACATTGTTGTAGGACGCATGATCGTATCTTGAGGTGTCCCATTCTTTGGTGTAGATGGGCCGAATGCTCCGATTGAGCTTGGAGTAAAAAACTGCGCTCCTATTTCTCTTGCTGTTTCAAGAGCGTTCATCAGGCCGCCCATGTTTAAGTTCCAAGCAAAAACTGGATTTGCTTCAGCTGTGGCAGAAAGTAGCGCAGCGAGATGCATAACGGTATCGACTTCATATTTCTTAGCGATTTCCACCATTCTGTTCCCGTCGGTAACATCCAAAATTTCATAGGGGCCGCTTGTTGCCGCTTCCTTTTGCGGATTTACTTTAATGTCTGTTGCGATGACATGATCATTTCCGTAAATCTCACGCAGCCGGAGTGTCAGCTCGGAACCAATCTGGCCAAGCGCCCCTGTTATTAGAATTCGTTTCATTGTCGTTTTCCTCCCCCGTATGCAAAGCCTGTTTCAGTCAAAGTTCATTTAAATTATTTAATGACGCCCATTTCTTTTCCTACTTTTTCATAAATGGAAATGGCTTTGTCAAGCATTTCCTTCGTATGGGCAGCTGTTGGCATATTCCGTACCCTGCCTGTTCCGGCTGGTACTGTCGGGAATACAATCGATTTTGCGTAAACGCCTTCTTCATCCAGTCGCTTGCTGAATTCCTGCGTCAGCTTTTCTTCGCCGATTATGCATGGCGTAATCGGAGTTTCGCTGTTTCCGATATTAAAGCCCAAATCCTTCAAGCCTTTTTTTAAGTAGTTGCCGTTTTCCCAGAGACGCTCAACCAACTCCGTACTTTCTGTCAAAACTTCAATGGATGCGATTGAAGCAGCCACATCTGCGGGTGTCAGGGAAGTCGAAAACAAGAATGGCCGGCTGCGGACCTTCAGCCAATCAATTAGATTCTTTTTACCAGCAACATAACCACCAACAACGCCGATGGCTTTCGATAGTGTGCCGATTTGGAAATCAATCTTATCCTGAAGCCCAAAGTGTTTAACAGTCCCTGCTCCTTTTCCAAGGACACCTGAACCGTGTGCGTCGTCAACATATGTCATCAAGTCGTATTCTTCGGCAATTTCGACGATTTCGGGAAGAAGGGCAATGTCCCCATCCATCGAGAAGACACCATCGGTAATGACCATCAATTTTTTGTATAAGCCCGATTCCCTGGCTTCTTTAGCTTTTGCGCGGAGATCATCCATATCCGAGTGGTTAAATCGGATGATTTTCGCGCGCGACAACCTGCAGCCGTCGATAATGGATGCATGGTTCAGTTCATCAGACAAGATGGCATCGTTTTTATCCATGACTGCCGAAATTGCCGCCATATTGCAATTGAATCCGGACTGATAAGCAATAGCTGCTTCAGTTCCCTTGAACTCGGCGAGCTTTTCCTCTAATTTGACATGAAGTTCAAGTGTACCGTTGATTGTCCTTACCGCACCTGCACCGACTCCAAATTGTTCAATCGCCTTTTCAGCCGCTTTTTTTAGCCGATCAGCTGTTGCGAGGCCAAGGTAGTTATTGGAGGAAAGGTTGATTAGTTCCCTGCCCTTGATTTTGATAACAGGACCGTTTGGGCTTTCTAGCGGATCAATGACATTATAAAGGCCTTTTTCTTTCAGTTCGTTCAGATTTGAAATCAAGAATTGTTCCAGTGTTTTGCTGGACATATTTATCTCTCCTTTGTTTTCATTATTCAAAAAGTAATCGGTATGTAGACAGTTGTCTTTGTGGAGCGGACAATCTTAAACCTTTAAATTCCAGGTTTGCAAAGGGATTCATCCCTTTTTCACTATAGCACAGTTTAAAAAATGTTCATACTACAAGGACAGTTTACACTCTTTTTAACCATATTTAAAGTATTTTTGGATGCGCTTACATAAAAAGTCGTTCAGATTGGCAAAATTGAACGAAACCTTTCGTTGCTTTTAACGTCCCTCGTGATATAATTAGCTTTATTTTTACTAGTCACTCGTATAATCGCAGGGATATGGCCTGCAAGTTTCTACCGGATTACCGTAAATAATCCGACTATGGGCGATGGACGGATGGCGTATTGTGCGCATTCTTCTTTTTCTTTTCGTAAATTGCCCAAAGGTTATCGAATTCCTTTAATTTTAAGGATGCGAGACCGTTGGGCTTTTTTATTTCATTCGAAGGGGGAAACTATATATGAAAAGCTTAAAGAAAAAAATTCTGGAGGAAGGCCGTGTCCTATCTGACCAAGTTTTGAAGGTGGATTCGTTCCTAAATCATCAAATTGATCCGGCCTTCATGCAAGAGATTGGCAAGGAGTTTGCTGAGCGATTCGCTTCCGTAGGGATAACAAAAATTCTCACACTTGAATCATCAGGAATTGCTCCCTCTGTAATGGCGGGACTTGAAATGAACGTGCCAGTCATTTTTGCGAGAAAAAGGAAATCTTTGACAATGACAGAGGGTCTACTGACTGCCAGTGTTTACTCATTCACAAAGCAGGAAACCTCTGAGATATCCATTTCAAAAAAGTACCTGAATACGGATGATTGTGTCCTAATTATTGATGATTTCTTGGCAAATGGCCAGGCAGCCCTCGCGCTGATTCAGTTGGCTGAAGAGGCGGGAGCTAAGGTGGCGGGGCTTGGAATTGTCATCGAGAAGTCGTTCCAGGAGGGAAGAAAACTCGTTGAGAAAAAAGGTTTCTGGGTGGAATCGCTAGCCAGGATTCTCTCACTGGGAAATGGCCAGGTTACTTTTATAAATGAATAGACAACGAAAACAGTGGAATACCTTTTCAAAAAGGATTCCACTGTTTTATTTTGCGGATGTAGCAAATGTTCTGTTTGATGAAAGTTATTTCACTAAATTTTGAAAGGAGTTTCAATATACCTGAAAATAAATTCAGCCTGAGAGGAATTAATGTTCAATCCATCCGATGTGCCTTAAACACTCAATCCAGAAAGCTTTTCTCCCCAAGGCGCCATTCCCCTATCCTTGAACCCCGCGGACTTGTACAGCGCTTCTGCTGCAGAATTCTCAGGATGGTAGCAAACCATAATTAGCTTGCACCCTTCCTTCTGTTTCAGCCTATCGACCAATGCAACGAGTCCCTTTTTCCCATTTCCCCATTTCCCTTCCCCTGGCTGCCTTTATCAATCATAAACCGGTAAATCCAATAGTTATGATCATCCGAATCCAGTCCTGCCAATGCAAAACCCACCATCTTTTCTCCATCATGGATGCCCAACGCTTCGAAATGTTCGAGGAATTGAACTTCGGCAATGGAATAAAGATTGGGAGCCATATAACCCTTTTGATTGTCCTGTCCTGATAAGGCAGCGCATTCCTCCCAGTTATCTCTTGTTAGTTTAACGAGTTTCAAATTCATTTTAAATTCCCCCTTTTTTATTTAATTCTTTATTCTTCTTTATTTTCCTTTTACAGGAAGATTAAAAGGAAACAAAAAGAATGGTAGGCCTTATTATTTTCACTATGGAGTTATAGCCGATTCACTTAAAATCTTGTATGATAGGAAAATAGGTGTATTTTTAGACAAAGTGAGGAATTCGATTAAAATGGCGCTTTTAACAGTCGATAATTTAAGTCATACATTTGGGGACCGTACCCTTTTTAAAGATGTTTCCTTCCGGCTTTTGGCGGAAGATCATGTTGGCCTTGTTGGCGCGAACGGAGTCGGTAAGTCAACATTAATGAATATTATGACAAACCAGCTGATTCATGACAGCGGGAAAGTTGAATGGACATCTGGTGTTCATTATGGATATCTTGACCAACACACCGTCCTGACTGCAGGCCGGACAATGCGCGATGTTTTGCGGGACGCGTTCCTCCCTCTTTTTGAAAAGGAACGGGAATTGAACGAAGTGACGGCAAAAATGGCTGATGCGACTCCCGAGGAACTTGAAGCCTTGCTTGAACGGATGGGAGAGATCCAAGATGCCCTTGATGCGGGAGGGTTTTATACACTGGATATAAAAATAGAGGAAGCCGCGCGTGGGCTAGGCCTTGATGCGATTGGCCTTGACAGGGATGTGGCGGCGCTTAGCGGCGGGCAGCGCACGAAAGTTCTGCTTGCAAAACTTTTGTTAGAGCAGCCGCAGGTCCTTCTGCTGGACGAACCGACAAACTTTCTTGATGTCGAGCATATCCGTTGGCTCTCCGGGTATTTAAAGGAATATCCTTACGCATTTATGTTAATTTCACATGATACGGAGTTTATGAACTCAGTTTCAAATACCATTTTTCATCTCGAGTTTTCAAGGCTTACGCGTTATACCGCGACCTATGAGAAGTTTCTGGAACTCGCTGAAATAAATAAAAACCAGCATATCAACGCCTATGAAAAACAGAAGGAATTTATTAAGAAGCAGGAAGAATTTATTGCAAAAAACAAAGCACGCTATTCAACGACAGGAAGAGCGAAAAGCCGCCAGAAACAACTGGATCGCATGGAGCGGATCGACCGCCCCGAGTCTGCACTGAAGCCTACTTTTGAATTTAAAGAAGCGCGCTCAAGCAGCCGCTTTGTGTTTGAAGCAAAGGACTTGGAAATTGGCTATACCAATCCCCTATTGCCAAAAATGGACATGGTCATTGAAAAGGGCGAAAAAATCGCGATTACTGGCTGTAATGGAGTTGGTAAATCGACTTTGCTGAAAACGATGCTTGGCAAAATCGACCCGCTTGGCGGCAAAGTCGAGCGAGGTGATTTCCTCTTCCCTTCTTATTTTGAACAGGAAGTAAAAGCAATCGAAATCACGCCGATTGATGACGTGTGGAATGAGTTTCCGAGTCTTGACCAGCATCAGGTTAGGGCTGCCCTAGCACGGTGCGGATTGAAAAACGAGCATATTTCCCGCCCACTCAGCCAACTAAGCGGCGGCGAGCAGGCCAAAGTCCGCCTCTGTAAGCTGATGATGCATGAAAGCAACTGGATCCTTTTTGACGAACCTACGAACCATTTGGATGTTACCGCCAAGGCAGAACTTCAGCGGGCATTAAAAAATTACAAAGGCACGGTTGTCCTTGTCTGCCACGAGCCTGATTTTTATGAAGGCTGGGTGACCAGGGTTTGGAATGTTGAAGAATGGTCAGCTAAAGCTTAATAAGCCCACAATATTCCCTGCTGGATGGAAAAACAGCGGGGTTTTTTTTGCCCAAAAACGAGTTTATCGAAAATCTAGATAGGTTTAAATTTATCCTATCGATATTTTGAATGGTGTCTATATTGTTAATTCCGTTGTACTTTCCCCTTTTTACTATAAAATTAACAACAGTAAAACTACTAGACGAAACTGGGGGAAACTTCAATGAAAAAATGGTTGGCGTTATTGCTTACCGCAATTTTGGTCCTGTCTATGGCAGCATGCGGGAGTAAAGATGAATCTTCAAATTCTGGTGATCAAAAGGATAAAAAAAAGAGTGATGAAGTATTAAAAATCGGCGCAATACCAGATCAAAGCGCCACTGAAATGAAAACGAGCATGGATGCCGTTGCAAAGCACCTTTCCGAAGAAACAGGAATGAAAGTAGAATTTGTCCCTTCCGTTGATTATGCGGCGCTTGTCACTGCTTTTCAACGCGGGGAAATCCAGCTTGCCTTTTTTGGCGGGCTGACAGGAGTCCAGGCGAGGAATCTTGTGTCTGAAGCAGAAGCAATTGCCCAGCGTCCGAGAGATGCGGAATTCCATTCGGTATTTATTACACAGACTGATTCGGACATTCAATCCCTATCAGATGTAAGAGGAAAATCATTCACGTTTGGTAGTGAAAGTTCAACCTCTGGACATTTAATGCCCCGTTATTATTTAATGAAGGAAGGCATTGACCCTGCCAAGGATTTTGACGGGCAGCCGAATTTCTCCGGTTCCCATGACACAACCTATAAGCTGATTGAATCTGGCGCATTTAAAGCTGGTGCCCTAAATGAAGCTGTGTGGGAAACAGCCGTTAAAGAGAAAAAGGTTGATACGAATAAAGTCCGTGTATTCTACACAACTCCTGCCTACTACGACTATCATTGGACGATCAATAAAGTAGACAAGGAAACAAAGGAAAAAGTAAAGGCAGCCCTTCTTTCGATGACTCCTGAACAGCTATCAGGACTAAATATGTTTGCAACCGATCGATTTATCGAAACGAAAAATGGAAATTACGAAGCAATCGAGGAAGTGGCAAAAGAGCTGAAGATTATCAAGTAACAGGTGTGAGATAAATGGAACGAACTACGATTTTAGAAGCGAACACGATTACGAAAACTTTCGGGAAGAAGACAGCACTTTCTTCCCTTTCTTTTTTTATTCATAAGGGTGAGAAGGTTGCTTTGATTGGCCCAAGCGGAGCTGGAAAAACCACGCTTCTCAATACCATTGCCGGTATTGTGGAGCCGGATTCAGGCGAATGGATCGTAGCAGGTAAACGGAGAACGGACTACAAAAGCGGGAAAGCTTTTGCAAAAAAAGTAGGCGTGATCCGCCAGCAATTCGATCTCGTCGGCCAGCTTGCAGTGATCCACAATGTCCTGGCTGGAAGGCTTGCAGAATGGGGACTAGTTAAATCGCTCTTTTCCCTTCTCTTCCCACGGGACAAGGAAATGGCCGTCGCCGCGCTGAAACGAGTCGGTCTTGAAGATAAAATGGTTGAGGAAACTTCCACTCTTTCGGGTGGGGAACAGCAAAGGGTCGCGCTTGCCCGCCTCCTCGTCCAAAAGCCGGAAATTGTTCTGGCTGACGAACCAGTGGCGTCACTTGACCCTGCCCGCGCTGAGGATGTCTTGGCGATTTTTTCTTCGATTGTAACAGAAGAAAACCAGACACTCATTGCCAGCCTTCATTCAGTCGAGTATGCAAGGAAGTATTTTACCCGGATTATCGCGCTTAAGGATAGTAAAGTCTTTTTTGACCTCCCGACAGACCAAGTAACGGATCAGCTATTAGACGATCTTTACAAACTTGAGGGGTCCGATGGCCATGGTTAGAACGGTTATCTCTCCGCTTCGCAAACATAAGCGGTTTACATTGACAGCCATTTTAATACTGGTTTTTGCGTGGAGCCTATTTTCTGTTCAATGGAGTCCTGAACTGGTCCATGCCGGCGGCGTTGTGATGATCATTGAAATTGCAAAGGGTCTTATTTCCCCTTCCCTATCACCCGATGTGCTTCTGCTCGGACTAAAAGCATCCTGGCTGACGCTTACTTACGCAACGGCTGGGATGGCCATCGCTATCGTTTATGCTTTTATTGCAGGAGTACTTGCTTCGGGAATCCTGTCCGATGGGAGAGGCGCGAAATTTTTCAGCAGAATATTTTTCAGGGGAATCCTTGGGTTTACAAGATCCATTCATGAACTCGTCTGGGCCTGGCTGTTTGTCGCCGCAATTGGACTTTCCCCTTTTGCAGCGATATTTGCTTTAGCGATTCCATATGGCGGCATTCTCGGGAGAATATTTGCCGATATGCTAACTGACCTCCCAAGCCAGCCGATTGAGGCGCTTAAAACGTCCGGTGCATCAAGGCTGCAGCTGTTGTTCTATGGCTATCTCCCCCTTGTCCGGGCTGATTTTATCAGCTATACGATGTACAGGTATGAATGCGCAATAAGGTCATCTGCCATCATGAGCTTTGTAGGGCTTGGCGGCCTTGGCTATCAGATTCAATTGGCCCTGGCTGACCTGAAATACAATGAAGTTTGGACATATGTTTTCTTTTTGATTCTATTAGTCATTCTAATTGATGGCTGGAGCTCTCTTGTCCGCAGCGCGATGCTTGAGAAAGGAAAAAAGCGAATTTTTGTGAGCGGCAGGATTTCCGCCCTTGTGGCTGCTGTCCTCGTGATCGTCTCTTGGTGTTACATCAATATATGGGAAGGCGCAAGCTTGGCTTCTCTATTTACTAAAGAAAATGCTTTATATGGTGCTAAATTTTTCGGTGGGATGCTTGGAGTTGGCGAAGAGTCACCCGCATTCTTTCAGGCTGAAAGCTGGGGAAATGCCCTCAGGATGACACTTGAAACACTTGAAATGAGTATTATGGCAATTGGTTTTGCCACGATTGCCGCCTTCCTGACGGTTATTCCAGCAGCCAGGAATATCGCAGATGGAAGCCTGACGGCAAAGAGGCATTGGTACAGTTGGATTGTGTTTGGAATTGTCCGCATTTCCTATATTTTTTCAAGAGCCGTGCCCGAACTAGTTTGGGCAATGCTAATTGTATTTATCTTAAAGCCGGGACTTCTTCCGGGCGCGGTCGCCCTGGCGCTCCATAACTTTGGAATCATTGGTAAGCTCTGGGCGGAAGTAATTGAAGACATGGACTCAAGGCCGGTAAGGAATCTGGCCAGTGCCGGTGCCTCGAAATGGCAAAGCCTCTTTTACGGCGTTGTTCCCGCGGTCATGCCAAAATTCCTGACCTATATTCTCTACAGATGGGAAGTTATTATGAGGACAACGATTGTCGTCGGCTTTGTAGGCGCGGGCGGGCTTGGCCAGCAATTCAAACTGAGCATGAGTTTCTTCCACTATTCAGAACTCACTCTTCTGCTAATCTGTTACATGCTGCTCGTAATCATTGCCGATCTCGTATCTGAAACTGCCAGAAAATCAGTAAAATGAAAAAGACCGCCGTTGATCAAAAATCAATGGCGGTTTTTGGTATCATTCTTTTCTTCCCATTCTTCCCTCAGCAACCCCATTTTTATAGAATCATAATGATGGCCGTTGAAAAACCTGGCCTTTCTAATTCGGGCTTCCATTTTCATTCCGAGCTTTTCCCCCAGCCGTATCATTCTTTTGTTTCCAGACCAAGTTGTATAGCCAATCCGGTGAATTGGGAGTGATTCGAATAAATGTCCGACCCACAGCCTGAATGCTTCGGATCCGTAGCCCCCATTCCAAAAGGAAGGATCGTAGATGACAATGCCCACTTCCAGCCAGTTTGAAGGCTTGTGTTCCCAGTAATACGAAACGCTTCCAATTAGCCGTTCATCAGCCCAAATCCCCCATCTTGTTTCGAGACCTTCTTCTAAAAGGATTTCCATACTGATGATAAATTCATCCTTTTCGCGTTTCTTTAATGGGAAATAAGGTGCGTCCCACTTCTTCCATTCCGGGTTGTCATCTCCATAAATCCATTCCCACAATATTGGCAAGTCATCTTTTGCAAATGGTTTTAGAAGCACTTTTTCTCCACTAATCATAGCCTCTCCATAAAAGTGTTTTTTCGTACTGAGCTAATTCGCTCTCCTGCAAAATAATCCTTCATGTTTGAATCCTCCCTTACTTCATCTTAATAGATATGGAATCAAGCCGCCAAATTTTTTATAATCATTTACCGTTTAAACGCGTTTCAAAGAAATTCGTTTAGGTTGACTTTTCTTTCATAAAATATAAGATTATCTTATCTATTAAGATTGCCAGCTTTTTATGCGCTGGCTATTAGGTATTTGGTTCTGGGAGTGAGCATACATAATGGTTGATACAAAAAAGGCTTTGCCGATCTTATTTCTCGTCATGTTTCTTGTTATGGTGGGCTTCGGAATTATTATTCCTGTCCTCCCCTTCTACGCTGAAAAGCTTGGTGCCAGTCCCACGCAGCTTGGCTATCTAATGGCTGTTTATTCATCGATGCAGTTGCTCTTTGCGCCTATGTGGGGCCGAGTTTCAGACAGGATTGGCAGAAAACCTGTCATGCTTGCGGGGATTACAGGTCTGGCCATTTCTTTTTTCTTGATGGCCTTTGCAGATTCACTTTGGATGCTGTTCGCAGCCAGGATTATCGGAGGCTTTTTATCTTCGGCGAATATGCCAACGACAATGGCGTATGTGGCGGATATAACCACCCCGGAAAACCGAAGCAAAGGAATGGGCATGATTGGGGCGGCAGTTGGCCTTGGTTTTGTGTTTGGACCTGCGATCGGGGGCGTTTTTTCAAAGAACAGCCTTAGCCTCCCCTTTATTATTGCAGGCATTTCTTCGGTTGTAACTATTTTACTTGTAGCGATGTTATTGAAAGAATCTTCAACGAAAGAAAGCCGTGCCTCTGCAGTCCAGAAAAAGGCTCCTTTCCTTAAAGCGATAAAAGGCATTTCTGGTTTGCTGTTTTTCCTTCAGTTCTTTATCTCCGTGTCACTGGCAGGACTGGAATCAACATTTGCTTATTTTGCCGCTAAAAAGGCAGGGTTGAATCCGGCAAGCCTTGGATATATTTTTATGATTATGGGGCTGGCGGGAGCATTTGTCCAGGGCGGCCTGATCGGAAAATTGACCAAAAAGTTCGGTGAAGGAAAAGTCATCCAAGGAGGAATTATTGTCTCAGCAATTGGATTTTCGCTCATCTTACTCGTTAATAATTTCACGACAGCGGCGATCTTCCTGACAATATTCGGTGTTGGTAATGGTGTCATTCGTCCTAGTATTTCGTCGATACTGACAAAGACAGTCACTTCTGGGCATGGGAGTGTCACCGGGCTCCTCTCTTCTTTTGACTCGCTCGGCAGGATTATTGGCCCTCCGCTTGGAGGATTTCTGTTTTCAATTACGGCAGGACTACCATATATTAGCGGCGCGATCCTTTCCCTAATTGCATTAGGTTTTTATATCATCTACAGCAGGAAACTAAAGGAAAGTGCTTTGTCTTAATTTTTATCGAAAATGACTTTCTAATTTAATGAATGCTTCATTATAGGCAGCCGTAACTGGCTGCCTATTTGATTGTCTAGCTAAACTATAAAATACTTAATTCCCTAGTTTTGCGTGACAATCGGACTGGTTTTTTCCTGTAAGTTGTCACTCATCCGTGCTTTGCGTGACAATCGGACTGGTTTTTTGCTGTTAGTTGTCACTCATCCGTGCTTTGCGTGACAACCAGACTGGTTTTTTCCTGAAAGTTGTCACTCATCCGTGCTTTGCGTGACAACTCGACCGGTTTTTTCCTGAACGTTATCACTCATCCGTGCTTTGCGTGACAACCAGACCGGTTTTTTCCTGAACGTTGTCACTCATCCATGCTTTGCGTGACAACCAGACCGGTCTTTTCCTGAACGTTGTCACTCATCCGTGCTTTGCGTGACAATCGGACTGGTTTTTTGCTGTAAGTTGTCACTCATCCGTGCTTTGCGTGACAACCAGACCGGTTTTTTGCTGTAAGTTGTCACTCATCCGTGTTTTGCGTGACAACCAGACTGGTTTTTTGCTGTAAGTTGTCACTCATCCGTGCTTTGCGTGACAACCAGACTGGTTTTTTCCTGAAAGTTGTCACTCATCCATACTTTTGCTGTCGCGAAAGAGCCAGATCAGTATACTATTCTAGAGACAATACAATAAAAGATTCTTTTTTCTCTTTGTACGTTTGAATTTGTAGAGTATTTCTTCAACGCCTGAAAAGGGAAGGAATTCCTTGTTCTTGTCTTAAATCTTGTCCTCCTGCATATAGTTTAAAGAATATGTCTAACTGGAGGAATGTTTATGGACCGTTTAAAAGGCTTATCTTTAGTTGGTCTGGGATTAGTACTCGTGACTTCTGCTTATCTGGATTCACCCTATTCCATTCTCAACAATGACTATTATTATAAAACAGAAGGGGTAAGACAAACGAATGCTTTCCTTCAAAAGCCAGTGCGTAATCTTGTTGAGTACGAAATGAAACTAGAGGACATACAGCAAAGGAACGGCTTGATCATCGAAACATATAGAGAATATGAAGTAAAAAAAGATAATGAAGGAAAGATTATTGAAAGTAAACCAACCTCCAAATTAGAGGAAATTAAGTACAGGGATGCTGCTTTTGGACTGGAACCTTAGGGAACTTCTTGGGGTGGCTGTCCTTTTTTTATAAGGTTATTGAAAAAGTAGTGCGGCCTTTATATATATTTTGCTATAATAATAATAATGAGGCTCAATTGAGGAGGTGAACGATAAGCAATGAGAATGATGATTTATTTTAGTTTGTTAGTTTCCGCATTGGTTTGCTCATTGATTCACGTTTTTAGGCAATCAAAATTGGAAACATCTCCAGGAGAAATTGTCCTGCATGCCTTTTTCCTGAGTTTTACTTTCATCGGAATTTCAAGCCTCTGGTGGATCTTGACAGTGAAAAGTGAAATGAACCAGGCTTTTGGGGTATTATTCAATGGGCTCTTTTTAGGTTTGGTGACACATATGAGTATGCGCCTCGCTTTTTATTTAAACAGACATAGGGATACCAACGCCAAAGTCCGGAATAGCCATGATTATCCACATTATATTTAGAATTGAGTATACATTAACCGGACTCTCGTAAAGTGGATTCAACGGACTTGCATGTCGGGAAGAGCGGTTTCCCTAAGCTTTCGGGTATAGTTGCTGACGAGATGTGATTGATTAATAGAATCCCAGCTGCAGACGCTTTCCGAAGCCGCTCAACTTTACATAGTATCATCATCCCCCATACTTTCCTCTATCCTCACTATTCCAATATAAAGAAAAAGGCATCCATGAACATATGGATGCCACGTTTATAAGTTATCTATCCTGGTAATTGTGCTGCTCTTCAATCCGTCCTTCATCATTATGGATATAGACCATTGTGCCAGCTTCTTCAGCGAGCCTTTTCGCTTCTTTCACTGCTTCTGACCTCGAATCTGCCGTCATCTCGGGCTCGTCCTGGCCTTCCCGCTTTACAGCCCAACCTTCTTCATCATGTGGGACGACATGAAAACGGGCTTCGTCCGTCCCTGCGCGTTCTTTAAAAAATTGTGCTTGTTCCTCAGAATGGATATGATCATTCTTTTTATTAGCCAATGCATTTCCTCCTCTATCTACTTTACTATGCTCTACCCTTTTCTTAATGGATTAAAAACAGGAATATTTTTCTTCAAGTTAATACCTGGTTGAACTGCCTAACTTTCCTTTTCTGCCTCAGTTACAATTGCGGGCATCTTAATACCCCTTTCATTTAACAGGCTTGCAATTGAGTGGCGCAGTTCACTTTCAACTCTCTCTTTGATTTCAAAGTTCGTAACCGGAAGTTCAATCATAAAGTCCATCGCGCTGTTTCTGAAGTCAACAAACCGTATTTCTTGATGCGGCGATTCCAGAATCCCCGCACAATTTTGATTCACGTAGTCAACCGCTTCCTCCAGCAGCCGTTGAACTATCTTGGAGTCTTCCCCATAGCTGACACTTACCTTTACGAGTGCCCTCATCTCCGCTGTTGTTCTGTTCTTAATAATATGCTCGATAAAATACTGGTTAGGGATAATCAGGTTGCCTTCCTTAGCCGTTCGAACAAGCGTCGACCTTAAGCGAATCTTCTCCACTCTGCCAATTTTATCGTCAATTTCAATGACCTCGCCAACTTCCACCGGCCGTTCAAAAAGCATGATGATTCCAGATACAAAGTTCCCGGCCACGTTCCTCATTCCGAAACCGATTCCAATCCCTAAAACGCCAAATACTGCCCCAAGAGCTGTCAAATCAATTCCTACACGTGTAAAACTGAATGCGAGAGCAGCAATCATCACAACATAATAAATCATTTGGCTAATTGTATATCCTAGCCCTCTGTCAATGTTGTAATGCTCATAAAAGTTTGTAAGAACATATTTGGTAAATAGCTTCACTATCCTATTAGCAAAACTGACAATCATGAAAGCGGTAATAATTAGAAAAAAAGTGACTTTTACTTCTCCTTTTGAGTAAAGGGTTTTAAACATCCAATCCGTTTCAGAGAAATACGTAATGAATAGTAAAATGATGGAGTAAAAGGTTATCCAGTTGATAAGGGAGTTAACAGCGGGTATATACCTTTTATTAAGCTTTGGCCTTTTAATAGCTAGCACTTTAGCAATCCCTTTAATCAGCCAATTAACAAAAAGAATCAAACCTGTATAGAAAAGGAAAAGCAAAATATTCCATAGTGTAAAATCCTTAAAAAGCAGCTCGATCTCTTTCATTGCACCCACCCATTAAGACAATTATACAAACCTATACCTATAAGGGGTGTCGGCTAAACCTTGGCGGATATCACTGCTTTAACTAGAAACCTTGAATTTACAAAGAAAAACAGGCCAGTTATTCCAGCCCGCCCGTTTTTAATGAGGTTTTAAAACAACTTTTATACAATCATCCATTTTCGTGTCGAACAGCTCATACCCTCTCTTTGCTTCTTCAAGCGGGAGAATATGGGTCACGACATCTCCGGGGTCAACTTTACCGGCCGCAACCAGGTCATACAAATAAGGCATATACGGAATAACAGGTGCCTGGCCCATTTTAATATCAATGTTTTTGTTGAAAAAATCTCCTAATGGAAATGCATTGTATCTGGCGCCGTAAGCACCGGTGAGCTGAACAGTTCCGCCCTTCCTCGCCGCCTGCGAAGCCATGATGACCGGGCCAAGTGTTCCGCCCTGCAGTTTAAGCCCAGTTGCCAGAAACTCCATTGGTGTCATCTTGCCGTCCATTCCGACCGCATCAATGACTACATCGGCCCCTCCCTTTGTTAATTCGTATAAATACTCACCTGTGTTCTCGTATTTTTCAAAATTAACTGTTTCAACTTTATTTGTTCTTTTTGCATGCTCAAGCCTGTAATCGATGTAATCAACGGCTATTACCCGCTTGGCCCCTTTCATCCAGGCGAATTTTTGGGAGAGTAAACCTACAGGACCGCATCCCAGAACAACGACGGTGTCGCCTTTCTTTACACCTGCATGGTCGACCGACCAATAAGCTGTTGCCATTGCATCAGCGATTAAAACCAATTTTTCATCCTCGACTTCACAATTATCCGGTATGCGAAATGGGGTGAAGTTGCCAAATGGAACTTTCATATATTGAGCCTGGCCTCCGGGGTGGCCGCCGAAGGTTTCAGAATAACCGAAAAATCCACCGCCGTCCCCATGGGGGTTGGAATTATCACATTGGCTAGTCAAGTCATGCTCGCAAAACCAGCAATGGCCGCAGGCAACGTTGAAAGGAATAATGACCCTGTCCCCCTTTTTTACTTTTGTTACTTCGGGGCCTGTTTCCTCGACAATTCCCAACGGTTCATGCCCAATAATATAATCGGCGGGCGTATTCGGAATCATCCCGTGAATAAGGTGCAGGTCCGATCCGCATATGGCTGACGTGGTTACCTTAACAATAATATCATCTGCTTTTTCAATTATCGGGTCGGAAACCTCTTTTACTTCAACATCTTTAATACCTTGATAAGTGACTGCTTTCATCTAGTTCCCTCCTCCCATTAATAATTAGGCGTGGCAAAGGTTCCGAGCCTGTCTGTATCGGTTGGATAAAGATTCATATCTCCGATTGCCAAAGCCATGTCCACCGATTTAATATCGAGTTCCACTTGCTTGCCCGGGTCATAGGGATAAAGCCATCCTTTTGCCATCATTAAATTGGAAAGTTCCTCGTGCAAGTCAATTGCTTCCATTAGCTGCCTTTCCATAACCGCCTTAAGCTCCGGACTGGAAGCCTCAGTGATTGCAAAACCGTAATTTCGTATCCCGGTTTTAACTGTCAGCAAAAAATCCATCGCAAAGGATGCATCAGCCATTTTAGGCATCCCTTCTGCATACTTTGGATCCAAATAATCCTGGTTCACTAATGCTTCCTCCCGTTCGAAATTTTACTGGCCCCGATATATAGGGACTTTAACTCATTCAGCGCCGTAATGGACTGCTGGACATCCTTTTCCATCAATGCTTTTAACTCATTATCAAAACATATGCCCTGCATAAGCTTCGAACGTACGAGACAGATTGTTTTGAAGTTGATCAACTCATGGGTATCAAATGTTTCATGCCTGGCCAAGTTGTTTTCATTCACCGTAAATACCTCCAGGTTTCCCTAATCAGATTTAGTTTTTCAATGCGGCTTGCTAAATATGCAAGATGGATAAACGTAAAGAGGAATAATGATATTTAGTATGCGCAAGATAAAATGGAGTTAACAAAATTGGAGGATTTTTTTGGAGGAGGAAAGACTTGACGAAGAATTTAGGAACACATGAAGCCCTGGAATTGCATGAATACCTTGTGTTTAAAAATATTACTCTTACTAAATCGGCCACAATGAGTAAACTTGTTCAGGATGGTGAATTGAAAACGATATTGGAACAAGATGCCGAGATGGGGGTCCGCCATATCGAAACACTTCAGCAGTTCATCGCGAACAGGGGGATGCAGCAGTGAACCAATTCATTCAAAAAATGGTAGGGATGAGCGGAATGACAGACCAAGTTATTGCCTCCGATTTTTTAATCTCTACAAAATCGGGTGTCAGAAACTTGGCGGCAATCATAGCCGAAACAGCAACACCGGAATTGAGGGCAGCACTGAAAGAGCAATTGAAGGATGCGATCCGTACGCACACAGCAATCAGTGACTATATGATTGCAAAAGGATATTATCTTCCAAATGATCTGAACGGACAATTCAGCGTTGATTTGAACGCAGCTGAAACAGCAATTCAACTAGGTGAAAAGTAAAAAGGAGGCTAAATGAATAGCCTCCTTTCAGTTAGAACACCTTATTTATTTTTGGCAAAAACGGTATCGGCCTTTTTGCTCACAGCAACCTCGTAAAGCTCGAACAGGATACCGTACAGGAACGATACTAGGAACATGGATGCAATCATGTCCGGCACAACATGCTGTTTGACAAACAGTGTCGATATGATGATGAGAGAGCCGGCTATATGGATAAACATCGTATTTATAGGATGTTTATCATATATATGCCGGGAACCAAGCATAATCGCGAACGTTGTCAGGACGTGTATACTGGGAAAACAATTGTATGGTTCGTCGTTTGCATAAATAAACTTGACCATTTCTATCAAAAAGCCGTCGCCATGCAACTGCGGCCTTGGAACGATCGTCTGGAAAAAGAAATAAACCAGGAAGCAAATAATCTCCCCTACTACAATCAGGATTAACGTTTTCAAATAGACTTTCGTGTCCTTAAAGCAAAAATAGACAAGATAGAAAAAAACATATCCATACCAAAAGATATAGGGAATGATGAAAATAGGCAAAAATGGGATCATTCCGTCTGCGGCAGTCGAAATATGGACCGCCTCCCGCGGATGAGTATTCAGGAATTTGTAAACCATGCCGAGTAAAGGCATGACAAGCAAAAATAGCAAATATGGAGATTTCTTAATATACGTATTCATAAAGATAAACGGGCTCCCCCCAATTTGTTATTTATGCCTTCTTACCCTTTGTCCCCAATCATAAAGCGTTATTATTATAACATAAAATACCCTTAATTGTTGTAATTTTCCACTAAAAATGAAAAAAAAGCAACCTGTTTGGCTGCTTTTCGTCAAGTTACTCCTCTATCGCCTGGCCTTCCTCGACGATATGGTAAAGGAGATGTGCGAGATGATGGATTGGACCGTATGTCTCTTCCTCTTCCTCTTCTTCTACGCTAGTTTCCTCGTTGAATTCCAAATCATTCAAGTAAAGCGCCATGAATTCATAAAAATCCTTCATTGCAAAAGAATAACATGCACTTGGATCTTCGCTCTCTTCTTCATATTGGAGAATGAGATGGGAAACAGTCCCGTCTACATCTTCGGCGTCAAAAAATATAAAAAAGCCGATATTCGTATCCAATTCGAAAAGATGCCTAGTGCCTCCTTCGGTCGCCTTTTGATAATCTGCTTCGTTCAGTTTTTGTATTTGCATTGTATCGACGTTGTCCTCTTTATGGAAACTAACGACAAAAGATTGCATAATAAATTTCCTCCTTTTATTCATATCTCACCATGTAAATATACCCCTAAAAGGAAGATGTTATCCGGATTCATACAATTCTGCCCAGCCTCCACATCGGTTAATTGAAATGGAAACATTCTCAGGCTTAAGCCCCGTTAAAAAATTATTGGGAGAATAATAAATTAATTACTTAAATCTGGTTTAAATGGTAAAATGATAGGAAAGATTTAAAAATAAAATCTGAAAAGGAACTACGATTCTATGAGTAAAAAAAAGATTGCCTGGGTTACAGACAGCACAGTATATTTAACGGACAAACTAAAAGCCAGCCCCGACGTTTATGTAGTCCCGCTTGAAATCATTTTTGGCGATGAAGCTTTTGAGGATGGTATTACCCTGAAAACTGATGAATTATATAATCGTATTAACAATGAAAAGAACGTTCCTAAAACCTCCCAGCCATCATCAGGGAAGTTCGCGGCTCTTTTCGAAAAACTGAAAGAGAATTACGATCATGCGGTGGCCGTCCATATTTCTTCCAAACTTAGCGGCACTCTTTCTAGTTGTATAGCAGGTGCTGAACTAGCCGGTTTTCCTTTGGAACCGGTTGATTCAAAATCATTGTCTTATGCAATCACAGCTCTTATTGAAAAGGGAATTGAGCTTGAAAAGTCAGGGCTTGGTGCTACTGACATCGCTATGAATCTAAGAGATGAAGCAAGCAATTCGCAAAATTATATGCTTCTCGGTAATTTGGATCAGTTCTACAAAGGAGGCAGGATGTCCGGCACGCAATATCTTCTTGGCAGCATCCTGAAAATAAAGCCGATTATTCGGATCAATACAAATGGTGAGTTCGAGCTTTTTGAAAAGGTCAGGTCAGAAAAAAAGGCATCCGCCAGGCTTGTTGAGCTCTTTGGCGAAGCATACGCGCAAAAACGGATTCAAGAAGTGTGGGTGATGCATGGCAACGTGCCAGATAAGGCGAGGGAAATGGAAACCGCCCTCAAAGCGGCGTTCCCAGGGCTTAAAACATCCATCGGTGAAATCAGTTCCACTATTGCGGCCCATGCCGGTGAAGGAACACTAGCAATCATTTGGCAAAACGAGGCTTAATAGCTCGAAAAAAAGAAGGTTTCCGCCTAAGGGAAACCTTCTTTTGCACTGGATAAGGAATATCCTCAAGTCCACGAATACATATAATTTTTATCCTCTATTTCCGCAGCCTTTTTAAAAACCTTCAGCGGGCGGAACGTATCAATCATGACCGCCAACTCAAGTGTCTCTTTTTTGCCTATGCTGGCTTCCGTCTTGCCAGGATGGGGCCCATGAGGAATCCCGCTTGGATGAAGGCTGATCGATCCTTCTTTAATCCCTTTTCTGCTCATAAAATTCCCTTCCACATAATAAAGCATTTCATCGCTGTTCACATTGCTATGAAAATACGGAGCAGGAATGGCCTCCGGATGATAGTCGTAAAGCCGCGGGACAAAGGAGCAGATAACAAAATTGTGCCCTTCAAACGTCTGGTGGACTGGCGGCGGCTGGTGAATCCTGCCTGTGATCGGTTCAAAATCCTCAATGTTGAATGCCCACGGATACAAGTAGCCGTCCCAACCGACAACATCAAATGGATGATGCCCCAGTATATGCTCGTGCATATACCCTCTCGTCTTCGTCAGGACTTCGAACTCCCCTTTTTCAGAAAAAGTATCCAGTTTCTCCGGTCCTCTCAGGTCACGCTCGCAAAACGGGCTATGCTCAAGCAGTTGGCCATATTCATTTCGATAACGCTTTGGTGTTGTGATTTGAGAGAATGACTCAACAAACAGAATTTTTGTCTCAGATTCAGGGATTATCCTGTATATTGTGCCAATTGGGATGACGAGGTAGTCACCTCTCCGGTAGGAAAGCGTGCCGAACATCGTTTCAAGCTTACCGCTGCCGTAATGGACATAGAGCATTTCATCGCCGTCACCATTCCGGTAATACCTTTCCATCGGTTTATCCGCGTTTGCCGTTCCTATCAATAAATCACTGTTTCCCATTAAGTATTCCCTGCTGGTCAGGGCATCACCCGTTTTCATAATTTCCGGAGTATAAAAATGTCTGTGCCTTAGTGGTCCCTGTTCCTCGTACTCCGGCAGAAACGGAATGACTTTATTCGCTCTAACTACCTCAGTTGGCATGTGTTCATGATATAGAATCGACTGGGTTCCCGAGAAGCCTTTTGTCCCCATTACCTGCTCCCTGTAGAGCGATCCATCTACTTTTTTAAACATCGTATGCCTTTTCTGGGGAATTTTCCCCATTTGTCGGTAAAACACTCCCTCACCCCTTTTCACCAACAATTTTATTCTTCAAAACTCCCAGATTTTCGATTTTGAGCTCAACAAGATCACCTGGTCTGAGCCAGCGATGCACTTCCTCCCCCAACTCCAGGATACAGCCGGTCCCAACCGTTCCTGACCCAATCATTTCGCCAGGGTAAAGGGTTGTTCCTGTCGATGCTCGTTCAATCATTTCAGCAAATGAAAAATGAATATCCTTGAAATTCCCCTCTGAAATCAACTTACCGTTCACGGAAGCGCTCATTTTCAAGTCATAGCCCTTTCCGGTTTGCAGCCCAACCAGCTCGTCGGCAGTCAGAACCCATGGGCCAATCGACGTCGCAAAATCTTTTCCTTTCGCGGGGCCAAGACCCACTTTCATTTCCTTCTGCTGAAAATCACGGGCGCTCCAGTCATTAAGGATACAATAGCCAAAAATATGCTTCTCTGCTTTCTCGGCGATGATATCTTTCCCTTTCTTCCCGATTACGCATGCTATTTCAAGCTCGTAGTCAAGCTTCGTGCAGCCGGGCGGCCGTTCAATTTCTTCACCAGGTCCGCGAAAGGCAAGATGATTCGAGAAATAAAAAACAGGCATCTCATACCATTCTGGAACCATATCCAAGCCCCTGTTTTTTCGGGCTGTTTTCACATGCTGCTCGAATGCATAAAAATCCCTGAAACTTAGCGGGTTTGGCAATGGTGCCAGCAGCCTGACAGATTCTAGCGGGTACACTCCAGGTGAGTCCGGGTGAAGCTGAAGTGATTTTGCTTTTTTCTGATTCACGGCAGAATCAGCGAGAAACTCAAGCATGGTTTTAGGTAATTCCCTTTTAGATGCCTCATGCATATCAACGGCAAATCGGCCATCGAAAATCCAGCCGGCTGCGGTCTGTCCGTTCTGTTTTCGAAAGGTAATAAACCTCATTTTCCATCACCCTGCTGAACGATCCGTTTTATTTCAAATATGGAAGCTAGCGGTCTAGTATAAATATTACCGGCCATTCGCCCGATAGGATTAAGTTGGTCTGTCAGGATTCTTCCCCGGTCATAAAGGTGGTCATCAACATGGATATGAACAACTTTTCCAACGACAAGGCTTCCTGAGCCAGGCTGATTTCCATAATGATGGACTTCGTACAGTTCGCATTCGAGATGAACCTTGGCTTCTTTTATTCTTGGCGGCTGAACTTTTGCAGAAGGTTCTTTTGTAAGACCCGAAACTTCAAACTCGTCAACATCAGAAGGGAATTCAGTCGCACATACGTTCATTTTTTCCGCGATTCCTTCGCTGACAATGTTAATTACAAACTCTTGGGTTTCTTCTATATTTAGCAAAGTATCCTTTTTGGCGCCATCGCTTCCCCTCCTCATAGGTGAAAAGCAGACGAGCATCGGATCAGCACTAATCACGGTGAAAAAACTGAAAGGCGCGGCGTTCGCAATCCCAGCTTTATTCATTGTCGAGACAAAGGCTATTGGCCGCGGCAAAACAGAGCCAATGAGTAGTTTATACGCATCCCTCCACTGCATTGTTTCAGGAGTAAAGTCCATCTTCTACATCACTCCTTCAACAGAATATTCACGGATTGCTTCCAATAAAAGCTCGTTCTCTTCCCTCGTTCCGAATGCTACCCTCATCGCGCTTGGGTAACCTGGCGCCACAATCCCTTTTACAAAAATCCCTTTTTGCGCAAGAGCTGCTTCTGCCTGCTTAGCAGGCCCCTTGAGCAAAACAAACACAAAGTTTGCTTGCGACGGCAGGACAGTGTAACCCATTTGCTCAAGCCTTTCTGTCACAAACGCCCGTTCGATTTTATTTTTCTTTACGGATAGATCAATAAACGCAGAATCATTCACGGAAACAGCTGCCGCAGCTGCTCCAATTCTGTTCACATTGAAGACATCCCGTACTTTTTTCAATTCATTGCCTATTTTTGGGTCCATCATCCCGTAGCCAACCCGCAAGCCGGCAAGACCATGTATTTTTGAAAATGTCCTTAATATAACAGCATTTTGATACTGGCTAAGAATTACCTTTGCATCATTCATTTCGCCGTGCGTGACGTATTCAACATACGCTTCATCAATGACAATTAGGACATTTTCGGGTATTTTTTTGAAGAACTCGATAAGGTCCTTTTTATCGACAATCGTTCCTGTTGGATTATTTGGATTGCAAACAAACACCATTTTGGTCTTTGAGGTAATTTTGGCAAGCATTCCCTCTAAATCGTGCATACCATTTTTCAGCGGCACCTCAACGGGAACGCCCCCTTCAATCAGAACATTCGTTTTATATCTCGGAAATGTGCAATCAGCCATGACCGCCTCATTTTCCCTGCTGATAAATGCTCTCGTCAACAGCCTGATTACCTCATCCGAACCATTCCCGGCAACAAAATACCCTTCGGGAAGGCCATGATAGCGTCCGAGTGCCTGATAAAGAAGTGAATACGTCCCGTCAGGATAAAATGAACGGTTCTCCAATGCCCTTTTTGCTGCTTCTAGGGCAAGCGGAGAAGCCCCATACGGATTTTCGTTATCCCCCATCCTGATGATTCTTTTAAACCCCAATTCCTTTTGGATAGCCTCCGGAGGCGGGCCAAGGGGATAGGGGATGACTGCTGCCAGTTCATCCCTTGCTTTTATCATTGCCATACCCATTCCCACTTTCGAGTTTCGTAAGTTGTTTCATTTCCTTCGCATATTGTTTTGCAGAAGGAGTTTTTAAAGATTCCCGCGCCTTGCCTGTTCACGCTCAATCGATTCAAATAGAGCTTTAAAGTTTCCTTCCCCAAAACCTCGCGCGCCTTTTCGCTGGATAATTTCAACAAAAAGCGTCGGCCGGTCAACAATCGGCCTTGTGAAAATTTGCAGGAGGTATCCTTCATCATCCCGGTCGACAAGAATGCTCAGCTCTCGGAGTTTTGAAATTTCTTCATCAATTTCCCCAACCCTCTCAGCAAGTTCCTCATAATACGTATCTGGTGTGGACAGGAATTCAACCCCATTGTCTTTTAGGGCTGCGACGGTCGAGATAATGTCCTCTGTGAGGATGGCAAGATGTTGGACACCGGCCCCATTGTAAAATTCGAGATATTCCTGGATTTGCGATTTCCTCTTTCCTTTTGCAGGTTCATTGATCGGAAATTTAATTCTGCCTCCGTTATGCATGACTTTGGACATCAAAGCGGAATATTCGGTTGAAATGTCTTCATCTGAGAAGTGTTTCATTTCCTTAAAGCCCATGACTTTTTCATAATACTCCACCCATTCGTCCATGCTTTCCACGTTGCCAACGACATGGTCGATGCCAATCAGGCCCGTATCCGGCACTTGATTGAATAGCGTGTAGGCTTCATAGCCCGGCATGAAAGCCCCTTGGTAATTTTTCCTTTCAACGAGTGTGTGGATCGTATCGCCATACGTACCAATGACTGCTTTTTTAATCGTCCCGTTATCATCGCTGAAATCCGTCGGTGCCATTAAAGCAATTGCCCCGCGGTCTACAGCGGCTGAAAAAGCTTGTTCTACATCATCAACGAGAAGAGCGACGTCTTTTACTCCATCTCCATGTTTTTTGACAAAAGAAGAAACTTCACTATTTTCCACGAGCGAACCTGTAATGACCAGCCTGATATTCCGCTGCTGCAGAACATACGAAACTGTTTCGCGATTGCCTGTCTCCAGACCGGAATAGGCAACAGTCCTGAATCCGAAAGCATGGCAGAAAAAGTATGCGGCCTGCTTTGCATTCCCTGTAAAAATTTCAAGATAATCCACGTCCCTGACCGGGAAAAAATCCTCAACTAACTCATTCGCCTTAACAGATTGCTCTTGCATAAAAATCCCTCCTGAATATGTTTTTTGATTTCCACTCCACAAAGTGAAGCAGGGGGAAGCAAGCGGACGGTTCCACTGCTTCAATTTTGATAGTGTGTCACCTTGCTTCCACTGGCCGGTTTTTCTTCTTGGCCGGCATAATATGGACTGCTTTTTCTCCCAATCCTTCTGCGGCTTCAAGCAAAGCTTCTCCTATTCCGGGATGCGGATAGGCAGGAAACAGGATATCTTCTTCGCGGGCAGCCATTTCCAGGCCAAGGATGCCACTTATAATAAGCTCATGTGCCCCTTCTCCAATGATATGCACACCAAGCAGGACATCCGTCTCCTTTTCTGAAATGGTTTTGACAAATCCGTCCTTGCTTCCATTCAACCCGCTAAATCCGTTTGCAGCCAAAGGGAACTGGCTTGTTTTTATCGCGATGTTTTCTTCAGTTGCCTGCTCCTCAGTCAGCCCCGCGGCAGCAATTGGCGGTCTTGTGAAAGAGTACGTGGGCAGGAAACGGAAATCGGCAACCGAGTTTTGTCCGCATGCCGCTTCGGCTGCGACCTTGCCCTGCCTTATTGCTTTAGCGGCGAGGAAAGTACCGCCTGTAATGTCGCCAATCGCATAGATTCCTTGAATGGACGTCCGGCATTGTTCATCGACAAGAATAAACCCTTCCTCATCCATTTCCATTCCAATCCGTGACACTCCCAAACTTCCGCTGTTCGGCTGCTGATTCGCTTCCATAAATAAATGACTCGCTTCAATTGCTTTTTCTCCAGAATGAGTCAATACGGACAACTCGATGCCATCTGCTTTTTCTACCACACCATGAATCTTGCAATCTTTAACAAGCTGTATTCTTTCCTTTTTGAAAATCCTGGCTAGCTCCTTTGCAATAGATGAATCAAAGGGAAAGGCATCACCTGGCAAAAGAACAGTCACTTCAGCCCCCAAAGCGCGGAAAGCCATCGCCATCTCTAAATGGATCGCACTAGATCCGTACACCGCCAAATGCCCTGGAATGTCATGAAGAAAAGAAATGTCCCATTGGCTGTAAGCCCGGCTTCCAATAGGAATATCCTTTGGTTCTTCAGGACTTACGCCGGCTGCGATGACGGCATTTTGAAATTCATAAATCTCGTATTTATCGCCATCCTCTATACCAATTCTTGATTCGCTAAGGAAAAAAGCATTTCCTTTTACAATTTCCACTTTATTCGCTTTGCAAAGGGCCTCAATCCCAGCCCGCAACCCGGAAATTGTTTTGTTTTGATAATCTCTTAAACTATCAAAATCCATTTCAGCAGGACCGACCTTTATGCCAAAGATAGAGCTTTTTTTGCAACTTTCAAGTTTCGCAGCCGCGGCCGTTAAAATTTTAGAAGGAATGCAGCCTTTATTCAGGCAAATTCCGCCCATTTCTTCCTTTTCCACTAAGACAACCTGCCTGCCGAGCTGTGCCGCCCTGATCGCTGCATGATAGCCGCCCGGACCGCCTCCAATGACCATGAAATCCGCCTGGAGTGCTATTTCCCCTACAACCATTTAGACCAGCTCCAACAAAAGCATTTTTGGGTCTTTCATATAGCCGGCAAAGAGGTTGGTAAACTTCACCGCTGTTGCGCCATCGGCTACCCGATGGTCAAATGACATGGAGATATTCATGATTGATCGGATTTCAATCTCATCCTGATCGTTCACGACAGGCATCCTCTTCGTCTTATGGAACGATACGAGCGCAACCTGCGGATGCTGGATGATAGGCGTCGCACCAATGCTTCCGCCAAGCGGTCCGACATTGCTGACCGTGAACGTTCCGCCCTGGATGTCTGATACGGTCAATTCATTAGCAAGTGCTTTTTCTGTTAGCGCTTTCATTTCTCGGTTGATTTCAGGCAGTGATTTTTTTTCTACTGATTTGATGACAGGAACAATTAAGCCATCTTCTGTGTCCACTGCTGTTCCGATATGATGCTCTTCCAAAAGCTCGATTTCCTCTTTTTGTTCATCGAGAACAGCATTGAAAATAGGAAACTCCTTCAGGCAGACTGAAAGGGCCTTGATGAAAAATGCGGATGCAGAAATACTTTTTCCGGCAGCTTTTAAGTCTTTTCTAAATTCAATCAGATTCGTAACGTCTACTTCTTCAAAATGGGTGCAATGAGGTATCGTCTGGATGGAAGTAAGAAGGTTTTTCGCAATTTGTTTCCGCCTGCCTCTGAACGGAATTGTTTTTCCTTGTATAGCGGCCGGTACAGTTTGTTTTTCCTTTTGAGGCTGTTCTAGTTGAGAAGTTTTCCTAGTTTTGGTCTGGCTCTGTTCAATGTACTGGTAGACATCCTCATCGAGGATCCGCCCAGCCGGACCTGTCCCGGTTACATGTTCGATTTTGACGGAATTATCTCTCGCAATCTTCCTTGTGTAGGGAGATGCAAGGATTCTTGGGAATATCGGACTGTATGTTTCTTCTTTTTGCAAAATCGCAACCGAGGCCTGTTCTGGCTGCGAGGCCATAACCTTATCACGCAGGATTTCCCCACTAGACCCCTTTCCTTCAGTCTCCAGGATTATCAATGTAGTTCCTACAGGAACAGTATCCCCGGGGGCTACAAGAAACTCCTTGACAATCCCTGTTGATGGTGAAGGGATTTCCGCCGTCATTTTATCTGTCTGCACTTCGACTAAAGGGTCATCGGCTTTCACATAATCCCCTGGTTTTACGAGAAAACAATTGATTTCAGCTTCTGCCATCCCTTCTCCAATATCATGGAGCTTAACCTCCATTTTCGTTCACCTCCTAAAAACGCATCACTTTTTCAATTGCTGCTTCGACCCGTTTTGAGGTCGGCAAATAATGGTCCTCAAATCCGAAATACGGGACGGGCGTGTCAAAGCCTGTAACCCTTTCTGCTGGCGCTTTTTGATACAAAAACGACGTGTCATTGATAATTGCAAGAATGTCATTTCCAACCCCGCCAGTGGCATGCGCTTCATGGACGATGACCGTTCGCCCCGTTTTTTGGACGGATTCCGCTATGATATCTTTATCGAGTGGATACAATGTTCTTAAGTCGATCACATCACAGCTGACGCCCTTTCCTGCCATCGTTTCGGCAGCCTTCTTTGCGATCGGGACCATTGCTCCCCAGCAAAGGACGGTGACATCTTCACCTTCTAGAAGGAGATTCCCTTTTCCAATCTCGACTGAGTAAACCCCTTCCGGAACCTTGTCTTTCACGGAACGGTACAGCCTCATCGGCTCAAGGAATAATACAGGATCAGGATCAAGTATCGATGCGATCAAAAGCCCTTTGGCGTCGTGTGCCGTTGATGGACAGACGACTTTAATGCCCGGCATATGTGTAAAAATCGCCTCTGTACTGTCACAGTGGATTTCAGGTGCCCTGACTCCTGCGCCATAAGGAGCGCGGATGACCATCGGAACGGTGAAATGCCCATATGTCCTCATCCTTAGCCTGGATGCATGTGTCATGATTTGTTCGTAAGCGGGATAAATAAACCCGAGGAATTGAATTTCAGCGACTGGTTTGAAACCGGCGGCTGCCATTCCGATAGCAGCGCCGATAAAACCTGCTTCAGACAAGGGGGTGTCCATCACCCTCATCTCGCCGTACTTTTCCTGAAGCCCGTCTGTTACCCGGAACACTCCTCCGTTTTTGCCAATATCCTCACCCAGCAGGAGCACCTCGCTATGTTCGCGAAGCATCACATCCATTGCATCATTAATTGCCTGGACCATTGTCATCGTTCTCGTCTTCGTTGCCGTCTCCACTTACTTCCCGCCCCCAATCAGCTGAAGATAATCCTGTTTCTGCTTTTCTATTGGCCAGACAGGCTTTTCATATACATAATCAAATATGTCAGCCGGATTGGCAGCAGGAAACTGTTCCATTTCTTCTACAGCATAGTCAATTTCTGCAGCAGCTTCTTCTTCAAATACAATCCGATCATTTTCATTAAATAAGCCTTCATTTTTCAAAAATCTTTCAAGCCGCAAAATCGGATCGATTGTATTCCGTTTTTCATGGCTTTCTTCCTGGTCTCTGTACTTTGATGGGTCATCTGCGGTCGTATGGGCGCCATATCTCCACGTAACCGCCTCAATTAGAGTCGGCCCTTCGCCTTTTCTCGCGCGTTCAAGCGCTTTAAGTGTTTCGAAATAAACGGCAAACACATCATTCCCATCAATCCGGACTCCTTGTATCCCATAGGCGACAGCCTTTTGGGCAATCGTTTCCGAGTTCATCTGTTTTTC
This sequence comes from Neobacillus notoginsengisoli, assembly GCF_003515685.1. Taxonomy (GTDB): domain Bacteria; phylum Bacillota; class Bacilli; order Bacillales; family Cytobacillaceae; genus Bacillus_D; species Bacillus_D notoginsengisoli. The sequence goes on along the minus strand of NZ_QWEG01000003.1, from coordinate 194,464 downwards.
AATCGGGACAGAAATCGCGTACCCATTATTTTGATTAAAAAACACAACCGGTGCCTTCGTTACACTGGCAAAATTAAGCCCCTCATGAAAGTCACCCTCTGATGTTGCCCCATCGCCAAAATAGGCAATCGCCGCACAAGTTGTTCCTTTCATTTTCTCGGCAAGTGCCGCGCCGGCCGCGTGTGGAATTTGCGTCGCGATCGGAATGCCAGGCGGGAAGATTTTTTTGCCATCGGGAGGAACGCATCCTTCATTCCGTCCGTTCCAAAATAAAAGGATGTTCCGGAGTGAATGGCCGAAAACAAAAGCCGCCCCATGGTCCCGATAAGTCGGGAACAGCCAATCGTCTTTCCCGAGCGCCAATGCGGTGCCGACTTGAGAAGCTTCCTGTCCTTCATACGGCGCATAAGTCCCTATTCTTCCCTGCCGCTGCAGGCTGACCGCTTTCCTGTCAAACTGCCTAATCCTGATCATTTCCTTGTAAAACTGTATGGCCAGCTCTGGGGTGATTTTTTCCCTTATGGAAGGCTTTGCCACATTGCCTTGTTCGTCCATGAGCTGAATCATCGGAAAGTCCTTTTTCACTGCTATCGCCCTCCTTAACAGGAACATTAGTAACGCACTGCCCATTTAGGCCGTTTATGATGGGAGAAAAAGCTGTTTCTCCTGACCCTGGCTTCCATTCTCGCCTCACAAAAACGATCGGCCGCTTCCACCGTTGTGACCCCTTCCTCGGCTGCATGCCTGTATATATCAAGCAAGGAATCATAAATGGCTCTTGTTTTTTGCATGACCCGTTCTTTATTTGGCGTATAAAGCTCGTCAGCAACCTGGATGAGGCCGCCCGCATTCACGATGTAATCTGGCGCGTAAAGAATTCCTTTTTCCTGGAGCACCTGTCCGTGTCGCGCTTCAGCCAGTTGATTATTGGCCGAACCCGCTACTGCAAGGCATTTGAGGAAGGGAATTGTGTCATCATTCAGTATCCCACCGAGCGCACAAGGGACAAAAACATCCGCCTCCAGTGCATAAATTTCGTCGCTCGCCACAGCTTTAATGGATGTACCAAGCGACCGTGCCCGCTCAGCAAGACTTGCCACTGCTTGTTCGTTAATATCCGTTACATAAAGATCGGCACCTTCCTCAAGAAGCCGTTCGGCAACTTTATACCCTACCTTTCCAAGACCCTGTATTGCATAGGTTCTTCCCGCAAACTGATCCGTTCCCCAGATGACTTTATTCGTTGCCTGAATCCCATATAGGACTCCTTGTGAAGTAGGGATGGAAGAATCACCGCTCCCCCCATACGCTTCGTCGACACCAACGATACAGCTTGTTTCTTTCAAGGCATGGACAAAATCCTCCGGGTTTGTTCCCATATCCGTTCCTGTATAAAACCGCCCATTCAGGGAATCGACGAACTGGCCAAAAGCCCTGAATAATTCAGGTGATTTATCCTTCATCGGGTCACCGATGATAACTGCCTTTCCTCCGCCGAAATCGACATCGGCTGCGGCGCATTTATATGTCATACCTCTGGAAAGCCGCAAAACATCCTCCAGTGCCTCATCCGTGCTTGCGTATGGCCGCATCCGGCATCCACCCAGTGCGGGCCCCAGTTTCGTACTGTGTATGGCAATGATTGCTTTAAGGCGAGTTGTTTCATCGTTGCAAAAGACAATTTGTTCATGTTCAGTAATTTTTGTAAAAATATCCATGCTCTTGATGTCTCCTTCCGCAAATGGCAACGCTTTCATTTTTACCTCTCCCTTCAGATCGCTTGAAGAAAATGTGCAGTCCTGAAAAAGTTCGTGCCTTCCGCTGCTACAAAGACTAATTCACTTCACCGCTTTAAAGCAAATTAACCCCCTAAACAGCAAGAAAGAAACAAACCCCAAAAGAGTTGTTTCTTTACTGTCCCCGCTGATGCTTTTATTCTTGGATGTCCGGTCTATGTTTTTAGCATACTCTGAATTTTCAACTTTGGCAAAATTGCCTGTTTAACATCGCCTATTCCTATCAAACCATTTGGTCCATTCACTTTTACTTCAGTTACAATCGCTTTTTCGGAAATGGATGTAACAACGGCTGTGACCGTCAGTTCATCGCCAAGCCGCCCTGGCGCTACATGCTTGACCGAAACGGAGGCACCCATTCCTTCCTCTTCATCTTCAAGGTAAGGCAAGATGATGTTCCTGGAAGCCCATTCCATATGATAAACCATCCAGGCGGTTGAGTAGGCTGGGTGGACCACCTCTCCACCAAATTCAGCGAACATTTCTTCCGTCACAGTCACCTGGACGGATTCCTGATGGCCAATTCGCATACCCGGTTTCACGGTCTATCAACCTGCCTTTGAGTCGGGAAAATCAACATTCGCCCAAATTCTACGAAAGAAGCGCCCGGTCGCTCGCCATCTGCGTACCCCGGATACGCTGGAATTCCTCCAGCAAACCTTCAATTGTCAGCTTCTTCTTATCCTCTTCATTGACCTCCAAAATAATCTGCCCCTTATCCATCATAATCAGCCGGTTCCCAAGATCAATCGCCTGCTGCATGTTGTGGGTGACCATCAAGGTTGTCAAACCATATTGACTAATAATCTGCTTTGTTAGATTCGTAATCAATTCTGCGCGGGACGGATCCAAGGCCGCCGTATGCTCATCAAGCAAGAGGACGCAAGGTTCCGTAAATGTTGCCATCAGAAGTGACAGCGCCTGGCGTTCGCCTCCGGACAGGAGACCGACCTTGGCATTAAGTCTATTTTCCAAGCCAAGGTGCAATGTTTCCAATACTTCCTTAAACAGTTCCCTGCGTTTTTTTGTTACGCCCTGGCGGAACGTCCTTGTTTTGTTCCTTGAATAAGCCATTGCCAAGTTTTCTTCGATCGTCATGCTTGGAGCCGTTCCGGCCATCGGATCCTGGAAAACGCGCCCAATTAATTTAGAACGGTTATATTCCGTCATTGAAGTGACATTTTTGCCATCAAGATAGATTTCTCCGATATCAGGTTGCAACGCTCCAGAAATAATATTCATCAGAGTCGATTTCCCGGCCCCGTTACTTCCAATCACTGTTACAAAATCTCCGCTTTTCAGCTCAAGTTCTACATGGTCAATCGCAATTTTTTCATCAGGGGTGCCCTCATTGAAGACTTTATGAATCTGATTTAAGCGCAGCATGGCCATTCCCCTTTCCGGCATTCACTTTTTCCATGAGAGTGAGCCTTTCCGCTCTCTTTCTTTCTTTGCGTTTTCTTTCTTTGTAGCCGGCAAGAACTTTAGGACCGACAAGAGAAGTAATGACTATCAACGCCGTAATCAGCTTCATATCTCCCGGATCAAGGAAATCAAATCTTAATGCAATGGAAACGACGAGCCTGTAGACAATAGCTCCGCCCAATACTGCGAGCGTTGCCCTGGCAATTGTTTTTGAGCCAAATAAAGCCTCACCGATAATAACGGAGGCGAGACCAATGATGATCATCCCGATTCCCATTCCCACATCTGCAAAACCAGCCTGTTGGGCAATCATTGCCCCTGAAAATGCCACCATGGAATTAGAAATCCCTAGAGCAAGAATAATGAGCAGATTTGTATTTGCTGAAAAGCTGCTGATCATCCTCTTATTATCGCCTGTTGCACGGACTGCGAGCCCAATTTCGGTTTTAAGAAACCAATCAGTAGATAATTTTATGAACAAGGTGGCCACAATCATGAACAGAAGGATGCCCCACGTTGACGGAAGGCTATTTCCAAGGCCCATCGAAGACAGGATACCATTCATGAATGAATCAATCCCTGATTTTTCGGAAACATTGCTTACAGCTGTTAGGGAAGTATCCTTATTCAGCAGGGCGACGTTCGATCTCCCCATAATTCGGAGATTAATCGAGTAAAGCGCAATCATGACGAGGATTCCTGAAAGGAGAGCATTGATTTTCCCGGCAGTATGTAGGACCCCTGTGATGCATCCCGCGGCGAATCCTGCTACAACGGCTGCCGCAGTCGCAATGAACGGATTATGGCCATTCACAATCATAGTCGCAGCTATCGCAGCGCCGGTAACAAAGCTCCCATCTACCGTCAGGTCCGGGAAGTCAAGAATCCTGAAGGATAGATAGACCCCCAGTGCCATGATTGCGTAAATAACTCCTGATTCAAATGCCCCGAATATTGCTGTAAACACATCGATCATCCTTCCTGTACATGCCGGGGCCGGGGGAGAGATTGAATCCCCCGCCCCATCCGGCCGTTAAATGCAGAGCCAACTAACCGACTTTACTCGCCATCATAGAATTCGCCGGCATTCTTCCACTCATCTTTTACTGTTAATCCTTGAGCCTCTGCGGCCTTTTTATTAATCATCAGAGTCAGGCTTTGCGGCAGGGCAACAGGTATTTCCGACGCCTTCTTCTTACCAGTCAAGATTTCAGCTGCCATCTCTCCGGTTTCATATCCAAGGTCATAGTAGCTGAAACCACTCGCTGCAACAGCGCCTTTTTTCATGGAATCAAGCTCGCCGACAAAAAGAGGGATCTTTTTGCTGTTGGCGACTGATATTACGGATTCAAGCGCAGAAACAACTGTATTATCTGTTGGAATATAGATTGCATCAACACGTCCCACAAGTGATTCAGAGGCTTGCTTTACTTCAGCCGATGTGGAAACAGATACTTTTACTAACGAAGCTCCATTGTCCTTAGCAAGCTTTTCGACTGCTTCCACCTGGACCACAGAGTTTTGCTCCCCGGAGTTGTAAACAATCCCGATTTTCTTTGCGCCAACTTCTTTTGTCATGAAATCAATCGTCTTTTTTGTTGCATCTGGGTGATTATCCGTTGTTCCGGTAATGTTGTCCCCAGGCTTATCAAATGATTTCACCAAACCCGCACCTACCGGATCGGTGACCGATGTGAACAGGATTGGAATATCCTTGGTCACGCTGAGTGCCGCCTGGGCGCTTGGCGTAGCGTTGGCAAAAATCATATCAACCTTATCCCCGACAAAGTTTTGGGCAATCGACCGGGTATTGTTCTGATCTCCTTGTGCATTTTGATCAATGAATTCAACTTTGAGCCCTTTGTCCTCGAGTGCCTTTTTAAATCCTTCCGTTGCGGCATCCAATGATGGGTGCGGCGCAAACTGGGAGACACCGACTGTGTACTTCTTTTCCTTTTCCTCTCCCCCGCCGGTTTTCCCGCCAGCGGACTCTTTGTCTGCGCATCCAGCAAGCAGCAACATGCCTGCAAGTGCAAAAGACATTGCTTTTGCGTACTTTCTCATCTCGTTTCCCCCTTTGTTTTAATGGCTCATCTTTCTTCAGATGAGTGAAAAAAATGTGAATTATGTGAACTCCAAAAGTTGCGAATGTGATAAATAACTTTGACACCGTATTTATACCGTTATACTAACATTCGCAATCTTTTAAAGTCAAATAATTTTCTAAATATTTAATTATATAGAATATTATTAAAATTATATTGCTATAAAATAAAAAAAGCAAGAGACTTTTTAATCTCTCGCAAAATTAACGCTTCAACCCGTTAATCTGATAAAGTCCAGAATTTTAGGTTTAGCTTAACTGTTCTATTTGCTTTTGCGAGTTTACTAAGGCTATTCTGGCTTCTTCAACCATCCTGTCCAATAATTCCTGAGCAGAGGGTATATCTTTAATCAAACCCGCTATCTGGCCAGCATTGAGGAACCCCTCTTCAATATTGCCGCAGACGGCTCCTTTTTTGTGATAATACTCGCTTGTCATTTCCATAAATTCTTGTGTCGAAAGCCCTGATTTCTCTTCATTAAGCAGTTTTTTTGCATAAGAAATGGCAAGAAGCCTCCTGACCATTCCGATACTCCTTCCGACAACGAGGGTGGAAGTGTCTGTTGCTTCGATAATAAGCTTTTTATAGACCTCATGAAAAGGAGCTTCCTTTACTGCTATGAACCTTGTGCCCATCTGAATGCCGCTCGCACCTATAGTCAGCATCGCGGCCAGGCCCCTACCATCGGCTATTCCCCCTGCTGCAACAACTGGGATCTCGACAGCACGAGTTATCTGTGGAATAAGGGCCAGGGTGGTCGTTTCAAAGGGGGAGTTAATCCCTGCCGCCTCATAACCCTCGGCAACAATCACATTTGCCCCTGCCGCCTCTGCTTTCATCGCATGCTTAACAGAGGCAGTTACAGTAAGGACCTTTATTCCCTCTTCTTGCAATTTGCTTATATATGGTGCCGGATTACCTGCGGAGAGGGAGACCGCAGGAACTCTATGTTTTAAAACCATTGCCAATATTTCTTTCACATGAGGCGAAACGCCGAGCGCCACATTAACAGCAAACGGTTTCGTGGTCTGTTTTTTAGTCTCGAGGATGATGCTCTCCACTTCATCGGGCGCCATCGTACCCGCCCCTATTGTGCCTAGCCCCCCCGCTTCAGAAACCGCAGCGGTTAAATGGGCATTGCTAATATTGCCCATCCCCCCCTGAATAATGGGATAACGGATTCCGAGCAAATCTGTAAGCCTATTCACAAATTCCATCCTTCCGTATAAAAAACGTGATAGATAATTTTATTCTATAGCAGGCTAAGAAGTATGTTGTTTTAAACTGGTTGATTGAAGCGAAGGGCACCGACTCCGGCGGGATGAAGCGGCAAGGTGGAGACCCCATGAAAAGCGGAATCGCCTTCGTGACAGGCAAACACCGCCTGTCCCTGCGATGATTATTCTCAGAAGCTTTCCTTTGCGCAGCGGAGATCAACAGCCTACTCGATAATAAACGGATGCTCCAGGAAGTCGTAATCCTCATCTCGTTCCTCAATCTCATTTCCTTCTATGAAGACAGCTTCAAAAAACCGGGAAGCCGGCGTGGCAAGCTCCTTATAATAATCCGCAAATAACGAAGCTGCATGCCCACCCAGCCATTTTTCCTGCAACAGCTCTTCCGGCAGCCCCGGGTCAATGAAAAGAAACTTACGGTATTCATGGACAAGCTTCGTCCTTTCAACAAAACAATCCGCGTCTGTCATCAGCCCTTTCGAAATCTTGTTTTTCTCGATAAAATATTTCTGGCTGTACTCCGTAATAAATTCCTGATACCGTTTATTAATTTCTTCGAGATCCCAGCATTTCTCCACAAGACGGATATTCTCCCTCGGTCCGCTATACTCAGCGATAAAGAAATCGACATACTCCTCGATGCCATACTTGTCTATCAAATCATACACTTCATTTTCAAGCGGGTTGGCGGAGATCCAGGAACTAGTTGATAGGGTGCCAAAACCGCTCCAAATCAGTTCCTTTCTGAGTTCATCACGAACACTGCGGATTTCCTCAGGAATGGAGTACATAAAAATCCGCCATTTTCCATCCCACTCTTCCGGTTTCAGCTTAAAAATCCTTTTCGCGGCTTCCTCTATCCGTCTTACTCCCCTGGGAGTAAGAGAGTAATAGCTTTTATTTCCTGCTTTTTCCGCCTGTACCCATCCTTGTTTATTCATTCGTGAAATGGCGGCGCGGACAGACTGGCTATTATGGCCAAACTCCTCCAAAAGCCTGATTAAGCTGCCAATCCAAATTTTGTTCCCGTAATGGGAAATATAGTCACCGTATAATGTAAAAATCATTGAGCGTGTATTCACTGTCTATTCACCTTTTCTGTCAGCGCACCTATGTCTTATTAAAATTCATTTAATACTTTCAATAATGGTCGTAATCCCCTGTCCGACGCCGACACACATTGTCGCCAAGCCGTATCGGGTGTCCCTTCTTTTCATTTCATGGACGAGTGTAGTCAGAATGCGGGCGCCGCTGGCGCCAAGGGGATGCCCAAAGGCAATCGCGCCTCCATTGACGTTTATTTTCTCGCGCTCGATGCCCATTCCATTGATGCAGGCGATGGATTGAGAAGCAAAAGCTTCATTTAATTCACAGAGTCCAATATCACCGGGTTGAAGGCCCGCCCTTTGCAATGCCTTCCGGGTGGCATAAATAGGCCCAATCCCCATTATTCTCGGTTCAAGTCCGGCAACAGCCGACACCACATATTTTGCGAGCGGCTTCAAACCGAGCTCATCCGCTTTTTCAGCGCTCATAATCAGAAGCGCCGAGGCCCCGTCATTCACACCCGAAGCATTGCCCGCGGTTACAGTCCCACCTGGAAAAAGTGGCCGAAGTTGACCGAGCTTTTCCAGAGAAGTGTCACTTCGTGGATGTTCGTCTTTCCCTACGACGATCTCATTTCCTTTTCTGTCACGGTATCGAACCGGAACCAGTTCGTCAAGAAAGATCCCTTTTTCAACAGCTTCCTTTGCTTTCATTTGGCTCTGATATGAAAATTCATCCTGCTCCAGCCTGCTGATCGAAAATTCCCTGGCAACATTTTCGGCTGTTTCAGGCATGCTGTCAGTCCCGTATTGTTCGTCAAGCTTCCTGTTAATGAATCGCCAGCCGATCGTTGTGTCGATCAGTTCCATATTGCCTCTAGGAAAACCTGCTGAAGGTTTTGCTATCACTAGCGGGGCACGAGTCATGCTTTCCGTTCCGCCCGCGATAAAAATATCGCCTTCACCTGCAATAATCGCCCTGGCAGCATAGTTGACGGCATCAAGCCCTGAACCGCAGAGACGATTGATTGTCGTTCCGGCAACCGATACCGGCAAACCGGCCAGAAGTGCCGACATTCGCGCGACATTCCGATTATCCTCACCCGCCTGGTTGGCATTTCCGAACACTACTTCCTCAATTTCTTCTAAATCGACTGTTGGATTTCTTTCAATGAGTTCTCGGATCACCACAGCTCCCAAATCATCTGGCCTGACATGTTTCAATGCGCCGTTATATTTGCCAATCGGTGTCCGTACGGCATCAATAATGACTGCTTCTCTTTGTTTCAAACCGGCAACCCCCGTTTATTGGAGTTTATCTCCATTTCTGTAATCATACACACCGCGCCCGCTTTTCCTGCCGAGCCGGCCGGCTTTCACATATTGCTCAAGAAGCGGGGCTGGCCTGTACTTTTCCCCAAGCTTTTCATGAAGATAGTTTAAATTGTTCAATCTCGTATCAAGGCCGACCAAATCACCGAGCTCAAACGGCCCCATTGGATAATTAAGACCAAGCTTGATCGCCTTATCAATCTCTTCAGGGGTGCCAACTCCTTCCTGAAGCATATAAAAGGCCTCATTGCCGACCAATGCGCTGATCCTGCTCGTTACAAAGCCTGGAAATTCATTGACGACTACTGTTTCTTTGCCCATCTTTTCGGCAGCCGCCCTGATTGCAGCGGCAGTTTCATCACTCGTTTCAAGTCCCCTGACAATTTCAACAAGCTTCATTTTATGGACTGGGTTAAAAAAATGCATCGCGATAACTCTTTCAGGCCTGTTCGTAAATGAACCGATTTCGGTGGGGCTCATCGTTGATGTATTCGTTGCAAAATAACAATGATCTGGCGCATGCCGGTCTACTTTTTCAAATATGTCTCTTTTTATTGCTAGCACTTCCGGAACAGCCTCAATAACGAGATCAGCTTTTTCAACTGCTGTCCTAAGTTCAATCGAGTAGGATAACCTCTGGATACCATTTTCCATATCCGTTTGTGAAAGCTTCCCGCGCCTCCTGGCACCTTCAAAAATTGCCATGATCTCCTCTTTCGCCGTATCAAGCTGTTCCTGGCGGATATCGACAAGTGTAACAGTGAAGCCTCCCGCCGCGCTTACATAAGCAATGCCGCGCCCCATGACTCCCGACCCAATGACAACCACATGTTCCATCCTCATGTCCCACTCCCCATTAGCAGACTATGAAAAACACAGCCAGGCACCTTTTGCAAAGTGCCGGCTGCTTACCTCATTGAAAACAAATCCCTACACGCCAAGCGGGTTTAATGGTCTTGGACCATAATAGGAAATGATACTCTTCGTTTCTGTATAAAGGTCAAGCGTTTCAATTGAAAGCTCTCTTCCGAATCCTGACTGCTTATAGCCTCCGAAAGGCGTTCCCGGAAACGCTGAAAACGGGCAGTTCACCATGACAATTCCTGCTTGGATTTGCTTGGAGACCCTTGTCGCCCTGCCGTAATCCTTTGTCCAAATAGCTGAGCCCAAGCCGTAATCACTGTCATTTGCAAGTTTAATTGCTTCCTTTTCGTCCGAAAATTTCATCACGACAACAACCGGCCCGAATATCTCTTCTCTGACAGCTTTCATTTCATGGTGTACATTTGTAAGAATGGTAGGTTCATACCAGAAGCCATTTTCATAGCCTTCCACAACCGCTTCTTTTCCGCCAACTTCTGCTTTTGCTCCGTCCTGGATGGCGGATTGCACATAACCGTCAATTACTTCAAGCTGTGAGCGGTTGATAATCGCCCCTACATGGGTATCTTTCTCAAATGGATTGCCAAGCTTCAACTTTTTCGTTTTGCCAATAAACTTTTCCATGAACTCATCATAAATACTTTCGTGAACATAAAGGCGAGACCGTGCTTCACACGATTGGCCGCTATTATAGAAAATGCCGAACAGGGAACCATCAACCGCCGCATCAATATCCGCGTCTTCAAAGACAATGTTCGGGGACTTGCCGCCCAGTTCTAGCGTCACACGCTTCAGCGTTTGCGAAGCTTTTGCCATAATATCTTTTCCAATCGGTGTGGAGCCTGTGAATGCCACTTTATTGACTTTCGGATGCTCGACGAGGTAATTTCCGACTTCAGAACCGGCACCTGGTAGTATATTGACAACTCCTTCCGATACGCCTGCCTCAATACAGATTTCTCCAAGAACGATCGCAGTTAAAGGCGTAAGCGACGCTGGCTTAACGACGATTGAACAGCCAACCGCGATCGCCGGGGCGATTTTCCAAGCCGCCATCATAAGAGGGTAGTTCCACGGAATAATTTGTGCACAGACGCCCACCGGCTCTTTTTCGGTTATATTTTGGAAAGCGCCCGGCATGCTGTTCACCGCGCCGCGATGGCTGACAATCGCTCCCGCATAAAATTCGAAATCCTCAATTGCCTGCATCACCTGCCCCTGTGCGGCTGAAAGTGATTTCCCTGTATCAAGAATCTCCAACTCTACCAATTCATTAAATCTGGAGCGCATGATAGATGCAATTTTATTTAACGTACGTGAACGTTTATTGACAGGGGATCTGCGCCATTTCCCGTTGTCGAACGCCTGCCTAGCAGCTTCAACGGCCCGCTCGGCATCGGCAATCGACGCTTTTGCAACTCTGGCAATCTCTTCACCTGTAGCGGGATTAACAACCGCATACGTTTCACCCGACTGGCTATCCACCCTCTCCCCGTTAATAATCAGACGATAGTAATCGCGCTTCATTTCAAGCGGTTCAAGCTTTTGCTCTTTTATTGTCGACATAGTAACAGCTCCTTTTATGGCAAAATTATTCTGATTAAAATCCTTGGAATTCTGGTTTTCTCTTTTCCATAAAGGCCTGGACGCCTTCTTTGTGATCATGGGACTGGCTTGCAATCCGCTGGCTCTGGGCATCCCTTTCAAGGAAATCGGCCATCCCTGTTTCCCAGCTCGACTTAAGGTTCCTTTTGATTAGACCGATTGCTTTTGTAGGCATCGCAGCCAGCCTGCCCGCAAATGCTTCTGCCTCATCAGAAAAGGACTCAGCCGCTACGACCTTCGTCGCCAATCCAAGTCGTAAACATTCCTCAGCGGAAATTTTTTCGCCTAGAACTGCAAGCTCCAGGGCTTTTGCGTGGCCGACGAGCTTTGGCAGGTAATACAGGTTTCCGGCATCCGGCACAAGCCCGACGTGAATGAAAGCCTGAACAAAACTTGCCTTATTTGATAAAACCCTGAAATCGCATGCGAGGGCCAGACTCATTCCGGCTCCTGCCGCAACACCATTGACAGCTGCAATCACCGGTTTTTCACATTTTTCAATTTCCATAATCATTGGATTGTACCGATTCCTAAGGACATCGCCATAATCGGTCGTTTCATCTACATCCCCTAAATCCTGTCCGGAACAAAAAGCCCTGCCAGCCCCGGTAATTACAATGGCCCGGACCTCTTTGTCCTTTGCGGCTGATCGGACGGCTGTTGCAACATCTTTGTTTAGCTGGGCTGTGAAAGCATTCAGTTTATCCGGCCGATTGAGCGTAATCCAAGCTGTGGAATCCCGCATTTCATAGATAACTGTTTCAAACACGCTATGTACCTCCTTATCGGCCTTTGAAATTCGCCTTTCTCTTTTCCATAAAAGCTCGCATGCCTTCCTTCTGGTCAGCGGATGAAAATAAAAGTGAGAAATTCTTTCGCTCGAATTGCATCCCTTCATAAATAGATGCGTCAACCGCTTTAAGCACGGATTCCTTAATATACCGAACCGAGAGCGGAGGCATTTTTGCCAGCTGGTGAGCGTATCTCGCTGTCTCCTCCATGAGCGCTTCCTTTGCAAAGAGCTGGTTGACAATCCCGAAATCACGGGCTTCTTTTGCCAAAATCCGTTTCCCGGTAAACAGCCATTCCATCGCTTTTGTTTTTCCGGCAAGTTTCGTCAGCCTAACGGTTCCGCCTGCTCCAGGCATAATCCCGAGAAGCACCTCAGGAAATCCGAATTCAGCATCCTCAGCAGCAAAAAGGAGATCACAGCATAGAGCAAGCTCGAAAGCACCGCCAAGGGCAAACCCGTGGACAGCGCCAATTATAGGTTTTTTAATCCAAGAAAGCCGGTCCCAATCTGTAAATTGATTGAGGAGCTCCATTTCCACTGAATCGGCTTCAGCCATTTCATCGATGTCCGCACCCGCTGCAAAACAGCGTCCTTTTCCGCTCAGAACAATGACTTTGATTGTGTCATTCCTGTCGAATTCCTCCATAGAGGCTAGGATTTCAGCAACCATGACTCTATTTAATGCATTCAGGACTTCGGGGCGATTCAGTTCGATAAAACCTACAGGGCCATCCGTTCGCGTTTCGATGTACCTTGGCTTACTACTCATTCACTTCCTCACCAATCATCATTGTGACAAGGTCGCCGGCGAAACTCATGACATCTTTTCCGGATGCCCTCGCTTCATCGGTTTTCATTGCAGCTTTAAATGAGGCCATATCTTCATAATACATTTCACACATCAAATAATACTTGCCTTCCCCGCCCATTGGGCTGCCAATAATCCTCGTTACGTCCATTTTCTTTAGGCCTGGAATTTTTGCTGTTAACGGTCCATGGGTTTTAAAGTAGTGTTCGTCAAATGCTTCCTTGTTCTCCGGATGCTTGTAAAGCGCAATCATTTTTATCATTTAGCTTCTCTCCCTTATCATTTATAGGGCAAACTAGGTATTCGGTTTCGCCCTTACTGCCGAATGGACATCTACATTCCAATTTGTAAATGCTGTTGATTTCCGCTACGCAAAGGAAGGCTCCTGTGAATAGTCATCGCAGGGACAGGCGGTTTTTGCCTGTCACGAGGCACACGCTTTCCGCGGGGCGTCAGTGGAGCCTCCTCGGCGCTTTGGCGCCTGTGGGGTCTCCACCTTGCCGCCACGTCCCGCCGGAGTCGGTGCCCTTCACTCCAATCAACTTAGTGAAAACATGATTAGAAGTTTGAATTGATGAAGCCTTACATTAAATTCGAGACTGGTTTCATTGCCTCGAATGGATTTTTACAGGAACGGCAATATAGGATGCTTCTGCAGGCAGCCGGGCCGAAAATATTGTCGAGTGTCGTATAAGGCGAACCGCAAAACGGACAATCAACTTCCCAGCCGCCATCTTTAAGCTCCCTCGGCGGCGGGGCGATGCCAAATTCCTTTAACCGTAACCGTCCCTCCTCTGTTACCCGGTCTGTTGTCCAAATTTGATTGTAAATAAAGCGCACATCCACTTCTGTAAATTCCCCTAGTGCCATTAACGCTTTTTCGGTATTTCCCTTTATGATGTCAAGCGCTGGGCAGCCTAGGAAGGTTGGAATCAGTGAAATCTCGACCCTTGACCCATCAATACTGATGTCATGGAGCATGCCGAGGTCAACAATCGAAACAGACGGAATTTCCGGGTCCATGACAGAATAAAGCGCTTTCAAAACTAAGTCCCTCGCCAGGTTGTCTGGCACCTTTTTCGCTTCCACAGCGGTCATCCCTTTTGCAAAAATTTACGTTACCATGCTGCCGCAGGATCAAATCTGTAAACTTCACTTAACACAGAGAGTGCCTCTTCCAGATCTTTCGTGTGCTGGCCATCTCGGCCATTGCCCATTTTGATTCCTAGTTGCTCCGGCAAGGCAAAATCGACAGAATCGAATACCATTTTTAACTGTTCCAGCCATTTCTCCTGAAGTGCCGAACTTTCGTCAATCAAATTGAAACCCGTGATGTCTCCTGCCATATTTCCATAAGAAAACAGGTCGCCAGCTGTGTCAAACGCTTTTTTAATGGCAGCTTCCATCCGTGTCCTCGCTTCGCCTCCAGCAGACATGAGCTGGCTGAACCACGTTTTCCAATGAAGGTGGTGATAATAGAGTTCGATATTTACCCGTGCAGCTGCTTCGGCCAGCGGGCTATAGGAAGAACTCATCAATGCCACCATCTTTATTTTTTTTGCAATAGTATAGAAATAGTGGCGGACGACGGCAAACGCCCAGTCATATTGGGGCTCCTTAATATAGGTTCCGGGTCCGTTCACGAGTTCAAGCAAAACAGCATTTTTTCGTTCCGCGGCAGTCCTTGCGTGTGCAAGGCTGTCAACCGGACCAACTCCCAAATCCTCAAGCAGCTTATAAAACATAGCTGCATGGCCCATCGTATCCTGGCTGATTGAGGCAAAAGCAACATCTTCTTCAATATGAGGCGCGAGTCCGAGCCACTCAGAGCCTCTGTAAGCAACAATGAAATCATCGTCTGACAACTGGAATAACAAATTGATCAAGGCTTCTTTGTAATTCAAGTTTTCAGCTGCCGCTTCTGGTGTTTTGATCTGCACCGCATCCACCGCCTCCCCATGACATGATTTCCTTTTCATCCAGCATTTCCTGTTCATACTGGCGCCATTTTTTCTTTAAATATCCGTATCCCTTTGTATTCCTATAATCTTTGTTATCCAGCCTTTTCAACGTTTCCTTTTCTTCAATGGTCATCTTGCGGATTGCAGTCCGTTTTACAACCCAAATATCAGAGACAGGCTCGCGGCGCATAAAATTTTCCTGCGCCATGACGAGGGCCAGTTCCTGGTTGGGAGCCAGCAGGGAAAACTGGTACTGCATCGGCGCAGTATCCGACCTTCTGCTAAACACCTCATACTCCTGATAAAAATTGTTTTCTGGCAAAGCACCCACTCCCCTCACAGTTCCATCACTTCTATTACCATTCAAGAGACGTCCTCAGATCCTAATGCCTCGCGTACCCAGGCGTTCGTTTCATACGATATTTTTCTGAGCCTCAGCCTTTCTTCTGATTTAGGGCCTTTGTTTTTAATAATCTGCTTAAATAGGCTCCAATCAGGCTGAAGGTATACCCACTTTCCGGTTTCTTCATCAAACCGTATCGTTTCGTCGGGCAGCGTCAAGCCAAGTGAAAGGACTCTAGGAATGTATTTCGTAAAGAAATCCTGCCTCAGCTGTTCATTTGTTTTCGTGCGGATTTTATATTTAATTGTAGTATCCTGCTTGGATGTTCCTGTTGTCGATGCATCCCCCGGGCCGAAAAACATCAGTAGTGAATCCCACCAACGGTTAAGCGAATCCTGAATCATTGCCCGCTGTTCTTTTGTCCCTTCCGCAAGGGCAATGATAATCGACTCACCATGCTGCGCATGGAAAACTTCCTCCGCGCAAATTCTTTTAAGTGCCCTTGCATAAGGGCCATATGAAGCATCAAGCATATTCGTTTGCGTTATGATCGCGGCGCCGTCGACAAGCCATCCGATAAGTCCCGCATCCGCCCATGTCGGCGCTTCCATATGGAAAACATTGTGAAATTTAAGATCCCCGCTGAACAAGTCTTCCATGATTGTCTCACGGTTTTTTCCATAAGGCTTCATCAAATCCTCGGCAACCCGAAGCAAAAGCTGTCCATGGCCCATTTCATCCTGGACTTTTGCCATGATGCCCAGCTTTCTTTTCAGGGAAGGTGCTTTAGGCACCCATTCTTTTTCAGGAAGAGCTCCCATGATTTCACTGATTCCATGCATCGAAATCAGTTTAATCAAGGTCTTCCGATACTCTTCCGGCATCCAATCGTCCGCCTCGATTTTCTCGCCGGCATTAATTCGCTCAATGAACCTCTCAAGCTTTTTCTCTTCAGACAAGTGGCCAGCAGTCACCAAATTTAACCCCTCCAGTCTGCCTCATATAACGGTATTTTACCGGTATAGAGTAATGGTGTTATATAATTACTTCAAAAATAACCCCTTCATAGTGAAAAGTCAAATGATAATTCTGAAAATTGATTATATTACTTTTTCTTTCATCCATCACATCTACTCTATGCTTCATACTCTTTTAAAAATGGCTGTGTTAAAGACGAAACTTGATTTTCACCTGCGTTGATTGGAGCGGAGGGCACCGACTCCGGCGGGATGTAGCGGCAAGGTGGAGACCCCCCAGGCGCTTTTAGCGCCGAGGAGGCTCCACTGACGCCCCGCGGAAAGCGTGTGCCCGGAGAGGAAATCAACAGCCACGTATAACAAAGCCTTAAAAATAAAAAAATGCCCTCTACAGTTTTTGCAGAGGGCGGAAATTTATAGAAAGAGGGTGAGAAACGCATTGAAATTAATTGTTTTCCAAAAATGTGTCAAGTTCAACATGGACTAAATCAAATTCCATGTGATGATCGTCTGGTTTATTATATGAATCAAGCAGTCGGTCAATATCTACTGGAGTGATATCCATGCCGAAACCTCCAAACTTTCTTTTGACATAGGATTCGGAAGCGCTATCCCCTGTTTGGGGGTAAAAGAAAAAACAGCAAAAAATTTTGCTGTTTTTTCTCTACTAAGTTTTTGATGCAGATACCATCCATGAATTTGCGGTTTTTTAGTGCTGCTCTGCCAGCCTTCTTTGCTTAAACTTGCCGGCAAAGATCACCCCGATTATGACAATGGCGATGAATCCCCATTTAAGGATAGGGTTGTCCTCAAAAAACCCGGCCAAGAAATTTTCTTGCGTAATCATCCTGGATGCGGTAAAGGCCAAGACGCCAGCTCCGAACGTAATAATAATCGGGTACCTTTCCATCCACTTAAGAATGATCGTGCTTCCCCAGACCACAATCGGTATAGAGATTAGAAGTCCGATGATGACCAAAAGTGGATGCCCGTTTGCCGCTCCGGCCACAGCAAGCACATTATCAAGGCCCATCATGGCATCTGCAATAATAATCGTTTTAATTGCAGCCCAGAAGCTCGTGCCAGCTTTTAAATTATGTTCACTTTCATCGGTAAGAAGCTTGTACGCAATCCAGACAAGCAAAATACCGCCAATCAAGTGCAAGCCAGGGATTTTAAGGAGCCATACAACGAAGATTGTTGCTGTCGCCCGGATAAAAATCGCACCGACCGTTCCCCAGATAATTGCCTTTTTCTGCTGGTTTTTCGGGAGCTTTCTTGCCGCGAGCCCTATTACAATGGCATTATCCCCTGCCAGGACAAGATCAATGATGACGAGCGAAAATAAGGCCGACCAAAACTCAGGTGAAAATAACTCCATACACAAATCACTCCATACAACTATTTTTGGCTTAAGCCTTAAAACTATTCCTGCTACATTCCGTGTTTATCCTTTAAGGAAGCAGGTGCCAATTTAATGATCTGCTGTAAAACGAGTAACAGGACCGCGGCATCATCTATCAGACCGAATCCCACCAGAAAATCAGGAATTGCATCAAAAGGAAACAGCAGGTATCCTGCGAATAACCCAACCGAAAGAATCTTTCTTTTGACAGGTACGTGAGAGGATTTAAAAAAATCTAACAAAAAGGGACCAAACTTTTTTATTTGGAAGACTAATCTTATTCGTTTCCAAAATTTCCTCATTTTCATTCACCTCAATTTTTTTCAGCAATATATACTGGACTATTTCCCGTTATCCGCTTCGGTTAAAAGTGCATATATTGCCAATTATTGCTGGTTTAACACAGCCAAAACAAAAGACCTTTACCGCAGGCGGTAAAGGTCTCGCTAACAACAGTTGGTTGCCAGCAAAGCCGGGGAATGTTCCCGTCATGACGACTTTGCTGTACAAGCTACTCCCCTTTAAGGACTATGGGTTAATTTTAGAAAAAGATCCTTGTTTCGTCAAGGATTTTTAATGCCAATCCTTGAGCCAGACTTCCAACTTTCGTTTGAAGCGGGTTCCGAGTGGTTCCTTCCCTTCTCCCTGGTTTGTTTTCTTCCACTCGTTATAGCTAGCGATTCCGATCAAAAGCGACCCAACGGCAAGAAGATAGCCCCACCAAGGCAGATTGCCCCAGAACGGTCGTGTCTGCAGGAAGAGATTTAGCAACAGGACTCCAGCGCCAGTGAAGAAATAAGACTTTATGCGCAGGAACATTCCAGCAAGCATTGAAATAAGTGAAAGGGTTCCAAGTAGCAGAGCATCATAAATCGTATTGCTCTGTAGGCCGTCCTGGATGAGGACCAGTGCTGTAAAAACGAGTACAGCCCACTGAAGCTTTCCAGTCAGATTCGTGTAGCGTCCTTTCAACGATTTCCTTAGAAAAATTACAAGTGCTACGAATGGAAGAACAACTGCTTCCATCTCGAATAAGGACGGAATATCCAGATGTCCAATCACTTCATAATATGGTTGAAGCAGAAACGCTCCTGCACCGATTGGAAGAAAGAACCCCGCCTTTGTCCCAACCCTGTCACGCTGAAGCCAAATTGCAAACGATAGCAGCAAACCCGGCAGTGGTGCAAACCAAATGGATGAATCATTAAAAGCATACATTGAGCCGAAAAAGAATAGCGAAGCAATGGTATACCAATCAATAATTGAGTTCTCAATCTGGCTTGTAAGTTTTGCAAGTTGGCGATAAACAAATTTTCCAGTGAAAAGATGGATAAGGCCAAGAGTACCATACAGTGCCAAAGCTGCTTCTTTCGTGAAACGAGCCCCTGTCAAGTATTCCATCGTTGCAAAAATGACAAACGATATTGGAACGATGCCGAGCAGATCCCATTTCATCTTATGCAAAAAGACCAAGGTTCCCGCGGCGTATAGGATTGTGACTGCATACGGAAACATTGTAAAAGGGTAAGTAAATGTAAGGAAAGCGATGCCTAGCATTGAAAAAGCTGTAAAATAATATGCAGCCCATTTTTTCAGATTTCCCTTTAACGCGAACCAAACAATCAGGACCATAAGGCTCGTTACCGGAAACGCATAAACGGCTGTTATTTCCGACCATGCAAGTTCAAATCCTTTACTTAAAGATAAATAACCCGAAGTAAAGGCAGCATACATAAACACAATTTCCTTCCAATCCTCTTTGGCAATCGAGCTGCTTACGCCGTAAATGGCAACGGCCACTGCAAGGCTGTAAATGCACCAATCCGGATAGGCTGCCCATACTAGCATCAATGCAGCCGGAAGAACAGTATGCCCAGTCCAGGCAAAACTCTGAAATAAAAGGCCGTCCCTTCTTTTAAAACCAAGTGCGAGCAATAAAAGGAATGCAGCGCCTCCTGGAATAAGAATTGTTTTTGCAAAACCACTTAGGTGCATGAGGTTGGATGCGGAAGACATGATTGAATAATAAAAACCTAGTGAAACGGCGCTTAGCAAAAAAGCAACGGCATTCAGCCTGTGTGTTCTATATAATAGCCAATAAACAGCCAATGCCCCAAATACAAGTACAGGCCGGACGATGACTGGGTCACACTCTCCTATAGCGGATAAGAGCAATCCTAGAGTATAGAACAATTGCCCTGTGTAAAAAAATGATCCGGTAAGTTCCATGCTGCCCCGCTTCCTCCATAGGGCGGTTAGAGCAAGCAGGAGTACGCCGCCTGTCGAAAAATAGACTGGATGGCTATATTTCTCCCAGATCACAGGCCAAATTAAACCAGCCTCTTGGCCAAATGCCAGTACTGAAAGCCCGAGCGAAACCGGGACTGCCCACACAGCCATTTTTTGAAGTGTAAATCTTTTTTCGGCAAAAGTAACGGCCAGGGCAGCGGCAGCGAGAATAGCCAGCATAATCCCAAGCTCGAACCAATTTTGTACTCCTTGTGTCAACACGACCGCCAGAAGCATTGTCGCAAGCCCAAGGTCTCTCGAAGGATTCTTTAAAGGAGCTATCGTTCTATTTGCTCGCATAAAACCAATGAGAAAGAATACCATTAGGCCAGCCGTAAAAATGGCGGTCTGCTGACTAAGTGGATAAACGTGTTTTGAGAATAAAGCAATTGCCTCGTGTACGGCCGTTCCAAGGAAAAGCGCGCTTAAATACGGAAACAGCCTCTCTTTTTCAGCATGAGTTAAATAAAGGAAATTGCCAGCTATAATCAAGTATGCAATAACCAGGATAAATGATGGCTCACCAGAACGGAGCGAGATTCCCTCAATCGTAATGTAGAGAAAGGCTAGAACCGATATGGCGGCGCTCGTTAAACGAAATGCCCGTTCGAGCAGCAAATTACCTTTTAAGGCTTTTGGAACAAGCACAAACCCGAATGCGAGAAGAGCATAAAATATGGCACTGCCCGATTCAAGGAAGGAATTTTCGATCAACTGGTATGCACCATACACTAGCATTGCGCTAAAAATAAAGTGGTATTCCTTTCTTCCGCTAACATACATCATTGATAAATAAATGACAGCTGTAAGCAGCAAATTAAAGCTATAAACAAGTTGGTTGTCGAAGAAAAATAACAGTAGCAGTGTGGAAATGACAAGATTCGCTTGGATGAAAACAGGAAATTCTTTTGCAAATAATCGAAACGGCTCCCGGCCCCTCACTTTGAAGAATAGGAAAATGATCACTGCATTATAGGCCATGATACCGAGGTAAAAATAATCAATTGGCATGTCCAAGGCTGCTAATAAAAACCCTGTTCCAACCGATGTTGCAATAAACGTAAACCAAACGAACAATCGAGATTTCAATTTACTTGCAAAAAAAGCATATGCACACGCTGGCAGGATACTCCCTGAAAAGCCGAGTAAATAGCGGCCTTCCCCGTTTACTGACAAGTATGGGCCGAGCAGCCCAAACCAGCCTAGTGAAAGGACGTAAATTGGCAGGAATAAACTCCCCAACACGATGAAGGCGAAAGCAGTCTTTTCTATTTTAAGAACTTTTACAGACAAGTACGCAAAGCCATAAAACAGAAGTGAAACAAGTGCGATTGAACTGCTTTTCATTACGGGCGTCATTGTTTCCCAATTGCTTGTGGCAACAAACAAACCGCCAATCAGAAGAAATATGACCCCAATATTCAGCAGCCAGGAGATGTTCCGCTCCCTGATTTGTTCACTTGTTAATATCCTTTTTGGCTTAATTGGGACTGGCGGTCTTTGCACTGGCGCGGCAGCCTTGACAGTTTGAGGGTTTTGGATTGGAATTTGCTGTTTCCGTTCGGCCACACGGGCTGCCTCTCTTTTCCGGTCCTCAGCGAGAAGATCCTGGTGGTAATGAACATGCGCTTTCGCAACTTCATCCACAACGTCGGAAGGTAAATATCCCTCCTCTTTCATATTAAATAGTTCGCGCCTGAAGATCCTTCTGGCTTCACTTCTGAAATGAGGTTCCATTTCATTTCCCCCTATAAGAGCTTAATTTTATTGTAAAGATGGTAATAATTCCAAAATTTACATCCTGTAGTGTAATTTTACACTTTTGTAAGAAAAGACTCAATCTTTTTGTAGAAAATTTTTCTTCGCAAGTGTAAAGGATGTTATTTTGAAAGAAAAAAGGAATTAGTGTTTACGGAATAGAAATAGTAATTGAAGAACCATAAGGGGGAGAATTCATGGATCAGCAGCTTCGGGACTATTTACTACATAACAGGGAGAAGCAACTTACTGAATTAAAAAAGTTTTTAGCGATTCCAAGCATTTCCGCCCTGCCATCGTATAAGGTTGAAATGAGGAAGGCAGCACATTGGACTGCAGAAATGATGAAGGACATTGGATTGGATCGTGTTGATATTTTTACAGGGAAAGGTCATCCCATCGTCTACGGTGAATGGATGAAAGCAGAAGGCAAACCGACTGTCCTCGTTTATGGACACTATGATGTGCAGCCAGTGGATCCGGTTGAGCTGTGGGAGAGCCCTCCTTTTGAGGCTGAAATACGCGATAATAAACTTTATGCGCGCGGCGCCAGTGATGACAAGGGCCAGGTTTTTATGCATTTGAAAGCTGTTGAAACCATTTTAAAAACGCGCGACACGTTGCCAGTGAACATCAAGTTCCTTATTGAAGGAGAAGAGGAAATCGGAAGCCCGACTCTTCCTTCATTTGTTGAAAAAAATAAAGAGCTTCTTAAAGCGGATGTTTTGGTTATTTCCGATACAACCCTTCTTGAACGTGGGAAACCTGCCATTGTCTATGGGCTGCGCGGCCTTTGCGGCATTCAGATTGATGTCAGGGGAGCGGCCAGTGACCTTCACTCAGGACTGTACGGAGGCGCTGTGCAAAATCCGATTCATGCCCTTGTAGAAATTCTCTCAACAATGCGCGCGGACAACGGAGTCATCACTGTTGAAGGATTTTATGACAAGGTGAGAAAATTGACAGAAGAAGAACGGGCAGAATTTGCAAGCTTGGGGCAAAGTGAGGAAAATCTAAAAACGCAACTTGGCGTTCCGGATCTCCATGGTGAAGAAGGCTTTACTGCACTAGAACGAATGTGGGCAAGGCCTACCCTTGAAGTGAATGGCATTTATGGGGGATTCCAGGGCGAAGGAATCAAAACGGTCATTCCGTCTGAAGCCCATGCCAAAATCACCTGCCGGCTCGTTCCCGACCAGGATCCCCAGGAAATAGCCGACCTCCTCGAGGAGCATGTTAAAAAGGCGGCTCCGGCTGGTGTTACGGTTTCTGTTTCCCAATTCGATAAAGGGGCTCCTTTCATTACACCTTTCGATCATCCCGCCATTCAGACTGCGGGACAAGCATATGAAGAAGTTTATGGGGTTCCGACCGCATATGTTCGAGGCGGTGGTTCGATTCCAATAGTGGCCGCGTTCAGCGAAATCCTTTCAATTCCGGTGGTCATGATGGGCTTTGGCCTTTCGAATGAAAATTTTCACGCGCCAAATGAACACTTTAACTTGGAGAATTTTGACAAAGGGTTGGAAGTGATCATCCGTTATTTGTTTAAGCTTAGCAACGGACTTTGAATATGAAGAGGCAGCCATAGAAGTGATGGCTGCCTCATTTTATTAATCCTTCTTCCCGTCGACGAATTTTCCGTAGTCAGGGATGGCGATTTCGTCAAATTTTTCAACGAGCATTTGTAAATTTTCTCGCAAGGTTTCCCCTTCCATTGGCCTGCCGTGACCGGTAATGGCGATGGTTGGATGCAGCGACGCCAGTTTTTCGACCGACGTTCTGGCGGCTTCCCAATCTGGGGTTAGATACCTTGGCGGTCCGCTAATTTCTTGTTCTTGAGTAAATACTTTATAAAGGGATTCCTGTTTTACCGTGACAAACGCATCCCCGGCGATTAGAGCACCGTCCGACTCACGATAAAGGGATACATGGCCTTGAGTATGTCCAGGGGTATGAATCCACTTCCAGCCTTCCATAAACGGAACTGAACCGTCCATCGGTAAAGCCCGAAGATCACCCTCAACAACGATTGCTTCGTTTGGATAATACGGCGAAATTTTGGCGAGCAGCCCTCCTTCAACCGTTGGGTCCGGCTCAGGATAATCCTGCTCACCCTGTAAGAACGGCAATTCCAATTCGTGTGCGTAAACTGGCATTTTCCACTTCTCTATTAATTCCGTAATGCCGCCTATATGATCAAAATGACCGTGTGTGAGAATAAGTGCTTTTGGTGGATTGTTTTTGCCAAAACGCTCTTCGGCCTCTTTGATAATATTATCGCCGGATCTTGGCATACCGGCATCAATCAAGACCCAATCATTCCCTTCGCCAGGCTGGCCGTAGAATACGACATTGACAATCTGAAAGGGGAAGTAATACAAGTCACTTATCACCTGTTGGCCAATGCCGCTGTCAATACTCGTCATTGGGATGAATCTGTTTTCTGCTTTGTTTTTCATTGTCTAACCTCCAATTCTTCACTCTTTTTATCTAATACCCAGCTTGTCCTGTCATCATTCACGGTTTAGGTTTGTTTGATTGTTCATATTCTATCCATTATGGAAAAAGCTATTTGCTCTGCTATGCCGGTCTTGCTATACTTAGATGATATTGAATGATGTGGAGGCACATATGTTATCCTTTGAAGAAAAACTTAAAATTATTGAAGCGTTCGAAGAACTTACAAGAAAGAATGTTTCGCTCGGCCGTGTGAATTTTCAATTCGAAGAAAGCGTCACGGACAAAAAGAATGTCGTCTATCACCTGCATCCAAACGGGAATGGTTTTGTATACGGAGCGGGATTGACTGGTTACGAAACGGATGACAGGGGCTTGGTGAACATAAGGGACTTTACTGCCGAGGAATTGCAGACGATCATTAGAAAATCCATTTCCCAGCTGTCCGAAACAAAGCCCGAGACAATCATATCTGATGACCAGGGGGCACCGGAACGCTGGCTGGGCAAAAATGATACCGTGCTGAAGGTTGTAAACGAGGATGAACTTTGGAACGTTTACTACGGTGTGAACCTTGAGGAAAGCTTTGGAACATACCGTGAAGTCGAGGAATACATGGCCGAAGAAGGATTCAGGAAAGATTAAATGCTTTCCAATGAAAGAGGCTGGCAGCCTGTATTGGCGCCAGCCCCTTTTGTATAAAATTTTCAAATGATCGTAAACTCTCTCCACTCTTCAGGAAATAGGGCCAGGTATTTATTTTGCAAAAAACGGTCATCGATGAGCAGAATTGTGCCGCAGTCCTCTTCGGATCGGATGAGCCTGCCGCCTGCCTGTAAGACTTTATTCATGCCCGGAAAAGTATAGGCATAGTCATAACCTGGTCTTCCTGCCGCAGAATAATATCCCTTTAGCAAATCTCGTTCAAACGAAATTTGGGGCAGCCCGACTCCTGTAATGATAACTCCTGTAAGCCTGTCTCCAGGAAGATCAACTCCTTCGGAAAAGATCCCTCCCATTACTGCAAATCCTACCAAACTTCTTTTCGATCTTGCCTTGAAATGCGAAAGAAAAGAGTCGCGTTCTTCTTCGCTCATCTGGGAAGTCTGCATCATAACAGTCACACCTTCCTCCTCACAAAATAAGCTGTGGACTTTTTCCATAAACAAATAGGACGGAAAAAAGCAAAAAAAGTTGCCCGGCCGTTCTTTCACTAACAGTTGAATTGTTTCGGCTATCAGGCTATAGGAGGACTCCCTGTCACGGTATCTTGTCGATAATGGGCTAATGAACATGTCTATTTGTTCTTTATGGAAAGGTGACGGAATGGAAACGAAACGATCTTCATCTTCAGAGCCGAGCATTTCCATAAAATAATCCTTTGGTACAAGTGTTGCCGAAAAGAAGACTTTTGTTCGATAGCCCTTCCCTGCTTTTTTTACAAACTCTGATGGATCGAGGCAAAAGATTTTTACAATCATATCCCCTTTCTCAAAGTGCCCATACAGTTTGAAACATTTATTGAATAAACTCGCTGCTTTCAAAAAATTCTGGCTGGCATAGTAGGCTTCAAGAAGTTCGTCAGCGTTCTGTACATTCGATAAAATCTCGTTCTCTGCTTGTTCACTAAATCCTTTAATCACTTCAGTCAGTGTTTCTGGTATCTCTCCGAAAAGAATTTCTTGATTTCCTATCGCCATTTTTTTTGCATCGATGAAGAACTTATTAACTAAGGAAGCTGCTTTAGATAGGACAGGATTTGTTTTTTGATACGTTCTTTTCAATTGAAGGAAAGTTTTCTTACTGAGTGAAGCCGAAAACATTTCCCTGGCCCGGTCAGGGAGGTTATGAGCTTCATCAACTAGAAGGACTGATTTTTTCTTTTTTTCATCCACGAGCCTTTTCAGAGAAATGCGCGGGTCATAAATATAGTTGTAATCACAAATAATAATATCTGATAAGTAAGCAAGATCAAGTGAAAACTCAAAAGGGCATAAACGATGTTTTCTCGCATATTCCTCAATGACTTCCCGTTTCATCAATTTTTCATTTTCCTTTATATCAAGAATCGCTTCGTTAATCCTGTCATAATATCCTTCTGCGTATAAACAGCCTTCACCTGGACAGCACCCTTGTTCTTTAAAACAGATTTTTTCTTTGGCAGTCAATGTCACGGATGAAACATGCAGGCCGTCTTGAATCATAAGGCTAATAGCCTCCTCAGCAGCTTTCCGCGTTGTCGTTCTAGCTGTAATATAAAAAATATGTTCTATGTATTCTTCCCCTATAGCTTTTATGGCCGGGTAGAGAGTGGAAATTGTCTTTCCGATTCCAGTTGGTGCATTCACATACAAATTTCCGTCTCCCTCCCGAATGGAACGAAAAACGGAGCCAGCAAGCAATTTTTGCCCGGGCCTGAAGCTTGTAAAAGGAAACTCAAGTGACTTGGCACTCTCAGTTCTAAGCCGTTTTTGATGAAGCTTCATTTTTGCAAAAGGCGCATAAACCTCTAGCATACGGAGTACATTTTCCTCCAACTCTAATTTGGAAAAAGATAATGTGAAGTGTTTTTTCAAGTAAGTATCTCTTTGAACATAAGTAAGCCTGACATTGATAAATTCTAGGTCATTCTTCACAGCCGTCATGTATGCATAGCACTTTGCCTGAGCCCAATGGACAGGATAGGAATCGGCTTCTATGTGATCGAGGCTGCCAGAAGTGGATTTGATTTCATCAATAACTGTTATTGAGTCTTCTTGCAGCAGGCCGTCGCACCTTCCCTCGAGAAGGAAATTGATTCCCTCAACTTGCACCACTAAACTAAGCGGAACTTCCTTTTGGTCCCCTTCCTTATATTGAGTCTGAATATGTTGATGGGCTTTTGTTCCTTCAGTCATGGAGGCAGCTGTTTTAAACCCCGATTCCAAGCTGCCACTCTTATAAACGTATTCCGCAAGAGCTCTCGCAGGTATTTTGACCGTCTCCATCCTAAGCCTCCTATCCGAATGTATGTTCTTTTATTTTAACATAGGAGAATAAAAAAAGAGCGAAGAATTCAATTCTTCGCTCCCTAGTCTTATTCCTGTGTATCCACTACTGGACCATCTGTTTTAATATATTCGTAATCCTTCGGGTCGATTGGAGTATAGTCGTCAGGAGTATAGAATCTCAAAAGGTCCTTCAAGACAATTTCATCGGACATTTCGAGCTCGGTTTTAATTCGCTCCGCTTTCTCAGTGCAAATCGCTTCGTCGTCGACCAGTTCTCCTGTTGCTGAATCGTAACATTTCTCATTTACCTGTGTTACTTCAGGTGACACGAAATCACCATTTCTAAATCCAACAACTTCGTGGTGATTTGGTGACAGAAGGTCTGAGCCAAACTCAAGGAAATCTTTCGTATCGATTCCTAGCAGATGCAGGGCAGTCGGCCTTACATCGATTTGTCCGCCGAATTTATCAACCTTTTCGGCTTTGACTCCTGGGACGTGGATGAATACAGGTACCCTTTGCAGTTGGGCGTTGACAAATGGTGTAATTTCCTCTCCCATGACTTGGCTCATCGCCTTGTTATGATTTTCAGAAATGCCGTAGTGATCTCCGTACATGACGATCATTGTATTGTCATAAAGCCCGCTTGCCTTTAGATCATTGAAGAATTGTTCAATGGCTTCGTCCATGTAGTTGGCAGATTGGAAGTAGTGGTCCACTACATCATTGCCGGTTGTACCCTTTGGAAATACCGTATCGCCTTCATCCATTTCGAAAGGAAAATGGTTGGAAAGCGTAATGAATTTTGTGTAAAACGGCTGCTTTAAGCTTGCAAGCAATGGAATGGACTCTTTAAAGAATGGTTTATCCTTCATTCCATAGTTTTTCGTCTCTTCATCTTTCATTGTGTAGTATTCAGCATCGAAGAATTTGTCATATCCGAGCGCCTTGTACATGACGTTCCTGTTCCAGAAGGTTTTATAGTTTCCGTGGAATACCGCGGAAGTATAACCATGGCCTTTCAAAATCGCTGGCGTTGCATGGAACGTATTTTGTGCTTTGTTAATAAAGACAGCGCCTTGGGACATTGGATAAAGTGAATTTTCCATCAAGAATTCAGCATCGGAAGTCTTTCCCTGCCCTGTCTGGTGGAATACATTTCCAAAGTAAAATGTGTTCGGGTCCTTGACCAGGGAATTCAGGAATGGTGTCACTTCCTGCCCATCCAACTTATAGTCAATGATAAAGCTCTGCAATGACTCAAGTGAAATATAAACGACATTCATGCCCTTAGCCTTGCCGAAATATTTCGGATTTGGCTCGGAGTAGTTCGCGTTCCTGTAGTTTTCGATTTCGGTAATGTCACTGCTGTCAGCAAGTGCGCGCTGACTTGATGATTTAATGTTTTGGACCGCATCATAAATGGTAAAGTTATTAACTCCAAGGTATTTCACAAGGTAAGCACGGTCAAAAGAGCGGCTAAGCAGCTGAGGGCGGTCTTTTTCAGCTAGCCCGAGGTTAAAGAGAAAAACTGTAACCGCAAAAAGCATGGCCAGGCGGAACGAACGCCTTCCAGTGTCTCTAAACTTACCAAATGCTTTTACTGCAAGGACAGCAAGCAAGATCGTGTCTGTGAAATAAAAAATATCCGAGAACGACATGAGTGACAGCGCACTGTCACCGAGCTGCCCGGCATTCGTTTTTGTCTGCATCAATACAGGGATCGTAATGAAATCATTAAAGAACCTGTAGTACACAATATTTGCGTATAGCAAAAACGAAAGAATGAAGTTAATGATTGTAATCAGTGTAAACTGGATCTTTTTGCGGAATAAAAGAGCAAGCCCGAAAAAGAGCAGTGCGGAACTGACTGGATTGATGAACAGAAGGAATTTCTGCAAGCTGTTATCAATCCCAAGTTTAAATTCAATTTGATAGGCAAAATACGTTTTTAGCCAAAAGAGGATGACTGCCAGGAAGAAAAAAGAATATTTTTTGTTCTTCCAGTCTCCTGTAAGTTTTCTTTGCATCATGTAGATTCTCCTCTCACTTACCGAAAAAGACAGGTAAACGAACCTAGACTACTATAACACATTACCGGGAAAAGTGAAAACATGAACAATGCCATTTAATGGCGATAACCACCGATATTTAACGTCCTTTTCATTCTTTTTCCAACAAAATGCGCTCAAGTTCGCTATCCCTTGCCGCCCTTTCTTCCTCGGTTGCAAGATCATATTTTTTTAGCAGGTGAAAAATTTCATTCAACGTTTCCTGATTCCGGCTGGACCCAAGCCTGGCCAAAAAACCTTCACGTATATTAGACGGTAAAAAGTCCTTTTGGGTTTCAAATTTTTTTAAAACATCCTCAAGTGAGTGATCAAGATTGCATTTTCCCAAGTTGCTTCCTCCTTTTAGTGGTGTATGATTTTCAATCATTAAATGTTTATTTGCTAGCTTCTTTTCATGCAACATGAAAAAAGGAATAACAGAAAGGTCCTAGTAGCGCAGAAGCAATGAACATGAGGTGTCTAGATCGGTTGCATATAAATACCCCAATTTGAGATACTTTAAAACCAATTATCGTTAGCATAGCATGGTTGCTTGCGATATAGGAGGGTCTTTTATCATACTTTAAAGCCCTTTTAACTTTTCAACTAGTTTTGCTGTTTGGAGCTTTTGCTTCGCAATGCCTGAATATATAGTATACCTCCATAAGCCAAAACAAAAAAGCAAAAAGGAATATCAGCTCAAAAGGGAAAGAATTGGCTGAATTATTTAGGTATAACACTCATGAATGACAGCGCATTCAAACCGACATATATAATAGAAGAAACATGGGTAAAAAGAAGTGGTTCTCAAGGCTTTTTTTCCATCAATGAAAAACTGAAAAGAAATCATTCGCCGAACAGTTGAAGGAAAAAACACATTATTATAGGATATATTTTTTTGCAATGAGAAAAATAACATAGATTACATATAAAAAGGAGGATTAACAATGGACGTAAACCGAGTCAGGCAAATCCTTTCATCCTCTGCCGACATTGAGGTAACGTATAACGGCGCTTCCGTTTGGATCGATGGTCTCCATGAAGATGGCCAAATGGCAACAGTCCATTTAAGAGGTCCGCTTGAGGAAAGGACAGTCATTGATATAAAGGAACTGAAAGAACAGTAAGAGTATGCCCCGCCTTCTTAAGGCAGGGCTGTTTTTTATTTTCCAGTTTTCCCGCCCTTGATGGATGATGGACGAGGTTGTTCATTTCCGTTTATTCCCGTTAAAGAGTCCCTGGCAAACGGACCCCTATCTTTACCGGCACCAGGTGCGACCGTCGACATTGGCAGCTGTTCTAATTCCTTTCCTCTTGGCATCGTATTCCCTCCTTGCTTTAATTTTGCTCAAAGGGGACGGTTTTCATCGGTTTGGACGATTGCCAGTTCCTGTAACCGGATGCCCGGGCGGAAGGTTCATATTTCTTCATTGGCTTTTTCTGCATGACTTCCCTTAAGTATGGAAATCCTTCATGATTTGGCTGTTTTAACAATGCCATTAGCTGGATAATATCATCCATTGCCCTATGCTGCTGGGTTCCTGAAATGCCATGTGCTTTCAGGAGGGAAAGAAGGCTTCCGCTCTGAAACCCGTACTTTTTCCATGGGATATTCCTCATCGTACAGTACCACTTTAAATCATTTACTTCAGGATACATGTGATAAAGAAAACTTCTGTCAAATGAAGCGTTGTGCGCAAGGATTGTATCAGAGTAGCTGAACATCTTTTTTATTTTACTGTCATCAAATACCTTTCCGGCAACGTGATCGAATGGGATTCCATGGACTCTATATGCACCGGGGTAATTTCTGAGTGCTGCTGCTGAAAGCGGCTCCCTTAAAAATTCTGCTTCTTCAAGTGTATCGACAATTTCTCCTGTTTCTTCATTATAAGAAAACAAGATCAGACCAAGTTCAAAGATTTCATCTGAACCTGGTTTTAAGCCGGTTGTCTCTGTATCTGCCAGTAAACCGGTTTTTAATCTAATGGACATTATTTATCCCCTCCCAGAGATTCACTCACGCAAAACGAACAGTCTATGTACGTGTACCCTGTTTCCTATAAAGATTGACACAGGAATATTTTTCCGCTTAATCATATGAAATCTGAACCATTTACTCACAATTTCGATTATACTTGAAAAAAGGAAATTTTTTAAGGAGGGAAATTTACATGAATAACCACGAAATTGATTACAAGATTTACGGGGATGATATGCAGTTTGTAGAAGTCGAACTCGATCCCCGAGAAACCGTGATTGCAGAAGCTGGCGGCCTGATGATGATGGAAGATGGCATTTCGATGGAAACCATTTTTGGGGACGGTGCTTCAGCCGGCGGCGGATTAATGGACAAGCTTTTTTCCGCAGGTAAGCGAATACTGACAGGGGAAAGCCTATTTATGACAACATTCACCAATGTGGGGACCGGAAAGCGCCATGTTTCCTTTGCCTCCCCTTATCCCGGCAAAATTATCCCAATGGATTTGAGCGAACTTGGCGGGAGGATTATCTGCCAAAAGGATGCATTCCTTGCAGCAGCTAAAGGCGTTACGATCGGGATTGAATTCCAACGGAGGATTGGCGCCGGATTCTTTGGCGGAGAAGGCTTCATCATGCAAAAGCTTGAAGGTGACGGAATGGCTTTTGTCCACGCCGGGGGAACGATACATAAAAAGGACCTTCAGCCTGGTGAAGTGCTAAGAGTTGACACTGGGTGTCTTGTTGCGATGACCTCAGGAGTAGATTATGATATCGAATTCGTTAAGGGCGTAAAAACCGCGCTTTTTGGCGGTGAGGGACTCTTCTTTGCTACATTGAGGGGACCAGGCTCTGTTTGGGTCCAGTCACTCCCTTTCAGCCGTTTGGCGAGCCGCGTCTTTGCAGCAATGCCGCAGAGCAGCGGTGCCAAGGATGAAGGAAGCCTGGCAAAAGGACTTTTCAATATGCTTGATGGCCGCTAATAGCGTTCAGGTTTTTGGTGCTAATTTCCTGCTTGTATTCCGGCAGCTTCCGTGGTAGACTAATTGAGCGATGAGCTGAATTGTGTAAGTCGGGGAACACTCCTTTCAGGAACATGCGAATGTGGCGCATGGTTCTCCGCCTCAATACGCGAAAAAAGGCGCCTGTCACTTGACAGGCGCCTTTTTCTTATATGTTTTCAAACATTTCTTCAAGCAGCTTTTGGCCGCCAACTACGGCTTCTCCGCCTCCCTGGGCAAAAAATTCACTCCCGCCTCCCCTGCCGTTTATTTTGAGGAGAGTTTTGCCAAGCAATTCTTTCATATTCCCTTCCGCAACTTTCCCTTTTGCACATACGATTTGCAGTTTTCTGTCGGTTTCTGATACAAAAATAACCCTGGATTCGATTTCATCATTCACGACCAAGCGCGCAAGTTTCTGCATTTCCTGAATCGGCCTTTCTTTAAACACCGCGGCCACAGTATATTCGTCTTTCTTCGACTTCGCCCGTAATTCTTTTGCTTCGAATTCAATCAACGTATCCTTCACTTCCTCAAGCTGTTTTTCCAGCTGCTCTTTTGCCTCTAAAAGACGAAGTACTGCCTTTTCCAATCCCTCCTGTGGAGCATTAAGGAGCGGAGTTAATTTTGCAACAACCTGCTGTTTTTTTGAAAACTGTTCAAAGGACCTTTCACCAGCAGTAAAAGTGACTCGCGTTTTTTTCTTCTCTTTTTCCGTCCCAAGCACCTTTATCAACCCCGCTTGTCCAGTTGAGGATGGGTGTGTGCCTCCACACCCGTTGTAGTCGAAATCCGGGATGATGACTAGGCGGATGTCTTCATTGACAGATAATTGTTTTCGTAATGGGAGAAGTGTTGCTTCTTCTTTTGTCACCCATCTCGTTTCGATTGGACGATTTTCGAGCACGATTCGGTTTGCTATCTTTTCTGCTTCAAGGATTTGTGATTCCTCAAGACCTGTTGTTTCAAGGTCAATCGTCGATTCTTCCCGGCCAAGATGGAACCCGACCGTTTTGTATCCAAATAAATTGTCGAAGGCGGCTGAGAGGATATGTTGGCCGGTATGCTGCTGCATATGATCAAACCGTCTGTCCCAGTCGATTTCCCCGTGAATACTGATTTCTGCTCCCT
Organism: Neobacillus notoginsengisoli; assembly: GCF_003515685.1. Taxonomy (GTDB): domain Bacteria; phylum Bacillota; class Bacilli; order Bacillales; family Cytobacillaceae; genus Bacillus_D; species Bacillus_D notoginsengisoli. The sequence continues at coordinate 161,091 of NZ_QWEG01000003.1, read as the reverse complement.
CAATCCTCTCATCCAGAAAGTGGCGGACTTCGCCATCTTCCTCCTCGACTCCAATCACTTTGACTCCATTCAATGTGCCGGTGTCATGAGGCTGGCCACCCCCTGTCGGGTAGAAAGCCGTTTCTCTCAAAACAGCAATCCAGTTTCCTCTTTCATCTTGCTCCTGCTTGACAAGTGAAGAAGTGAATTTTGTGAGATAAGGGTTTTGATAAAATAATTTTTCTGACATAACAACTCCGCCTTTATTTGAAAAATGAATTTAAACTTATGGAACTATTATAACAATAACCAAAATGCTTTTACCTTGGAATCTTCCATGATTAACCTCTTTTCCCAATTGTTAATGCTGGTATTCTACTGTATACTTTAAAAAAACAGACAAGCCAAAGGGGGGATTCAATGCCACATCGTTTCTTGGCCGATTACAATACACATCAATTATTAAATAAGATTAGAGAAAATATTTTGATTGCTAACGCGGCTTTTGAAATTGTTTATATTAACGATTGTGCGAAAAGTCTGCTCCAAAAAATTGGTCCTTACGTAGGTATTGAAAACCCCGATGCATTTATTGGCCAAAGCTTGTTTCGGTTTCATGGTGATAGGCAGACCGAAATTCTTAGAAATGGACCTTTTCCCCATTCAGCCCAGATAACTTTGTTTAAGACTTTTACAGCACAAATTGTCGTGGATAGACTGGAGGGCGATAATGGCGTTCCAATCGGGTTTCTTCTAACATGGAAAGATGTCACAGAATATGAGGCTGCATTAAAAGAAGGCCAGGAGCTCTTAGCAGAACTGGACATTCCAGTTATTCCAATGACTCTCGATAATATGATCCTTGTGCCGATACTCGGTAAATTAAACGGCGATCGGGTTGCCAGGATGGAAAATAAAGTCCTCGCCTACTGCTCCGAATACGATAAAGAATCTGTCCTATTTGATTTTACAGGCGTCACGAGTGAATTCGATCCAACGATTGCCTACAGGCTGAAGCTTATGGTTAAATCCCTTCATTTAATGGGAGTCGAACCAATTTATATTGGAATTCGCCCGGATTTGGCCAAAGCCATTGTCCAAAACAGGATTGACCTCGGTGTTAAAACGTTTCAGTCTTATAAACAAGGAATTAAATATTTATGGCGAAAACACGGATATCATTTAGTGAAAATCGAAGAATAAAAATTCCCCCGGTTGCGTTTACCGGGGGAATTTCTACATTCCGTGGCTGTTCATTTCATCTCGCATATGATTCATATGCGACTCCACATAAGCCCTTTCCATTCCACTCACATTCGCTTCATTTTCCTTTGGATCTGTTACCTGAATTCCATTTTTCTTGTACCACCAATCAGCCAGGAAACCAACTCCGATCAGCACAGCCGAAAAGATAAGAATAATCCAGATCAGCATAAATTCACCTCTTTTTATGATATAAACAATCCGTTGTCTATAAATCATAAAATGATTTTCATCTAACCTTATTATACAATTTTTCCCTCTAAAAAAGTATAATTTTCGCCAAATTGATAAAAATAGGTCACGCAATCGTCATGATTTGCTCATCATTGAGCAAAAGGAATCCATTATAATGGAGATGGGAAAATTAGTATAGAATGGATGGTTGATGATGGCAAAATTACTTTACATTTCTGCAAACCCCAAAGGTGCCGGGAAATCTAAAGGGATGCAAATTGGCGAGGCGTTTCTTGCCTCCTTCCTAGCATCCCAGCCTGATACCGAAATCCTGAAAATCGATTTGTTTGATTTTGATATGGCCCGGATGGATGCGGACCTGATTTCAGCCCGCGGAAAACTGGCCGGATACGGAAAGTCATTTGATGAGTTGACCGAAACGGAAAAAGAGAAAATCCTTAAAATGCATAAGCTTGCAGATGAATTCATTGACTATGATTATTATGTATTCGTTTCACCCCTATGGAATTTAAGCTCTCCTGCGGTTTTGAAAACCTTCCTTGACAATCTTTTTGTCACTGGAAAAACATTCGTCCACACTGCAAACGGCCCGAAAGGATTGCTTACTGGAAAAACCGCAATCCATATCCAGACGAGAGGCGGCCTTTATACGGGGATGCCAATGGAAGCTCTTGAATCTGGTGACCGTTATTTAAAAATCGCCCTTCGCTTCCTCGGGATTGAGGTGCTTGATTCAGTTATCGCTGAGGGCCTGGATGCCTTCCCGCAAAAAGTGCCCGAAATTGTTGCCGATGCGAAAACCAGGGCCATCGCTGCCGCTAAAGAAATGGCACGTATACCTGTTGAAGTATAAAATAAGCCAGCCTCGTGATGTCGAGGCTGGCTTTGGCTATTTTCCAAAAGAAAAAATCACTTGAAACAGGACCTTTAGGTTAATGGATATCCCTCTTTTTAAAACGGCCGCCGCGTACTTCGGAGATATCGGCGAGTGCGAGGAACGCTGTGCTGTCGTATCCCTGGACAATGTCTTTTAACTTGGCTTCTTCCAAACGGGTAATGACGCAGAAAATGACTTTTTTATTATCACCGGAGTAAGCGCCCTCCCCTTCTAGATAAGTAACCCCCCGGCCAAGACGGTTAAGAATCGCGTCGCCAATTTCTTGGTAATGTTCACTGATGATCCAGGCTGATTTCGATTCTTCCAGGCCTTCGACAACGACATCAATTGTCTTGAAGGCGATAACGTACGCAAGGATTGAATACATGGCCCGGTCCCAGCTGAAAACAAATCCGGCGGTACCAAGAATGAAAACATTGAAAAACATAATAATCTCACCAACGGAAAACGGTGTTTTTTTTGTAATCAAAATGGCGAGGATTTCTGTTCCATCCAAAGCTCCCCCGTAACGAATGACAAGTCCGACCCCTATACCGAGCGCCATGCCGCCAAAAACTGAGGCAAGCAGGATATCATCCGTGAACGCGGGAACTGGATGGAAAAGTGCGGTGAAGACCGATAAAACAGCGATTCCAAAAATCGTGGATATGGCAAATGTTTTGCCAATTTGTTTGTACCCAAGATAAAAGAATGGAATGTTGAGGATAAAAATAAACAAACCGAGGCTAGTGCCTGTTACGTGGGATAGCATGATGGAGACACCGACAATACCGCCATCAATAACGTTATTCGGGACTAGAAAGATTTCCAGCCCTACCGCTGTCAGAACAGCCCCGATGAATATTCCAACAGCCCGCACCAGAACCTGTACCTTGGTCAGGCGTTTATGTGTTGGTTTTACTTGTACCAAATCTACCATCCATTGACCTCCTTTCTTTGCCTATTTTCATTATACAGTAACAATACCCGTCCCACCCGGGCAAATGCCAAAAATAACAAAGTTTTTAGGCGGGTACATGCATTCGGCTGGAGTTTCCAAAATGTATGGTTTAATCTTTGGAAAATGGGTGATAACAGTAATGAGTACTTTAAAAGGAGGCGGGATCATGGAAAGTGAAAGAGAAATTAGGTACTGCGAAAATTGCAAGCAGGAAACAGAGCATCTTGCCCTCGAGGACTCATTGGAAATCGAATACCATTGTGCCGTCTGCGGCCAGAATACGGAAGTGTACAAAAATTATTTCTAATAGCGTTGAAGGACTGCCTTTCCCAGTCCTTCCCCTTTTTGTTTACTTGCTGGTGAAATGGCTATAGCCAACAGCGATTCTAGTGTAAAATCACAAGAGCTATCTTTCAAAAAAAAATAACTATAAATTCTTCAAATTTCATTTGACGTTTTGCATAAGAGAGGCTATAATAATTTTTGTGCCATAACGTTAGGCTTAATACTTTCTAATCATGTCCCAGTAGCTCAGTACGCCGGAATAAGCTTCCATGAATATTCTTCAGCGCACCTGCCGAGCCGCACCTTGAATTCACTTCCTGAGGCAGGGGTGGGATATTGCGAACACTTTGTGTTAACGAAACTTCATATTAAATTTTATCATGTCCCAGTAGCTCAGTAGGATAGAGCAACAGTTTCCTAAACTGTAGGTCGGAGGTTCGAATCCTTTCTGGGACGCTAAAAAACCCTTGCAATCGCAAGGGTTCTTTTTTTTAAATTGTTGTTGATTCAAGCTTTAGTCAAAGCAATAATGAATTTTTTGATAGCCTGAGCGCATTTCAATTACCCGTTTGCGAACATTTTCCGCCGTGTCCCTTCCTTCCAGGACCCTGACAATATAGTCGGCGATGATTTCCATCTCAGCTTCCTTCATGCCTAACCGTGTTATTTCAATTGTTCCAATACGCAGCCCGCTTGGGTAATCCCAGTCTTCAGGTTTATCACTCGGAATGAGATTCTTATTTGTAATGATATTCGCTTCGGCCAATTTATGAGCCACATCCAAGCCCCCGCCAAAACGTTTCACATCAACTATAACTTGATGAGTTTCCGTAAAGCCTTTATGCGCGCCGAGCACAGTTAAACCTCTATCATGCAATGCCTTAGCCAATGCCTTGGCGTTCACTACAATTTGTGCCATATACTCTTTCCCGAATGCTAAAAATTCTGCAGCTGAAGCAGCTAATGCAGCAACCCGGTTTACTTGATGCGTTGCGGCAAGGGCCGGGAAAATCGTATTGCAAATAGGCTTCGTCAATTCTGGATCATTCCAAACAATAATTCCGCTCTGAGGGCCGCTGAACGTTTTACCGGCCGAGCCCGTCATGACACAAGCCCCTTCATTTAATGGATCTTGAAATTGTCCGCCTCCAATAAGTCCTAGCTGATGAGCTCCATCAAAAAAGATTTTCCCTCCCCATTCACTTACAATCTCAGACATTTCTTTTAATGGAAATGGGAAGAGCGTCATTGAGGCTCCAAGGGTAACAAGCTTAGGTTTTACCTCTCTTGCTACTTTTGCAAATTCATCTATATCCACAACCAAATCAACAGGATCCATCGGAACATCGTAAATATTCAATCCGCGAATTCCTGCAGGCCCGTCATAGCGGTTGCTTGAATGGCCGCCAAATGGCTGGGCAATCGTTAGAATATTGTCCCCTGGCTTTGTTAGAGCAGCATAGACTGCCATATTTCCAATCATACTGGCAACAAGGCGATGATCCGCATAATTGCTGTTAAATACCTTTTTCAAAAGCTCAACACATAGAGATTCAATTTCATCGATATATTTCGTTCCGGAAAACCATCTTTGTGTCGGCCCTATGTGGCCTTCCGCCGCCCTTGTCCCCACTTCTGAAGCTAATAATTGGCGGACGGTAGGGCTTGTTGGTGCTTCAGGAGCCAATAAGTTTAAACACTCCTGTCCTCTCCAAATCGCATTTCGATCAACCGCATTAATAATTTCTCTCTGAATCAACCTCGCAGAAGAACTCTTATCAATAATATCCTTTGCCCAATCCAGAACTTTAGAGTCATGAACATCAACATTTTCAGTCTTTGTGGTAAGTAAAGTCATTGTTCTCCTCCTAAATTTAAATTTAAAACATTTACAATAAACACGACTTTCTAACTGGCCAATTCTCCATTGTTAGATTCCTTCATGTTTCTCTTGGGTGATTGAGCAAAAGAAAACTGGGCGTTACCTATAAACCAATATATCGCATATTAAATAATCGGTCAAACTATTTTGCGTATTATTTAAACTATTCTAACAACTTTCTTTACTTTTACTCTTCTTCTCTTAATTACAACTCTTGGGCTCGTACCACATTTTGCTTAAACAGTTCATTCGACAACTTTTTTTAAAAAAAAGAGTATAACGGCTGTTATACTCCACAAAAGTTTTAATCTGAATCTCCAACAAGGAGCCTTCCTAAACTTAGCCAATTCTCCTCAACAAGAGAGCTGGCTAGGTTTTGATTTTTGGTCCGGCAGGCTGAAATGATTTTATTATGCTGCTCAATCGATTTCATTCCATCAAGCGAGCTGAATTTTGAAAATTCCAGTCTACGAACTTTAGGCATGATGCGCTCTAAAGCCAATCCTATTTCATGATTTCCAGAAGCTGATAAAATAACTTCGTGAAATCGATCGTCTGCTTCAACCGCATGTAACACATCTTTATTCTCTAACGCCTTTTTTAATTGGCCGTTGCTTTCTTCCATTAATTGAACATCCTCTTCTGCCATGTTCGGGACTGCAAGGCGTGCAGCTAATCCATGCAAGGCTGCAACAACTGTAAATGCGTTTTTCGCCTCCTCCAATTGAATTTCAGTAATACGGGTTTGGGAACCCGGCAATGATTCAACAAGGCCTTCATCCTCAAGCTTTTTTAACGCTTCCCTAACAGGTGTTCTGCTAACACCAAATTCCAAGGCGAGGTCTTTATCTTTAATCCGTTGACCTGGTTCTAATTCCAATGTAACAATCGCTTTTTTTAATGCCTCATACACTTGATCCCTTAAGGGTGGGCGTTCAATCGTTTTTATTGTTCTCATAAAACCAATATATCGATTCTGGTTATGACTGTCAATTTACAAAACGTCGATAATAACCTTAAACTCTTATTGCCGCAGTGTTTTTGCTTTGTTTTATTTCGTAGAATGGCCTACAATGGATTTTCACCGTCAAGTGAAAGACCTTACCTAGTCACTAAAGCAGGTGGAGAAAAACAACAACGTACATACATAGGAGGAAGAACAATGGCAAGAAGAACGTATCAAGCAAAAAGCGCATCAGCATCCGGTCCTTATTCACATGCGGTAGACGCAGGTGATTTCGTTTACTTTTCAGGACAAACCGCAATGAATTCTATAGCAGAAGACAAAAAGGCAAGTAACATCGGGGACCAAACAAAGCTGTGCTTTGAGCATTTATTTAATGCACTGGAAGCGGCCGGCCTCACACCAGATGATGTCGTAAAAGTAAATGTCTTTCTAACGGATATGAAACATTTTGCCGAAATGAACGAAATATATGCAACGATGTTTTCCGAACCATATCCTGCTAGAACATGTGTAGCTGTTTTAGGACTGCCGCTTGGAGCGGATGTTGAAATCGAAATGATTGCAAAAAGAACAAATTAAAATGGAGCGTCTACCCGTATAATTTACATTTAACAGGTAGAATTTCAGATGAAAAAGGCTTCCACTCAAGAGTTATGGAGAGCGGGCGGAGATTCTCTTTTTAGGTGCAGATCGATATGCATTGCGAAGAAAGCTAAAGGTCCTTGTTTTAGGATTGTGTCGGCCCGCCTCCGTTTTTTACTGTCCCTCCCAGCAGCCCCCTCACAATTTCCCAAGGCTCTCTTTTTGTCATCATCATTAAATATGATTCGAGTTTTTCCATATGATTCTTTTGCTCATTCTCATCGCTAAAAAATGCTAAAATTTTCTCCTCAATAGCTGAGCTTTTGGTTGTATGAGCATACAGCGGGACAACGAGCCCATGCTTTTCAAGTGCCTGCAAATTAATCTCCTCCTGCCCGGGAAGCGAATGATAAATAAACACCGGCTTCCGTTTAAACAGGCATTCGCTTAACGTGACACCTCCCGGCTTTGTCAAAACGGCATCATTCTCCTCGTACAGTTTGTTCATCTTCTCCCGGCACTCTATGTATCCAAGCGGTTTAACATGGGGGTTTTGCATCGCTTTTATCTTTTGCAAAAGGGAAATATTCTTCCCGCACAGGACTGAATAATGAATACGCCCAGTCTTCCCGATCGATAAGACAAGCTGTTCAATTGAGCCTACCCCAAGGTTTCCGCCAGTCACAAGTACGGAAAGTGGAAGTGAGGGGCTTTTCGTTCCGTCAGCGAATGCTTTAGGAATTTTAGGATGAATTGGGATGCCCGTTAGATAGATCCGCTCCTCCCTTACTCCCCTGTTAAGTAAAAAACTTTTCACTTCCATTGTCGGAACTAGGTGGTAATCAATCGTTTCTATCCCCCACACTTGATGAATAAAAAAGTCTGTATACACATTCATGACGGGAACTGTAACCTCTCCATTCTTCTTCAGCTGATTGAGAAGATAAGATGGCAGCCCGTGGGTACAGACAATGAAGTTAGGCTTTTGTTCGTTCAGAAGCCGGCGGATGTGACGGAGGAAAATGCTTTCGTAGAGCCTGAACCGTTTTGTTTTTGCCAGGTTCGTATAAACATTCATACGATAAACACGGCTATAAATTCCAGGAAATCGTTTAATCCATTCAAGATAAACGCCGGAAACGATTCGCTCGATAGGACCGAGGCTGTAAGACAATATGTCGACGGTTTCACACTGTATCGCCTCATCTTCTAAATAAATTCCGTCTATAATCGCCTTCGCAGCCTGGTAATGGCCGGATGGGATTTTTAAAAATGGCATAAATAATATTTTTCTAGCCGGTATTGTTTCTTCCATGTGTACACCTCTGACTGCCATTATGGTACGAGTTCCATCAATTGCTATAGGGTTAGGTATCAATTTCCCTGTATAATGAAGGACGGGGGTGAAACGTTATGACATTTCTTTTTTTGGCTTTTGCCCTGATGGCACTTGGTTGGGCATTCAGCCGTGCATATAAAAATACGAAAGACGTTCTAGTGAACAAAATAAAGATTGGTGAGGATTCATCAGATAAAGTGTTGAACATTCTTCAACTATCCGATCTTCATCTTGAGAATATTTCGATTTCCCCTGACGAGCTTTACGAAAAGCTTAAAGGTGAGAAGATCGACTTAATCGCGTTAACCGGTGATTTCCTCGACCGAAAGAGGACTATTCCGAAGCTTCCTCCCTATTTAAAAGCTTTGCGGAAGTTAAATGCGGAGTATGGCATGTATGCTGTTCTTGGCAACCATGATTATGTCCTCCGTGGTGAAAATCTGCAAAAGCTGATTCACACCCTAGAGCAGCATGGGGTCACGATTCTTCGCAATGAAAACAGGAAAATCAACATAAAGGGGATTCCAGTCAATATTATTGGAATTGATGATTTCAGCACCCGAAGGAGCGACCTCGGTTCGTCATATGCAAGCGTTAATCAAGGAGTAAAGCTTGTATTAACCCATGACCCTAACCTTGTCCTGCATATGAAAGAATTTTACTTTGACTATTTGCTTTCAGGGCATTTTCACGGCGGGCAGATTTGCTACCCGAAAGCCTACCATCTTGTGAAAATGGGCAAGCTCGTCAGAATGAATATGATCAAAGGTTTGCACACCCATGATGGAAAACCTTTTTATATCAATGAAGGCCTTGGACAGACTGGAGTGAATATCCGTGTTGGCAGCAGGCCGGAAATTACCCTGCACAAGCTTTCACTCGTAACCGAAGAAACAGCTTCAAATCCAGCTGTTTAGAAAGACTGTCAACCCTCAGAGTTGGCAGTCTTTTTTTATCGGTTTTAAAAGGATTGTTTGTATAGCCTGTGCAGTTTATCCTTCGACATGACGAGATATCCAGGAGGTGGCATCCGGCTCATTTTCCTGAGTGTCGAACCATTCGCGGACAAAAATGTAATTGGCAGAAATGCCGTCCACTTAAGCAGTTTATAGGCAGGATGAAGGATGTCAAAAACCTCAAAGCCTAAACGCTCACTCCCGGTACATAATGTCGTGATACCAATAATCCCTTTTATTTCCGCAGACCGTTTATGCGAACGCACATAGCCTTCTATTCCCGGTAATGACTGATGCACATGCTGATAAATCATTTTGGCTTTGCGAATTTCACTTCTTAATGGATATATTTCTTTTAGAAGCCGGACATTGTGCAAATGTATTTTGACAAGAAGATCATTCTTACTGATTCTCACTCCGTCTGAAAGGATTAGCTCCCTTCCTTTATACCTTGTCAGGCGCACCCGGAATATATTGTCATGGTTCTCCAGGTAAGTTAGCCTGGTGCATCTGTAGTAGAACGGATCCAAAAGGTCCCATGCGGATACGATATATTGCTTCATTGTTAGACACCCTTTTTTCAAAATAAAAAATGTTCATTGTCCTGCTGGCAAATCGTTTCTTCTTTCCCTAATCGATAGGTTTGCCAAAACAGGCAAGTGATCTGAAGCGGTTGGTTCCTCGTTTATGACCTCACATTCATGGGTTTCGACATAAGCGTTGGCAAAAATGTAATCCAGTCGCCTGAATGGACGCCTGGAAGGGAACGTTCCACCACGTCCGTCCTTGTTTGTTTCACTCCATACGTCATTGAGACTGGCTGTTACCGTTCTCCATGCCCTGGAGGAAGGAGTCATATTCCAATCCCCCATTATGAATGCCGGAGCGTTTACTTTCGCGATTTTGCCAAGAATAAACGCTGCCTGCTTTTTATGCTGAAAAGGCGCCAAACTAAGATGAGTCACAAACACTGCTAACTCCTTGTTATCAACCCGGACGTTTACCTCTAATAAAGCGCGGTCCTCTATGACTTTCGGCAAAAAATCAAAAGGATGGTTTCGATGAGATTGGATTGGAAAACGAGTAAGGAGGGCATTGCCAAATTGTCGCTTCTTTCCCCCGTCCGGAGATTCTATTGTGAGGGCTGCACCATATGCATATTCCATCCCTAATTCCTTTGCCAGCCATTTCGCTTGGTCCATGAATTGGCTTCTTTCAGAAAAAAATCGGTCCACTTCATTAAGGCCAATGATATCGGGTCCGGCGCTTTCGATCAGTTTGGCGATTCGTTGTAAGTCAAGACGCTTGTCCGTGCCTATGCCATGATGAATGTTAAAAGACATTGCTTTAAATTTCACAACCGCACCTTCCAGTTCCCGCTCTAATTCTTTTTTAGCTTTTCCTATTAGAAGGGCTTTATGAAGGACGACTATTTTTTCCTAGTTCCATTTATTGTCGCTGTAAGGCTATGAAATGGTTTTTCTGTACATATTAAATGCTAAGAAAATGTCTTGTTAGGAGAATAAAACTTGGAAATGAAATTGGGCAGAGAAATTGAGACAAGCAAACCAATAATATTGATTATTGTAGATACGCTAATGGATGCCCCCCTTCAGGAAGCAATTGCGAGCGGAAAAGCACCTGCTCTTAAGTTTCTCTGTGAAACTGGCAGTTATTTGCCGCAAATTGTTGCCCCTTTCCCTACGATGTCCGTAAATGTTGATACTACGCTTTTGACTGGCACATATTGCAATGAACATAAAATACCAGGACTCGTCTGGTTCAATAAAAATGAAAACAGGCTGGTGAATTACGGAACACATTATAGAGAGCTTTGGAAACTTGGTTTAAGCCAGGCCATTGATGATTTACTTTACAATTTGAACGAATCTCATATAAGCCGGGAAGTGAGTACAATCCACGAGGAAGCCGAAATGTTAGGGAAGGCGACCGCTTCGATTAATGCCCTGGTTTTCCGTGGTCATTCGGAGCATTACTTTCAGTTGCCGAAATTCCTTTCCAGGTTTACAAAATTGAATACAAAGCGCCCTGTCCTTGCCCCCCGGATTTTTTCATATGGAAGATTATCGAAAATACATCCCTCAAACCGGAACCAGCACTTCTGGCAAAAGGCAGGAGTAAACGATGCCTCTTCCGTACAGCAGTTTGCGCATATCATCAATACAAATAGCCTTCCTCCCTTTTCTATCGTTTACCTCCCTGACCTTGATCAACGGATTCATAAAAAAGGACGCATGGATTTGATCGGAATCCAAAAATCCGACCAACAAATCCAAGCCATACTCAATTCATTCGGAGACTGGGAGTCAGTCTTAGAAGAAGTGATTTTGATTGTCATGGGTGACAACGGCCAGGCCTGGGTCCATGAAAAACGGCAGCAGGCAGTCATTGACCTAAGAGGAATTTTAAGAAACTTTCAAATAATGAGAGCTGGAAAAGGCCCTTTTCATGGAGACCAAATCGTGCTTGCTGTGAATGACCGGAGTGCGTACGTGTATTCACTTGATTTGGAAGGCGCACCGCTTCGTGCATTGGCCAAAACACTTTATAAGGATAAGAGAGTTGAGGTAATTGCCTGGAAGGATGGCAACGATATTATCGCGATTTCTGCAGGAGTGGAAGGTGAAGTGAGGTTTAAACGAGGCGGGACTTTCATGGACGAATACGGGCAGAGCTGGTTCATTAAAGGAAATGGAGACATACTGAATATAAAGATGAACGAAAACCAGATTCATTACGGAGATTTCCCGGATGTGCTCGCCAGATTGTACAGCAGCCTCCACTCTCATGAAGGTGAATTTCTCGTCGCCAGTGCAAGACCGGGGTATGAATTTGCCGGAGAAGGCTCGCCAGTGCATCTAGGCGGTGCGGGCCATGGCGGACTTCACGCCCAGGACTCGCTTGTCCCCATGATTGTAACGGGAACCCGTTTCCTTCCCGAGCATCAGCGAATTGTCGATTTAAAGAAATGGATCTTAACCTTGCTTCACTAACGCTGTTTGTCCGTTATGATGTTCAGGAGCATAGCGGCTGGCTTATTTGCTAAAAATAAACCAAGCCAATCAATTTTGTGGAGGGAATACAAATGGAGATGATTGATCCAAAAGACGTCAAAGCCGGTGATGAGGTATATGTTATTTATAACAACCCACATACCCCTACGGTTGCCAATATCCGCCCTGCTGAAATCGTCCAACATCCTAAGGATCCGAATGCTCTCGCTTTGTTCTTGAATGAAACGTTCCATGTCATTGAGGATAACGATGCACTCTTTGCATCCGAAAAAGCCGCAGAGCAAGCATTTAACGACCATTACAGTTAAGAGATGGACCCTTGGATGAAAAGCGTGAATAATTGTCAGCTTTACACACATCCTAAAACGGGAGGTGATTGTATGGACAACCAAAAAAACCGACAAGGAAACAATAACCGCGAGAATAATGGTGGGGTTATGGATAGAATTGGTCAAGCGATTGAAAATGTAGTCGACACTGTGACAGGTGAAAACCAGAACAATGGCCAGCAGCAAGGCCGGAAAAACAATAACCGATAGTTTTTCTAAAACGCCATTCAGATGGCGTTTTCTCTGCAAAAAAACAGGCAGAGGCTGCCATTAGACAGCCTCTACTCCTATTTAAACTTCACATTTATGATCAAGGCTTCAGCTCTTGTGCCAATCCTTAGTGCCGGCCCCCATGTACCGAATCCGGATGAAACAACAGAGTGGAGACTCCCTTTTTGCAAATATCCCCAGTCATTCTCATAAATTCTTTTCGTAATGTACTGGGCCGGAGCAACCTGTCCGCGGTGAGTGTGGCCGGACACGAGCAAATCCACCCCGTTCTCCCCCGCTTCATCAAAGGCGATTGGCTGGTGGTCCAACATGATGACAGGTTTGGAGAGGTCCGCAGCGGCCATAAACGATGGAAGAGCCGCCCTGCTTCGGTCTGTAGGGTCTTTCCTCCCAACAAGCGTCAGTTCGCCATCAACGAGAATCACTTCGTCCTGAAGGACTGTAATTCCCGCTTTCTCCATTTCCTGCACAATTTGTTCTTTGTCTCCCCCATAATAATCATGGTTTCCTAAGACAGCGAATACGCCCATCGGAGCATGAAGTTTATTTAGGCTCTCCCCCATATTCTCCTTTAAAAATGGCTTTATGTAATCGTCAATTAAATCGCCGGGAATCAAGATGATGTCAGGTTTCTCTTTATTTGCAATTGCGATAAACCGGTCAAGGTGCTTTTTCCCGACAATGGAACCCAAATGAAAATCGGACGCCATTAAGATTTTCAACTGGCCTCTTTCAGCTGGTTTATCGATTTGCACGTCGTAAGAACGGACAACAGGACTCCAAGCATTATACGTTCCGAAGGTAAAAATAATCACATAAAACGCAATTACGCCTACGCCAATCCAATAAATGCCTTTTCTTTTGAACAAAAAGACAACGAGGTTAATAACGGGCAAAAGAATCAGGCTGTAGCCGACAATCACCATCCAATAGCCACCAATCAGGCTAAGAAAGGGAATTGGAATGAATCTTCCCGCAAACAGTGACAGGGACAGAAATATGATTAGTGCGACGTATAGATACTTGTACTTTGCGAGCGGCCGGTTTAACCTTAGCCAGGCCCAGCCGTTATAGCCAATGTAAAAACAAATGAGTGAATAAATCAAAAGGGCAGCCGAAATGGCTGCTACGACAGTCCAAGACATATAAAGCATTTTCCTTTACTAATTAGTAGAAGCGATTGATTGAATTATGACAAATCTTTAAGGATCGTAGCCTGGATTTTTCGAATAACGTCCCCTCGGCTGATAACGCCGACTACACGGTTGTTTTTATCGATGACGGGCAGTTTTTTGAAATGGTGCTGTGAGAGCAGCTTAACCGCCTTATCCATTTTGTCCTCTGGTGACACAGTCACAAGATTTTTCTTCTTTGCGATTGAAATGATGGTCCTGTCTGCTGAGTCGTCGAGCCTGCTTTTCACATCTTTCTCTTCGGCATATTCCATATAAAGAAGAAAGTCGAAAATTTGCCGGTCGATCGGCTGAATCGCCCTTAAAATATCACCATCAGTCACCATGCCAAGCAGCTCGCCATCTTCCCCACAAATTGGCACTCCGCCAACCTTCTTATCTACAAACAGGGCCATGACCTCCGCGAGCGTCATGTCAGGTGATGCGCTAATTACATCCGTTATCATAAACTCTTTCACTTTCATTATTGCCACACCAGCCTTTGTATAAAGTTATACCATGTTTTAAGTATTTCAATTTTGCTAGTTCATGTCAAATGCCGGACACTAACGCGAAAAATGCTGTCAATACAAGATCTTGAGGGAGTCTTTTTTCAAAAGTTCAGCTGAAATCGAAGGTAATACCCGTCAAATCCTCTGAAACAGACCATAGCCTTGAGGCTGCCTCTTTATCAAAAATTCTGTCGATGACCGGATCGATCATCGGATTGCCCCTCCGCTTCTTTTTCCCATCCGGGCCGATGTATTCCCCGCCTGACAGGCCTGGCTCTGTTGCGGCATACAGTGTAGGCAGCGCCCCCATTTCGGTTGGCTGCGTAAATGCCCCTGATATGAATTGGAAAAGTCGGTTCATATCTTTACCGGAGTTCCTTGAAGCGAGGTTCGTATGGGTGATGCCCGGATGGCAGACGATGCTTCTCACAGCCAACCCGTACTCTTTGAACTTGTAATCAAGCTCCTTGCCAAACAGCATATTCGCAAGCTTGCTCTGCCCGTAAAATTTATAAGGCTTGTACCACTTGGAGCCATCAAGGTTGTCAAAATAGATTGTGGCGTTATGCGCGGCAAGGCTGCTGATTGTCACAGCCCTCGAATCAGCAGTTTTTTTCAACAGGTTCAACAAAAGTCCCGTCAAAGCAAAATGGCCGAGATGATTCGTCCCAAACTGCGCTTCAAAACCATCCTTTGTCCGGCCATAAGGCGGCATCATGATTCCCGCGTTGTTGATTAGGATATCCAAAGATGGATAGGCGCCACAAAGTTCCGTTGCAAACGCGCGGACTGATGCCAAATCACTTAAATTAAGCTCCATAACAGAGATTCGTGTATTGGGTAAGACTGAAGAAAGTTTAGAAACGGCCGCTTCTGCCCTGCCTTTATTCCTCGAGGCAAGGATGACCTCAGCGCCTCTTTCTGCAAGGACATGCGCCGCCTCGAACCCAATTCCGCTGTTCCCGCCAGTTATGACCACTCTTTTTCCAGTCAAGTCGGGGATATCATTTTTTGTCCAGCCGTTGCTCATCTTCCTCTTCCTTTCTAAATTGGTCTATAAACTAAACGATTTATTGAATGCAATAAACCCCTCTCTGCTCGAGAGGGGCCGAACTGAATGTACAACGGAAACTTGTATCTTTTTTTGCCAAAAAGAGAAATTACTCAATCGTTTGCCATAAAACAACGGCGCCAGAAGCGAGCCTGAAACAATCGTTACGAGCCATGTGCCGGCGATGAGCCATTCGGGTGAATAGCGGCGGCAAAGCAAATCGGCTCGTTCCCCTATCTGATTGGCCTTTCAAGCGAATATAGTTCTTCTTCCAGCTGCGCCATTTTTTCCTCTGCAACTTTCCTTGAGTGCTTGATGCCCTCATTAAAATAATATGGTCCGAGCTTGCTTTTGAAAAACTCGAGAATGGCTTCGGACTCGAGATTGCCCAGCTCTTCGCTTCTTTCTTTCAGAAAAAACTCCTGTATCTCGCCAATGAGCTGTTCTTTTTGCTGTTTTGAAAACTGAATGAACATTTTAGTACCTCTCTTTCTATTCGGCGGTTTTTCGCCGGCCCCCTTCCAGGTGGGCTTTATTCAGGATGGAAACGATGAAGGACGCCAGAAACAAAACAGTCGCAAGCAGATAGGAAGCCCTGACTCCAAAATGCTCGGCAACCATTCCCATCAAGATGGATGACAGTCCGAACGCGGCATAAATCATCGTCCCTCTTGCAGAATACACTTTTGCAAGCAGGCTTGTTTCGGCACTCCTCTGAAAGACCGTTGTTTCGGCAACGTCCCTGGCCATTTGTGGAAATCCGAATAACAGGCAGATGACCAAAGCTGTTAATGGGCTGCTTGTTGTGCCAAACCAAAAAGTGAGGCCCATGATGATGCCAGCCGCCCAGGAGATTGAACGTCCAAGATTGGCTTCAAGCTTATCAGAAAAGCGGTAAATGACTAGTCCGCCAAGGAACATCCCGGCAAAAAAAGCGCCGTTAATAAATCCCCACCACTGCTCCCCTTTATGCAACACTTCATTGACATACACAAGCAGGATCGCCGCGACCCATACTCCATTCCCGAGCGATTCGAGAACATTCATGGTCGAAATGGTCCGTAGCTGGGGCGATTTCCAAATCACCTTCCAGCCTTCCTTGATGGCTTCAATAGGCTGCTGGTATGCCTCATTTCTGTTGCCAGGAACCGTTTGAATGAGCCCCATGCACAAGGTGGAGGCTGTATAAAGCGCAAAAGTCATCCACAGAATAGGGGTTACACCCCAGGCAACGAGAAGGATGCTTCCGATTGGCCAAGAGACGAGCAAGGTAATTTGGTCTGAAATCGATACAAGGCTGTTTGTTTTAACCAATTTCTCATCCTCAACAAGAAATGGAATCATTGCATTTCTTGCCGGCGATGCAAATCCATCCAGGAATGAAATCAGCGCAATTAACACGAATACAGCGGGCAATAGCCATGTAGAGCTGGTGATGGAGCTAATCGTCAGCGCGAGCAGCAGGAAGGTCTTGCCCATTTGTGAATAATAAAGGATGTGTTTCAGATTATACTTATTAATGATGATCGGTGCAGCCATGCCGCTAATTAACCCAGAAAAGGTTATCGTAAACGGCACGAAAGTCATATACGTGACCGAACCAGTTAACGAATAAACAAGCTTAATGACACTGACGATATAAACAACATCGCCAAGATTCGCCACAATCTGGCCGCCCCAAAGAAACCGGAAAGACTTCGCGCGCCCATCCCGTAACGACATAGTGATCCCTCGCTTTATTTATTTTTTATTTATAAAAAACGAGGATTTGCTCACATGGGGCTGCCCTCCAAAATATTATTTTCATAAAAATCTGCATTCTCCAACTTTAGCAAAAGAAGCGCTTCTTTGTAAAGCACAGAAAAAGCCGAGTCCCATTGGAATCGGCTTCCCATACTCATTTCAACACCTTTCCCTCCAGCAGCTCAAGCGTTTCCCCGGCCGGTCCGGTATAAAAGACGGTCCGCCAGCCGTTTTCAAGCTCATACGGCCCTTCCATCGTTGAAAGCCCCGCCGCCTCCATCCTTTGCATTGCCTGATGGAGCCGATCAATCTCAAAGCATAAATGCATATTGCCGGCTCCCTCCGCAGCTTCATCCTCCACCAGTTCAAGACGGAAATCCCCGAGCTTTAAAAACAAAACCTTTTTCCCGTCAAAATGAACCTTATTTTCCACCCGAAACCCCATGACGTTTTGATAAAAGTCCAGTACTTCCTTTATGTTTGCAGCCTCTATGGCGTAGTGATGAAATTTGAACATCGTTTCACCTCATAAAATCAGATTCATATCGCCAAACTCGTGCCAAAGATACTTTTCTTCCACAGCCTCCTGATAAGCTTGACATAGTTTTTCTTGAGAAATGAAAGCGGACAGCATGGCAAGATGGCTTGCTTCTGGTTCGTGAAGGCCGGTTAAGATTCCGTCTGCCACCTTTAGTTGATAACCGGGATGGATGTATAAATTTGTCCAGCCACTCAACTCGTTCGTTTCTATTGCCGTTTCCAGTGCTCGCACAACTGTCGTTCCCGCTGCAATGACTCTTTTGCCGGACAGTTTTGCTGAAATAATCTCGTTCCACGATTCGGTGGGGACAATATATTGTTCTGTATTTTTTGAAGGATGATGATCCCAGCGGTCATTCAGAAAATAGCTTAATCCAGTATGGAGTTGAATAAATGTAATTTTCACGCCTTTTTTCCGCAATTTAAAGAGCATTTCCCATGTGAACGCCCTACCGGCTGACGGCATTTCAACAGATCCGGGATGGGAAGCGAACACCGTTTGATAATAATCAAGGTCCCAAGGGTCTTCTATATATTCATACCTGACCGGCTCACCGATCGAATAAATTTCATTGAATAAGCTTGTGCCTGATTTTGAAAAGCGAATCATAGAAAGAGGAGAATCAGGAGTGGTTTTTTCAACAACCCCTTGAAGTTGAGCCGAAAATACGATTGTCTCCCCTTCTTTTACTCCTTCCGTGCTGACGAGAAGCGCATGCCAGCGCCTGTCATCGATTTTTCGGGCGAGTCTGATTTCCAGTTCTAGGCTTGTCGATGCAGCCCTCCCTTTAAGGATGGCTGGTATTGTCCGCGAATTGTTCAGGACAAGGACATCGCCACTAGCTAAATAGCGATCCAGATGATAAAACTGGTCATGGCAGGCATGGCCGGTTTCTTTTGATAAGACCATCATTCTGACATGGTCCCGGCGCACACCTCTTCGTTCCGGCGGTGCCGAAGCGTTGAGTGATAGTGGCAGATGGAATGCAATGCTTCCGGCAATCATGCTTTCCGTTCCCCTTCATTAAATTCTTGTGCTGAAAGTCGTTCACCATTGACGTTAGCTGCTTCATCGGAGGCAAGGAAAAGAAACACGGGAACGACATCATTTGGATCGGCAAGTTCATAATCACAGTCCGGCACGGCCAGCCGGTGCATTTCCGTATCCATTTCGCCAGGATCGACCATGTTCACCCTTACGCCCGTTTCACTCAGTTCATCTGCCCATGTTTCGGTCATACCTTCCACGGCAAACTTTGAAATCCCATATGCTCCCCAGCCGGCATAGCCGGTGTTTCCAGCCTCCGAAGTGACATTGATAATGGATCCGCTGTTCCTTTGCAGCATCACAGGGAGAACGCGGCGGGTCACAAGAAAGAGGCTCAATGTATTGGTTCTTATGACCTCTTCAAAGTCCTGCTCCGGAAAATCGAGAAGCAGCGGCATCGGACTAGGACCAAGAATGGAAGCATTATTAATGAGGACATCAATATGATTGAACCGTTCTTCTGTTAGAGCAACAAACCTTTCTACGTCGCGCGAGACGGAAACATCCGCCTGGACAGCTAGAACATCGGCAGCACCCGCTTTTATGGCCTCATTTTTCACTTCTTCGAGTGCAGTTTCGTTTCGTGCACAAATGGACAGCTTTGCCCCCAGCCGAGCGAAAGCAAGCGTAAGTGCCTTTCCCAATCCTCGTGATGCCCCGGTAATCATAATCACCTTGTTCATTTTTATTTCCCCTTTCATGAATCGCTTATTGTTGGTTTCTATGGCTCTATCGTATCGGTTTGGAGAAAGCGTTTCCTCGGAAAGAAGCTTGATTTTTTCTACGACTTTAGTTTGAGAGAAGAAAATCGTTTCTGGAGATTTTTTGCAAAAAAATGAAGGAAAATAACATTTTTTGGCGAAACTACTAAGGGTGAAGGAATTTATGAGTGGAGGCCGATGAAATGGATAAGGTAACTAGTATTGCGTTTATTCTTTATCATGCCACTGATGATTCAAATGTGAAGGCTAGGGCAGTCGATCTGCTGAACGGGGAAACGGACCTCCGTGAACTAAAGGCGGACACTGACATGCTCCACCTCGTCGAAACGGCAGAAGCAATGTTTAAAAAGCGGTCTGTTAAGAAAAAGGATTTGCAGAAGTTTGTGGAAGAGAATCTACTCGTTGAAGCGTAAATGGTGGCTCCCGAATTGGGGGCTTTTCTTTGGCCTGGTTAAGAGACTGCACTCTAGGAGTTTGAGGTTTTAGTGTCTCCGTGATTCTAGATTCGAGACAATCAACTGCAAGATTGGGGCTTTACTGTCCCGTAAACGCCAGATTTGAGACAGTAAACCGGGAGTTTGCAGCTTTACTGTCCCATAAACCTCATCTACACTGCAAAGCCTCCCTCCTTCGCAAAAAAAAATTATAAAACCCTGTAACTTTTTTACAAAACATCCGTCATAAATAAGTAATCCACCAATCTGCATAGGCATAAATGCTGTTTGTGCGAATAAACTGGAAAGTGTTGGTTGTTTACCACTAATGCAAAGTTGGTAAATAAATCGTAGATGAAGTTATTGCAGAAAAGTATGTTGAGTGAGAAAGGATGGTACAAATGGTACAGGTAAACGTAAAAGTGGAATACCTCGGGAAAAATTACATGACGAATGTGATTACAACCCCCCAGGCCAGTGATGAGGAAATTCAACGGCAGGCCCTTGAGCAAGTAATGAAACAATGGGCCCAATAATATCGAACATGGCCAATTCAGATGGAAATAAACCATAGACGGAGCTGATCTTAGTCCTTCCAAGACCAAGTATCAGCTCCGTCTATTATTTTGCACGGCTATTCGTCGAGTTCGTACCCCTTCATTGCATCCATATGGCTGGCAATCATCGCGATGATTGTGCCCGCCTCTTCTTTAGTAAAGATGAAATTTGTTTCATCCTTAACGAGTTCATCTTCCTCTGTCCATAATCGGTTTACCCGGCGCAGGACCCCGTCACCAGTTCCATGAACGACTCCGAATTGGTAGGTGACTTCTACTTCATCGTCAATTTGGAATGCCGTCACTTCAGGCGTTTCCCACTCAACATCGATTTCCTCATATATCTCATCGTCCGAATACGCAATGACAGTAACATCGTCATCATCGACCAAATCATCAATGTCTTCGAGTCCATTGTCTTCATATTCATCATCACCGTTCATATACTCATGGAAGCTTTCATGGACGGCATCAATGATGTTGTCTATATCGGGCAAAATCGTTCTTGCCGGCTGCTCAAGGTCAAGGTCATAGCCTTCAATATAAAATTCTTCATTATGCGGGTCAAAGAAAAGCGTGCAAAAATAATCACGCCCGCCTTCTTCGTCAGTCTCAACAAAAAATTCAATTCGCGGGTGCCTAGAACTGCGTTCGACTGACATCTGCCCTGCCTGGTCATATTTCTCACAAATCGACTCCAGGTGTTCCTGCAGTTCCGAGCTAACCCGATCAAACCATTCCATTGACATAAGCATCCTTCCCTTCAGCTGTTTTCCGGGTTAGTATGCCACATAAAGACGAATAATGAGTTGGCAGATTTATGAAGCAACGTACATTAAACTGCTTGTTCTGTTGCCAAATGATACTCTTTGGCAATTTTGCCAATGATGTCGCTCACTGGCAAAATATCTTTAATTTCCGCCACACGGGCACCGGCGAAGACGAGGCCCATATCAACATCACCCTTTAATGAACGAAGGAGCGAATCCATCGTGCAAAAACGGTACGAACATGACTTCAGGCAATCAAGGCATTTTGCGACCTTAAACTTTCCGTCATCCTTAATAATCTCAGTGAAAGTGTTGCGGATCGCCCGTCCCTCTAGTCCGACGGTTGTTTTGACAAGGACAATGTCTTCTTGTTTCGCTTCCACATATTTTTGCTTAAACGCAAGCGGGGCATCGCATTCTTCACTTGCGACAAACCGTGTTCCCATTTGGACCCCGGATGCACCGAGACTGATTGCTTTTGCAACATCCGCTCCAGTCAAAATGCCGCCCGCGGCAATGACCGGAATCGTAACGGCCTCGACAACTTCAGGCAAAATATCGAACATTGGACGGTCTGTCCCTAAATGGCCCCCCGCTTCAAACCCTTCGACTACAACAGCGGAAGCGCCGAGCCTTTGTGACAGCCTGGCAAGTTTTGCGGATGAAACGATACTCAACACGGGAATACCGGCTTCTTTCCCCCATGCATACATATCCCGGGAAATGCCGGCGCCAGAAATAATAAAGTCGACCTTTTCTTCAAGAGCGGCTTTCATTTGTTCAGCAAAATCATTCACAGCAAATAAAACATTCACGCCAATATAGCCTTTGCCTTTTGACAGCTCGCGCGCCCTTCTAATATGGAAACGGAGTTCATCGGTTGTGATGCCGGTTCCGGAAATGATTCCGATCCCTCCAACAGCTGCCACCGCAGAAGCTAGACCGCTTAACGATATGCCGACGCCCATCCCACCTTGGATAATTGGGTATTTTGAAACCATATGGCCGATTTTTAATTGTGGAAGTTTCAAGTTAATTCCTCTTTTCTTTATTCAAAATAGAAGCCTTTTTTCTATTGTATACCTGTGAAAATGAAAATACTGTGATAATTATCACCAGATACTAATAGCTGATAACATTTTGTTTTCAGCCTTCCTTTTTCGGCAAAAATGAATTTGAACTGAGACTGTTTTCCCTATTTACACTCTGAATCTTTGCAGGCATCTGCGTCCCTGAGTAATTGTTTTCTTTTCGCAAACATGGTTCATTTTGCCAGTAGGGTTTTTTAAAAATATCGTTTAATCAGGTGTGTACGAGGTATATAGATAATGCAAGACCAAAAACAAAACAGGAGGGACTGGTACGCATTGAAAGTAACAGCGACTCAAAGGTTAGTTCTTGGGCTTGCAAGTGGTGAAGGGACATTTGCAGAGGTGTCGAAAGGCACACTCGTCTATAACCGATATATTTAAAATCGATTAGACCCCGTGCAAATTGTTACCTAAGCCGTGGAAGTTGTAAGTCCTGAAGTTTTCGGGACAAAGGGAATGGTTCCGCTAGTAGCGGAATAAGAAGAAAGGTGCGAACAGGATTGTTTGCACCTTTTTTCGTGTTTGATGAAACTCCCCTTTTTTAACCCTATATTTTTTCTGCATTCCCCCTCTTCTTGTAGTTCTTTTAACCCATATCATTCCAATCTTTTTCCAAAAATAAACTTTTTATCAGTAGAATAGTTTCACTTTTGTGTCTATTTTGTGAAATGTTTCATTTTTTCTAATTTTTGAAATTGATGTAAAAGTCGGATGTATGTTTACAAACTATTCTGATATATTTTGAGTATCAAAGTAAAGGAGTGGTGTTTTTGTTAAAGGTTCTTTCAAAATCAGCGCTGGCATTGACATTGGCCGGCAGCATTGGTTTCGCCGGCTTTCAGGCGCCAAGCGGGACTGAGGCGAATTCAGATAATACATATCAATTAAGTCTTGCTCATTATACGAGTGCCTCCCCTGAGCTCGCTGACAGGGCCAAAAAGGAAGGGTTCGAGGTTTCCAAATCGGATCCGGCCGAGAAGATTGCCAATGGCAAGAAGTTCAATCAGGCCGGCGACAATCATGTGGCTTATAAAAAAGCGAGCGGCGATATTCCTGTACTCGTTCTCCTGGCAAAATATAAGGACGAGGATGAGCCAAAGGGCGACTTGAAAGGCCAGGTTCCAGGTAAATACTATGAGGATCTAATTTTTGGCACGGAGTACAATCCGTATGAGCTCCCCTATTTTGCGAAATATGCCGAGCATAATGGCGTAAAGGCGCCAACAAACAAAACGATGCAGAATGTTTATAAGGAATCTTCCTATGGCAAAACAAACCTTGTCCACCTTGAGAATGCCGCACTGGAATGGATTGAGATGCCAAAAGGTGCTTCCTACTATCTTGACCAGGATGGCACCTATGCTGAGAATGGGGAGTATGTTCTTGGCAATGTGAATGGTGACGCGCGTACAGGTGAGTTTGTCCGTGACCTGTTGAAAGCTGCTGACGACCAAATCGATTTCTCCAAGTATGCGGATGAAAATGGTGAAGTGCCAAATGTATTTATCGTTCATGAAGGCACCGGTGCTGAGTTTAGCCGTGATCCTGCTCAATGGTGGTCCCATAAGTGGAACTTGCTGAGCGCGCTTTATTATGGCAAGTACTACGAAACTGGCAAACCGGCTGATGTTCATGCAAGTATGCCACAGGCAGAATGGATGAATAAGACAATTGCAGAAGACATGACGTATGACGGCGTGATTGTGAACAACTACAACATTCAGCCCGGTATCGGCGGAAACGTCGCCGGTTACGATGCAGCGACAGATACGTACAAGGACGAACTAAAAGACGGTCCATTCCCTGCCCAGACTGGTGTTTATGCGCACGAATTCGGCCATGCCCTTGGCTTGCCTGACTTCTATGACACAGTTTATTCGTCTGAAGGTACCGGTAACTATTCGATGATGTCTGGCGGTTCCTGGATGCGTTATCCGGATGCTCCACAATTCTCCGGCAACTCGCCTACCCACTTCGATCCATTCTCGAAGGTATTCCTAGGGTGGGTTAATCCGAAAGAAGTGAAACCTGAAGATGGCGTTCAGACAATCACCCTTCCGCCTGTTGATAAAGCGAATGAGGACAATGCGATTGTGAAAATGGACGTTCCTGGTTCCAATGGAACGGAATACTTCCTATTCGAAAACGTTCAGCAAAGCGGCTTTAACGAAGGACTGATCCGCCAGGGCAAGGATTCCCAAGGCCTCTTGGCATGGCATGTGGACGAAAATATCATTAGCCTGTACCAGACAGCCGGGTTCCGCCCGAACAACGTCGAAAACTGGATGAACAAGCGCTTCCAATACAATCAGTCCGAAAAAGCAAGCGACGGAACAGTTGTGACGCATTACGGCCTGTCTGTTCTCCAGAAAGATGGCAAGTACGACCTTGAAAAGAATGTGAACCGCGGAGATTCCGGTGACTTCTTCAAAACCGGCGACAAGCTGACTCCTGTTTCCGGAAATGTCCACACTGGCTCCTACTACTTCTGGAAAGGCTTAAGCAATACTCCTGCTGATTCCGGAATCCATGTAACAGATATTAAGCAGAATGCCGACGGTTCCATTACCGCCAAGTTCTTCTACAATGCCGACAGCTCAAAAAAATAAGTGTTGTATAATGCCGGGTCCCATATTTTCTGGGACCCGGTTTTTTTGTCGTTTACCGCTCAAGCCGTGTTGCGTGACAACCTTAGCGGGTTTTTCTTGATTGTTGTCACTCATTCGTGCTTTGCGTGACAACCTAAGCGGGTTTTTCTTGATTGTTGTCACTCATCCGTGCTTTGCGTGACAAGCTTAGCGGGTTTTTCTTGATTGTTGTCACTCATCCGTGCTTTGCGTGACAACCTAAGCGAGTTTTTCCAGATTGTTGTCACTCATCCGTGCTATGTGTGACAACCTAAGCGAGTTTTTCCAGATTGTTGTCACTCATCCGTGCTTTGCGTGACAACCGTAGCGGGTTTTTCCAGATTGTTGTCACTCATCCGTGCTTTGCGTGACAACCTAAGCGGTTTTTTCTTGATTGTTGTCACTCAACCATGCTTTGCGTGACAACCAAGCTGATTTTTCGCTGATTGTTGTCACTCATCCATGCTTTGCGTGACAATCTTAGCGGGTTTTTCCAGATTGTTGTCACTCATCCATGCTTTGCGTGACAACCGTAGCGGGTTTTTCCTGATTGTTGTCACTCATCCGTGCTTTGCGTGACAACCTAAGCGGTTTTTTCTTGATTGTTGTCACTCATCCATGCTTTGCGTGACAACCGTAGCGGGTTTTACCTGATTGTTGTCACTCAACCATGCTTTGCGTGACAACCAAGCTGATTTTTCGCTGATTATTGTCACTCATCCGTTCTTTGCGTGACAACCTTAGCGGGTTTCACTCAAGTTGGTGTTGATTGAAAACTAAATGGGTTTTGTTCTTTAATCAGTCACCGCCGGCCGAATCCTTGTAACAGCCAATACAGTCTTATATAATAATAGATAGTATGTGTATGAAAGTGGGAAGAAGATGCCTACACCGAGCATGGAAGATTACATAGAACAGATTTATTTGCTGATTGAACAGAAAGGCTATGCGCGAGTATCGGATATCGCGGGCAATTTGTCTGTACAGCCCTCAGCTGTCACAAAAATGGTTCAAAAGCTTGATAAAGATAATTATCTTATTTATGAAAAATACCGGGGCCTCACCTTGACGCCGAAAGGCAAAAAAATTGGCAAGCGGCTTGTTTACAGGCATGACTTGCTTGAGCTTTTTTTAAACTTGATTGGAGTGGAAGAGGAAAATATTTATGATGATGTTGAAGGGATTGAACATCATTTAAGCTGGAACGCAATCGACCGGATTGGCGACCTAGTCCAGCTACTCCAGGGCGATCCCACGCTTCTCTCCAGACTGAAAGAAATCCAGGAAAAGACTGAAAGTGAAAATGAAACTTAAAAACAAGCTGGCTAAGCACCAGCTTGCTTATTTGTGTCGGGCCTATTGCCTAGGCGCATTCAAAAGCCAAGCGTCACCTTTTCGATTTCCGGTAGCCCGCCTTCTCTGCCTCTTTTTCTGAGCAAAACCAAATAATCTCCTTAATTTTTGTATGATAGTATGAACCGCCTGGAACATGATATATTTTTGAGTTGGGATTGCCTTTAATTTTGCCGAAGCAGGCAGTTTGTTTCCCTCCTCCGTTCTTTACTGCGCCAGGCTTTTGTGCTGCTTCGGATTGAAACCCATCCTCCGTCGAGTAATTCTCGATCGACCAAATCCCCGCCTCTGCTTTTTTCGCCTGATCCTGAATTTCGTAAAACTGATCGACATATTTAGTGTTTGGCGGATAAACATAAGCGACTCTTGCCAAGCCTTTTTCAAGAAGCATTTCGTTGAACATTTCGCCTTCGACATAGATGTAGGCAAGCAATCTTCCATACTTGTCCCTGCCCCAATTCACTCCCGGCTCGACCTCAATTTTCTTGCCCGGATGCAAGACCTTTTTTGCAAAATCGGAGGCTTCCGGGCCGAATGGCTGGACGCCCAATCGAGGATGCTGGGTTTCGGGCGTATCTACACATAGCAGCCTGACCGTTTCTTCCCTTCCTTCAAGTTTAATAACAACGGTATCCCCGTCCACATTCCTTATGACCTCTGCGGGGATGCGCCCGTTCACTGGTTCCAGCGCTGCTGGAACCTTTCCTGTTTCTGGCGACTGCTTTGAAACCGTGCACCCCGCTATCAAAAACAAACTGAGCAGGAGCAAAATAAGGCTTTGTATTCTCTTGTTTCTCATAATGACCTCACATTTCTAACGTTTCTATATTGGTTGAAATTAATTTTTTAATAAATTAGGCAAGGAAGATGGTTGATTGAAGCGGAAGGCACGAAGACTCCTGCGGGATGCGGCGGCAAGGTGGGGACCCCGCAGAAAGCGAAGTGCCTGAAGCGCAAATCAACCAAGATTCACCTTAAAAAGAAAATATCTATTTCAACCTATATAGTAGCAAAATCAGACCTTTCCTGCTTGTTTAAGAAACGGAAGCAATCCTCTACCCAAACATGACTATTCCAAAGATGGTTTAGGTAGTACTTAACGGCTAAGCAACTAGTCATTTCTTGCTAGTCATAATTTGTTCAAAACATTTTTACAGCTTTGTGAAATGGGTGACAAAACTCACTCATCGAAAAAATTAAATGATATATTTTAACCATAGAAAGATTAATAACCCACAAGGAGTGAAATAAAATGATTGTAAACTTTTTAAGAAACAACAAAATCGCAGCTGGCATTCTTACGGTTCTTCGTCTTTATCTTGGTTATTCTTGGTTGACTGCAGGCTATCATAAATTAACTGGCGGCTTTGACGCATCTGGATTTTTGAAAGGCGCGGTAGCAAACCCTGTGAAAGGCCCGGACGGTGCAGCAGTTTACGGCTGGTATGTAGATTTCCTGAATAGCTTTGCAATCCCCAATGCGGACATTTTCAATACGATCATTCCGCTTGGCGAATTCCTTGTCGGGCTTGGACTTATTCTCGGCTGTTTGACTACTGCGGCCATGTTCTTTGGCCTTGTAATGAACTTCAGCTTTATGCTTGCGGGCACTGTCTCCCATAACCCGACAGACATTTTCCTTGGCGCGATCATTCTGTTCGCCGGGTACAATGCTGGCCGTTATGGTTTAGACCGCTGGGTCATCCCATTCATTCGCAAAACAGTGTTCAAGAGTAAAGAAACAGCAAAAAATCTTGCATAAACAAAAAAAAGCAGTCAATACTATAAAAAACCCCTTCTGGGAAAATAGCCCACCTCCCCCGGGCTTGTTTTCCTGAAGGGGTTTTATTTATGTTCTCCTCCCACTTCAAATTTTCTCCTAAGTTAGTTGCGAATGATGACTTTCGTGCCATTGGGCACAATCGATGCCAGTTCCAATACATCCTTGTTATGCATCCGGATACAGCCGTGCGAGACGGCTTTTCCGATTGAAGAAGGATTGTTGGTTCCATGGATGCCATATCCCGCCCTTGATAGCGAGAGCCACATAACTCCGAAAGGGCCGCCGGGATTGGGCTCACGGTTCACAATGACATACTCTCCAGTCGGGGTTCCGGTTAGCATTTTCCCAACGGCAATTGGAAAGATTTTCGAAAACTTTCCACCCTTGTACAAAGCTAACGTCCTTTTTTTTACAGACACCTCGATATGATAAGGTATCGAAGAATGATGGGGCAAACCAGGAATCAGAAGATGCTGGCCGGGGTGCACCCTCCCTACCCCTGGATTGGCCCTCTGCAATCTTCGGAGGCTGACCCGGTAATTCATCGCAATAATCGCCAGGGTTTCTCCCGGCTTCACTATATGGACCATGTTGATCCCGCCCTTTTTGACAGCATATTCACTCCTTGGGCAGCTGTGCCTGTCAAGCCGTTGATTCAATTTCTTTTACCGGTGTGCCGTCATAAAGTACAAAAACCAAACTGCATGACTCTGCTCATCAGCGGAGGCTCTTTTAAAGGCTTTCCTCATTTCCTGAGTGGTGGCTCTTTCGGCAATATCCAAATAAAAGTCAACTGTTTCCTGTTCATCCCTGAAAGCAAAATCAAGCCCTTCTCTGTAGGTCTGCGGACACCCTTCATTAATCTGGACATTGGGCCGCCTCCCTGTAAGGGAAGTATAAAAACGGACAAACTCCCGGTAATGCCTCATTTCATCATTGCGAATTTCATTAATCTGTTCCCGAATCGATTGGTTCGGAGCCATCCGAGCCAATTGTTCATAACATTGAACCGCGGAATATTCACCGTTGACCGCTTTCGCCAAATCAGCAACCAACTGATGCTGCTGTCGATAATTTTCTTCCGGATACCCATACGGATACATACCATTCCCCTCCCGTTTTTTCATTCGTTACAGTTTATGGGCAACAAACAAAGTGGGTGAATTATGGCTTTGGCAAAGATTTGTGAGGTTTTTAACTCCACCTTTCGGGTTGATTTTGCAAAAATAGCAGTCTACCGGGAAATTTGTTTGGTTGGCGCATATTCACACTAGTTTTGATAGCTTTTGTCAGGAAGCAGGAATTTGGAATATTTTCAGCTAAACTTAATCTTGTATTCTTTTTATATGTTTCTTCTCTTTCTGTTTTTTACCGAAAATCCCAGTTGAGAAAGGATGCTTACACATGAAAGATGGACAAGTGATTAAAGCCTATACAATCCGGGAAGTATCAAAGCGCTTAAATGTGCCTCCGGGAACATTGCGCCAATGGGAACATGATTTGGGCGGACTGGTCGTCATTCCGCGTACGAGGCAGGGATCCCGATTTTATACAGAAACCGAAATTAGCCTGCTGCTGAAAATAAAACAAATGAGGGAAAAAAACCTTGGCAAGGAAATGATTCGTAAATTAATTGAAGAGCATTTCAAGCAAAGTTCGGAAGCAGCTTCCGAAACAATCGAACCCACACGTAAAGTAATCAACACTGCTTCTCCGGTCCCTGCCAACAATGAACCGGTTCTTCAATCGGCAGAACCCCCCGTACAGCAAGCTTTTGATATGGAGGCCTTTTATGGAGCATTGGAAGCATATAAAAAGGATTTTCTCGCTGACGTCAAAGAGGAAATCCGTGGAACGGTTAGAAAAGAGCTGCTCGAAGATCTTAAAAAAGAGGTTTCGAAGGGTTCATTTCATACAGTTAAAAGCCTTTCAGATTCTATATATAAGTCAAGCGAGCGAACACTTGCTGAAGTGGAAGAGCTAGCTTCACAAGTTTCGAGAGCTTCGGAACAAGCCTCCGAAACGGCAAGATTCCTTTCAAACAGCATTTCGCATGTTTCAAAAGCTAGTTCCGAACAATTCGCAACCATTACGAAACGGATGGCTCAAGCTTCCGAACGGTCTTCAAAAGAAATGAAAGCCCTCGTCAAATCGATGTCCGACACAAATATTGTAACGGAGAATGTCGTGGAAAGTTTTAACGAAACTCTAATAAAGGACCGAGAATTTTATATGGATACCCTGCATATGGAAAGAATGATCCACAGCCAGGAAATGGACAGGCGCGAAGAACTACTCCAGGAAATCATCTCAAGCTTCAAAGATGCAGCAGCGGCACAAGAGAAAAAATGGTGGAAACTCTGGCGCTAAGCAATTTTGCCAGCGCTGGTTGTCTTAGATAGAAAAATTTGTTGAATGGGGGAAAAAGAAAATGAATTCAAGCGAAGTTGCCAAGCTCCTAGGCGTGTCGACAAGCACCGTCCAGCGCTGGGTAAAACAACTGAATTTGCCGATGGAACGGAACGAGCGCGGACACTATACTTTTTCGGAAGATGATATCCCTATTCTGGAGAAAATCCGGGATCAGATCCATAACGGTGCCCTGCTGCAGGAAATAGCACCGTATCAAGCCAAGTCGCCGCGCAAAGGAACTGTCAAAGCGGTTGAAGCAAGTCCTGACATTGAAAAATTGATGATGATGTTTTCCGACATGGAACGGCGGATTGACAGCAAAGCCGATTCCGTCACCTCTTATCAATTAATCCAACACCGAAAAGAGATTGAAGAATTGCAAAACCAGGTGGCTGAACTAGCTGCAGCAATTGAAAAAATGGAACCCCGACAAGGAACAAATGAGCAAGTTGCTGAGAGCGCACTTTTTGATAATGCCGACATCCCTTCATCGCCAGGGAAGCGAAAAAAGAAGAAGAAGGTTTTTGGAACGTTTTTTGGTTTTTAGCATTTTGGGGTGTACTTCGGACAGAGTTAGGCGAATTGCCTTGGCTCTGTCCCGAGATGCCTTAGCTTGGGACAGAGCTTTATCTTTATGCGTTGGGTTTGTCCCAAGATGCACTGGCTTGGGACAAAGATTCACCTTTATGCTTTGGGTCTGTCCCAAGATGCCCGGACTTGGGACAAAGAGTCGACCTTTTGTTACTAATTTTCCTCTTCCTCCTGAATAACGCCCCCAACCCACTAAATGTTCCGTTCTTCGATGGTGGAATTCGCTTCCAAGCCTTCCTCTTTTGCGAAAAAGCCCTTCATTGATACAATTAACGTATCAAGATTTATTGAAAGAAGTGAAAAACATGACCATAAATACAAACAGAAAAAAAGTCCGGTTTTCCGTTCTGGATCTTTCCCCTGTTCTTGAAGGCGGAACTGCAAAGGAATCATTGCAAAATACAGTTGACTTGGCAAGGCATGCGGAGAAATGGGGATACCACCGCTACTGGCTTGCCGAGCATCATAACATGCCAGGTATCGCAAGTTCGGCAACATCCGTTGTCATCGGCCATGTTGCCTCGCATACAACTTCAATCCGGGTTGGTTCTGGCGGCATTATGCTTCCGAACCATTCCCCGTTAGTTATTGCGGAACAATTCGGGACGTTGGAGTCCTTGTTTCCAGGCCGAATCGATCTTGGCCTTGGCCGGGCGCCGGGTACTGACCAGCTTACAGCTTCTGCGCTACGAAGGGACTGGCGGACGAGTGCAGACGATTTTCCGAATCAGGTAGAGGAGCTGAGAGCGTACTTCGATCCTTCCAGGCGTGAAGGCGTCATCCATGTAAGGGCCATTCCTGGTGAGGGTTTGAATATACCCATCTGGCTGCTCGGATCAAGCGGCTTCAGCGCAAGACTTGCCGGACAGCTTGGGCTGCCTTTTGCGTTCGCAAGCCATTTTGCACCGGAAAACACTTTGGCCGCCTTGAAGATTTACCGGCAAAGCTTCCAGCCGTCCGAGGTGCTGAATGAGCCATACAGCATGGTTGGAGTCAATATTGTCGCGTCTGACACGAAGGAAAAAGCGGAATTTCTAGCCACCTCAATGCAACAGCAATTCCTTTCACTTTTAAGGAACAGGCCCGGGAAGCTGCAGCCTCCCGTGGAAAATATGAATTCGATTGCAAGCCCGTATGAACTCACCCTTCTCGAGGGACGGCTTTCTTCGACCATAACGGGGACAAAGGAACAGGTAAAAGA
Source organism: Neobacillus notoginsengisoli (assembly GCF_003515685.1). Lineage (GTDB taxonomy): Bacteria > Bacillota > Bacilli > Bacillales > Cytobacillaceae > Bacillus_D > Bacillus_D notoginsengisoli. Next base: position 128,603 of record NZ_QWEG01000003.1, on the reverse strand, counting down.
TAGGCTGCAGTCCTTCCTAATTGAAACAGAAGCGGACGAAGTCATCATCAACGCCCAGATTTTCGACCACGAGGAAAGGCTGAAATCCTTTGAACTTGCTGGGAAGATTATGAAGAAACTAAACGAAGAAAACTAAATTCGGCTTTCGCCGGGAAACGAGCCTGCCAACCTCTTGGCAGGCTTGTTCTATATTTCATTCATGCCTGTGTAATAGTTTACAATTATGTTACAAAAATATTTCAAACTAAGTGAATCTTTTTTGCAAAATTCCTGTATACTAAACTAGGTAATTATCATACACATAGGGGGAACTTCATCTTGAAGATTAGTAGTTTGAAAAAAGATGCCTTGGCATCACTTAGAGGACATTGGGGAGTTGCCATTCTACTCGGAATTATTTCTTTCGGCCTTTATTCCTTCATACCGGTAATTGCCGAAATAATCGCTACCGGTGGGTTCAGTGAATGGTTCTCTGCTGATAATGCGCCAGTCCATGCACAGACATTATCCTGGATACTATCAATCGCATTGAGCCCAATCCTTTACAGCTTTTACTGGGCTATGCTTGACATGCGCCGAGGCCAAACTGTTCCAGTTGGCAGACTGTTCAATGTATTTTCCGGTCCATTGTATCTCAAGACAGTTGGCCTGTACCTGCTGACAACGATTTATACAATTCTCTGGGCTCTTCTCTTGATCGTTCCCGGAATCATTAAAGGGATTGCTTATTCCCAGGCTTATTTTATTCTAAAGGATAATCCGAACATCGTCATTAATGATGCGATCACCCAGAGCCGCCAATTGATGGATGGCTATAAGGGCAAGTATTTTTTAATGACTCTCAGCTTTATTGGCTGGAGTTTTCTGGCGCTGTTGACATTTGGAATCGGATTTATCTGGCTCGCTCCTTATTTCACAGCAACCCTGGCTTCGTTCTATCAGTCTCTTATTGAGGAAAAAAACATGGAAACCACTCAAATTTAATGACAAAATCCCTGCCCGAATAATAAGTGGCAGGGATTTTGTTATCTACTCGAGGTTTAAACCTAATACCGCTTTCTTCGCTTTCTCTCTTGTTAAATTGTACGATTGCCAGTGGCGTTCGCCGGCCGCTTCTACTTGGCTTTTTCTCTCGTTTAACAGCTCCTTCAACCCAGAGAGGTTCGGCTGTTCCTTATACAATTCGCTCAATGCAAGGATTCCGGTATCAGACATATAGGCAAGGTATTGCAAATCAATTTTGCCGGTTTGCTCGAACCGTTCCATATTCCTGTCAACAACGATTTGATCAATATGAATGATGTTGATGGCTGTATAGTACACAATTGCTGCGATGAAATAAAAGTGGAACAATGACAGGCGATCAAGCCAAATTTTTGCGAGCGTATAACAGAAAATAATCAACAGGAAAATCATGAAAGAATGGATCAACACCCTTAGGAACGTATACCCGTAGGCTTCTTCATACATCATCAGCCTCATAAAGGCCGAGGAAAGGATGATGCCGCTTGAAAGAACGAGTATTGATAACGAGGCTTGGATGAGCCGTTTCATGATACTGGCGGGATTTTTTGCAAAAGAAAGAACGAAAACCGTCACGGATAAATTAATCACCGATACGAAAACGAGTTCAAAGAATCCGCGTCTGGCATACTCCGCAAATGTATAGCCATCACTCAGTGTTCCGCTGAAGAAATACGTAAACTGGACGCCAACAAACAAAACATACACGGCATCCAGCAGGAACAGGACGGTCAATAGAATGACTGGATCGATTCCTTTTCCAGCCTCTTTTCCTTCTGCTGGCTTAATTTCGTACCTCTTTTTCAAATGGACCTGAAGGAAACCGAAAATGGCAAATGTGGAAAACAGAGTGAACAGAATCCTGAAAATGGATTCTCCACTTATCCTGAACCAGGCCGGAAAACCAGTTACGATTCTTTCGAATTCTGAATCCGCCGAAATGAGCAGATTCAGAACGACAGCAAGGACAGGAATCGAAACGCCAATCCCGATGAAAACCTTTTTAATAATAGCCGCATTCTTACTCTTTGTGCGATGCAGGGCGAGACGGGATGAAAGTCTTGCGAAAGCAGCATTATATGCGATACTCTCGCCTATTCTTCTCATAATAGAGACCAGGAAAACTGGTTTTGCCCACTCCAGATGCTTTGGCCCAGTGATGAGGGAAATATGGAAAATGACCAGGGCGGGAATGGCTAAAATATTTAAAGCTTGAAAAAACTCCATATCGTACAGGGAATAACTTGCCGAAAGCAGCCAGACCGCACCAAGAACGAGCCAACCTAGCCGCTGATTCCTGTACGGAAACCCGCGGAACCGCCAAAAGAAAATGGCGTAAAACGCTGCGATAAATATAAAATGTGAAATACCTACTTCCCCTCTTGTAAACGTTTCTTCAGCCAAAATGCCAAGCCCAATGCAAAGGAGCAAAAACAGCCAGTCTTCTATTCGCATTCTTACTTCCATTCAGTCGTCCTCCACTTACATAGTTTGTCATGGTATATAGAATTACTAGGTATGGTGGTAAAAAAAAGCCTAGACCGAAGACTTTTTTCCCCAATGGTAGCCAAATAGGCACACCGGATAAAGCAGGGCGGTTAACAGGATACAGGCAGCAATAAATGTTTTTGTTAAAAGCGGATGAAACCATTGGTGCGGGATGATTCCGAATAGTGTAAGCACCATTAAGCACAAATTTGGGATGAGCGCGATCAGGAATGTCCTTTTGACGAGGTTTCGGCCTTTATGGCCAAAGCTCCGGCCAATTTCATATCCAAGCAGCGCCCAGAAAAATATGTACACGAAAGCAATCATGAAAGGGATGGATGTCAGGTATTGCCAAATTAAGCTAAGCCATTTCCATTCAAGCAGGTTATGGGCGGCTGTCAGGGCGCCACCGCCTGCAAATAGCACCACGTTCAATAGGACAAACAGCCACTTCATATTACTTGGGGTTACAGAAAGTTCCTCTTTCCATAATTCGGCGATTTCTTCCGGAGTACCAAGTCTGGAATAGACCGCATCTCGGGCATCCTCTTCATCTGCTGGAAACAATTCGATCAGCAACTCATCCAAATGTGCTTCATAGTCCCGGAGGATGGAATCTTTTTCTGTACAATTGCCAAGCCTCCGGGCCAATTCTGTCAAAAATTCATTCTTCAGCCGTTCCATGATCGGTTCTCCCTATCACTCTGTTCATAACCTGAACAAAGTCCTGCCATTCACGGGTTTTTTCTTTTAACAAATCCCGGCCCCCGGAAGTAATCTGGTAATACTTCCGCGCTGGCCCCTTCTCCTGCTCCTGCCAATAGTATTCAATATATCCTTGCTTTTCTAGCTTATGGAGCGCGGGATAGAGGGTTCCTTCCTTGACAGTGAAGCCATTTCCACTCCTCACTTCAAGTTCCTTCACAAGCTCATACCCATACATATCACGGCTATCAAGCAGCTGAAGTATTAATAAAGATGTACTTCCTTTGACAAGCTCTCGGTTAAACAATTTTATCACCTACCTAGATTTGTTAGGTATATAGAAATACTACAACGACTTGGGCTTGTTGTAAAGCAGGAAAAGAAAATTTTTAGTTTACTTTAAAAATCGTTTTTTCGGACTAACTCAGGCGCTTTCGTCCCCTGTTAAAAAGAACCCAGATACTATATCCTATTATCCCTCCCAAGGAATTAAGAATAAGGTCGTCGACATCAAAAACTCCAACACGGAAGTAAAATTGAGCGGACTCGACACATAACGACAGAATGAAGGAAAAGAATGCTACTTTGCCTACAGATTTAATTTTTGAAAAAAGAACCGGCAGGTAAAAACCAAATGGCATAAACGCCAGGATATTTCCAAAAAACTCATCTGTCACCACCGTTGGGGCAAGCCGGAAGGAATAAGTAAAATAGCGTGTGATTGTTTTAAATGGAACGAAATTGTAATCGACAATTCCTTGCACACCATTCCGATAGGCGGAGAAAAATAAAAGATAAAATAAGACGGATAGATAAACAATGAACAACAATAAATTGATTAGTTTTTTCATAATGGTCAATGCGGGCACCTCTTCCCTAAACCTTCTCTCCAATTGTAAAACATTTTTAAGCGTGTGATAATGAAATTATTGATTATTTTGGGAGGTTAGAGGCATGAGCTTGCGCTTTCGAAAAAGCTTTAAAATTGCGCCGGGAGTTAGAATGACAGTTGGCAAAAAAGGGGTTGGGGTCAGTGCCGGTGTCCCTGGACTCCGCTATTCCATCAACAGCAGCGGCAGGCGAACTTCAACAGTCGGCATCCCTGGAAGCGGGTTGTCTTACTCCAAGTCGAGCGGTGGCCGTACATATAAATCAGATGCATACAGAAAAAGAAGTGAATTGGCCAAGCAGGAACGGGAAATGCAGAAATTGGAGGCACAGGAACAGGTAAGGCTTGAGGTCGAATTATTTAACAACAAACTGGCCCTCCTTACTTCGATTCATCATGAATGCGATGATGCTATTGAATGGCTAGAGGTTGCTAGCACCTCGATACCATTCGATAGCACTCTGCCTGGTCCCTTGCAAACTGAAGCTGCAGCAAGGCTTTCGGCATACAAGCCGGGGTTTTTCGAACGGCTTTTTGGCTGGGATAAGAAAAGAAGAGCTGAACTCGTTGCAGCAGTTGAAGCGGCGAAAAATGAAGATCGTGAAACGGTTGACCGGTGGAAAAGGATGACTTCCATCGCCAAGAGAATCCTTCAGGGTGATATTGATGCCTATTTTGAAGTAGTTGATGAATTTGGGCCTCTTGATGACCTCGTAGAATTTGGCAGCGGCTTTGAATTTGGCACAGACCGCCCTGACGAAATGCATATTAGCTTTGATGTGCATGCAACCGAGGTCATCCCAGAGAAAGTGCTCACCTTAACAAAAACAGGGAAACTATCTGAAAAGAACATGACCAAAACAATGTATTATGATTTGATTCAAGATTATGTGTGCAGCTGCGCGCTTCGGATTGCAAGGGATATGTTTGCCCTGCTTCCAGTTAAAAATGTGTATGTTCATGCCTATGATGAAAATTTGAATCATGCAACAGGCCATATGGAGAAGGTGCTAATTCTGTCCGTCCATTACGACCGAAGCACAATGGACATGCTTAACTTCAGTTTACTAGATCCTTCTGAAGCGCTGGCTAATTTCCCACATAAGATGAGCTTTAAGAAAACAAAAGGTTTCGAAGAGGTAGAGCCGATTCTTTCCTAATTGGCGGAGTTATTTGGCTCATGAAACAGTAGAAAAAAAGCCTCCATCCATTAGCGGCGGAGGCTTGCTACTTTTATGCCAAATTTTTCACTGCGTCGAGTGCCTGTGACAACGACGGCAGAATATCCACATCTTCAAATCTCAAACCAAGTTATCGGTACAATATAAAAAGCCCGTGGAAATGGGCTTTTGTCTTTTATAATCCAGCAAAATATTCATTTTGCCATGGCATATGCGGCGATTGGTTCGCCAAGGGGCTATTGTATTTCACCTGAGTCCAGCCTTCTTCTTCTAAAACCATGTTTTTGCTTTCGGCGGCATAATCGTCAAACGTGTAAGCGGCAATTTCCGCCATCAAAGGCGGATACGGACTTCTTCTCATGTGGTTGGTCAGATTCTTTAGAACTTGGGAGTAATCCATATCCCGGCATACAGCAAACCAGTTCTCAACTGTTTCATTTTTGACCGTAAACTCAGGATAGACAGATTCGATCAGCACTAGGATTTTCAACAGTTCCTGCTTCTCCATCCAATCTTACCTCCCTTATTTTCCGTGCCTTTATTGAACCATAAGCAAATGCGAGTTGATCTTTTTCTACAGCGGCTGCGTTTTCTTCTTGTGTATTCTTACTATTCAGTATAGTCTATTTTATTAAGAATTTCCATACCGACGATGAAATGAACAGGTCTTTATTTAAAACAAAAACTTACAGAAAACCATGTTCCTGGGTAGACGAAACGCCACTTATTCATTCGGTACAATCTGTGCTTTGTTTCGATTGAAGCCAAGGTACCTTGTCCCCTGAAAAGTTAATTCGCCCGCGTCCCCTTCCGCAAGCTGGCCATATTCGTAACCGCTTACATTGAATTCCAGACGATCCCCGCTTTCCACCTCGAACGTCGTAAAATAATGTGTACTAGATGAATGATCATTCATGCCTCCACTAACCTTCGTCCGTTTTGAAACAACTTTCGCATTTACGCTTAGACGCGGCTGCTTATTATTATTCGACCATTCCGAAATCCCTTTGCTTATAGAAAAGATAAAAATACCAATTATGATAACGAAAAATACAGGTACAATGACGGACATCATATCAAACATGTCGAAACCAGCTTCCATCATTCCTTACCCTCCCCCTGGCTAATCGAGTTTTTTAGGAATTCATTCCTGTAATGAACCGCGGACAGGAGCTTCATCCCTCGAAGCCTCGCAATTTGTTCATCAAGCATCTTTAACCCTTCAGTTCTGTTCCCCTTTCTGACTGCCTCCTCAATTTCAAGCCATTTTCTATAGTCGGCGTCCGTTACCTTTTTCTTATACAAATCGTAGCCATCCATATCTCCCTCTTCAAATAAGACAGCTGCCAAATAATAATTTTTGAAAAGGCCATCCTTCATTTTTTTCAAAATTAGCTTAGCTTCTCTGTGTTTCTTCTGATGAATATGAAGCATGACGAGCGCCATATCTTTCATTCTGCCTTCCCGCATTCCTTGGGCGATTTTTTCAGCTTCTTCTTCGTCGCCATTTAAGAACTGATAAAGGAATTTATAATAAGCATTCCGGGATTTTTTTAAATAATTCATCATTTTTTCTGTATCCCTGCTCCAAATGATTGGAATGACATACGGAATTGATAGAATGATGTACACAGCAATAACCAAAAAAGTAAACGCTGGTGATACATCCAATAAACCTAAAATGAGTGCAATAAAAAATAAAGCTATGTACCATAACAACATAAATGAGACCCCCTAAGTTGGAAAACGTTTCTAAATTATCCCCTAAAATTACTTTACCATATCAAAATTGCAAGGTGAATCTATTTTCTGATTTTTAAATTGGGTTAACATAATGGTATTCTGTAAACAGAATGAATCCTATAACCCGATTTTCCTTGTCGTCCGACAAATTTTTCGTTATTATTTATACTTAGGCAATTGAATATCAGCTAGAATTGGAGTTTAGATATGATTATTTGGGAATTATTTGTTGCACTGATCCTTGGGATTGTAGAAGGGCTCACCGAGTTTGCCCCGGTCTCCTCCACGGGTCACATGATTATTGTTGATGACTTGCTGCTTCATTCGAAAGATCTCTTTTCGGCGCCAGTCGCCAATACGTTTAAGGTTGTTATCCAGCTCGGATCGATTCTTGCGGTCGTCATTGTATTTAAGGACAGGATTTTGGGTCTTCTCGGCCTTGCAAAAAAGGAAACAGACAAAGAAACGGGAGAATCCTTAAGCCTGCTTAAAATTTTCGTCGGACTTTTGCCGGCTGGAATTACTGGATTGTTGTTCGAGGATTATATTGACGAGCATCTCTTTTCAGTCAGAACGGTTGTTGTCGGCCTCGTTCTTGGGGCTATTCTCATGATTATTGCCGACTTTGTCCGTCCGAAAACGCCTAAAGCCGAAACCGTTGACAGGGTTAGCTACAAGCAGGCGTTCGGAATCGGCCTCTTCCAATGCTTTGGCCTATGGCCTGGTTTCTCGCGTTCTGGGTCAACGATTGCGGGCGGCGTTTTGCTTGGAATGAGCCACCGAGCGGCATCTGACTTTACATTTATTATGGCCGTTCCAATTATGATGGGAGCGAGCGGTATTTCGCTCTTGAAAAACTGGGAACACTTCAGCCTTGACGCTCTGCCATTCTTTATCGTCGGGTTTATCGCCGCATTCGTTTTTGCGCTCATTTCCATTCGGTTCTTCCTGAAGCTCATCAACCGAATCAAGCTTGTCCCGTTCGCAATCTACAGGATTGTGGTAGCAATCCTTATTTATGTGTTGTATTTTTAATGAAATAGTTTACGCGCAATAAAGGACTTCCATGTATTGGGAGTCCTTTATGTTATTTAGGGTAGAACAATGATATTGCTGAGAATATTGTCCCGTGATAAACTCGAGAAATTTGTAAACTTTTCCCGAAATAAATTGGCGAATTATGGTATAATAGTCCCATCATTTGTTTTGGTGGGGGATGTTCGTGTGGGGTCTTTTCTGGCTGAATTGTTCGATGCATTCGTAAACTTAATCTCCAACCCTTCTTCTTTTAAAGGCTGGCATGGTGAAAAACAGGTCAGCAAACGACTAAAAACACTTGACCAAAGCTCCTATATTCATCTCGATGATCTGTACATACCAATGAAGAATGGCCAGACTAGCCAGGTGGACCATATCCTCATCAGCAGCAAGGGCATTTTTGTCATTGAGACGAAAAACTTCGAGGGTTGGATCATGGGCTCGGAAAACAGCCCGACCTGGACAAGGATCAACTTTAAGCATAAAAACAATTTTCCTAACCCTGTCTGGCAAAATTACGGTCATATCAAAGCAATTCAGGAACATCTTGGAGACGCTGCGGCCGATATTCCATTTTATTCAGTGGTTGTTTTTTGCAAAAAGGCTAATTTGAAATTTAAAGAGCCTTTTAAAAACGCGGATGTTGTTTCAATCTGGAATCTCCTTAGACTAATTGAAACAAAGTCTGGCGAAAACACACTCACAAATTTTCGTAAAGAGAAAATCAAACTCATGCTGGTAAAATTGCAGCTAAAAGACTGGCGTGCACGGAAGGAACAAAGCAGACAGCATGTGCGCCATATAAAAGGAAATTTAGCAGAAAAAAAGCTGCAAATCGCCAACAATATATGCCCCCGATGCGGCGGCGGTCTTGTCACCAGAAGTGGAAAGAACGGTTCTTTTAAAGGCTGCGCCAATTATCCGAAATGCAGGTTTATTGCCTAAGAGTTGCTTCGTGTAAACTCGACAATTTCTTTTTTATAATATACTTTTCTGGTCTAGATAAACCATTTCTAATGTAATAGAAAAAGCAACCAGCATCGGTTGCTTTTTTCGACTCCATTAAAACGGATCGTTATTCGGAACTACGTATGACTCGATTGCCTGATCGAGGGCGTTGAACGCCTCGCCAAATCCGGATGAAGCTGATTCGGTGCCGGCATGCTCCAGTTCAGCCGCTGCATTCTTTGCCTGTGTCAGCGCTGTAATGGCATCCTGGATCATCGTTCCTTTATCGCCGTTTTGCTCAAGGGCCGACTGCAGTTTCGCTATGCTTTCATCCAGGCTGTGCCTCTCAGGATGGTCGAACGCGTTCTCCAATTCCGCTTTTACCTCTTGCAAAATCTCTTTCATTTCCTGTCCTCTTTTCCTGTAAATTGAATCCGAACGTATTTTGCCCGCTAAATATGCTATTTATCCCGTTTAAACAAAACATGGATAAATGCAACCGAGCAACCAAACGCTAAATCCAAAACGCCAGGAAGTGATCAAAATGACATTCGGCTGCCATGTCAGCATTAGGGACGGTTATCTCGCTGCCGCCAAATACGCGAATAAAATCGGCGCGCAGGCTTTCCAGTATTTCCCGAAGAACGCGCGCAGCCTGTCAGTGAAGGAATTTGATAAAAATGATGCCGCCGCGTGCAGGGAATTTTGCCATACAAACAGTCTATTCACGATTGCCCATACACCTTATCCAACGAGCATCACCCCTCCTCCGGCAAAAAAAGAGATAAACATAGCTTCTATATTAAATGACCTCGCGATTGCAGATGCGTGCGGTTCTGCCGGGATCGTCGTCCATTTTGGAAGCAGGACGGCTGAAAATGCCCCGCTGGCCAGCTATCACCTCATGCTTGAAATGCTGAATACAATTCTTTCACAATGGGATGGTGATTGCCTCCTTTTGCTAGAGAACAATGCAGGCAAGGAGGCCGCGCTCGGAACAACGCTCGAAGAATCGGTACAAGTGAGAAATCTATGCGAATACCCCGAGAAAATAGGTTTTTGCCTGGATACATGCCATGCTTTTGCTAGCGGCATGTGGAATGGTGAAGACACCTATGTATTTAAGCAAAAGGCCGTTGAACTTGGCTATGCAGCTAACTTAACAGCCATCCACTTGAATAATTCAATGCATCCGTTCGGTTCACGAAGGGACCGGCACGCAAATATCTATAAAGGCGGGCACATCATGCCCAAGCAGATGGAAAGCATCATTGCAGCATTCAGTGACATCCCCTTCATTCTGGAAACACCGTCCGACCTCGGAATATCCCACGAGGAAGAAATGACAACTTTAAAACGGTTAGATCGACTGCCTCCTGCAAAAACTACCTAAGACAAAATGAGGAGGCTGTAAAAACATGAGAAATGTCCGTTATTTAATACAAAATGATTACAGTGCCGAAGAGATCGCCGAAGCGCTAAAGCTTCAGCTAGAAATAAATCGGTACGAAAATGTGAGTATTACCGCTGTTGAAAGACGAAATGAGGTTATCATTCAAATCCCCGAAGACAATGAAAACCTGGAGGAAACGCTCGGCAGCTTCATGGCGGGCTACCAGGACGGAGTAATATTGGAATAACATGGTATTAATCAGAAACCGGGCATAGAGACATGCCTGGTTTTCACTTTCTTTTGCAAAGATCAGAAAAAGTCTAGACCTGACCAGTCCTTTGTGTATACTTAATAGCATGGCAAAAGGAGTGTATATAGATGAAAGTAGCATATTTAGGACCGCACGGTAGTTTTTCAGAAGAAGCAGCTTTTAAAACCTTTAAAAATGGCGAAGCCGACTGGCAACTATGTGACTCCATCCTTGAAGTGCTGGAGGCGGTCGGCGATCGGAAGGTTGAAAAAGGCATTGTCCCGATTGAAAATTCAATTGAAGGAACGATCAATATAACAGCCGACGGACTATTGGCGAATAATCTTTTTATTGAAGAAGAAGTCGTTTTCCCAGTATCCCTCAAGCTCCTTGTCAATGAAGGAGCAAAAGTCAGCGAGATCCGCGAGGTCTGGTCGATTTCCCCCGCCCTTGCCCAGTGCAAGGATTACATAAGGAAAGCGGCAGTGAAAACGAAGGAATTCGACAGCACCTCTTCCGCCGCAAGGGCGTTGAAGGAACAAGGCCGCCTTGATGCCGGTGCGATTGCATCCAGCGCAGCGGCAAGACTTTTCGATTTACAAATTGCAAACAACTCGGTACAGGATAATGGCGAAAACCATACCCGCTTCATCGTTGTCGGCAAAAGAAGCGCAGAATTTCTGCCTTTTCACAAACGGGATAAAATCATGCTGCTGATTGCTCCTGCATTGGACCAGTCCGGCGTCTTATCCTCGATTTTGAATGTATTTTCAGCCCTTTCCATCAACCTGACATGGATCGAATCCCGCCCAACGAAGAAGCGGCTTGGCACATACCATTTCTTCCTCGAGGCGGAAACCGGACAGGACGCAGAAAGAACGAGCAAAGCACTGAAAATATTAAGGGCGTTCGGCCACGAAGTGCAAGTTCTCGGAAGCTATAACACTACCCGATTATAAACGGGTTCCAATTTTGCAAAAAGACCATTTAAACAACTTAGGAGAAACTGAATGTTAAAAAACTGGAAAACAATATTACTATTGGCAATCCCATCGATTGCTTCGTTCGCTTCCATGACGGTGACCGGAACCATTAATCTGATTATGGTCGGAAACCTTGGAGCGCTCGCGATTGCGATTGTCGGTGTTTCAAACATTGTTATGTACAACGTATGGGCGCTTTGCTCCGGGATTGGCCATACGGTCAATTACCTTGTTGCGCAAAGCTATGGTTCCGGGGAAATGGAAAAGGGAGTGGAACGGACGTTTATTGCGTTATTGCTCGGTGGAGCGGCCGGGGTTCTGATTATCCTTGCTGGCTTTTTTGCCACGGAAGCAATTTTCAAAGTTCTCGGCAGCTCATCTGAAATGATAGCTGAAGGAAACGGCTATCTACAAATCCGCTTCTTTGCTATTGTTTTTTCGATCTTCAGCTTCACCATCCATGGCTTTTTCCGTGGAATCGGCAATACCCGCACACCAATGTTCGCCTCCCTTTTGGCCAATGCGGCAATGATTTTCTTTACGTATTCGCTTACGTACGGAAAACTCGGCTTTCCTGAACTAGGCTTGACGGGAGCGGCTTGGGCGCTATTTATTGGTGAGGTGATCGGCTTGCTGTTCACTGCTTATGCCTTTATCAAAACGGTAAAGCCGTCTCTCAAACCTGTTCTTCGGTTCATTGAGGCTAAATTCATTTCAATTGAAAGCTTCAAACTCGGCATGCAGGAGTTTTCAAAAAGTATGGCGATGTTTGTATTTACTGCTTTTGTTACAAGGCTTGGCACGCACGCGCTTGCCGCGAATGAAATAGCCTTGAGCATCATGAGCTTTGGCTTTATGCCCGCTGCGGCTTTCGGTTCAACTGCAACAATTCTCGTCGGCCAGGAAATCGGGCGCAGGTACCCGTCAACCGCTAAGAGCATGGGAACCCAGACCGCCATCATGGGCAGCCTGTTTATCCTTTTGCTTGGGACAACAGAATTCATTTTTGCAGAGCCATTGGCTCGGATTTATACAAATGACCCGCTCGTCTATCAGCTTACGGCAAAGCTGATTATGATCTCGGCATTCCTCCAGCTGTTTGATGGGTTTTTCAGCTTTTATTCAGGAGGCCTGCGCGGAATTGGCGATACCACCTTCCTGATGAGAGCCTCACTCGCTCTGGCATGGGGTTTCTTTATTCCGCTTACGTATCTCTTGGTTTTTGTTTTCAACCTGTCAAGTTACGGGGCATGGATCGCTCTTTACACCTATTTATCCGTATTCGGCCTCATTCTGATGGCGAGATATTACCGGACGAACTGGAACAACATCACGATGACAAAAGCGGGCAGCCAGGTTGCATAACCCAATTTGCCAACTTCACAAAAGATTTGATCATGGCGGGAACGCTTTCCCATGTTTTCTTTTGAAGATTTCATGGTATAATGGAAAAGAAGATGAACATAAACTAAAAAAGACCGGCCATGTTCGCAGCATGCCCGGTCAACCAATAGAAAGGTCCCTTTAAGGGGGCCGGCAATTGGGTGAAAGAGATAATCCACCGGAGCCGTTAACTCAAGGGTGGATTATTTTTTTTGGTTAAATGACAGGATACTTACGATCAACCCCGTGAATGCCAACGCAAACATTAAGGATTCGAAAACTGTCATACAGCATCACCCCCTTTCCTTGGGGAGTGTGCCGACCACCCTTGAGAAACCTATTCTATTGTTGTTTCATTATATCATTTTTCTGCACAAATTACACGAACATTCGTTCCCGTTACTTAAACCAGCCTTTTTCCTTTGAATGGGTAATCGCTTCAATCCGATTCTTCACTTGAAGCTTATCAAGAATCGTTGAGATATAATTCCGCACAGTACCCGCGGACAACGTCAACTCACTCGCAATTTCCTTCGTATTCTTCCCGTCGGCAATCAGTCCAAGCACATCCATTTCCCTTTCAGTAAGTGGATTATCCTCGCTGTACAGGTCATCCATCAGTTCAGGAGCATAAATCCGCCTCCCCTCCATCACACTCCGAATTGAACCGGCAAGCTCCTCGCTTGGCCCATCCTTCAGCAAATACGCGCTCACCCCAGCCTTTATCGCGCGCTTGAAATAGCCTGGCCTTGCGAACGTGGTTAGAATGATTATTTTACAGCCAGAATCCTTCAGCTCCTCGGCGGCTTCAAGCCCGCTTTTCCCCGGCATCTCAATATCCATGATGCAAACATCCGGTTCCAGAGAACGGACAAGCTTGACAGCCTCCTCACCGTTCGCCGCCATCCCGGCAACCTCCATATCCTCCTCAAGATTCAGCAGCGACCCGATTGCCCCCAGCAGCATTCGTTGGTCCTCCGCAAGCACGATCCGAATCATTCCGCACCCTCCTTCTCCATATGTTGGACCACAGTCGGCACCCAAATCACCAACTCGGTTCCCCCATCACTCATAATATCCAGCGTCCCATTCACGAAATCCAGCCGTTCCCTCATACCCGAAAGGCCGCTTCCCTTCGCAAAATGAACCTTGTCAACCTTCCCGACACCATTATCTTTTACAATTAGCGTAATTCCCCTCTTGCTGCGTGCAAGCTTCACTTCACAGCGAGTCGCGCTGCTGTGGCGGACAACATTCGTAACAGCTTCCTTCAAGCACATGCTTAATATATTTTCCACCAAAAGAGGGACATTCGGCAGCGACCAATCCTTGCTTCCCTTATATTCAATTTGGGCGGCCGCAAGCATTTCCTGCACCCTGAGAATTTCTTCACTGAGACGAATCCCGCGCATTTGTGAAACCATCTTCCGGACTTCATTCAGCGCTGTCCTAGCCGTTTGCTGAACATCGACCATTTCAGCCGCAGCCCGGTCGGGATCCTTTGAAATGAGTCTCCTCGCAAGGTCGCTTTTTAAGCCGATTAAGGAGAGCTTTTGCCCAAGAGTATCATGAAGATCTCGCGCAATTCTCTGCCGCTCCTCAATCTTAATCAGTTCTCCAATCCGCTTGTTCGCGTCATCCAGCTTTTCTTCCAGTCTTCCCTTTTCACTCCTGTGCCGCAGGCTGAAAGGCAAGAGGATCAAACTTAGCAGGACGATGACGACGAGCGGCAATTGTCTTAGGAAAAAATCATCTTTAAGAATAATCTTTAAGTTGATCGCAACAACCATCCCGGCAAGGTGGATAGAGTATAAAACATAAAATGGAATTTTCTTTTTAATGTTCCCAATGAAATAAGCAATAAAAAAGGCGAAATATACGTAACTGAACAAAGTCGTCAAGGCGATCGAGATGCCAATCAACAGCAACGTCCATAAATAAACCGTCCACCCTTTTGAAATATACGCCAGGCGATACAGGGCGAAAAATGCCAGCGTGAGTACGATGCCGGCCATTACTTTCACCGTTGACGAAGACAAATAAATGAAGTAAAACGGCAGAATGCCAAGAATCGTCCAAATATAGGGGGAGATGCCTGTCCTCCCAAGTAAAGCCCAATACTTTTTAAACATGAACAAACCTCATTTTTATGACTCTCTTTTTGTTTATTTTACCATATGGGACTCAGTCTGACATAGAAGGCAGTTATCTGGCCCAAATGAAAACACTCCCCATTTACTGGGGAGCGCTGTCACTAATTTATTCCGTTTTCGGCTTCATGTTCATTCGAGAAGACTTTTTTGCAAAAGCCTTTGCCGCCGAATAGCCGACGAAACGCTTTTTCTCTTCATCCCAAAGGCGATATTTCAAAGACTCAAAGCTTGTAGACAAGGTGACAGTCGGTACGTGCTGAAGCGGCTCCGTATTCTTGTGCGCTTCCTCTAGCTTGTAGTTCGGTACCCTCGGCGCAAGATGGTGGACATGGTGGAAACCAATGTTCCCTGTCACCCACTGAAGGATTTTCGGTAGCTTGTAATAGGAGCTGCCTTCAACCGCAGCAAGCACATATTCCCACTCTTTATCATGTTCAAAGTAGGAATCCTCGAATGTATGCTGAATGTAGAACAGCCAAATGCCAAGAGCACCCGCTACAAACGCGACGGGACCTTGTACCATCACGAACGCCTTCCAGCCAATTGCCCAGATTAACAGAGCTGAAACACCTACAATCAATGCATTCGTCAGCCATGTGTTCATCTTCTCAGGCATACGCGCATCGCGGCGGTTAAACCTATTTTTAATCAGAACAAGCCAAATCGGTCCAACCCCGAACATGACGAGCGGATTGCGGTACAGCCTGTACCCTAATTTCAACATTGGTGAAGCAGCCGCATATTCCTCAACAGTCATGACCCAAATATCGCCTGTCCCACGCTTGTCCAAGTTTCCGCTAGTCGCATGGTGGATATTGTGGTCACGGCCCCATTGGCTATACGGGAAGAAAGTGATCACGCCGGTAATTGTTCCGACGATTTTATTCACTTTCCTGCTTCTGAAAAACGAATGGTGGCAGCAGTCATGGAAAATGATGAATGTTCGGATCATGAAGCCTGCCGCAATAACAGCGAGTGCCAGCGTGAGCAAATAACTCACCGACAGTGCCTTATAGGCAAGGAACCAAAATCCAAAGAACGGGATCACAGTATTTACAATTTGGATGATACTCTTTTTAGTTTCCGATTTTTCATAAGGAGCAACTTGCTTTTTAAGTGCTTTTTGCTGGTTTTGTACAGTCATTGTGTAAAAAGCCCCTTCCTTTTGCAATCTTAATACCATGATTATATAGAAAACAAATTAGGCTGTGCAGTAGCAGCTGTCATATGACAAGCATGACAAATGTCATATTTGGCAAAAAAACTAGGACCAGATGTTGGGATCCGGTCCTAGTTTGACGCTATTTTGTGACAGTTCTGGATATCCCGAAAAATTTAATGGATAAACTGAAAAAATTGTTGGATATCTTTGAAAATTTAATGGATATCGTTAAAAAATTCATGGATAACTCAACTTAAAACAAGTTATCAATGTCATTAAGCGTTTTTCCGATTGAATCCCGGATTGCAATTGTATCCTGCCCATGATCATAAGCTGTCTCGTCTCGGTTTACGATTACTAATGGCACCCCGCTACCTCTATACTGCGGAAACGAAGCGAATGGCACCACTTTCAAGCTCGTTCCAAGGACGAGTACACAATCCGCATCGCCAATCAGTCCGAGTATTTCCACGAACCCCTCCTGAGTGAACCATTCGCCAGCATCCCCGAACAGGACAACATCAGGCTTAATATACCGTTCACGTTCACGAGCCGTCTCACAATGGCTGCAAACATAAAAATCTTCCATCTCCTTAAATCGCCGGAACATTTCATCGGCTGTATAAGAAGCCCCACAGTTCAGACAGCTAGCCGTTTCCATCGTGCCATGAAATTCAATCACTTCCCGGCTGCCGGCTTTATGATGGAGACCATCTATATTTTGGGTAATAATTTTGCGAATCCTGCCCTCTTTCTCCCATTTTGCCAAAATATCATGCCCGATATTCGGCTTCGCATCAGGATGGTAAAGGTTTTCAAGTGCAAAACTATAAAAATCCTTCGGGTTCTCGAGAAAATAACCAATCGACAACACATATTCAGGTGCCATCTTGTAGATGCCAGTCCGTGACCGGAAATCCTTTATTCCAGATTCGGTACTGATTCCTGCACCCGTTAGAACAACAATGTTTTTTGATTTTGCGATAATTTCTGCTGCTTTTTCAATCAATTTAATGCCCCCTCTTCCTAAAATAATATGCATTTCCCCTAGAAGATAAACAAATTCGATTTAGTAGAGGCGTATTTTTGACCAAATTCCTTTGCAATTGTATGGGTGCTATCCAAGAAAGGGTGGGTTCATGTTAGCCCCACTTCTCAACATTTTCCGGCAAATGGCTCAGGTGCTTTTTCTCATCAATCAAGTACTGTTCGATCAGCTTCGTATCGTCGGGATGGAATGCGTGTGCGGATTTTTCTGCCCATATGAGCCGTTTTCCTCTTTCCGCCTTCAGTTGGCCAACATAGTTCTCAACCACCTTGCCGTTGACGTGGAAGTCCTTCCTGCCATGGATGAAGGTGATTGGAATGGGCAGTTCTTTAACTGATTCGGCGAAATTATTACTGGCAAGCTCCTCAATAAACGCCTGATGATAAACAAGCTTAAAGCCTTTGACAAAAGTATGATAAATGTCCTTTAGCGTATAATCCGGCGATTGGAACATGGAGAATGTGATGCGAACAAGGCCGGGATGCTTAATTTCATGGTCAGAATACGTGATGGTATTAAATCGTTGCTGCCACTGCCGGATCACGCCCCATTGCTCGAAGCTTTCAAGAAACGGCGGTTCGCCAACCGAATCAAGCTCCCTTATTGCTTTTTTATTGCCGCGGCGTTTTGCTTCGTTCTTTAGCCATTGCAGTGACTGTCGGTCATTCTCCGTCCAACTGACAATCTGGGAAAGGCCGACGTAGGAATGGAATTTTTGCGGATAGGTTGAGGCAAGGGTAAGGCCGACTGTCGAACCCCATGAATGGCCGGCTAGAAAAATCTTTTCCTGGCCAAACCGGTCTATTAAATAATCCGTCAGTTCATTGGCATCCGAGACAAATTGCTTGATGTTCATGGATTCCTGTGGGATGTGTTTGTTGTATGACTTGCCAGTGCCCCGCTGGTCCCAAAAAACAACCGTATAATGTCTGACCAGTTCCTTCGTATTCGTTACAATCGTATAATCCCTTCCCCGGGATGAAACCCCTGGCAGTGGTAATGAAGGACCGCCATGTATCACGAGTAGGACCGGATTTTCAATGTTGTCACTCTGAATCAAAACCGCCTGCTCAATCCCTCCCAAAATAATCTTCTCAAACGAACTGATCCCATTTGATGAAACGACGAAATCGGCTTTTTTTGCAAAAATACCTGCCATCCCATTCTTCCCCCCGGAAATTTTAATTTGTTACCGCTTTAATGAAAAAATCGATATGGTCTTGAAGCCGCTTTTCAGTATCCTTCGTTGACTTCCCTTCGAGTTTTAAAAAATTGTACTCCATAATGAGCGAGAAAACCGGATAGTGGTATTCCGCGGAAAGCATTCGTGCATCTTGCCTAGGAAGCTTGCCGAGCCTCATCATTTGTTCAAATATGGCCCCGACTCGCTCGATTGTCAGATTAATAATCGTTTCAAAATAAATCGTCCTAGCCCTTTGATCGGAAAACAATTCATTGTATATGATCCGCCAGATTTTCCGCATTGACACGTTTTCGATATGATTCACAAAATTTTGCAGTCCGCGCTCCAAAAAATCCCGTATGTCCATGCTGGTAGCTACAACCTCAATCTGTTCAGACGACGGAAGAATTTTCACAACCTCTACCTCGAAATTAGCAAAAATCGTATCAAGGATTTCATCTTTGTTTTGAAAATGCTTATACAACGAGCTTTCTTTTATGCCGACATCCCTGGTGATTTGCCGAATTGATACGCCTCTATAGCCCCTTTGTGAAAAATGGTCAATTGCCACATGCAAAATTTTATTTTTCGTTCCATTCGTGATTGGCTGCAGATCCTTATCAAGAAAATTTTCCAGTTCCTTTTCATAATCCATGATTTCTACTCCTCGTATGCTGTTAAGATAACAACTGTTAGCCTAATTATAGGATAACATGTGTTAGCCGGTCAACGAAAATTTGGAAAGTATTTCTTGCTCCGAAAGACGACAAAAAGCAGGCGATGGTAAGTCGCCTGCTTTGCAACGCTCGTCTATTGATTAATAGGTTAATCCAGTGCCATAACCATATAGTCCAGGAATGGTTACCGGGAGCTTTCCAGTCGGGTTCACTTCACCTGCAAGCACCTTTGCCAACGAATGGATGGAAACATCGCGATCACCGTAGGTTGTCAGGTAAGCATCCACGGTTGGGAAGCCCATCAAATCATACGGATTGCGGATTGCCGCAACGATGACTTTTTTGCCGGAAGCCTGGAGGGCTTTGATTAAATTGACTTGACCGTTATTTGTTGCCCCGTTGTAGGTGGTAACAATCACTTTATCGGCATTTGCCGCCTGGGTTACTGCAGTTGAAATTTGGCCTGCAGTCGGGGTGGCGCTCGCTGCGTACGAAGTTGCACTGAAGCCTTTTGCAGCCATCTGGCTTGCCAACAGTGCCGGTTTCCCTGAGGAAGGGCCGGTGACAAAGACTTTTTCCGTTTTTTGCAGCGGAAGCAAATTGCCTTCATTTTTGACAAGCGTGATGCTCTTGTCGGCAATTTCATCGGCGACAGCCAAGTGTTCAGGCGCGCCAATTACTGATACCGCGCTTGGGTCAGTATTCGGATTATGGAATAAGCCGCGCTTCATCTTATACTCAAGAATCCGGTAAACGGACTCATCGAGGCGCTTTTCGCTGATTTCACCGCTCTTCACTGCATTAAGGACGCCATTGTAAGCCACTTCCACATTCGGCGGGTTCAGGAGAATATCAGAACCAGCTTTGAAAGCTTCGACAGGTACACGGTCAGCTGGGATGACATTTGCTCCTGACATGCCAAGGCTGTCAGTAATAATCAGGCCATCAAAACCCATTTCTCCTCGTAGTAAATCTGTGAGAATAGGTTTGGACAGAGTTGCCGGCAATCCTGAGTCGTCCAGAGCTGGAACGACAATGTGTGCCGTCATGATTGCATCCACTCCTGCGCCAATTGCAGCCTTGAAAGGAGCCAAATCTACCTTGTGAAGCGTTTCGAGGTCATGGTTGATAATTGGAAGGCCGTAATGGGAGTCAACAGCTGTATCTCCGTGTCCGGGGAAGTGCTTTGCCGTAGCAATGACATCTTCATCCTGAAACGCCTTCACCTGGGCAACCGTCATATCCGATACGAGCTTTGGATCCTCTCCAAAGGAACGGACGCCAATGACAGGGTTGGCAGGGTTCACATTCACATCGGCAACTGGGGCGAAATCCATATTAACGCCAATCGCCTTCAATTCCTTAGCAAGTACATCACCGGATTTCGCCGCTAAATCAGTTGAGCGGGTTGCTCCAAGGGCCATGCTTCCTGGGAACACTGTACCCGGAGTCGTCAGCCTTTGGACGATTCCACCCTCCTGGTCAGTCGAAATATAAAGAGGAATCGCCATCCGCTGCTCCATCGCGATTTTTTGGATATCATTTGAAAGTTTATTTACTTGTGCTGCATCGGCAGGGGTTGTAATATTATCGGTCCAGTTAAAGTAGATTACACCGCCAACCTTATACTTCTCGATTACTTCTCTGAAGTTTTTACCGCCACGGTTATTATTGAGATTCGTTGCTTCATAAGCTGGGTCTTCAGCGTTCTTTCCATAGACGTGGACAATGAAAAGCTGGCCGACTTTTTCTTCTAGTGTCATATGCTGAATTTTACTCTGGATCCAACCTTTTTTCACTTCCCCTACTTTCCAGCCTGGCTTGACAGGATCCTGCCAGTTCGCTTGTGCCGAGAATGGAACACTCAGCAAGACTAGGGACAACACCATGGCCACAATCATGAATCTGTTGATTTTCAAAAAACTACCTCCTCTTTTGAGCAAAGAAGCTGCTCTGATAATATAGGATGGACGAATACCGCACATATGTTCTTCTGAAAAGCAAGTTTATGTAAGTGCTTTCATCAGCATCCTATTTAACCGTAACAAAGGAGTAGTTAAAGTGTCCATGCCGCAAAATACCTAAATTGAGTTAGATTAGTCTGAAAATTAATCCTTTATCCCTAGACTTTCTGTAGTCATATTGCCCTGTCCGTTTGTAGAAGAAGTACATTTTTATTTTTCAGGCATAGTAAACGTTGCAGAACTACCGTTGCCTTCTTCAATCTTCATAGATATTTGCTTAAGGATTTCTAATGCTCTTTCGTTTGATTCGTACTTTCCTAAAGTCCCGCTCCATTCATTAAAGAATCCTCTGTCCACAACACCTTCTATGTATCTCCCTTTCACAGTTACTTCTTTTACATTCATCAAACTATTTTTATTTTGTGTAAAAACCCATAACATAGAACCGTACTCCCCTTTCATTAATGTTAAACTATCCTGTTTTGTTGAACAAAAATAGTGTTAATATTGATACGCAATAAAAACAAGCAGCCTTTATGATCAGCTGCTTGCCTACTTCTACTTACTATTTACCGCTTGCACAGCAGGAACTTCTTCATTTATGCTCTCCTGCCAATTTTTGCACACGTCAACCCAGCCTTTTGCAGAAGAATATGTAGCCAATTCATCCAGTGTTACTTCGATGGCCGAATTGGTGCTGCCGCATGCAGGAAATAATGAAGTGAATCGCTTCATTGATTCATCAAGATAGACAGCCAAATCGTTCTTCAAGCCAAATGGGCACACACCGCCAATTTCATGGCCGGTTTGCTCGAAGACTTCATCCGGTGAAAGCATCCTTGCCTTGAAGCCGAATGTATGGCGGAATTTTTTGTTGTCAACCTTGGCATCGCCCGCGGCAACAATCAGGATAGCGTTATCGCCTTCTCCTCTGAATGACAGCGTCTTGGCAATCCGTGCCGGAATGACACCAATCGCCTCAGCCGCCAATTCAACAGTTGCGCTCGACGTATCAAACTCCATAATATCTTGATCTCTGTTCCACTGCTTTAAATGTTTCTTCACGCTTTCAAATGACATGAACGCAACCTCCTTTTTAAGACATCTTAAAGGAAGCTAGGTTAATTTGCAAAATAATCTGCATCTTCTGGATAAACCTTATTTCGATTTCCTGCCTTTTTGAAGCGCCTTGTTCATCTTTTCTTCGTTTTCTAACCCATGGTCACTAAACGCATTGTCACTCGCAAGATAGTTGCCGACTGGTCCGCCGCTCATGAGGTCTGTGCCAATCCTGTTGCCAGATTTGTTTTTTGCCATAAGAAAATCTCCTCCTAATCTAATTGCTCAATTAGTATTTCCAGGGAGGAAGTTTCTATAACAACTCAGCATAAATGTGTTTTCTTTGAAAAAATTTATGCTGAAATTCTTTTTTGCAGCTCATTCATCTTAACCTCAAGAAGGCGGGTATAGGTATCCCGTTCCTCCCGAGCTGAAGAGGGAATGAGGATGGGCTCGCCTAAAATCAGCCTCGATTTTTGAAATGTGAAAAGCTCTTTGAAAGTATTTGGCCCTGAATAAGCGGCAGGAATGATCGGAACTTGCGAACGCATCGCAATTGTAATCGCGCCTTGTTTTAATTCAGCCTGCTCGGTCACCCTGGTTCCGCTTGGAAAAATGCCGACTACCTCCCCTTTTGCCAAAAGCCGCTGCGGAATTTTCAACACACTGGGACCAGGCTTATCCCGGTCGACTGGAAATGCGTTCAAATTCCTGAGCGTCCAGCCGATTAACCGGTTCTGGAACAATTGCTTTTTTGCCATATAATGAATCTCTTTTGGCAAAACAGACGTCCCTAGCGCGAATATATCGACCCAGCCCGTATGCGTGCAGGCAATGACATACCCGCCGCTTTCGGGAAGCACTTCTTTGTTGAAGACCTTCGTTCTGCTGAAAAGGCGCAGAACCCCTTTAAGTAAATATCCAACTTGCTGATACAATGAATTTAACCCTCCAAAACTATTAACCTTTGTAATCAACGTAAACCCCCGAGGTGCTCCTCGCTGTTCAATTTCCAAATTAATCGCTCTTGTTCGTTTATCTCAAGCAGATGGAATCCTGTATCTGCTGTTGGAAAACCGAACCCATTGATGGCAGGCATATTCATAAATGCCTGAAGAAATTTTGAAATCAACCCTCCGTGAGAAACAACGGCCACTCTGTTTGCGTTCTGATTTTCTGTAAGTGTTTTTTGCAAAAAAGCTTCCGCGCGAAACCGAAATTCCAACTCCGATTCCCCGTCTTGAATTGGAATATGCGCTGGGCGGCCTTCCGGATGCAATGGATACTGAACTGCCGCTACTTCTTTTGGCATTCCTGCCAGAACCCCATTATTGAATTCCATTAATAATGGATCGACCTCTAATTCGGCACCCGTTACATCTCGCAAAATTCGCGCCGTACCGGGCGCCCGTTTTAATGGGCTGGCGATAATCTTCTCCGGGCGCATAGCCCCATTTAGATAAATCGCCAATTTCCGAGCCTGTTCCCTGCCCAACTCAGTAAGCGGAAAATCCGCTCGGCCTTCGAGCACGCCAAGCAAATCAGCCTCCGATTGTCCGTGGCGAATCAAAAGTAATTCCATGTCTTACCCCCGTGACAGTTATGATTCGTTTATCCGGTTCACAGAAAAAAGCCTAAAGCCCATAATGAGGGTGCTCGCTAGAACAGCCAACCCGGTTAGCATAAAGCCTGCCGCATAACTGTGGATGTCTCTAGCGGGAACCTTGTCATCAACTTCCAGACCCAGGAAAGTAATGCCAATCCTATGCCCGCCAACCGTATGGGCCAAGTCCGTCAAGTTCCTTCCTTTTTCCAAAAGCAAGACGCTCAGCACCGCTAACACGATCATTCCAAAAAATCCCTTAAACCGCACGAACGTTCTCTCCTTTGCCTATAAGTTGGCTGTTTCGAAAATGGATATTATACGGATTCGACTTTACTCTTCTTGCTGGATTCACTTTCCCAAAGCCCTGAGCGGTAAAAAGCTTTTGAATAATGGGAAAAGCATTCCTCAACCTTCACGCCAATCCCAAACAGAGGCGGCACTCCATCCGCGGCTGTCTTTTCAAGAAGTTCAGGATCACGGCAAATGAACGCCTGGCCGTTTACCCTTAACCCCTCTTCCATACCTGGAACGAGAAAAAGAAGGCCGACATTCGCGTTTGATAAAATATTTTGCACCGAGTCCATTCTTCTGTTCCCGCGCCGTTCCGGGATAAACAAGTGATTGTCATCAAGGATGCAGACGAAACCGGGCGCGTCGCCTTTTGGAGAAACATCGCACCTTCCATCAGCATTTGACGTTGCCAAAGTTAAAAAAGGTGATTTTACGATAAATTTCTTTGCCTGTTCATCGAGTTTCCGTTTTACCTTTTTAGCCGACCGTTCGCTTGGTAAGCCAATCTCCTGTTGGAGTTCTTGGAATTGCTCCTCCGCTGTAATGATATTTTTGAACACCCCTACCCCTCCCAACTTCTCTTTTGCAAAAAAACCCTCATCATCCAGAATCAGGTGTGTTATCCTCTTATTATCAGAATAGACTAACACCCGGATTTTTGAAATAGTTATTTTACAGAAAGGAGGAAGCAGATGATTAGCTATCCGACTTTGCCGAAGGGCGCAACCATTGGAGTCACTGCACCTTCATCAGGCGTACCCAAGGAACTTCATCAAATCGTCCATCAGGCAGTTGAACGACTTGAGCGAATGGGCTACCAGGTTGTTTGTGGTGACACGGTCCGGACTGACGAAAAAACGAGGTCAGCCTCGGCATCGGTACGGGCGGAAGAATTTATGGCATTTATGTCGAATGAGCGTGTTGATGCCATCATTCCCCCATGGGGCGGAGAACTTTTGATTGAAATTCTTGATAAGCTTGATTTTGCTAGTATGAAAAGCAAGTGGGTGCTCGGCTATTCCGATACTAGCGCGCTTCTCCTCGCCATAACCTTAAGAACCGGCATTGCGACCGCGCACGGTACAAATCTTGTTGATCTAAGGGGAGAATTTGCTGATCCGACGACGGCGATGTGGGAAACGGTCCTTTCGACGGGTAAGAGTTCTGTCATCATCCAGACTTCCTCGAATAAATACCAGAAGGAATGGCGCCATGATAATCCATCGCCATGCGTTTTTCATCTGACCGAGCCGACTGTCTGGAGATTTATTCCTAAAGGCCGGGTGGAAATGAGCGGCAGGCTTCTCGGCGGATGCATCGATATTATTAGGCATCTGATCGGGACGCCCTTCGGAGATATTAGGAAATTCCGAGAGTCCCATATTCCCGGTGAGCCTGTGATCTGGTATTTTGAGAACTGCTCGATGAATACAACGGACTTGAGACGGACGCTCGTTCAAATGAAGTTGGCCGGCTGGTTTAACAACTGTTCGGGCATTCTGTTCGGTCGCAGCCCGGCAAACGACCCGGTCGAAAACTATACAATTGAAGATGTTTACAATGAATTGTATGAAGATTTGCGGATTCCGATTATGTTTGATATCGACTGCGGCCACGTCCCTCCGCAAATCACGTTCATCAACGGGGCGTATGCCGAAGTAGAGGCTGAAAACGGCGCGGGAATCGTCAGGCAGATTTTTAAATGATTTTTTTTGCAAAAGAAAAGGCGGCCTCCGGGATTCGGAAGCTGCCATTTTTGTGTCCTCAATATAATCACGTGTGTTTTCATCATTATTACATGTACTGCGACAGAAACCATTTTAAATGAAGGAGAGCTGTCACGCAAAGGTCGGATGAGTGACAACAACTAGCGAAAAATCGGTTTGGTTGTCACACAAAGCATGGATGAGTGACAACAAACAGCGAAAAACCGAGTTGGTTGTCACGCAAAGCATGGATGAGTGACAACAAACAGTGAAAAACCGAGTTTGTTGTCACGCAAAGCCCGGTTGAGTGACAACAAACAGCAAAAAAACGAGTTGGTTGTCACACAAAGCTTGGATGAGTGACAACAAACAGTGAAAAACCGATTTGGTTGTCACGCAAAGCCCGGTTGAGTGACAACAAACAGCAAAAAAACGATTTGGTTGTCACGCAAAGCATGGATGAGTGACAACAAACAGCGAAAAACCGATTTGGTTGTCATGCAAAGCATGGATGAGTGACAACAAACAGCGAAAAACCGATTTGGTTGTCATGCAAAGCTTGGATGAGTGACAACAAACAGCAAAAAAACGATTTGGTTGTCATGCAAAGCTTGGATGAGTGACAACAAACAGCGAAAAACCGAGTTGGTTGTCACGCAGAACTCGGATGCGCAAAAGCAATTCCTTATATGCAATCCGCCTATCGGACAATGTTCTTTCTCATCCCAATCGTAAATTTTTCAAAACCCAGCTTTTCATAATACGGCTCAAGGCTTTCAACGCACATTAGCTGTGGGATGACCCCGTTTTTCTCGCAGTGGCTGCTGAGCCTTTTCATTATTTCCGTGCCGATTCCTGCAGATTGGTAGTCAGGATGGACGCCAACTCCACAAATGACCCCAGTAATGACCCCATCCGAAATGACCCGGCCCATCCCAACCAGATTCTCCGTGTCATAAGCATAAACGACATACCAGCTCTGCCTGCACATCTTTTTCAAGTCACCGGTACTCAAATTCAGCGAATTCCAGCTGAGGGCTTCATAGAGTGACAGCACTTGGCTAAAACCAACAGGATGCTGGGAAGTATAGGATAAGTTTTGCATAAATAAGCTCCTTTACGCTCATTTGCATTCAGTATACAATCTTTTCTTCCTTACTTCGCCCCAGCCGCCAACAAAATTTCCTCGATTTCTTTGAACCCTTTATTCCTCGCATGTTCAAGCGGTGTCACGCCATCCCCGTCCGGAATATTCACATCCGCGCCATGTTCAATCAACAGCTTAATTGTTTCTTGCTGTTTCTTACCACCGTTGTTTAAAATAATCGCTTCGATCAACGCGGTCCAACCGAGATTGTTGATGTGGTTTACATCGATATCGGTCTCGTTCAAGAGCAGCTTAACAACATCGACATACCCATGTTCCGCCGCAGGAATTAGCGCGACTCCTCCATATCGATTCGTGATGTGCGGGTCGGCGCCGGCTTGAATCGTGAGTTTCAAAATCTCGATATATCCTTCCGCTCCGGCATAAAGGAACGGATTATTTTTCATGTGGTCTTGGATATTCACGTCCGCTCCTGCTTCGATTAACATCCTCGCTGCTTCAACATTATGATTATAGGTTGCGATCATTGCAGCTGTTCGGCCCTCAGAGTCCTGGACGTTTACTTCTGAGCCTTTCTCAATAAGGCTTTTAAGTTCTTCTAAATCTCCATGCTCAGCTGCCCGGAGCAACTGTACATTTAAATCTTTACTCACTACTGCATTCTCCTTTTCTGTTTCAACCGGACGGCTTTCCTCATCTGGACTGCAGCCCAGCAAAAAGATAAAACAAGCGGCAAAACCTGCCAGTCTCTTCATTTGAACAAACCGCCCTTCCCTTTCAACTAAAGCTATGTTGATGTTGGCTCTTTCTATTAATTGGAACGGTCATAAAATGGTTTAACAGCAACACAGTTAATACATTTTAAAGGGGATTATATCCTTTTGCAAAAAGAAAGTCACAAGTCAGTATTTTTAGATCGAGGAGTGCCGACCATAAACGATTAAAAACATAAAAAGCGAATTCCTTTTATCAAAGAATTCGCTTCTTGCATAGTGTGTAAATCAAGCTTTTGATGATTGATTCCCTCTTTGCAGGTTTTAAAAGTACCTAAAACTAATCTCTTTCAAACAACACCGAGAAATCAGGCTTTTATAAAGGCGAATAAATAAGAAAGATGTAGACAACCATAGAAAAAGGAGGTTTGCCCCAATGGATCATATAAATTGCGATTTTTCCCCGCTAAAAAAGTCTTTGAAAGAGGATATACGACAAGTCTTAACGGCTCTAGAGAATAACCTTGAAGCGATGGATCATGGAACCCAGTGCGTTCTTAGTAATTTAGAAAAAATAAAGGAAAAATTCGTAAATATTGAAATGAAAGCTGCTACTTTCTATTTAAACTGTTACATGGCTCCTTTTACGAACAAATACCCTGAATTATCCATGTCTATACAAAACATGTCTAAAGTAAGACATGGAGGCTTAATTGTAATTCAACGAGCAGACTCTCTTGAATCATTGATTAAACCGGGTATCCCGATACGGGCCGAGTTAACCCATTCATTAATAGAATCGATTTTTTTCCCTGGTAACCCACTCCATGATGGTGCTGTTATGGTAAATAATAATCAGATTGATTCGGCAGCAAATGTCCTCCCGCTTTCAAGCAGATTTACAGGTGATAAAAAAATCGGCACACGCCACAGGGCTGCTTTAGGTTTAACTGAACAAAGCGATGCCCTTGTCCTGGTCGTATCAGAGGAAACAGGCAGAATATCATTTGCCAAAAATGGAGAGCTTTATCCAATCAGCACACGGCTACCGCTATGAAATGTAAGAAAGTATCATTTTAAATCGGACAAGCCCACTTCGCAAAAAAGAAAATTCCTTACTGTTTTACGTTCACTTGTTCCTGGCGGTTCCCCAACGATAACCGAATTACAAAAATCAACATAAGCGCCGCGCCCAGCATCTGAATCCCTTTTAGCATCACCCCGAGCCAGAACACAGAGACAATCATCGCTGTTAATGGCTCGATGCTGGATAGCACGCTGTTTTCAACCGGGGTGATATACTTCAGGCTGCCGAGGAACAGGACAAATGCGAGTGTCCCGAAGACAATCAAGACGGCCATCATGCCAAACAGCTTTGGCTCGGCAAAAACATTCCATTCATCAGACTGCCATACCCTGCCCGCAATGGATAAAATGCCCCCTGCTAAAAACATGCCCCAGCCGACAACAGTTAACACGCCCCATTCATTCATAAGCCTAATCGGATGAAGCGTATAAATCGTGAACGCCAGTCCCAAGAGCAGTCCCCAGATCAATGCCTCATTGCTGACGAGCAGATTATTGAAAGATCCGTTTGTCAAAAGCAGGAATAGTCCCGCCAGCGTGCCAAGAATTCCGACTACCTGATAGGCGGGCGGAAATTTCCTCGCTTTCACTGAAACAAAGATGATGATAAAAATCGGTGCTGAAAACTGCATCAATGTTGCCATAACCGCGTTACTCGCATGGATCGCGGCGACAAATGTATATTGGATGCCAAGCATCCCGAAAATGCTGAATATGACTAATTGCTGCGCCCAGTAACGGTTTTTCCACACATTGAAAATCTGCTTTTTTGCCACAGCCAATGACGTCAATAATAAAACACCGGCAACCGCCATACGGATGGCTAGAAGAAATGGAACGCTTACTCCTGTTTCTGTTAACATCCATTCCATCAAGGGCCCGGTCGTCCCCCATAACATTGCCCCAGCCAAAATCATGGCAAGCCCTTTTGCACGCATAAACCGACACTCCCTTAAAAACAGGCTTACCTTTTGCCATATCCCCACGCTGCCCGCGTTAAAATAGCCGGTGCTGTTTCTGTTTATATTATTCTAAGATTTCTATAATACAGTTTACCATGAAAAAAAATGTCGATGATAGTGATTCTCTCCCTCTTTTGCAAAAGTTGAAAATCTGTCCTTTGAAAGTTACTCCTTGATAACTTAGGGTAAAGGTTAAAGGGTAATAGACTGGCTAACCAGACCCAACGGGAGGAATATAAATGCCGCAATACTTAATAACGTATATGAATAAAAATGAAAATAACTTTGAATCGATTAAAATAATGGGTGATCGGATTTCAGATATTTATCAAGCCGTTTTTGATCTTGAAAAGAAACATACAATTGTATCTATTGAAAACACTGCATTATGCAAAAAAAACAAAGAATAGGCTGCCGCGATAATTGAATGCGCGGCAGCCTTTCTTCTTGGGCAGATATTTTTGAAAAAGAATGGTCAATGAAGGTTGTCCAGCCACAAATGAATTAGGGTCTGACTTTTGCACGGAGTCATGCACGCTTGGGGCTTTCTTTCCCGCTCAGGCCGCCGAATTTAAAGACAAGGATTCCGGCGACAATGACCAGAACGCCAATTAGATGCTTCGAAGTGAAGGGTACCTTTTCAAGCCCCATCCAACCCATTGAATCCCAAACTAAAGCTAAAACGAGCTGTGACACCATCACAATCGAAATGGCAAACGTTGGCCCAAGTCGGTTGATTGCCTGGACAATGCAGACGACAACGCCAACGCCAATCATTCCACTAAAATAATACCATGTCTGCATGGCTGGCAGTTCAAACATGTCTTTGCCTTCAAACAGCAGTCCAAGGGCAAACGATGCAAGAAAACCGAGACACAAAACAAGCGCGGTCGTTGAAATGGTTCCCGCCCGGTCGCTCACCTTGCTGTTAAATATATTTTGGATGCTAACTAAAGCTCCGCACAAAACGGCCATGAAAATGCCTGTAATCATGTATTGCTACCTCCCTGGATCGCTGCGATCTTTACATATTGTCTTCGCCTACTCATATATATTCCGGGTGGCCACCTTTTGCAGGCACTCCCGGTTGATGATTTTGAGCAGGCCTTTTTTGCGCGTAACAAGCCCCTCATCACAAAATTTCTTCAGCACCCGGTTCATATGCCGATAACTTGTCCCGATTAGGTTCGCGGCATCCGCCAACTCGGCGGTGGTCAACTGTCCGTTGAACGACGCATCGGTTTCATCGAACGATACAGATAGAAGATAGCTGGCCAGCCTGACCTCGACCGGGTACATCAAGTTAAAATTTTGCGAATGTTGATTGGTGTAAAACTTTTCGGTGATAATATCTAGCATGAACCTAAGGAACGGCGCGTGGCCATCAGCAAATTTGTTCAGCCAATTGTAATGAATTCCGAGAAAGATTGTGGGGGTTACTGCTTGGACTGTGTTAATAATGTTCCCGCCATGGATATATTCCATATCCCCGATGATCTCAATTGGGTTTCTAAACGAAAGAATCAAGGTCCTGCCTTCCGGGGAGGTGGTGAAAATCTTAATTTTTCCATCGACAAGCACATACAGGTTTTCAGAAAGGTCTCCTTGTGGACAGATTAGTTCGCCCTGTCCAAATCTGTACAATCTTATATACGGGACTAGCTTTTCATTGAAAACGTCTTGCAACCGATAGTGCTCAAGATACGTTTCTATTTGCGCCCGGGTATGCATTTCCACCACCATTTATCCTCCTCATTGGCAAAAAGTCAATATTGTAAAATGATCACTCCGGCAATCATGATCCCGATCCCTAAAAACTGAGGCAGCCTCATATTCTGTTTTGCAATCTCGAACCAGCCTCTCCCATCTACGAGAAAAGCGGTATACAACTGTGCAAACAGCATAGCTGACGTTGTCAGCGTCACCCCGACCAACTGAATGGCTTTCACATTGCTCGAAAGGATCACGGCAGCAAAAGCTCCCCCTGTAAGATAGAGCGGTTTTACTTTTTTCATTTCGTGCCATTTCCCATCTCTTGCTACAAGCAGGATGAGGAAGGCCGTCAAAAATCCAGTCAATTGTGTTAACGAGGCTGTTTGCCACATTCCAATATCCTGGCTGATTCTTGCATTTGCGACACTTTGAAGTGTGATAAAGCCGCCGCCTAAAATAGCAAATAGTATGCCACGCATCTTGTTTCTCCTTTTCAATCTGAATAATTCCATTATGAAATGGCGGCAGGTCATTTTGAAAGGACATATGTCCTGAATAAATATTTAATCTAACATTCATGCTAACAAACCTTAGATCGTCCTGCAAAACAGATTTATATAGGTTGAACTTATTTTTACACAAATTAGCCAAGGAAGTAGGTTGATTGGAGCGGAAGGCACGAAGACTCCTCGAAAATCCTCAATTATGCTATCGCATAATTTCATGCGATGTAAGTTCGGAGAAGCTTTCCTTTGTGCTATCGCATTTCCTTCGTGCAAAGCTTATTCTAGGAAGCTGTTTGTCCTGCGGGATGCGGCGGCAAGGTGGGGACCCCGCAGGCGCCAAAGCGCCGAGGAGGCTCCACTGACGCCCCGCGGAAAGCGAAGTGCCGCGTGACACGCAAAAACCGCCTGTCCCTGCGATGATTAATCTCAGAAGCTTTCCTTTGTGAAGCGCAAATCAACCAAGATTCACCTTGAAAAGAAAATCTCTACTTCAACCTATATAGTATATAGAAAAGAAAACAGCACCTTTGCTCTGTAAGTAACATGAGCTGGTGCTGTTTTTCATTAATTTCATAATAAAAAAGGGCTTTTTTGTCGATTGGCATAATGGCATCAACGAGGTGTAATGGGTTTTACAGTGATGGCAGAAGAGGAAGTGGTGATCATACAGCCTTCAAGGTCCTTTTCCTGCAAAAAGCCAAGATTAAGGGCAGACTTAATTTTGACCCCATCGGGTTTTTTAACAGTCTGGATCAAGTCATTCATTTGCAATTCCTCTAGTCTTTGGACTGTAGCGATTTCATCATATTTCTCCGATCTCCTGATTTGCCTCTGGAGTTTGAAGCCGTTCAGGATGACCTCGCCTTTATCTTCCTTTCCAATCTGTGCATCAAAGAATTCGTGAAAGCTGTCCTTCAGAGCATTCATCTCAGCTTCAATTTCTTTTTTTCTTTTGTTCAGTTCGTAATAAGTGGCCAGCATTTCTCCTGTAACACGGATATCTTTCAATATAGCTCCCTCCAAAAACAATAGATACCCTATCCTATTTTGCCGGCGCATAGATTATTACTGGGAATTCGGGTAACCCCGCCTGTCCATTGCTTATGATAGTTCATTATCCAATTGTAAAATCAAAACATAAAGTCAGCGGTTGATGGAAATTAGCTTTTGCCAAAAGCCTGATTAATTCTTCAGTTTCCATCATTCATATACTTAAGAATAATCTCCTCTTCTTTCCCTGCAAAAATGATTTTACATGTAATACTATCGTTTTCTGATACATGGACATCCATCGGAACCAGCATATCTGCGATCTCACGTTCATTTACATCAAGTGTCCCTTCCACCCGCAAACTTGACGGACCGGTAATAAAAAATGTAAATGGCTCTACAGGCTTATCTTCGTTTTTTATATATCTTATAGTTAGGTGAAGTTTCCCATTGCCCAATTTTTGATAGATTGCAAGCTGAGCCTCCCAGTTTTCTGATTTCCCCTCAAAAATTAAGACTTTTTCTTGGTTGAGATATGTTTTTAACTCCTCACTATCATTGGTGACAAAGAACGGCTTACCATACTGAAAAATATAATAGGCGGGAAGCTTTCGTATATCCAATTCAGGATAATCCACCTTCAATGATTCCAGGGTCCCTTCCCTTTGGCTAATATCATATAGGCTCTCCACCTTCGTTGGCATTTCCCTTTTATGAGCCTGACTATCAAAGAAACCCATTACGGTAAAATGATTTAGATTTGCCGATAGCAATTCCTGATAGGAATACATTTTATTCACGTGGACTTTTGCAACATAAATCGCCGCCTTCCCGTCATTCCATTTTGCTCTGACAAGAATTGTTTTTAGGCCGGAAGGATATACAAAACCAAAATACCCATTATCAACAGG
Organism: Neobacillus notoginsengisoli; assembly: GCF_003515685.1. GTDB lineage: Bacteria > Bacillota > Bacilli > Bacillales > Cytobacillaceae > Bacillus_D > Bacillus_D notoginsengisoli. The sequence goes on along the minus strand of NZ_QWEG01000003.1, from coordinate 94,741 downwards.
AATTCTTTCTTCCCCAGTTTTCGCATCCCATTCCGTCACTGACAGATCCGGCTTTTCATCTGGGAAAAAGGCAAAGGTGATTATTTCATAAGGATTAACTTCAAGTGGTTTCACTTTGTTTGCCGCTTTGTTGATCTCTTTATCCGTCAGTTTCCTTTTACTGTCACTTTTTCTGATTAAATTTGTTTTTTCCTTACTAAAATAAGACATAATATCCGGAATCGGGATGGTGTTAGCCTCTTTGGCTGGCTCTTTTTTTTCCTTTGGCTCGATCGCCTGATTCAAAAAAAAGACAGAAACCATTAGAATAGCCAACGGCAGAATGTATTTCTTCATGGCTTTCCCCCTTAACCAGCCAACTTGTTTTCGGTTTGGAACTGCATTGCCGTAAAGGTTTCTTTTTTTGCTAACTAGCATCTTCTTTAAACTTCAAGATAATCTGTTCTTTCTTACCGTCCTGCTTAATTGTACAGATGATACTGTCGTTTTCGGTCATTTGGACTTCAATGGGATTATCCGTCGTATAGTTTCCTAATGGATCTAAAACGAGGCTACCTTCTTGCCAGGAAAAGTTCGAACCTGTTAACTCGAATTCGAGTGTTCCGGACGGATGTTTATCTTTGCCAATGTAGCCGAGGAAAAAATCCATCTTCCCGCTTCCAAGCTTTTGATAAACAATCAGCTGCCCCCGCCAATTCTCTGATTTCCCCTCGTATATTAGAACTTTATCTTGAGTTAGATAGGTGTTTAATTCCTCTAAATCCTTTGCGACATAAAGAATACGGGCATTTTCAAAAATATAAAAAGCTGGCAGGTTTTTGATTTTCAATTCCGGGTATGAATCACGAAGTTCCTCAAGCGAGCCTCCAATTATCCGGGCATTATAAAAACCTCCCACCGGCTTAGGCATTTCCCTAGTTTCCTTTTCTAATTCAAAGATACCCAATACGGTGAAGCGTTCCTTATTCCGCGACAAAAGGTCCTGATAGGAATAGGTTTGTTTCACCCGCACGCAGTACCGTTATCCCACTTTGCGCGAATAATCATCGTTTTAAAGCCTGGTAGAGCGGAAAAATCAAAAACATTTTGATCAATCGAATCGGTTTCGGCGCTATTTTCAAAATCCCATTCAGAAATTGATATACTTGCGGGATCGTCAGAGAAATGAACGGTGACTTTTTCGAATGGGTTGATTTCCACCGGCTTTATTTTCCTGCTCATCTCGCTAACTTGCTGATTTGTAAGCTTGCTGTCTGACTCATTTTTCATCAGCAGCGCTGCTTCCCCTTTGTTTATATCGGTGAAAATTTCTGGCATCGGAAAGGACTTGGCTTCATGACGGTTCTGGCTTTTTATCTTCCTTCGGCTCTATGACTTGATTTAGTAAGAAAATCGACATAATCAGGATACCGATCGGCAGGATATATTTTTTCATGGCTTCCCCCTAGACAATGATTCATGATTCCCTTAAGACCACTTTTGCAAAAATGAATTGACTCTGTTTTAGTGCCTGTTGGCAAAGATCAGTTCGCATAAAATAATTCGATCTGTTCTTCTTTGCCGTTCCACTTCAGGATGCACGTGATAGAATCTTCTGGGCTTACCTCGATATCTACGTCGACCTCTGATGTAAGTTTTTTATCCTTGTCAAGGTCGATCGAACTCCCCCAGTTCCATGACGGGCCGGAAACCTCTAAATCAACTGGAGATTGATTTAGAGCAGATTTCCCGATGTAACGAATGCTAACCTGCTGTTTAATTGTTTTCAGATTTTGACGAACGAACAAGTTTACTTCCCAATTATCACTTTTCCCTTCAAAGGTCAGTACATTTTCTTGGTTTAAATAAGCAACCAGCTCTTTGTATTCTCCGGTTTTATATAAAATGTTTCCCTTTTTAAAAAGATAGTAGGTTGGGAGATTTCGGATATCCAGTTCAGGAAACTCATTTTGATGCGATTCCAAACTTCCCTCGAGCGCCCGAATGTCGTAAAAATCTTTCATCGGGTGCGGCATGGCAATTTTTGATTCATCATCAGCAAAAAATCCAATAACCGTATAGTTATTTATATTTGGAGAAAGATGCTTTTGATAGGAATAAATGTTCTTTACCCTGACTTTTGCTACATAGACTGCTGCGCTTTTATCCCGCCGCTGTGTCCTGATGAGCAGTACTTTTACACCAGGAATCCCTCCTGTTTCGTACGTATTGGTGTTTTCCGGTTCGGACTCTTTTCCTTCGTCCCATTCAGAGATGGTAATGTGTTCCGTATATTCTTCAAATTTTAACCATGCGTGCTGATAAGGCTTCACTTCCAATGGCCTAACTTTTTTTGCAGCTGTTTCAACGTCGTCTTTCGAGAGTTGGGCTAAAAAATTATCGCCTTCATAAATCAAGAGTGGCTTTTCATCGGGAACTTCATCCGCTTTAAAAGCGGGAACCAGTCTCGACTTTTCGTCATTTGTTTCTGAATTACTAACCTTTTCCGGTTCTTTTGGTTCGATGACTGTGTTTAATAAGAAAATGGATATAAGTAAGATGCCGATTGGCAGGATGTACTTCTTCATAAACGCCCCCTGATGAGTTTTCTTTTATACTATTACATTCTATTCTTTGAACTTTTTTCCTTTAAAACATCCGTACGAAGCCGTGTAAATTTTTCATCCGGACGAATGAAGTGGTCTTTTGGACGAATGCACCTGGATTCCGGATGAATCCCCAGCTGATCCGGACGAATGACTCCGGGATTTGGAGGAAACGCCTCCTCATTCGGACGAATGCCATTAGTTTTCAGCGGTTCATGAACAACTTAGTTTAAAGAAATCGTTATGTAGTAAAAGAGGTACGACGACGAAGCCTATTTAGATAGCTGGTTCTACGTTTACATTGGTTTTAATAAAGTGTGGAATAAAAAAATACACCACCCTATAAAAGGATGGTGCATTCTGAGGTTTTTATTTTGCAAAACGGTGGTTGCCAATTGTGACTGTCGTTTTACGTGAGAAGATCCATTTGCTTACGGCAGTTTTCGGATTGTAGAAGAACAAGCTTCCATTCCCCTGCCCTTGGTAGGCGATTGCTTCATTCACAGCGCGCTTTGATGCCGCATCGGCTGCCTTGTTGATTGCCCCATTCTGGACCGGAGTAAAGGCATAGTGGCCATTGGAGACTTGGTTTACAACGCCTTCGATAGTGTTCGGGAAGTCTTTGCTCGCGACACGGTTTAGGATAACCGTGGCAACGGCAACTTTACCCGCATACGGTTCGCCAACAGCTTCGGCACGAACGAGGCGGGCCATAAGATCTTTTTCAGCGGCAGTAATCGTAGAGTTTGGTATAGTAAGATTTTTGCCGACATTTAAAGCGGAGCTTTTCGCATTGTTGGCACTCATCAGTTTTTTTACAGGAACTCCATGTTTTACGGCAATTTTATAATACGTTTCACCTGATTTGACAGTATGGGTTGTGGCTGCTTCTGTTTGGGAAGCGATTGTTGCTGACATGGAAAAGATTAAACCAGCAGCAATCACTAGTTTTTTAAATCTATTCATCTTTATTCCCCCTAGTAGTTTCTGAATTTGTTCTCTACTACTAGGCTATCAGCTGTAATACTTGCTTTCATGGCCCAAAATTTAACAAAGGAATATCGACTGCTTTTAACCCTAATGGCAAGCAGTTTAGCGGGATAGCAGGAAAAACCTTCCGTGGCATCCAGTATCGCCAAAAATATCCTTCGATTGTAGGAGTTGGATGGTTTTTTACAGGCTGTTACAGGGATGTTTCAAAATAATTGGGGATTTTTGCAAAAGAGAAGTGTTTTTTCGTTTGGTAAGGAGCAAAAACAGGATTAAAAAAGGCTTTCGTGGAGAATCAGTAGTTAAGCAACTTTTCAATCCTGTTCATTTTCATTGCATTCTTTACTTGTTTTTCAGCCAAAAAGTCGACGTCAAATTTAAATGAATGTAGAATGTCGGTGTGACCGTTGACTGTTCTCTCAATTCGGTCTACCTTCTGGTTCAGATCCTTCAACCCACCCTCAATGCCGGAAACCCTCGCATCCATGCCGATGATCTTAGTTTCCATACCGGAAATCTTTGCATCCAAGCCGGATAGTTTTTCATTTACTTCTGCACGAAATTCATTCATCGCCTGCAAAAGTGCCTGCAGGAGTTCTTTCTGTTCCATTTCGTTTCCTCCCTTCTAGTAAAGTTGATTCTATTTTATCATTTCCAATCCTAGTAAAAAAGCCTATACCCTATTAATTTTTGTCCAGAAAAATAATCGATGGATGAGATTTCCCAAAAAGGAAATAGTAAAACCGAGCAAATTTATTTGCTCAAACCTTCGTGGGGAGTGATCGATCATGGCTAGAAACAAACTGTTGGTTCCAGGTTCGGGCAATGCGCTTGACCAGATGAAAGAGGAAATCGCCAATGAGTTTGGAGTACAACTTGGTGCTGACACAACCGCACGGGCAAACGGTTCAGTCGGAGGCGAAATGACAAAGCGTCTTGTCGCACTCGGCGAACAGGCTATGCGAAACCGGACTGGACAACAATAGCCGGTTTCAAAAAGGAAAGCTGCTAGGCTTATTGCCAGGCAGCTTTCCCACTTCTAACCAACATGTATTTTCACGTGTTTACTTCCTCAATTGTTAACATTTTTAGAACTTCATTGAATGTCACAGGTTTGACATTGACTCGAATTAACAAAACTTATATAGTGTTATTGAAGCGAAAGTGATAATCATTATCAATGATAATAGATGAAGTTTTTGGAGGGATAAGTATGGGCCGCCTCTATACTGATAGATTGCAAGTTGGCTATGATGACCGTTTAATTGTGAAAAATTTATCCGTTGATATTCCAGACAATCAAATCACTGTGATCATCGGGCCGAACGGCTGCGGAAAATCGACTTTGCTTAAAGCGATGTCACGAATTATTTCCCATCAGTCAGGTTCGATTCTCCTCGATGGCGTCAGCATTGTACGCGAGGATACGAAGAATCTTGCAAAAAAAATGGCCATCCTCCCCCAGACTCCTGAAAGCTCAGCTGGATTGACTGTCGGCGAGCTCGTTTCCTATGGGCGCTTCCCTTATCAAAAAGGATTCGGCCGTTTGACAAAAAAAGATATAGAAGTCATCGATTGGGCTCTTGAAGTGACCCGCACAATCGAGTATAAATACAAGCCGGTCGATGCCCTTTCAGGCGGACAGCGCCAGCGCGTCTGGATTGCGATGGCATTGGCGCAGGAAACAGACATCATCTTCCTTGATGAACCAACGACATATCTTGATATGGCGCATCAGCTTGAGGTTCTTGAACTGCTTCAAGACTTGAATCGTGAACAAGGCCGGACAATCGTCATGGTCCTCCATGACTTGAACCAGGCAGCGAGATTTGCGGACCATATCATCGCCATGAAAGACGGGCAGATTGTCAAGTCAGGAACTTGTGAGTTTGTCATTAACCGCCACGTCCTCCGCGACGTATTTAATATAGAAGCTGAAATCGGGCTTGACCCGAGGACGAAAAAACCAATGTGCTTAACTTACAACTTGATTAGAGGAGACAAAGCAAATGACAAAAAAACTTATGCCTATCCTGCTGGTACTGGCACTGGTGCTTAGTGCCTGCGGTAGTAAAACCGGGGATAAAAACAATGAATCGGCGAAAAAAGATGAAAAACCAACAACGATTACCTATCAATCCGAAAATGGCCCTGTCGAAGTACCGGCCGATCCACAAAGGATTGTCGTCCTATCCTTCTCGTATTCGGGGAGCGTACTTGCTCTTGGCGGCAATATTGTCGGGATTGATGCGTGGTCCAAGGCAAATCCACGTTTTGAAGACGGTTTGAAAAACGCAGAGGTCGTTACCGATGAAAACCTTGAAAAAATTATCGAGCTTGAACCAGACTTGATTATTGGCCAGGCCGATACAAAGAATGTCGACAAGTTAAAGAAAATCGCGCCAACCGTTACAATTACGTATGGCAAAAACGATTACCTAACCCAGCACATCGAAATTGGGAAGCTTTTGAACAAAGAAAGAGAAGCAACAGAATGGGTTGAGAACTTCAAGAAGGAAGCCGCGGCGGCAGGCGAAGAAATCAAAGCGAAAATTGGCGCCGATGCCACTGTTTCCGTCATTGAAAACCAGGACAAGCAATTGTTCGTTTTCGGCGAAAATTTTGCGAGGGGAACAGAAATCCTTTATCAGGAAATGAAGCTGAATATGCCTGAAAAAGTGAAGCAGGATGTCCTGAAGCCAGGCTTCTATGCGATTTCACCAGAAGTGTTGGCCGACTATGCTGGCGACTACGTGATCTTTAGCAAAAATTCAGACGGCGATACTTCCTTCCAGCAGACGGAAACGTATAAAAACATCCCGGCTGTCAAGAATAACCGCGTCTTTGAAGTAAACGCGAAGGAATTTTACTTCAACGACCCGATTACCCTTGAATACCAGCTCGATTTCTTCAAAAAGTCGTTTTTGGGAGAGTAAATGGTGGTTTTTCCGTAGTTTAAGCCTTAAAATTGGGTAAGTGACTCAAAAGAGGAATTCTTTAAACGGAATTCCTCTTCTTTATACATATTAAATAGAGAAATGATGAGATGAAGATGAATCGGGAAAACTTATTTTTTCTAAAGTTTATAGGCGGGCTTTTGCTGATGGGGGCATCACTGTTCATTGGACTGCGCTTTGGCGCTGCGGAAACGAGCCTAAACGATATCTGGATGGCTCTTTCCGGTTCGGGGAAAAGTGATACGGCAACAATGCTGCGTGAAATCCGCTTCCCGCGTGAGGTTGCGGCTGTTTTTGTTGGTGGCGCCTTAGCCGTTGCAGGCGCGATTATGCAAGGGCTGACACGAAACCCGCTTGCCGACCCAGGCTTACTTGGCCTAACAGCCGGAGCGAATACAGCATTGGCGCTAACGATTGGCCTAATCCCTTCGATCGGTTATTTTGGCATCACGATTGCCTGTTTTATCGGAGCCGCTGTCGGTGTTTTGCTTGTCCTCGGAATCGGGACTGCTAAACGGGGCGGTTTTTCGCATTTACGGATCGTTTTAGCCGGTGCAGCGGTGTCCGCGTTTTTATACGGAGTCGCTGATGGAATTGGGTTGTATTTTAAAATATCGAAAGACGTCTCCCTTTGGACATCCGGTGGTCTGATGGGCACGTCCTGGAGCCAGTTGAAAGTCATTGTTCCCTTTATATTGATTGGCCTGGTGATTGCCCTTTTCCTCTCAAAACAACTGACCATCCTCAGCTTGAGTGAAGAAGTTGCTGTCGGCCTCGGCCAGAAAACACAGCAAATCAAAATTCTTTTAGTCGTGGCAATTGTGTTGCTCGCGGGCGCTTCTGTTGCACTGGTTGGTAATATGGCATTCATCGGCCTGATGATCCCGCATATCGTCCGCATAATCGTCGGCACGGATTACCGGTACATCATTCCGATGTCCGGCGTTGTCGGTGCGGCGTTCATGGTGCTAGCCGACACGATCGCGCGCACGGTAAATGCACCTTACGAAACCCCTGTGTTCGCAATCGTTTCGATGCTTGGCCTCCCCTTCTTTTTGTTTATCATCCATAAAGGAGGGAAACTTTCATTATGATTCATCCATCGATTTTGAGAAAACAAAGGCTGCTCGTGGTAGGGTTTTTGGTGCTGATTGCGGCGACGATTGTGGTGAGTCTCGGGCTCGGCTATTCATCGGTGTCATACAACCGGATCATCCCTACTTTGCTCGGGAACGGCACGTTTAAAGAAGAATTCATCTTACTTTCAATCAGGCTTCCTCGGATTTTGATCACATTGCTTGCGGGAATGGGTCTCGCGATTTCGGGAGCGATTTTGCAAGGGCTAACTAGGAATGACCTTGCCGATCCCGGAATTATCGGAATTAATGCGGGTGCGGGGATTGGAATTGCTATCTTTTTTCTATTTGTGCCGATTGAGGTAACTTCGTTTGTGTTTGTTTTGCCAGTTGTCGCTTTTGCCGGCGCAGTGATGACCGCGCTGTTGATTTACTTTTTCTCTTATCGGCGCGGAGTCGGCCTCGAACCGGCACGGCTTATTCTAGTCGGAATTGGGTTTTCCATGGCCCTGTCCGGCGCGATGATCGTTGTCATTTCATCCGCTGAGCGGCAAAAGGTTGATTTCATTGCTCGCTGGTTAGCCGGAAACATTTGGGGAGCGGATTGGCCGTTCATCGTGGCCATTTTGCCCTGGCTGGCGGTATTAATTCCTTTTACGCTTTTTAAGGCCAACAGATTGAATATCCTTTCAATGAATGAACCTGTTTCCATTGGCCTTGGCGTATCGCTCGAGAAGGAACGCTTTTCTTTGCTGCTGATCGCTGTCGCACTTGCGGCCGCTTCAGTATCGGTAACGGGCGGAATTGCCTTTATCGGACTGATGGCCCCCCACCTGGCAAAAGCACTCGTCGGACCGAGGGCGCAGCTTTATCTCCCTGTTTCCCTGCTAATTGGCGGCTGGCTGCTCCTGTTCGCAGACACAATCGGGCGAAATCTCGCTGAACCTGAAGGCATCGCGGCCGGCATCATGACCGCGCTGATTGGAGCACCTTATTTTATATATTTGTTGATGAAGAAATAGATGGATTATTTGAATTGGGGCGCGTGCGGTTGCATGCGTCTTTTCTTTTGCAAAAAGAGCACCTTTTATATAGAAAAGGGGTTTTGTAACCTGCTCTTCGTTCAATTGGCTTTGAAAACGGTTTTTACGGAACTAATTGCTTACTAATTAGCTTGCTGTTAAGTCCTTTTATTTTGCATTCGTCCGGATTGGGCGGTGATTCGTCCATTTTAGGAGGTGATTTGTCCTAATTTGGAGTTAATTCGGCCGGATTACCGAGCTTTCGTCGTGAGTCTGAGGATTCGTCCGGATCAGTATTCATTCGTCCGGATTAGCAGTTCATTCGTCCCGAGTAGCTAAAGATTCGTCCGGAAACACACTTAATTCGTCCGACTGCATATCTAGCACTCCTCTCTTAAGTAAAGCCTAATTGAACGAACGGCCAGCCATACCATAAAACTGGTTAAACCTTACCACACTTTCCAGCTAACAATGTCCCATTTTTACTTTTTTCCTGATTCGCGCTGATAAACTCATAGGGGATTTTATGAATGGTTGACTTTGTCTTTCCAATCTTTTCGAATTTTAATGATGCCAGCTTTTTCGTGGCAACACTGCTGCTATGCAGATGCAAAAACCACTTAAAATCTTGATGGCTGATCATTGGGCCAAAGATCAAATAATAATCGATTATTGATGGAATGTGGGCGTCATCTGAAATACATTCGCAACTTGGGCAATGCCATGAAGATTTCTTATACTCCATCGCAAGAAGCCCGCAATCAGGACAGCGAACCCCGGTTCTAACTTCGGACTGATGTAAATTAAAGGTTGATAGGTAATTTTTTAGTTGTGGAGTATTTGCTTTAAGAAGCCTGCGCTTTAATTTGTTGAGTTCTTTTTGTGTCAAAATGGGAGTTTTATAGAGGGTTTCCAACTTGCGGATAATGGAGTTAATGTAATCTATTTTGCAAATAGACTTCTCTGCTTCATAATATCCTTTATCAATAGTAATGATGGTCGAATTTCCAAAAACCCCATAGCCTTCAAGCGGCAGCACTGGCATTTGGTTCTGACTATACCATCTGTTTAAGTTATACTTTTGAGTTTTGACCTGCTCAACCGGGTTCGGCATTCCTTGTTCGATTCCATCAAGTATTCGAACCACTTGGCAGGGCTTCTGTTTAAAGCAAACCTGTCCGTTCCAATTTTTAGATTCAAAAATGACGGAAAAGTATTGAGACAATAAATACGTATCCAGTTGTAAAGCAAAATCCGTTCCCTCTAGCCTTAGCCCATTAAAAATGAAATATTTTTCTTTGTCCAATAGTTTTAGCGGATAGTCCATCGATTTTTCCCCGTTATATCCTGCCCGCTCCAGCCTTAAACTTTCAAGGATCTGAGGGTATTTAAGGTGATTCGAGGATACTCTGCCAGCTAATGCCTCTAATGCCAAAACCTTCAATAAAATTGTCCTTGGTAACACATCCAACTTATCCACTCCTTTCTTTTAATAAGAATTCGTACAACATCTTTCATTTCCTTTTAAAAATTAAGGTAAATTTGTACATTTTTTGACAAAGTACTGCCAACAATCCGTAAGATTTTAATTATCACACTTATTGTCTTCTATATTTCGTTCTTCCTGCCAATTTTCATCATGTGTAGAAGCGTAGGAATGGAGGATTCGTCCAGTTTGCGATGTCATTCGTCCGGATTAGTTGGTAATTCGCCTGACTTAGTGTGTCATTCGTCCAACTTAGCTAGTGATTCGTCCAGGATCTAGGGATTGATCCGACTTAACCGATGATTCGGCCGAATTGGCGGGTCATTCGTCCAGAAACCAAAAGATTCGTCCGGAAATGCACTTCATTCGTCCGACTGCAAAACTAGCACTCCGCTCTCGAGTAAAACCTAGTGAATGAACTGCCAGCCACCCAAAAAAATCCGTAGCGGACGACCTGGTTTAAGGAATTACCAATTCCATCCAACGAAACCCGTTAAAGAGAAACAAAAACATTTTATAACCAGCTTTTCATTCACATCCTCTTGGCTTTCATCCTATCTACCCCAGGAATACAAAAAGGCCCGGCTTTCCAGCAGGACCTCAGCACCTTTGTACTATTAATTGCTTACTAATCCCCTCTGCCCCTTATCCCTGCCAGATCCCTCGCCCGAAGCAGTAGAACTACGCCATTAAGTTGCATCTTTCGAGTACCGAATGAAGCACTGGAACCGTCCCCTGCTTCATAGCATTTTTTCGATGACGGCTTTGGCGGTTCGTTCTTTGTTGGTTGTGGATTGGTTGTATGTGCGTTTGAAGTATTCGAAGTAGAGTAGGTCGAGCAGGTAGAGCTGGGATATTTTTGCTGTGAGGCTGCCGCCTTGGAGCGGTCCTTCGTTTGCGCCGCAAAGTAAGGTGATGTCTGAGTAGTTTGTCAGTGGCGATTTGGCGAAGCGGGTGATGGCGATGATGTTGGCGCCGGCCTCCCTGGCCACTTTTGCGACTTCAATAGTATCTTTTGTCGAGCCTGAATAGGAAATCAGGACGGCGACATCTTTTTCTGACATCAATGCGGCTGACATGATCTGTAAATGGGAATCGAGTGTGCATTCCGCTTTGTTTGTAATCCGCATGAACTTATTTTTTGCCTCAAGGGCGGTCATTAATGAGGAGCCCACGCCGAAGAAATGGACTTTGTCAGCCTTCAACATGCGGTCCACCGCAAGGGATATATCTTCTTTGGAAATCAGGTTATATGTTTCCGTCAACGCGCTGACATTGGATGAAAGGATTTTTGAAGAAAGCTCTTCAATCGTGTCTTCCATCGTGATTTTGCTTGATAGTTGGGGCGCTTCGCCATCCGGCGAAATGCTGTGCGCCATCATGATTTTAAACTCTTGATAGCCTTTCAGATTCATTGTTTTGCAAAAACGAAAAATGCTTGACTCACCGACATTGCAGGCGTCGGCGAGATCGGTGATCGACATGAAGATGACATCCTTCGTATGCTCAAGAATATAATCGGCGACCTTTTTTTCGGTGTTCGTAAAAGATTGATAACGGGAATGAATAAGTGAAAAGATATCTTGGCTATTCATGGAGACTCCTCCTAAAGTTCGCTTTTAAAATGAAGAGATGCTGCGCCAAGCAAGCCTGCTTTATTTCCAAGCTCGGCTTTCAAAATATGAATATCAGAGAAGCTTTCCATCATCATTTCCCGGACCTTTTTCGAAACGAGCCCAACGAGCATTTCCTGTTCCATGGTGCCCCCGCCAAGCACGACCGCAGGAGGGTTAAACACATGAATCAGCGACACGAGGCCAAGCGCTATTTCGAAAACCCAATCATCGATCACTTGTTCCAAAATTGGACTCCCCTGGTTAAGCTTCTCAAAAACTATTTTGCCATTAATCCAGTCTTTGTCAATTTCTATCGCTTTTTTTATTAATGCTGTCGTTGATGCATACGTTTCATAGCAGCCAAGCCCGCCGCATGCACAGCGGTTGCCAAGCGGATGAGTGATGATATGCCCGAATTCAGCGGCACTGCCGGTGTGGCCTTTATACACCTGCGACCCGAGAACGATCGCTCCCCCGATGCCCGTTCCATATGTCAGGCAAAGAAAATCTTGAAAGCCCCTGCCTGCCCCGAAATGCAGTTCACCGAGCGCGGCGGCATTCACATCATTTTCAACCTTCACCGAAACATCGAATCGATCTTGCAAAAGTTCCTTCAACCTTGTTCCCGTATAGCCGGGAATGTTTTCATTCGCATACGTGATGACTCCCTCTTCGCTGTTCACTTGGCCAGCTGTACTGATGCCAATCGCATCGTAACCACTGTAAGGTGAAAGGATGTCCATCAACCGATCGACTAATCGGAGCTCGCCATTCGCCCACTTTGTGCTGTATTCTGTAAATTGGTCAATTCGCCCATCTTCGTGGCAAATACCGACTTTAATTGAGGTGCCTCCAATATCCGCTGTTAAGATGTTCATATTCTCAACCTCATTATCAGTTATTAAGAAGAGAGCTGTGTTAAAGACTATTTTTGGAGTTTAACTACGTTGATTGAAACGGAGGGCACCGACTCCGGCGGGATGAAGCGGCAAGGTGGAGACCCCACAGGCGCAAATGCGCCGAGGAGGCTCCACTGACGCCCCGCGGAAAGCGTGTGCCCGGAGTGGAAATCAACAGCCAAGTTTAACACAGCCAAGAAGAAAAAACGGAACCGCAAAGCGCAGTTCCTATTCAATCGCTTGAACAAATCTTTTTGTAATTTCCATCGGCCTCGTAATGGCTGTTCCCACAACTGCGGTATGGACGCCGACGCCGAAAACTGTTTTTAGTTGTTCAGGGGTCCAGATTCCGCCTTCAGCAATTGCGGGAATCGGGAAATCGGCGGCGATTTTGCCAAGCATCTCAACATCAGGCAACTCTTTCCCTGTTGTGTAAGCCGTATAGCCGCTCAGCGTCGTGCCAAGGCAATCAAAGCCAAGCCGGTACGCTTCAGCCGCTTCTTCATACGTTGAACAGTCCGCCATAAAAAGCTGGTCCGGATACGTTTCTCGAATCACCGGGAAAATTTCGCTGATCGTCTTCCCATCCGGCCTAATCCGTTTTGTGGCATCAAGGGCGATGATGTCGACGCCTTCCCGATACAGATGGTCGATTTCTTCCATCGTCGGCGTAATGAACACATCCGACCCTTCGTAATCTTTCTTAATAATACCGATGATTGGCAGGTCGACTGTTTTCTTGATTTCTTGAATGTCCGCGACCCCATTAGCTCTTATACCCTTCGCCCCGCCGAGCATAGCCGCGTAAGCCATTCTTCCCATAATGTACGGGCTGTGAAGCGGCTCCTCCGGAAGCGCCTGGCAGGAAACAATCAGATTTCCCTTAAGCCGGGCAAAAATTTCTTCATTGCTGCTCATAACAAACATCTCCAAGTATAAAAATTTTCCCGAGGATAACGAAAATCCCCAACTGATGAAAGCTTCCCTTTATTCCTTGACCGCTCCGATTGAGATTCCCGCCGTGAAGTACCTTTGGAAAAAGATAAAGATAACCAGCATTGGAATCGCAGCAACAGTCGCGCCTGCCATTTTGTACGCAAAGTTCGGGTTCAGCTCCTGCATCAAGGTCGCAATTCCGACCATGAGTGTTTTTGAACTTTCGCTTTGGCCGACAACGAGCTGCCACAGGTAATCGTTCCATACATTGACGAAGTTAAGGATGAACAAAGCGCCAATGCCCGGCTTGACCATCGGCAGCATGATTTTGAAGAATACCGTCAATTCGCTGGCCCCGTCAATTTTTGCCGACTCACGCAGTGAATCAGGAATCGTATCGAAAAATCCTTTTAATAGGAAAACGCCGAAAGCGGTGGCAACGTTAGGCCATATCATGCCGCTTAGCGTATTGACCATGCCAAGATCCTGGATCAGCCTGAAGAGCGGAACAATCATGACTTCTTTCGGAACCATCAGACTCGAGATGAAAATAATGAAAATAATGTTTTTGCCTTTGAATTTCAGCTTTGAAAAAGCGTAGGCTGCCAGGCAGCTCACGAAAATGAGCGCGACTGTCGAGACGAGCGAAACAACAATGCTGTTATAGGCCCATTTCAAAGCCGGCTGATTGTTGAACACATCCACATAGTTGCTGAACGTGAACGTTTTCGGCCACCAGTCAGGCGGCATTTTGACAACATCCGAACTGTTCTTTAGCGAGCTGGTAAACAGCCAGTAAAGCGGGAACAAGTTCAATATTGCGAAGAATATGACCAAAATATTAAAGACTATATCGATTTTTTCTTTCTTTTTCTGATTCTTCGGTTTCCTTCCGAACATATCCAGCCACCTCCTAGTCTTTCTTGAACATTGCGCGCAGCTGTGGAATGGAGAGAGCAAGCGTAATCAGGAACATGATGACACCGACAGCTGAAGCAATGCCGAGCTGGTTATATTTAAATGCGTTATTGTACAGGAAGTACATGAGTGTCGTTGAAGCATTATTAGGCCCGCCGCCTGTCAAAAGCTGAATGACGACGAAGATTTTCAAAACGGCAATGATATTCATGATGATGATATAAATCGTTGTCGGCTTCACCAACGGGATGAGGATTTTGAAAATGACCTGCAGCCTGTTGGCGCCGTCCACCTCGGCCGCTTCGAATATATCCTTCGGAACGCCGATCATTGAAGCGACATAAAGGATAATCGCGGAGCCGACGTTCGTTGCGAACGTAATGAAAATGATGACCGGGAGGACAAGGTCTTTATCCCCGAGAAAATTCACCGAGGCGATTTCCAGTTGCCTTGCCGCATAAGAGATCAATCCGTTGGCCGGGTTGAGCAAAAAGCTCCAAACCATACTCATAACAACCATGGAAACCATAACCGGTATATAATAACTGCCTCTAATAAAGGACACGTATTTTGCATTTTTATCAAAGATTGAAGCTGAAACGAATAACGCGAAAATCACGGTTAACGCAACGATGAAAACGACAAACATAACCGTGTTGATCGTGGATTTCATGAATACTGGATTTGCAAATAAGCGGCTGTAGTTTTCAAAACCAACAAACGTTTCTTGCTGGTAATTGATTCTATAAAGACTTAATCGGATGCCTTCGATAATCGGATAAACAATAAAGACAAGGAACAGAAGCAGCTGCGGCGCGATAAACAGATAGCCCGTCAGATTTTCTTTTAGAGACTTCTGGTTGATGTTCATGGGACCTCCCTACTATCATTAGCCGCAAGCCGCGCGGGGCGGCCTGCAGCCAAGATCTAAGCAAAAGAATTACTTCTGGAAAATAACCGAGTTTGCTTTCGCATTTTTGATGACTTCGTTACCATTCTTTTGATAGTCCTTCACAACCTGCTCACCCTTCTTTTCGCCTGTGTAGAGAGCCTGGAGTTCAGGATAAAGAACTTGTCTCAATTCACCGTAGCCTGGTACGCTGCCAGTGAAGTTGAACATGTATTTCGCGTTTTTGTCATAAGCCTCAAACAGAGGATTGTCAGCTTTGAACTCTTCAACAACGGAGGTCCTGACCGGTACGCCGTTTTTCGAAGCTTTCACAAGCTCAAGATCGGTTGAGAAAAACTTGACGAAATCTTTACTGATTTTCATCTTCGTCTCATCGCCAGTGTTGAAGACGCTTGCACCAGTGACATATGTGAATGTCAGCGGGTCTCCGCTTTCAGACGGAATATTCGCAAGCCTAGCATCGAACTTAGGCGCTTTGCCTGCTTCCATGTCGGCAAGGGCATTTTTGTACAGAACAGAGTTTGTAAAGCTAATTCCAAGTTGCTGGTTCTGGAACATCGCGTTTACATCATTGGATGAAACGGATTCAGCGCCAGGGTTTGTCAGTTTTTCATCATAAATCTTCTTCAACCAGTTGGCAGCCTTCGCCCCATTCGCATCACCAAGAACGATGTTTGCATCATCGTCAAAGAATTTGTTGCCGAACATCCTCAAGTACGCAAGATTCCATGTATCCCCCTGGTTGTTCAAAGCGTATAAGCCCATCGGGTACGCATTGGAATACTTGTCCTTTGGAAGGTCCGTCTTCAGCTTGTTCAAGATTGTTTCATATTCTGCTAGAGTCCAAGTCTTAATTTCGTCTTGGCCGCCAATGTATTCGTCCAGTCCGGCAGCCTTGAACATGTCAGCATTGTAGACGAGCGTGCCCGGCATGTGGGAGAACGGATAGAAGTAAATATCGTCACCGAACGTTACGCTGTCCCAGTAATTGCTGTCGATATCTTTCTTGGCGTCTTCATCAACAATGTCATTCAGCGGCACAAGTGCTCCCCTGTGCGCATAATCGCCCATTGCAAAAACACTTTCGAAGAAGACATCCGGAGGAGTACCTCCGTTTAGGTTAACGTTCAGCAATTCATCGCGCTGATCGCCGGCGATGACTTCAACGTTAACTTTGACATTATGGTCTTTGTACTGCTCTGTGAATTTTTCGGCTGCGTGCTTGAAGAAGCTGTCAAAATCCGCACCCTTCTCATTCGCATCCATGACTCCCTTCCATTGCGGAGTCAGCCAAACGGAAATTTCAACCGGTTTCTTTGAATCGCCGGCACTGTCCTTGGATTTTCCGCCGGTGCACCCGGCAAGCAGGCCAACGCCAAGTACTGCAGCAGCAGTCAAAGCGACAAAGCGTTTTTTCAACATAATCTTTCCCCCTGACATCTTTCATAGTTTGTCTTTTTATGAAGACAGGCTGGTTAACAGCCTGGTTCTCCTGGCGTGATTTTTTGCAAAAAAACTTTCAATCTTGCATCCTAGGATGTGATCAATCCAAGTATTTTGCAATCGTTGCATCAATTTGGTCTTTAATGGCGGCAACTTTGTCCAGGTCCGCTCCGGTTACTGGCTCTAGTGGTGCCCTGACGCTTCCTACGTTTACGCCGCGGAGCTTAAGGACTTCCTTAATTGCGGAATACATATTTCCATTCAGCGAGCAAAGTGCAATGATGAGATTGTTGATATCCTTTTGGATGCTCCTCGCTTTTGCAAAATTGCCTGTGGCCACGTATTCCTCCGCCTTCAGATAAAGTTCAGGCATGGCTGCATACGTTCCGCCGATGCCGCTGTCGGCACCAATCAGCCGTCCTGCTACATACTGCTCGTCCGGACCGTTGAAAACGATGAAGTCTTCTCCGCCGGCGGCCTTGAAGCGTTCGATGTCGAGTACTGGCATTGATGAATTTTTAACCCCAATTACCTTCTTGTTTTCTATCATTTTTGCAAAAAGGTTAAGAGATAAGTTGTAGCCGGTTGTCTGCGGAATGTTATAAATGATAAATGGCAGCTCGCTGGCTTCGATTATATCGGTCCAGTAACGGTAGATTGAGCTTTCCGGCAGTTTGAAATAAATTGGCGGAATCGCGGACAACGCATCATAGCCAAGCTCTGCCGCGTATTTCGCCAACTCGACGCTTTCCCTAGTAGAAGGTGCGCCAACATGGGCGATTAGCGCCAACTTTCCGCCTACACTTTCAGCCACAAACTTCAGCGTTGCTTTCCGCTCCTCTAGATTCTGATAAATGCACTCACCAGAGCTCCCGCCGACATAAAGACCTTTCACGCCTTTTTCCAAAAGATAAAGGCTAAGCGCCTTCGTACGCTCCTCCGACACCACGCCGGCCTCATCGTAACAAGCATAAAAAGCAGGAATAATTCCCTTGAATTTCTCGTTTGTCATCTTCCCACCCACCTAAGTTTCTAATTTTAAAACTTTTCAAAATGATAACGCTTTCGAAAACAGCATATCACAAATCTCGACATTGTGTAAATAATTTTCACCACAATTTAATTTTCCAGAAGAAATATCCACTATTGGGTGAAGCAGGGGACGGTTCTACTGCTTCATTCGACACTCGAAAGAAGCACGGGGACGGTTCCAGTGCCTCATTCCGGACTCCTTTCAAAGGTTTCCGAATTTCATTAGTAGTTTCGGAAATTTTTTTCAAAGAAATTTGAGAAAGAGGAATAGCTCCTTCTATAACCGGCCTTTCATTCATTCCGCCTATAAAGCATCCATTCATAAAATACATTCTTGTCTTCTCTTTAAGTCCCCTATGAATGTACCGTCAACATATTCCATCTCCCGTAAATGCTTAATAAATGCAAATCCACTTATATAACCGCCCACAATTGGCAAAAATCATAAAAAAAGAAGCAGTGGAACCGTCCCGCTGCTTCATTGGAGGCTATTCGATTATGTTTCGCTTCATAACGCTGATTTTGTCGGTTCTATTTCTAATGTCGTCGTGGCCGGTGATTGAGAAGCAGTTGGAAAATCCGGGCGATGCGGTTGACCGGGTCCAGGCTGAACTGCATTCACTAAAGGAGAACCTGGAAGTTTCAAATGCCGTCATCGCGATGGTTGGGGACTTTCAGCAGTTCATCAAGCATACGTGGGTATTGTTTACCGAAATCATGGACGACCGCAAAAACCGCCCCCCTGCCGAACCGAAAAACACCGACACCATAAATCCGGGGGAACGGTTCTGAACCACACCAATTCAGGTATTCACCATCACAAAATACACTGAGAAGAAGACTGCAATCATCACGACAAGGATTCCAAGTAACATAATAGGCACCCGCGGCGTCTTAAATGTCTGATTGTTGATTGATTTTACCTTTTGAAGATAAGAAACGGTCGACATCACAATCACCACAATACCTAGCAAAACGGAGGACATGCCAATCGTATTCGCCATAAAATCATTGATTGGAGTAAGGGTGGACCTCATATTGAAATGGAGGTTCGTGACCAGAAAACCAACCCCAATGATTGCAATCGCTGTCCGAATCCAGGCGAGATATGTCCGTTCATTCGCCAAATGCTGCTGGATATACTTGGAGTCGACCGTAGGGGCTTGTTTTTCTGCCCCTTTTGAATCTCCATCAAGCATGACGCATCCCCCTTTCCCGTTAATAAAAGGTCAAACAGCCGTCCTGCCAGTTCCACAGTGAGGCACTGGAACCGTCCCCTGCCTCATTCCGGTTTTTGGCCGATGAATTGGATGACGTGGGAGAGGCCGTTGTGGAGTTTGCCTTCTTGGCGGTGGACTTCACCTATGAAGTGGTGGATGATTCGCCAGTCATGGAAAACGTTTAAAAACTCATCGGGTTTGTAGAGTAAGTCTATTTCCTTTGGACCGCCGCTTTTGTAGGGAATTTGGCGGTTTGAATAGACTTCGGTAATGAAATAACCGCCTGGTTTGACGGCTTCCTTTACCCCCTTCAGTGTCTTCCGGCGCAAATCTTCGGGAAAATGCCCGAATACACATACAATCTCATCCCACTTATCTTTATCCCATTTTGCCTCGTTTAAATCAACGAGCCTTGTTTCTACCTCGACACCTTTCAGGCGGGCGAGGTTTTTCGTTTTTTCCAGGCCGGATTCCGCGTAATCCCATGTCGTCACCTTCATCCCCTGCTCTGCCAGGAAAACTGCGTTGCGCCCCTCGCCCTCCGCAATCGCCAAAGCATGACCGGTCAACCGAAGGCTCTTCTGTGCTTCTTGCAAAAAAGCATTCGCTTCTGTGCCATATACATAATCCTCATCCTTGAAACGCTCGTGCCAAAAATTCAATATGCTCTACTCCTTTGCTACATTCTTATAACAGTTTACCACTCGTTCCTTTTACTCAACCTTACCGCCATTGTTCGCCTCAAAATATTCCTTCAGAACCAGGAAGAACAAGGTCAAAGTAACGCCTCCGGGATTCAAGGTAGTTTTACCCTCAGCCCTCCTAACCGTGAAAAAATTAGCTATAGATTCGGACTCTCAACTAGATTTTAAAACTCCAAGAGTCCGAATAAACATTGGATTCAGACTCTCTAACAGGTTTTAAGACTCCAAGAGTCCGAATAAGCAATGGATTCGGACTCTCTAACAGGTTTTAAGGCTCAAAGAGTCCGAATAAGCAATGGATTCGGACTCTCTAACAGGTTTTAAGACTCCTAGAGTCCGAATAAGCAATGGATTCGGACTCTCTAACAGGTTTTAGGACTCCAAGAGTCCGAATAAGCATTGGATTTACCGGGTTGCTGGCCCGATTTCCGCTCTTTCGCTACTGCGAAACCTCATCTCAATGGGTTCTGGCCCAATTACGGTCAATCTATAGCTGCGCTAACCAGCGCAAAAAAAGAGCTCCCCGCAACCGGGAAGCCCACCAAAATCACACACAATTCTATCTTATTAACCCGCCTTCTTAGCCGGCTTCCCGATCACGATTACTTTCATCGCATTCACAGACTCTGTCTTTCCGGCGAAGTTTTCCGCTTCGGCAATCAACGTGTGGGACCCGTTCATCAACCCGGCCAATTCAACCGAGAACGCACCTTCCGCACCGGCCTCAACAGATCCAAGCAAGACTCGTTTCTTTCCTGTCACTTCATATACATTCACTTTTGCCAAACGGTCTGCCTTGCCGGAAACAACAGCCGCCTCATCCTTAACCTTCAGTTCGGCAGTATCCCAGACAGGTGCACCCGGAAGCTGCTGTTCGGCATCCATCGACCAGCGGACCGCATTGGCAAACAGCTGCTTGCCTTCCGCCGTCCAGCCGCGCTCAGGCCCGATAATATTCGTGGCCGTGAACGACGACAGCAGCAGATGCATGTGGTCCTTGCTCCTGAAGTCATAAGCAATCGCGGAACCTTTCTCAGCCCCATCAACGCTCAGTTCAGCAAGCGTCATGCCGGCGTAATTTTTGAACGCCGCATATGGGCTCTTTTCTGCATGGATCCGGACCAATCCGTCGGCATCCGCTTTCAATCCCTCAAACACCGGATGGTCTTCAAGCGCCTTCACATAAACAGCGCCCTCATTATAGCCATCCGCACCCGGATCCGGACTGCCCAATGCTTCCTTCAGCAGCTGAATCGATCCTTCTTTCACGCCCCATGTCCCCGTAAAGATGAGGCTGACTTTCTTCTCGTCGCTTTCCTTGATCAACTGGGCGACCTGGTCCTTCGTGCCGTCCTTTATATTCACAACAACTGCAGCATATTTATCAAGCTGGCCTAGAAGCTCCCAGCCCTTTTCTTCTGCAAAAGTTCCCTGCGAATTCAGGAAGCTGCTAATGTTCCCGTTATGGTCTCCGAGAACAGCTACCTCAAACGCATTCATCTCAAGATTAAGCTTAACATCCTTATCGCCAATCGCCGTCTCGAACGACTGTGGCAGATAGCCTTCCGCTTTCACCTCAACCTTGTAATTGCCAGGCAAAAGATTTTCAAAGACATAACTGCCATCCTTCCCGCTGACCGCGGTTCCCTTGAAGTCTGGCTCATCTTCAGGAATTAGCGTCAGGGCCGCGTCAGCAACCGCATCCCCGGTCTTTTTGTCCACAACCAATCCGGAAAGATCGGACGCCTCAATCGATTCAAGCGTGAAATTCAATTCAGCGCTGCTGCCGGTTTCGGCAATTTCCACTTTGCCAGTCTGCTCGACAAAGCCCCTCGCTTGGACCTTCACCTCATAGGTGCCGATTCCAATGCCAATCCGGTAGACGCCGGCAGAGTTCGTGGCGGTTTTTACCGACGTACCAGGAATCGTGACAAGCGCGCCCGCAATCGGCTTGCCTTTTGCATCGGTAACAGTCCCTTTAATTTCGCCCTGGCTTGCGGTCAGGCCATAGTCAATCGCATTCAGATACAGCTTAATGGCATTATCTGTCCAGCGATCCGCCGGGTTGCCGTAAGTGCCGACCTGCAATGCAGACAGAAGAATATGGACACTGTTCGGCGAGCTGAATTTATATGCGACCGATGCTCCAATATCGCCTTTGGCCGGGTTGGTCAGATTGCCAAGAGTTGTGCCGCTGTATCCCTCATAGACCGAGTACTGGGCAGCGCCCTTCAGATTTAGGAGCAGCGGGTATTCCTTCCCTTGCTCAAAACCACGGAAAATCGCATGGTTTTCATCAACCCGGATATTCAGTTCTTTGTCGACAAATCCAGATGTTACCTTCTTAGGATCACCGAAAGCATTTGAAAGTTCGCTGATAGAATGGTACCCATACTGCCCGGCAAAAATAAGGCTCGTCTCCTTTTCATCCGCTTTTTTGATCATTTCCTTAAACCGGTCCTTCATTGTGGACGATATGTCGTTCACAATAATCAACTTGTAATCAGCTATCTTTTCAATCATTGGTTCATAATTCGTATAGATGTGGAAGTCAACATCATACCCGTATGCTTCAAGAAACGGCTTCAGCCTATTTATGTTGGCCGTGCTTGCCAGCACAGCGATTTTCTCGGAAACAAACATCGAAATATTCAACGCCGTCTCCTGGCCTTCCGTCACTTTGATGACTTCAAAGACCGGCTTATATCCAGTCGCGCTAATGCGTACCTCATATGAGCCATCTGGCAGTGAAAGCTCGAATTGCCCCGTCGCACTCGTCTTCGCCACCACAGGTGTGCCAAGGACTTCTACAACAGCCCCTTCGATTTCATTCTTCGTCGCCGCATCGATGAGTTTCCCCTTCACTGTTCCGGCGTTCTGAGATTGAAGAACAAAGGATTCGTTCAGGATCTGGCCGTTCTTTATCGAGACTTTGAACTCTTTTTCATGGTGGCCAAAAGCGTTCACGACGACCGTGTACGTCCCTGCCTCGAGCCCCGCAAAGAACTTCCCATCCTGCTTGGCGGCAATTTTTTTGCCGGTTTCCTTAATGAACACATCGCCTTTAACTGCCAGTCCGGTTTCATTCTGGATCGTCCCGTGAAGCTCGCCGACAAGCGGCGCTTTCTCGGCGATCGCCCAGTTGACCGCATTCATCAACAACTTCTCGCGTCCCACATCAAACAACGTCGGATCGTTCGGAAGGAACACGTGGCTGATTGTCATATTCGCGAGCAAGATTTCGACCGATTGGGTGGTGCGGCCTTTATAGGCGACCATCGAACCCTTCTGGCCGGTCAATGTCTGTTCAAAATTAACAGCCGTCTTGCCGGAATAGCCATCAAATCCGTAATAATAACCGGATTTGCCAGGAATCTCAATTTCATCGCCGGCCTTGAAGCCAGCTGTCAATGGATGATCTTCCTTAACAATCCCCTTTGAACCGGTTTTATTCGTTCCATCGAAAACGGTCGCCGGGTCGCCGTCATATTCCTGCAGATAGCGGATTGAACCACGGCCTCCCGCCTGTCCAGTCCAGATGACAGATTTCCGCTTCTGGTCGAGCGCTTCCTGGAATGCCTTGAAATCCGCCTTCGTTGGTATCGCGTTGTTATTATAGTCTGAATTGGCAAAAACTACGTCAACGGCGTCAAGCTTATCCAAATCCTTGTAAGTGAGGTACTCGACTATATAGCCGCGCTCCTCAAGGTATTGCTTAAAAGTCATGCCCGATGCTGTCAAATCGACAACAACGCCAACTGTCGGGGATGGCAGCATTTTCACATTGAGGACAAAATCTTGTCCTGCCGCGACCTTCACTTCGACATCATTGCGGACAAACCCTTCTTTCTCAACCCTTACGGTGTAGGTGCCAGGTTCCACCTTCGCCAGCCCGAATTGTCCCTGTAAATTTGATTCGGTTGTACGCGGCTTGCCAACAAGCATGACTTTCGCACCGGAAATCGCATTTCCGTCTTTCACACTTTCAACCGAACCGTTGATCGTACCAACATCTCCGGCAACGTCCATCTTGATTGACAACGGTTCCCCGTCAATGATCGCCCCTGCTTTCACGGTTTTCGTTTTATAGCCATAGGCGCTGACCGTCAATTCATAATCGCCTTCAAGAAGCGCGATTGAGAACGCGCCAGTTGCAGCGTCCGATTTTGCCGAGAATGGCTGGCCCTTGACCTTTATATCAGCGTTCAGGGGATCGCCATTTTCATCGATGACGGTTCCCTGAATGACCGGGAACTTGACGTTCGCCGCCCAAAGGATTGCATTGAGGAAAATTTGCTTTCCGTCATCAGTGTAATCCCTCGCCCCGCGATAAGATGAGAATCCATGGCCGCCCATCAGCACCTCAACGTTGTTTTCGGTCCTCGGCTTATACGCAACGCCCAATCCATGTGACGCGCCGTCCTCGTGCAAAACTTCCGCCAAAGGATAGCCGCTGTAGTTTTTGAACGAAGCGACCGTAGCGCCGGCAGGTGACGTAATGTTTATGCTATCTCCCTTTTTAAAACCATTGAAAATTGGATGTTCCTCGATCACTTTGTAAGCTGCCGGCAGCGTTGTGTTCCTGACTACCGTGCGTGCATCCGGATCCTTCCGGTAATTCACAAGATGGTTCAGCCCCGAAGTGCTCCAATATGCCTCACCGAAAATAACGCTCGTGCCGGCATCATCGGCAGCCTTCATCGTATTTTCAAAGACAGCCTTCGTAAACGAGGAGCTGCTTGGATCATTGATGAGCACGACATCGAAATCCTTCATTTTCTCGGCCAGGTCTGCCGGCTGGACATCAATCCCTGAAATGCCATAGCCTTTCAGGAATGCCTTGAAGTTCGTGTCGCTCGAGTAATGGTCACCGACAACCCCAACCCGCGGCATCGTATGCAGCTTCACGTCGATTTCACCGGTATGTCGGGCAACATCGACACTTTGTGTATAAGGAATGTAGCCATCTTTTGTGAATGTAAGCTTGTATGTCTCTTCTTCAAGGCCGGTCAGTTCAAAACGGCCATTCGCTGCCGACTGTACTTCGGCCACTTTTTCACCGGCTGCGCTTGTTACTTCCACTTTAACACCCGCAAGCTCAAGTTTCGAAAGCGCATCTGTCACCGAACCTGTCAGCGTTCCGCGTTCAGAGCCGCCCAGGACCGCATTTACTGTTACCGGTTCGCCTTTTGCAATCGATACTTTTTCCGTCACGGTACCAAGGCCCTTCGCTCTCAGTTCAACCGTAAATGTCCCTTCGTCATGGAATAACTCGAAAGTACCATCAGCGCCGCTTTTTGCCTTAACACCCGTTTCAACCACTTCAATGCTCGCTTCAAGTGGATTTCCCGTACCATCGGCGACTGTGCCGGAAACTTTTCCATACTGGGCATTGAACAAGTAATCAAGGCTGTTGAACAGGATGCGGTAGTTGCCTTGCTGCCAGCCTTCGGTCGTTTCCCACGGAGCCGAAGAATGGCTCGACAGAAGCAGATGCGCGCTGTTTTCAGAGACTGCCTGATAGGCAACCCCAGCACCAACATAGCCAATCTGGGTGGCGCCAATTTTGCCGACGGTTCTTCCTGAATAGTGGTTGAACCAGGCAAAGTCCGCATGTCTGACGAGTACCGGAACCTCGTTCCCGACTTTGTAGCCCTTTGTGATCGGGTGGTCAGCTTCAATTTTCAGCATCACTTCCCCCACGCTATAATCATGGCCAAGGTCGGCGGGATTATTGTAGAAGTCTTTCAAGTGATGGATTGAGCCGTAATTCGATCCCCATTGATCTGTGAAAATAAGGCTGACATTATGCTTTTTCGCCTCGTCAACGAGATTTTTCACTTCGGCCTCGGTTGGCTTCACGCCATCTGTGCCGTAAGCGCCATTCAAGTAGAGGACCCGATAGCGGCCAATATCCTTGACCACATCCCAGCCGCGTTCCTCGACAGCGTAGCCGTTCTTTTCAAGCAGATTTGTGATATCACCCTTCAGGTCATTTAGGACCGCGATATCAATTGGCTGCAGATCAAAGGCAAGTACCGCGGTTTCACCTGGTTTGATGGTAATTTTGCCCTTGCCATCCTTAAATCCGCCGAGCGAGAAGGCAATGTCCCAAGTGCCCTCGAACACCCCTTCTTTTGCAAAAATGCCATCCGAGTCTGTGACTCCGTTTAGTCCGACTGCCGGCAGATCAACCGAGACGCCATCAAGCACTTTACTTGTCCGCTTATCCTTTACGGTGATGGCGAACGACCCTTTTTCCGCATCCGCAAGCGTGTAATCCTTTTTCAGCTTGTAACCTGATACGAAAGTGACTTTTTCCGTTACTTGTTTTTTGCCATAAAGCGAGATGCGGACAGTGTATTCGCCCGGGACATGCTTTAGGGCAAAGCTTCCTTCCTCCTTGGCTTTCACGGATTCACCCGTTTCCTCGACTGTCAAATTAGCCTGAACAGGCTTCCCGTCTTTATCAGTCAGCACTCCCTCGAAAATGCCTGGTGACTGGTAGCTTTCAACGCCAGTAATGTATGGCAAAATCACCTGGCCGGGGAGGATCGGAATGCCGGATGTACTGTAAACCGGAAGAATCATATCCTTCAGGCGTTCACCGGTATACACATCAAGGACCGATACGGACCCATTCGTCGAAGCGAAGAACAGTAGGCCATTCGCCGTGACCGAACCGCTGTTCAGCGTCGTGCCGACATCCTTGTTGCTCCAGATTTCCTTGCCTGTTTCCTTGTCAAACGCCCTCAAGTTCGGCTGAACCGAAGAGCCCATGATCACCATGTTTTCGTAAACGATTGGCGAGGCAGCCTGGGTGTCCCCGATGCCGGGAACCTTCCACTTATCAGCGCCAGTCGCCGCATCAACCGCGTACAACGTGCCGGCGTCCGTACTGAAGTTAATGCCGGTGAAATAGAGCGTGCCGCTTGAATAAGCAGGCTTCGAGGCAATGCCTTCAGCGGAAACCCGCTTTTGCCAGACCTCGGTACCGTCTTCAATTTTCAGTGCGCGAATTGTTTGGTTGTCGTAGCTGCCAATAAAGATTAGACCATTTCCGACGCTCGGCCCGAAATACGTTGGTGCCCCAAGCTTGACGCTCCACAGTTTCGCCCCTGTTTCCGCGTTCAGCGCGTAAAGCTGGGCATTTGCCGTCAGGTCGGATGAGACGAACAGCGTGCCTTCATGGTAAATCGGTGATTCATAAACAGCAGAGCCGCCCGTGGCTGTATTCCATTTGATGCTTCCATTTTTCAAGTCCAGGGCGTAGATTTTTCCATCCTGCCCACCGGATAGATAGACGGTATCTCCTTTGATGGTCGGTGAGGAGCGGTTCGTGCTGCCGATTCGGACAGCCCACTGCTCTTTCCCAGATTTGGCGTCAAGCCCAACAACCCAGCCGCGATCCGTCGTCAGGACAACTTTACCGCCAGCTGCCGCTGGAGTGGAAAAGAGGATTTCCCCTTTACTTTCCGTGCTGTATTCCCAGCTTTTTTCAAGGCTGTTCACATCGATTGCGTTTCCGGAAACGCCCGTCCGCGCGTTGTTTCCATTGGCAACCGTCCACTCTTTGCCGAGCGGAACGGTGAGCTTTTTCACTTTGATTTCGACTGTCGTATTTTGCTTGATGGAAAGCTCTTCCGACTTGCCGTGAATCCCTTCACCGCTCACATTTATACCGTAAGTGCCGGTTGGAATTTTCCTGATTTCAAAATTTCCTTCGCCGTCCGTCCTGATCGCAGTCAGCGGTGTGTTTTTCAGCCGCAAAAATGCGTATGGGACAGGTTTTCCGGATTCATCAATGACTTTTCCGGTCACATTGTAGGATTCGGCGTCTTGAAGGACAAAGTCAACGCTTGTCACTTGCCCTTTTTTGACAACGACCGTCCCCTCGTAAGGCTTATATCCGAAAGAAGTCACCTTCACCTGATGCGAACCTTCCCTGATTTTGAAAGAGAATGTTCCTTGCTCGGAAATTTTCTTGACGATTTCTTCGGCTTCGATTTCTAGCGTTGCTGTAAGTGGTTCGCCGTCTTTATCCTTGACAGTCCCCTTCAAGTCCCCTGCAAATGCAGCCTCGGTCACTGCCTGGTAAATATCAATAATCCCTTCGCCGTATGAATCATTCGGCAAGGTTCCCATATGGCCTTCCTTCCTGACCGTCTCTTTCAAAATCGCTTTCGCTTCATCAATGGTCAGGTTCGGATTCGCCTGGTACAGTAGCGCAACCGCGCCGGTCACATGCGGAGTCGCCATCGAAGTACCGCTGATTGTATTGTATTTCCCTTTATTCAATTTCGTCGGCCAGGCGGAATAAATTTGGTGCCCCGGCGCAGAAATATCCGGCTTGATGAACCGCTTTCGTTCGCCATTGCTATCCTGCCAGAAAACGGGGCCCCGGCTCGAGAACGAAGCCGTTTGGTCATACATATCGGTCGCCCCGACAGTAAACGATTCTGGAAAGCTGCCCGGAGATCCAACCGTCTGCGAGCCAGGCCCGTCATTTCCCGCGGCAAAAGCCGGGAATATGCCCGCTGCAATCCATGCTTTCACATCTTCATAGAATTCGAGATTATAAGTATTCGAATTTCCCCATGAATTGTTGACAACATGCGGCGCTTTGGATGGGTCGCCGCCCGGTGCCATGAACCATTGAAATGCCTCGTGGATGCCTGAGGTCGACGCACGGCCACCATCGGAAAAGATTTTCGCCGCAATCCACTCTGCCCCTGGAGCAACACCTATCGGCTCGCCGTCACCACCGCCAACTGCGGTTCCGGCAACGTGTGTGCCATGGCCATTCCCGTCATTTGGGGTTGCGTAATTATCACCAGAAACGTCAATCCAGGAGTATTGATGGTTCCCATCGTGGCCCCGGTAATTTTTCTTAAGCGCTTCATGGTTCCCATCGACCCCGGTATCCATGATACCGACGACAATTCCTTCACCTTTGATTCCGTAGTTGCCCCATACTTTCGGGGCGAATATTTTCTCCAGGCCCCATTCCGGCAGTCTTGGCTTCGTATCTTCAACCGTTACTTCCGGAAGCTGCAAAATTTCATCAACGGTGATCGACTCTATGTCATCACGCTTCTTCAATTCCTCAAGCGCTTCCTTCGTCACAGTGGCAGACATGCCGTTAATAATCCATAATGATTGCTTTTGCTTTGCCTTCCCTTTGCTTTCCATTGCTTTTAACGCCTGCTGGATTCCTTTTTGTGAGTTGTTTGCTTTCTCTGTGAGGTGGTCTTTGATGGCTTTTAATTTCTCTGTACGGTTTTTCTCCTGTTTCACTTGGGGGTAAATGTTCTGGAGGTCTGGTTGGTCTTTCATCCTGATGATGACATCAACCTCGTTGCTTTTTTCAAAAGCTTTTTGCAAAGATGCTTCGGCTTTCTCCTTCTTCACCGGCGCTTTTTCATCCTTTAGCGGCGGCGGTTCGATTCCGAGGCCTTTTAGGAGATCGGGCAGTTCGTCTTTCGAACTCGTGGATTCAGGCTGCCTTTCCTCTTTCTTATTTTCCTCTAGCCCGCCTGCCTCGGCCTCCTTCTCCCGCTTCTTCTCCAACACCAGCTCTTCCTCAGAAAAGCGCGGCGGCTTCCCTTCAGCCGCTAACGCAAGCTGAGGAGCGAATGTTGATAATAATACGAGCACCGACAATAGGACAGAAAACACTCTTTTACTAGCCTTCTTTCTAAAACTCGACAATAACGTACACCCCCTAATTTTTTGGTACACGAAGGAATACGAGAAAGAGAATGAAAATCCCTTTAAAGATTTATAAAATTCACACAATTTGTATAAAAATGAACCAACAGACCCACCGCCAAAAATTTCCCAATAGGTGAAAAGATTCAATTTTTCCCTCTTCATTTTCACACTGAGGGGGTTTCAGCGCTTCATTCGGAGTGAGGCAGGGGACGGTTCCAGTGCTTCATTCGGAACCCGAAAGAATCTGCGGAAGAACGAAGTGCCTACACAAGAGCTCCAGGAATCCGTGCAAAAAAAGTATGCTTCCCGTGTATTGTTTAGTCTCCAAACCAAACAATCCATAGAAAGCATACACTGTTTACACTCCCCGCTTATTCGACCAAACCAAGGCATGAAGTTGGGGCAAAGGACGCACATTGTTCATTTCAGGGCCGCCTAGTACCTTCCCCCACAGCCAGTCAAGTGAGTCAAGTAACCTACCTGAAATATCACCATCCTCCCCAGGGTTGCTATTGCCGACCGAAAGAAAGAATGGGATGCTAGATTCCTTATACCGATTATTTAACATTTTTGCATAGTCAAAATCCTCATCATCAAACACAACAATCTTAAGGGAAAAATTTGACTTGAAGTCCCTTAACTTAAAAATGATATCATCTAAGAGTTCGAGATTTGGGTTCATGCCGCTGCTAGGTGGTTTAGGTGAAATCGTTAAATCGTTGACAAGATAAAACCAGTCTTGCCACTTGCTTCCCTGAGTCTCCAACCCTACTTCAATAGCAGATTGATGAAGTAGTTCAATGAACTCTTTCATTGCATCTCCAATCAAAGCCGGGTTTCCACCCGTAATCGTAACATGGTCGAAGTTATTCCCGCCAAGTGCCTTTAGTTCTTGAAAGACTTCCATGGGCGTCATCATGCGGACTTTTTCTTTTTCAGACCCGTCCCATGTAAAAGCTGAGTCGCACCAGGAGCACTTGTAATCACACCCGGCAGTCCGGACGAACATACTCTTCCGGCCCATAACCATTCCTTCACCTTGGATGGTCGGCCCGAAGATTTCCATAACAGGAATCTTATTCAACGTCCATCCACTCCCTTCTCGCTTCTGCAAAACTTGTAGGAGTTTCATAGAGACGGACGAATTCGACACGTGCTCCATTGAATTGCTCGGCACGGTTTTCAAGAGATTCAGCCATCTTTTCATAAATCCAGACGACCATATTCTCCGCTGTTGTATTCATCGGCGGCAGCGTTTCATTTAAATAGCGATGATCAAGGAACACTTCAATTTCAGATTTCCAAATTTCTTTAATGTCGCCAAAATCAATCACAAGACCACGCTCATCGACAAACCCGCTAATGCCAAAAATTACTTTATACGTATGGCCATGCAGATTTTTGCACTTTCCCTCATAGTCATGCAAGTGATGGGCAGCATCAAACGTAAATTCCTTGCTGACTAGGACCCTTTTTGAATGGTACTTCAATTGGTCCCGCTCGATATCTTCATCAATCTTCTGCAACTTTTCAACAATCCTAAATCCGTACATCATACCAACTCATTCCGTTCTGCCAGATAATCATCCAAACCCTTTTTTCTCAGGACGCAGGCTGGGCATTCGCCGCATCCGTCGGCAATAACCCCGTTATAGCATGTAAGTGTCTTTATCCTTACAAAATCAAACGCCCCCAGCTCGTCTGCCAATTTCCAGACTTCGGCTTTATTGAGCCACATCAATGGGGTGTGAATGGCAAAATTCTGATCCATTGATAGATTAAGAGTCACATTAAGTGATTTAACGAACATATCGCGGCAGTCGGGATAACCGCTGAAGTCCGTTTCACTAACCCCTGTAATGATATGTTTTGCACCGATTTGGCTGGCAAGTACCCCGGCAAAGGACATGAACAGCAAATTCCTTCCCGGTACAAACGTAGAAGGCAGCCCGCCGTCTTCCCCATCTTTCACTTCGATCTCATCTCGGGTCAATGCATTCGGGGCAAGCTGGTTAAGCAGGCTCATATCAAGAATATGATGCTTGACTCCAAGCTCTTTCGTAATATTTTTCGCACTCTCAATTTCTGTGAGGTGCCTTTGATTGTAATCAAATGTTACAGCCGTAACCTCAGCAAATTGTTCCATCGCCCAAAAAAGACAGGTTGTACTGTCTTGGCCTCCACTAAAGACAACGACTGCTTTTTCATCCTTCATCATTGAAGAAAAATTCCCCTTTCCAATAAAAAAACAGCACAACTAAGAAAGCAGTGCTGTTTTCCTTAGTTTTTTTAACGAGGGGTGCTAGAACCTCTATATAGCTGAATCAACAATATTCCATCGCCAATAATAACATAAATTCCCGCAAAGTGATACAAGAAGAGCATACAGTACAGTAAAAGCCGTCCGTTTAAGCATCACTCGTTTTTAGTTCCCCCAAAAAAAAGCGCTGCAATGTATGGAGCACTAGAAATCGAATCGGCTGGATGAATCAAGTGCTATTCCGGACGAATACTCCTCGATTTTGGACGAATCACACTCAAACTAGGTCGAATCCCCTCAGATACTGGACGAATCATTCTATAACTCGGACGAATGCCTGGCAGAATCCTTAAAATAGCCCTATTTATTGACAACCTACTAGCATCATCCAGCTATTATCTCATTATTTAAGTGAAACTTTGAATATTTAGTCCCAAAGGTATCTGAATATCGGGTAAAATACCCGCTTGTACTAACCATTTCAAAGACGGAGTGAATGAAAATCCGGTTATAAAGAGATCTTTACTAAATGTAGATTCGTTACAAAAACTCTGCTATTGGACCGGATAGGAATAAGTAATTTTAGTTAGAAGTCTGGAGTGAAGCACTGGAACCGTCCCCCTGCCTCACAAAAAAACCTGCCCGGGCTTTAAGCTTCCAGGCAGGTTTTTCGTTAGTGTTTTTTATTTTTTGCCGATTAGGAATTGTGTTTCTTTGTCGGAAGCTTTTAAGCCGTTTGCTGAAACGCCGCTAACAATGACTTTATAGACGCCTTTGGAGGCATTCTTGTCTGGGACGAACGTTTCATTATAGGCTGTGCCTGTTGCCTGCTTCAGATTGACAATGGAGCCATCCGGCTTGATAACTTTAGCCGACCAGGTCAGCTGCTGGTTCGCTGTTGCGCTAATCACAGCAGGGTTTTTGAAGCTGACATCTTTTTCAGGCGTCACTTTCACAGACTGGATGACAGGCATTTCAGCCGCGCTCAGCCTGGTAATCGTGACGGTCTTCGTCGTTGTAAAACCGGCAAGGTCTACAACACGCACCCTAAAGGCGTTTTCCCCTTCTTTCAGGGCTACCTCGGATGTAAAGGTTTGATTGTAAGGCACCGCGGCAACATTCGAGCTTGGGCCTGAGTTGAATTTCACTTCACTGTCATTCACGTATACACGGATTGCATCGAAATTGTCTTGGACGGAGATGGACAAATTTGCCTTTGACACACTGTTCGCAACGGCGGCTGGCGCATCAACATTCAATGTGGCCGGAGTTGTATCAACAAACACCGGACGCCTTTGAATTTGCATCTCGTTCCCCGCGATATCTGCCGCTTTCACGGAAATCTCGTGGACTCCATCCCCAGGAACCGTTACAGTTGCGTTAAAGCGGTACCGCTCCTCATCCACACCCGATGTATTCTTTTCAATGACGCGGTTGAAAGGAACAGACTTTCCATTTACATAAATCGCATCAATTAGCGATTCATCGAGCACATACCCTTTCACAGCGAGATCCCGGGATGTGGCAATCGACGAATTACCTGGCGTTTCAAGCATGATGACCGGCGCATTCGTATCGCCAGTCGCAACGTTTTTCGCCTGTTGGACGGCAATATTATTGGCAAAATCATACGCTTCCACTTCAACTTTTGCTCCCTTAGGAACATCGACATTCGTTAAATCATAGGACCGTGCCGCAGGATTCAAAATGACATTGGCAGGAAGGACATTCTTTCCGTCCACCTTGACAAGGAAATGCTGCAGGCCGACGCCATTACCGTCCGTTGCTTCCCAAGTAAGCAGTTTTGTCGTTGTATTGTATTTAGCGGAAACAACCGGCTTTGCCGTATCGAGCGTAAATGGAATCTTCTTGCTTTGCCACTCCGCTTCCCTGTGCTTCATGTCAACACGGGCTTTAATTTCGTAAAAGTACTTCCCATCGGGAGCGAGCTCGCCATTAATTTTCCCATCCCATGCGCGGGTAGTGGAATACGTATACCTCGCAGTTGTCAGGCTTCCGTAATGTTTCCTGACAAACGTTTCCGTCCGGAGTGTCCGGAGCTTGTTCCCGTCTGCATCTAGGATATTGAATTCCATATCACTCGCATTCCTCACGAAGGACATGACCGGGACAATTGTGTCAAAAAGGCCATCGCCATTCGGGGACAGCGCGAACTTGCTGACCGCGTTCGTATAGCCTGAAATTGGGTCAAATCCAATATACGTGCCACGGTTATCCACAATCCCGGCAACCGGCGCGCCGCCAGTACCGTCCGTAAAGAAGAACTTGTTGTCAATATGGCGCAGCCCATCGAGAATGCTTGGACGATCCCACTTGCCATAGAAGCCAATATAAGGGACGCTTAGGTCAACCTGTTCGCCTTTCACATCTTCGAGGCGGACAAAGCCTTCGACAAATATATCTTCCTTCAAATCAAACTCTGTTTTCGCACCTGCGCTTGTATAGCCAGGGATTTTTGCGTTCGTCAAATCAATTGAAACCGGAATTTCTACACTTCCGCCCGCAGGCACCGTCACGGTTGCAGGCGCAGTGACCTTTACATTTTTCAGCGGCTCGGCTCCGCGCAAATGCGGGTCGCCTGTCGTGCCAACGCCGGCCGACCAGTTGACGTCACCGGATGCAAGGCGCTGGATCGCGTCAGTCAGCACGTCCACATTTACCTTATACGTAACATCCTCGGAGGCGGAATCATTCATCGCCTTCACCTTAAAGCTGACGACTTTTTCCGTGAAATCCCGTAGTTCAACCTTCGCCTCATTCGTTGCCGGATTGACAACCCTGACCGGGGTCAGCGTTGCATTATAGATCTGCATCATGCCGGCACCTTGCAGGCGCGGTGAATACGGCTGATCATTCACGCCCGTAACAACTTCCGCTGTGTTCATCAAAAGAACTTTTGCCAGACGAGTCTGTTCTTTCAGCGGCAGATCTTTATACAAAGGATTTTCCTTAATATACTCCATGACAAGTGCAGAACCGCCGGCAACATGCGGCGCGGCCATTGAAGTTCCGCTCATGAACCCATATTTATTGTTATTCAATGTGGAATAGATATTTCCACCAGGAGCCATGATTTCAGGTTTGATTTCAAGACTCGGAGTCGTTCCCCATGAAGAGAACTCGGTCGGGCGCCCATTTTGCGGAGCCAACTCGGAAGTGGCAACCCCATATTTCAGGCTCGTATTCCCTGATGTATAGAGCTGGTGGATATGTTCACCAGTTGCCTTTGTGACGAGCATGAATGGAATCGAAAAACCACCCTGGTCTTTAAAAATCGTTCCGCCTGTTCCAGCGTCAACAACAATGATCCCAGCAGCGCCCTGCTTTGCAGCTTCGGTCGCTTTATCCGTAAACGGACCTGGTGTTCCGCCTCGCATGACAGCGACAATTTTCCCCTTTACATCAAGCCCCGCATAATCGGCAGGTGCCCCGAATTTACTGCCTAGCGAAACGAGCTCATACTCCTTGTCACCGAGCTTCTGGAGCCAGTCATCACTTGAAAAGCCAACTCCATTGACATTATTTCCGTTCAAAGAAAGGCTATAATCGAACCATGTCTGCTTATTTCCGGATGCGGCAACCTGGATTGAATCGGCTGACAGACCCGGCGCGCCAACAAGTCCGATATCCGGATTCTCTGCAAAAGGCGTTTTATAGCCACGGCCGATATGGCGGGAATTCCCTGCTGATACCGAGCAGACGATCCCATTATCAACCGCGCGTGTAATAGCAAGGTTAGCAGGATCTTCTGGCGTGTAGAAGGATGCAACCGAGCCAAGGCTCATGTTAAGGACATCCGCGCCCAATTTAATCGCTTCATCAATCGCGACGACGTAAACATCTGAGAAAGTAGAAGAGTAATTCGGATCGTTACTGAATACCTTCATTGCGAGCAGCTGGGCTTCAGGTGCAACCCCTTTAATGCCGCCCTGTTCAGGATTCCCGTTCGCACCGACTGTCCCACCGACGTGCATCCCGTGATTCGACCCACCCGGAACGAGATCGCGGATTTCTGAGTTTCTATCAAAATAGTTATAGCCGTATGGAATCTTTTTCGTGAAAAACTTACCTGGCAGTTGATCAGCGGCTGCAATTGCGTTTACTTCCGCTTCGGATAGGTCTGCCTCCGTTCCTTCACTAAGAATCATGTCACGATGGGCCGGGTCCATTCCAGAATCGATAATGGCGACAACCATGCCTTCACCCTTGTACTTGCCATCCGCCCACGCTTTGTAGGACTGGATAAATTCATGGCTTGTCTCCATATCCGGCTCAGTAATCGGCCTTTCGTATTCATTTGTCAAATAAACCTTCTTTACTTCAGGCATATTTTCAATTGCATCAATCTCGCCGTAGGCAACCTCACCGCTGAAGCCATTCACGACTGTTGTAAATTTATATTTATAATTCATTTTAATTTTCTTATCCGCCAGCTTTTGCTTTACCTTTTGCTGTGCGGCTAGCGCTTTATCATTCATAGCTTTTTTGTTTGGTTTGGATAATTCGGAAAATTTAATCCCTTTCTTTGTTGCCTGCTCAATCGCCGACTCTTCCTTTAGCTCGACAATCACCCTTACCTTTTCCTCTTTCGCAAAAGCAGGCTCTGCCCCCTCATCAACCGCAGCCGCAATGGATTCTTCCCCGTTAAGGATTGTAGCCAGTTCCTTGCCTGTATCACCATTGTTTCCTGGAGCAGCATTCGCAAAGCTTGAAAAAGACAGTAGTAAAATTAGCAGGAATACAAAACTTCTTTTCATTCTCTTCATCTTTCTCATTCACAATCCCCTTCTCTATTAAACTAAACAACGAAACCTAAAAACAGACAACCCATTCCCCCTTTAAACTCTTTCCTCCGACAATCATTCGTGTCAGAATACTCCGAATATACCACGCGTTTGTAAAAACATGTAAGTGTGAAAAGACCCATCCATCCAGCAAGCCAAATAGGAAAAAAGAAGCATGGGGACGGTTCCAGTGCTTCATTCGGGACCCGAATGAAGCAGCAGAACCGTCCCCTGCCTCACTCAAATTTTGTTTGACAAAAAAGAGGTAAATAACTTGGTTGCAGAGAATATATATGGGTAGAGATAGAAATAGGGATTATGGAGGAGGAATGGCATGAAGATTCAGCAGTTTAAGATTGATAAGAGCGAAGTAAAGTATCTGACAGAAAATGCGACGCTTGAGGAGGCGCTTCAGTTCCTGGATGAGGTTGGCTATCGCCGGGTCCCGGTCCTTGAACAGAACACGAACCGTTTCCTAGGGAACGTCGAAAAAATCGACATTTTCGAATATGTTGGTGATAGAAAAGATCCCGTTACGAAAATCATTAAAGAAGAAGACGGAGTCGTCCGTGGTGAGGAATCGTTCGGGAAGATTTTCAAAAGCATCAAGCGCCTGCCCTACCTGGCGATCGTGGATGAAAAAAAAGAATTCGACGGCATCCTGACCCATGCGCAGATCATGGACCTTCTCGAGGATACATACAGCGATGGCATCTCGCTGACAATCGGCCTGTTCGAGCAAAACCATGCGATCGAACGCATTTCCGCGATTGTCGGAAAGCATACGGGCATCCTCTCGATGTTCACCCTTGGCAGCAACAGGTCCGTGCGCCAAATTCACCTTTCCATTCCAAATGATACACCAAAGGAAAAAGTCGACCAGATTGTTGAAGAACTTTCCCACAGCGGAGTCCGTGTGACAAATATCGAATAACCTAAAGAGGATGCAACCAAAATGGTGGCATCCTCTAATTCTAATTTTCGATTAGGCAAAATAACTTAGTTAACATAATATTTTTACACTCTACTAACGACTGCATTGAAACACAAACCAATCATTCAATTTTTGATTGCAGGAAAATCCGGAAGCACATATTCCCCTAATTCTTGAATCACTTCTTCAACAGGCCGCTTCCCATATTTCAGATTAAACGCTACATGGTTCACACCAATTTCTTTTAAAGTTTGAAGGAAATAGGTAAGGAATTTATGGCCGGTTCTCAGTCCCAAGTGGATCGGTGTGGGATCTTCATCTGGATTTTCTGATAAATCGATATATAAAGATTGGGCAAAAGGCTTGAATTCACCTGTGTATGTGCGCCAATCATTAATTATTTTTTCCTGGAAATCGACACTCCTTGGATAATACAACCATCCATCACTATTTTGTGCGATCCATTCAGGAGTCTGTGAAGAATGTCCAGTTATTAATACAGGAATATCCTTTAATTCTGGTTTTGGCAGTAAATTGCCATTCTGCAGGCTTACCCTTTCTGAATGAATGACCGGGAACTCTTCCTTCCATAATTGTCTCATCACGTGTAATGACTCTTGAAACAATTGACCGCGTTGCACACTTTCGACGGAAAACGCGGAGAATTCAATCGGACGATCTCCTGTGGCGATTCCGAGCACAAGCCTATTTCCAGAAATCCGATCAACAGATGCTGCTGCTTTTGCCACATGCAACGGATGCCTTAATGTCGTTACGATGCTTCCAGTCCCCAAAGCAATCCTTTTTGTATGGGCAGCTAAAAACCCAAGAAACACCCAAGGGTCATAAATTTGTCCTACATCCCCAAACGTAGGATCATGCAATGGAACATCTCTAACGAATAGGGATGCAAACCCTGCTTCCTCCGCCATTCTCCCTAATTTCATTTGCTGCTCCAAATCCATCTGCGGGATACTTCCCGTATACGCTTCAATCGGAAAAAACAATCCAAGCGTCAAATGGTTCTCCTTAAACATATAAGAAAAGCCTTGATGCAATGCAAATTTACTCACTCTATGCCCCCCATTGAAGAAAATTATCATTTTGAATCATCAATGGTACACTATAGGTTGAAAAAATGATAAATAACCGCATTTTTTTAATGGTGGGTTCCTTTTAGCAAATACAAAGAAGATCATCCCTAAAATCGGATCATCCCCTTCCTCACGGTTTTCTCGACTGCAAAGGCAGTCCAATCCTTTATCTACTTTTCCAAAAATCTTCGAAAGTTGCCTCTGCCAGATTGATGAAGAAGCGGAACCGTCCCCTGCCTCACTAAAAAACGGTGGGCCTTTTTGGCGTTTATATAGTAATTGTGCCGGGTTTCTTTTTTACTGGCCCTCCGAAACTCACTTTCTTATTTTCATTCGTCAGTATCACGCCAGTAATATAATAGATGAGCCGAGCCCGAAATTAGGGTAATTAAAAACGCTCAAAGCCATTGCCTTAAGCGTTCCGTCTCAATAAACTTCATATATTAATGTAATTTCCGAATAGAAAAATTGTCTTCAAGCAATACCCAGTTCTGTGGGTACGGATAGCCAAGTGCCCAATAACTGATCCCTCTCACTCCATACTCTTTTACGACATCGAATTTTGCCTGGGCACTTCGGGCATCTTCAAACCATACTTCGTGCCGCCGTCCTTGGGCGTCCGTGTATTTGAAAAAAGGTGATTGGGTTAACGTGTCATACTGGATGGTGGCTCCGTGTTGAATAGCCCTTCTGATTGCTTCCTGCTGGCTGAATGTTTCGGCTTCCTGTCCCTGTACATGAGGAACGAGCCAATCGCGGGCGTAGATTTGGAATCCAAAAAAGATTTTGTTTCTTGGGATGACAGTCACCGCGTAATCCAATACACGTCTAATTTGATTAATAGGTGAAATTGACTGTGGCGGTCCGAGTCGATAGCCCCATTCATAAGTCATGAGAACAACAAAATCCGCAATCCG
This sequence comes from Neobacillus notoginsengisoli, assembly GCF_003515685.1. GTDB lineage: Bacteria > Bacillota > Bacilli > Bacillales > Cytobacillaceae > Bacillus_D > Bacillus_D notoginsengisoli. The sequence continues at coordinate 55,223 of NZ_QWEG01000003.1, read as the reverse complement.
CCCGTGTGCGGGGTAATCATGGGCTTCGAATAACAAGCCTTTTTGTTCACCGCTTACTTTTGGGGCAAGGGCAGTGGACACATAATATCCGGCCGGATGCAAACGATTGACTGTACGCTGTAAAAACGTATTATATAACACGCGGTCTGCAGGAAAGACATTTTCAAAATCAATATTTAAGCCCTCATACCCTTTTTGCCTCATTGTATTTAAAATGTTTGTTAATAACCGATCTTGTAGAGCTGTACTTGAAAGAATGGTGCGGGCCAACTGAGAACCTGTCGTCTTAAACGTAAAATTTGTAATGGCCATCATTGGGGAAACTCTTGCAGCAACGGACGCCTGGATGATTGGCGTGTCTTTAATGGCGTTGAGGCTTCCGTCTTCATTAAATGTGTAGGCAAAAGGAGCCGAGTAAGTTAAATATCTGCCAACTTCACGTAAATCACGAGCTCCTTGTTCTCCGGTGTTGATCGTATAAGCGTTTACATCAATGACCGGCTTCCTGAAGGGAATACTTAACACCATACCACTCGTAAGTAAATTAGGATTACTAATTCGATTGACCCTGAGGATTTCTTGAACGGTCGTATTATACCTTTGAGCGATTTGCCCCACGCTTTCTCCCGGTTGCACGACATGGGTTCGTGCTGGAATAATGATCACCATTCCAGGAGTAAGCTTATCCAAATTTGTCAGTTGATTCGCTTGGACGATGGCCTGTATTGTCGTCCCATACCGTTGGGCGATCTGCCACAAAGTCTCTCCGGAACGGACGGTATGCATCCGGTTAGCCGTAGGAATAACGAGTGCAAGACCAACAGGAAGTCGATTTGAATCCTGTAGTTGATTTGTCGTCACAATTTGATCGGTTGTAACGTGGTAACGCTGTGAGATGGCCCATAGCGTATCTCCCTTTTGCACCACATGAATTTGCATTGGCATCCCTCCTTCATCATCTCTTAATAGCTGTTCTTCAGCATGGTGATGAACGATCGTTTTTGTTTTACCTTTGAAGATAATGAACTATGAACCACTTTTTTAAGGAATCGTTAAAATTTGGCCAGGTTGGAGGGGAGCTGTTTGACTTAATTTGTTGGCACTGGCAAGAGCATTTATGCTGATGCCGAATTTTTTTGAAATCTTCCACAATGAATCGCCTGGCTGCACGACATACCCTGTTTTTCTCCGTTTGATTGGAATCAACACACGCTGCCCTATTTTTAAAACGGCGTTTGGGTTTAGGTTATTCCAACTTGCGATCGCATTGACAGAGGTGCCATATCTTTGAGCGATACCCCATAATGTTTCCCCTCTCCTGACTGTATGGACATACTGCCCAATCACCCTGACTCGCGACCAATCAAACAGACTTCCCGGGTCCGTCCTCCGCCCAGTGGCATACTCATCGTGACCGACAATATGCTGTCTGTCCCGCACTATAGCGGGATGCCGCCTAATGATTTCATCCAAAAGCAAATTTAACGAACGATACTGGGCGTCCGTGTATCCAATATCAGAAGGGGAAATAAATTCATACGTCTCGGCCGGGAAAAAGGGGAGCATTTCTTCGCGTGTGCCAATCGCCATTAATTCGATGCCAATGGAATAATCATTCAGCCTGTTCTCATATGCCGGAAATCCTGGCAGACTGCCTCTGCCCGCATGGTACGCAACACGGTTTTCGCCTACTAAACGATATACTTCTCCATTTCTCCCAATCAAATAATGGCTGGAAACTCCACTATTTAAAAAAATCCGGTAAATATCCTGAACATTATAAGGGTTACGGGGATTGCTACCTGCATTTGAAATGAAGTGTATAACGACATGGGTAATAGGCTCAGTCCTCGGACGGGAATTTTGCGGCGGAAGATATAAATTTGATATCTCAATCTGACGGCTCGAAATGGTTAATATTGTTCCCGGATTTATAAAGCTTGGCTGTTGAATATGATTCGCCTCGATGATTTCCTGAACGGACGTATGATATCTTTGGGCAATCTGCCATAAAGTTTCACCGGGCTGCACGACATGTGCCGGCATACGATCCCCCCTCCCCAACATTCATCTTTATACTCTATTCAAGCCACCGGGAAGATATATCATGAAATAAAGTGAGGCAGGGGACGGTTCTACTGCTTCATCCCCGACCGGCGGCTTTCATTCTGGCAAACATACCTCGCGTTATCCTTTTTGAGTAGGCGCTGAATTTGGGTAGAATTAACTAATTTCGGCCAATTCAGCTATGATTATTTGAAGATTTAACACTATTTCCCTATTATAAATAGAAATGTAAGAATGAAAGGGTGACAGAGATGAAAGGAAGACTTCTTGCGTTTAGTTTACTGGCGGTCGCTTCTTTGGCGGCTTACGGCATAGTGGACAAGACTGCTGGGGCGGATACGTATGAACAGCCGAAGATTGAGGCGGTTGAGGTATCCAAGGAAGACTATCTCAAGAAAATTGGGGAACTTCACCAGAAAATGAACGATGGCTTTCAGGAAATGCAGCTAATTGCGGCTGAAAAGGATTCTAAGGATCGGGACAAGAAGGTAGCCGATCAGATTCAAACCATTCAGGATACCGTCAATGGCTACAAAGCGATGAAGGCTCCAGCCGAGTTTACCGAAATACATACGATGTATCTTGAAGCAGCGAAAGATTATGACAAGGGATTAAGCTACCTCCGGAAGGGGCTGGCGAAAAAGGACAATGAAACATTGCGAAAAGCAGACCCGCATTTTGCCGAAGCCTCCGCGTTATGGACGGATGCCTTTGCGAAACTGTCCGAAATGACCCCAGTTCCATTAGGGGACGGCACAATTACGACCGAAGACTTGAAAGACCTCGATAAGACGGCCGGAATTGACCGCGACGCTGTCCGCAAGAATATTTCCGAAGACGGCCATGAACTGATCGGCAAATGGGGCTTTAAAAACGCGAAGCCTTCAATTGTTCTGTATGAGGATGGCCGCTACGAAGGATACGCGAATGATACTTATCCTTCCAAGGACAATGCGTTCATCGGGAAATGGGAATGGGACCACTCTCGAAAGATTATCGTTTTTACGAACGAAAAGCTCTTCGACAATGGCAAGGAAACGAAAATGAACCGCCCGCAGATGACGCTGGAAGTTCTTAACTTTGGCGGTGGCGAACTTTATATGAGGGATATTGAAACTTGGGGCGAATTCAAGTACGAAAAGAAGGATGAAGCTTCCTAACCTGTAAACCGATAGCTAAAGGATACCTTCAAGTTCAAAGGACTTTTCGAAAAAATGTACAGAAAACTCACAACTTGGATGGTGGGTTTTCTTTATTTCTGTTGGTCGTCGGAACACTACGGAAAGAATGCCGTTCCATAAAGGGGTGAGCAATTTTATTAGGGAGTGGGTCCATTATCAACTGCAGTAGATGAAATCGTATGTAAACTGCTCGATACCTATGAAACAAAGCAGCCAACAGAATTTATTCAATTGGACGAATGATCCCCTGATCCGGCCGAATAAGCCGTGATTCCGGATAAATACCCCTTCATTTAGGACGAATTCCCTGGCTGCGGCCGAATGATACTGGATTTAGGACGAATCCCCCACTGATTCGGACGAATGACCCGCGTTTTGGACGAATCAACCCTTGATTCGGTCGAATGGCCAGGTAAATTCATGTAAAAATAGACCCTATTCATAATTTAACGACTGCAATGGTCCAGTTCCATCGCAAACAGTTACCCCCAGTCTGGGAAACTGTGTTGTTTAAAGGTTTACCTTCCTGTTTTGCAAAAGTAGACTTTATTCAACTCAGTTTAATTTTTGATGAAAACAATCTTCACATATGAAACTTCCTTCGTTTTTTAAATATGCTTTTATTTCTGTAAAACCTTTACGCTTTGGATATCGCATTCTTATAAAAACAATCTCGTCACCCTTAATTTCTTTTCCACATGTAGTACATTTAGGCTCTTCTCCAAGCACGTTTATCCACCCCTAAGTAAATGCTGTTTACACTCTTTTTACGAATAAGTTTAATATCATAAAAAAGGATAAATGTCATTCGACAAGTATATTTTTAGATGGATTAAGAAACCACACTCAATACGAAAACGGCTTTTTCAAAAGTCCGGGTTTACATAATAATGTTATACTAAACCTTAATAAAGTGAGCAAAGATTCCTAACGGCTTTCCTAAAGACTCGATTTAAATCTAAATTCACCAATCTGTCACATTTCTCCCGCCTCACCATGTCCTTTCCGCCCTGTCCTCTATATATAACGGGTGAAAGGGTGGTGCAGAATTATGTCAATTAAATCAGGCAAGATAGAAGGCTTTGAACAGTTTTCCCAATTCTCTTCATTAAAGGAATTCAACACGCATATGGAAATGTGGCTCGCTCTCCACAAGCACGATTTTGCAAAAGGCGAGCTCGTCGGCCTGAAAAGACTCATTCGCTTTTCGGCAAAAGTACCTGGCGTCTCAAACGCAAAAATTGGGACGATCCTAAAAGCCATTCATGAAGAATACAACGCGAATGGAATTTCCAGATCTACTTTCAAACGCATGGTCCAAAAAGCAATCTCGTTAGGCATCCTGACCATTCATGAAACCGAACGGAAAAACGGCTCCCAGTCCAGCAATCTTTACATCTTCAATCGTTTTCCCAAAAATGAACCACCTAAAGACGAAAAAATGAACCACCCTGAAACTATCATTCTTTCAAAACAAAAAGACCAAGACATTAATAAACGTAAAGAAGAACGCGCAGAACAAAATCATACATTTGAACACGCAGAACTCAACCACACATTTACAAGCGACAAGGTCCCACAGCCTTTTGTCCAGCTTGCCAAATGCTTTTTCAACAACGCGAAAACGATCCAGGAATACTGGCAAATGGTTCAAATCGCAGCCTACCGCAACAACCGCGAAACAGAAACAGACACCGTTCTCGACACCGCCATCAGCTCCTTCAAACAGCTGATTGGCAAAATAAAATCAAACACACGCATCAAAAACCAAATCGCCTACTTCTACGGCATCATCGACACAAAATTCACAAACCTGTTCCCCCTTCTACCAAGCCATTGAGGAATGGTGAGGCACGGGGACGGTTCTACTGCTTCATCCCCTGCAGGCCTCTTTCTCTTGTGATGCCTTTGTTAAGACTGGCTCGGAGTATTAGCATGTTTTCGGACATTTACCTAATTTACCCAGACCAACCTTTTGATACTTGATGGTTAAAAGCTATTTCTCAATTATGAAATGGAAGTCAAACTGAATGGGCTGAATGGTAATTATACAATTGCTGGAAACGGAAAATCACCTATTAGGAAATAAAGGAATAAATAATTTGATTGGCAACAAATTAAAGATAATTGGTTCACTGTACCTTTCTTTATTACATCATTTTACATCTCTCCATACTGAAGAGTAAGAACTGGCGAAAACCCCAAAGGAACCAGTCGATATTACACGTTTGTTATTCTTCATCCTTGGCGAAACCAGTGAATAGATATAAGAATGAGCAACATTAAGGGGTGAATTTATTGGGGGATATTATACCTTTGCGTAAAAAACCTAAACAATTGCAATTAGGTGATAGAAAAGAGAATTTTAATAAGAAACTGGAGCCTATAGAGTGGAAGAAAAAAGAAATTGAAAAGTTAGTGAACAACATAAAAAAGAGGTAAATAGCAATTTGCTATTTACCTCTTACTATAGACCTTATCTTTAGGCGGCTGATGGTTGCTTTTAATTGCATCTATTCGACGGCGAAGTTCCGCTTTCCTTTGATCTAACTTTTCTTGACGTTCTTTATTGATATCTTTCTGTGATTTAAATTCAATGACCTGCACAGTATTAGGCATGTTTATTCGCCTCCTTTAAGGTACTGTTTCGCATACGCTCTGCAATTAAACATAACGCATGGATCAATCTGTACACTTCTCTTGAATCTATTATATCATTTTTTACCAACAAGTAATTAACTTTTTTATTGTCCGAGTCAAAATGAAAATTATAGATCCAAATCTTATCTCTATCAATATTCAATTTCACTGAAACCACTGTATGGTTATCATAAGGTTCATTAATGACTGGTTGTTTCATTTTGTCTTTAACAACTTTGACTACACCCCAGTCCTGATATTGAGGTTCGTCAATATTAAGTACCTTTGGTGTTCGGCCGGAAGTTCCAACATCCTCAATTTTATGTAATTCTTTACCCCTTTGTTCATACAATGTAAACCCACATACCAAGTCCAGGTCCTTGCTAGTGAACTCCTCATTTCTCAATCGAAATAAAACATTGTTAATGTGTTTAATTAATTCAATGACATATTCAGCACCAGCAGATAAATCTTTCACGATAATATCATAATCCTGTATCAAAGAATTATAAGCACCTTCAATTTCGTTAATTTTCTCTTCACTTTTCCTCTCCAGACGGTGATATCTATTCTGAATCAACGCGTATTTGGTCTGCAGCTGCATTTTGTCCTTCTCGAAATAATCGGTCATCTTATCCGATAAATCGTTAAACTCAGCTCTACCTGCTTGCATACTCCCCACATAGTCATATACGCCTTTGAAATAGAATTCCCCTTCTTTATCATAGAGGGCCATTTTAAACATATTGTACTCTTGTCTTCTGAAAACCTTGTAAGCTCCGGTATGAAAGTGATCACTATAAAAATCCAGTAAGTATGTGAAATAGATTAGCAAGGAGAATATATACCCCGCCAAAAAACCAATTGTTGCTACCCCTACAAATTCAATTAAATTATTGATATTTCCAAGGGTCCAGTTAACCCCAGTTGCCAAAAGTGTAGAGGACGGTATCGTCAAAGCTGTTAAGCTTTCTGCCGAGAATTTCTTTAACCCTTCATGTACTTTTATTATCCGGGCATATTGCCTAAAAGGAGCCAATAGTAAGCAAACAACCCAACTTGTAAATCTCGAATCTACATGGCCACCTTTTAGCCGCTCTATCGGCTTGTCAAAAGCTTTACTCATATCTAATAAGCGACTGTGATAATTTTTGCTAATATCAACCATTCATTTTCTTCCCCTTATATCATAAATTGAGAGGATACACGCTGCTGTTTTTCTAATCTAATAGTGCGATATTTTAGTAGAATTTACAAGATTGCTTTCAAAAGATTGTATATGATTTTTCTCCGTCCATATTCACCTCTATATTTAAACTTGAGGGTAGTGGAATAAGAACCTTAAAACAATGGTCTTTTTTAAACAGCTCTTAGAATTTCCACAGTGGTTTTATCTATATCCGAATTATTTCTCAGTCGCCTGTTCTATTATGATGTGATATCCCGGCTACCCCTGTGTTATCATGAAGGGAAATATAGAAACGGTACCTTTGAGGTGATGAATAATGAGGGCATTAAGCAAAAACGTGATAGAAGAAATCATGAATGCTTTGAACGGTAAAAATTCCGCAATGTTTGTTAAGGATGGAAAGCTTTTCTCGTTGGAGGTACGATTCATCATCATTATATGAAAAACCCAATAACTTGTCAGAGGAAATTGAAGAATACCCTGAACTAAAGGAATCGATACAACGTTTTCTTGACAATCCGGAAATGAAACGCTATGCCGCAAGAGAATTAAAGGAGGCGCGGCATGGCAATAGAAAGTAACCGATAGTTTCAGTTCATTTTACAGAAGAATTTAACAAGTGTTTAGATCATATCCAAGCATTCTTTGCTGAGCAAGGAGCAGATATACTTGAATGGTGGTTTACGAGAGAAGATAACATGATTGAGCTCTTTGGCAAAGTTTACATTTTTCAAATAAAAGACTTTGGATATTTAAGATAGTAAAGAGGCTATGATCAACCCCTTTTAAGCGGTTAAACTTAACCTCTTTATTTTGTCTAAACAAGTAGTAAAAGCTCCATTTACTCTATTCCGAATCGGGCCAGATTGTTGAATAAGCCTACCTTATATTAGTTCGAAGAGCGGTGAAAATTATATGACATTAGATTTGATTGTACTTGTTTCAATTGTACTTGTGGCTTCACTTTTGCAGACAAGTACTGGTTATGGCTTTTCTATTATAGGTACCCCTTTTTTATTATTAATTTATCCTGTTCATACAGCGATTCAAATTAATATTGTTCTATCTATTTGTCTTTCAGCTTTTATGATTTTTAAAATTAGAAAAGAAGTAGATAAATCTTTATTAATTAGATTGATTAAAGGCAGTATTGTAGGATTACTTTTCGGTATTTTTATTTATCTTTTTTTAGATATTCAAATATTAAAAATCGCTGTAGGTATTCTTATTATAATATTAACATTACTTCTTATTTTTAAATTGACACTAAATCGAACGAGAAATAGAGATTTTACAGCAGGAGGAATTTCGGGATTATTAACAACAAGTATTGGTGTACCTGGTCCACCTTTGTTGTTATATTTCTCTGGAGCTAGAATTGATAAGGTGACCTTACGTAGTACGACTTTGGCTTATTATCTTTTTGTTTACTTTGCTAGCTTGGTGATGCAAATAATGTTTGGTGGAACGAATAAAGAGATATGGGTAAATTCAATTTTGGCTACTCCTGCCCTTTTCGCTGGAATCGTTTTAGGACAATTATTTTTTAATTGGATTAATCAAGAAACATTTCGAATTATTACATACATTATTTTAATATTTACAGGCGTTTATTTACTAATAACTAGCTTATAAAAAATAATTATTTGAATTTCAACCCTTATTCTTTCTGAAAATAGTTGTATTTTCTATACGGATTGAAACAACTTCTCCACATTTTAAACAAAATGTGTAAATTTTATTTCCGCCACTCATAGACATTTTGCTCGGTTTAATGGGTATAAAATCTGTACCTTCTGCGAATTCAGTACCACCACATTTAAGACATTTTTTGTTCTCCATATCCGCAGTACCTCTTTCTCTTATAACTTTTTTGTTGGAGTTGCTTATCCTTTTCGTTAATATGATTTTACTTCTGATAAGTTTCAAACATTAGAACTATTGACCATATGATCAAAATACGAGCTTCTTTCCGCAAAACTGACCATTTTCCATCCTCCCCGGACTCATCCCTAATAAACCATTTTCATTATTCTTTCCATCTGATCATGATCAGGAGAAAGGTCCACTTTGAGACTCAAACAAGTATTAAGTCGTAGTATTTCAGGGATCATCCTTACCAACATCATCATAATTTGATTGGCATTGCGGCTACAATCCCAGCTAGACAACAAAGACTGCTGCCATTCGGCTAACTTGCTTCTTTTGCCTTCAATTTTAGACCAAACGCCATATGGGCTATCCAAGTGTTGATCCATTTTCATATACCAACCAGACGCAACCAGCCAACGTATTCTATCTAGGTTTGCTAATGCATAATAGAACTCTTCCCTCATAACCGCTCTGTAGGTTTCATGGATAAAGGCGAGAACCTTTCCCCTCCAAAAAAGCACTTCCTCAGTTGACGGTTTATAAATGATTGCAGTTGACTCTTTTATGATCTCTCCGATAAGGTTCTTTGGGTCGTAAAGAACCTCACAGCCCTTTAGCCAAATCGAGGGCTTAATTTCTTCCGGAAAATGATACCAGCTATCTATCTTTACAAAGGAAGAATAATGTGTAACAATGACAGGCGAAGAAGGATGGAAATCTTCATAAAACAGAACCTCTCCCCAGTTTTTGGCCCTTTCCTTCTTTTCTCTAACAAAAGAATTCTTTTTTTCGGGCAAAACAATAGTATGCAAATCAATGTCGGAATAATGATCAAAGTTCCCTTTTGCCAATGAACCTCCTTGGTATATAGCCAGTACATCAGGGTCAGCGGTCAAGTCATCCAGGGCGTTTTTCAAAAGAATAGCCCGTGATTCAGGTAACTTCAAATCTCTTTCCAAATGCCTACTTACAAATCCCACACATTCTAACCAGCTCCTTTAAAAAATGGTAATCACACTGTTAATAAGGAACGAATTCAAAATTTGAAAATGCTATCACTGCCATCTATTATTCTCTCAACAGCGGAATATCTACCTCAACCCCCAACCGCTTTAATAGTTTCCCGAGCGTTTCCAAGCCGGATCTCGGGTTAATTTTTGTTTCCAGATAATAGACCTCGCCAGACAGTACGGATTTGTAGGTGTGCAGCTGGGCAAAATGTTTGTTGTCCTTGTGGATTGGTTCAAGCGCAATCGCGTAGCGCTGCCCCGCATCCGTCGATCCGAGTGTGATGCCTTCTTTCACGAGTTCATGCAAAGGCAATCTTCTATCTTCCATCCAGCCGAGGGCAGCCTTCCAAATAGACGAGATGCTTTCCCCGCGAATGACAGCCTTTACATCCCCGTGGGTAACATTCACATACAGCGATTCCCACTTTTTATGGCTTCTTCTCTCTTTTTCAGCGGATTCCTCGGCATTCATGGCGACGGCTTTTTCGTTCAATTTGGACTTCAGCTGTTCAAATAACTTTTCAACTGTCCCGATCCCGACATGTTCATATTTTGCGAGAATCACAAGTTCCTTTGGAAGCTCCCCTACCGTTTCTATTTGATCCTCATTCAGCTGCCTTAACAGACTAGGAATTCCCTTGAATTCATCGGAATCCAACGGTACTTTTGCAAGCTCCTCTGTTACAACAAGATGATCTTTTTTGAAAAAGAAAAACAGTTCCCCAGGCCTGTTCACCGTCAAATTCCTGCGAATCTTTTCCTCCTCTATAAACCCCCGCAGCTCATCAAAAAAGATCTCATCATTCTTTGCCGAGTACCGTTTTACCTTCTTATGAAGGCCTTCAAGATTCGTTTGCAGCTCGCTCATGATCCTTGCTTCCTGCTCGGCGCCAAGCCTGATTAGAAAGGTTTCCGATTTGTCGAACCGCTGTGGAAGCAGGAATGCATCACGAAGAAAATACGGAACATCCAGCGTCTTTCCTTGATAAGCGAGTGTCCGTATCGTCGTGAAGCCTGGCGCTTCCGCCACCTTCTCGATCACTTCGGCTGCAGCAGCCACTTCTTTCTGGCTTTCCAGTTCACCATAATCCGAAGGCTTATTCCTTAATAGTTCCTCAAGGCCCTTCAGCCTGATCTCAAGCTCTGTCATATCAAAGGCCCTCTCCTGCCGCGGTGATGGATCACGGTAATCTGGCATATTCATATCGACCGGGCCGTAAACCTCAACAAACCATTTGACAATCACATATAGCGCTTCCCATGACTGCAAAGCTTCAGAAAACCGAAACATCCGCGCATCATGCGAGGCCTGGTTCCCCAATTTCCTCACGTTGTGGAGGGCATCGCGGATTTCATAGGTTAAATAGCCCCGATCATCCAAAAGATCAAGCCTCTCCTTCAACCCAATGCGTGGCAACTCCTCAATTCCTTCTGCCTCCATCACCTTTTCCAAAATCGTTTCAATAAACACTCTAGAGTGCGTCAGCATCATTCGGGGACTCGTAAAAAGGCTGTTCTCCAGCTCCTTCGCCAAAAGCGCCAGCTCCCTGGAATCCGACTCTAAAAATTGATAGAAATACGATTGATTGTCCATTCCATTACCCCTATTTTCTCTATGTATTTAATTACCTAGTTTATCTACTTTCATTATACAAAATTATCCACAACACGAGCGTCAATTTTCAAAAAATGTTGGCGACTAGAACTCGAAACATTGCGGGACTTCCCCTTCCCAATTTTGCGATGATTTGGATCTACCAATTATAATAGTTATAATGCTGGCATCAAAAATTGCCGGTAAATATAGGAACAGTAAGGAGACCGCTATGCAAAAAATAGTTCCGCATTTTTGGTATGACAAAGAAGCGAAAGAAGCCGCAATGTTCTACATTAGTTTGTTTGACGATTCTAAACTCTTGAATGTGAGAAGCCTTGGAAAAACCCCTACTGGAGATGACGCGGAATATGTGAGCTTTGAGTTGGCGGGACAACGATTTGATGCAATCAGCGCGGGTCCCTACTTTAAGTTAAATCCAACCATCTCCTTATTCGTGGCATGTTCATCGATAGAAGAACTAAATACTAGATGGAATGCTCTCATTGATGGCGGCAGTGAATTCATGCCGTTGGGAGAATATCCTTTTAGCAAAAGATATGGCTGGGGTCAGGATCGGTTCGGACTGTCCTGGCAATTGATGCTTATGGACGAAGAACAAACGGTTCAAAAAATTACCCCGAACTTCCGTTTTTCAAGTGAGGTATGCGGGAAAGCCGAGGAAGCAATGAGGTACTATGCCGAAATATTCGAAGATTCCAGTATAGGATCAATCAGCAGGTATCAAGAAGGAGAAGCAACGTCCCTTAAGGCAAAAGTGAATTATGCCGACTTCAAACTTAGCGGTCTTCATTTTTCAGCAATGGATCATGCCTTTGGTGGAGTCTCCACTTTTAACGAAGCCTTTTCCTTCATCATAAACTGCAAAAATCAGGATGAAATTGATTACTTCTGGGATAAGCTTTCTAAAGTACCTGAGGCAGAACAGTGCGGATGGGCAAAAGATCAATTCGGCGTTTCATGGCAGATCGTTCCGGAAAACATGGATGAAGTCATGTTTAAAGGATCAAAAGAGGAAATTAAGAGAGTGACTGAAGTGCTGTACAAAATGAAGAAAATTGAAATTGCGGCATTGGAAAAGGCTCGACTAGAAATATAGTTCTCCTTGTCCAGCATGTTTGCGGATAATAATAAGCCTAATTCCTCGTCAAACGTATGGAGGGATTAGGCTTTTATTATGAAGTTCGATTCATTGTCCATGGCTCTATCCATTGTTTTTCTTTATCTGTTCCCGGATTTTCTGCAGGTCTTCCAAAGATAGATCACCGAGAGATTTCTTGATTTCTTCCTCAATTTTTTTCCGATTGTTTTCCTGGTAATGATTCCACCAATCCTTCAGACCCTCTGTATTTTCAAAAAGATAATCGATATCAATTACCTCGAGTGTTTCGTCAGATAGATAGTCCAATACTGCCGCAAGCATCCTGGTTAGTTCGGCAGTTTCATCCTTAGTTTGCTGATGATCAGGCAATTGAACGACTTTATCTTTATTCGCCGATTCAGTCGTTTGTTCGCTCTTCTTAGCCATCGCTGTCCTCCTAACATTGAGGTACTCAACTATATGGTAGTATGCCCATTAACGGCCATAGAGCATTACTTTTTTGCTGCATCTTTTCATAATTTAAAATGTTAAAAGCCCAAATTCTCCATAAGAAGAACTTGGGCTTTTTCCTTACATCATTAAGCGCTTTTCCCTATTGCTTAATATATCTTATCACCATTAAAAATTGAATTCTTTACAATCGCATAGTCGACGTTGCGGATGGCGGATAGTTTGTTGCCTCCAGCATACGAAATCGATGATTGAAGGTCCTGCTCCATTTCAACGAGAGTATCCTTGATCGATCCCCTAAACTCAACATGCATTTTTTTGCCTTCGACGTTTTTTCTTTCGCCTTTTTGAAATTCGGAAGCCGAACCGAAATATTCTTTATAAAGCTTTCCGTGAATTTCAATTGTTTCCCCAGGTGATTCTTCATGGCCCGCAAAAAGTGAACCAATCATGACCATTGAAGCTCCGAAGCGGACAGATTTTGCAATGTCGCCATGTGTACGAATACCGCCGTCGGCAATAATCGGTTTGCTCGCCGCTTTGGCACACCATCTTACCGCAGCCAGCTGCCAGCCTCCTGTGCCGAAACCTGTTTTAGTTTTCGTGATGCACACTTTACCAGGTCCAATTCCTACCTTCGTTGCATCCGCACCCGCATTTTCCAGTTCACGAACGGCTTCAGGAGTACCCACATTGCCTGCAATCAGGAAGCTTTCAGGAAGATGCTTTTTAATATGCTTGATCATATTGATGACCGATTCGGAATGGCCGTGGGCAATATCAATTGTAATGTACTCAGGAATTAATTGTTCCTCCGCCAATTGCTCAACGAACCGATATTCGTCTTCTTTTACCCCGACGCTAATGGAAGCATATAAACCGCGGGACCTCATATCTTTTACAAAATCAATTCGCTTCTCCGGCTGAAAACGATGCATGATATAGAAATAGTTGTTCTCTGCCAATTTGATGGCCAGGCTCTCATCAATAATCGTTTGCATATTTGCCGGTACGACTGGCAGCCTAAACCTACGTCCGCCAAACTCTACAGATGTATCACATTCAGAACGGCTTTTTACAATCGACTTTGCTGGAATAAGCTGAATATCTTCATAATCGAAAACAGTATCCATTTGGACAGGTCCCCTTTTCATACGTATAGTAATAAAACAGGTTTTCATCTCATTTCTGATGCCAAAAGCACAATTATTAGTTTAATAGACGAACGTTTTTCTGTCAACCAATTAGAACGTTCGTTAATTTATTGTATGCATGCAATGCATCCAGGTCTGTTTGTTCAGTCGAAATAGGGGCTTGCTCCAGATAGGAAAATATATAAATGAAAAAATTAACACCATAGACGTAGGAGAAATAGCGGGGAGCGAAGTTTCTTGCTATCATTGAGTTAAGGGGAAAACAAAGGAGAGTGAGTGACCAATGATAGCAAAAAACAATGAAACCGAACCGGTTGCGGAGAAACGACTAGGATTTACGATTGGCTTGCATCTCTTTTTAATAGTGGGAGCTTCCATGCCGGAAGACGGTTTTTTCTTTTGGCTTGCCATTAATCTAAGTGTAGAAGCTTTACTGGTCTTCCGTGTACTAACGATGTGGAATCGATACAAACATGACACGAAGCGTTACTATTCCATCCAAGCGTACTGGATGCTGATCGGGTTCTCGATTTACACGACAATGCCTTTTGTGAGAATGAGCTATGTGACGCCAGCTTTCTGGCCAGTACTCATTGGTACACTGCTACTTTTCCTATTGGGACATCTTTTGAAAGAGAGAATAGGAAAAATCTTTGTGAATCCGCGAAAGATAAAGCAACTTGTCATGTGGCCGACAGCACTAGCTGGAATTATCATCATTGGTATTGCAATCATGGCAGTTCTACGATTTCAATCAGTTGATGAGAATGTTGGACTCGCCGTCTTTTTATACATGCTTGGAGTATTTTCAATATTTACAGCAACCCCTTTTTCGCTGACGGAAGAAGTGTTCGAGAAGCTGAAGGCCGAATGAAAATTATAAAATGATATGGGTACTTACACGATTCAACTGTGTATTTTTGGTTAGCATTTCATCCATTCCGTCTGAAATTCACGCCTCATATAAAAATTCTGTCGACAAGCCCGGATTTCCCCGGTTTTGTCGACAGTCTTTTACTCTCTAGTGATTCTACGAGACTCCCCTTATTGCTTCCCTCTTTTATTAACTAAAGCGGATACGTACTCATGGTTTTAATCTGGTTTCACTATAATCACGGCACGATCTCAAAAACAGTCCCTTGGTTCAGATCAGCTACCCTCATCGACCCATAAACCCCTAAAAATAATCGAGTTTGATCCAGATTCGTCCCTAAGCTAACATAATAAGCGGATTGAGACCCAAAGTCATAATCGGTTTGAATGACGCTAAAATCATTTTGTCTCCCATCTGGCCTTACTTTCGTATAAGCTAAAGCCCCTCTCACATGAGGCTGGGAATCTTTCCGGGCAAGATCGGTAAACACAACGCTTCCTGTTAAACCTGGAATACTACTCCCCATATAGGCTTGCACTCCTGTAAGCGCGGTACCTGCAAACTTATCGGGACGGGCATCTTGATGAAAGTAACTAGTTAAAGGCTGAAGACGGCTCCCTGACAGAGCGACTGCTTCATTGTAATAAACCATTATTTTTTGATTCAAGTTCTGATTTTGCGCACAGCTTCTGACAATCGGGGTAGGAAAAGCCCCTTCCCACCCCCGCCAGCCAATGTTAACCAATCCCTCGTGCCCGAATGAACCTTGAACAAGTTGAGTAACTGGTGTTGGTTTATATGTTAAGAATGAAAAAATCGACTCGACCAAATCCTGGCCAACATTTCCTACATATTTGAGATAGTGTTGATAAAACCTTTGATATGAAATACCTGGTATATTGCGAACCCCTTTTGCCATAACCGTCAGCGTTTCCTGAATCGGTACGGGAAGTTCAGTAAAACGCGTAACCACAGGTGGATTATTGATAAATGTATTCTTACTTAAATCGATTTCAATGATTTTCCCGGCGACTTCCAAATCATCCTGTGCTAAATTAAATGGGTCATAGCCTGCCCCGCCATCTCCGGTTGTCAAAACAAGTTTTCCTGTTTCAGGCGAAAAATTTAAGCTATTGACCCCATTATGATTGAAAAAAGGTCTCCTTAAATTAAGTAATGTCCGTCGTTTTTGTGGCTGCCCATTCGATTGCAAAATCCATTCCTCAACAGTATCAATATGGTCATATTGCGTTTCTCGATTTAACCACCTTAAGTTTAGGGTTTCAGGTTTGCAAGGGTCAGGCTGAAAAGATCCAGGAAGCGCCCCTGGACCTTGTGTTCCAGCTACTGAATAATGAAGATAAAACAAACCGTTAGACTGGAATTGCGGATGAAACGCAAGCCCCACCAATCCCCGCTCATCATATCCCCCTCTAGAAACCCCTGGTTCGAAGGTACCCAGTTTTATAATTCGCGAGCGAATATCTAAAAAACTCCTTATACTTGAATCTCCTACATAAAAGACCTCTCCCACCTGGGTAGCAATAAATAATCGTTCCGTTGACTCACCAGGAAGGATAGCCGTTTTTAACACAGTAGTTAAATTCAACCGGCTTGCAACGGGCCGTAAACCAACCTTAACCTTCAACAATTGACTTCGCCCCCCTTCTCATTGTTTTCTCTTATATGTTTATGGATAAGACTGTTTTATAAGTACCTAAACAGGCTGGAGGAGCTGGCGGATTGTATAAGAACTTGAAAAACAGAGCAATAAAACATCAATAAAAGGGCTGCCACATTCGGATAACGGGTTCCGTTACCTATCGCAACACGTGAATTTTCAGCTAAATATGTAAAGTAAAATGTAATTCAATTTGCACCGTTTTTGCGGTGCTATTTGTCTTGGGGAAAATAATATAGCCTAGCTCCGTAAAGGAACCAGGCTATCCTTCAATTAATTATAACGATGTTTAACTTAAGCACCCGTTCGTATTATAAGGTCAGCCAGATATTTCTGGTTGACCTTTTTATTTTGGGTCTTAATATATCGGTAGTCGGGGTAGAACGTCGCACCCGTGGGTTAAATCCCGTCAGCTAAACTGTTCACCCCCTACTTGTATAAACATGTTTCAGGCTGGTTGGGACAATGATCCCGTTTAACAAGCGAACCTATGACATTACAAGAAGCCTTAGGGGATACCGACAAATTGAGATTTAGGAGGAGAAAAGCATGAATCCAGTCGTAGGCCTGGATGTATCAAAAGGAGAAAGTCAGGTCCAGGCATTTTTAGATAAGGGGAAGCCTTATCGGAGAAGCTTTAGCATTACTCACAACTTCGAAGGATTGGGGAACTTATTAGAATTCCTTAATGAAGTTAAAAAGGCAGCACTTGGTCATCAACCTTCGGTAGTTTTGGAATCAACTGGACATTATAATACTCCAGTCATTCAATTTTTGGAGGAACACAAGTATGTATATATCATTGTTAATCCTCTTATCTCGCATAGGGCCAAGAGTTCTAGTTTACGGAAGGTAAAGACAGATGCAGCAGATGCTTATCACCTTTGTGAACTCTTTTATAAAGAGGAGCTGGAGCCTTATAAAAAACGCGGCATACAGCTTTTGGACCTTCGAAATTTGACGAGACAACAAGAAAGTCTTGCGGAAATTACGGCCAAAACAAAGATCCAGCTTCATACTTTATTGGATCAGGTATTCCCCGAGTACAGAGGGGTATTTGGGAGTTTGTATTCAAAGGTATCATTACTCACCCTACTTGAATATCCAACATCAGAGGCCGTTTTAAGTGCCAGTGAAAATGATATCACCGAGAATATAAATTTAATATGTAAAAGTCGTTCAAGACTTTGGGCAACAGAAAAGGCACAGAAACTAAGAGAGGCAGCCCTTAGGAACCCGTTCCAAAGAAATCTGTATCAGAGTCATATCTTTAACATGGAGATACTGATAAGGATTGTTCTTCAATACGAAGAGCATCTATCAAAGTTATCAGCAGAAATAGATGCCCTCGCTAAAGAAATTGAAGAATATAAACTACTCCAATCTATCCCTGGAATCGGAGAAAAAATCGCGGCAACGATTATCTCTGAGATTGGGGAAATAGATCGGTTTGATAATGCCAAAAAACTCGTTGCATTCGCAGGCGTTGATCCAAGTGTGTACTCTTCTGGTAAATTTACTGCATCGGTAAACAGGATTACCAAACGAGGCTCCAGTAGACTCCGTCACGCCTTATACATGGCTGTTCAAAGTGGCATCAGGGACGCCCGTAAAAAGTAAACCACTGACATGATTATTCCACGTAATAAGAGACTGAGAGAGTTTTACGACAAGAAACGCGAAGAAGGAAAATCCTTCAGAGTAGCTGTTATAGCCTGCGTAAATAAGCTTCTTTATTGGATATATGCCTTACTAAAAAGAAAGAGCATTTTCCAAGATAATGTTTAGGAACAATATCTAACTAAATACAACAAAACCTTCCAATTCGGCAAAACGGAAGGTTATTTGGCATGCTTATTTTTAGAATAGCACAGTATAAAAATCTATTTAAATGAAAAATCTTGACAAACTATTAGCTGGTTTAGTTTAATAAATACCTATTACACATTATGTTCGAAATGTGCATCAAGTTTATCTTGTAAAAGCATAATAGATTACATAAAACCAACTAAAAAAACCATGAATACATGCCCATAAAATTGATTTGTGTAAACTCCAAGATATTGCGATTGCCAACGCTGAACCGAATGTAATACCCGTTCTAGCTACTGATTTACCTGTATCGTTCATTTTCTTTTCAACCCTTTCGTTACCGTCGCATTTTGTGTCAAATGCGACACAAAAACCCCCATTTTATTCTTCAACTAAACTGCCCCCGTTAGTTTAAAATCAACGTTTTTTCAGTGCTAAGCTTGATAACAAAAACCTTTTAAAAAACAGCCTTAAATAACAACCTCGCAGCCACAACTATGTTTCCTATATATGCTTATAACGAGATCATACTTACGATAGTGTTTAATCTTTCAGAAAAAAGTATTAAGAAAATCCCTAGTCTAAAATAGGCTAGAGATTTTCTTTATCTGTCTTTCTTTTATCGTACTTGGCTTTGAGGTAAGAGACACCTTTATATAGACCATATCCACTCGCCCCAAATAGACCTACACCACCCAAAATGATTACCGTTCCTGCCATTTGCCTACGTGGTCTGTAATATACATGATCGTCATATCCATGCAATTGTTTTAAAGATACAAATTTTCCGTATCTCAAAACTTTTTTATTAGGGTCATTATCGCCCCAAGCATAAAAGTATTCATTAAATGCTTTTGAGAGTTTAGACATAATTATCCTTTCTTTAAGCAAATATTTGTTAAAACCAACAAACCTTATCTATAAACAAAATTTTGCTAAAAAATATTAAGGAGCATAAACATCACATTGTTTCATTTTTATCAACATTACCTCAGCCTCCTACTATTATGATTTTAGTTTCAATACGATCATATTGGGAAAAGGTTTCAAATTTCTATTGTCGAGTTTTCTTTAAATTGTGGATCCCTTTTAAAATGTTTACTTAATTACTTTAAAGGGAAAATATTTACAGTCCTTTTATTAACACTTTAGGAGGGTATCTATGAAACAATTTAATGTTATATTTTTTATTATTGTTTTATTTTTATCGGCCTGCAATGTAAATAAAACCGTAAAAGAAATAAAAAAACCTGAACCTGAAGTAGTTGGAGATTCTGAGTATATGAAATCCTTTGTCGATTTTCACTTTTCTCATAGGGAAGTTGTTAAAATAGCAGCTGCAGCTACTATTGATTTCATGAATAATAAAAACTTTGAAGTAGAATATAAAACCGCACTGAAGGAATTAAGGGAATCGACCAAGCAAATGGAAACCCTTCCTCTTCCAGCCGACGATTCGGAACTTAAGGATTTTGCTGTTATCTACAGAAACGCAATCTTGGAGTTACCTGATTCCTTGGAATCCATTGTTTTTTATCAAGAATCAGGC
The DNA here is from genome assembly GCF_003515685.1 of Neobacillus notoginsengisoli. GTDB lineage: Bacteria > Bacillota > Bacilli > Bacillales > Cytobacillaceae > Bacillus_D > Bacillus_D notoginsengisoli. Next base: position 35,027 of record NZ_QWEG01000003.1, on the reverse strand, counting down.
GATCAGGATTCACTGGATGCTGCGATTGATACACAATCCCAGCTAGGTGCTGATATTGATTATGCAGCTAACCAGATACTTGGGAGAAGGAGTTATTATGATGATGATTGATACACAATCCCAGCTAGGTGCGTACTATTTGAAATAAAAAGAGGATATCAAACAATTTCATCGAGGAAAAATAGGTTAGGAAATGCTGGTTGTACCAAAAGAAGATGTGGTATCGGCTCGTGTTCTATCCTTTTTTCCAAGCCTTTTGTCGTTTTATATATCGAAAAGTCTTGCGAAAATAATCTTTGTGTTTCCTTTTGATATCCTGATCTCTGTAGTCATAATCCTTTATGTGAAATCGGTCGATCGTATCGTCGAGATGTTTTAAAAAGATTTCTGCGAATTATTTGATTCGAGTTATATCAGGGAAACTTCATAAACAAAACCGTTTTCATGTGCATTATCCATTAGATCATTTGTTATCTTCTCCAATACTTTTGCATATTTTTTATCGGTACACTCATGGTAAGCAATCAAGGAACGTCTGAATAAATTTTCAAACTTTTCATCAACCTTTACATTCCTCCTAAATGCAGAATTTTAGTGTTTAATACTTATTAAGGATTTTTTCTTCTTTTACTAAACTGCCACGTTAGCTTAAGATTGCTTATCGACCAAACACCAATCATTACTCTTAACACCAAAACCGTCGCACGCCTCATTTATTGCTTCAACTAAGGTAAAATAGAAGTAATCACCAATTACCTGCCAGTTCAAGTCACAAGAAAAAAGATTGAAACCCTCTGCGTCTTCGTATTTAGCGATTGCTATCCCAGTTATTTTGACTTCTTTCTTAGTGCTTTCCTCTTCATATAAGACAATACCATAGTCATTAGATGGAACGTTATTTGTATATTGAATTACCTTTGCACCGTCTAACTCATTTGGAATTTTCATTTCATTGTCCTTTCTTTTACCTATGTTATTGAACTAACCTGCACCGTTTGTACAATAAGGAATTCAACAAAAAAGGGCGGATATCCTTCCGAACATCGCACCCGTTACTGGAACAAAGAAATATTATATTTTATCATCTCTGTGCCATTTATCGTCGCCCATAATCCTATCTATTATGTGATTATCCGCCCAAACTGCCGCTACCTCTAATCCTTCACATTCCGATTTTGTTGCACTTCGAATTTCACCTTTTTGGTAAATGGAATATTCACCTGAAATACTATCAATGATACAAAAAGGAGGTGGGAATGCTTCTCCATCACTTTTAAAAGGGCGATTTTCTACAACTGTCCAATCTCCTGACTTTAGAACATATTCATATATACCAACAATAAATTGGTACTCCTCAACCTTTGGAATGTCTTCAATATTTTCTCCGATATATTTATAAATACCAATTCCACCATCTTTAAATATTCTACCGAAAGCATATTTGCCATTAGGTAATGGTATAGCATATACATCCCCAATTTTGATTCGGATACGTTTCTCTCCTCGCATTAAAATCACCCATTCCCGCAACATATTGCTAATATGTTCTACGTTTTGACTCGTCTCTCCTTCTTGTGCTAACCTTCCCCGTTTGTACAATAAGGAGTTCAACAAAAACGGCGGTTGATCCTTCCTGGATCAACGCACCCGTTAGTATAAATATGGAAGACGCTCATAACTTCCGGCTTTTGTAATTTCAGTTGATTTTGTAAGCTCGAAATTGTAACTTCTGAATTTTACTCTAGCGTCGGGATCAGACGATCACACGGTAGTGAAGATGAACAACGCCGCATCGGAAGCGGCGCTCACCGAGCAGCTCGAGCCGCATGCGTAGGTTGTCCGGCAATGCTCGCTTACCTCCACCCAAGACAATCGGATTAACAAGCAGATGACACTCGTCGATCAGTCCCGCGCTCATCGCCTTCCCGGCAAGCTCGGGGCCACCAATCGTAATGTCGGCTTCTGAAGACCCTATCAGCCTCCGAATCACATCAGGATCGAATTCGCGCTCAATCCTAGTCCTGGCGCTTGAAACCGCCTGAACCGTCCGGGAATACACGATCTTCTCAGCCGTTCGCCAGATCTGCGCGAATTCCCACATTTCCTCCGGTTGATCGCCTTTTTTGGCGCTTATCGTCTCCCAGTACACCATCGACTCGTACATTCCACGCCCGTATAGGTAGGTGCCAATCGGCCGCTGGAAGTCAGTCCAGAACGCAAACACCTCGTCATCGGAGGTCGACCACTCGAGATTGCCGCGCTCGTCCTCCATATAACCGTCCAAAGATACGTTAATAGGGTAGATCAGTTTAGCCATTTCAATAACGCCTCCAATTTTCAGTTTCCAACGTGACCAGGGCCTGCCCATTCTGAAGTTGAACAAAGAAACATCTATTTTTGTTTAATAAATTTTAGAAGTATTCTCCCCAGTTTGCTCAATAAAGAATTCAACAAAAAAGGTGGGTAATCCTTCTTGGATTAAAGCATCCGTTGGTTAATTAAGATTTCCTTTACTGACAACTTCTTTAAATTGAGATATTCCTCCTACCAAACAAGCTGCGCCTAAGAATAGAAATACATACGGAGTTAAAACGATTGTTTTTATTATTGGTTCACTAATTGCTATTACCAATGCCATTAGCCATAAATAATAAAAATGTGTTTTCTTTTTATTCAACTATCCAGCTCCGTTTGTTCAATAAGGGATTCAAGAAAATTGCATTAATCTATATTTGAACAACCCTCCAGGAAACAGGAAATAAATTTAAAAACATCTAGTTAATTGGAATAAAATGCAATAAAATGAATGTACTAATGATATGACCAATTTAGATACGGAGGACGATAACATACAGAAGAGGTGGTAAATTGATAAAGATTTTAATAGGAATAACTTCTCTAATATTTATAATTATTGGTATGTTACACGTTTTTTGGGCATTTGGTGGAAGATGGGGAGTAAAAGCGGCTCTTCCAACTAAAGATGAAAGTAAATTACCAGTTTTACAACCAAGAATGTTAGGTACAGTTTTTATCGGATCACTTTGCTTTTTTGCATCTGTTCTGCTATTAGTTCAAATAGATTTTTTTGCAGTCATCAAATCCTCCCCCCTCTCAAAATGGCTTTGTATAGCTGGAGGAATTGTTTTCTTATTACGTGCTATTGGTGAAGGAAAATATGTAGGTTTTTTCAAGAAAATCCAACATACTAAATTTGCAAAACAAGATACCGCCTTCTATTCACCTCTTTGTGTATGGATTAGTCTCATTTTTTTGCTAGCATCATTTATATGAGATTTCGACAATCTCAAGGAATAAAGGACACTACGGATGCGGCATTTCAAGTTGCCCATAGTGCGTTAGAAACAACTGAGAACGCTGCAATGAATATCGTGGATGCAACAAACCAATGCCGTTAATAAGGTCGCTAAAAATGTACAGAATATGGGTTCAAATGAATAGCACTCTCTTCCAAAAACGCCACTAGGCGTTTTTTCATTTTTATAAAAAGAGAGGAGGGCTTACCCGAAATTTATCCTTCTTCTTATTAAGCTAAACTGCCCCGTATGTTCAATAAGGAATTCAACAAAAAGGCGGTTCATCTTTCCTGGATTAACTCTGTTTGTTAAGGAAGAGGTAAGAGGTGTTAATCTAAATTTAAATCCGAAAAGTCAATTTTTATTTCATCCTCTTCTTCTATTCCGTACCTTTCAAATAAAATTACTAGGGCATCAAAATAGAATTTTATATATTATATATGGCTTTCTCTGGTCTGGGTATTTAACTATCTTCTCGTATGGTAACCACAAGCCCCAATCAATAATTTTTTCCTTTCGATTGATGTCAGGACCTTTTACTTCGACTTCTAATATCGCTTTTTTTGTACAAGTTATTAAATTTATAAAATCCATTTCCTTCTCTTTAGGGGTTAATTTTAGATAAGATACTATATTTTGATTTAATGCTTATCTTATCTTTAAATTAACCTTATGTGAAATAGAAAAATGACTATTTACCTCGCTAAAAATAAGGCTAGTGAGAAATTTCAATATTTAAACCTCCACTTATTATTCCTTCTTGAACTAAACTGCCCCGTTTGTTCAATAAGGATTTCAACAAAAAGTGTCTTAACCCCTTTTAGGTTAAACCGCCCGTGCCTGGTGCAATAGGAAAACTTTTTAAAACTGTTACGAGGTCCCGACGCACTACTAGACTGTGCTTTTCCTTGGTGACCTTGTACCTTTTCAAAATTCCCGTAACCCTTTTACATTCCATTTTCATACAAATTATTAATTGAATATATTACAAATATTGCTTTCAGTTTTACTTACAAATGTATATTAATAATTCTATCTCCATACCCTAAAATGTCAGGAGGTGGTAAAATGACTAACCAACAACAAAATAACAATCAGAAAGAAAATCAGGTGTCTAAAGGGATAAAGGATACTGCGGGTGCCGCATTCCAAGTCGCCCATAGTGCGTTAGAGACAACAGAGAACACTGCAATGAATGTCGTAGATGCAACAACCAATGCCGTCAACAAAGCGGCGAAGAATGTACAGAATATGGGTTCAAATGAATAGCACTCTCTTCGAAAAAAACGCCAATAGGCGTTTTTTCATATTTATTTCAAAAAAGGTAAACTGATCATTTATTATTTTCTGATTAAACTAATCTGCCCCTCAAAAGGAATTCAAAAGAGGCAATAATCCCTATAAGATTTTATGCCCATAGTGAGAATCCTATAATAGATAGTATTAGTAACAAAAATAAATTACTAAACGGTTTCGCTTTTGAATCTAAGCTCAGTAAAATGGACTAGTTCAACTTTGTTGGATGAATCCCCTTTTTTTATTACTTCACAAAATCCAGATGCGTATTGAACGATTAATAAGTATTCTTTTCCTTGATATATTACAGGAAGGTTTTCCATCATATTATCACATCCATCGCTTTTAAACCCATTTTATTTCCAATCCATTGATATGTCTGTAGATAAAATGTGATAATTATTATAAAAATTCCTTATTGCACTAAACTGCCCCGTTTGTTCAATAACGAATTCAACAAAAAATTGCCTTATCCTCGTAAGATCAATGTACCCGTTGTTTAATGAGAATTTCCTTAATTGTTCATAATAAGAGCAACATTAAATGGAGGATTCTTATAAAAAAAAGCCTTTTAATATTGATTGCCTGCCTAACTCTTTTCTCTAGTTCTCCCGTTCAAGCCGAAACCGCAACTAAAAAAGATGTACAGTTGCGTGATGATGTGATCCTCAATTTGCTTTTTTCATCCATCGACAAGGCACTCGAAAAACATTTCGGCAAACCGAAGCAGTATTATTGCCCAAAGATTCTCCAAATCAAAGAGAAGGTGGAACACGAAACCTACCGCTACTTTAATGTTACCGTGCAGCTAACAACATTTGAAGATGCTCACGATTTCCCATATGATTTAGTCACTATCACTTTTAGTAATAAATATACTTTGGAGTGGCAGGCTATTGATGTCAAAAACAGAAGGTTAAAGCAAAACGAAATAACTGAATGCATTCATCGTTAGTAACAAGGATGATTTTTCTTCGAGAATATTCTTCAACTAAACTGCCCCGTTAGCTAAACAAGACTTTATTATTTAAATAAAATTGCTAATATAACAAAAATAAACGCTGTAATCCCAAGGATAACTTCTCTGGATGTTTTTCTTTCCCATCCTTTTACAAAACTGTTGGATAAACTCCTATCATTCTTATTAATTTCCTTCTTCAATTCTTTCTTAAATCGGGTTGTTTCGATAAGTAATAACCCCAACAAAAAAACAGCAATCAAACCACAGGCTATTCCTAACCAGTTCATATTATTACTCACCTCAAGGTATTATTACGTCTTCAAAGTTGTTTAACAAAGCGTATTTCCCATAAAGTATTAACCCTATTATACAACTTCTTATTGCACTAACCTGCCCCGTTTGTTCAATAGGGAATTAGTCATCCTTCCTGGATCAACACACCCGTTTGTTTAAGTACATTAGTTCATAATCGTAATTGCTAATTTAAATATGCAAAATAATAATTTTTCGTATGTTTGCGATAGGGAACGGAACCCGTTAACATTCGGACAGCACTTTTTCGTTCAAAACATGTAAAGAATAGAGTAAGTCAATTTTTTTCACCGTTAATATGATAATTTCGAAACGGCTTTCCAAACTTAACAAGGACATGCCACAAAAGTTTTAATTCCTGGAGTACTTCATTATAGCTCCCTCTATCACTCCAAGAAACCGCATTACGTTTCAACCCCATCGCGGCATCTCCAATCAAGTTCGCCGATATGATATGTTTGTGAGCAATCCGTTTAGCCAGAGAAGGCATGGTTGGTCCTCTATAATCTTTTGGAACCTCGTCCACTGAAAGCGCGAACCCCGCGTGCCAGTATAGACTTATGGCATACCGAAGGCATAGTTCCTCAAGAACCCTTCCTGTATTTGTATTTTTGAAAGAAGGATCTGCAACAAGGATATCCACGTCATCCTTCAGGGATATGTCACCATGCACCTGGGCTTCAATATAGTGATTTAGATTTCGGTGTGGCTCTTTGTTAGCCGGATCTTGGAAAGGTTTCTCTAGAATAACGAGCAAATGATTTATTAATTTTGCCGGAGTCAAGTTTCTTTCACCAATGGCATACTCCCTTGTAAACGTCTCCTCCAATAGTGCAGCGACGATCATATCAAACTCTTCATACGTCCCTTTTTCCCTAGGGTCCTGGTGAGAATCCATATACGTATATGTACAGCGATGGGAGACTTCCGGTTTTAGAAGAAAATAGCATGATCCAAATCTTGGAGAAGGTCCATCCGGGTGCAGCATCAAATTGAGAGCGCCATATTTGGGCCGTTCGTTATTCCTTGTACCTTCCTGTTGATAAGCTCCTCCAAAAATTCTCTCTTCCCATCTATCACGCGCACCCCCGGGAAGAGCAGATACCAGTCCATTAGATAGTTGTGTTTCAAATTGGCTCTTATATGTCCCTTGCTCAAGCAGCGCCTCCGCAACACTTTTCAGCATTGAATCAGGTCGATCGGGATGAAAGTGTAAAGCGATCCGTGCATTTGCCTTTAATTTTTTGATGGCATCTCTATAGGTTATACCATCGATATTAGACATTCGAAGGATATGATTAATCGTTTCCTTCGCTTCATTCCTGTGGTTTCGCGCATAACTAGTAATATACTCCAATGCCAATTTTTGCGGCCTTGTTAATTTCAAAAGGTTGCCCCCTTTTCTTTACAGCGCATATTCTTAAAGGCTGTTTTCCCAAATATTGTTGTTGTTTTAAGAAAAATGTGAAGTTATTAAACAAAGTGAGTTATTTGAAACTAAAGGGTTAAATATTCGTATAAAGTATTATAGATTAGAAGGGGAGTGTATTATTTTGAAAGCCAAAACAATAATAGGTTATACTGAAAAAGGATTTGATAAAAAGGTGAATGATTTTCTATCAGACGCTTCATTAGAAATAATAGATGTGAAATTTTCTTCGCCTGTATTCTTTTTTGCTGTGTTGATCTTGTATAAAGAAAAATAATGTGATATTTACATAAATATGTCGTCATTTGACTGCATATTTCACTTTTATGCTACATCTCTTAATCGATTGACTGTTAAATTATTGGATTTTTGACACGCCGAAACAAATTCGCTGAAATCATCCTCATAAACGTCTTCCCACATACTTGAACGCCTCCTTAAACCCCAATATTTCAAGCCTTTTACAGTATAGTAAAGAAAGCAACAATCTATACGAAAACAGCCTTCTTAAACGAATTCGTGTTAATCTGAAGAATTCCTCTTTCAAAATTTTTGTTGATATAAAAAATCCCTCATAAAAGGGATGCAAAGAAATGTGGGTATTAAAAAACGCTAAAATTATTTTCAGAGTACTCTTTATGTATTTCTTATATTACAATGTTATACACAAATCAAAAAAGAGGTGTATCAGTATGAATGACAAAAAAGATGTCTTAGATCCTGGTCCTTTTTTTCATGGTACGAAAGCAGAATTGAAAATTGGGGATTTATTAAAACCACAGCACTTATCCAATTACCAAGATAAAAAATCGAACTTTATCTACTTTACCGCTTCATTAGATGCTGCTAAATGGGGTGCTGAATTAGCAACTTCTAAATCAAAAGAAAGAATTTATATTGTCGAGCCATTAGGTGATTTTGAAAATGATCCGAACTTAACAGACAAAAGATTTCCCGGAAACCCCACACGTTCCTATAGGTCCAAGTCTCCTTTGAAAATAATAGCTGAATTAGGTTCATGGGAAAGACATTCCGATGAGGAAATAAATCATATGATTACATCTTTAAAAAAGTTGCGCGAACAAGGAAATGCTGTAATAGACGATTAATCCTTAAAGTCTATAAAGTTTCTGAAAGCTGCGGGTGAGCCTTGACCGTCTGTTATCAGCATTCGTTTATTTAATAAAAAAACTTGTAGAGAAAATATCTGCTTTCTCTACAAGCAATTGAGGTCTTTATTTGATATCCTTCGTTAAGCTTTCCATTGTCGGCTCATCCATTGGACCGATAAATTTTGTTACTATTCTCCCCTTTGTATCAATAATATAGCTCGTGGGAATGATAAAGGCTTGATACTGCATACCAATATCCCCACCTCTGTCTAAGGGGATATCAAAGGTTAGACCGAAATCTTTAACAAATTTATCTATTTCCTTTTTCCCTTTATCCATCTTTGTCAGGTTCACGGCCACTATTTCAATGCCTTTATCTTTGTTTTTTTCATAAAAGTTTTGCATATGAGGCATTTCAGCCTTACAAGGCGGGCACCATGTCGCCCAAAAATTTAAAATTACTTTTTTTCCTTTATAATCGGATAGTTTGACTGTTTCTCCGTTTAATGTGGTTAATTCAAAATCAGGTGCCAACTTTCCTTCTTCTACTTCAGAGAGGTCCACACCCGGAATATCTGCATCCGTCGATATCTCCTCTTCAGTTATAGAATTTGCTGCTTCCTTTTCAAATGGCTTCCACACGTTGACGAATACAATTGCAATTGCCAGTATGATAATTGCAATTGACAATAAATTTTTATTCAAATCATCTTGCCTCCTTATCAGCTTTCATTCCACGGATAAATACAATTGAGCCCATGCAGGTATCGGTCAATGATTCCAGCGAAAAAACTACTCTCAACCTAATGGTAGTTTCTAATTGTTAAGGAATGATTAAGCTTTTGAATTCAAAGGAAGCTGTATCCGAAATGTATGATTATTGCCATTTGTACTGATTCCGACCTTCCCGCCATGGGAAGCAATAATACTTTTGGTGATGGCAAGCCCAAGCCCTGCATCTCCCGTATCTGTGCTTCGTGATTGTTCCATTCGATAAAAGCGTTCGAAGATAAGATCTTTTTTTTCAGGATCAATATATTGACCGGTATGTGTAAAAACAATGGTGTATGTTTCATTTCCTATCGATCCGTTGACGGTTAGTACCTCTCCGGTATTGTAATCAATAATATTTTGAAGGATATTTGTAAAGGCCTGCTTGAGACCATCTTGATTCCCGAGTATTTCTGCTTGGTCAAAATGAATGTGATAGACTTTAAATTTGTTTTCCAGTTTTAATTGGAAGGTCGTGATCACCTTTGACAACACTTCATTGATCTTTAAAGGATGAAACTGTTTCTCAAAAAAGTAATTTCCTTTATTCCAGGAATTCAATTCTGTTATCAGTTCGACAATCCTTGTAATGCGTTTAGATTCTTCAAGCAGCGAGCCGAATAATTCGGAATCTCCCTCAATCACTTTGTTTTGCAGGGCCTCAAGATATCCGTTTATGTTTGTTAATGGAGTTCTAAGTTCGTGCGCAATATCACGAAGCATTTCTTCCCGTTGCTCTTGGACCAAATAAAGTGTCTCAGTCATTGAATTGAAATTCTCAATCAATTCCTTCATCTCGCCTGATGTACTTACCTTAATTTTATTTGGGATACTGCCCTCCTTTACCGCTTTTGCCGCCGATGATAAGGACTTGATGGGACTCATTATTTTTCTGACTGTAAAATAATGAAATAGCCCAACCATAATGAAGGCTATGATGCCCGCTTTCAAAAGAAATTCATTCAACGTATCAACAAGAGCTTGGCCTGTAACTTGTTCCGAATTAACCAAAAAACAAGCATAATCCTTGACGGATATGCCTGCGATAAGAATGACGAGCAAAATGACAATACTATTCAAAGCGATAAGCCGTGATAAAAGGTTGAAAAATTTTTTATAAAGCCACAAATTTATACCCCATTCCCCGTACGGTTTGAATATAATCTTTAGGTGTTTTGTCTTTTATTTTTTCACGTAAATTCTTAATATGGACATCGATTGTTCTGTCTGATACAGCTTTTTCATTCTTCTCATAGATAAAGGAAAGGATCTGATCCCTAGATAAAATCTGATCAGGATGCTGCATGAATATATGAAGAAGTTTAAATTCAAAATGGGTTAATTCAAGCTGCTCACCATTGATCGATGCCTCTCCTTTTGAGGGCTTAATTGTAAACCCAGTAAAACTCAACTTTCCACAGCGACTTGCCGTCCTTCTAAGCACTGCTTCAATACGGACCATTAATTCTCCAGGGCTGAAAGGCTTGACCACATAATCATCTGCGCCCAATTTAAAACCTTTAATCCGTTCTTTTTCAGATGCTTTTGCCGTCAGCATGATGATCGGCATCCTACTCTTATAATCCTCCCGAACCCATCTGCATATCTCTTCTCCACTGATCTTAGGAAGCATCAGATCAAGAATTAAAATACATGGATCCATCTCTTCTATTTTTTTCTTTGCCTCCAGTCCGTTAACCGCTTCAATCACTTCATACCCCTCTCGGGTCAAATAAATTTTCACAAGGTTTCGTATCTTTGAATCATCTTCTACAACCAAGACCGATTTTCCAATTAAGTTTTCTTGACGCAAGCGCGCTTCCTCCTTCTAATCAAAAGAATAAGCTAAATGATGCAAGCCAGGCGCTGATTTTCTGCATTTGTCCGCTTAAGACCAGGAACCCCAGGAATACCATGATCATGCCATTAACAAATGCAAGCCTTGGCAAATATTTGTTGATTTTTCTTATTGTACTCAGAGAATAGGAAAGAACAATGGAAATGATAAAAAACGGAATGGCCATTCCGAGTGAATAGGCGCCTAACAAAAAAACACCCTGGCTGAGAGTTTCTGATGACCCCGCCAATAATAGTATGGAAGACAGGGCAAGTCCGACACAAGGTGACCAGCCTGCTGCAAATGCCATTCCTAATAAAATGGAACTAAAAATATTTTTTGTTCCTTGTTCAGTTTCAAACCTTTTTTCCTTCATTAAGAATTTAAATTTTAATAAGCCTGCCATCTGCAACCCGAAAACAATAATCAACAAACCAGCAATTTGCATAATAATCATTCGGTAATCCGCCAGAGCCTTACCGATAAAGCTCGCTGAGGCTCCAAGTGCGATAAAGATCAGACTGAAACCAATAATAAAACCTATTGACCTTGAATAAAGCTTTGCTCGATTAACTTGCATTTTTGCATCTTCAATCTTTCCACCTGTTAAATGGGTGATATAGGCTGGCAAAAGAGGAAATACGCATGGGGAGAAGAAAGATAATACGCCACCCGCTAGTGCAAAAAATATTCCTACATCATTCATCATACTCACTCCTTTTCTGTTTCATTATGGGTTTGAATTGTTAAAGTTTGATTAAGATTGGACTTTCATTTTTCGATGAATAATCAGGTTTCCAAAACATTTATCTGGGCAGATATATATAGACTAAAGTTTTTGAGGTGGGAAAAAACCAGGAGGGATAAAATGGTCCAGGAAATTACAATTATCCAACAAAATGATACACATGGCTGCCTGGAAATGCACGAGGAGCTTTTCTGGGGCGCAAAAGGCCCGTATTTAAAAAAGGCGGGTGGCTTTTCACGGATCAATCAATATGTAAAAGACGCTAAAAACAAAAACCCCAAAGTGCTATTCCTGGATGGTGGTGACTTGTTTCATGGGACTCTTCCTCTTGTAAGCAGCAAAGGCAGCGCGATCCTTCCAATATTAAAAGAAATGGAACTTGACGGGTTTGTTCCGGGTAATTGGGATTTTGCCTATGGCCGCGAACAGCTGAAACAACTGGCTGAAAGCCTTCCGTTTCCTGCAATCGCCTGTAATGTAAAGGATGAAGAAAGTGGCAAAACCTTATTTGAGCCTTATTTCATTAAAGAAATGCAAGGGGTTAAGGTTGGTGTGATCGGGCTTACATACCCTTATGTAGATCAAACAATGGCGCGTAGTTTTTCTAAGGGACTGGTCTTCTCCAAAGGTTTGGATGAAGTCCGCGACATTGTTCAAATTTTAAAACCGGCGACAGATCTTATTGTGTTGCTTAGCCATATGGGGCTTCCCCTTGATGTGAAACTGGCTTCCATTGTTGATGGGATAGATATCCTTCTTTCTGGTCACAGTCACGACCGTGTTTCCAAGCCAATCATGGTGAACGATACAATCGTTGTTCAGGCCGGCTCCAATTCTTCATTTTTAGGGCGGCTGGATATTGCTATTGATAACGGAAGAATTACGGGCGTTAATTACCAGTTGATCGATATTGACGAACAACTGGCTGAAGATTCGGTAGTGGAAGAACTTGTTCAGACCGCTGTCGGCCGTTATGAGAACGAAAAGAAAGAAATCGCAGGCCAAACGAATTCGATGTTACACCGGATGACATTAAACGAGGCCCCAATGGACCAGCTGATCACGGATGCTTATATGCACTCCCTGTCATGTGACGCCGCTTTTTCCCACGGATGGCGATACGGGCCTCCTCAAGCACCTGGCTCTCTCTCGATGTATGATTTGCACAGCATCATTCCCACCAACCCGAAACTTTTTACGCTGGAAGTCGAAGGGAAAGAACTTCTGAATATACTAGAAAAAAATTTGGAACAAGTTTTTTCTTCAGATCCTTTTCAGCAAAAAGGCGGTTATATTTTGCGCTCTTCGGGCTTGTTCATGACCTACAAACCATATAACCCAAAAGGACATCGTATCCAAACCCTTCAAGTGGGCGGTAAGGATATCAACCTGAGTAAAACCTATAAAATTGCAGGCGGAGGACAGCAACTGTTTAAAGGAATGGAAGAAAAGAAAACGTATCATGAACATCAGGCGATTGAGCTCATCCATTCTTTCCTTAAAGATAACGGTCCATACCAAGCTGACTGGAAAAACCGGATTATTAGTGTATAAGACGAACTGGCTCAGTGGATTGTATTGAATAATAGAGAATCAATAAGTAAAAAACCCTATTTTATTTATGAAAAAATTCCATCTATGAAAAAGGACCCTTTAGACAGAGAAACTCATCCTCGTCCAAGGGTCTAGCTCTTGCGTCACACTATGCTATTGCACAACCCGGTCGATACATGCAATTAAGCGGTCTTCAATATCCTGGGCAAATTCTTTAATAGAGGGTTCGCTGATCAATTCAATTAAAGCCGTAGGTCTTGGCATACCTATTTTCGTCTTGCCTTTATCTTCATAAACAACCATTTTACATGGTAAGAAATAGCCTACCATTTTATTTTCTGATAATACCCGTTGCGCTTCTTTTGGGTTACAAACTTCAATCACATGATAAGATTGATCAAATTCAAACCCTTTCTTTTGTAACGTATCTTTGATATCAAAATGCCAAAGCACACCGAACTTATCCTCTTTTAATTTTTCCTCTAAGGTTACCATCGCTTCTTCGATTGATTGATTCGTTTCTACAGTGTAATGAAACATAGGCTCATCTCCTTTTCCACTTTTAATCTTATTTATTCCCCTGTTTCTAAGAATCAAATCAACAGTTGATTTATAGCGGGTGATCTATACCCCAATATCAAAAGGTGGATATATTTTCTTTGGATAATCGCTTCTCTGTCTACCCCACTCATGAACTAATTAAGGTACGCTTTAAACACTGATAAGCTTCTTTCTTTATTTAATACATTTTAAAACTTAATATAGAATCAAAGTTATTATCACAGGAGGCTTAACATGAAAGCTATCACTGTAAAACAACCAGGCGGTGCAGATCAATTACAAATTACAGAACATGCTAAACCAGAACCAAAGGATGGGGAAATATTAATCAAAGTAAAAGCATCAGCCGTTAACCGAACGGATATTATTAATCGAGAAAAGAGTTTGGGCTATTTGGACAATCCAATTTTAGGTGTAGAAGTTGCTGGAACAGTTGAAAAAGTAGGCCCAGGTTCAGAAATCGAGGTTGGTACGCGCGTTATGGGGCTTGTGAATGGCGGCGGTTATGCCGAATACGTTGTCATGCCGGCTGACAGAGCGATGATGATTCCCAATCATCATCTTTCATTTGAAGAAGCTGCCGCTATTCCTGAAGTGTTTCTAACCGCCTATCAAACGTTATTTTGGATTGGCCAATTACGTGCAAATGAAACCGTGCTGATCCACGCTGGCGGGAGTGGGGTCGGAACTGCAGCAATTCAACTTGCGAAGCAAATCGGTCAAGCGAATGTCATAACGACAGCCGGATCGGAAGAGAAGCTTGATTTTTGCCGGTCATTAGGGGCGGATGTGTGTATAAACTATAAGGAACAGAACTTTGATGAGGAAATATTGACTATCACCAACAATCAAGGGGTTGATTTGATTCTTGATTTCATCGGGGCATCGTATTGGAGTAAGAATCTTTCTAGCATCAAAGTTGATGGACGTTGGGTGTTAATTGGTATTTTGGGAGGAGCAAATATAGAAAACGTAAATTTAATGGATTTAATGTCAAAACGCATTCAGCTGACTGGCACATTGCTCACACCAAGAAGCGATGCATACAAGGCAGCCCTGACAACTGAATTTGCCAACAAAACCCTAGACCTTTTTGCAAATCACAAGCTTCGTCCAATTGTCGATCAAGTCTTTCCTTTTAATCAAATCCAACAAGCACATGAACATATGGAGAACAACAAAAACATCGGAAAAATTATATTAAAGGTAGATTAATTAGTGAATTAAATAGAGGATGCACGCAAACCATTGCCGCATCCTCCTTTCTATTCACTAGGCAAAAACAAATCCATTCCCTGGATCGCTCACTAATTCAACAAACCAACCATCTCGGCAATTTTCCCATGAATCTGAAGGTTTCTTTGTTGCTCACGATTCTCTTCTGTACTTTTAATCACATTCACTTCTTCATGAAGCCTTTCCATCTTCCTATCTAACTCCATCGCGGAGAGTGCGGCTTCCTTAAGTTCCCTCGTTAGTCTTTCAGGTATGACCTTATTGTATTTATAATAGATTTTATGTTCTAAACTTGCCCAAAAGTCCATGGCAATGGTCCTGATTTGGACTTCAACATACGTATGTTCAACCCGGTCCGACATAAAAACCGGAATCATGATAATAAGGTGGAGACTTTGATATCCATTAGGCTTTGGGTTCTTAATATAATCCTTACACTCGATAACGCTGATATCTATTTGACTTTTAATCATTTCGCTTACTTTATAGATATCTGAAATGAAGGAACACGTAATTCGGATCCCTGCGATATCATGAATGTTTTCTTTAATAGATGCAAGTGACAGCTCACAATTTTTCCTTTGCACCTTTTTAAATATGCTCTCTGGTGACTTTACTCGCGAGCTAATATGTTCAATCGGATTATAGTCGTGAATGGCTTGAAATTCTTCTCGCAAAATATTCAACTTGGTATTTACTTCATCAATCGCAAATTTATAGACCATCATGAACCTTTTAAGCTCATTTCTAGTTTTCTTAAAGTGCTCAAGATCTACGGAGGTTAATTCATCTAACACGTTTATGCACCTTCCATTCGATTAAAACTGCTAACACGTATGTTTCATAAACATTAGCCTTTCAAAAATGTTTTTGAATTTGTTTTGGCCGTTTGCATATCTGTGCATTGACGCCCTGATTTTGCAGTTTTTTAACAATCCTTTGCAAAAAAATCCTCTCTGTTCTCACTACTTTAAAAGAGCTCATAGATTCTCTTCCTTATATAAGCCTCTTTTTAACAGTTCCAGTTGCTCAACATAATTTTTTAAAGCCTCTTCATCTGTAAGATCCCTTACAAACGCTTGAATAACATTTTGAAAAGTGACAGAGATCATAATTTGGAACAGATGGTGAAGTTCACGTTCATCCTTCAAATTCAAATTTTCGGTATTGATTAAGCTAATCATAGTTAGATACTGACTTTTCCGGTTTTCCTGGTACATGTTACTAGCTAATATATTTTCCAATTTATAATTCATATTTAAAAAAGCATGCTTAAAAAAGTTTTTGTGTTCCTGATTTCTGTGGTTCTGAATCATAAACTGAAAGGAATCAATAAAAGATTCAAATACATCCCCGTTATTCTCCTTCAAGGAAGCGATAAACCGATCATTATTTTTCTCTGAAATCTGGTTTAAGAGGAAATAATATAAGTCCTCTTTCCCTTCGAAATATTGGTAAAAACTACCCCGAGGAATTCCCGCATCTTTTATAATATTCGAAATTAAGCTTTCATGTAACGGGACTCGTGAAAACTCTTTTTTAGCAGCTTGAATCAATGTGCCCTGCTTGTCTTCAGGTAAATGAAAAAAAGTTTGTTTTGGCATTCTATAAACCTCCCATCAATCGAATGACAGCGTGTCACATTAGCGATAAGACGATTATATATGACACGGTGTCATACGTCAATGAAACATGACATTGTGTCACATAACTTTAACTTTTAGTCCTCAATAAAAAGAAGAGGATGCAAGCCAAGCGGCTCCATCCTCGTTTGCATCAAAAGAAGCAGAGTGGGGACGGTTCTCGGTTTGCCTTTTGGCAAACTAGAACCCGTCCTTTTTGGTTATTTTGGTCCTACATCCTTAAATGCATCTTTAAATGCATCTTCTGTTATCTCAATTTCTTTATTCAATTTGTTTAATATCTCCTGTACTGGTTTTGCGACTTGTCCCATAAGCGTTTGCTTGATTTGGTCTTTCACCTCATTCAATGGTGTCTCCTCTCTATCTGTTACCTTAATAATGTGATATCCAAATACTGTCTTAACTGGCTCGCTCACTTCACCTTTTTTCAATTTCATTGCCGCCGCAAGAAATGTCGGATCCAATTCCTGGCTTCGTCCGGAAAGATAGCCCAAATCTCCGCCTTCTGCTGCAGACACCTTATCTGTTGATTGTTTTTTAGCTAATTCGGCAAAGTCGGTTCCTTTCTTTAGTTCGTTTTTAATTTCTTTTGCAGTTGACTCCTGATCCACTAGAATATGGCTGGTTCTTACCTTCGTGTATAGGTCTTTATTTTGTTCATAATAATCTTGTATTTGCTTATCTGAGACTTTCGCGCCTTCTGTTGTCGCTTTAAAGAAATAAAGTGATTGTTTTATATGTTCTTTTAATTGCTTTTCATTTTCAAAGCCCTGTTTCTGCAGGAACATTTCAAATTCACCGGCCTGTTCCTTTATATCGTCCAGCCGTTGATTCACCTCTTTATCAGTTACCTCGTATTTCTCTTCCAAAATTTTCATATAGACCAGCTTTTGAATCAATTCTTTTCCCCGATCGGAACTAGTCACTTCTTTAAATAAATCATCTTTGGTAATATTTCCATATTTCGTTTTAACAAGCACCTCGCTCTCCTTGCCAGAGGTTTGAGCCGAACAGGCACCGAGTAAAACTAACAATGATATAATGGCTAAAACTGAAATCCTATTCTTCAATTATCTTCACTCCTGCTTTGGCAACTCCCAAAAATCTTGACGGTGAATCTGACTTTGGTTACCTTTTCAGATCATCAATTAACAAGATTAATAGAAGGGCTATTCATTTCTCATCTTCGCAATTTAATAGATTTTGAGTTTGTTCCCCCCGTACCAGGTTATCCCCGGCACAGGAGGTATATTTTGACAGTGAACTTAACCTATTGCCAAATCTCAATCATGGCATCGGCATACGCTTTCAAACTATCATACGCCTTCCCGGAAATCTGATTCTCATCTTTTTTAAGATCCAGGAATCTTTTAAAATCATTCACATGTTTGACAACCTTATCCGCGGATCCTTTCTTTTCAAATTGACCGACGGAATTCAAATGTGCCTTCAATGCTTGCGCTGCACCCGCTTTGAAAGCTCCCTCTTTCGCAAAGCCATCAATAACAGAACTTAGACCCGCTGCGCTAAGATTGCTAGGCAATAAATTGGTTTCGGTAACGCTTTGCTTAGAGTCTGTCTCTGAAGTTGCCGTAAAGGTAAGGGTAGCCGGAGCTGTCTTGCCCTTCGGAATTTTCACGTATACCGGTACAGCGACGGTTGTGCCAGGTTCCACAGCAACTACGCTGTGCTCAAGCTGCACATCCCAATCATCGCCGGCAGAAGCGTTGACACGAATAAGATCCTTTGCTTCGCCTGTATTCGTAACATTAAAATGATAGACTGCCACTTTGTCCTGTACGGCAGGTTGCACAGTGCCGGCGCTTACATTGACCCCGCGTTTATAGGCGCCCGAGCCCTCCGTGTTACGGACCGCAACCTGATAACGAAGCACACCGTCATTGTCTTTGTTTTTTCCTAAAATGTAGAAATGAAGCTTATTGTATGAATCAATGTACTCGCTGACAATCGTGTCTTTGTCAATAGACCCATCGAATTGGCCGGAGACTAAAGCTTCCCCATTCCCAGCTTTGAATAAAGCATCAAGAGCTTGACGGGGGTCACCTTTTCCAACCATAGCTGTTGTGCCGTCAGGTCTTGTAAAGTCCTTCAGATGAATATCCTCGGGATGTGAATCGACTACCCACATGAACGGGGCACTTTCGGCATTTTTCGTTTTGGCAATTAAAACACCGGAATCGGCTGCGAAGGAATCCGCACCAATGCGGTCTACCACTTCAAGGGTGTAATTATTGTATACTGCTCTTGATGGCATATCGTTACGCCAGTCACCGGCAAGGTAATCTGTTGGTGTTAAATCGGTCATGCTGATATTGATGCCGTGAAGTCCGGTTCGGCCAAATTTACTCCCAACTGGCGCTTGACGCGCGATTACATCCGCAAACACCGGCCCGGATTCTTTTAATTCATCACGGTTTAGCTGCAGGACTTCATCATCGGATACAAATCCCTGTTTCATCTTATTTCGAAGCATATGTGGTGCCGGTAAAGATGCACCAAGGGTAGACGGAATCATCCAGCGGGTATGTGTTCCACCGGGGCCGTTGAATGATCCACGGCTCATCGTTTCCCAATAACCCGAATAGGTTCTAGGGTCAAGAGCCGCATTATTATAGTTATCGCCTAGTCCCTTAAGATGGCCAAATTCGTGAGCAAAAACGGCCATACCATCACTTTCGCCTTGAATAGAAACACGAATCGTTTTGCCATTGATCCTTGCACTGGATGCAGCAGACCAAATCGTTTTGGCTGCATAATAGGAAGTCCACGGTACATAACGAGTTTTAGCCCAGTTTGGCATGTTTTCAAAGCCAGGTAAATCCGGCGGACCAAATTCATCAGGCACCGATTCCGGATTCATGAACATCATTTCTCCGAGTTCCTGCCATACAGTTGATTCATCATAGCCAGCATGAACGATGAACGCAAAGTCATATTCTTCCCCAGATGCGTTTATGTCGGCTGCAGCTGCATTTACACCATCCGTAAAAAGGTTTCCTCTAGTATAGTTACCTGGGAGTGTTCCAGCGTTATGGCTGCTTTCAAGCCCATATTGAAATTCATTTTTATCCAAGCGGTATGGGCCATAAGAATCAAGAGATACGCCCCATTTTCCATAAGAATTCTCTTTCCAAAATCCATCTATTGTCTGATAGTTGTTCAGTTCGCTAGGAACATTCAAGAAATTCTTCCACCATTCCCCTAGTTCTTCACGAGGAACAGCGTCGACTTGCGGATTACCGATGAGTTCTGAACCCTTGGGTTGGGTCAAGATAAAATCCTGATCCGGAAAGTCTACCAAAATCAGGGCCCCTTTAAGTTCTGTTTCAGGTTTAATATCCGGATTATTCCAGTCAATACCAGGGACCGGATTATAATCATTCCACGTCATATCCTCCGGGTTCACCCATGACTGGGGGTCCACTGGGTTTGGCATATTATCCAAGCCAGGTTCCGCGGCAAAAGCGGCTGTTGAAGACGTCGCAAGCAATATAGCGGTCATTATCGCTGCAATCTTACCTCTAATCTTCAAATCTATTCTCCTCTCTAGTAGAAAATAGCCTACTTTTTATGTAGGTTGTTATTTTTCAATGACACTGATGTTTTACTTATGTTGTCATTCGTTATTAACCCCTCTATCGCCTCCATTCACAGATTACTGCCTTACCTTGGTTTATCACCCCCTTAAAGCCATAAACCGTAGTCATAAATTGGACAACAACCTATTAAAAATGCCACAATACTAATTGGCAATTTTGCAAGTAATGGAATTTCACATCAATATTGCCACTATTCATTATTTTCTAATAGATCTATATAATTTAATCTACCAATGTAACAAAGCAGGTGAAAGGTATGAAAGAACGATTTTGCGCATAAAGAATTTAAGGATTTCCTTTCAAATGGATATTTGAAAATGGAATTTAAGGGGTTTAATAGAATATCAGGAAATATAGACCACTACTATCTATCTATATAATTAAAACTCGCCGGTACTAAAAAAGTTAAAAGTTGTGCTAATTTATCGACATAGAACATTAGCCCCATTGAACCAACAGGAACCAAAAAAGTAACCTATTAGGTAGGCATCTTCATACGGGCCTAGAAAGGAATTGCAATAAAAATAAGGGGAGGCTTCAGCAGCCTCCCCCTTTGGGTTATAACATTAAATTTTCATTCTCCGATTTCTAAATAGGACCAAGCGCCTTTCGCCTTCATCCTAGCAATACAAATACCAGTTAACATAATAAAATTATCTAAAACTCTGCCGAATCTAGCTCAAACTCCATAATCCTCTCAATATTATCCAATAAGAACCTCTTTCCAATCTCATTATAAACAACCTACATATATTCCCTGCCATCGAAATTTTTAGGGACAGTTTCTATGCCGTACCCTTCTGACTTTTCATTTGTTGTTGTTCGCTTTTTCCCTTCATGATCAACAACTTCACTTAAAAAGCCCCATTGCTTTTAGCTTCCGGTTAATGGCTGCGCCGTTCAATTTCTTCGTTTTTGTTTTATCTATCACTTTATTAACCGCATAGGCAAAGTCATTGATTCCAATTAATCCGTCAGGGAAAATAACTGTCTTATATCACTGGCTGCCTAAACTTAGTTGTTAAGAGAACTACGTCCCTTCTTGTATTTTTTCTTTCCAGATTGGTTAATACTTTATTCTCCGTTTCTGGCGTCCAGTATATTTTTAAATTTTCCTTCGCTCTAGTAATAGCTGTGTAAAAAATGTTGTGAGTTATCATTTCTTCAATTTCATCAGTAATAACAATTTTGACTGATTTATATTCCAGTCCCTGCGCTTTATGGATTGATACAGCATAAGCTACTTGGAACGGAACTACAGCATCTGAGGATAATTCATCATCATCATCCGTGCTTTTATACTTATTGACAAAAAAGCGAATTACTGAATTCCCATTTTCGGAATTACCTAACAAATGAAAATCGTATCCGTCTGCATCCAATTGATTTATTACCTTATCAAGTTCAATATCGAATTGTATTTTATTATCAAACGTTTCAATGCCCGCTATTTTTCCTTTTAGGTTGTTATAAATTAGGGGAGCAAATCTTTCTGATTCATTAAACAAAATGGGATCATTAATCTTATAAGTTTGAATGCCCCATTGAACAGGATTATTATTATTACTGCTTTGCAAAAATGTATTAATATTGTTAATACCATAAAGCCCGTCATAATTTAAGCACAGAATTATTTCATCTTCACCTGAACTTTCAAATATTGACTCGTTCAAACTAATTGAGTAATTGCTCCTCGCTATGTGTTCTAGTATATCTTCATCCATATTTCTAACTTTGTTCCACAAAGTTAGCAATCTAGAGTTATTGCTTCTGTAAGGTTTTGTAAGTTCATAGACCGCTGTTTCTGGAACAAAAAATCGTGCAACATCAAACCAATTTCCAAAAACTATTGAGTCAATTTGAAAAACATCTCCGACTAAGACTAATAATTTGAAAGAAGCTTTAGTAATTACGCTAAGCATATCTGAATTACTTACCGTACTGCACTCGTCAATTATCAATAAGTCAAATTCTGTATCGGAATTATTTTGTGCAATAAATTTAGCAATGGTTTTATAGGTACAATTAGCAGCATTAACTCTTCGCCTTAAGTTATCCACAGCCGGATTAGTATTTGCTAAATAAAGCTTTTTTTTGTCATTGAAAAAATTTGAGATATGATTTATCATTGTTGATTTTCCAGTTCCTGCAGAGCCGTATATTAACGCTACATTGGAATTCTCAAACATTCTTTCTAAGGCCATTTTCTTCTCTTCGCAGTCAATGTCATAGGCCGACGTATCCAACCAAAATTGAAAGGAGTTTAAATAGTTATCTATGCCTTTAGAAGCAAACTCTTTTAGTTTTTGAATGATGGTCAAGGTGTCTTCTTCATAACCTTTTATGTAAATATGTTCTTTATGTCGCTCTAATCTTCTATTGGTGTGCTTATAATATAGCTTACTGTTATAACTCTGTATAAGACTGTCAATATCCCTAAAACCCGTAATATCTTTATTTGGGGTAAATAACTGACCCTTTATTTCAGTATTGTTTTTAATAAATCTGGCAAAGAACTCATGTTCTCGATTGTTTGTATCCATACAATCTAGTAAGTCTGAAATTTTTGGATTATGTCTCCTTAACGACGTATTAAATGGCATTTGATCAAAAGGAATACATCCATAATCCAAATGTAAATCTGATAAAATATGGCAACCTCCATATTTATATTGCCATTTAATTACTTTATTATTTAATTTGTAAAGCAGATATCTAATTACTCGACTTCCTGGACTATTGTTTTTAATCAAATCACGAGATTTCTCTAAGATATCAAAAAAAAATGTGACACCTTTGCCTTTTGTGTTATTTGACTTTTGATACTTAGATAATAACTATCTTCAAAATCAATGAATTCAACTAAATTGAGACCTGTCTCAGTTAAAAATTTCATTAACTCTCGATACTCAACACCTCCACCTTTTATTGAAGGATGACTTCCAAATATATCAGCAAAATTATTCAGTTCACATTGGCGTATTGATACTTCCCATCTATCAATAATGAGGATAGGCATTTCCTTACCCAAAATATTAACTGTATCATTTTTCACTGAAAGTTTAACTGCATAATTATGTGAAATATCCAGATTTGTGAAAGCGATAATTCTATCAAACTTACTTGCTTTGTCATTGGCAACTGTAAATGTCACTTCGTAATACACTTTGTAATCTACGAAAAATGGCTTAATTCTTTGAATGTAATACCGATTATTGTATGTAGTTCTTGATTTATTCAACAAAGGTTGATTTATTTTAACTGCTATTTTTCCATAGTACTCGTTGAGATTAGAATCGGTAATCATAGGGAATTTATCGATATTTTTGAGAACCTCAAGATTATAGTTACTTTTGAGAAATGTCTTTATTTTTAGTAAACACTCACAATACTTCAACATTAGTCTTTCTGAGTTCTCCTTACCAAGCGTATAGTGGGAAACCGTACCTTGCAAAAGCTTATGGAATTTACTTAGAAACTTTAAATTCCCTCTGGATTTAACAAAAGCATTTGCTTTTTTAATGTTTTCATAACAGAGTTCAATATCTTGACCATTACTGTATGCTTTTAGTGAAATAAGCTCAACAAAATTTCTAAGCTGCGATAAAATATTTTGTGACAATAACCCTCTATCAGATGCATCAAATCTATCAATATTTCGGCAAATGACTTGATCTATATTCAAAATTTCATTGTCAATTCTTTTCATAATTTTGCCTCCATATAACATTATTAATGCTGTCTGCTTCTATTTTATATTGTCATTCCTTTAATTAATATGAGGTTCCATGTACAAACAAAATCCAAAAGGGCATCTTCAAATCTATTAGCGCAAATTGTGATACATTACACTATTATTTTACCTAACCTTCTTAACCCCATCCTTCTCCCTATTCCGCTCAGCCAATACATCCTCAAGGTACTGTGTAAACTCCGACTGACCAGAATAAGACAAGCACAAAAATTCCTTCGCCCGTGTCATCCCGATATACAGCAGCGACACTTCCCTTTCTTTGTCCTCCTCAAGTGGAAAAGGCATCGAATCCGTATTGACAATAAACACAGCGCGGAAATCTAGCCCCTTGCTGCTATCGATTGTGCTAATTTTGATCCGACAATCTTCCTTTTCAAAAGAACGCTTCGTTTTCTCATTTTCCGTAATCCAATAGGACGGGAGCCCTGCCTCTTTTAAAGTGCGCTGAATAATATCAATGATTGGCATTTTGGAAGTCCGCTTCACCCGGTAAAGAACGAGCATTTCATGGTACGGCACTTTACGATCTTCATGCAGCTTTTTCATCAGCCTGGCGACAAGCTTCATCTCATCGAAGAAATTCTTTGCCCGAATAATGCCAGGCACCGGCCCCTTCCGCTTCGTGCTTTGCGGGGCAATGATTTCCCCTTCCAGATCACGATTGACAACTTTATTCTTCAGCATCGAGTGCTTCCTGTAAAAATCCCAAGCAAACTTCACTATTTGCTGGGTATTCCGGTAGTTGATTGAAAGGATTTTTGACCTTCCCTGAAAACTGAGTCCTGTGTCCTGTAAATACGAACGTTTCCTTTTATATATGTCCTGTGCCCGATCTTCAACAAGCAGCAGCGACTGTGTTTTTTCGTCCAATAGCGAACTGACGAGGCTCAGCCAATTCGCCTCAAAGTCCTGGCCTTCATCGATCATGATTGCATCATATGTAGGCAGAATAGCTTCCTTCTTCTTAATTTTCTCAAGGACAACAGGAATCTGGCTTTCCCTAATTTTCAAATCATGCTTCAGCCAGGCATGGAAGTTTCGGACTTTAATGTTGCGGTTCATAACCGGCTGATCCACATTTCCACCGGCAAAATTAAAATCGAACAAATCCTCGGGTTCGTTCAACATATGGTTGATCATCTGCTGAATCGAGTTGGCCAGTGAGATATTGTAGCAAAGAATCAGGATTTTCCAGTCAGGATTCTGTTTTGACAGCATTTTTGCCCGGCTTGCAAGAATAATTGTCTTCCCGCTCCCCGCAACGCCACGAATCAGCCTGTTTTTATCGCCAAGCTGCTTGGCCAGGTTTTCCTGATGCAGATCCATTGTCTTAATATCATGGAGCGACAACAGCAGTTGGTCCTGGTAAGGAACCGGCGGCTTGAACTCCGCACTGATCCGCACTTCCGGGAACAAATGGTACCGAATCGCATTAATATCCTCGAAAGAAAGCGGCTCCTTCAGCCGGAATGGCACGATAAACATATTTAAAATCTTTTCCATCAAAACTTCTTCGGAAAAGCCCTCTTTATCTGGGTCAATCTCATCCCGGTTCAGACAGAGCTCCGGTTCAATCACCGTATAAAGCCCCTCTTGGACAAAGTCCTTAGCATAAAGCCGTGTAAAAACAACGCCATACCCATAAGGAAATTTCAGATTGAACTGATACTTCCCTTCTGTCTGGATCAGATTCTTGTCCTTTTTCAACACATCCACAACTTTAAAAACATTGTCACGCGCCTGCTTAATCGGACTCTTGATGACAGCCTGGTCGCCAGAAGTCGTCAGAATATGCCACTCTTCATGATTTAACTGAAAAAGAGTATTTTTTGTATAATCCTTTACCTCCAAAACAAGCAAACCCAAATCCGGCCCAATAATCACAAAATCCGGCCGTCGTCCATGTATCTCTGGTTCAAAATAAACAATATAATCATCAGGTAAATAAGTCTTCAACGTCCGGAACAAAAGCCTTTCCCCTGCTGTCGCACTGCTCCGAATCGTTTCAGGAACTGTGATCGCCATCCTACCCGCTCCAAATTCACATTTTTCTCCATTATACTATAACCAGCAGGCTAACTACCCAAAAAATTACAAAATTTACTGAATACAACTAAAAATAAACAAATTTCACCAATAACCATTGTAATTTCCAATTAAAATCATAAAATGGAAGTGTAGGAAACTTATACATTGTTGAGAACTTTATCAACATTCGAAAGAGAAGTGAAAAAATGCTTAAAAGTATAATCAATAAATTACTGGGTACAGGAGAACAACCCCAGCCTAAAGAAAAATCAATTAGTCAAGATGAAGTAGAGGCAATCGTCGAGGCAAAAATCAAAGAACACGAAGCTACATTAGAAAAAAATGCACCTAAGCAAGAAACGATAGAAGAAGACTACTCCTTAACAGAAAAGCAAATCACTTTTGCCCTATCTCTCCTTGGCAAAATCAACGAATATGAGCTTGCTATTGATCCTGCCAACCTGACACTCAAAGATTTAAATAAATTAATCGCGTACAATAGATTTAAAAATAAAGGTATTCTAGTGAATTTGGAGAAAAAGGGCGTAATAAGAAAGAAATTTTAAATTAATAAGTGTAGGAAAAAGGACTGCCACAATGAGGCAGCCCTTTTGCGTTTAACATAATTAGATTGAGAAAACTCAGCCAAGTACTCCTGGGAAATCAATGGTACTGCTTAATCATATTTTCTTGTGCCCAAACTCCACATGTCTGGACTGCTGATTGTAGAAAAAATAAAGAACGATGTAATAGTGTTCACCTTTTCAAGTTATTATATCACGTTGTTAATTTACATTCGTCTTAAATGCGATAGGCAACCGTATTTCTTACGTTCTTTCATGACAAGTTTCTTCCATATTATATGGAAGTTCATAAACCGCTTTAAATCAACGTTTTCCCCTGTTTGTATTTCATGAGATTTTACTGGGTTTTTCGTAAAGGGTATTCAAGGGGTATTCAAAAGGTATCAAAATATATACGCTGGCAGGCTATATACAGGAAACCTATTTGATCTTTTATTTTTTAGATTTTTGCTCAATTCATTATAAGAATTGGGGTTTACATCATGCCCATCTTTGAGTGGATATTTTATCAGAAACATACAATAGCAATAGTGCGATATTACAAACTTTTCCCTATCTTCAAATTCAATGAAAAACAAAAATAAGTTACCCTAAGTTGATACATTGTTGTATTTCGGTTATCTAACTAAAATCTCCTTAACTTACTTGTGATACGCTTCACCGTGGGGATTTAAGAGGCAAAAAGTAGACCCCTGAATAGTTAATAGCCAATTATTCAGGGTAATATTTATACTTATTTCTTCTTTCTATTGGTTCTTCTCTGAGAAAGTTTCTTCCATATACCTCGAAGCTGCTTTACTTCTTTCTCACTAAACCCATGATATTTTATAAGTAAAGCTTCATCAACAATATCAAGGACTTTTTCAATCTCCTTTTTTCGAATTAAGGCATCAATTTTATCAAAATCAATGGATAAGTTATCAAAGGAAGGTATTAGGATTTCTCCAATTTCAGTTGGTTCGAATGTCATAACACCACCACCATAACTTCTCCCCGTTATTTCTGAAGATGCAAAAGTGAGTGAGTTCAAAAATGAAACTACTGCTAACTTTTCATTTATACTTTCTTTAAATCTAACCCTATGAATTGTATCAGTAGAAGAAGCGCCGGTTTCATTTAAAATTAGTTTTGGATAGCTATCAACCTGTCTTAAAGCAAAAGCATTTGGAACCCATCTAGATGGAGTTATATACCAACGTTTTCTAATTCTGGTTTTATAGCCTAGATGAAAGCCTTTTCCTTCCCCATACTTGATATAATTTTGACACTCAATCGGTAACTTTTCAAAGTCTTCATCTGGTGGCAAAAATAGGTGAATTGCCTTTTGTTCCATTGAATTTTCATGAAAATCATTTTCTGTAAATGTTATACCTTTTAATTGATTGGACCTACCTGTAACAGGTATTGTATATTCTTCTAGATTCCATTCTTTAACTTGGTTTTCTTGCATCATAAAGAATTCATTTCTTCCAGTAACTAAACCAACTTCCGTCTTAAAATAATCATTGCAACTTTTAATGCGTTTGTCTTCCTTTAATCTCTGTAAAAGAATTATTTCATCTTCGTCTAGGAAATATTTTGTCCACTTTTCAGTACTGTGTTCAATAGGTTTAACATTTGACCCATTTATAGCTACAAAATCAATAGAATTTAATCCCTCTAAGTCCTCGCATTCAATAACCCGAATACCCTTATCTTTATTAACTTTCTTTTCACAAAGAAGTAATACAACTTCCTGCTGAATATCTTCAAAAACAAGCTTCTTAAATGTAATTATAGTAATACGGTCGAAAAACTTTGATAAAAAAACTCTCGTCTCTGCTGCATACTTTACCTGAAATAATTCAGCTGGTATAACCATAGCCAGCTTTCCATGATCATTAAGTAATTCAGCAGATACAACTAGAAAAGGAACCCATATGTTAGTAAGTTTATTTGGTTTTAATCCTATTTCCCGCATCATTTCCATGGCTATACTACGATGTTCTTCAGGGAAATTTTGATATCTTATGAATGGCGGATTACCAATAATAACTTCGTATTTTCTATTCTTATTCTTTTTTACAAATTGAAAGAAATCACTGTTTACGATTGAGTTTTTATTAATTCCTAACTGATTTGCTTTATTCTGAGCTTTCACAGCTTCTTCCTTAATTAGTTCTATCCCTGTAATTCTTTCTTTAATTTGGTCATTATCTATATTAAGTTCTTTAAACCTAAGTATTGCTGACTCAATAAAATTACCATCTCCACAACTTGGTTCAAGTACACTTTTTGTATCATCTTGAATACTCCATTTACATAAAAAGTCAGCAATAACTTCTGGGGTGTAATAGCCGCCCCTTAATTTTTGTAGATTAACATTTTCAATTAATTGACTCATTCTTCTTCTCCTAACACAGCTGTCAACATCTCATCATTCAAAACTGTCGCAAATTCTGCATCGCTAATTTTATAAAGGCTATTGATCACCTGAATAAGCTGATTAAATAAAGCGTCTAACCTTCTCTTTAACATCTTCTTGTGGGATACATTTTCCTCAACTTTTACTTTTCGGGTATTTATAATTAAACTTTCTACTGTTGTTACCACCGTATTATACTTGTCTACCTCAGCTTGATTAGTAAAATCAATCTTCTTAATTGGTATTTTTTCGATAAATTGTTTTCCATGAGAATAATAAGATCCTCTAAATTCACTGGCTCCCGCCTTTACCATACTTTCTATTACTGGATGAGAAAGAATCCCTAAAAAGTAGTTTAAAGAATAATTAGATTCGTTGATTAAACCATAGTATGGTCCGTTTCCACCCCCTGTAAATAATAAATTGTTTTTGTCAAGTACGTAAGGAGATCCCGTTGCAAGTACAGACCATACCAGTTTTTCTGTATCATGGAATTTTGATAAGCTTTGAGAACGACCAAATTGATACCATATTGGATTACGCCCTTGTAAGCTTCTTTTTTCAAGCACTGTTTTAAACTCATTTAGATAACTCCACGCAAGAGGATAATCATTTTTAAGTATTATTTCCTCTAGTAGATGTGCTTCTTCATCTTTGATTTCATAAGGGAATATCATTTGTGCATTTCCCTGAATACTTTCAAATACATCGAATGACAAGTCATAGATTGCTGGTCGACATATAGATTTTTCTATCTCATATCTTTTCCCTTTATAATTAAATATAAATGTATTTGCAGTTTCATTTTCAGGAATGAAAATATAAATTTCATCACGACTTGTTTGTAGTCCTACAGATATATCGGTGATTTCTCCAAGCGGCTTAAATTGATCTCCTGTAAATTTATTAAAGACAGCTTCTGTTTCAGGTGCTAAAAATATCCAAGGATCAGAATTATAATTTTCCGATCTATAAAATCGAGTATTTTCTTCGGATGACAATGCTTCTGCTGATATATTATTTACTTTCTTATACATGAATTGTTCCATTATACTTCTTTGGATAATTAAAATAGCCGTATATGTTGATCTTCCTGGAAAGACCTGTGTGACACCAAAATTTATAATCTTTGATATCTGGTATTTTTCAGCTATGAACTTTCTCAGTTCTTTACCACCTTTTAAAATAAAGAATTTATGTGGGACTATATAACCTAACAGTCCTGTTGGTTTGAGTAAATTTATGGCTCTCTCAATAAACACAAAATACTTGTCAACTGTATCTTTTTTTGCAACAGTATATTCTGAGTCTTGTGATTGATAATATTTAAGTTCTTCAGGACTATACCTTTTCATGTTCTGTATGCGAACATAAGGTGGATTTCCTACAATTGCATCAAACCCACCACTCTTCATTATATGCGGAAATTCCTCTTTCCACTCAAAAGGATTAACGTTAAAGAGGACTTCGTCATCATGTAGCGCTTCTGGCATAAAATTAAAAAACTTACCATCTACTAAAGAATTTCCAAATTTAATGTTGGATTTTAAATTTGGTAATACTTTTTCCGAATGCTCATGAATAAAATTATTAACTGATGCCTCATCCTCACCTTCTAATAGCTTTAATAACAAACTGAACTCTGATACTTCAACAGCATATGGATTGATATCAACACCAAACAAATTATTCTCCAAGATGTTTCTTTTTGCTTTAAGTGTTAAAGCTAATCCTTCTTCCGTTTCATATACTAAAGCCGAATCATCAATCTTCTCTTCAATTATTTTTTCCATTATTTTTTCAACTAGAAAATCATAACTTGAAATTAGGAATGTCCCTGATCCACAGCATATATCCGCTATTTTTAAATCACATATTTCATTAAAACTTTTACCTTCTATAAGTGGTGTTATTGTTTCCTTTACTATCTGTTCAACAATAATTTTTGGGGTAGGAACAACACCATTTGATGCTGCAATTTCTGGTGACTCCTTAATCTGAAAAGTACCACCCGACTCTATAATTACTTTTTTACTTAAAAAATGCTCATAGATTTGGCTTAATATTGTTGGATCGACAACGGAAAAATCATATGGACTTTGTGGGAAATATAACTCACTAAAAATTTCTATCAATACATCCGAATCAATTTCCAAATCAAGCAACAGTGTATCATCTATGAAGTCAAAAAGACCTGAGTTAAATTTCTTGTCAGACTTTTCAAACAGACCTTTTAACTCTTCATAGCTTTCTACACCTTTAATTGTTTCGTATTTTTCAATGGTTCTATCTTCACAAACTCTAAGAAAAATAATTCTGTTTAATAGTCTCTGAATAACAAAGTTTATGTTCTCTTCACCTAAGTCTGTATTATTTTTAATTGCAGTTTCAGCAAGTTTTTCTCGCCAATTTTCAATTTGCTGTAAAAAATACTCGTCAAACGTTTCGCCATCTCTCGTATTTACATCAAACATTTTATCCAAAGCACCTGAATTTGCTGCCTCATAAGATATTAATTCTCTTATTTCATCAAAGTATTCTTCATAGTCTTCGTAAGAATAAACTTTATATCTAGCAACATGTGCATTGTCGTATTCATTAGGTGTAAATCTACAATCATAAATAATTAAATGTTCAAAGGTCGTAAGAATAGAAATACCGAGGTTAGCACTCCAACCATACCTTCTCGTTTGGAAAGCTGATTTATCTGAGTCTAAAATATTTATAGACGGTTTTTTAACTTCTACAAACAATTTCCTCGTACCGTTTATACGAAGCGTATAATCTGGGTTTTTCTTTGTTTTCTCATCTTTTATTTCTATGTATTCTTCTTGAATGACATCTCTTAAAACATGTGTTTTCCCTTTACTGTTATCAACATCCCATCCTAGACATTTTAGAAATGGGTCTATAAAATCATTTCTTAATTGAGTTTCATTATAAGTTGACTTTATAAAAGAACTTTTATGTGCTTTGTATTTTTCAACTAACTCACCTATATGCATTCCTGCACTCTCCCCAATATTATTTGTTGCGATTATCACTCATTGGATCATCCACATACTCGACAATATCACCAATGTTACATTCTAATTCATGACAAATTTTTCCCAACACATCCATAGAAACGGTATGGTTCTTACTTAATCTTGCAAGAGTTGCAGGGGTGATACCTATTGAGATTCTTAAATCTGTTTTAGTCATATTTCTATCAATCAATTGTTTCCATAGATTATTATAAGAAAATGCCATAAACTTTCCTCCACACTAAAAAGTATACTTTTATGTATTTTTTATACTTATTATTATATCATAATCTAGCAAAACCAGAGGCTCAACGATAAGATTCTATACTTTTTGAATATAAGATTTTACTTATAAACACGTATTCATTTCCTTGCATTTATCCAAATTTGAAAGATAATTAAATTATCTTGAAAATGTATATGGCCTTAAGTGAGTCTCCTCTTAATAGCATATATAGTATTCCTTGATATCCCCACTTCACGATGAATATCCATAACACTCATCTCTTCTTTCAACAATTGTACCACTCTATCATAAATAACTTTATCTTTTCCGGTAGCACCAGCGTGGTATTTCTTCTCACCTCCACGGAACTTACCTTCTTTCTTTGCAATTTCTATCCCTTCTCTTTGAGCTGTTTTAATCCGTTCTCTTTCTTCGTCAACCATCCACGATAGCAGCATAAGTACTAAATCCGATACTAATTGTCCGATACCCTCTAATTCCTTGTATTTCCTTGTATCCAGAATTGGCATATTCAAGACGACAATATCAATTTCATCTTCAACAAGTTTCTCCCATTCTTCTTTTATCTCTTGCTTGTTGCGACCAAAGCGACTCAAGTCATGAACAACCAACACATCACCAAAACGCATTTTAGAGCGCATCTCATGATAAACTTTGCGCTCTAAAAAATTCTTACCTGATTGTTTTTCCTCAAAAATTCAATCACAGCCGAATCTCTCTAACTCTTGAATATCAAAATTCGACGGGTAAAATAGATAATCCTTCTTCCGCTAACCTGCCACGTTAGTATTATAAGGTCAGCCAGATATTTCTGGTTGACCATTTTTTATATGGTTTTATTATTACGGTAGCCGGGGTAGAACGTACCTGCCCGTGGGACACGGATCCCGTCAACAAAACAGTTCACCCCCTACTTGCTTAAACATGATTTGGCTGGTTGGGACAACGATCTCGTATAACAAGCGAAGCTATGAAACTGCAAGAAGGACTAGGGGCTGCCGGCTAATTTATAAATTATTGGAGGAGATAAAAGAATGAATCCTGTTGTAGGTCTGGATGTAGCCAAAGGCGAAAGCCAGGTACAAGCTTTCTTGGATAAGAAAAAAAGTGGTAGCGAAACGAACGTGAAGCGTCGGGAAAAGAACTTCAAGAGAGTCACACTTCGTCAATTTGAAGAAATATGGACCATAAGCAATAGCTTTTTTGTTGTCGGTACGTAAAATCGATGATGGAAAGGACGGGAGGCGGTTGTATATTTTGATCTTTTGAACTAACTCTTGCATAACCAATAATCATTATTGTCACCTCATCGATTGAACAAGTCTGTTTGAACAGTTTACAAGGTTAGAATTTACGATATAAATTATTCAAGGCCTTTTTTGCAGCTTTACTTTTGTTTCTCAAATCATAGCCTACCGCTGTCAAATCAGTAAATGGAGGTTCATCAGCACAAATATTGGCAGTTGCCTTGTAACCAGCACCAAAATTTATGATTTCAACTTCAACTTCGTCTCCAAAGTTATTAATAAATCGGATGACTTCAAAAGAATCATAGTGGATTGGTTCCATTAATGCACCTCTTAAGGAGAATCATTTTATTTAGAAATTTTACTTCTCTTCGATATTAATTATTTCCCGAATGTCTTTAATATTGAGTGATTCCGCTATCCTTTTAATGTGACCTAAATTGATATTCTGCCTCTTATCATTAGCAAGTTCGCTTAGCGCAGAATGCCTGATATCGGTTAATCTGGATAATTCCCTTAAGGAAATGTTTCTTTTTTGGATCAATTCCTTAATTTTAATTTTTATAATAATGTTCATGGTTTCTTTACTCCCATACATTGGAATCTAAAGAAAACCTAACAAAAGGAATCTCTGAATGTGGTACGCTTTTGCGTACCGCATTGTAAATAAACAATAAAATCTCGTGATTTTATTGTTTCTATATATATAAGTGTGGCTAGATTATGAATTTTTGGGGTGTTTAAATAACTAGAAGGATACTATGTTATTGTTATATCGTAGTAAATTCTGATTGGGGGAAAGAATATGCAAAAAAACGAGTATGATTTCCATACTGATATTCCGAATTCCATTTTAGAAGGGATGAATTTAGAAACTATCCTCATTAGCCCAGTTGAAGAAGACCTTTTTATTGGGGTTCTTTCAAAAGAAGTTTCCGAAACTAACAATGTATTGCTTTATCTTTATCTATTAGAGTACTCGGGAGAAGGTTCGTCGTTTAGTATCTTGAAAATCCTTCAATCCTTGTCTTTTAGTGATATTTCGTCAGCAAGACTATTTATTCAAAGCCTATCGGAAATGTCCGCTATGGATTTTATATTATCTATCGATCCTAACGACGTCATGGTAATTAATTAATCTTTTTTACTCACTATCATAAGGATTAAAATGACTTTAGTTATCGAAAAAGTGACAACCAATTTGATACTGATTGTAGAGTAGAAAACAGGAATTAGACTTTGCCCTTCTTGTCCTCGGGTTTCAGGGTGTTCCACCTTACTAAGCCAGACAAGTGGGCAAGTCCTTTTCCTGTTCCCCCTCATCAAACCGTACGTGAGGT
>NZ_QWEG01000039.1 GCF_003515685.1 Neobacillus notoginsengisoli | reverse complement strand
TGAACTGCCCCCTGTCAAGTAGACAGTGGAAATAATAAAAACAAGCTAAGCGGCTTTAGTCCTGTATTCCATGGGGCTAAGGCCGTTTAATCGTTTTTGGTATCGATTATGATTATAAAAGTGTATGTATTCATCTATTGCCATAGAAAGTTCTTCAAACGTCTCATATTTTTTCAAATAATACTTTTCACTTTTCAATGTTCCCCAAAAGGATTCCATTGGACCGTTGTCTATACATCTTCCGACACGGGACATACTTTGAGTCATTTCCGCTTTATCTATTCTTCGCTTAAATCCTTGGTGAGTGTACTGGAACCCCCGGTCGCTATGAATGAGTGGATGGGCTCCATCCAAAAGGGCTGTAGCCTGATCCAACGTTTTGAACACAAGTTGATTGTTGTTCGAATGTCCTAAAACATAGCTAACAATGGACCCGTCATAAAGATCACGAATCGCACTCAAATAAGCCTTCTTGTCATTCCCATATTTAAATTCTGTGACATCTGTAACCCATTTCTCATTTGGTTTTTCGGCTTGAAACTCACGGTTCAGTACATTTTCTGTGACGTGTTGAGGGGTGGATTTTTTATAACGTTTCCTCTTTTTCCGTATCACACTTTGAATACCGGAAATCTTCATTAGCCTATAGATTCGCTTATGATTGAATTTTTCTCCCAATTTGCGGTTTAAAGTCATCGTAATCCGTCGGTAGCCATAGATTCCTTTAACTTCCTCGTGGAGAGTCTTAATTTCTTCTAGGATCTCCTCATTTTGGCGTTCACGCACCGAAGGTGTTCGCTTTAGCCATTTATAATAGGCGGATCTGGCGATCCCCGCAATTTCACAAAGCATCATGATAGGGAACTCCTCTTCCTCATGAAGTTCCTTGATTGCGATATATTTATCCCCAAAGTGTACCTGGCTTATCTTCGCCTCCTTTCGATCTCCTCTAACTTTTTTAAAAATAAGTTCTCTGCACGTAAACGGTTGTTCTCTCTCTCAAGCCTCTGCATTTCCAATTTCATTTTCTGTTCCGGTGAGAGTTCAACTTCCTCCTTCTTCCTGCCTCGTTTATCCCTGAGAGCTTCTTCGCCACCATCTTCATATTTTTGAACCCATTGGTATACTTGTTGGTAAGAGACCTGGTAGATCTCAGCTGCCCTCTGATAATCCTTGTCGTTCTCTAGGCAATATAGCACAATCTCTTTCCGTTCATTTAGGGTAGTTTTTCTTCCTTTAGTCATAGTGGTTGTCCTTCCTTTGGAAGTATCCTTTAATTCTCTATGACTATTATACTTTTTAATCCACTTACGAAGGAGAGAAGTGCTAGAAATTTCATACTTCCTCGTAACCTCCTGGTAGGAGTAATCCCCACTAAGGTAGTCCCGTACAGCCGTCAGCTTAAGCTCTTTCGAAT
Source organism: Neobacillus notoginsengisoli (assembly GCF_003515685.1). Lineage (GTDB taxonomy): Bacteria > Bacillota > Bacilli > Bacillales > Cytobacillaceae > Bacillus_D > Bacillus_D notoginsengisoli. The sequence goes on along the minus strand of NZ_QWEG01000039.1, from coordinate 256 downwards.
ACTTCTTCCATGTAGAAGACTCTTTTAATCCTTCCACTCCGTATTTTTCATATTTATAAAGCCAATCATAAATTGCCATACTACTTACTTTATATATTGATTCCAACTCTACAAGGCTATGAGTCCCATTATCGTATGCATGAATGATTTTGATTTTATCTTGGAGGGAAAGTGCCCTTTTTGACATAATAAAAACTCCCCTTAAAGTAAACAGATTTTTATTTTTTAATCTGTCTACCTTAAGGGGAGCATATCA
>NZ_QWEG01000038.1 GCF_003515685.1 Neobacillus notoginsengisoli | reverse complement strand
TCAATCATAAATAATATCAGTTTTAGAATAATAATATAAATTATATATACTATTTCAATATTAAATCATTTATTCAATTAATTAGTTAAAATATTATTTAATTCTGAATATAATATTTAATATTATTTTAATTAATTTAATAATCTAATATAATTTAGTTTTATATATTAGGTACCAATTCTATTCACTTTACTAATTTACTTCTTTCATTATCTCATTTAAAGAAAATTTAATTTTTTTGTTTTGTTTTGTTGTTTTTTGGTTTAAAATCAAACAGAGAAAGTTCTTTTATATATAAAAATATAAGAACCTTTATATAAAATATATTATAATGCCACAATTAATACCATTTTATTTTGTAAATCAATTATCATTTGCATTTTTAAGTTTAATAGCTTTAATTTATATTTTTTCTAAATATATTTTACCTTTATTTACATTTCAACAAGTTATTAGATTATATATTACTAAATTAAGTAATAAATCTTAATCATTTTATTTTTATTAACTCCCCTCCTTTAATAAATTAATGTATTAATCCTTTTATTTTAATTTTTAACTTAAAAAAACAAAAGTTTTAACTAAAAGAGTATCGTATTAATTGGTCAGTATAATGATCTCCAAAATCATTGGTAGGTGTTCAAATCACCTTACTCTTGAAATTTAAACATTTTTAAATAGTAAATATATATTTATATATATTTTTATAAAAGAAGATTAGATTATTTTTAATTAATATTAATTTCTAATTAAAAAACAAAAATAGAAAATTTAAAATAATAATTTTAATATAAGAAGAGAGAATATAAAAATTTAAATCTTGATATTTTAAGGGTCCTTAGTTCAATCGGTTAGAACTTCTAGTTGTCAATTAGACTGTTACCAGTTCGAATCTGGTAGGACTCGAAACTATAAGTTACTAATAAAATGCAAAAAATTTAAACAAACAAATTTGTTGTTTTTTTATGTTATGTTAAAAAAAATTAATTTATAGTCTAAACTCTGAAATCAAAATCTTAAATCTTTAAATTAATAAAAAAAATTAAAATAATAAAAAAAAACGATTCTATGGTCAATCTCTACCGGTAACATTTTGTTATAAATATTTTGGTTCCCTAATTAGTAAAAATGACAGTAATACTAAATTTTTAGTCGCAAGAAAAGGTTCTAATATTGGTATAATATTTGAATTTACTTATTTTGATAATAAATGTGAAGTTATTGCAAAAGTAAATAATAATGTTTACTATAAATTTATTGATGAATATAATGATCAAAATAAAATTACAACATTTGTTAGAACATTCAAAAATAAAAAATATTATTTTAATAATTCAGTTTTTATAAAATCAGAATTTATAACAGAAAATAAAAAATAAATTCTTTTTTTACAAAATGATAGAACATAATAACGTCTTAACAAAATTATTTAATAATTAATTTTCTTTTATTAAAATTAATAAAATTCTAAAATAAGAAAAAATAAAAATATAATAATATCCTTTATGATATTATACTTAAGCAATTCTACAAAAACATTAGTCTATGTGTTTTTAATTATATTAAAAAAATTATAAAATAAAATTATAAAAAATAAAAATAAACTTGCATCACTTTGTAAAAGTTTTTGTGGCACGTCTATAGCCCAGCTCATGAGGGCCATAAAGACTTGTCTTAGCCCCAAATAATAACTTATAATTATTATTGTGTGTTAAGTAAAAATTAACACCAGGGATTTTGTCTGTTCACGGATTTAACCAAACTTTTCACAACACGGACTAACGACAGCC
>NZ_QWEG01000037.1 GCF_003515685.1 Neobacillus notoginsengisoli | reverse complement strand
AGATAAAAGGAAAATATAATATTAAATAATAAAATATATTAATAAATAATATAAAATTAAATAATATAAGATTAAAAAAGATAATAATTAAAAAATAAAAATATTAAATAATAATAAATAAAAAGAAAAAATGAGAATTAAGATTCTTTACCTTTACCTTTATCTATTTTTAGAGAATTAAAATTCTTATTATTAAAAAATTCATTATCTTCAATATCTGATTCATCAAAAAAATTAATATTATAATCTTTTTGAATTAATTCAAAAATATAATCTCTAGCTTCAATTCTATTTTGGATTTGATACCAATTATTAGGTTCACTATCAAAGAAATCTAATATAGTATCTTGAGTTCTATTTTTATATGCAGCTTCAATCATATTTTTAAAAAATGGACTATCATAATCATATATAGCATAAGAATCAAAACCTTCAATAAAATCTACACCAGGTACTAAATTAAAATAAGGATTATCTAAAATATCTGCATTTAAATGAATAACTCCAAATTTATCTATTCCACCTAAATAATTTTCAGAACTATTTTGACCTTTTATAGTAAAAACTTCTTCCATATCTCTATCATTTGGTAAATAATAATTAAAATTATGTTCATTTAAATATTCTACATTAATCTTTGAATTAGAAATTAAATTTTCTAAATAAAAATTATTATTTAATTTATTTAAATTTGAACTTCCTTCTCCTTTATCTAGATTAGATATTTTATTATAATTAATCTCAATAGAAGTATTATTATTACTTTCTATATTACTTCTTAAAGTATTTATATCAGATTCTAACATAGAACCTCCATATAAATCTTCATAACTAAATTCATTATTAAAATCTAAAGAATTAGAATTAATTTGACTTAAGTTAGAATTAGAAGCAGAAGAATTCTCATTATTATTAGGTGAATTAGAATTGTTACCATTATTTGAAGAATCATTTCCAGAATTATTATTAGAAGAATTATTATTTCCATTATTAGAATTATTATTAGAAGAATTATCATTATTTGAAGAATTATTTCCATTATTATTATTAGAAGAATTATTATTATTTGAAGAATCATTATTAGAATCATTCTCAGAATTATTATTAGAATTATTTGAATCATTATTAGAATTATTATCCGAGTTAGTATCTGAATTAGTATCTGAATTATCTGAATCAATAGTTTCTTCATTACTTATTGCTTCTTCTATTACAATATCAGCATATCCTTCTAAATTTTCTACAACAGATCTGAAATAAGAAGAATTTCCTCTAATTGAAATTACATTATCAGAATCAAAATCAAATATTCCTGCCATATATCCTGAATATCTTAAATTATCATCTAAATCTAAATCTAAATCATCATCTGATGTAGTTATATTTGCAACTGCTTCTGAATTTGCATCTGTATCTGTATTAGATTCTGTATCTGTATTTGAATTATCTTCATCTGAAGGCCAACCATCATTAGGATTATATCTGAATGGATTTTGATTTTCCTTATCTTCTTTAGATGAAAATGGATTAACTTCTGATCCATCTATAGGTGTAGGTAAAGATGTATCTGTTTCAGTATCTGTATCTTCTTCATCTTCCAATAAATTAGAATTATTTGAATCATTATTAGAATTGTTTGAATCATTATTAGAATTATTATTTCCATTATTAGAATTATTATTTCCATTCTCAGAATTATTATTTGATTCATTATTATTATCTGAATTATTATTATTAGATTCATTATTAGAATTATTATTTGAATCATTATTAGAATTATTATTAGAATCATTATTAGAATTATTATTAGAATCATTCTCATTATTATTTCC
>NZ_QWEG01000036.1 GCF_003515685.1 Neobacillus notoginsengisoli | reverse complement strand
GTAGAGTAGAAAACAGGAATTAGACTTTGCCCTTCTTGTCCTCGGGTTTCAGGGTGTTCCACCTTACTAAGCCAGACAAGTGGGCAAGTCCTTTTCCTGTTCCCCCTCATCAAACCGTACGTGAGGTTTTCCCTCATACGGCTTTCCGACGTTCTTCTTTCTTTGGCATTACGGTACTTTCCTATTGTGCTACTTTCACGAGTTTTCCCTTGGTCATCTCTATGACATCCTTTATCCGGCTATGTTTGTGGCGGATATTTCGTTTCTTGTTCCAAAACAGGCAGAGCCTCTCAAGGACATACCAGTCTATCCGATTCAGCCACTTTTGGGCGATTGGGGATATCAGGTAGTAGTTCCTGAATCCATGGAGTTTCCGGTTCAGCCCCTTAATAAGTTCATCGATATCAAGGTACAGGTTGCTTCTTTTATCCGTGTAATCCTTGATTTTGCTCCTCATCTTCTTCATCGCCTTGCGGGATGGAATATGGGACATGACATGTATTTCAGAGCCGCCCTTATTCAGCTTCCGGAATTTCCTATGGTGCAGCCCAAGGAAATCAAAGCCGTCTGTACTGTCCCAGATGTTTACCAGCCTTGATTTCTCTGTACTCAAAGTCAGGTCAAGCTTCGACATGATTCCCTTGAGCACCCCAATGCTTTCAAGTGCGTCCTTTTTGGATTTACAGATGATGACGAAGTCATCGGCATAGCGAATCAGTTCCCCGAGATGAGAGAACCTCTTCAGCCATAGTGAGTCCATCACATTCAGGTATATATTCGAAAGTAAAGGCGAAATGACACCGCCTTGCGGCACGCCAGTTGCCGAGTCACGGAAATGGCCATCTTCCATGACTCCTGCCTTAAGCCATTTGCGGAGAAGTTTGAGCATTCTCTTGTCGTTAATCCTGAGTTCCACAAGCTTCATCAGCTTGTCCTGATTGATGTTGTCAAAGTATCCTTTGATGTCCACATCAACCACCCAGTAGGCCTTCCTGCTGGCTTTCCTTATTCTCGCAATTGCCTGATGTGCATTCCGCTTCGGTCTGAATCCATAGGAACAATCCTGGAAATCCGCTTCATAAAGAGGTTCAATGACCATTTTGACCGCCATTTGAACAACTCGGTCCTTAATGGTCGGAATGCCGAGTGGTCTGAAATTGCCATCCCCTTTCGGGATGTGGACCCTTCGGACCGGTTTTGGATGGAAGCGATTTTCCTTCAATTCAAGATAAAGCTCATTCAGGAATTTGCTTTCTCCGTAATCATGGACGATCTTTTCAATCGTCTGTCCATCAATTCCGCCGCTTCCTTTCTTCCTCTTAACCCGTTTCCACGCCTCTGCCAGGATGTCAGGTCGATAGACCTTGTCAAACAATGCGTGAAATCGCCTGTTGGGCTTTTCCTTGGCACAAAGATATAAAGTTTGCCAGAGTTCTTGAGCTTTTACATTGGTGTAGTTAGCCAGTTTTGTGGCATTCACTCACTCTTACCTCCTTTAAACTTATGAACGAAGCAGGGTATTGGCTTTCGCCGTCCTTCCCTAGGCAGCGTTGTGTTGTCGCTGTCATAATCGGTACTATGACCCCTTCCGACTCCCTTTCACCCATCCGCCATTTCGCATATGCTTATAGGCTTCAGCTTTACTTTCCAAAGAAAGTGATGAGGAGGGCCTCCCCAGTTCCGTTAATTACTTTCCTGACATGTCGCTCCCCATACCCCGAGAGATTCTTCGGTGCTGCTTTTCCAAGTTCTTCACACCTTCCATGGTCTTCGCCCAATTGCTCCAGGCTCGACTTCTCTTTGTCCTCTTAATGAGGTCTCTTTTGACGAGGCGGCAGGATTCACTTTATGTTACAACCTGTCAGTTTGCTTGCACCCCCGAAGGGGTTACGTTGTCACAGGGCTTCA
>NZ_QWEG01000035.1 GCF_003515685.1 Neobacillus notoginsengisoli | reverse complement strand
AAGGTTTAGCATATTGGATTATGGGAGATGGTTGTTTTGTGAAAGGAGGAGGATTATATTTACAAACTCAAAGTTTAACTGTTAAAGAGTGTGTTTTTATTATTAATATTTTCTATATTAAATTTCAAATTGAAAGTAGTATACATTTTCAAAGAGGATTACCTGTTATATATATAACAGTAGATTCTATTAAAAAATTATATCCTCATATTCAACAATTTATTATTCCTAACATGAAATATAAATTTCATTATAAATTAACAAATAATTAAATAGTTATTAAATATTAGGGGCAAACTCGAGGGAAGTCCTATTTTATAGAATAAGTAATATATATAGGATAATCGTCGAACTAAATCATAATTAGGAAACTATTATGTAAAAGCGTAGAGACTAGATGCTCCATGATTTCTAAGTAAATAATTTTTGTTTTAATAATTCAATTTTTATTTATATGAAATTATAAGGAATAGACCAAAATCGCCGGTAACGGTTTAGAGCAAAACTCTAATAAAAAATAAATATCTATTTATTTTGAGATATTAGGCTAACTAAACCTGAAATGGTTGAAGGCCGAACCTTGAGCAACATTATATGGAGGTAGTTTAAGATTTAATACTCCATTAATATTCACAATAGGATTCTTAGCATTATTCACAATTGGAGGTTTAACTGGAGTAATTTTATCTAATGCTAGTTTAGATATTGCATTACATGATACTTATTACGTTGTAGCTCATTTTCATTACGTATTATCAATGGGGGCTGTATTTGCTTTATTTGCTGGATTCTATTTTTGGACACCTAAAATTATAGGTAGAACATATAATGAATTCTTAGGTAAAATTCACTTTTGGTGTATGTTTGTTGGGGTTAATTTAACTTTCTTCCCTCAACATTTTTTAGGTCTGGCTGGTATAATAACAATATTATCAAATTATGTAATTTCAAATAGTTTTAGTTTGAATATATTTGAATTTATTTCTGTTTCTGTTGTTTTAATAAAAATAAAACCTTTTGGTCCACATATTTTACCTGAATTTTTAAATAAACCTGTACGTGTATATAAACCTAATTTAGATCGAAATAAAATAGGAATAGAAAATAAAGAACGTACCATTATTTATCAATGGTTAAATTTAATTAACGGTAAAATGTATGTTGGTAGTGCTTGGAGTGGTTCTCGAAGATTATTATCTTATTGAACACCTAGTGTTTTATTAAGAAATTATCCTATTTATAATAGTATATGTCATTACACACATAACAATTTTATGTTAGTCATATTAGAAGATTTAGGTAAAACTGGATCTGTTACTAAAGAATATATGCTTTCACGAGAACAATTTTATTTAGATTTATTATTTAATAATTATTCTTTGTTAATTTTAAATAATTCTCCTACATCTGGTACTACTTTAGGTCTTAAACATAATTCTGAATTCCGAATTAGAAGATCGGGAATTTTAAATCCTATGTACAATAAACAATTCTCTCCTGAATTTAAATATATGCAGACGCGAGATAAAACAGGTATTAATAATCCTCTATTTGGAACTAAAAAATCAATAATCACACTTGCTAAATTAACTAAACTTGTTTATGTTTATAATGCTAAAGAGATGTCTCATATAGGAACTTATCCTACTATTAAATGTAGTAAAACATTTAAAATAGGTAAAGATACTTTATCTAAATATTTAAAATCAGGACAAGCCTACAAAGGAAAAATTTATTCCAGAACAAAATTACATAATTAAATTAATAATGCCTCTTTAAGTTCTTTAAAAACTTAATAGACAATTGGGTGAATTGCAAGAAAACCCTGTAAAGGTAGGGTCAATTTGCAGCGAATATTTACTTGGTATTTAGATGGCGACGCATCAGAGTAAAGAACGTTCAACGACTAACAGGTGAGTTATACCAACAATAAACCTGTACTGTTAAATTTTAACAGAAGCGCCCAATCAGTTTGTCGTCGTATATAATTCAAACTGAAAGACATAGTCTGAACTTAGCCGTAAGGTTAAGAGTTTAGATATTTTATATATCTAAGATTAACACAATTGATGCCTAGAAGAATTCCTG
>NZ_QWEG01000034.1 GCF_003515685.1 Neobacillus notoginsengisoli | reverse complement strand
AAACAGAGTGAACAAACCTTTTAGGTTAAGTTAGAAAGGGCGCACGGTGGATGCCTTGGCACTAGGAGCCGATGAAGGACGGGACTAACACCGATATGCTCCGGGGAGCTGTAAGTAAGCTTTGATCCGGAGATTTCCGAATGGGGAAACCCGCCATCCGTAATGGGGTGGCATCTTTACCTGAATCCATAGGGTATTGAAGGCAGACCCGGGGAACTGAAACATCTAAGTACCCGGAGGAAGAGAAAGCAAACGCGATTCCCCAAGTAGCGGCGAGCGAAACGGGACATAGCCCAAACCGGAAGGCTTGCCTTCCGGGGTTGTAGGACACTCTACATGGAGTTACAAAGGAACGGGGTAGGCGAAGAGGCCTGGAAAGGCCTGCCGGAGAAGGTAAAAGCCCTGTAGTCGAAACTTCGTTCCCTCCTGAGTGGATCCTGAGTACGGCCGGACACGTGAAATCCGGTCGGAATCCGGGAGGACCATCTCCCAAGGCTAAATACTCCCTAGTGACCGATAGTGAACCAGTACCGTGAGGGAAAGGTGAAAAGCACCCCGGAAGGGGAGTGAAAAAGATCCTGAAACCGTGTGCCTACAAGTAGTCAGAGCCCGTTCATGGGTGATGGCGTGCCTTTTGTAGAATGAACCGGCGAGTTACGGTCCCATGCAAGGTTAAGCCGAAAAGGCGGAGCCGCAGCGAAAGCGAGTCTGAATAGGGCGAATTGAGTATGTGGCCGTAGACCCGAAACCAGGTGATCTACCCATGTCCAGGTTGAAGTCCAGGTAACACTGGATGGAGGACCGAACCCACGTACGTTGAAAAGTGCGGGGATGAGGTGTGGGTAGCGGTGAAATTCCAATCGAACCTGGAGATAGCTGGTTCTCTCCGAAATAGCTTTAGGGCTAGCCTCACGTAGTGAGAGTCTTGGAGGTAGAGCACTGTTTGGACTAGGGGCCCCCATCGGGTTACCGAATTCAGACAAACTCCGAATGCCAAAGACTTATCCGTGGGAGTCAGACTGCGAGTGATAAGATCCGTAGTCAAGAGGGAAACAGCCCAGACCACCAGCTAAGGTCCCCAAGTATCCGTTAAGTGGAAAAGGATGTGGAGTTGCTTAGACAACCAGGATGTTGGCTTAGAAGCAGCCACCATTTAAAGAGTGCGTAATAGCTCACTGGTCGAGTGACTCTGCGCCGAAAATGTACCGGGGCTAAACGGATCACCGAAGCTGTGGATTGACATCTTCGATGTCAGTGGTAGGAGAGCGTTCCAAGGGCGTTGAAGCAGGACCGGAAGGACCTGTGGAGCGCTTGGAAGTGAGAATGCCGGTATGAGTAGCGAAAGATGGGTGAGAATCCCATCCACCGATTGCCTAAGGTTTCCTGAGGAAGGCTCGTCCGCTCAGGGTTAGTCGGGACCTAAGCCGAGGCCGAAAGGCGTAGGCGATGGACAACAGGTTGATATTCCTGTACCACCTCTTCATCGTTTGAGCAATGGGGGGACGCAGGAGGATAGGGTAAGCGCACTGCTGGATATGTGCGTCTAAGCAGTTAGGCTGGGAAGTTGGCAAATCCGCTTCCCGTGAAGGCTGAGCTGTGATAGCGAGGGAAATTTAGTACCGAAGTTCCTGATTCCACACTGCCAAGAAAAGCCTCTAGCGAGATGGAAGGTGCCCGTACCGCAAACCGACACAGGTAGGCAAGGAGAGAATCCTAAGGTGAGCGAGAGAACTCTCGTTAAGGAACTCGGCAAAATGACCCCGTAACTTCGGGAGAAGGGGTGCTCTTTAGGGTTCATAGCCCTGAAGAGCCGCAGTGAATAGGCCCAGGCGACTGTTTAGCAAAAACACAGGTCTCTGCGAAGCCGCAAGGCGAAGTATAGGGGCTGACGCCTGCCCGGTGCTGGAAGGTTAAGAGGAGGGGTTAGCGCAAGCGAAGCTCTGAATTGAAGCCCCAGTAAACGGCGGCCGTAACTATAACGGTCCTAAGGTAGCGAAATTCCTTGTCGGGTAAGTTCCGACCCGCACGAAAGGCGTAACGATCTGGGCACTGTCTCAACGAGAGACTCGGTGAAATTATAGTACCTGTGAAGATGCAGGTTACCCGCGACAGGACGGAAAGACCCCGTGGAGCTTTACTGCAGCCTGATATTGAATTTCGGTGCAGCTTGTACAGGATAGGTAGGAGCCTGAGAAACCGGAGCGCCAGCTTCGGTGGAGGCGTCGGTGGGATACTACCCTGGCTGTATTGAAATTCTAACCCGCACCCCTTACCGGGGTGGGAGACAGTGTCAGGCGGGCAGTTTGACTGGGGCGGTCGCCTCCTAAAGAGTAACGGAGGCGCCCAAAGGTTCCCTCAGAATGGTTGGAAATCATTCGCAGAGTGTAAAGGCACAAGGGAGCTTGACTGCGAGACCTACAAGTCGAGCAGGGACGAAAGTCGGGCTTAGTGATCCGGTGGTTCCGCATGGAAGGGCCATCGCTCAACGGATAAAAGCTACCCCGGGGATAACAGGCTTATCTCCCCCAAGAGTCCACATCGACGGGGAGGTTTGGCACCTCGATGTCGGCTCATCGCATCCTGGGGCTGTAGTCGGTCCCAAGGGTTGGGCTGTTCGCCCATTAAAGCGGTACGCGAGCTGGGTTCAGAACGTCGTGAGACAGTTCGGTCCCTATCCGTCGTGGGCGCAGGAAATTTGAGAGGAGCTGTCCTTAGTACGAGAGGACCGGGATGGACGCACCGCTGGTGTACCAGTTGTCTTGCCAAAGGCATCGCTGGGTAGCTATGTGCGGAAGGGATAAGTGCTGAAAGCATCTAAGCATGAAGCCCCCCTCAAGATGAGATTTCCCACAGCATTAAGCTGGTAAGATCCCTGAAAGACGATCAGGTTGATAGGTCAGAGGTGGAAGCGCGGCGACGCGTGGAGCTGACTGATACTAATCGATCGAGGACTTAACCA
>NZ_QWEG01000033.1 GCF_003515685.1 Neobacillus notoginsengisoli | reverse complement strand
TCTTAAGTCAGTGGGCGGCGACCTCGCGGGTTTTCGCTATTTATGAAAATTTTCCGGTTTAAGGCGTTTCCGTTCTTCTTCGTCATAACTTAATGTTTTTATTTAAAATACCCTCTGAAAAGAAAGGAAACGACAGGTGCTGAAAGCGAGCTTTTTGGCCTCTGTCGTTTCCTTTCTCTGTTTTTGTCCGTGGAATGAACAATGGAAGTCAACAAAAAGCAGCTGGCTGACATTTTCGGTGCGAGTATCCGTACCATTCAGAACTGGCAGGAACAGGGAATGCCCGTTCTGCGAGGCGGTGGCAAGGGTAATGAGGTGCTTTATGACTCTGCCGCCGTCATAAAATGGTATGCCGAAAGGGATGCTGAAATTGAGAACGAAAAGCTGCGCCGGGAGGTTGAAGAACTGCGGCAGGCCAGCGAGGCAGATCTCCAGCCAGGAACTATTGAGTACGAACGCCATCGACTTACGCGTGCGCAGGCCGACGCACAGGAACTGAAGAATGCCAGAGACTCCGCTGAAGTGGTGGAAACCGCATTCTGTACTTTCGTGCTGTCGCGGATCGCAGGTGAAATTGCCAGTATTCTCGACGGGCTCCCCCTGTCGGTGCAGCGGCGTTTTCCGGAACTGGAAAACCGACATGTTGATTTCCTGAAACGGGATATCATCAAAGCCATGAACAAAGCAGCCGCGCTGGATGAACTGATACCGGGGTTGCTGAGTGAATATATCGAACAGTCAGGTTAACAGGCTGCGGCATTTTGTCCGCGCCGGGCTTCGCTCACTGTTCAGGCCGGAGCCACAGACCGCCGTTGAATGGGCGGATGCTAATTACTATCTCCCGAAAGAATCCGCATACCAGGAAGGGCGCTGGGAAACACTGCCCTTTCAGCGGGCCATCATGAATGCGATGGGCAGCGACTACATCCGTGAGGTGAATGTGGTGAAGTCTGCCCGTGTCGGTTATTCCAAAATGCTGCTGGGTGTTTATGCCTACTTTATAGAGCATAAGCAGCGCAACACCCTTATCTGGTTGCCGACGGATGGTGATGCCGAGAACTTTATGAAAACCCACGTTGAGCCGACTATTCGTGATATTCCGTCGCTGCTGGCGCTGGCCCCGTGGTATGGCAAAAAGCACCGGGATAACACGCTCACCATGAAGCGTTTCACTAATGGGCGTGGCTTCTGGTGCCTGGGCGGTAAAGCGGCAAAAAACTACCGTGAAAAGTCGGTGGATGTGGCGGGTTATGATGAACTTGCTGCTTTTGATGATGATATTGAACAGGAAGGCTCTCCGACGTTCCTGGGTGACAAGCGTATTGAAGGCTCGGTCTGGCCAAAGTCCATCCGTGGCTCCACGCCAAAAGTGAGAGGCACCTGTCAGATTGAGCGTGCAGCCAGTGAATCCCCGCATTTTATGCGTTTTCATGTTGCCTGCCCGCATTGCGGGGAGGAGCAGTATCTTAAATTTGGCGACAAAGAGACGCCGTTTGGCCTCAAATGGACGCCGGATGACCCCTCCAGCGTGTTTTATCTCTGCGAGCATAATGCCTGCGTCATCCGCCAGCAGGAGCTGGACTTTACTGATGCCCGTTATATCTGCGAAAAGACCGGGATCTGGACCCGTGATGGCATTCTCTGGTTTTCGTCATCCGGTGAAGAGATTGAGCCACCTGACAGTGTGACCTTTCACATCTGGACAGCGTACAGCCCGTTCACCACCTGGGTGCAGATTGTCAAAGACTGGATGAAAACGAAAGGGGATACGGGAAAACGTAAAACCTTCGTAAACACCACGCTCGGTGAGACGTGGGAGGCGAAAATTGGCGAACGTCCGGATGCTGAAGTGATGGCAGAGCGGAAAGAGCATTATTCAGCGCCCGTTCCTGACCGTGTGGCTTACCTGACCGCCGGTATCGACTCCCAGCTGGACCGCTACGAAATGCGCGTATGGGGATGGGGGCCGGGTGAGGAAAGCTGGCTGATTGACCGGCAGATTATTATGGGCCGCCACGACGATGAACAGACGCTGCTGCGTGTGGATGAGGCCATCAATAAAACCTATACCCGCCGGAATGGTGCAGAAATGTCGATATCCCGTATCTGCTGGGATACTGGCGGGATTGACCCGACCATTGTGTATGAACGCTCGAAAAAACATGGGCTGTTCCGGGTGATCCCCATTAAAGGGGCATCCGTCTACGGAAAGCCGGTGGCCAGCATGCCACGTAAGCGAAACAAAAACGGGGTTTACCTTACCGAAATCGGTACGGATACCGCGAAAGAGCAGATTTATAACCGCTTCACACTGACGCCGGAAGGGGATGAACCGCTTCCCGGTGCCGTTCACTTCCCGAATAACCCGGATATTTTTGATCTGACCGAAGCGCAGCAGCTGACTGCTGAAGAGCAGGTCGAAAAATGGGTGGATGGCAGGAAAAAAATACTGTGGGACAGCAAAAAGCGACGCAATGAGGCACTCGACTGCTTCGTTTATGCGCTGGCGGCGCTGCGCATCAGTATTTCCCGCTGGCAGCTGGATCTCAGTGCGCTGCTGGCGAGCCTGCAGGAAGAGGATGGTGCAGCAACCAACAAGAAAACACTGGCAGATTACGCCCGTGCCTTATCCGGAGAGGATGAATGACGCGACAGGAAGAACTTGCCGCTGCCCGTGCGGCACTGCATGACCTGATGACAGGTAAACGGGTGGCAACAGTACAGAAAGACGGACGAAGGGTGGAGTTTACGGCCACTTCCGTGTCTGACCTGAAAAAATATATTGCAGAGCTGGAAGTGCAGACCGGCATGACACAGCGACGCAGGGGACCTGCAGGATTTTATGTATGAAAACGCCCACCATTCCCACCCTTCTGGGGCCGGACGGCATGACATCGCTGCGCGAATATGCCGGTTATCACGGCGGTGGCAGCGGATTTGGAGGGCAGTTGCGGTCGTGGAACCCACCGAGTGAAAGTGTGGATGCAGCCCTGTTGCCCAACTTTACCCGTGGCAATGCCCGCGCAGACGATCTGGTACGCAATAACGGCTATGCCGCCAACGCCATCCAGCTGCATCAGGATCATATCGTCGGGTCTTTTTTCCGGCTCAGTCATCGCCCAAGCTGGCGCTATCTGGGCATCGGGGAGGAAGAAGCCCGTGCCTTTTCCCGCGAGGTTGAAGCGGCATGGAAAGAGTTTGCCGAGGATGACTGCTGCTGCATTGACGTTGAGCGAAAACGCACGTTTACCATGATGATTCGGGAAGGTGTGGCCATGCACGCCTTTAACGGTGAACTGTTCGTTCAGGCCACCTGGGATACCAGTTCGTCGCGGCTTTTCCGGACACAGTTCCGGATGGTCAGCCCGAAGCGCATCAGCAACCCGAACAATACCGGCGACAGCCGGAACTGCCGTGCCGGTGTGCAGATTAATGACAGCGGTGCGGCGCTGGGATATTACGTCAGCGAGGACGGGTATCCTGGCTGGATGCCGCAGAAATGGACATGGATACCCCGTGAGTTACCCGGCGGGCGCGCCTCGTTCATTCACGTTTTTGAACCCGTGGAGGACGGGCAGACTCGCGGTGCAAATGTGTTTTACAGCGTGATGGAGCAGATGAAGATGCTCGACACGCTGCAGAACACGCAGCTGCAGAGCGCCATTGTGAAGGCGATGTATGCCGCCACCATTGAGAGTGAGCTGGATACGCAGTCAGCGATGGATTTTATTCTGGGCGCGAACAGTCAGGAGCAGCGGGAAAGGCTGACCGGCTGGATTGGTGAAATTGCCGCGTATTACGCCGCAGCGCCGGTCCGGCTGGGAGGCGCAAAAGTACCGCACCTGATGCCGGGTGACTCACTGAACCTGCAGACGGCTCAGGATACGGATAACGGCTACTCCGTGTTTGAGCAGTCACTGCTGCGGTATATCGCTGCCGGGCTGGGTGTCTCGTATGAGCAGCTTTCCCGGAATTACGCCCAGATGAGCTACTCCACGGCACGGGCCAGTGCGAACGAGTCGTGGGCGTACTTTATGGGGCGGCGAAAATTCGTCGCATCCCGTCAGGCGAGCCAGATGTTTCTGTGCTGGCTGGAAGAGGCCATCGTTCGCCGCGTGGTGACGTTACCTTCAAAAGCGCGCTTCAGTTTTCAGGAAGCCCGCAGTGCCTGGGGGAACTGCGACTGGATAGGCTCCGGTCGTATGGCCATCGATGGTCTGAAAGAAGTTCAGGAAGCGGTGATGCTGATAGAAGCCGGACTGACTGACTACGGT
>NZ_QWEG01000032.1 GCF_003515685.1 Neobacillus notoginsengisoli | reverse complement strand
CGGCAACTGGGGGTAGGCGGCTGACAGCGCGTCGTTCGGATCTTCCGAAGCTGATTGAGAAAGGGGGTGAGATGAGTGAATAGGGGCGGGAGCGGCTAATTCTCCTTCTCTGGTATGAGGCAAGCGAGGTCCTTGTTCTTCGTCTGACCTGGCTTCCTGGTCTGCTCGTTGCCCTTGACCGTTGTCTGACAACGCCGACTGCTCTCCGGATGTATCGAGTTGCCCTCCGCGCTCCCTTTCGTAAGAGGCGGGGCGATATACGTATGATCTGTAAAAAGACACTAGCCAGTGCCACTGAGCGTTAGTCCGTGAGCCTTCTCTTCAAGTACGTTAAACGGTTTTACTTGTTGCCTGCGTTGGTCTTGTCCAGCAAGCATCGTAGCGAACAGAGTTAGTGATAATGATCGAATCCTAGTGAAACACTCAGCCTCTCACATTGATAGGGGCGCTCACTAAGGCTGTTCGTCACTGGACAGTTGCTCTCAGACAAGGAGTACTGAGGGTGAAGGACAAGAGGATTCGATGCCTCTCCTGTCCGCTGCATTCTGGTATATATACTACATAGGGGTTTGTACCTGTTTACCATAGATCTAGTCGATAACATAGAAAGCGTGAGGAGGAGGCATGTATTAACATAGCCATAGGGTAGATGAAAGCCCGGGACATGAGGGAAGTGCATGCGGAATGGAAGGGAAGCATGACATGAGGGGAACATATGCTGCCACGATTGTATATGCGATCGGTGCGTTCACCGTGAGGTGTGGCAGCCATTAAATATCAAATAGAAATGAGATGAGAAACATACGTAGAAGGGGAGGCATAGATCCAAGGGGATCCAGGCATATGTGTGATCGGCATAGGGGCTGTCCGAGATAAGATAAGATAAAGAGACTTAGACGTTTCTAAGTCAAAAGACGTCAGATAATAGCGGGAAAAATAGGGGAAAAAGCATATCGTAACACTACCCCCCTCCTAAGGATCGACTTCCAGACGATCAAAGGGAGTGTCACGGGCTGATGGGACGGTTAAATTATCGAACGGCTTGAACAGAGTGAGGAAATCTAGGTAAGCCATTCTTAGCTTACGAGGAGCAGAGGGGTTAGCCCGGTGGAAGGCAGCGACCGCGTCGGAAGCATTTCCTAAATTGCCAGCGGGTTCCCAAGTCCTATCTTCATCTGTATAGCCCTTCCAATGGATTAAATATTCAAGTCGGTTACCCCTCTTTCGTGAGTCAACCACATAATCTACTTCATATTCTTCTTCCCTTCCTTCGGTTACTTCAATGGGTCCAGGGGCAACAACTGGTTGCCCTGGCAAGCGCTCTTTGTAAGGCTTGACCTGTGAGATGTTAACCGTAGGGTGAATACGCATAGATTTGGGGAGCTTAAGCGTCAATGCATTTGTTCCCACCAGTCTGGTGATCTCATAGGGACTGATCCATCTTTCGGTTAATTTACATGATGCGCAGGGCAAGCGGAGATTACTTGTGCTGAGCCAAACCCTATCCCTAATGACGTATTCAGGGGCCTTTGATCTGTGCTTATCAGCTTGGATCTTCATACGCTTCTGAGCATCAATTAAATTATCTCTAGTTTCCTTCAAAGTCTTGGCCATTTCTTCGGCAAAGTCATCAGCAGCTGGTGCTTTAGACACATGTTGCTCGAAGCCCATTCTTGGAGCATATGACCGCGTAACTTCGAAAGGGGTCTTCTTAGTAGAAGCCTGTCTTTTAGTGTTATACGAGAATTGAGCGATGGCAAGCCAATCAGCCCATTCTCCTTCCTTCTCTGCACAGAATAACCGAAGATATTGTTCTAGATCTCGATTCATTCTTTCCGTCTGACCATCTGTCTGCGGGTGATGTGCTGTAGATAATTTAGGGGTAATACCTAATCGCTTGCACAGTGCGCGCATAACTTCGGCTGCAAACTGTGGTCCACGATCAGATATGATCGTTCTAGGTAGGCCATGTGCCTTCCAGACATGTTGTAAATATAGACGAGCCGTGTCAAGGGCTGTCGTCGTCTTCAGGCATGGAATGAATTCGACTTCTTTTGAGAACCTGTCCATTACTACAAGAATGGAGTCGAACCCGTTGGAATCAGGCAGATCTGTCGTGAAGTCTGCTGATATGTCTTCCCAAGGTGTGCTTGGCACTTCCAAGGGGTTTAATTTACCGGCAGGAGGCTGGTTACTCCCTTTCATACGTGCACATCTATCGCATCGGGACACATAATCCTTGACCTGCTGTGACATCAGAGGCCAAAAATAGCTGCGTTGTAGCAGATTAAGCGTCTTCTCTACTCCTGGATGTCCGGCAACCGGAGTGTCGTGATGAAGTGTAATAATAGATTGCCGTAGACCGTCGTCGTCAGGCACATACATCCGTTGATGTGCGTCATAGAGAATTCCATCTTTCTCTTCACAGATGTGGAACTTCTCACATAGCTTCTGTTCTTCTGATTCCTTCAGCTTATACGTAGCTTCAAGAATCTGTTGTTTGATCTTATCGCCTTCATCGGAGATCAAGATGGTCGCCCTAATCTTCTCCGGCGTAATAATAGTTACTCCTTTGTTATCGTCCTCGATGCCGATCATATGATCTTCTCTTCTTGATAAGGCATCGGCCTTCCCCATTGAGGTTCCTGGCTTGTGGACGAGCTTAAAGTTAAATCTAGATAGATACTGTGCCCATCGCGCTTGGCGACGGTTGAGATCTTGTGCTTTCATGAAATATTGGAGGTTCTTGTGATCATTCCAGATCTCGAACTCATATTTAGCACCTTCTAAATAATGTCTCCATCCTTCGAGAGCCTGAATCATGCTGAGCATTTCTTTGTCAGCGATTGGATAATTCCTCTCTTCAGGGGTCATAGACCGTGAGGCATAGGCAACTGGATGCCATGAGCCATTCTTTTCAATAGATAAGACTCCGCCTGTTGCAAAGTCTGAGGCATCACATTCAAGACGGAAACGACTATCTTCATCTGGGAATGCAAGGATTGGAGCGGACGTAAACTTCTGTTTTAGCGTATCAAACGCTTCTTGTTGTGCCTCCTTCCATGCGAAGGGTGTATCCTTTTTCGTGAGATCATTTAGGGGCCTAGCCACTTGGGCATACCCTTGGATAAACCTTCGGTAGAAGTTGGCAAGTCCGAGGAAACTCCTAACTCCTCTAACATTCTTGGGTGCAGGCCATTCGAGAATAGCCTTAACCTTCGAGTCGTCCATCTTAATTCCATCTCGGCCTACTATCATACCGAGGAATTCTACTTCTGGTACCGTAAAGGTACACTTTTCTGGTTTGATAAATAGGTCGTTTTCTTCTAATCGACGCAGGACTTCCTTCACGATTCTTTCGTGCTCCTTGACGTCATTGGTCTTTGTGAATATTAATAGATCATCAATATATACCACCACTACGTCATCCATATCGGCAAAGATTTCATTCATCATTGCTTGGAACGTGGCGGGCGAGTTGCATAAACCGAAATACATAACGAGGGGTTCATATGCACCGCGGAAGCATACGAAGGCGGCTTTCCACTCATCGCCTTCCTTGATGCGAACATTATTGTATCCCCATCGTAGATCCATTTTTGTGAATAATTTAGCTCCTTTAAGCTTATCCACTAATTGGGAAATCAGCGGGAGCGGATAGTTATTTTTGACGGTATGCTCGTTTAGATAACGATAATCTTGAACCATGCGTTTGGTACCTTCCTTCTTTGGTACAAAGAAAACAGGGGATGTCTGTGGGGACTTCGAAGGTCGTATGTAGCCCTTCCTCAGTTGTTCATCAATGAAGCTAGAGACTTCCTTCTGCTCTTCTACTGAGAGGGGGATCATCCTTCCTTTTCTTGGAACGAATGATTCCTTCAAGTCGATCGCGTGATCCCAAGGTTTTCTGACTGGCATGCGTTCAGATTCTCCCTTAGAGAACCGTCCATAATATTGATGGTATGCGCTAGGCACCATCTCTTCTATAGTCTTTTCAATCTTAGGAGGCGCCTCAATATTAGCACGTATTGCATAGGCATGGTAGGCAGCCTCTTCTTCTTCCTTTTCCAGAACACGTAGGAATACACTCTTTTCCTTTAATAGATGGCAGCTTCTGGGGCACCTCGTCATCTTGACTTCGCCTTTAGACCAATCTATTTCGGGATTGTGCTTCTTTAGCCATGTGTAACCGAGGATGATCTGATTACGTCCTAGATCCGTAACCTCGGCGGTAACACGTTCCCTGTGTCCTTCATAATCTATAATTACCTCGACGGAGTGTGTGACGTTTCCAGCCGAGTTCTTTGATCCATCAACGTTAAATACGGGGATCGGGTGACGTAGGGGCGTAAGTGGCAACTTCTGCTCCATAGCCCACTTCTTATCGACAAATATTACATTAGCACCACAATCGAGCAGTGCGTTGGTAGAGATGAAAGACTTCTTATCATGGGAGGGTGCGACTTTGATCTTCATTAAGATCTCCCTTTCCATGTTCAACGTACGTAGGAAAAATTCGTCTGGGATTTGTTCATCTGGCGTATTTTTTTGGGTTTTGTTTGAAACTGAATTAAGTACCGGTTTGAAGCCCCGGCCGAGCCCCTTCACTGAAGAGGACCCAGTTTGGCATTGAAAAGAATTTGAAAAAGTATCCGTATCATCTGTACTTTCCCTAGGTTCTTCAACCTCAAGGACAGAAAATCGGTTACATAGATAATCGTCAAATGTTGCTGCACGAACACCCAGTTCGTTCATGCAGCACGGCCTTTTCCCTTATCATGGACATCTTTCATATCCCAGAAATAAGCACGCATTTCGTCATAGTTCATGTGGCGTATAGCCGCAAAAGGATCCTGACCCCGTGGGGCTTCCCTTCTCGGCTGTTCCTGTGGCTGCTCGGCAACACGTACGTTACGGCCGCCGGCACATTCCTTTTTGTGTTTGCCCCCTAGCCATTTGCATGAGGGGCACTGTATGCGAGGTTTGGGGCAATTCTTGACCCCGTGGTCTCCACCACAATTATAGCATGACATTTTCTTAGAAGACGATCCGCGCTGGGCGGCGTCTATCTGCATAGCGTCTGGATCGCGTGATGCGACCTTTCTGAAAGAGGAGCCCATAACAAAGTCGAGGGCTTCTTGTGCGGCCCCGACACGTCTGATTTCTTTGAGGTATGTAAATAAAACAGGGGACCGTTTGTCCTCCTTGAAGATCTGAGCTATGATGCTCCGTCTGGTGTTGGTTTCTAAAATAGAGATGGCATGCGATTCATCAATCGCTGCCTGCTGGTATAATGCTTCATATTTGACGATATAATCGTCAGTGGACATCTTTCCTTGCGTTAGACTTCTTAATTGACTGCGTGCCC
>NZ_QWEG01000030.1 GCF_003515685.1 Neobacillus notoginsengisoli | reverse complement strand
GTCCCAGTGTGGCCGATCACCCTCTCAGGTCGGCTACGCATCGTCGCCTTGGTGGGCCATTACCCCACCAACTAGCTAATGCGCCGCGGGC
Source organism: Neobacillus notoginsengisoli (assembly GCF_003515685.1). Taxonomy (GTDB): domain Bacteria; phylum Bacillota; class Bacilli; order Bacillales; family Cytobacillaceae; genus Bacillus_D; species Bacillus_D notoginsengisoli. Next base: position 9,929 of record NZ_QWEG01000030.1, on the reverse strand, counting down.
CCATCTGTAAGTGACAGCCGAAACCGTCTTTCAGCTCTTCCCTATGCAGGGAAAAGGATTATCCGGTATTAGCCCCGGTTTCCCGGAGTTATCCCAGTCTTACAGGCAGGTTGCCCACGTGTTACTCACCCGTCCGCCGCTAAAGTTTCAAAAGCAAGCTTTTAAAACTTTCGCTCGACTTGCATGTATTAGGCACGCCGCCAGCGTTCGTCCTGAGCCAGGATCAAACTCTCCAAGAAAGAGTATGGGTTTAGCTCATAAAGTTACGTTGGCTAGTGATCCAAAGATCACTATATTATTGTTTGTTGACGCTTGTTTGTTTAGTTTTCAAAGAACAATGGAGCGGGTGATGGGAATCGAACCCACGACATCAGCTTGGAAGGCTGGAGTTTTACCATTAAACTACACCCGCATATAATATTAAATTTACTTATGGTCGGGAAGACAGGATTCGAACCTGCGACCCCTTGGTCCCAAACCAAGTGCTCTACCAAGCTGAGCTACTTCCCGATATATTTGGCGCGCCCGAAAGGAGTCGAACCCATAACCTTCTGATCCGTAGTCAGACGCTCTATCCAATTGAGCTACGGGCGCACAGCCTTTTTTATATTACCAATATAAATTATAAAAGGTAATTGGTGCGGCCGAGAGGACTTGAACCTCCACGGGGTCGCCCCCACTAGGCCCTCAACCTAGCGCGTCTGCCGATTCCGCCACGACCGCATTTTGTAAAACAGCGACAAGAACTATCTTATCATGTATTAATTTATTTTGCAACTGGTAATTTTTTATGGTGCGGGTGAAGGGAGTCGAACCCCCACGCCTTGCGGCACTAGATCCTAAGTCTAGCGTGTCTGCCAATTCCACCACACCCGCTTAAATGGTGAGCCATGAAGGACTCGAACCTTCGACCCTCTGATTAAAAGTCAGATGCTCTACCGACTGAGCTAATGGCTCGTTATGAAATAACTATCCAAACTTTGTTTCGGTTTTAGTTAGATGCTTCGCAAAACTCCCGTTCTGCTCCGCAACTCACAGTTGATTCATGAAACTTTCGCTCGTTTCTCTACCGACTGAGTTAAAAAATGGCTGGGCTAGCAGGATTCGAACCTACGAATGACGGAGTCAAAGTCCGTTGCCTTACCGCTTGGCTATAGCCCAATATTAAAATGACCCCTACGGGATTCGAACCCGTGTTACCGCCGTGAAAGGGCGGTGTCTTAACCGCTTGACCAAGGGGCCATATAAAAAAGTGACGAGCGGAGAAGGAGGGATTTGAACCCTCGCGCCGGTCACCCGACCTACGCCCTTAGCAGGGGCGCCTCTTCAGCCTCTTGAGTACTTCCCCATTAATGGCTCCGCAGGTAGGATTCGAACCTACGACCGATCGGTTAACAGCCGATTGCTCTACCACTGAGCTACTGCGGAATATGTTTTCGAATCGGGACTGTCTCCCGTCGACTCTTTACATTATAATGACGAGGCACATCAATGTCAAGAAAGATCTGCAAGATATTTTTAGCTATTTTTTCTGGCATTTTGAGCGGGTCTTCTTAGCTTTCGGCGAGAAGTATAAGTAGATATTCAGCTACGTCTCACTCAAAACTTCCTTTATTTTTCTTAGTTTGCCCCGGCATTTACCACACACATATTTTGATAAGTCCATGTTTCTTCTTCTGGTATATGCAGTCTTACAAACAGTACATTCATACACAATTATTTTCCTGCTTGTTCTCTTAGCTACCTTTTCAGGAAGCTGGCCGCAAAATCGCGGAGCCTCCACCTTCTTTAATAATGCACGAAAGTCTGCGTCTCTATGCTTATAACCTCTTCCAGCCAAGTGAAGATGATAGTGGCATAGTTCATGTTTAATAATGCCGATCAACTCTTCATAGCCAAGCTGTTCCAAATATCGTTTATTTATTTCAATGTTATGGGATTTAAGCAAATACCGGCCGCCAGTTGTTTTTAATCTGGGATTGAATACGGCCTTATGCATGAAGGGCAAACCGAATAATTCTTTTGATAATTTTTCTGTCAGCGCCTGTAGTTCCCGGTCCTCCATTTCACGCGTTCCTCTCTTTCCTTATAACATGACAACCTATTATAGCATAGAATATGTAAACGTTATGATACTTGGCGGGAGGGATTTGGATGCCGACATGGTTCCAAAATAGGATGAGGCGTGCTTTTTTGGAAAAAAACCGTTACCAAATTAGACTTCTCAATCAGTGCTGGTTTTTTTACCGGAAGAAGAATCCACTTTAGTAATGACGAGGACCAGGCCTCAGATGTTGACTATAAAAAAGACGTGCCCGTTTTATCAGGCACGCCATTTTTTACGTTACAAAACAATAGGCTATGACAGACTCGCTTCCGGCTCGATCATCGTCAGTGACACTCTGCCCTTTTGCTTATCAATCGAGTCAACCCAGACTGTCACCACATCACCTACCGAAACAACATCAAGCGGATGCTTCACAAATTTGTTTCTCAGTTTACTGATATGAACAAGGCCGTCCTGCTTGACGCCTACATCGACAAATGCGCCGAAGTCGACAACATTTCGAACCGTCCCTTGCAGTTCCATCCCCGCTTGCAAATCCTCGAGCTTAAGAACATCTTTTTTCAATAAAGGGGCGTCCAACTCATCCCGAGGGTCCCGCTCAGGGCGAATCAAGGCATCAACAATGTCTTTCATGGTGATTTCCCCGATCGAAAGCTCGGCTGCGGTATTCGCAATTTCCAACTTCCCGAGTGCTTCCTTCAGCTTTACGCTACCAAGGTCTTCTGTTGTAAAACCAAAGCTTGCGAGCAGCTTTTTCACCGCATTGTAATTCTCAGGGTGGATCCCAGTCCGATCCAGCGGTTCGGTTCCATCCAAAACTCGTAAAAACCCAATTGCCTGTTCGTATGTCTTTGCCCCTAGGCGCGGTATTTTCTTCAGCTGCGACCGGTTAACGAATTTCCCCTCTTCTTCACGCTGCTTAACAATATTTGTCGCTGTTGTTTTGGTCAGCCCCGCTACATATTGAAGCAAAGAAGGTGATGCCGTATTCACATTCACTCCCACTTGGTTAACGGCTGTTTCGACAACAAAGTGGAGTGATTCCGACAGTCTTTTTTGCGAAACATCATGCTGGTACTGTCCAACTCCAACCGATTTCGGGTCAATTTTGACAAGTTCCGCAAGCGGATCCTGAAGGCGCCTTCCAATCGATACAGCACTCCGTTCCTCAACCTGCAAATTAGGGAATTCCTCACGCGCTATGTCGGAAGCGGAATAAACACTTGCTCCTGCCTCATTGACAATCAAATAATAAATTTCATCATCCATTTCTTTCAAAATGTCAGCGACAAACTGTTCGGTTTCCCTAGAAGCAGTTCCATTACCGACCGCGACCATTTCCACTTTGTAGTCCGATAAAATGGCCTTGAACTTTTCTTTTGCCTCCCGGCGCTTTGCAACTGGCGGATGCGGATAAATGACATCAATCTTAAGGACCTTTCCTGTTTCATCAACGGCCGCCAGCTTGCATCCTGTCCGGTAGGCAGGATCAACTGCCAAGACAATCTTTCCTTTTAATGGAGGCTGAAGCAGCAGCTTGCGCAGGTTTTCGGCAAAAATATGAATAGCCTGCTCCTCCGCCTTTTCGGCCAATTCATTGCGGATTTCCCGTTCTATCGATGGCTGAATCAGTCTTTTATATCCATCCTCAATTGCCTCAAGGACAACTGCCGCAGCCGGAGAATGGTTTTTCTTAATCCATTTGCGGGATAGATTGGCAAGAATTGAGTCAGAACCCACTTTAATCCCAACCCTTACTATTTCGTCCTTTTCACCGCGATTTAGAGCAAGAATCCGGTGTGGGACAATTTTGCTAACAGGCTCTTCATATTCGTAATACATCTCGAAAACTTTCTTTTCGTCTTTTTCGGCATCCTTCACAACAGATACCACTGTCCCGGATTTGAAGGTTTCCCTCCGGATCCATCTCCTGCTTTCCGGATCATCCGAAACACGCTCGGCGATGATATCCTTGGCGCCAGCAAGGGCATCTTCAACCGTAAGAACTTCTTTTTCTTCCGATAAAAATTCACGGGCTTTCACTTCAACATCGCCGCTAGAGAACGTCAGCAGCCAGTCTGCCAAGGGCTCCAAGCCTTTCTCTTTCGCCACGGTCGCCCTTGTCCGCCGTTTCTGTTTATATGGCCTGTATAGGTCCTCCAGTTCCTGGAGTTTGACCGCTTTACCAATTTGCATGGAAAGTTCATCGGTCAGTTTCCCCTGTTCTGATATGGAACGAAGGATTTCTGCCTTTCGCTGTTCTAGGTTCTGAAGGTATTGCCATCTATCCAATATATTGCGAATTTGCACTTCATCAAGCGCCCCAGTCTGTTCCTTCCTGTAACGCGCTATAAACGGAACTGTGTTTCCTTCGTTGACCATAGCCATGACATTATGTACTTGCTTCAGTGCCAAACCTTGTTCATTTGCTATTAATTTCGCGAGTTCATCTTGCATCGTTATCGTTTCGTTCACCTAACCGTTCCCTCCACTCATCTGGGCTTCAGGTTCTATTGTAACAAATTATTGGAACAGGGAAAAACCGGCGGAGGCTGCTAGCTGAAGTTTGGTGACGCTAAGAGATTTGTGTGGTATATGAGACGGTCGGCTTTGGGCAGGGGCCAATTTTTGCAAAAAGAAAAGCCCGCACTAGTGCAGGCTTCCGACTATGAATGTTGCATCATCTGATTTGGTTTGGTATTTACGTTTTATTTCATCTGCAATCATTTCGACAGGGAACAGCCCCTTTAATAGGGCTTTTACCCCCTGGAACTCGTATCCATCTGAGAAAATCAGGAATTTGGAATGGGGATCATATGAAAATCGCTGTGTATGGTAAGTTTGCGGTTTTCCGGACAGGTAGCCTGTCACTGGCAAGGGGTATGTGAGCTTTCCTTTTGATGAATACAAAAAGAAGCGGATATTTCCTACGCAGCTGTAAACAAATTCCCTTGCATGAAAATAAACCTTCAATACCGAAACAGCTGCGCCTCTTTTATTGGCTAAGGCTTGGTTGCAAAATTTCATTAAAGTATCGACATCTTCGTGATGATTTTCTTCCACCGCCACAACGGCTGCGTGCGAAGCTTCGTAGGCGTACTGCCCGCTTCCAAGGCCGTCAGCCAGGACACAGACGAAATAATCATCAGTTGCAAGAAAAAAGTAACTGTCGCCGCAATAAGACTTTCCTTCTTTGGCTGTCTGGTGTGCGTAGACTTCAATGTTTCTCTTCACGAGATGGTTCATGAAAGGCACTCCGAGTTATTTGCTTCCGCGTTTATTGCTTCCTGCAGCTTTTTTATCGCCCTTCTTTGCAAGCGGGATACATGCATTTGGGAGATGCCAAGCCTGTCACCAGCATCCTTCTGGCTCATGTTTTCCAGATACGTATACTGGATGATTTTCTTTTCCCGGTCGTTTAGGACGTGAAGGACCTTTTCCAAAACGAGCCGCTGATTGATTTTCTCGTATCCATCATCAATACTGCCGACAATATCGAGCAGCGTTACAGTTCCGCCGTCTGAATCCGCTTCGATGGAATGGTCAACCGAAAGCGCCTGGTAGCTTTTGCCCATCTCCATCGCTTCGAGTACTTCTTCTTCGGATACTTCAAGCGCTTCGGCGATTTCGATGACTTTCGGAGAACGATGGAGCTTCGTTGTCAGTTCTTCGACAGTTGTCTTGATTTTCGGCCCAAGTTCTTTGATTCTCCTTGGGACATGGACACTCCAAGTTTTATCCCTCAGGAACCTTTTGATTTCCCCGATGATTGTCGGGACCGCAAAAGCCTCGAAGCTTTTGCCAAAAGATTCATCATACCTTCTGATTGCACCAAGCAGGCCGATCATGCCAACCTGGACAATATCTTCATGGAACGATCGTCCCTTCGAATATTTACGGGCGATTGTTTCAACCAAATTCTTGTAGTTAAGGACAAGCTGTTCTTGGGCTTCTTTATCCTCATGAAGCTGATACGCTTTAATAAGTTCGTTTACATCTTGTTTCCCCGCAGAGTTAGGTTGAGATTGTTTCGACATCCGTCTCCACCTGCTCTCCTTCAAGGTACTTAGTCATAAAGACAGTTACACCTTCCTTATGGTGAATCCTGACTTCATCCATCAGCGTTTCAATCAGGTATAGCCCTAAGCCTCCTTCACGCAAAAACTCTACCGAACCACGATCCTCATAGCGTCCAAGGCCCTGTCTTGCAGATTCGAAGTCAAAGCTCTGGCCGCTGTCTGCCACCATAACCTCCAGACGGTCAGAATAAAGACCGAAGCCAACAATGACTTCGCCTGGCTCATTGTTTTTATATGCGTGCTGGACAGCATTGGTACATGCCTCACTTGTCGCAATTTTCAAGTCTTCCAAATCGTCATAGGAAAAACCCATTCGGCTCGCAATACCGGAAAGCGTAAGGCGGATGACTCCTACGTATTCGGGCTTCGCCGGTATCTTCATTTCAATATAGTCAAACGCCTGGCTCATTGCACTCCACCCTCTATCTGGCTGTTAATATCGATAATGTCAGCCAGACCCGTAATTTCAAAAAGTCTGATCAGCCGCTCAGAAAGGCCGACAAGCTTAAATTCCCCATTATGGCTCCTGACTGATTTAAACACACCCACAATAACCCCAAGACCTGTACTATCCATATAGGATACCTCAGAAAGGTCGATGACCATTTTCACTTCGTTCTTTTCCGACAGCGGAAATACTGCTTCACGAAGCTTTGGCGCTGTGTAGGCATCTATTTCACCGTTTACATATATTTCAACAAAATCATTGGATTCATTTACATCTAATTTGATGTCCAATTTGACCCACCCCTTGTCTATTTATTTACCGCTTAAAGTCTTTACCCTTTTCTACGGCTGTTAAACGTTCCTTTTTAAGATGATAAGTGTAAAATCATCCCTTAATTGGAAATCCTGGAGCCTTTCAAGGTCTTTGTAAATATTATTCACAATTGTTTGCGCATCAAGATGAATATATTTCCGTATATTGGAAATCAAAGCGTCCCTCTCAAGAAAACCTTCTTCCGTCCGGCACTCCGTTACGCCATCCGACATGAGGATAATCATATCACCAGGATGGACTTCCCGTTCATATTGCTGATATTTCGTTTTCTTATCAATACCAAGCAGAAGCCCTTTCGCTTCCATTTCAGAAAATCCACCCGTTTGCGCATCGTAATAAAAGCCCGGCTCATGTCCCGCGGAGGAATAATAAAAAATATGATTGCTTGGGTTGTACATTCCATAAAACATGGTGATAAACATGCTTGGATCAACGTTTTGCTCAACAACTCTATTCAGGCTTTCGAGAACCATATGCGGCGCATGCCTGTTCTCAGGCAGGCTGTCCATCGCATATTTTATCATCGACATACAAAGCGCCGCAGGGATTCCCTTGCCAATGACATCAGCAATGGCAACATTCACACATTGGTGGTCATCCAGAACAAAATGGAAATAATCACCGTTCATATGCCTAGCCGGAACACTAATCGCTCCAATATCCAGCCCTTCGACAACAGGAATTGACGTTCCAAGCAGCGTTTGCTGCACGTTAGCAGCTATCTCCATTTCTGTCCGAAATTCCATTTGTTTATTTCTAAGACTTTGATGTTCCCTATAGGCCAGCCCATAACCGACCATCACTTCCAAAAGGACGTCAAAAGAATGAATGACACTCTCAGGTACATTGGGATAAAGATCAAGCAAGAGGCCTTTATGAAGACTTACGATTTCCTCTGGAGAAATTTTCTTTTCAATTAATTCCCTGCTGAACTTCTGCCCTTGATACAATGTCTGTTCTGACTGGTCCCTCAGGTAATCAATGATGATATTCCTGTATTTCTCTTCCATTTTTCCCCGTAAATCCATAATCATCCCCCTAGCGGAGCCATTTTACTGCTCTTATATCCGTCCCTTTCTCAAGTGATGAGATAATATCGAATTGGTCCATTAACCGCTTCACCCCGGGCAAACCAGCTCCAAGGCCTCCTGAGGTAGAATAACCATCTTCCATCACCTGCCGTATATCACTTATTCCTGGGCCGCTGTCAACAGCGATTACTTTCAGACCCGCTTTCGAGCCTTCGTAAATTTTCTCAATACATATTTGCCCTTGTCCGGCATACAAGTATATATTCCTAGCCAGCTCACTTATTGCAGTTGTAATTCTCGCCTGGTCCACAGTACCGAAACCAAGCTCCTTGGCAACATTGCGGCCAAGCTGGCGGGCAGCCACAATGTCCCATTCATTCAGGATTTTCACACAGGATTGGATGCCCATTTAGCTAGTCCCCCAATTCCTGTTGTAATTTCTCCAAACCTTTTTCTAAGTCTAGCGCCGTCAGGACATCTTCCAATCCGATTCCCAGTTCAATCAGTGTAATTGCAACCGCAGGCTGGATCCCCGTAATTACGACCTTGGCTCCCATCAGTTTGGACATGCTTATGACATCGCCTAGTACTTTCGCGATAAAGGAGTCGATAAAATCGATCGAGGTAATATCAATAACAACCCCGTTGGCGCTTGTTTCATGGATTTTATGGAGCAAATCCTCCTGGAACTGAAGGGCGGTCTGGTCATCCAATTCCCATTGAATGGAAACAAGCAAACAATCATGAAGCTTTAAAATCGGTATTCTCATTCTCATCTTGCACCCTCCACTTGGATTATTTTCCTGTTTGTAAGTTCCAATGCGGCTTCAACACCCTTTTTCAGGGTGTTCTTCGTTGTAAACTGGTTCAGGTCAATGCCAAGATTCACAATCGTCTGGGCGATTTCAGGCCTGATTCCGACAAGCATGCACTTTGCCCCGACTAGTCTCACCGCCTCGGCCGCCTGGATAATATGATGCGCAACCATCGTATCGACAACCGGAACACCGGTAATATCAATTAACACAACCTCCGACCCGTGCCTTACAACCCCCGTCAGGAGATTTTCCATAATTTGCTTTGCCCGTTCCGTATCAATTGTGCCGATAAGCGGCATAACGGTGATTTTCTCAAACACGGGAATCAGAGGGGCTGACAGTTCCTGAAGTGCTATTTTCTGGAGGGAAACAGTTCTCTCCCACGTCCGGGAATAAATATCGACAACTTCATTCTGAAGTGGACTGATCCATCGGTCAAAGGCATAAACGACAGCCATTTGGTTTTCGTCCGTGACATATCCTTTTTCCTGCATCCCTTCAAAAACCATTTTGCTGAAAGTCTTGACCCCTTCAATGACAAAATGAAGCGGCCAGCCCAACCGGACTACTTTCTCGGCAAAATCGCTCAGCTTTGAACGGAACTCTTCCTTGGATCCACCGAGACTCGAGCTTATCAAATCAACAAACTCGGCGCTAGTCCCATTAAAGACGTGTTCTGAAACAAGCTTCAAGACTCTCTCGTCCGCCTCGGTCCGCATCCTAGCCATCCATTCATTCGTAAGCTCGTTCTTTTGCTCCTTTATATAGTCTAATATTAGGTTGTCCATTTAATCCTCCCTGACCTTTCCGGATGTGTATTTGTATTTGTCCCAAAAAGTATATAAAAAATTTGATTTCAACATTTCACAAATATTTCAAAAAATATCCTTATATCAATTAAATGATATCTATCATCAAGAGTCAATTCCAAACTATTCAGTAAGAAAACCCTACCCCTTTGATGAAAGGACTATCTTTTTTACCCTTATCTATACAAAGTCAAACCTGTTTTTTGCAATAAAATTGTAGAGTAGAAAACAGGAATTAGACTTTGCCCTTCTTGTCCTCGGGTTTCAGGGTGTTCCACCTTACTAAGCCAGACAAGTGGGCAAGTCCTTTTCCTGTTCCCCCTCATCAAACCGTACGTGAGGT